>NZ_JAJUWU010000013.1 GCF_021390325.1 Jiella avicenniae | reverse complement strand
GCCTGGACTTTGGCAACGCTGGTTCGGCAATGGACAGGGACATGAGAGCGCTCCGCGAATCAAACCCCTTCATCGAATCAGATCAAAAGCAACCCGTCATCCGCTGTCATATGAATTCGGAGCCCTGCGCAGCGTTCGCACACACTTGAATTTTTCCCCCGACGGTGGAATCATACCCGCGGGGCCTAGAAACGGCATGCTTCAATGTTACTCCAGTTTCCAAGACGGCTGGACCTCGTTCGCGAGTTTGTCGGCCAGGCTTCCCTGTGTCCATCGTCGTGGACGCCACTCCTCCGATCCATCGAGAAGGCCATGCCTGGGGCGCAAGCCCGGCTGAGACGCGTCGACCGAAACGTCGCGCGCCGTGGCCTCATGGTGCGCCGCGCCCTGTCCGTCGCCAACCGGACGCGCCTGCGCTATTCCGAGGGCGGCTGGCAGGACGATTGCCATCAAAGACTCGAAGCCGGGACGGTCTTCCGCTTCGACGAACTCGACCGCCTCGCCCGGCCCGATCTCGCGGTGGACGGCGAGCCGACCGGTGCCGGCCTCATCCTCCACGACTGCGCCCAGCAGAGCTGGTTCCTGACCGTCTGCGCCCCGCCGCAGCGCTCGGACGAATTCCTGCCGCCCGTCCTGACGCTTCTCAATCGCCTCGCCGGCGATCTCGTTCCGGCCTTCCTGGTCTCTCACGCCACCGGCAGCCCGGACCAGCCGAGCCGCCCGACGATCGAGTGCGTCTGGGACCGCATCGCGTCGCCGGTGCTGCTTCTGTCGCGGGACATGACGATCGAGGCGGCGAACGTCGCCGCCGAGGAGCTCTTGCACGAGGCCCGCTATTTCCGCCGCGGGCTGCCGAACGACCGGCTGGCGCTCGCCGATCGGGGCGACGAAATGGAGATCGAGGCGGCGATGGGCCGGCTGCTCGCCCATCGGCGCGACACGGCCCGCGTCACGCTGCGCGGCCTGCGCCGTGCGCGGCCGCTCGGCCTGACGCTCCGGCGCGCCGGCTCGCCGGTCTGGCGCCAGCAGTTCGTGCCGGAACTTTCCGAGGCTTCCCACGTGCTGGCGATCTTCTCCGAAGCCTGCTGACGTCTCGGGCACCGGCCCGCCAGCAGGCGGCTGGCCCGTCGCCGGCCTCGCCTTGGTCGGCACCCGCCGGATCGAAACGGGCCGACGTGGAACGGCGAGCCTCAACCGATCGCCCGCAGCAGGGCGACGGCCCTGGCGATCTCGTCGGCGTTGATCGAGTGGCCGGGCTCCGGATAGAGCACCGCGTCGACCTCCGCGCCGCGCTCCGCCAGATGGCGCTCCGTCTCCATCACCCGCAGCGCCGGGATGAAGGGATCGGTCCGGCTGCAGCCGAGGAAGACCTTCGTGCCGGCAAGGCTCGCCGTCTCCGGCCGGTTCGCCGCATCCGGTCCGATCAGCCCGCCGGAAAAGCCGAGGACGCCGGCGAGACTGCCGGCGTTGCGCGCCAGATATTCGAGCGACAGGCAGGCCCCTTGCGAAAATCCGGCGAGCACCGTGCGCTCCGGTCCGAATCCCTCAGTCGCGAGGCCTTCGAGGATCGACCCGATCCGCCCCAGGGCGTCTGAGAGATGGGGCTCGTTCGCCGCCAGGGGCTGGGTGAAGGGGGCCGGATACCAGGCCCCGCCCGGGGCGTCGGGCGCGACGTAGAAGACGTCGGTGAGGCCGAACGCATCGGAGAGGCCGATGATGTCGGCAGCCGAGGCGCCGCGGCCGTGGATGCAGACGACGGCGAGCCGGGCGTCCTTCGGTGCGCTGCCGGCGGCCAGAAGGCCGCTTTCTGCCAGCGGCCCGGTCAGGCGGATTTCGGACATCGAAGGCTTCCTTCTCGAAGGATGAACGTCGCCGACAATGGCGGCGCGGGGGTGGCGGGCCGATCCCGGGTCGAATGGGGCGCGCTTGCCCCCAGCGGACTTCGGCCCGGTCTCATTCCGAGGGTCGGCGGCAAGCCGCCCCCCGCCCGCCTCAGGCGAGCGGCTTCAGATTGGCCTCGATCGCCGCCCGCTTCGGCTCGAGGAAGGGCGGCAGCGACAGGCTTTCGCCGAGGGTCGCCAGCGGCTCGTCGACGGCAAAGCCCGGACCGTCCGTGGCGATCTCGAAGAGGATGCCGTTCGGCTCGCGGAAATAGAGCGAACGGAAATAATAGCGCTCCACCTCGCCGCTCGAGGGCACCCGGTATTGCTTCACCCGCTTTGCCCATTCGGTCAACTCGGCATTGTCGTTGGTGCGGAAGGCGACGTGGTGGACGCCGCCCGCGCCCTGGCTCGCGGGCGGAAGATGCGGCTCGACGGCGACGTGCAGCTCGGCTGCCGGGCCGCCCGCGCCCATCTCGAAGACGTGGACCGTCGCGCCCGCCTCCTCGTATCGCCGCGCCTCGCGCATGTTCATCACCTGGGTGAGCAGCGCCTCGGTCGGCGCCAGTTGCGGCACCGAGAGGACGATCGGGCCGAGGCCGCGGATCTGGTGCTCCGCCGGGACGGGGCTGCCGTCCCAGGGATTGGCCTCGCCCGCCCCGCCGTCGTCGACGAGCCGCAGGCGCTGACCCTCGGGATCCTCGAAGTCGATGGCGTCGCGACCGTCGAGGCTGCGGATCGCACCGGCCTCAAGGCCCTTCTCCTTCAGCCGCCCGGCCCAGTAGTCGAGGCTCGCCCGGCCGGAAACGCGCAGCGCGGTCCTGGCGATCGAACGGGTGCCGCGGCTTTCGCGCGGCGCCGGCCAGTCGAAGAAGGTCACGTCCGTGCCCGGCGACGCCAGCCCGTCGGCATAGAACAGGTGGTAGGCCGAGGTGTCGTCCTGGTTGACGGTCTTCTTGACCAGCCGCAAGCCGAGCACGCGGGTGTAGAAGTCGAGATTGGCCGGCGCGTTCGCGGTGATCGCCGTCAGGTGGTGGAGACCGGTCAGGGTCATGGTCGCCTCCGTTGGTTGGTGTCCGAAAGATAAGGCATCGCCTCGCCGGGTCGGCAGTGGACGATTCGTGACGAATCGTCGTCGTATCGTGAACGGCCGTTACCTGTTTCGTCCCGACGGATCGTCGCAGCGGGTCGCAACCGCGCCAACGGGCTCCAGTTACGCAGCCGACCATCGAAACCTGCCATGGAGACGAGACAGCCGATGTCGAAGCGGGAGAAGCGAGCCGAAGAAGCGCCCGAGGGGCCGATCGTCGTCTGGATCCGCGACGATCTGAGGCTCGACGACAATCCGGCGCTCGCCCATGCCGCCGAGACCGGCCGGCCCGTCGTGCCGCTCGTCGTGCTGGACGAGGACTCGGCGGGCGTCCGCGCCCTCGGCGGCGCCCACAAATGGTGGCTGCACCATTCCCTGGAGAGTTTTGCGAGCTCCCTGCGCGGCATCGGGTCTGAGCTGACGCTGCGCCGGGGCAAGGCGAAGGACCACGTTCTCGACGTCGTCGAGGCGGTCGGCGCGACGGCGCTGTTCTTCAACCGCCGCTACGATCCGGCATCCCGAAGGATCGACGACGCCGTCGAGACGGCACTCGGCGAGGACGTCGAAGTCGAGCGATTCACCGGCAACATCCTGCACGAGCCGGAAGCGGTCCAGACCAAGTCCGGCGGCTATTACAAGGTCTATACGCCGTTCTGGAAGAACGTCTCGGAAACCGGTTTCCGCGATCCGATGGATCCGCCGAAGGGGCTGAAGCAGCCGGACGACTTCCCGAAGTCGGAAAGGCTGAAGGACTGGAACCTGCTGCCGACGAAGCCGGACTGGTCTGGCGGCATCCAGGACCTCTGGACGCCCGGCGAGACGGCGGCGCAGGAGCGGCTCGAGCACTTCTGCGACGATCTCCTCCAGGACTACGAGGCCGGTCGCGAAAAGCCCTTCGCCGACGAGACCTCGCGGCTGTCGCCGCGTCTGCGCTGGGGCGAGATCTCGCCCTTCCGCGCCTGGCACACTGCCAACGCCTATGCCTCGCGGCGCAAGACCATCCCGGATGCCGCCATCCGCACCTTCCGCCAGGAACTCGTCTGGCGCGACTTCAACTACCACCTTCTCTACCATTTCGGCCGCCTCGAGGCCGACAATTTCAACGACCGTTTCGACGGGTTCTCCTGGCGGAGATCGCCGAAGGACCTGAAGGCCTGGCAGAAGGGGCTGACCGGCTATCCGATCGTCGATGCCGGCATGCGCCAGCTCTGGCAGACCGGCTGGATGCACAACCGCGTCCGGATGATCGTCGGCTCCTTCCTGACCAAGGACCTCCTGATCCAGTGGCAGGAGGGCGAGCGCTGGTTCTGGGACACGCTGGTCGACGGCGACATCGCCTCGAACACCGCGCAATGGCAGTGGGTGGCGGGGTCGGGGGCAGATGCCCAGCCGTTCTTCCGGATCTTCAATCCGATCACCCAGAGCGAGAAGTTCGACCCCGAAGGCGCCTATATCCGCGCATTCGTACCGGAGCTGAAAGACGTGCCGGCCGAGGCGATCCACGCTCCATGGGAGGCCGATGAAAAGGTCCTGGCCAAAGCCGGTGTCACCCTCGGCAAGGACTATCCGAAGCCGATCGTCGACCACGGCGAAGGTCGCCAGCGCGCGCTCGACGCCTATCAGAAGGTGAAGGGCTAGACCGCGTGCCTGGGGCGTTCCGGCCGGGCTCTGCTGCGACGCCACTCACGAGCGATTTTTAGCCGCCCACGCGCACCGAAAAATTTACCTTTGTCACTCAGTGTCTTGGCATGGGCGAGTGGCGCGTTTCATGATTTCACTTCTGACCAAACGGCTGTTCTGGACGAGTATCCTGGGGGCTGCGGCGATCTTCGCCGTCGTCGCGGGAAGCGTCCTTGCGATCGGACACGAGGCCGTCGGCAGGTTGGTCGAAGCCGAGATGCGCAGCCGCGGCCAGAACTTCGCCGACCTTCTCCTCGGCCCGCAACGCTATGCCGACGCCATGCTCACGGGCATTGCCCGCGACCCGGAGGCCGAGAATTTCGTGCGCCGGGTGGCCGACCTTTCGAGCATCGACGGCTACGCGCTGTTCGACCGGAACGGCGAAGAAGTGTTCCGGTCCCGGTCCGAGCGCTATGAATGGCTGCTCCGGGACCGTCCGGGCGGCGTCTCGACGGGCGACAAGCTGTCTGCGTCCACCGTCTCCCGTCCGGGCGCCTGGCAGGTGGTCTCCGACGCCGGGCAGACCAATCCCTCGGTGATCATGCCGCTGATCCGCGACGGCCGGACCATCGGCTTCCTGTCCGTCGTCTCCGACATGATCGCCGAGCGCTACCACTATCAGTCGACCCTCGCCCGGACCTACGCCCTCGTCATCGTCGTCGTCCTCGCCGCGACCATCGTGCCCTTCGTCCTCTTCCATCGCCGCCGCCGCCGGATCGCCGAGGCGGACGAACGCATCCGCTTCCTCGCCGACCACGACTCCCTGACGCAGCTTCTGAACCGCCGCCGCATGCAGGAAGCCTGCGACCAGCTGCTGTTCAAGATCCGGGCGACGCGCGAGGAGATCGCCTATCTCTACGTCGATCTCGACGACCTGGCGGAGATCAACGATCGGTGCGGCCAGGCGAGGGGCGACGAGATCCTGCGCATCGTCGCCCGCCGGCTCGCCGCAAGTCTCGACGAGGAGGACCTGGTCGCCCGCATCGGTCCGGACGATTTCGCCATCGTGCGCCGGCGGGTCTCCGATCGCCGCCTCGTCGGCGAACTGGCGCAGAAGCTTTCGGAGGCCGTCGGCGAGCCGGTGGAGATCGACGGCCATCAGATCGTGCCGAAGATCTCGATCGGCTGCGCCTTTGCGCCCGAACACGGGCGTAGCCATTCCGAACTCGTCAAGCATGCCGAGATCGCGCATTTCCATCACAAGGCCGACCGGCAGGGTCCGCTGGTGTTCTTCGAGCCGCAGATGGACGAGGTCATGCACCGGCGGCGCCACGTCGAGGCGCACATCAAGCGCGCGGTCGAGAACGACGGGTTCGAACTGTTCTATCAGCCGCTGGTCCGGGGCCACGACGGCTCGCTCGTCGGGTTCGAGGCGCTGGTGCGGCTTCGCGACGAGAAGGGCACTCTGATCCCGCCGTCGGAATTCGTGCCGATCGCCGAAGCGCGCGGCTACGTCAAGGCGATGGGCAGCTGGGTGATCCGCGAGGCGACGCGGCAGATTGCCCAGTGGCCGGCGCCGCTCTTCGTCTCGGTCAATCTCTCCGCCGTGCAGTTCGTCGACGGCGATCTCGTGGCGATCATTCGCAGCGCCCTCGACGCGGCGGGGATCGAGGGCGAACGGCTCGAGGTCGAGGTCGTCGAATCGCTGATGCTCGAACGCTCGACCGCGATCCTCGACCAGCTCTTCGCCCTGAAGCAGCTCGGCATCTCCATCGACATGGACGACTTCGGCACCGGCTACTCGTCGCTCGGCTATCTCTGGCGCTTCCCCTTCGACAAGCTGAAGGTCGACCAGTCCTTCATGAAGGCGCTCGAAAACGGCGAGCCGAACGTCAAGGAAATCGTCCGCACGATCGTCTCGCTCGCCCATCAGATGAAGATGAAGGTGACGACGGAGGGCGTCGAGACGGAGGAGCAGGCGCGGTTCCTCGCTTCGCTCGGCTGCGATCAGCTGCAGGGCTACTTCTTCGGCAAGCCGCTTCCGGCGGGCGAGATCGCCGAGAACTTCCTCGTCGGCTATCGGCGCAACGATCGCTTCGGCGAGGGCGCGCGAAGCGCCGCGGCGATCCGCCGAATCGCCTGAAGCCGTCCGCTCGGCCAGCCACGAAGCGCCCGACTCCGGCCGTGACAACGAAGACGTCAGATCCTAAGGCTTGCAGGGTTCCGGCAGGTCGGGATGAACGTGTCCGGGAGGCGGACCACCCCGATGCCGGCAGCGCCGCGCCGACGGGCGCAGGCGACACGAGCGGGAGGATGCAACGATGACGAATTCGGAGATTTTCGAGGTTCTCGACCGGCGCTTCTCGCGCCTCTTCGTGCCGACGGCGCGCCTCGACACGCTGTTCACCGGCTGCCGCTGGGCCGAGGGCCCGGCCTATTTTCCCGCCGCCCGCGCGCTCGTCTGGTCGGACATCCCGAGCGACCGGATGCTGCGCTACGACGAGTGCACCGGCTCGGTCGGGGTGTTTCGCCAGCCCGCCGGCCATTCCAACGGCAACACGGTCGACAGGGCCGGCCGGCTGGTCACCTGCGAGCATGGCGGCCGGCGGGTTTCGCGCACCGAGTTCGACGGCCGGGTCGTCACCCTCGCCGATCGTCACGACGGCAAGCGGCTGAACAGCCCCAACGACGTGGTGGTGAAATCCGACGGCACGGTCTGGTTCACCGATCCGACCTACGGCATCGACAGCGACTACGAGGGCCACCGCGGCGACAGGGAGCAGCCGGGAAGCCTCGTCTTCCGCTTCGATCCCAGGGACGGAAGCCTCGTCGTCGTCGCCGACGACTTCGTCCAGCCGAACGGCATCGCCTTCTCCGGCGACGAACGCCACGTCTACATCGTCGACACCGGCGCCACCCACGTCGAGGACGGCCCGAGGCACATCCGCCGGTTCGCCGTCTCGGACGACGGGCGGCTGTCGGGCGGCGAGGTCTTCGCGGTTTCGACCAGCGGCCTCTTCGACGGCCTGCGGCTGGACGATGCCGGCCGGATCTGGACGAGCGCCGCCGACGGCGTCCACTGCTACGATCCCGACGGAACGCTCGTCGGCAAGATCCACGTCCCCGAAGTCGTCGCCAATCTGTGCTTCGGCGGCCCCAAGCGAAACTATCTCTATATTTGCGGCACGACCTCCCTCTACGGGATCAGGCTGCCGGTGAACGGAGCCAAGACCTTCTGAGAGCACGGGCCCTCGATGGCGGCGAGCGTCTTCCGGTCCTTTCCGGGTCTCGGCGCGTCGACGGATCCGGCCGGCAACCGGACGCCCGGTTCGAGATGTCGCCCCCGGACGTGGAGGGCCGGCACTCGCCGGAGCCGCGCCGAACCTGGTTGCGATGGCCTCAATGAAAACCCGAGCGTTAACTTTATCTTAGGTTTCGATTTTACAGATTGCGATTGCAGGATTAGGCATTGGTCGTCCCCCGTGTGGAGATCGTACCGATGTCGCAGGTTCATCCAGTCGATACCAGCCACGGTGTTTCCGCTGCCCTTTCCGCTTCGGGGGTCGTCGACCGCATCGTCGACCGGACCGGCCCCCTTCCCCAGCTTCAGCTGATGTTCGAAGAGCAGCACCGGCTCCTGTGGCTGGTCATGCATCCGGAGCCGAAACCGGTCTTCACCCTGCCTCTCGTCGACAGCGTGCTGCGGGTTCAGAACGCGCTCCGGGCGATGGTCGAGGCCGGCGAGCCGATGCCGGTCGAGGTCATCGCCTACCGCACGGCCGGGCCGGCCTTTTCGCTGGGGGGCGATCTCGACTATTATCTCGCATGCCTCGCCCGGCGCGACCGGGGCGGTCTCGTCCGCTACGCGGAGACGGCCTGCGCCGTGATGGCGGGCAATCTCTCCGGGCTCGGCGGCCGTTTCGCCACCGTCGCGGCCGTGCATGGCAGGGCGCTCGGCGGCGGCATCGATCCGGCCCGCGCGTGCCACGTCATGGTGGCAGAGGAATCGGCGACGTTCTGCTATCCCGAGATCAGCTACAACCACTTTCCGATCGCCGCCGCGCCGATCCTCACCCGCCGCATCGGGGCGGTGGAGGCGGAGCGCATGCTCTTGTCCGGTCGCGCCTTCACCGCTGCGGAATTCTACGAGAAGGGCGCACTCGAGGCCGTCGTCGATGACGGCGCGGGTGCCATGTGGGTTCGCGAATTCTGCACGAAAACGGCGGCGAGCCGGCGCTCGCGCATCGCCATCGCCGCCGCCTTCGACCGCATGGCGCCCGACCTTGCGGCGGAACTCGCGATCGCCGGCGCAGCCTGGGTCGATCACATGCTGGCTCTGAGCGAGGCCGAGATCACCCGGCTGCAGCGCATCGTTCAGGCCCAGCAGCGGCTGCTCGCCCGAAGCGCCGGATGAGGATTTCCCGGGCGCGGGACGAGCGCCCGACCGGTTGGCTCGAGACAAGATTTTCACCGCCTCGCCATCTCCTTTCAGTCAAGCGTTAACATCTCCGCCCTAGGCTGCGGCATAGTAGCTCACCACGACGGACGGGCGGTGTCAGTTTCAACCAGAGGCCATTTCGCCTTGCAGACGGCAAAGGCCAGGAAGACGCGCCGCGTGCCGTTGCAAGGGCAACGCGGCGTCCCGGCGTCGCGCGAAAGCATTCTCGTCGGCTCGCTGTTCTCGTCCCCGGCCTCGCTCGTTCTTTCCAACGCCGTCGGCATCCTGGTCATGCTGATTTCCTGGCGATGGACCGGCGACCGCACGTTCGCGGGACTGGCCGTCGCGGCGACCCTCGTCCTCATGGGACGGATCGCGACGCTCGTCCGCTATCGTCGCGCCTCCCACGACGGGGAGAGCCGCCCGGCGACCCGACGCTGGGATCTCGAGTTCCAGATCGGCGCGACGGTCTTCGCGCTCCTCCAGGGCGTCTGCTCCTTCCGGGCCATCGCCGCCACGGAAATGCCCGCCGTGCAGATCCTCAACGTGATCGCCGCGGTGGCCTTCGCTTCGGGATATGTCGCGCGCAATGCGGCCAAGCCGAAATACGTGATCATCCAGGTGCTGTGCCTGTGCGTCCCGCTGATGATGGCGCTGGAACAGTCGAAACAGACCAGCTACCGGATCATCGCGGCCTTCATCATCCTCTACATCGTGACGAACTTCCTCATCGTCCTGTCGCTCAACCGCAATCTGAAGGCTCTGGCGGACGCGACCGCAGCCGCGCAGGACAAGGAAGCGTCGTCGCGCAAACATGCCGAACAGGCCGATCTCGCGCTGCGCTCGATGACCCACGGCCTCGTCACCTTCGACGCCAGCCTGGTGCGCGAGCTTCAGAACGACCGGCATGGCGATCTCTACGGCGTCGATGCCGAGACGAACGATCTCGAAACGATGCTGACCGACGCGATCAGGGCCCGGCATCTGTCGCGGAGCGATGCCACGCTGATCCGCCAGGACGTCCACCGGACCCTCAAGCAGAAGGCGACCAGCGCCCGCGAACTGACGACGCCGTGCGGCAAGACGCTGCTCGTCCATGCCGAACCGACCGATGCGGGCGGCGTCCTCATCGTCACAGAAGACGTCACCGAGCGGAAACTGACCCAGCAGAAGATCGAGACGCTGGCCCGGACCGATCCCTTGACCGGCCTTGCCAATCGTCACGAACTCGACCGCATCCTGGCGTCGATCGGGCCGGGCTTTCGGGAGGGGATCGGTTCGGTGTCGATCCTCTACATCGACCTCGACGACTTCAAGACCATCAACGATTCCCTCGGCCACGGTGCCGGCGACAAGGTGCTCGTGGCCATCGCCGAGCGCATCCGCACGGCCTTCCGGCTGACCGATTTCCTGGCCCGGTTCGGCGGCGACGAATTCGTCGCGATCATTCCGTCCGCCGATGGCGAGATCAGCCTCGCGGCCGCCGAGCGGCTGATGCTGGCGCTCGCCCCGCCGGTCATCGTCGGCGAGCGCAAGTTCTCGATCAGCGCCAGCATCGGCATCGCCATCGGCCCCCGCCACGGTCGGGACGGCGGTTCGCTGATGACCGCCGCGGACCTCGCGCTCTACGAAGCCAAGACCGGCGGCAAGAACCGGGCGTGCCTGTTCCGCCCGGAAATGGCAGCCTCCTTCCGCCGCCGCACCGAACTCGAAAACGAGATGCGCGAAGGCCTGGCGAGCGGCCAGTTCGAGCTTCACTACCAGCCGATCGTGGAAATCGCCTCACGCAAGGTCGTCGCCCTCGAAGCGCTGCTGCGCTGGAATCATCCGGCCAAGGGCCGCATCTCGCCGGCGGAATTCATCCCCATCGCCGAGCGCAGCGACCTGATTTCGGATCTCGGCGAATGGGTGCTGGAGCGCGCCGCCACCGACATCGTCCTTTTGCCGGGCGAGGTTTCGGTCTCGATCAACGTCTCGCCGATGCAGTTTCGCCAGCCGGGGCGCCTGGTCGCGGCGATCCGCGCGATCATCGAGGACCATGCCGTGCCGGCCGACCGGCTCGAACTGGAACTGACGGAGTCCGTCCTCGTCGACGATCCGGATCAGACGCTTGCGACCATGGCGGAACTCAGGGCCTTCGGCATCCGCTTTGCGCTCGACGACTTCGGCACCGGCTACGCCTCGATCGGCTATCTCGCCACCTACTCCTTCGACAAGGTCAAGATCGACCGCAGCTTCGCCAGCGTCATCTCCGAGAACGAGGCTTCGCGCTCGATCGTCGAACTGGTGCAGCACCTCGCCGAACGGATCGGCTTCACGGTCGTCGCCGAGGGGCTTGAGAGCAGACTTCAGGTCGAGGCGATCGCCGCCACGGGCATTTGCCTCGCGCAGGGCTATTTCTTCGGCAAGCCCGAGGCGATCGGCCCGCTCGCAAAGCGCCTGTCCGCCTCGATCGTCATCCCGGAGCGCTGAACCGCCCCGTGGCCCCGACCGAGGCCTCGCCGGCATCGGCGCGCGATGCCGGCCTATGCCTTGCCGACAAATCATCCACCCGAGACATGCACGTTCTGCATGGCAGAGCCCTCGGATCGTCGCTTCAACTCCTCCGATAGGAAGTCTATCTTGAGGGAGATGAAAGTTGAAAGGGAATGTTGAAATGAAACGCCAAAGAGGTTTCGTCGCGGGCGTGGTCGATTTCTTCGAAGACGTTCGGGCAGCCCGTCATTGTGCGGTCGCGCTCGAGGGCGGGCGCAAGCCGCCGGAGGCCGCGCTGCGCCGCCTCGGCCTGAACAGCCGGATGTTCGACCGCTACGTCTGATCCGGCCCGGCGCGAGCCCGGTTCGACATGGCGGGCTCAGCCGGCCGGGTCCACGGCCACGCCGGACGCCGCCCCGGATCGGCTCAGGCGCCCGGCCGTCGGACCTCTCGCCCGCCTTACCGCGACATCAGCACGGGCGCGGTCATCTGCTGCAGGATCTGCCGGGTGACGCCGCCGAACAGCATCTCGCGGATGCGCGAATGACCGTAGCAGCCCATCACCAGAAGGTCGGCGCCGACGTCGGCGAGATAGTTGAGCAGCGCGTCCGAAACGGCGATGTCGCCGCTGTAGGTGGCGTTCGCCTCGATCTTCAGGCCGTGGCGCGCCAGTGAAGCCGCGAGATCGGCGACCGGCGCCAGGCCCGACTTGGCGTCGCTGCGATGCGGATCGACGGCGATGACCCGCACGACCTCTGCTTCCGACATAAGCGGAACTGCGTCGAAGGCGGCCCGCGCCGCTTCCCGCGTGCCGTTCCAGGCGACGACGGGACGCGCGCCGACGGCGGCAAAGCGTCCCTCCCGCGGCACGAAGAGGATCGGCCGGCCGGTCTCGAACAGAACGTCCGTGACCAGCCCGCCGCCGAACCATTCCGACGTGTGCGACTGGGCGACGACGACGAGGTCCGAGCAGAGGGCGTGCCGGGTCACCGACCGGGCATAGTCGGGGGCGCTCGGCTCCTCGCAGCGCCATTCCATTGAAACGGCCGTCGCGGCGCCCCGCGCCTCGAAGGCGGCGCGCACGGCCTCGGCCGTATGGCGCAGCGACTTGCGCGTCTCTTCCAGATATTCGACCGAGATCTCCGTGGCGAGATCGGCGAGCGCGCTCGGCGTCACGTGCAGCCCGACGACGTGGGCGCGGTGCCTCTCGGCGATCGGCAGGACGACGTCGAGCAGCCGGTCGACGCGTTCGGCGGCATCGAGGCAGACGAGTATGGTCCGGTACATGGCCTCCTCCCGACGCTCACGCGGCCCGTGACGCCGGCGCGGCCTGTCGCGCGGTCCCGGCGATGTCGATGTCGAGCACCATGCGCCCCTCGATTCTGCCCGCCTTCAGATCGGCGAAGATCTCGTTGATCGCGGAGAGCGGCGCGGTCCGCACCTCGCTCTTCACCTTGCCTGCGGCGGCAAAGGCGATCGCCTCGTCGAGATCGGCGCGCGTTCCGACGATCGACCCGCGAACGGTGATGCGCTTCAGGACGACGTCGAAGATCGGCGTCGGGAACTCGCCGGCCGGCAGTCCGACGAGACTGACGGTGCCGCGCCGGCGCACCATGTGGAGCACCTGGTTGAAGGCCGGCACGGAGACCGCCGTGACGAGGACGCCGTGGGCGCCGCCGCCGGTGACCTCGAGCACTTTCTCGACCGCGTCGGGCGCCGAGGCGTCGATCGCCACGTCCGCCCCGTCGCGCTTCGCCAGTTCCAGCTTGTCGGCCGCGATGTCGAGGGCGACGACGTTGAAGCCCATCGCCTTGGCATATTGCACGCCGACGTGGCCGAGGCCGCCGATGCCGGAGATCGCCACCCATTGGCCGGGCTTGGCGTCGGTCTCCTTCAGGCCTTTGTAGGTCGTGACGCCGGCGCAGAGGATCGGCGCGATGGCGGCCAGATCGACGCCGGCCGGCAGCCGCGTCGCGAAGGGAGCCGCGGCGATGACGTATTCGGCAAAGCCGCCGTTGACGCTGTAGCCGGTGTTGTGCTGGTGCTCGCACAGGGTCTCCCAGCCGGTTTCGCAATATTCGCAGGCGCGGCAGGCATCGTGCAGCCATGGCACGCCGACGAGGTCGCCGAGCGAAAGCTCGGTGACGCCCGCCCCGAGTTCGGCGACGGTGCCGACCACTTCGTGGCCGGGAATGAACGGCAGTGTCGGCTTGACGGGCCAATCGCCCTCGGCGGCATGGAGATCGGTGTGGCAGACGCCGCAAGCGGCGACCTTGACGAGAACCTCGCCGGGGCCGGGCCGCGGCACGGGGACGTCTTCGAGAACGAGCTTCTCGCCGAAGGCATGGACGACGGCGGCTTTCATCATCTGGGTCATGTCGGGAATCTCCATCCGGTTGGACCCAGACTAGACCCGGCGCCCCGAGGAGCATTGATCGGGATCAAGCGCGGCGATTTTCGTCGCGAGACGGCCGATTCTCGCGGAGCCTTCCGGCGAAGGACTTTCGGCCGCAGCGTCAGATCGCGTTTTTTGCCGTTGCGCATTCGATTTTCGCAGGTGCAATATTCTCCTCATGTCGCAGCCGCTCACCATCCTTCTCGTCGACGACAACGGCCTGCGCTCCTCGATCATCGAGGAAGGGCTGCGGGAGGCCGGCTACGGCAACGTGTCGGTCGTCACCACCGTCGCCGGGCTGGTGAAGCGCATCGAGATGCTGGAGCCCGACGTCATCGTCGTCGATCTGGAAAATCCCAACCGCGACCAGCTCGAACATTTCTTCCAGGTCTCACGCGTGGTGAAGCGGCCGATGGCGATGTTCGTCGACCGCTCCGACACCGCCGAGATCGAGGCGGCGATCGAGGCCGGCGTCTCGGCCTACGTCGTCGACGGGCTGAAGAAGGAGCGGATCAAGCCGATCCTCGAAATGGCGATCTCGCGCTTCAATGCGGTCAGCCGCCTGTCGCGCGAACTCGCAGAAGCCAGGTCGGAGCTTGCCGAGCGCAAGATCATCGACCGCGCCAAGGGCATCCTGATGAAGGCCAAGAAACTCGACGAGGCGGGGGCCTACAAGCTGCTGCGCCGCACCGCGATGAACGAGAACCGCCGGATCGGCGAGGTCGCCGCCAGCCTCGTTTCCGCCTACACCCTGCTCGGAGACGACTGATGGCCGGGCCGAGCTTCGTCCGCGCCGGCTATGTGCCGCTTCTCGACAGCGCCGTCCTGATCGCCGCGGCCGAAAAGGGCTTTGCCGAGGAGCGCGGCGTCGTCCTGTCGCTGCAGCGGGAAACCTCCTGGGCGACGGTCCGCGACCGGATCGGCGTCGGCCAGTTCGACTGCGCCCACATGCTGGCGCCGATGCCGATCGCCGCCAATCTCGGCCTCGGGCCGCTTCCCGTGCCGATGCTGGCGCCGATGGTGCTGGCGCTCGGCGGCAACGGCATCACCGTTTCCAACGCGGTCGCCGAGACGATGGACCGGTGCGCGCCGGAGGGATTCGACGAAACGCCGGCGAGCGCCGGCCGGGCTTTCGCGGCGGTGGTGCGGCGCCGCGTCGAGGCCGGCGAGGCGCCGCTGCGGCTCGCCGTCGTCCATCCCCATTCGAGCCACAACTACGATCTTCGCTATTGGCTCGCCGCCTCGGGCGTCGTGCCGGAGAAGGACGTCGAGATCACCGTCCTGCCGCCGCCTCTGATGCCGGACGCGCTCGCCGGCGGCGGCATCGACGGCTTCTGCGCCGGCGAGCCCTGGGCGACGATCGCGGTGCAACGGCGGGCGGGGCGGATCGTCACCAGCCGGGCGGAGATCTGGCGGCGCGGACCGGAAAAGGTGCTCGGCGTCCGGCGGGCCTTCGCCGAGGAAAATCCCGAGACGCTGTCGAGCCTGGTCATGGCCCTGTGCGACGCCGCCGCCTGGTGCGCCGATCCGGAGAATTTCGAGACCCTCGCCGGGCTCCTTTCCGCCCCGGAGCGGATCGACGTCGCCGAGGCCGCGCTGATGCCGGGGCTGGCCGGCCGGCTGGAAACGGCGCCGGGCCGTTTCCGCCAGATCGCCGACTTCATGGTCTTCGCCGGCGGCGGCGCCAACCGGCCCGACCCCCGCCACGGCCGCTGGCTCTATCGCCAGATGACCCGCTGGGGCGACGCGCCTTCCTCCGATGCGGGCCTGAGGATCGCCGACGAGACCTTTTCGCCGACCCTGTTCGACGCGGCCATGGGCGGGACCGGAACCAACTCCCCGGAAGCCGGCGAGCGGCCGGCCGGGCTGTTCGACGCCGAGGACTGAGCCGCGGCAGACCCGAACTGACTGGCGGCGCCCGAAGCCGGCGGATGTGCATTCCTGAAAGGCAAATGCTCAGCCCGTTCGCGTCGACACTGCCCAAGCCGATTTCAATTTGAATATTTTATGTGCATTATTTTTTGAAGCTCAAAAAACTTGCGAAAATGCGCTTGTCCGCATTGCGGACTGCCGCCGTCTGCTCTAACACTATGCCGTGAGGCGTTACTGTCGCCTCGCAACATTCGGCGTCCAAAGGCGGGCGTCACTGGCAAGGCTGCCGACACTTCTTTGCACCGTCACAGACCATCGGTCGTGACGCGAAGGGTCGGGCAGCCTTTTTCTTTGTCCAAACATCATCAGGCCGACGCTTCCCTGCGTCCGGCAACGGGAGAACTTTGCCGAATGCCGGTCCCGACCGCGATCCTCGGACGTTGCTTCGTCGTCGTTCCGCCCGCCGGAAATGACGTCGGGGTGCCGCACTTCTCCGCCGCGGCCGGTCGATCCCTTCGGCCGATCGATCCGCGCCGCAATTCCGATCCCTGCCGCAACTCCATGGAGCCTCTCGCCCATGCCTGAAAAGCTCGTCGTCATCGGCAACGGCATGGCGCCCGGCCGGGCGCTGGAGCACCTCTTCGAAAAGGCCCCCGGCCAGTACGAGGTCACGATCTTCAACGCCGAGCCGCGGGTCAACTACAACCGGCTGATGCTCTCGCCGGTGCTGTCCGGCGAAAAGACCTATGAGGAGATCGTCACCCACGACGACGCCTGGTACGCCGCCAACGGCGTGACGCTCCACAAGGGCAAGCGGGTCGATGCGATCGACCGCACGGCCAAGACCGTCACGGCAGCCGACGGAACCACGGCGCCCTACGACAAGCTGATCATCGCGACGGGCTCCAGCCCCTTCATCGTCCCGATCCCCGGCTCCACCCTGCCCGGCGTCCTCACCTATCGCGACCTCGACGACGTCGAGACGATGCTGGAAGCGGCGAAGAGCGGCGGCCGCGCCGTCGTCATCGGTGGCGGCCTGCTCGGCCTCGAAGCCGCGGCCGGCCTGAAGCTGCGGGGCATGGACGTCACCGTCCTGCACCTGATGCCGACGCTGATGGAGCGCCAGCTCGATCCCGCCGCCGGCTATCTCCTGGAACGCTCCCTGAAGGCGCGCGGCATCGACATCGTCACCAAGGCGAACACCCACGCCATCCTCGGCGAGGACAAGGTCGAGGGTGTGAAGCTCGACGACGGCACCGTCATCGACGCGAGGATCGTCGTCATGGCCGTCGGCATCCGCCCTTCGGCGGGTCTTGCCAGGGCGGCCGGGCTCGACGTCGGTCGGGGAATCAAGGTCGGCGACGACATGCGCACGTCGGATCCGGACGTCTTTGCCCTCGGGGAATGCGTCGAGCATCGCGGCCAGTGCTACGGCCTCGTCGCGCCGCTCTACGAGATGGCCGAGGTCGTCGCCTCGCAGCTCTGCGGACCGTGCGAGAGCCACTATCTCGGCTCGGTGACCTCGACCAAGCTGAAGGTCACCGGCATCGACCTGTTTTCGGCCGGCGACTTCGCCGAGGGCGACGACCGCGAGGAGATCGTCCTGCGGGACGCGAGCGCCGGCGTCTACAAGCGCCTCGTCGTCAAGGACGACTGCATCATCGGCGCCGTGCTTTACGGCGAGACGGCGGACGGCGCCTGGTTCTTCGACCTGATGAAGAAGAAGACGCCGGTCTCGGAGATGCGCGAGACGCTGATCTTCGGCCAGTCCTACCAGGGCGGATCCCCGCTCGACCCCATCGCCGCCGCCGCAGCCCTGCCGGACGATGCGGAGATCTGCGGCTGCAACGGCATCTGCAAGTCCAAGATCACCGGCGCGATCACGGCCAAGGGCCTGACCACGCTGGAAGACGTCCGCGCCCACACGAAGGCGTCCTCTTCCTGCGGCACCTGCACCGGCCTCGTCGAGCAGCTGATGGCGCTGACGCTGGGCGATGCCTTCAACCCTCAGGCCGTCAAACCGATGTGCGGCTGCACCGACCTCTCCCATGCGGACGTGCGCCGGCTGATCGTCGCGAAATCCCTGAAGTCGATCCCCGAGGTCATGCAGGAGCTCGAATGGAAGACCTCCTGCGGCTGCGCCAAATGTCGGCCGGCGCTGAACTACTATCTCCTCGCCGACTGGCCGGGCGAATATGTCGACGACGACCAGTCCCGCTTCATCAACGAGCGCGTCCACGCCAACATCCAGAAGGACGGGACCTACTCCGTCGTGCCGCGCATGTGGGGCGGCATGACGACGTCGCAGGAGCTGAGGGCGATCGCCGACGTCGTCGACAAGTTCCAGATCCCCTCGGTCAAATGCACCGGCGGCCAGCGCATCGACATGCTGGGGGTGAAGAAGGAGGACCTGCCCGCCGTATGGGCCGATCTCAACGCCGCCGGCATGGTCTCCGGCGCCGCCTACGGCAAGGCGCTCAGAACGGTGAAGACCTGCGTCGGCACCGACTGGTGCCGCTTCGGGACGCAGGATTCCACCGGCCTCGGCATCCGGGTCGAAAAGTTCATGTGGGGGTCCTGGACGCCGGCCAAGGTCAAGATGGCGGTCTCCGGCTGCCCGCGCAATTGCGCCGAGGCGACCTGCAAGGACGTCGGCGTCATCTGCACCGACGCCGGCTACGAGATCCACTTCGCCGGTGCGGCCGGGCTCGACATCAAGGGCACCGAGGTGCTCACCCAGGTGAAGACCGAGGAGGAGGCGCTCGAGACGATCGTCGCCCTCGTCCAGCTCTATCGCGAGCAGGGGCACTATCTCGAGCGCATCTACAAATGGGCGAAGCGGGTCGGGATGGAGTCGATCAAGGCGGCCGTCGTCGACGACGCGGCGAAACGCCGGGTCTATTTCGACCGCTTCGCCTTCAGCCAGAAGTTCGCCCAGCGCGATCCCTGGGCAGACCGGGCGAGCGGCGGCCTGGCGAGCCACGAGTTCAAGCCGATGGCCGACATCTCGTTTCAGGAGGCCGCGGAATGACCGACTGGCACAGGATCGGTCTCGTCACCGACATTCCGCGGCGCGGCGCGCGCTGCGTCGATTCCCCCTTCGGCCGGATCGCGGTGTTCCGCACCGCCGAGGACCGGATCTTCGCCACCGAGGATCGCTGCCCGCACAAGGGCGGGCCGCTGTCGCAGGGGATCGTCCACGACTCCTCGGTCACCTGCCCGCTCCACAACGCGGTGATCTCGCTGCAGAGCGGCGCGATGCGCGGCCCGGACGAGGGCCGGGTGCGCGTCTTCGCGACGCGGGTCGACCCGCTCACCGAGGTGATCGAACTCTCGCTCGACGAGGAGACGGCCGGCATCCGGGAAGCCGCCGAGTAGCGCCGCGGGGCGGGCGAAAGCCGGCCCATCCGCATCAGACCGACAGACCGACAGACCGACGACGACAATCAACCAAAGCAGGGGAACCACACACGATGTCATATCTCGCACCCAAGGAATTCGTGACCAAGATGGTCGACGCCGGCGAGGCGAAGATCTTCATGAGCACCAAGGACACGCTGATAAGAGCCTATATGGCCGGTGCGATCCTGGCGCTCGCCGCGGCCTTCGCCGTGACGATCACCGTCAACACCGGCAATCCGCTGGTCGGCGCGCTGCTCTTCCCGGTCGGCTTCTGCATGCTCTACCTGCTCGGCTTCGACCTTTTGACCGGCGTCTTCACCCTCGTGCCCCTCGCCCTCCTCGACAAGCGCCCGGGCTGCGATATGAAGGGCCTCGCGCGCAACTGGGGCCTGGTCTTTCTCGGCAATTTCGCCGGCGCTCTCACCGTCGCCCTGTTCATGGCGATCATCTTCACCATGGGCTTCACCCAGGAGCCGAACGAGGTCGGACAGAAGATCGGCCATATCGGCGAAGGCCGCACGCTCGGCTATGCCGCCGCCGGCTTCGGCGGCATGCTGACGCTCTTCATCCGCGCCGTCATGTGCAACTGGATGGTCTCGACCGGCGTCGTCGCGGCGATGATGTCGACCTCCGTGACCGGCAAGGTCGTCGCCATGTGGATGCCGATCCTGGTCTTCTTCTATCTCGGCTTCGAACATTCCATCGTGAACATGTTCCTGTTTCCGTCCGGCATCATTCTCGGCGGCCAGTTCACCTGGATGGACTATTTCCTCTTCAACGAGATCCCGACGATCATCGGCAACGTCGTCGGCGGCCTGACCTTCGTCGGTGCCACGCTCTATTCGACCCATTACGGCACGAAGCAGGCCCGCAACGCCGCCGGCCCGGTCAGCCCGCTGGCCCAGCCGGCCGAGTGAGGCGAAAGACGGTCGCAAGACGATGACCCGCCCGCTCCTGCGCGCCATCCACGAGATCTTCCCGCCGTCCGACGGACCGGCGGGAAGAGCCGGCGCGCCGAAGCCCGACGCCGCCCCGACCCGCGCCGGAACGCCTGCCGGCGACGAGCGGGCGGAGGGGCGGCCTGCCGCTCCCGCCGCGCCCGCGGCCCCGCACCCCGGCGACGCCCCGGCGGCCGCGTCCGCCGGCGTCCTCGCCGTCTCTCTCGGCGGCTGGTCCGAGGCCGGCGCCAAGCCGGCGAACCAGGATTTCTACGGCGCCGTCGTGCCGCGCGGAGCAGCGCTCGTGACCAAGGGCATTGCCGTCGCCATCGCCGACGGCATTTCCTCCTCCCGCCACGGCCGCGTCGCGGCCGAGACCGCGGTGAAGAGCTTCCTCACCGACTATTACTGCACCTCCGAGGCCTGGAGCGTCCGCCATTCGGCGGGTCAGGTCATCGCCGCCACCAATGCCTGGCTCCACGCCGAAACCCGCCGCGCCGCCCGCCCCGATCCAGAAGGCGCCGATCCCGACCGCGGCCACGTCACCACCTTCAGCGCCCTCGTCCTCAAGGGCCGGACGGCGCATCTCTTCCATGTCGGAGACACCCGGATCAGCCGGCTTTCGGGCCGCAGCTTCGAGCCCTTGAGCGAGGATCACCGGCTGATCCTCTCGGCGTCCGAGAGCTATCTGTCCCGGGCGCTCGGCATGGCGCCGAACGTCGAGATCGACCATCGCGCGCTCACCCTCCGCGAGGCCGACGTCTTTCTCCTCACGACGGACGGCGTCCACGAACATCTGGCGCCCGGCGAACTCGCCTCCCTCGTCGTTGCGGCCGGCGCCGATCTCGACGGCACAGCGAAGGCGATCGCCGCGAGGGCGCTCGACAACGGCAGCCGCGACAATCTCACCGTCCAGATCCTGCGCGTCGACCGGCTGCCCGTGGCCGAGGCCGGGGAATGGCTGGCCGACGGCGATCTCGAGCCGCCGGCCGTCATTCCCGGCGAAGGCGAGAGCTTCGACGGCTGGCTGATCGAGCGCCGGCTGCATCTCGGTCCGCGCAGCCACGTCCTTGCCGCCCGCGACGCGGAGACCGGCGAGCGCGCCGCGCTGAAGTTCGTCGCCTCCGAACTTTTCGACGATCCTTCCGCCCGCCGCAGCCTGTTGATGGAGGAATGGATCGCCGCGCGGCTTTCCAGCCGCCATTGCCTGAAGGCCCTGCCCCGCCGCCGGCCGCGCTCGGCGCTCTATACGGCGATGGATCTCCTCGAAGGCCGCACGCTCCGGGCGATCCTCGACGAGACGCCGCAGCTTCGTCTCGCCGAAGTGCGGACGATCGTCGCAGACGTCGGCAACGGTCTTCAGGCGATGCACCGCAAGGAGATGGTGCATCAGGATCTCAGGCCCGAGAACGTCATGATCGATCGCGAGGGCCGGGCCGTGCTCATCGACTTCGGCGCCGCGCGGGTCGCCGGCGTCGAGGAGGCGAAGGCCTTCGCCGCCGACACGCCGGCGGCCGGCGCGCTGCAGTTTGCGGCGCCCGAGCAGCTTTGCGGCGACGTCGGGCGGGCGCGCTCGGACGTCTTTTCCCTCGGCGTCCTCACCTATCACATGCTCACCGGCGATCTGCCCTACGGGGCGGCTCTGGCGCGGACCCGAACGAGGCGCGAGCAGCGTCGCCTCGTCTGGCGGCCGGCCGGAGGCGAGGATCTCGACGTGCCCGACTTCGTCGAGGGGGCACTGCGGAAAGCGGTGTCGATCGATCCCGCCCGCCGCTACGCCGAGGTGGCCGAATTCGTCCACGACCTGTCCCATCCGAATCCGGCCTTCACCACGCGCGAGCGCAAGCCGATCGCGATGCGGGACCCCGTCCGCTTCTGGCAGGCGGTCGCCGCCGCCCTCGCCGTCGCCGTCATCGTCCTCGCCGGCCTTCTGGTCGCCGGATGAGCCAGCCTCGATCGCAATGTGAAGGAGTAGAATCTCGATGACCACCGACATCATGAGCCGCGACGACGTCACCGCCCTCGTCCTCGCCCAAACGAAGCGCAAGAAGCTGACCTGGGAGGGCATCGCCGCGGAGATCGGCATGTCGCCGGTCTGGACCCACATGGTCGCGACCGGCATGGGCGCCTGCCCGCAGGACAAGGCCGAGATCCTCGGCCGGCTGCTCGACCTGCCGCAGGCGGCCGTCGAGGAACTGCAGGAATGCCCGAGCAAGGACTGGAACCGGGACGTGCCCACCGATCCCTGCATCTATCGGCTCTACGAGATCGCAGGCGTCTTCGGCCCGTCCTTCAAGGCGCTGGTGCACGAGAAATTCGGCGACGGCATCATGTCGGCGATCGACTTCGACATGGTCGTCTCGAAGGTCGAGGATCCGAAGGGCGACCGGGTGAAGGTCGAGATGACCGGAAAATTCCTGCCCTACAAGAAGTGGTGAAGGATCGGAGCCTTTCCCGGGCGTGTCCGACGACGCTCCGCCATTGCCGTCGGCGATGACGAATCGCCGCGGCAGGGGGCGCCGATGGCGTTCCCCTGGCGCGTTCTTGCCCGAACGGTCCCTGCCGATCAGGCGATCGCCGAACGCCGCGGCTCGTGATCGTCGCGCAGGCCGTCGCGCTGCTCGATCTTTTCCGCATGTTCGAGTTCCGCCTCGGCTTCCTCCAGCGAGAGCCGCGCGGCGTTGATCTGGACCTTCAGATCCTTGGCCGAGTTCTGCAGATTGTCGCGCCGAAGACGCGCCGCCTTGGCGAATGTCGAATAGGCGAAATGGGTGACGTCGGTTATCCCCGACTTCTTTTCCTCGTTGAGGATCTGCGCATCCAGCTCCCCGGCCATCCGCGAAAAATCCTGCAGCATGAGTTCGAGCTGTTCGACCTGACGGCGCTTTTCCAGCACCTTGAAGCGCGTCAGCCGCACCATGTTGTCGCGTTTCATGCACACACCCTCAACTCACGGCTCTCCCCGCCGGGCAGAGCACGTTGCAACTCCGCGTCTGACGGCTTCGGGCAAGGCTCGTGGCCTATGCCCTTAACCGTCTGTTTACGCGCACGGTTAATCATAGGGTCGAGGGTTTAAGGCAGGGTAAACCGATCCAAGCCAAACGGGCCGCCGATGCGGACCACGGCTCGGTCGCTCTGCCGGGCCCAAAGTCGGAGCGCGGTCCCGCCGCGGTCCGGGTCCATGAAGGGCCAGGAGGATTTGTTAACCATTCAGTGCCAGTTTGGGCCCAACGATGACAAAAAATGCATTGCCGAATTTCCCCGGTTCGGCTCGGCTGGCTGAGAGGACTTTCTGATGCGCGTTCTTTTGATCGAAGACGACAGCGCGGTCGCCCAGAGCATCGAGTTGATGCTGAAGTCGGAGAGCTTCAACGTCTACACGACCGACCTCGGCGAAGAGGGCGTCGATCTCGGCAAGCTCTACGACTACGATCTCATCCTCCTCGATCTCAACCTGCCGGACATGTCCGGCTACGAGGTCCTTCGGACCCTCAGGCTTTCGAAGGTCAAGACGCCGATCCTGATCCTTTCGGGCATGGCGGGGATCGAGGACAAGGTCCGCGGCCTCGGCTTCGGCGCCGACGACTACATGACCAAGCCCTTCCACAAGGACGAGCTGGTCGCCCGCATCCACGCCATCGTGCGCCGCTCCAAGGGTCATGCCCAGTCGGTGATCCACACCGGCGACCTGACCGTCAATCTCGACGCCAAGACCGTCGAGGTGGCCGGCCAGCGGGTGCATCTGACGGGCAAGGAATATGCGATGCTCGAGCTCCTGTCGCTGCGCAAGGGCACGACGCTGACCAAGGAAATGTTCCTCAACCACCTCTATGGCGGCATGGACGAGCCGGAACTGAAGATCATCGACGTCTTCATCTGCAAGCTGCGCAAGAAGCTCGCGACGGCCGCCGACGGCAAGAACTACATCGAAACCGTCTGGGGCCGCGGCTACGTGCTGCGCGAGCCGGAAGAAGTCGCCGCCTGAGACCCCGCCGGCCGCCGCCGCGGCCTGCTCTGCAAAACGAAAACGCCGCGCTTCTTCGAGAGGCGCGGCGTTTTTGCATTCGTCAGCGATGACGGTCTCGTCCTTTCAGGCGGTCACGCAGCCTCGTTCCCGCCGGGGCGACGAGAGCGCCGGACCGGGGCCTTGCGCGAAAGATCGATTTCGATCGTCTCGTCGCCCGGCATCTCGGCGATCACGCGAAGCCGACCGCCGAGGCCTTCGACGTATTCGTTGAGGGTCGACAGGAGCATGTCGTCGCGGTTCTCCAGGCGGGAAACGTTGTGCTGCGACATACCGGTCGCCCGCGCCACGTCATCCTGGGTCTTCTTCAGCCCCTTTCGAAGCTGGCGAAGACCTTCGGCTCGAAGAAGCGTTTTCGCCTTCTGCTCGATGCGGCCGCGACGCTCGGGAGAGAGCCCCTTCATGACGTCGTCCAGGCTACGCATTTCCCATCTCCTTCAGGTGGCGTCCGAAGCGGGCATCGGCGACCGCGATCAGATTTTAGAAGCGCTTCTCGTTTTTGCCGGTCTTGTCGCCTCCGCACAGGACGATCGCCCTTCTTCGGAGATCGAAGGCAAACGCAAAGCGCCAGACGCCGTCACCCTGTCGGAAGCGAAGTTCCTTCATGTTCGCGTGCATCGAGGCGTTAAGGGTGTCCACTTTCGGACGCCCGAGTTTCGGCCCGAACTCCCGCAAGACGATCAGTTGAGCGAGCAACTCGTCCTGCGTCTCCGCATCGAGTCGCTCAAATTCGGGATCGAAGTCAGGGTGAAAGACTACCTCCCACTGCATGACTCGATATACCGCGAGAGGTATATGCACTCAAGTGCATATCGGTGGTTCGGTAGCGCTTTGCGATTGGCGGGCCATTGCCGGCCGGCTTTCCAGCGCTGTTCGCCTCCCCGATCAACCGCCGCCGATCAGCGTGCCGGCCGCGAGCACCAGCGCTCCGCCGACGACGACCTGGATGGCCGCCCGCACCACCGGGGTCTCCATGAAGCGATGCTGGATCCAGACGATCGCCCAGAGTTCCAGAAAGACGACGGCGAAGGCGATGGTCGTCGCGGTCCAGAAGTCCGGGATGAGATAGGGCAGCGCATGACCGAGGCCGCCGACGGCGGTCATGATGCCGGAGGCGAGGCCCCGCTTGATCGGCGAGCCCCGGCCGGAGAGCTTGCCGTCGTCATGGGCCGCCTCGGTGAAGCCCATCGAGATGCCGGCGCCGACGGCCGCGGCGAGGCCGACCAGAAGCGTCGTGTGCGGATCCTTCGTGGCGAAGGCCGTCGCGAAGATCGGCGCCAGCGTCGAGACCGAGCCGTCCATCAGCCCGGCGAGCCCCGGCTGCACCCATGTCAGGATCAGCCGGCGCCGGGCCGTCCGGTCCTCCTCGGCGCGGCCTTCGCCGGCGAGATTCTCCTCGGCCAGCGCCTCGGCCCGGTGCTCGTGTTGGCGCTCGGCCGCGGCCAGATCGCCGAGCAGCCGGCGCGTGCCGGCATCGCCGGCCCGCTGCGCCGCCATCTCGTAGAAGCGCGCGGCGTCCTTCTCCATCCGCTCGGCCTCGGCGCGGATCCGCTCCAGCCCGAGATTTTCGACCATCCAGACCGGGTGGCGGGTGACGTAGTCGGCGACGTGCTCGCGGCGGATCAGCGGAATGGTCGGCCCGAACCGGCGCTCGTGCTCGGCGATCAGCGCCCGGCGATGGCCGTCCTCCTCCTTCGCCATCTCGCGGAAGATCGCGGCGGTGGCCGGATAGTCGGCCTCCAGCCGTTCGGCATAGCTCGCATAGATCCGCCCGTCGTCCTCCTCGGCGGAGATGGCGAGCGCCAGGATCTCGCGCTCCGAGAGATCGGCGAACCGACGACGGCCGGGAGCGAAGGACGACGGGGGAAAGGAAAACATCTGCGGCCTCATCAGGACGGCAGGCCCCGGGGGCCAGGCCGGATGGACTTAGTTTGGAATTATTCCAATCTAAAATGCGAAGGCGCCGATGTCATGGGGGGCGGAGAGCCGGCCTCCCGAGAAATCATGCCGCGGCGGAAATGGACTTCGCCCCCATCACCCCTTGCCCGCCAAGGCGGCGGTCCGCCCGCATCGCGCCTCGGCCGTCATCCCTCAGCCGCCAGGACCTTCAGCGCCTCGGCGGCGTCGAGCCGGCCGTCATAGAGCGCCCGGCCGGAAATCGCCCCTTCGAGCCTCGCGGCATCCGGCATCTTCAGGCGCACGACGTCGGCGATCGAGGCGAGGCCGCCTGAAGCGATCACCGGGATCGAGATGGCCTCGGAGAGTTCAATGGTCGATTCCCAGTTGATGCCGGAGAGGATGCCGTCGCGGTCGATGTCGGTGTAGACGATCGCCGCGACGCCCGCATCCTCGAAGCGCTTCGCCAGATCGATGGCGGTGAGTTCGGACGTCTCCGCCCAGCCCTCGACCGCCACCTTGCCGCCTTTCGCGTCGATGCCGACGGCGATCCGGCCGGGAAAGCGCGCCGCCGCCTGCCGGACGAGGTCGGGATCGCGGACGGCGACGGTGCCGAGGATGACCCGGGAGAGGCCCTTGCTCAGCCAGCGCTCGATGTCCGCAAGGGTGCGGATGCCGCCGCCGAGCTGCACCTTCACGTCGGCGCCGACCGCGGCGAGGATGGCGTCGACGGCCGGTTCGTTCATCGCCCTTCCGGCGAAGGCGCCGTTGAGGTCGACGACGTGGAGATGCGAAAAGCCGACGTCGCGAAAGGCCCGCGCCTGGCCGGCCGGATCGGCGTTGTAGACCGTCGCCTCGTCCATCAGGCCGAGCTTCAGGCGCACGCAGGCGCCGTCCTTCAGATCGATCGCCGGAAAGAGGATCATGGTCTCGCCTTTCGATGAGGTGTCGGCGCCGCCCGGCGCGCGGGGGCGGCGGAGCCGTCGTCCTCGGTCGGACGTCGGCGCCTGCGACCCCCCCTCTGCCCTGCCGGGCATCTTCCCCGCAAGGGGGGAGATCGATCTCGCGCCACCCGCAGCCCATCCGGATCGACCGAAAAGCTCGGCATACCGGGTCCAATGCGCGTGCTGAAGCAGCAGAAGCCTGATCTCTTCCCTGCGGGGGAGATGCCGGCAGGCAGAGGGGGGGATGGACACAGCCTCGACCGTCGCCCCTTAATTCCGCGTCCCCCATGCTCTACAAAGCCTCATGACGCTTCCGCCCGCCCTTGCCGCCCGCCTCGTCCGGATCGACGATGCCGCCGACATCCGCATCGCCGACTATCGCGACATCCGGGACCGCGATCTGGTCGCGCGCGGCGGCTTCATCGCCGAGGGCACCGTCGTTCTCGACCATCTGCTGCGCTCCGGGCGCTTTCGGCCAACCAGCCTGTTCCTGCTGAAGAGCCGCGTCGCCGGCCTCGCGGGCCGCCTGGCGCTGGTCCCGGACGACGTGCCGATCTTCGTCGCCGAAGGCCCGGTCATGGACCGGGCGGCGGGCTTTGCCATCCATCGCGGCGTCCTCGCTCACGCCGTCGATCGCACGGCCGGCCGGATCGAGGGCGATCTGGCGAAGTTCGGCGGAGAGGCGGACGGTCTGTCGGAATTTCTCGCAAGGTCGCGGCGGGCGGGCGGGCCGCTCGTCGTCGCCATCGGCCTTGCCAACCACGACAATGTCGGCGCCCTGTTCCGCAACGCCGCCGCCTTCGGGGCATCCGGCCTCGTCCTCGACGGGGCGTCCTGCCATCCGCTCTACCGCAAGGCGATCCGCGTTTCGGTCGGAACCGCGCTGACGCTGCCGTTCCACCACGGCGCCGACGTCGAGGCGATCTGGCGGGGGCTCGAGCACTCAGGCCATCGCCCGCTCGCTTTGTCGCCGCGGGGCGAGACCGATCTCGCCGCGGTGAAGCCCGGTGACGGGCTGGCGCTTTGCCTCGGCAGCGAGGGAACCGGCCTTCCCGAAGAGCTTCTCGCAAGAGCGGAAACGGTCCGCATCCCGATGGCGCCCGGGATCGACAGCCTCAATGTCGCGACGACCGCGGCGATCGTCCTGTCGCGGCTCTACTCGGCGGCGTGATCGCGCGCTTCCTGGCGCAGCCGCCGCACCCGGTCGGCCAGCGACGGGCCGGAGGCCTCGCGCCGGCGCGGCATGGCCATCGACGTCTCCGCATCGAGGATGGCGTCGAGCGGCGAGCGCGCGCCCTCCCGTTCGGCGGTGAGCGCCACGACCTTCGCCGCGAGTTCGCCGACCTCGTCGCGCAGCTCCCCGTCGCCGAGATCGTCGGCGAATTCCGGCCGTTCGGGCAGGCCGAGGCGTGTCGCGAGGGAGGGGGCGGGCGGCGCCTCCTCTCCCGAACCCGGCCGATCCCGATGATCGCCGGCCTGCGGCGCAAGCACCGGCGTTGCGATTGCCGCGGCGGCGGCCGCGACTTCCGGCTCGTCGTCCCGTCCTGTCGCCACGTCCGGGCCGTCGCCGTCATGCCGGCCGGCAGGCGCGGCGGCTTCGTCGCTGCGGCGGCCGAAGGCCGGGCGGATCGCGGGCCGCACCTTGAGGCGTGGCTCGCCCCGCCGATCCCGGCTCTCGAAGGCATCCGCGCCTTCGGCGTGGTCGTGATCGGAATGGCCGGCGGCCGAACTCGCCGCCTCGCCGAGCAGCCGGGCGATCTGCTCGTCCCGCTCGGCGAGCTGGCCGGTCAGCCGGGCGAGCTTGTCGTCGAGGCGCTTGACGGCGTTCCGCTCCTTGGCGAGATGCGCCTCGAGCACGCCCGCCTCGCTGCGCAGCCGTTCGAGCGCCTTGCCGTTCTCGCGTCTTTCCCGTTCGCCCTCGCGCAGCGCGTCGGACATTTCCTCGATCCGCAGATCCTGTTCCTCGATCGTCGCCCGGCGTTCGTCGGCGATCGCGCCGAGATCGGCGAACCGGGCGCCGAGCGCATCGAGTTCGTCGGACTTCAGGTCGAAGTCGTGGGAGAGAGCCCGCAATTCGGCGCCGAGTTCCTCGATCTCCTCGTCGCGGAGGGCGAGTTGTTCGCCGGCGTCCCGGAGTTCGCCGGTCACGTCCGCGAGCGTGCCGGAAAGCGCCGCGTTGCGCGCCCGCAGTTCGGCGTTTTCGCCGGCCAGCCGTCCGGACTCGACGCGGGCGAGCGCCGCCTTCTCGATCTCGGCCTCGGCCTTCATCTCGCGGCGCCGGGCGCCGAGCGCCGCTTCGGCCCGGACGTGATCGAGGCTGGCGCGGATCTCCCGGGCGGAAGCGGGAATGCTGGCCTGGTACTCTCTCAGGGCGAGACGGCGCGTGCGCGACCAGAATAGCGGCGAGACGACGAGCGCGATCAGCGTCGCCGCGAGAAAGCCGAACGCGAAGGTCAGGGCGGTGGCGATCATCTCATATCCGGGGTTCTCGTCCTTCACCCCGACATATAGAGCAAAAGCTCACCGAATGCGCGTCTTCGCGCCTGCCGGTGCAATAAAGACAAGTCGCTATGGTGAATGCGTCACGCCGCGCCCTGCCGAAGTCAGAACGGGTTCCAGGTCGGCATCGGCGTCAGCTTCAGATAGCCGACATTGAGGCCGAGCCTCGCTCCGACGCCGGTCTTGACGGGCACCAGCAGCACGTTGTCGCGGGCGAGCACCGTCATGCCCAGACCGCCGACCAGATAGGCGCTGCCGGAAACCCCGCCGAAGCGGCCATAGACCGATTCGATGCTGGGCAGGTTGTAGACCAGCATCATCGTCCGCGCCCCGTCGCCGCCGACGTCGAAGCCGAGCGAGGGCCCCTGCCAGAAGATCCGCCGCTGGCCGGCATTCTTGGTGTAGAGGGTGCCCTCGCCGAAGCGCAGGCCGCCGAAGAAGGCCCCGGCCGCTTCCTGGCCGAGGATGTAGCCGTTGGGGAGGCCGTAGCTCTGGAAGGCGCGCTCGAGCAGCTGGGCGAGCCCGCCGGAGGTGGTGCCGAAGAAGCGGTGGCCGGTACCGACCACCTCGTCCATGGTGTAGCCGTCCTGCGCCGCCACCTGGGCAGTGGCGGGAGCGGCGGAGCCGGCCACCGCCGCGAGGCCCATGAAGGCCGCGGCGGCGAGGCTGCGGAACGTTCCGACGATCGAACGCATGATCCATTCCTTTCGCGAGGATTGATCGTTTCGGCAAAAAGCGCGGCGAAATTCCCGCTTTCGCGCATTTTGCGCCGGTCGTGGTTTCCGAAACACTAACGCACCCTCGCGAAGGCGACGTTTCTCGGCCGAGCGGCGGCGCTTCGACGCGTTTCACGCGGGCTCGGTTGACGGCCACCCGGCTTGGAATCATGGTCGTGGCACGAGACGGGCGTTGATTCGCCGATTCGAGATCAGACGAAAATCGCCCAACCAGCGGACGGTTCGACCATGACCAGCCTGCCTCCCATCTCCGCGGCCGATCTTGCGGCGCTCCTGTCGAGCCGGCTCTGCCACGACATCATCTCGCCGGTCTTCGGCATCCAGAGCGGGCTGGAACTCCTCGACGACATGCCGGGCGACAAGGAATCGATGCAGCTCGTCCGCTCGTCGCTGAAATCGGCGGTCGCCAAGCTGCAATTCGCCCGGATCGCCTTCGGCGCCGCCGGCTCGCAGACCGCGGCGATCGATCTCAACGACGCCAAGACCGTGGCGGCGGGCTACATGGAGCACGAGAAGCCGAGCCTCGTCTGGGAGGGCGAGCCGGGCTACGTTCCGAAGAATTGCGCCAAGATCGTCCTCAACCTGATCGTCATGGCGAGCGCCTCGATCAGCCGCGGCGGCACGGTCCACGTCCGGATCGAGGCGATCGACCCCTTCGCCGCCACCATTACCGCCACCGGCGAGCGCATCCGCATGCAGCAGCGGCTCGTCGCGATGCTCGACGGCACGGCCGGCGAGGAGGCGATGGACGCCCAGGCGATCCAGCCCTACTACACGCTGTTCCTCGCCGAGGAGTCCGGCCTTGCCGTGACCTACGAGAAGACCGACGACCGCGTGGTCTTCAAGATCGGCCAGAAGCCGGCCTGACGGCGGTCGAGCCTGCCGGGCCGCGCGTACGTCCTCCGGCGTCCTCCGGGCAGCAGAGAGCGCCGACCCGCCGCCTGCCTGCCCCTCGAGTCGGGATGATCCGCCGGATTTTACCCAACGTTAGCCCTTTCCCTCAACCATTCGGAAAAGCCGCCCGGTTACGTTGCCTTGCCGGGGCGATCCCCGCTTCGATTCGGCCGCCTTCCCGGTGGCCGGTCCGGCGCGGATCGCCGATGGCGCAGTCGCTTCGGGCGGACGGATTCCGCCCGGACGAGCGGCGAACGAGCCCGGCCGTGTCGAAAGGATGAGCCCATGAAGACCTGTCTGATCATCGACGAGGCGCCGGTCATCCGCAAGATCGCCTTCCGGCTGCTGAGCCGCGAGGGTCTCGACGTCGACACGCTGGAAAAGCCGGAGGACGCGCTGGCCTGGATCGAGAACCACGGCGCACCGGACATCCTCGTCATCGGCGTCAGCGCCGGCGACAAGGCGGTCGTCGAGGAGATCAAGGCGCTGCGCGAACGCACGGGAAGCGCCACGCATATGGTGGCGATGATCGTCGAGGCCAATCTCGGCCTGATGACCCGGCTGAAGCGGGCGGGCGTCGAGTGCTACCTCTACAAGCCCTTCGACCGCGCCGCGCTGGACGCCATCCTCCAGCGCTTTCTGAAGCCGGAAGCGGTGCTCGCCTGAGGGCCGGCGCGATACTCGGGCACGGGATGGTAGAGCGAGGCCCCATCGCGGGGTGAAAATCTCTCGCGTCGCAACACGCCCCCGTCCGAGGTCGCCGATCCCGCCGGAGCGATGCCGATCCCGCGCCGACCGGATTCGTCGCGACGCGGTGGGCCGGGTCATGCTAGTCTCACGAATGGCGAACGGTCACCACAGAGGTCCGGTCATGGGATTGCCATCACGATCCATGCCAGAGCATCTCTCTGCATTCGAGGACTTCGTGGCGACGAGGCCCGAAGGCGAGACGTGGGAACTCATCGACGGACTTTTCGTCATGCAGGCGACCCCCACCATTCCGCACTCGGTCATCGCCTCGAACATCGAGCGGCTTCTCAACGACGCGGTGGTGAATTGCCGTCCCGATCTCATTGCCTGCCGGGAGGTGACGATCGTGATGGAAGCGGCCGGCATCGTCGGTGGCGGCAACTACGTTCCGGATGTCGCCATCCTCGACGAGACCCACCTTCGGGAAGGCGTCACCTCGACGGAGACCTGCCATCTTGCGGCGGAAGTCGTCAGCCCGAGCGATCGAAAACCACTCGCCGGATCGGATCGGCCGAAAATAAAGATCAAGCTCGAAGGCTACAAAAACCTGCCGTCCTGCAAGGCGATCCTCGCGGTCGATCAGAGCGAGCTACGGGTGATCCTGCTGGTGCGGACCGGACGGGGGTGGATCGAGTGGCAATACGAATCGCCCGACGACGAAATCGCCGTTCCCGATTTCGGCCTGAAATGCACGGTCGCCGACATCTACGCCAGAACCCCGGCCCTGCGAAATGCCGCGGCTTCCGAACACCGGCCCTGACGGCCGGGGGAAGACCTTGCCCGCCGCATGTGGTGCTCCCCACGAGCCAGAACCAAAGATGAGACGCTGACGCCTTCCCCATCCGCTTCACCAATATCGGGATCACCAAAGTTGTGAATTTACCTGCTTCCCGATCTGAAACGCGAAACCGTGGAAGCCCTCCACGACAGGGCGTCCGCTTGCTCCGTCATGCGCACAGCCGTCGCAAGCTTCAGGTCTGTCACCTGAAAAGGCGGAATCGACCACCAAAAGGTTCAAAACGGCGAATTCCAGTACGGAATACGAAAAGGCTTCAGTCGGCGGACCGCCCAATCGCCGATCAAAAGTGTATCGACTTCGAAGGCTTTCCGGGGCACGACCTCCTGCGGAATGTCCGGTCCGTCGCCTTTGAATCAGCGATAACCGAACGGAGGCACGGGAGGGAAATCTTCGGTCTCCGGATCAGGATTACCGATGCTCCTGGCACTGCGTGTTCCATCCATCCTCATCTCGACATGCTGGCCGTGATCGTCTCACCGTGTCGGCGACATCGTCAGCCCGCTCGACGATCTGCCGACGCCTGTTGAGTGGCAGCGCCACCACTGCCACCTTCTTTCCGCGAAGGCTCTGCTGGCTGGCAATGTTCTTGTCGTTGGTGACGAGTACATCAAACCCGTCCGCTTCGACGGCCGCGATCAGTTCTCCATTCGAGAAGTTTCTGAACTGCTTGGGAAATTCGTGAGCGTCGATACCGAGGCTTCGCAACGCCGCGACAAGTTGCTTCGGCACCCCCTCGTCGACGACAACCCTCACGCCGCACGCGGCGCTGACATAGCCTGCGACGTCAACTCGAGCACCGCCACGACATCATCCCGATCAAGCGTCTCGTATTCGTCGAGGATCTCGTCCAGGGACATGCCGTCGGCAAGGTTCTCGAACAGGACCTCGATCGGGACGCGCGTATTGCGAAACACCCGTCGCCCGCCCATCACTTCCGGATCCGAGATGATGAGGTCGTCCAAGGTCAACGAACTCTTCTTCATCGCAAACCTCCTATCTGTCAGACTGTCGGCCCATCTTACTCGCCCAAGCGAATTTCCAAATGATAGACGGCAGAGCCTACCGTGTCGACGATACGGCAAACGACATCTCCATGGCAGGCTGAGATCATTTCAATGACGCGGCGCCGTGGAGCATCTTGCCGGACGGGCGATCCGTCATCGGGTTCCGGGCCGGGCGGCTCTCGAAGCCTTCGCAAAGGAATGCGGCTTCCGCCGCTCGAGGAATAGCGAAGGAAAAACGGACGCCCGTCGCAAGGATTTGCGGCGGCGTTTTCGTGCTTAACGTTCTCGAAAGATCTGTTGACGGCGTCACCAGCCTTTAATTCAATTACGCCGAGTTCGGTTGTTTAGATGTACTTTTAGGATCTGTTGGTGTTCTTGGCAACCAATGAGAGCGACGAATGGGGCGCCGCGGTCCGTGCTCAGTGCCGGAAATGCCGCATGCCGGTCAGCACCATGGCGAGGCCGTGTTCGTCGGCCGCCGCGATCACCTCGTCGTCGCGCATCGAGCCGCCCGGCTGGATGACCGCGGTCGCCCCCGCCTCGACGGCCGAGAGCAACCCGTCGGCAAAGGGGAAGAAGGCGTCGGAGGCGACGACGGAGCCGATGGTGGCGGGCTTTTCCGCCCCGGCCGCCTTCGCCGCGTCCTCGGCCTTGCGCGCCGCGATGCGGGCCGAATCCACCCGGCTCATCTGGCCGGCGCCGATGCCGACGGTGGCGCCGCCCTTGGCGTAGACGATGGTGTTCGACTTGACGTGCTTGGCCACCCGGAAGGCGAAGCGCAGGTCCGACAGTTCCGCCGCGCTCGGCGCCCGCTTGGTCACCACCTTCAGGTCGAGATCGTCGACGACGCCGGCATCGCGCGACTGGACGAGGAGCCCCCCGGCCACCGACTTGACGAAGCGCCCCGGAGCGCGCGGGTTGGGCAGACCGCCGGTGATCAGAAGGCGCAGGTTCTTCTTCGCCGCGACGACGGCGATCGCCGCCTCGTCCGCTTCGGGGGCGATGATCACTTCCGTGAACACCTTGACGATCTCCTCGGCCGTGCGTGCGTCGAGCCGCCGGTTGAGCGCGACGATGCCGCCGAAGGCCGAGACCGGATCGCAGGCGAGCGCCGCCCGATAGGCGGCGACGAGGTCGCTCCCTTCCGCGACGCCGCAGGGATTGGCGTGCTTGATGATGGCGACGGCCGCGGTGCGGGCCGGGTCGAACTCGCCGACCAGTTCGAAGGCGGCGTCGGTGTCGTTGATGTTGTTGTAGGAGAGCGCCTTGCCCTGCACTTGCCGCGCCGTGGCGACGCCGGGACGCTTCTCCCCGGTCCGGTAGAAGCCGGCCGACTGGTGCGGGTTCTCGCCGTAGCGCAGCGCTTCCGCCAGTTCGCCGGCGATCGCGATGCGCCTCGGCGTCGTCTCGCCGAGATCCCCGGCGAACCAGCCGGAGACCGCCGCGTCATAGGCCGCCGTGCGGGCGAAGGCCTGGCCGGCGAGCCGGCGGCGGAGCTGAAGATCGGTTTCGCCGCCATTCGCCTGAAGGGCGGCGAGGATCTCGCCGTAGTCGGCCGGATCGACGACGACCGTCACATAGCCGTGGTTCTTCGCCCCGGCGCGGATCATCGCCGGCCCGCCGATGTCGATGTTCTCGACTATGGTTTCACGGGAAGCACCGGAGGCCCGGGTCTCCTCGAAGGGATAGAGATTGACGACGAGGAGGTCGATCCCGGCGATGCCGTGTTCCTCCATCGCCTGCCGGTGCGCCGCGTCGTCGCGAATGCCGAGCAGGCCGCCATGGACGCCGGGATGCAGCGTCTTCACCCGGCCGTCCATGATTTCCGGAAAGCCGGTGAGTTCGGACACGTCGCGGACGGCGAGTCCCGCCTCGGCGAGCGCCTTCGACGTCCCGCCGGTCGAGACCAGCTCGACGCCGAGCGCCGAAAGCCCCGCCGCGAATTCGGCCAGCCCGGTCTTGTCGGAGACCGACAGCAGCGCGCGGCGGATGCGGACGCGGTCGGGCAGCGGGGTGGCGTTGGCTTTGACGGACATTGCGGGGCTTCCTCGGCGGGCTGGCGGGTGGGTGTCGCACGCGGCGCCTCGCCACCGGCCGGCCGTTTCGGCGGCCCGGCAGCCCCGCGCGGGAACTTTGCCCCCTGATAGTCGTCCCGCCGCGTCGCGGCAATGGCAGCGCGCCTGCCTGGCCAGAGCAATCGCTCGAAGACGGAGCCGGGCGGCAATCGCCCTGAGCGCCGGGCGCCGCCCTTGCGACCCGCCCTGCCCGCGCCGCATTGGGCAAGGCGCTCAGAGATAGCGCGGCATGCCGACTTCGAGGGTGCGCGAGGGCGGCAGCATGAAGCGGTCCGGCGGCCTGAGCGCCAGCCGCGCCATCACCGCATAGGCGGAAAGGACGAGGCCCTCCGGCTTTGCGAAGATCGACGGCGGCACCGGTCGCTCCAGCCCGGTGATGTAGACCGCCTCGTCCGGATCGACGCCGAGGCTCTGCAGTTCGGCGGCGATCAGCGACGGCAGGTTGATCCGCTGCATGTAGCCGACGTTGACGACGATCCGCGCGAGCCCCGGCCGGATCTCACTGCGCTGGATGCGCTCGTCCTGCGAAACCCGCGGGATCGCCCAGGTGCGGACGCTGACGAGGATCGTCCGGGCAAAGCGCGTCTCGGTGAGCTCGTTGAGCTCCGCCAGCGCACGCGGCACGCTGGCGCCGCGCCGGACCAGGAAGACCGCCGCCCGCTGGGTCGTCGGCGGCCGGTTGCCGCTGGCCTTGACGTAGTCGCGCAGGTTCTGCTCGTCCCCCTCCTGCAGCGCCGCCATGCGCATCTGGCCGACCCGCCAGGACACCGCCAGAAAGACCACCGCGCTCGCAAGGCCGATCGGCAGCAGGCCGCCTCCCTCGATCTTGCCGAGATTGGCGGCGACGAAAGCGACGTCGAGGAGGAGGAAGAGCACGGTCACGGCGACCGACAAGCCGCGCCAGACGCCTTCACCCTTCCGCTGCAGAAGATAGGCGAGATAGAGCGCCGTGGTGCTCGCCATCGCGCCGGCGACGGCGATGCCGTAGGCGTTCGACAGCGCATCCGACGAGCCGAAGGACAGGACGACGAGGGCGGTTGAGACGCCGACGAGAGTGTTGACCCCCGGCGCCAGAAGATCGTGGTGATTGGTGGCCGAGAAATAGCGGATCCGCATAGACGGCAGGAAGTCGAGCCGCATCGATTGGCTGGCGAGGCTGGCGATTCCGGTGATCACCGCCTGGGACGCGATGATCGAGGCGAGCGTCGCCAGAATCACCGCGAAGGGCAGGACGGCGCCGCCGAACAGGCCGTAGAAGGTGCTGCTGCCGACGGCGCGCCCGGACAGGACCAGGGCGCCCTGCCCGAAATAGTTGAGGACGAGAGCCGGGAAGGCGACGAAGATCCACGCATTCGTGATCGCTCGCCGACCGAACTGGCCGAGATCGGCATAGAGCGCCTCGCCACCCGTCACCGCCAGGAAGACGGCGCCGCAGATCGCCGCGGCGGTGGCCGGATGGCCGGCGAGATAGAACAGGGCGTAATGGGGCGAGGCCGCCTCGAGCACCTGCGGCGTCCTGGCGATCTGGATCCCGCCGGAGATCGCCAGCATGGCGAACCAGACGAGCATCACCGGACCGAAGGCCTTGCCGATCCGCCCTGCCCCGAGAAGCTGGGCGGCAAACAGGCCGACGATGATGACGAGCGCCACCGGCACGATCAGATGGTCCAGGCTGGTGGTGATCTCGCCGAGTCCCTCGACGGCCGAGAGCACCGAGATCGCCGGGGTGAGAACGGCATCGCCGAAGAGCAGCGCGCCGCCGGCCAGCGCGACGGCGAGGAGGGCGAGCGCGTGCGGCTTCAGCCCGCGCGGCCGGTCGAGCCGGAGCAGCGCGGCGAGCGCCAGGATGCCGCCCTCGCCGGCATTGTCCACCCGCAGGATCCAGAACAGATATTTCGCCGTGACGACGAGGACGAGCGCCCAGAGGATCAGCGACAGGACGCCGAAGACGGCCTCCGGGCCCGGATTCCCAGTGGCGTCGATCGCCACCTTGAAGGCGTAGAGGGGGCTCGTGCCGATGTCGCCGAAGACGACGCCGAGCGCGCCGAGAGTGAGCGTCAGCTTCCGCGTGGAATGATGGCCGGACCTGGAGACCGGGGCGGTCTTCGACCCGCCGATGGGGGTGTCGATCATGATCGAGCGGCCGGCGGCCGTACTCCGTTACGGGGGCGTCACCGCCCGGGTGGCCCGAAATCCTTGGAACAGGTCGAGGTCGTCGCGGAAAGCGGCCTTTCGGCCGCCGGTCGACCGGACTCGCCGGGCATCGCCCCTTCGACCGCGGAGCGTCGATAGACCCTTTCCTCGTCACGATCCAGGAAATTGGAATGCGGATTGACGGACGCTGCAACGTTCGTCCCGGCGTTCGGTTCACCTCGAGGAAGCGGGGCCGTCCCGCCGGCCCGTCGTCTCCTGCTCCACCCCGCGTGACGGTTGCCCGGCCGCCTCGCCGCGCAGCGACGACGTCTTGTCGCCGAGGTCGTCGAACGTCCGCGGCAGGGTGGTCACGGCCCGGTTCATCCCGCCGCAGCCGGCGAGACCGACCAGCGGGACGAGCACGAAGAAGACGGGAAACGCTCGGATCGCCATGGCACCGGCAATTGGGCTTCTTTCCGGCGAGATCCAGCCCTCCGAGCCCGTCCGAGGCGTTTCGGCCGGCCCTCACGACAGGCGTTCGAAGCTCCAGGCGATTTCCGGCGTCAGCCCCGGATCGACGCTGACGACGATCTGCAGGGTTCGGCGCGGGCCGGAACTGTCGGCGAACAGGATCGAATCCTCGATGGTGAACGGCTGATCGACCGTAAAGCGCCAGATCTGGCCGCGCAGGGACAGCCGGGCGATGTCGCCGATCGTCTCGACGCTGACCTGCGGATGCAGATGAAAGCGCAGCGCCGCCTCGCGCGCTTCTTCCCGGGCCCGCGACCTGCGCGTCGCGGTGAGCCGGTCGAGGCCGGTAAGCGTCCAGCCGTCGTTTTCGAGTTCGAGGCGGCGGCTGTGCAGATAGCCGAGGTCGCGGTCGTAGCCGTCGTGCGTCGCCTCGAACCCGGTGGTGCGGTCGCCTTCGCCGACGATCTCCTCCAGCTCGACGCCGGTCGGGCCGGGCACCAGCGGCGAGCCGAGGAACCGGTCGAGATGCGGCTGGCCGGCGAAGCGGGAGGACGAGCGGTCGCCGATCGTCACCGTCGAATGGGCCGCCGTCGAGCGGGACACCCGCTTCAGCGCCGCCTGGCCGGCCTGCGGCGAGCCGCAATTGACGACGATCCGCGCCGCCGCCGAGGACAGCTCGAAGGCCAGCGTTCCGGCATGGGCGTTGCGCGACAGCGCCACCGGCGGCGGGCAGCCGGTGTCGGCGATCACCACGGTGCTGCCCGAGGCGAGCCGGTGGTATCCCGAATGGCGCGCATTCGACAGCGGCTCGCCGAGCGTCTCGTCGAAGCGCATCAGCGCCGCCATCAGCTGCATGTTCGAGCAGCCGGTGCCGTTGAACAGCGCCAGCGTGCCGTCGGTATGGCGGAAGAAGCGCAGCGCCGGCAGCATGCGGTCGATCGCCGAATAGATCCCCTTCGGCACCGGCTGGCCCTGGCCCTGCAGCGTCTCGCGGATCGGCAGGAGATCGCCGAGGATCGTCGCCAGCGCCGCCGGGTCGCGGCTCACATGGCCGCCGTCGGGCAGGATCTGCCGGTCGAGCTCGTCGGCGAGCTGCTGGGCCGACGCCCGCATCCGGCTCGCCGGACCCGGCAGGCAGTGCGTCGCCAGCGCCAGCGCCATGCGCACCGTCAGCCGCGGCATGCCGACCGGCGCCTCCTGGGCGATCGAGCGGAGGTAACGGGTCTGGATCGTCAGGCTCTTGAGGAACCGCCGGTAGAAGTCGTATTCGGCCGAGCCGAGCAGAAGGTCCGCATGGCTGAGCCAGGCGATCACCCGCCGCGCCGTCACCTCCGGCTCGAAGGCCACGCCGCCGAGACGGCCGGCCGAATAGCGCAGCCAGTCGGAAACCAGCGCGCGGGCATTCTGCGCGGCCAGCGCGTCGGCGGCGGCCGCATGGTGGGAAAGCCAGGAAAAGCCGTGCAGCTCGGCGGCGAACTCCGGGGTCGGGGGCGCGAGCTGGAAGATCGAGGCCCGGCCCGCTTCCACCAGCCGCCCGGCGAAGAGGAAGCGGCCGCCATAGATCGCCTCGGCGATGAAGGGATCGCCCTGATACAGCGTCGGCGGCACCACGGCGAGACGGTCGGGGCCGACGCCGGAGAAGCGCAGACGATGGATCGGCCCGTTGCGCAGCCGCCGGCGAAGGCGGCGCCAGGCCTCCTGAATCGTCAGAACCGCGATCTGCGGCTTGTCCGCCAAGGACATCGACACTCCGATCACCCCATGCTCAGCCCGGCCGGGTTCCCGCGACGCGCCCGGGCGGCCTCGCGCCGTGCGCCCGACGGGACGCACAAAGGACGCTCTCCTCATTCACGCGACGCGTCGTCGGCGCCGAAAATCCCATCGGATCCCCGTACCGCGGCGCCGCCGCGCCGGACCCGCAAAGGCCCCGCGTGGCTCGTCTGGTGCCAAGTTTCTGCCAATAGGGTAAACAAACCCTTACGAAACGAAGCTTCCGAAAGGGAATGTGAGACGCGACCTTACGGAAAATCAAGCTTTTTCGCGTCTGAACCTTGCGGCGAAGAAGCCGTCGAGGCCGCCGCCCGCTTCGCCGCCCCCCAGCATCTCGGGCGTGGTGCGCAACATTCCGTCCGGCGAGACGGCGAAGTCGAAGCCTTCCAGCTCGCCCGGAGCGACCGGCACCAGCGCATAGTCCGGCCGGGCTTCGAGAAAGGCGGCGGCGACGTCTTCCCCTTCCCGCCCGTCGATCGAGCAGTTGGCAAACACCAGCAGGCCGCCGGGTTCGACGAGATCGGCCGCCGGGGTCAGAAGGCGCAGCTGAAGAGCGGCGAGCTTTTCGATTTCCGCATCGTCCTTGGTATAGGCGACGTCCGGGTGGCGGCGGATGGTGCCGGTCGACGAGCAGGGCGCGTCGAGAAGCACCGCCTCGAAGCGGTGGTCGGGGGCGAACGCCATGACGTCCCCGGTCAGCGTCTCGGCGGAAAGGCCGAGACGCCCGAGATTCTCCTTCAGCCGCCGGATGCGTGAGGACGACTGGTCGAGCGCCGTCACCCGGGCGCCGGCGGCGGCGAGCTGCGCCGTCTTGCCGCCCGGCGCGGCGCAGAGATCGCCGACGCGCTTGCCGGCAACGTCACCGAACAGCTGGACGGGGAGCGCGGCGGCGACGTCCTGCACCCACCATTCGCCGGTGTCGAAACCATCGAGCCCCGAAATCGGCCCCTCGATCGCGGAAAGCCGCACGGAACGGCGCCCGATCGCCCGGCCACCGAGGCGCGCCGCCCAGCCTTGCGCATCGGACTTGACCGTCAGATCGATGGGCGCACGGGCGAGATGGGCGCCTGCGATGGCGCCGGCACGCTCCGGCCCATATTGCTCGACGAGCCGGCTCCACAGCCAGTCCGGGCAGTTCCGGCGGGGATCGGCCTGAAGGTCGGGCAGGCGCCCGGCCTCCCGCGCAATCCGCCTCAGGACGGCGTTGACGAGGCCGGAGAAGCGCGCGGCACGCGGATCCGAACCGGCACTGGCGACGGCGAGATCGACGGCCGCCGAATCCGGCACGTCGAGGCACAGGATCTGCGCCGCCCCGACATGCAGGACATGCCGCAGCGAAGCTGCCCCGGAGGGCAGCGGCCGTTCGAGCCTCGCCGCAATCTCCGCCTCGATCGTACCGCGAAACCTGAGGGCCGAGGTGAGGATCGCCTTGACCAGCGCCTGGTCCCGCGGCTCGAGCTGGCGCAGATGCGGATGGCCGGTCACGGCGTCGGTCAGGCCGTCGAGCGAGGTCTGCTTGTCGACGACGGCGGCCAAAAGCCGCGCCGCCACCTGCCGCACCGCGAGGCCCGGCCGATCGTCGGCAGGCGCGGGACGGCCGGGACGATCCGGCCTGCCCCCACGCCCCACGCCCGGTCTCCCCGGCTTCCTCGTCTTCCCGGCACCGTCGGTCGGATGCGGACCCTTCGCCCCGTTCAACCCCACGGCCCCTTGCGCGAGGGACCGCGGCCCGAACCGGCGCGACCCCAGGGCCCGCGCCCGTCCGCCTCCTTCGCGTCGCTCTTCGGATCATGGGGACGCCCGTCCCAGGGGCCGGCCCTGCCGCCCCTGCGGGGCGCTGCGGACTGTCCTCCGCCCGCCCACCCGTCGCTCCGAGCCACCCCGCGGCCGTCGCCCATCGGGGCGCCCAGCCGGTCGGCGTCGCGGCGATCGAGCCTCGCGCGGCCCATGTCGCTCGCCAGCTCCTCGAGCGCGGCGATGCGGTTTTCCGTCGCCGGATGGGTGGAGAACAGGCTGTCCATGCGCTGACCGTTCAAGGGATTGATGATGAACATGTGGGCCGTCGCGGGATTGCGCTCGGCGCCCCAGTTCGGCCGCTGGCGCACGGCGCCGGCAATCTTGCCGAGCGCCGAGGCGAGCCACAGGGGCTGGCCGCAGATCTCGGCGCCGCGCCGGTCGGCCTCGTATTCCCGCGTCCGGCTGACGGCCATCTGCACCATCATCGCCGCCAGCGGCGCGACGACGATGGCGACGAGGACGCCGACGAAGCCGAGCGGATTGTTGTTGTCGCGGCTGCCGCCGAAGAACATGCCGAAATTGGCGAGCATCGAAATCGCTCCGGCGAGCGTCGCGGTGATCGTCATGGTCAGCGTGTCGCGATGTTCGACATGGGCGAGCTCATGGGCCATGACGCCGGCGATCTCCTCCTGGCTCAGGGAGCGCAGAAGCCCGGTGCTGGCCGCGACGGCGGCGTTCTCCGGGTTGCGGCCGGTGGCGAAGGCGTTGGGCTGGTCGCTGTCGATGACGAAGACCCGCGGCATCGGCAGGCCGGCACGGCCGGCCAGCCCCTCGACGATCCGGTAGAACTCCGGCGCCGTGCGGGGGTCGACCTCGCGCGCGCCGTACATCCTCAGGACCATCTTGTCGCCGTTCCAGTAGGCGAAGAGGTTCATGCCGAGCGCGATGACCAGCGCGATCATCATGCCGCCGCGCCCGCCGATCAGGAGACCGACCCCCATGAACAGGGCGGTGAGGAAGGCGATCAGCATCGCCGTCTTGATCATGCTCATGAGGCTACCTCGAACCTTTCGTCCAAGCGGGGCTTGAGAGCGCCCGAACGCCTGAAATCTGGGAATGTCGCAAGGGGTCTTCAACGGTTCCCGACCGATCGTTGCCGCCCCGGCCGAGCGGCGGAGACGCTTTTCCGCCCCGCCTCCAAGGAGCCTTCCGGGCGCTGCGGGATTGCTGTTCGAATAGCTTCATCGAGGAGAACCGACAATGGCACAGTATCGACGCCTGGAAGGCGAGCGCGAGGAAGGCCAGATCGTCGTCCGCCTGGTCGAGGAGGGCGACATGGTCAAGGCGATGATCGTCGGGCACCGGGACACCGGCGACGTCACCGAGCCGACGATCTTTCCGAGCGAGGAAATGGACCCGGAAGAGGCGTTCCGCACGGTCGAGAACCAGCGCGAGATGCTCGGCGACACAGAAGTCCTCGTCGAGATGGAGGTCGGCGTCGAATGGGATCCGCGCTGGGGCGAACTCGCGGAGTGACGGCCCAGGCGGACCACGGGCCGGACGCCAAGGAGCGGATTCTTCTCCGGGCACTTCCGGGCTCGTCGGAAGCGCCTCGAGATTCGGCTGGCGGAAACTGGAGCGGGAACCTATGATTTCGTCATGACCATCACACTGACAGCCGATCAGGAAGCTTTGGTACGCCGTGCATTGGAGCGCGGTGTCGGCAGTTCGGAAGAAGCCGTGATCGACGCAGCTTTGCGAAGCCTCGGCGAGAACCCGGAACCGGATATTCTGGAACGGACGGGAATGGAGGCCGCCGCTCTCAACCGGGAACTCGAACGAGGATTGAGCGGACCGGGCGAGCCATGGGAAGGTGCCGACGCGTTCGAGGCGAAATTGCGGGCGAAGTATCCGCATGGCCGTTCGAACCAGTAGGGCAGCCCGAGCCGACCTCGAGCAGATCTGGCTTCAAGGCGCCACTACCTATGGTGTAAGTCACGCGCAAAGAGTTTTGCGCCGCTTCGACGAACTCTTCTCCCTGCTCGACGATTTCCCCGGGATCGGCCTGACTTATCCGGAATTTCCACCCGACATTCGCTATTTCCCGGTCAGAAATTATCCCTTTTTGATTTTCTTCACGCGAATTCGCGGTGGGATACGGATCGTACGGATTTTGCCGGACCGTGCGAACATCCCCAAGCGGTTCTGACGGCGCCGCAGGCGCTGGATCAGCGGTTAAGGGTGTATTCTGGGGCGCTCGTTCCGCTTTCGCGGCGCCTCGCCAGCCATCCCGGGTCTCCGCCAGGCTGGTGCCCACTTTCGCTCGCGTGAGGGCGCGACTATCTGCGCAGACGACCGGCTGGTGCGGAAGGGACGAATTCGATGAGCGACGACGGCAATGTGAATGACGGCAAGGCCGTGCGTGAGGACGCGATCCTCGATCGGATGCGCCTTTCCTCAGAACAGCCGGGGAGCCACGGCCGCCGCGAACTCACGCCGGCGGCAAGACGGGCGCTCGCCGAGGCAGAGGAACGGCGCCGCAGGCGCGCGGCCGAAACGGTCGATCCCGAAGACAGGCCGAAGGAGGTGAACGGCCGCAACGGCCCGGAGCCGATCCGCTACGGCGACTGGGAGAAGAACGGCATCATCTCCGACTTCTGAAATGGGGTGAGCCAAATTCCCGCGATGATTGTAGGTTGAACATCCTATAACTTCACCGAGTCGCGGACTTCGTGGAATCCGCGTCTTGATCTGTCCGCTCTCGCCTCCGTGAATCGACCTTGCCTTGCCGAATCGCCTTCTGCCGCGTACATAGGAAATTGTTCTCAGACGGAGCACCGTTTCCAATGCGCGCAATCGCGTGCCTTGCCCTCATAGGATGTGCCACCGCCGCCAGCCCCGGGCTGGCGGGCGAGGCTGTCTATCCGCGCGAGATCGCCGGGCCCGTCGCCGCCAACGTCGTCAAGGTGCGCGACGGCGACACGGTCGAGGTCGAGGCCTTCGTCTGGCCGATGCAGAGCGTTTACGTCGCCGTCAGGCTGCGCGGCATCGACGCGCCGGAAAAGCGCGGCAAATGCGCGGCCGAAAAGGCCGCCGCGGCCCGCGCGACGGCGCGACTGCAGGAACTCGTCGGCTCGGGCGAAGTCCGGCTCAGCGACATTTCCGGCGACAAGTATTTCGGCCGCGTCCTCGCCAGGCTCTCCGCCAAGGGCAACGACGACCTCGCCCGGACGCTCCTCAAGGAAGGACTCGTCGCGCCCTACAAGGGCGGCAAGCGCCGGAACTGGTGCGCCGACGGCGAGCTGCGCAGCGGCGCCCTGCGAGGCGAGGATCCCTCCGCCGTGGCGCTCGCCGGCCGCTGAGCCGCGCCGGCTCATTCCTTCTCGGGAACCGGCACGTTGAAGCCGTTCAGCGTCACCGACACGAGGCTGTAGAGGCCGACGAGATAGATCAGCTCGTTGGCGCCATGCTGGCCGAAGGTCTTCACCGCCAGATCGTAGGTCGGACGCGGCAGGATGCCGCCGCCGTTGAGCAGCGCGAAGGCGACGTCGTAGGCGACCTCCTCGGCGCCTTCGAGCCCCGTCGGCTTGACGCCGGCTACGAGCGTCGACAGCCGCTCCTCGGTCATCCCTTCCTTCTCGGCGACGGCGACATGGGCATAGATCTCGTAGGCGGCGTTGAAATGCGCGCCGGTGACGAGAATGGCGATCTGCCGGGCGTTGTCGGGCAGGGTCGCCTCCATCGACATCGCCTTGGTCAGCTCCCAGATGGCGCCGCCGATCTTCGGCTCGTGCAGCCACGGGTTCCACGGCCCCATCAGCGCGCCATCCTCGCGCACGGCCTCGAAAGCGTTGAAATTGCTGGAGATGCCGGCCTTCATGTCGTCGTAGAGCGGCTTCTGTTCGGCGGTGAGATCGGCAGGCGCGATCAGGGGCAGGCGCATGGCGGCATCCTTTCGTTTTCGGGTGCCGCGACTTCGCGGCGATTGTGCAATGCAACATAGAGGCCGCGCCGTTCCCTCCAGGACCATTGCCGAAATTTCATCGGGGCAGCGCTCGGGGCCGGCAGGAGGAGCGCCCCGCAATTGCGCCGTCGCCGCGGGCGGGCTAAGCCACCGCGCAACCGCGCATTTTCATGGAAAGTCGGAGTGATCGGATGGCCAACGCCGAGGAAAAGCTGGCGGATCTCGTGCGCCACGTGGTCGCCGCGCTCGAACCGAAGATCGCCATCCGGCTGTGGAACGGGGAATGGCTCGGCCCGACGACGGACGGCCCGGTGCTCGCCCTCAACGATCCGGCCGCCATCGCCCGGCTCGCCGTCAGCCCGAACATCGCCACCGCCGTCGGCCTGTGGATGTCGAAGGCGATCGACGTCGAGCATGGGACGATCTTCGATCTCGCGAGCGCCCGGCCCGACATCCGCACCAAGGCGGCGCTGAAGCGGATCGACAAGCTGAAGATCGCAGCCAGCCTGCCGGCGCTCTACGGCCTGTCGCGCCGGACGAAGACCAAGGGCCCCGCTTCCGGCGAGGATGCCTCGGCCAGCGGCTCCTCCAAGGCGGCGATCCAGTTCCACTACGACGTCTCGAACGACTTCTACCGGCTCTTCCTCGACAGCCGCATGCTCTATTCCTGCGGCTATTTCGACGGCTGGCACGACGATGTCGACAAGGCGCAGTTCGACAAGCTGGACATGATCTGCCGCAAGCTGCGCCTCGAGCCGGGCGAGCGCTTCCTCGACATCGGTTGCGGCTGGGGCGCGCTTCTGATCCATGCAGCGGAGAACTACGGCGTCTCCGGCCACGGCGTGACGCTCAGCCAGGCGCAGTTCGATCTGGCGAAGGAGCGTATCGCCGCCAAGGGCCTGTCGGACAAGGTGACCGTCGAGCTCAAGCCCTTCGAGGAGCTGACCGGCCAGTTCGACAAGGTGGCTTCGATCGGCATGTTCGAGCATGTCGGCTGGGACAGGCACGACGCCTATTTTTCCGCCGTCCGCAAGCTGCTGCGGCCGAACGGTCTCTATCTCCACCACGCCATCACCCGGCCGGCCAAGGAGACGGACGCCAAGTTTCGCAAGGGCACCAAGGAATATGCGGCGATCATCCGCTACATCTTTCCCGGCGCCGAGCTCGACCATGTCGGCCATACGGCGCAGTTCCTGGAAAAGCACCGATTCGAGGTCCACGACGTCGAGAACTGGCGGGAGCATTATGCCCGCACCTGCCGGCTCTGGCACGACCGTCTGCTGGCGCGCATGGACGAGGCTTCGGCGATCGCCGGCGAGGACAAGGCCCGGCTCTGGCTGCTCTATCTCGCCGGCGTCTCCCTCGGCTTTCAACGCGGCGGCCTGTTGATCTACCAGACGCTCGCCTCGAAGCGCTCCAAGGGCCCGAGCGGCCTGCCGCCGACGCGGCGCGATCTCTACGATTGAGCCGCGCGGGTTCGCCGGGTCACCGGCGTGGCGACGCCGGCCCTTCGATGGCGAAGGGCCGGCGGCACGTGACGCGAACGTCAGCCGCGTCCCGACGGGCTCACGACAGATAGCCGAGCTGGGCGGCCATGGCGACGGCGTGGGTGCGGTTGGCGGCGTTCATCTTGCGCTGGGCGGCGGTCAGATATTGCGACACGGTGTATTCCGACAGGGACAGGATGATGCCGATCTCGCTCGACGTCTTGCCGAGCATCGCGAGCTTCAGGCAGTCGCGCTCGCGCACCGACAGCGGATTGTTCCGCTGGTTCTCCTCGAAGCGCACCGCCGCCAGCATCGAGAAATAGACGAAGGCGAAACGGTGCAGCTCGCGGACGCTCTGCGCCGACAGGTCGGGATCGCGTCCGGCGAGCGACAGCGCGCCGCTGAAGGAGGTCATGGCGTGGACCGGCAGGAGGACGCCGGCCAGATAGCCCTCGCCGAGCAGGAAGCGCGCGGCCGGGCTCGGATCCGGCTCGTCGGCGCCATAGAGCGTCTCGATGTCCCAGACGAAAGGCATCGGATCGGTTCGCAGGGTGCCGAGAACGATTTTGAACTTGTTGAGACCGTTCGCGTCGTAGCCCTTGGCGAAGGCCGGCGACCAATTGGCGTGGACGATCCGGGTGACGAGGCCCTCGTCGTCGGTCGAAGGCAGGGAGAACGAGGCGGCATGGGTGAAGCCGTGCCGCCGCGCCACCTCGTCGAGGGCCTGTGCGAGATGCTCTTCCTGCCATGGCTCGTCGATCCGGGCGATCACGTCCTCGGCTCCGGCCACGCTCACGTCTCCCCCTCGCCTGCCTCGCGAGGATGGTCATTCGAACACCGATCGGAGAACGTCATCGTCGATCATACCCCTCGCGGCCGGCCCGCCGGTTTCGGGAAGGTCACTCGCCATTCCCGATCGCCGCGCCGGCTGGGGACGATGCCGCTTCGCCCCCTTCATCGAATGTCGCCGACTGCCGGAGACCTGGCCTGGAGTCCGACGAATCGCCGCCTCAGTTTGACTGCATTTCCGCCGGGATTTGAAGGCCCCGCAACGTCGGCTTCGCCATCATGCCGACGCAGAGGCTGGCACGGCGCGATCTGCGATCCCATCTAGACGGGCGTACACGAAGGACGGGATCGCCACGACCCCGCCTGCGCGAAAAACCGCGGCGCAACGGGAATGCGGCGGTGGCGCGTAGACACCTCACGAACGCGCCGGGCGTGGGAGGGATGGGCCGGCCGTCGCGATCCCGACTCCTGGTGTGACAGACTGACGCTCCCCTTCGCCGGCATCCAGAACGGCGCAACGGCCGACCGCGCGAGCGGCGAAGGGATTGGACCCTCGGGCGGGATTTCCCCCGCCGCAGATAGAAGTGACACTGATGACCGACTTCTCGCCCCGCGAAATCGTCTCCGAGCTCGATCGCCACATCATCGGCCAGAACGACGCCAAGCGCGCCGTCGCCGTGGCGTTGCGCAATCGCTGGCGCCGGCAGCAGCTGGAGGGGAGCCTCCGCGAGGAAGTGATGCCCAAGAACATCCTGATGATCGGGCCGACCGGCGTCGGCAAGACCGAGATCTCGCGCCGCCTCGCCAGGCTCGCCGGCGCCCCCTTCATCAAGGTCGAGGCGACGAAATTCACCGAGGTCGGCTATGTCGGCCGCGACGTCGAGCAGATCATCCGCGATCTCGTCGAGATCGGCATCGGTCTCGTCCGCGAGAAGAAGCGCGAAGAGGTGAAGGCGAAGGCGCATCAGGGCGCCGAGGACCGGGTGCTCGACGCGCTCGTCGGCAAGACCGCCTCGCCCGCGACCCGCGACACCTTCCGCAAGCGGCTGCGGGCCGGGGAACTCGACGACAAGGAGATCGACATCGAGGTCGCCGACACCGGCAATCCGCTCGGCGGCATGGAGATCCCCGGCATGCCGGGCGCCAACATCGGCGTCCTCAACCTTTCCGACATGCTCGGCAAGATGGGCGGCCGGCGCACCAAGCAGCGCCGCACCAGCGTCCGCGACAGCTACGACCTTCTCATCGACGAGGAATCCGACAAGCTTCTCGACGAGGAGCAGCTGGCGCGTGAGGCGGTCTCCGCCGTCGAGAACAACGGCATCGTCTTCCTCGACGAGATCGACAAGGTCGCCAACAACCACAGCCAGGGCGGCGGCGGTGCCGGCGTCAGCCGCGAGGGCGTCCAGCGCGATCTGCTGCCGCTGGTCGAGGGGACGACGGTCGCGACCAAGCACGGGCCGGTGAAGACCGATCACATCCTGTTCATCGCGTCGGGCGCCTTCCACGTCTCCAAGCCCTCGGATCTTCTGCCCGAGCTGCAGGGCCGCCTGCCGATCCGCGTCGAGCTTCGCGCGCTGACCCGCGACGACTTCCGCCGCATCCTGACGGAAACCGAGGCCTCGCTGATCAAGCAGTACGTCGCGCTGATGAAGACCGAAAACGTCGACCTCGAAATCACCGACGACGCCATCGACGCCATCGCCGATACCGCCGTCTCGCTCAACGGCTCGGTCGAGAACATCGGCGCACGGCGCCTGCAGACGGTGATGGAGCGCGTCCTCGACGACATCTCCTTCGAGGCGCCGGACAAGACCGGCGAGCGCTACACGGTCGACGCCGCCTACGTCCACAAGGCGCTCGACAGCATCGCCGGAAACGTCGACCTGTCGCGGTATATTCTGTAAGGGGGTGAGGGGCGTCGAGGACGCTCAGGCGTTTGAACGATCAGCCTTTCGGTGGGCCTTTCCCCCGCGCGGCGTCATCCTCGGGCTTGTCCCGAGGATCTACTGTGGGTCGATCATCGAACCGTTCGGTAGCGGAAGGGCGTTCTGCCAGGATTTGGGAGTGGCAGTGGCGGCAGATCCTCGGAACAAGCCCGAGGATGACGCAGCATACCGGGTCCGCGGCATGAATCCGTTCGGACCATGACGACATCGGACGTCTCCGCCGCGACCGCAATCGGGCAGCGGTCAATCACCCCCTCAATCATACCCGTGCCCCGCCCGCAGTCCTTCGCGCACCCGGTGCGCGATTGCCAGGAACTCCGGCGTATCCCGGATGTCGAGCGGCCGGTCGGCGCCGAGGTCGCAGTCGATGATTTCGTGGATGCGGCCGGGCCGCGGGCTCATCACCACGATGCGGGTCGACAGGAACACCGCCTCGGGGATCGAGTGGGTGACGAAGACGATGGTCTTGTCCGTCTTCGCCCAGAGCTTCAAAAGCTCCTCGTTGAGATGGTCGCGGACGATCTCGTCGAGCGCGCCGAAGGGCTCGTCCATCAGGAGAAGATCGGGATCGAAGGACAGCGCCCGCGCGATCGAGGCCCGCTGTTGCATGCCGCCCGAAAGCTGCCAGGGATATTTTCTGCCGAAGCCCGCCAGCCCGACGAGATCCAGCCCCTCGTCGATCCGCCGTCGCTGCTCGGCCCGCTCGATCCCCATGATTTCGAGGGGGAGCGCGATGTTCTTCTCGATGGTGCGCCAGGGATAGAGCGCGGCGGCCTGGAATACGTAGCCGTATGCACGCTGGCGGCGCGCCTCGTCCGGGCTCAGGCCGTTGACCGAGATCGAGCCGCCGGTCGGCCGTTCGAGATCGGCGATCACCCTGAGAAGCGTGGACTTGCCGCAGCCGGACGGCCCGATCAGCGAGACGAATTCGCCGCGGAAGATGTCGAGGTCGATGTCTTTCAGCGCGTGGACCGGCGCATCGGCCGTGGCGAAGACGAGGTCGAGCCCCTTCGCCGCGATCACCGGCGCCCCTCCTCTTGCGGCCGGATTCGCGCTATCCTTCGCCGTCTGGGTGGGTGCGCCCTGCCCGGACGACGATGGGAGACCTTCCGATGGATGCATCCTCGATTCCTTCCGACGCTGAATGCCGGCTCATAAGGCCCGCTTCGACCTATGACGGCAAGCAGGGTTTCAGCTATGTCGCCGGCATCGCCAAGGAAACCGTCGGCTCGACCGGCATCTGCATGCACCTTCTGACGATTCCGCCCGGCGGCCGGGCGAAGGCGCATCTGCACGAGAACCACGAAACGGCGATCTACGTCGTCAGCGGCGTTTCCGGCACCTGGTACGGCGACCGGCTGCAACATCACGCGACGGTCGCGGCGGGCGATCTCTTCTACATCCCCGCCGGCGTCCCGCACCTTCCCTACAATTCCGGCCCGGAGCCCTGCGTCGCCGTGATCGCCCGCACCGATCCGAACGAACAGGAAAGCGTGGTGCTGCGGCCCGATCTCGAGGCGCTGGTTCCGGCAACGCCCCCGCCGACGGTCGAGGCCGCAGAGTAGCGCGCCGCATCGCCTTCGGCCGGTCGGGCGCGTCTCGCGCCCTCGCCTGATCCTTCCGAGGTCAGGGAAGTCGCCGGGCGCCATTGGCCATGGACTCCTCCCGACCGGACATCCCGTGGAGAGACGACGGGACGACTTTGGCGCACCGACCGATCACCCTCTGTCGAAGGGCTGCGGCGACACCCCACCCGCATCGGCGATGACGTCCCGGCGAATCCATCGCAACGGCGTCATCCTCGGCCTCGTGCCGAGGATCTACCGTCACCTCCGCACCAGAAGCCTCGCAGGCACACCTTTCGTCAACGGACGGTCCGATGATCACCCCGCAGTAGATCCTCGGCACGAGGCCGAGGATGACGCCGCATCGAGGGCCGGGCCCGCAATTTTGTCGGCGGCCACGCGGAGTTTCGGGCAAAGCTCGATGCGCGGGGCCCCTCGCAGATGCGCGGCCTCTTCGATGACGCGCGGCCCCTGGGATAGGCGCCGGCGAACGTCGGCTCGTCGCGCGGCCTGCCTCCTCAAGCCTCGTTCAGCGCCGCCAACCGCTCCGCCGCCTTCTTCGCCCCCATCGTCTCGGCGGCACCCCGGGGCGTGCCTCCGTCGGCTGCCGTCGCCCCGAGATCGGCCCCTCGCCCGACGAGAAGGTCGATCATCTCCACCCGATCGAACATCGCCGCGATCATCAGCGCCGTTCGCCCGTCCTCGCCGGCCCCGTCGACGGCCGCCCCATGATCGAGCAGCAGACGGGCGATTTCCATCTCGCCCTTGAAGGCGGCCCCGGCGAGCGGCGCCTGGCCGCGATCGTTGCGCCGCTCCGGATCGGCGCCGCGCTCCAGAAGCAGCCGCGTCGCCTCCAGATGCCCGTGATAGCTCGCCAGCATCAACAGGCTGTCGCCCTTCTCGTTGGTGAGATTCACCGGCATCCCCGCATCGAGAAACGCCCCCAGCCCCTCGACGTCGCCGCCCCGCGCCGAATTGAACACGCGGGTCGCCAGATCCTGGAAGGCGGCGTATTCCTCCGGGGTGAGGTCATTCATGCGGGATGCTCCATCGATGGTCTTCGGCCCGCAGGCGAAGGCAGATGCGGCTGCGATTCGCCGTCCGTCGCCTTGTCGGGCGGCTGGCCGGGGTTTACCTATTGCGGAACCTAAAGACGCTCGGCCCACGGACCAGCCCCCGCCCCTCGAAGATCAAGACGAGCTGGACGACATGCCCTTCACCCCCCTCCCCGACCGCGCCGTCCTGATGCTGACCGGCCCCGACGCCGAGGACTTTCTGCAAGGCCTCGTCACCGCCGACGTCGGCGCCGCCACCGCCGGGGCGGCGAGCCCGGCGGCGCTGCTGACGCCGCAGGGCAAGGTGATGTTCGAGTTCCTGATCAGCCGGATCGACGGCGGGCTGCGGCTCGACGGGCCGGCGGAGATCCGGGCCGATCTGAAGAAGCGGCTGACGCTCTATCGGCTGCGGCGCAAGGTCGACATCGCCGAGAGTGACGAGACGGTCTTCGCGCTCTGGGACGAGGATGCGGACGGAAAGGGCCTCGGCGACCGCCGATTTCCGGACACCGGCGTCTTCCGCATCTACGGCCTGGCGCCCGAAGGCGTCGCCGAGGCGCCGGCGGAAGAGTACCGGGCGCTGCGGATGCGGAACGGCGTCGCCGAGCTCGGCTCGGACTACGGTCCCTCCGAGATGTTTCCCCACGACGTCCTGATGGATTTTTCCGGCGGCCTCTCCTTCAAGAAGGGGTGTTTCATCGGCCAGGAAGTGGTGTCGCGCATGCAGCATCGGGGCACGGCGCGGCGCCGGCTGATGCTGGTCGTCGGCGAGGCGCCCCTGACCGCCGACGCCGAGATCCTGGCGGGCGAAAGAAGCGTCGGCGAGATCCTCTCGATCGAAGACGCCGCCGGCCTTGCGCTGGTGCGGATCGACAAGCTGGCGAGCGCTGCCGCCAGAGGCGAGGCGCTGACCGTGGATGGCATGCCGGTGGCGCTGGAAATCCCGGCCTTCGCCGGCTACGCGATCCCCGAAGCCCGCGGCGGCGGGGATGACGGAACGGCCGGCGACGCGGCATGAGCCGCCGCCACGCCCCGCCGAAAGCCAGCGAGGGACGAAGCGCACCCCGCGTCTGGCAGCGCATGTTGTCCGGCCGCAGGCTCGATCTTCTCGATCCCTCGCCCCTCGACGTCGAGATTTCCGACATCGCCCATGGCCTCGCCCGCGTCGCCCGGTGGAACGGCCAGACCAGGGGCGACTACGCCTTTTCCGTCGCCCAGCACTCGCTGATCGTCGAAAGGATCGTCGCCGAGAGAGAGGTCGATCCGCGCTGGCGCATGGCGGCGCTCCTGCATGACGGGCCGGAATATGTCGTCGGCGACATGATTTCGCCCTTCAAGGCGGTGATGGGCGGCGACTACAAGACGGTCGAGAAGCGGCTGCAGGCGGCGATCCACCTGCGCTTCGGCCTGCCGGGCGAGCTGCCGGCGCCGGTGGAGAAGGCGATCAAGGCGGCCGACCGGGTCTCGGCCTATTACGAGGCGACGCTGCTCGCCGGTTTCGGCGAGAAGGAGGCGGCGAAGTTCTTCGGCGCGCCGGGACGGGAGGTCGTCTCGCCGGAAGACTTCGCGCCGCAGCCGGCAACGCGGATGGAGGCCGCCTTCCTGGAGCGCTTCGCCGTGCTGGACAAGGAACTGACCGCAGGGCGACCACGGACCGGCGGCGCGACGAACGCCCCGCCGGCGGCAGCAAGCGCGCGATGAGCCCGTCCACCTTCGTGCGATGCATTGGCAATCTCGTCGGGGAGGCCCTATAGCAGCGCCATGAGCTATCTCGTCGTCTCCTCCCTCGCCGACATGCCGAAGACGGTCGAAGAGCACGGCGCCCTCGATCTCGTCACGCTGATCAATGCCGAAACCGTCGTCGACCGCCCGGTGGCGGTCGCGGCGCCGCGCCATCTCTTTCTCGGCTTCAACGACATCGCCGAGGAGATGGCGGGTTTCGTCGCGCCCTCCCGGGATCATCTCGACCAGCTGATCGCATTCGGTTCGCGCTGGAGCCGGGACAGGCCGCTGGCGATCCACTGCTTCGCCGGCATCAGCCGATCGACGGCGGCCGCCTACATCCTGGCGATCGCCATCAATCCCGATCTCGACGAAGCGGCTCTTGCGAACGAATTGCGCCGTCGCTCGCCCTCGGCGACGCCCAATCCCCGGCTGGTCGCGCTCGCCGACGAAAAGCTCGGGCGAGGCGGCCGGATGGTCGCGGCGATCACGGCGATCGGCCGCGGCGAAAACGCCTTCGCCGGCACGCCCTTCGTCCTGCCGCTGACGCTCTGAGGGAGGGCCCCCTTATACCAACAGCCCTAACCCTTGATCTGTGTCCATGACCTTCGGGTTATTGATGCGACGGTTGCCGGGTCTCGTGCGAAGAATGTCCATGCATCGCAGCAGACGTCGACGATGTGGGCATAGTCGTCGAAGACGGTGATCGCGAGCTTGTTCTGGCGCAGATACTGCCAGACGTTCTCGACCGGGTTGAGTTCGGGGGCGTATGGCGGCAGTTCGACGATGGTGATGTTGCCGGGAACGTCCAGCTCGTCCGACTTGTGATAGCCTGCACCGTCCCAGACGAGGACGGCATGGGCGTCTTCGGCGACCTGTCGGCCGATCTCGTCGAGATGCAATTGCAGCATCTCGGCGTTGGCCCGGGGAAGGACGAGCGCCGCGCTCGTTGCCCGGGTGGGGCATACAGCCCCGAAGATATACGCCCATTTGTAGCGTCGGTCGCGCGGGCCGCGTGGTCTCGTGCCTCGCCGTGCCCAGACGCGGGTCAGCGTGCCCTGCTGGCCGACCCGGGCTTCATCCTGGAACCAGATCTCGATCGGCTTGTCCCTTGCCGCTTCCGGCAAGGCGGCCGTCACGGTTTCGCAGAAGCTTTTTTAAAAGCCTCCTGTGCTGCGGGGTCGGACTTGGGATGCTGGGCGCGAACGGAAAGGCGCTTGAAGCCGAGATACGCCAACTGCTTGCCGACAGCCCGTTCCGTCAGGACGACACCGAAGCGCTCTTCGATCACCCGCTGCAGATCGCTCTGGCGCCAGCGCACGACCCCGTCCTTTTGGGGATCGGGTCCCGCCTCCACGATCGCTGCCAGTTCGGCGAGGTTCTCCGGGTTCAGCCGCCGTTTCGGGCCGGCATAGCTGCGGTTCACCAGGCCGGCCAATCCATCTGCGTTGTAACGGTGAACCCAGTCGCGAAGCGTCTGGCGATCCATGCCGCAGGTTTCGGCCGCCGTCTTGCGGTCGACCCCATCCAGCACCATCGCCAGAGCCAGCATCCGCCGCGCCGCCTTCACGTTCGGCGCCTTCGCCGAAGCCGCCCGAAGCTCGGATGAACTCATCTCCAAACGCGTGATCTCGATCCCTGCCATCGGGGCCTCCCTGTCGCAAATCACAGAGAGTCAGACTTTCAGCGCCGTGGGAATCCACCCAGAGTCAGAATTCGGGGCGGTTGGTATTACTCGGCCGCCGCCTTCAGCGGCACTGCCGCCAAGTTCAGCGGCATGAAGAGTTCCATCGGCTCGTCGACGCCCTCGAGGGCATGGGAGCCGACCGAGCGCCAACGCCCGGGCACGAGATCGGCGACGCGCTTGCTGGCGAGAACGTTGGCATCCATCGTCTTGGTCAGCTTCTCGATGCGCTCGACCTCCGTCACGGTCGGACCGATGACGGTGAAGGCGAGGCGCTCGGGTACGCCGATATTGCCGAACACCACCTTGCCGATGTTGAGGCCGATGCCGAAGTTGATCGCGGCGAGGCCCGCGGCACGGCGCGTGGCGTTGACGCCGTCGCGCATGTCGAAGGATTGCGATAGGGCGTCGAGCACCTTGCGGAGCACGGCCTCGCCCTCGGCCCGCGTCTCCATCGGAAAGACGATCAGGACGGCATCGCCGATGAAGGCCAGAACCTCGCCGCCGGCAAGGATGGCCGGCCGGGCGGCGCATTCGAAATAGTCGTTGAGGAGCGCCAGATAGTCGTCGCTGGAAAGCGTCGCCGTCAGATGGGTGGAGTCGCGCAGGTCGGAATACCAGACCAGCGCCTTGGTCGTCGCGCCGTCGCCGAGGCGGATGTTGCCCTCGAGCACGCTGCGGCCGGCCTGCCGGCCGAGATAGGCCTCGACGATGTTGGTGGTGATCTGCTGCTGGATGATCGACTTGCAGACCAGCGCCAGGCTGCGCTGGATTTCCTGCAGGACGGAGAGATCCTCCTCGGTGAACCCGCCGTCGCGGTCGCAGGCCCAGATCACGATGATGCCGGTTCCCCGCAATTCCGTCCCCTTGCCGGGCTGCTTGAATGCCGTGCGAAGCGCCAGATAGTCCGTGAAGCCGTGTGCGGCGAGTTCCTCCAGCAGCCGGAAGTCGGTGAGCCTGCCGGGCCCGGCCAGCCGCCGGCGCAGGATCTTCAGGTCGTTCTCCAGCATGTGCTTGAGCGGGCTCGCCTGCCAGGCTTCGGTGTTGGAGTCCTGATGGTGGAAATGATCGAGCGTCGCCACCCTGTCGTGGCGGTCCCAGGAGATCATCTCGGCGCGAAACAGGGGATGCAGCGTCGGCCAGTTCAGCCGTGCCCGCGAGATCGGCACGCCGATGCCGAGCAGCTTGATGCACAGGCGATAGAAGATGTCTTCGAGCTTCGGCTCGCCGAGCGCCTCGGAGAGCAGCCATTCGTTGACCTGATCGGCAAGCCCCATGACGCCAGCCCTTTCGTTGCAGAAATGCCCGAAGCGAACCGCCGGGTTCCTCTCGGGGTGGCGGTCCGATCCAACATCAACTGAAGAGCCATGGCGGTCTTTTCAAGACGAGGCGCCGATTGCGGCCCTGCCGTCCGCCCGGGCCCTGCGGTCAGACCGACAGCGTCAGGCCGGTGCTGGCGACGTATGCGCCGGGAAACACGGCCCGCATCTCGGCCTCCAGCCTCTCCAGCCAGCCGTCGGTCCGCGAGACGTCGTGATGGAAGGCGACGAACCGTTCCACGCCGGCGGCCCGGCAGAGGCGGACGCCCTGCTGCCAGGTCGAATGGCCGAAACCGACGTAGCGGGCGAAGTCCTCGTCCGTATAGGTCGAATCGTAGATCATCACCTCGGCGCCGGCGATGAACTCGACCAGCGCCGGATCGATCGTTCCGACCTCGTGCTCGGTGTCGGTGATGTAGCAGAGCGAGCGGCCATCGAAATCCACCCGGTAGCCCACCGCCCCGTTCGGATGGTTCAACCGGAAGGTCTTCACGCAGATGCCGTCGCCGAGATCGATCTCGTCCGGCGGTCGGAAGTCGCGATAGCCGATCTTCGCCGCAAACTGTTTCGGCGTCACCGGAAAATAGGGCGGGCACATGAACCGGGCGACCATGTTCCGGCAGGTGGTTCCGTCGAGGAGATGGCCGGCGAAGATCCGCGCCGAGACGTGGTCCTTGTAGAGCGGGATCAGGAAGGGCAGGCCCATGACGTGGTCGAAATGGCAGTGGGTCAGAAGGACGTCGAAATCGTCGACCCGCTTCTCCTCGTAGAGCTTGCGGCCGGCGGCGACGATGCCGGTGCCGGCGTCGAGAAAGATCACCCTTTCGCCGCAGCGCAACTCGACGCAGCTCGTGTCGCTGCCATAGCGGGTATTGACGGCGGCCGGTGCCGGGATCGAGCCGCGCGCGCCCCAGACCGTCAGTTCGAAACGGCTCATCTGGCTCCGCCCTTGCCGGCGGCGAGGTCGCGGGCGCGAACCAGCTCGGCATTGGTGTGGCTCAGCCGTTCCGCCAGCCCGCGCATCACTTCGGCCGCCACTTCCGGGAACTGCCGCACCAGCTGCAGGAAGGCGTCCTTGCGAACCCTGAGCGCCGAGACGGGCGTCTTGGCGGTCACCGTCGCGGTGCGCGGCACGTCGCAGAGGATCGAGATCTCGCCGACGACGTCGCCGGTCTTCAGTCTGGCCACGACGAAGTCGCCGGTCTCGGCCGCGATCGAGACGTCCGCCTCGCCGTCCATCAGGACGAAGGCGGCATCCCCCTGTTCGCCCTGCCGGCAGAGCACCTGGCCCTCGCGATACATCACCGTCTCGGCGGTGTAGGCGATCAGCTTCAGCCGACTGGGCTCGATGCCGGCGAACAGCGGCACGGCCCTCAGGAGGTCGATCTCGGATTTCAGAAGCATCGTCTTCGATCCTTGCGTAACGACGACGGCAGTGCGGACAATCCGTTCGCGATTTCAGTTTGCATGCCGGCAGTGATCACAACTCGTGAGCCACGCGTTCCGAACGTCCCGAAACGCGACGACGAGGCTGCGACATTTGCGCACCCCGAACTTGGCACGGCGGCGGATGCCGCATCAATAGCACGGCCCCGGAGCTTTGGCTGGCGTCGCAGCCGGGCGGCGGTCACGACACCTCCATCGGCGTCGCGGCCCGGCTTTCCGGATCCTGCATGCGACCCTCCCGGAAGCTGATCCGCCGATCGAAGAGATCGGCATGTTCCGAATGGGAGAGGACCCAGACGATCGTCTGGCGCTCGACGCCGAGGTCCTGGCGCGATTTCAGCACGGCGGCGGTGATGCGCCGCTGGCTCTCGCCGTCGAGAGCCGAAAGCGGCCGGTTGAGGACGAGGAGATCGGGCCGCTTCAACAGGGCCCGGGCGAGCGTCAGCTTCTGCTGCTGGCTGGCGGCGAGCCGCTTGGCGCCAGAGCCGATGTCGAAGGAGAGGCCGAGATCGAAAACCACCTCGTAGAGGCCGGTCTCGCGCAGCGTCTCGGCGAGCACCGTGTTGATCCGCCCCTGCGCCTCGGCATAGCGGGTGACGATGCGGCCGAACAGGATGTTGTCCTGCAGGCTCGCGGCGCGGTTCACGCCGGCCGGATCGTGAAGGAACACCGCCCCGGCGAGATCGGGACCGAGACCGTCGGCAAAGTGATCGCGCGCCGCGACGATCGCCTGCTTCAGGCCGGCGTCGAGCAGCCCCAGGCGGTGCCGCGGCTCGACATAGCCGAAGGCGAGGCGCTGGAAGGCGCGGCGGTCCCTGTCCTTGTACTTGTCCTCGCGCTTGCCCTCGCCGTCGATCCGGCGCAGCGCGGCCCGGTAGCGCTCGACGTCTTCGGGGGACATCAGGTCGATGTCGTCGAGCAGCGGATTGTCGGCGGAAAGGTCACCGAAGATCTCGACCAAAGTCTCGGCGATCTGCCGCCCCATGACGAACAGCTTGTCGTCGAGGCCGCTCGCCACGAGCGCCGCCTTGACCGAGGGCCGGTCGGCAAGCGGCTGGTCGGCATCGGCATCCGGATCGGCGGTGCCGAAGACGAGATTTTCGAAGACGGAGGCGTAGTCGGAATAGCGGCTCCTGTCGAAGCTCTCGAAATAGTCCTCGTCGCCGCCCTCGATCAGCCGCTGGCGGAATCGCGCCCGGGCGCTGAGGATCTGGTCGGATACGCCGTCGGCGAGGACCTCCGGCAGTTTGCCGCGCAGGCCGAAGCGGGCGATTTCCGATCGCAACTCGACGATCGCCAGAACTTCGGCGAGCCGGGTGGGAAGGGTTTCCGGTCCGGTGACGCCGGCCGCCTCGTAGTCGATCCAGTCGTCGCGGATGTCGAGGTCGAGATTGCCGGAGAGCCGCGCTTCCTCCAGCCGTGAGGCTTCGGCACGGCCGCTGCGCTCCTCGCGGCGCATCGGCACGTGCTTGAGCCCGTAGGTCAGGGCGTCGCGGACGCTCATCTGCGGCAGGAAAAGCCCCGAGGCCGAATAGCCGAGGCGCCGGCCGGGAATGAAGTCCGGCATCGAATCGAGCGTCGTGCCGGCAAAGGCGACGCGCCCTCCGGCCGGCTGGACGAGCCGCACGAGCGCTTCGGCAAGATATTCCCCGCCACCGCCCGGCGGGCCGACGAGGGCGACGGTTTCCCCGGGCGAGAGCCTCAGCGTCGTCGGGTAAAGGAGCTCGTTGCCGGCGTCGTCGCTGACCTTCAGGCCCGACACCAGCACCTCGCCCTCGAGCCGCGGGGGCGCGTCGAAGCTGACCTTCTGGGTGTCCGCCGCGACGAGATCCGACATGACGAACTGCTCGCGGATCTGGGCGTATTTCGACTGCACGTCGACCCGGTACTGATCCCAGGCGATCAGTTCCTTCAAGGGGGCCGGCAAGTCCTTGTAGGCGGCGATGACGGCGACCAGCTGGCCGATGTCGAGCTTGCCGGTGATGACCAGATAGCCGCCGCCGAGATAGAAGATGAACGGCGTCATCTGGGCGAGCAGGTTGTTGAGAAAGTTCACGAAGAACTTCCACTGGTAGAAGTCGTAGCGGATCTTCAGGATCCGGCCGAGCCGCTCGCCGAGTTCGGCCCGCTCGTAGTTCGACGTATCGTTGGTGCGGATCGAGGCGATGCCTTCCACCACCTCGCCGATGCGTCCGGACAGGATGCGGGCGGTCAGCTGCCGGGAGCGGGCGAGGACCACCAGCCGCCGCCGCATGCGCGGGATCATCACGATCTGGACGAGCACGATGGTCGCGGCGACGAGGCCGAGCCAGAAATTCTGCAGGACGATGAAGAACAGCGCCGTCAGCGCCTGGCTCATCAACAGCGCCGGATCGGCGAAGGCGCTGCCGCCGAATCCGCCGACCGGCTCGGTCTCGTCCTTGATCATCGAGGCGATCTCGGAACCGCGCACCTGCTTGAAGCGGCCGGAGGGAAAGCGCAGCACCCGATCGACCAGCTGATAGCGCAGCCGCCGGAGCAGCCGCTCGCCGAGCTTGCCCTTGTAGGTCGAGATGTAGAACTTGAAGAGGCCGTTGACGATGACGAAGAACAGGAAGGCGAAGGAGAGCGCCATCAGCACCCCCAGCCTGTCGAGTTCGAGCCCGTCGAAGACGTCGATTTCCCCGCCGCCGAGAAAACCCGGCAAGGGGATCGAGAAGTCGAACAGCGTCTGGGTCTCGCCGGCCGCCCACTCGCCCTGGATCGGACCGTTGACGATGCGCTTGGGCAGGTCGAGCGTCAGATAGTAGAGCGGCAGGGAGACGGCGAGGACCCCGAACAGCCAGAGCTGCTGGCTGCGGGTAAAGCGCCAGACGTAGCGAAAGACGCTTTCGTCGAGTTCGTCGGCGGGCTTCATGCGGGCGTCTCCAGGGCCGCCACGGCGGCGGCGACCGCCTCTGCGACACCGCCGCGATCGCCTCGCTGGTTCAAGAACCGAAGGTCGGCGGCCCGCACGAAATGGCCCGGCCTCGCCTCGAGGAGCGGCGGCAGCGGCTGGTCGGCGGCGACGGTGAACGGCGCCGGCCAGTCCCGGCGCCCGATCAGCCCGGCTTCCGGCAGGTGCGAGAAGTCGAGCGGCCTGTCGAGATCGGCATGGGGAACCGCGTCGATCAGAAGCTTGGTGTAGGGGTGCAAGGGCCGGCGGAAGAGGTCCGCCCGCGGCGCCAGTTCGACGATCGCCCCGTCGCACATGACCACGATACGATCGGCGATGTGGTTCACCACCGCCAGATTGTGGGTGATGAACACGTAGGTGAGGCCCGACAGACGTTGCAGATCCTTCAGCAGATTGAGGATCTGCGCCTGGACCGAAACGTCGAGGGCGGCCACGGGCTCGTCGCAGATGAGGATTTCCGGCTCCAGCGCCAGCGCCCGCGCGATGCCGATGCGCTGGCGCTGCCCGCCGGAAAAGCTGTGCGGATAGCGGCCGGCGAAGCTCGGATCGAGCCCGACGGCGGCGAGCAGCCGCGCCACCCGCTCGCGCCGCTCGGCCGGCTTGCAGAGATCGTGGATCTCCAACGGTTCCGACAGGATCGCCCCGACGGTCATCCGCGGGTCGAGCGAGGAGAAGGGATCCTGGAAGATGTACTGCATCCGCTTGCGGACCTTGAACATCGTCTCGCGGTCGGCGGAGACGAGATCGACCGGCCCGTCCGTTCCGCCCTCCCCCTCGCCATGCAGCACGATCGAGCCGTCGTCGACGGGCACGGCCCGCATCAGGGCTCTCGCCAGCGTCGTCTTGCCGGAGCCGGATTCTCCGACGAGGCCGAGGCACTCGCCGCGCCGGACCGTCAGCGAGACGTCGGCGAGCGCCCGGATCACCCGCGCCGGCGCCCGTCCGACGAGGCGGCGGTCGCCGCGCAGCGAAAAGCTCTTCTGAAGCCCCCGCGCCTCGACCAGCGGCTCGCCCTTCGGACCGCTCGCCTTCGGCTTGACCAGGGCGTCGGCGTCGATCCTGATCTCGCGGATCGGCGTCAGCCGGCGGCGATCGGCGTCGGAAAAGTCCGGCACCGCCTTCATCAGCGAGACGAGATAGGGATGGCTGGGATTGGTGAAGATGGTCCGGGCGGGACCCGATTCGACCACCCGGCCGTGATGCATGACCACGACCTCCTCGGCCAGATTGGCGACGACGCCGAGATCGTGGGTGATCAAGAGCACCGCCATGTCGAGCTCGCCCTGAAGGTCCTTCAGGAGCTTGAGGATCTGCGCCTGCAGCGTCACGTCGAGCGCGGTCGTCGGCTCGTCGGCGATCAAGAGCGGCGGCCGGCACATCAGCGCCATGGCGATCATCGCGCGCTGGCGCAGCCCGCCCGACAGTTCGAACGGATACATCCGGACCGCCCGCTCGGGCTCCGGAAAGCGGACGAGCCGCAGGGTTTCGATCGTCAGCTCGCGGATTTCCGCCTTCGACGCCTTGCGGTGGATGGCCGCCATCTCGCCGATCTGGTCGCCGAGCGTGTGGAGCGGCGAAAACGCCGTCATCGGCTCCTGGAAGACCATGGCGATGGAGCGGCCGCGGATCGAGCGGAATTTCGGCGACGCGCGGGGGATCGCCGCAAGGTCCACCTCGCCGAGTTCTTGGTCGCGAAACAGGATCGTCCCGGCGGTGATCACGCCGTTCTTCGGCAGGATGCCGAGGATCGCCTGGGACGTCACCGACTTGCCGGACCCCGATTCGCCGACCAGCGCGACGGTGCGGCCCGGCGCGATCGCCATCGACAGGCCGGTCACCGCCTTGGTGACGCCTGCCATGGAGCGGAACTCGATCGACAGATCCTCGATCGACAAGAGCGCGCCGACCGAGCGGTCGACGTCCGGCGTGATCGAACGCGATGCCGAAGACGAAAGCACCGCAGCGTCACTCATCGACACGTTCCCCCATTGACGACGCATTGCGGCGAGATTTCCCACCCGCCCACCCAAGCTTCCATCGCATTATCACGGCGGCGGCGAAAGGTTGCTACGGGTGTCGAGCGAATTCGTGTGCAAATATCGCAGGCGCTTGCGGATACATGTGTACACGATATATGTACATGAAATGGAGGAGCGACTATATCTCTGCGCTTCGAGTGGGACGATGCGAAAGCCAGCGGCAATTTCGAAAAACACGGCGTTGCGTTCGTCGACGCCGCCCAGATCTTCGCGGGACCGATCCTGCGGGTCCGGGACGAGAGAAACGCCTATGGCGAGGAGCGCTTTCGCGCCGTCGGCTCGGTCCGCGGGCTCGTTCTCGTCGTGATCTTCACGAGGCGAGTCGAGGCGATCCGGATCATCTCCGCTTGGAAGGCAGGACGCAATGACCGACGACGCTACGACCAGATACTCGCTGACCGAATTGATCGGTAGAGACGGCGGAACGCGAGACGATGCACCGGAAGGCCCCGAACTTGGCCCCGATTTTTGGGAAAAGGCCGAGCTGGTGATGCCGCGCAAGAAGAAATCCGTGCATCTTCGAGTCGACCAGGACGTCTTCGATTTCTTCAAGAGTCAGGGAGATGGGCATCTCACCCGCATGAGTGCCGTCCTGCGATCCTATGTCGAAGCCCATCGACAGAGGTGATGCCGCGGCAGCCGAACGAGGGGGCCGCAACGGCGTTCTTCGTCACCCCCCGATCAGCCGGGCGATCGCCGCGGCGGTGGCGTCGGCGCCTTCGAGGTCGATCGACGGCGCCGGTCGGTCCCTCCGCGAATCGGCCGCGACGATCGCTGCGGCGAGGCGTTCCGGCGTGAGATCAGCGGCGTCCACAACGCCGAGGAGCCCGATCTTTTCCATCCGTTTCGACCGGAAGGCCTGTTCGGTCTCCTCGCCGTCGTCATAAGGCACCACCACCGCCGGGATCTTCGCCCGCATCAGGTTCATCACCGTGTTGTAGCCGGCCTGGGAGATCGACAGGGAGGCCCCGTCGAGAAGTGCCTGGAAGGACGGCGTGAAGCGCTCGACGACGGTGCGCTCGTCCGCCATCGCCTGCAGCGCGGCGTAGTCGGCTTCGTTCGCCCGCGGTCCGGCGAGGAAATGCCAGACCTTGTCCCGGATCGCCGGCGGACACAGCGCCCGCGCCTCGATCGCCGTTCCGAGCAGCCGGCCCGCCGCCGCGCCGCCGCCGGCCGAGATCACCACCCGGCCGTTCGGCTCGATCGGCCCGCGCTCGGCGGCCTCGGTGACGTAGCCGGTATAGGCGACGAGATCGGCGATCTCTTCGGCATGGGGATAGGTCTCGCCGAAGGTGAAGAGCTTCGGATCGGAATGGACGAGCACCGCCGCGAGATGGCGGCGCGCCAGCTCGGCGGCGAACTGCGCCCGCTCCGGATGCTTGGTCGCGACCAGAATGTCGCGCACCGAGGTGACGCATTTCACCCGCGGCGCGTCTCGAAAGGCCCGCTCCATCAGCGGCACCAGCTCGAACCGGAAGCGCCAGCGGCCGAAGGGAAACATCTCCATCAAAACGACGTCGGGCCGGACGGTCTCGTAGACGTCGATCAGCGCCTCGGTGCGCCTCGCCTTCCATTCCGCGTCGATCGGCTTGCCGGTCTCGTCATAGAGGGTCTTGAAGTCCGCTCCCTCGATCGAAACCGGCGGCAACTGGACGACCTCGGCCTCCTTGAACGGCATCTCCGGCACCGGATGGCCGCCGAGGGCCACCGTCACCTCGATCCCCCGCGCGGCCATCGCCCGGGTGATCAGCTCGCCGCGGCGCAGGTGGCCGACGCCGAGAAGATGCTGCACGTGAAACAGAACCCGCATCAGACGGCCCTCTTCATGGTGGATGGCGTGGAAGCGGCTCGCCCGAAGCGGCGAAGCGTTTCGGCGAGCACTGCGTCGAGCCGCGCGGCGGCGGCGGCGACGTCGTGCCGCGCCATCGCCCGGCGGCGCGCGGCATCGCCATATCGCGCGCGTCTTGCCGGATCGCGCAGCGAACGGACCGCCCCGGCAAAGGCGGCCGGGTCGCCATGCGGCACGAGCAGCCCGGTTTCGCCATGGGCGACGACGCCGGCGACGCCGGGGCTCGTTCCCGCGACGACCGGCAGGCCCGCCGCTCCGGCCTCGATCAGCGCCATGCCGAAGGCCTCCTTCACCGCCGGCCAGACATAGAGGTCGGCGGCCGAAAGCAGCGCCGGCATGTCGGCGGCGAGAACCGGGCCGAGGAAGGCCGCTTGGACGCCCTTTTCGGCAAAGGCCGCGCGCACCTGCGGCTCGGCCGGGCCGGTCCCGGCGATGAGAAGCTCGAAGCCGTCGGGCTCGACGAGGGCCAGCGCTTCGGCCAGCAGCCGGTAGGAGGCGAGTTTCTGGTCGGCCCGCATCATCGCCGCCGTCACCAGCCACGGCCGTTCGGGATCGAGCCCGAACCTGGCGGCAAGCGCGGCGCGGCTTGCGGCGCGCCCCGCGCCGGCCGCCGCGAAGGGGCCGGCGTCGATGAACGGGGCGAGCGTCTCCATCGGCACGCCGGGGTCGAGATGCGGCGCGACGCCCGCCGCGTCGTTCGGGTTCAGCGTCAGGACGAGATCGGCGCGGGCGAGCGCCGTCAGGCTGGCGCGATAGCCGGCATCGAAGGGGCCGCCGCGCTGCTTGTTCGCGACCGAAGCCTCGGCGACGACGTAGGGGATGCCGAGGGTGGTCGCAACGGCCGGCCCGACGTGGTCCGGCGCCTTGTGGTAGAGGTGATAGGTGAACCAGAGATCGGGCCGCAGCGACGGGTCGGCGAGGCGCCGGCCGAGGCGCCGTGCGAGCCGTGCGCCGACGGCGGCGAGCCTTTCCTGCCGTTCCCGATCGCCGCGGTCGTAGCTCCTGAAGCGCGAGGCGAGCGTCACCGCGTGGCCGGGCAGCCGCAGCGCCGCCATCAGATTGCGGGCGAGCAGCCGGTCGCCGGACGGAACCGGGTCGTCCGGCGCCTTCATCGGCGCGTAGAAGGCGATCCTCATGTCCGGGCGAAGCGCTGGACCTGGTACCGCGCCTCGGACGAAGCATCGCTGATACCGGTGGACTGCCCGGGCGCCGGCCGGCCTTCGGCGACGATCGCGTCGACCAGCCGGCGGATCGTCTCGACGCCGCCGAGAAGCTTCGGAATCGCCGCGGCCTGGGGCCGGCTCTGGGTGGGCAGACCACGGATCGCGTCCGCCATGATCGCGGCGTCGTCGACCTCGTCGTCGAGCAGCATCCGGGCAAGGCCCAGCTCCTCGGCCCGCGAGGCCCGGATGAACTGTTCGAGACGCGGATGCCGGCGCGGCACGATGACGGCCGGCTTGTCGAAGGACAGGATCTCGCAGAAGGTATTGTAGCCGCCCATGGCGACGAGCCCCTCGGCCCGCTCGATCAACGGTTCGATCGAGGCGGCGAAGGTGATGAGGTCGACGCTGTCGAGCCGTCTTCCCCGCTTCTGGAAATCCGCCGCGTAGCCCGATTCCATGAAGGGCCCGAGCACGATCTTCGCCCGCACCCCGATCGTGTCGCAGCTTTCATAGGCCCGCAGCACCCAGTCGACGAGCCTCGCGCCGTCGCCGCCGCCACCGGTGGTCACCAGCACGTAGGGCCGCTCGCCGATGCGGATCCGCTCCGGCAGCGCGCCGGAAGGCTCGTCCGCACGGGGCAGATAGCCGGTGAACACCGCCCGCTGGCGGACCCGATCCGAGACGCCGATCCCCTCGAGCGGATCGCAGATCTCCGGCAGGCCGTAGATCCAGACGTCGTCGTAGAGATCCTCCACCGCGGCGAAGGCCCCCTTGCGATGCCATTCCTCGGCCAGCCGGGACGGCTCGTCCATGATGTCGCGCAGGCCCAGCACCAGCCGGCAGCCGGTAGTCTTGAGAAAGGCCAGGCTTTCCCCGACCTCGCCGCGCATGCCGAGCGGCTCCTTGTCGACGAGGAAGATGTCGGGGTCGAAGATTTCCGCGGTCTTCTTGATGATCGCCGAGCGGATCTCGGTCAGGTCCTCGATCGAAAGACCGGGATTGGAGGGCGCATAGCTGTCGGTGCCGAGCTTGACGACGCCCGGAACCCGGATGAAGTCCACCTGCGGGGGGAAGCTGAAGGAGCCGACGACGGGAGAGCCGGCAACGATCAGGATCGAGGTGTCCGGCCGATGGTCGACCAGCGCCTGTGCGATCACCCGCGAGCGTCTCAGATGGCCGAGCCCGAACGTGTCGTGGCTGTAGATCAGGATGCGGGGAGACCGAGACTGCATGGCGACTCCTGACGCAGCCCTCATTCAAGTCCATCGCCGGCGCGGCGAGCTTCACTCCCCACGCGCACCGGCTCGAAGCGCTCGCCTTCAGGGGCCGCATCGGGATCTTCCCGGTGCCTTCCGGGCGAGCCCGCTCCAGTCGTCTTACTATTGCGTCACCCTCCGGCGATCAAGCGAGGCGTGTACGATAGCGGCGAGTTTGCCGGATGAGGGCCGGAATGGCGGGTGCAAGGCGGCGCGAGTGTTTCCGAAGCGTCACACACAGTTGACCTTGCCGCGCCGTTGCACGGCCGCGCAATCGGGCGAAAACACTCGACGCTCGCAGGTCGAGTCACCGGCGTCAGGAAAGGCAAAATGCTGAACGGTCTCTTCGTCCCGCGCCCCGCCGGCGCCGTGCCGCCGCGTATCCTTGCCGACATCCTGCGCTTCGACGCGGACAGCGAAAGGCTGACCGGCTGGGTGCAGTTCGCCGTCGCCGCCTTCATTCTCGGCCTCTATCTGATCGCCCCGAAGCCGGTCGATTCCATGTCCCGCAGCCTGGTGCCGCTCGGTCTCGGCATCTATCTCGGACTGACGCTGCTGCGCCTTTATCTCTCCTATCGCGCCTCGCTGCCGAAACTGTTCCTGTTCGCTTCGCTCGTCGCCGACGTGGCGCTGCTCTATGCGCTGATCTGGTCGTTCCACTTCCAGTACGGACAGCCGCAGGCCTTTTCCCTGAAGGCGCCGACGCTCCTCTACGTCTTCGTCTTCATTGCGCTGAGGGCGCTGCGCTTCGATCCGATCTGGGTGCTTCTGACCGGTCTCGTCGCGGCGCTCGGCTGGGTGCTGATGGTCATCCACGCCATCGCCGAAGACGGCACCGGCGCGGTCACCCGCAGCTTCGTCGACTACATCGACGGGACGAGAATCCTGATCGGCGCCGAGGTCGACAAGATCGTCGTCATGGTGGCGGTCTCGGCGATCCTCGCCATCGCCGTCGCCAGGGCCCAGAAGCTCGTCCTCAGGACCGCGCGCGAACAGGTCGAGCGGGCCGAGATCCGCCGCTTCCTGCCGGCTCCGGTCGAGGCGGCGATCACCGGTTCGCAGGACGCCGTCGTCGCAGGCGAGGGCGTCCTGCGCAACGCCGCGATCATCGTCCTCGACATCCGGGGGTTTTCAGCCTTCGCCGCCGGGCGAGATCCGAAGGCGGTGGTGGCGACGCTGGTCTCCCTCCACGCCATCGTCGTGCCGATCGTCGAGAAACATGGCGGCATGATCGACAAATATCTCGGCGACGGCATGCTGGCGACCTTCGGTGCGGCCCGCGAAAGCGAGATGCCGGCGGCCGATGCGCTCACGGCCCTCTTCGAGATCGTCGAGGCGACGCGGGACTGGAGCGAGGACAATGCCGACGGTTCCGGCGTTCGTCTTGCGCTCAACGGCGCGGCGGTGGCCGGCCGGATCATCTTCGCGGCGCTCGGCGATGCGGCGCGGCTCGAATATACGGTGATCGGCGAGGCGGTGAACCTCGCCGCCAAACTGGAAAAGCACAACAAGACCGAGGGAACGACGGCCCTCACCACGGCGACGACGCTGGAGGCCGCCATCCTCCAGGGCTACCGCCCGCCGCGGCCGCTCGCCCGGCTGGCCGATCGCCGCGTGGCGGGCGCCGGCGAACCGCTGGCGCTGGTGGTGGTGGCATGAACGGCGGGCGCGGGGAAGCCGTCGGCGGACACGCGGCCGTAACGGCGATGGCGCCGCGTGGCATGGCGCCCCCCTGCCGGCTCAGCGCTTCGAGGCCGCTCCGCCCGCTGGCTCGGAAAAGCCGTAGACCGGCATGGTGCCCTCGGCCGAGGCGTAGATCGGCGCGTCGATCGTGGCGATCTGCCGCGCTCCCAGCCGCTCCAGATCGTCCTCGCCGAGGCCGATGAGCAGCGTGCCGTCCCGTGCATCCTCGCCGTTCCAGGGCCGGTCGAGCTGGAACTGGTCGGTCGGCGTCTCGCCCTTCGCCAGGTAGGCGAAGACCTTCAGTTCGGAATCGCGCAACGCATAGGCGACGCCCGCCGTCAGCGCCCGGCTTTCGACGACGATGCGGCTCGCGCCTCGTTGCGCGGCCAGCGCCTCGAGGCTCGCCGCGGTCTTCTGCCAGCCGGCGAGCTGGCGGAGCTGCTTGCCCGCGCCCGGCGCGTCGGCCGGATCGAAGACCGCCGTACCGACGAGGACGGCCAGCGAGACCAGGCCGCAGACGATCAGATTGGTCCAGAAGAAGAGCCGCCAGCGGTGGCGGACCACCAGGGCCGTCGCGACGATGACGCCGGCCGGATAGGCGGTCGCGGCCCAGTTGGCGTTGGCATGGGCGAGAAAGCCCTGGATGGTGATGACGAAGAGGATCGGCCAGGACAGGACCAGCATGAGGACGTCGGTGCGCGGCGTCTCCGTCCGCGCCTTCAGGAACAGCGCGTTGAGCATCGCCCCGAAGATCACCGGCCCGGCGATGCCGAACTGCGCGGCGAAAAACTCGAAGCCCTTGCGGCCGTTGATCCGCTCGAGGCTCCAGCCGATGTTGTCGTTCGCCGTGTGCTCGAAGGTGGCAAAGCCGTGCAGCGCGTTCCAGACGAGGTTCGGCGCGATGAGGAGCAGCATGAGGCCGAGGGCGACGAGGCTTTCCCTGCGAAAGAGCCTCTCCCGCAGTTCCGGCATCACGGCCCCGGCCAGAGCCACCAGCGCCGGCAGATAGATCATCGCGTATTTCGCGTTGAGCCCGAGCCCGGCCGCGATGCCGAAGAGAACCGCCGGCTTGAGACCGGGCCGCTCGATCTGTGCGCAGACCGCGACGAGTGCCAGCGCCCAGAAGAACAGCAGGAACGGATCGGTGGTGATCAGGAAGGACGAGACCGCGATCCCCGGCATGACGACGAAGAAGATGCCGGTCCAGAAGCCGGTCCGCGCGCCGTAGAGCCGGGTGGCGAGAAGCGCCAGGACGAAGGCGGTGGCGCTGTTGACGAACGGGACGACGGAGCGCACGCAGGCCGCCCCCTCGCCGCAGATCCGCGCCTCCGCGGCGATCGTCCAGGCGATCAGCGGCGGCTTGGTGAAATAGCCGAAATCGAAATGCCGGGCCCAGAGGACGTATTGCGCCTCGTCGAAACCGAGTTCGCTCGGCGACAGGAACAGCGCCGCAAGCCGCGCGGCAGCGATGGCTGCGAGGATCAGGGCCAGCCCGGAAAGCGAGAGGAAGCGATCCTGCAGGCGGCCCGTCATGCCGGCCGAATCAGGAATGGCGGCATCGCGAATGGCTGTCGTCGGAAGTGTCATAATTGTTTGCCGATGGGGGGTTAGAGCCCGCCGGATGCGGGAAATGCGAAGGGTCTCCCGTCGCTGAATGACCGACATCGGCGCCCTGGGTCGGTGCAAACTGTCCCATGGCGGATTGCGGTGCAAGGGAGTTTGGAATGTTCGGCCGTGCAGAACCGCCCGCCGGGCCGCTCGACCGGTTCGCCCGATCGGTCGACGGGCCGCCGCGAACGAACCACGCGGCGGGCTCGAAAAGCCCGAACCGTGAGACGGCGCTGCACGCCGCCGGGCTGACGGGGCGGCGTCCGCTCGTCGTTCTGACCGGCTTGCTGGCACTCGTCAGCCTGTTCTTCCTCGGCTTTCCCGGCATCGACACCTCGGTCAGCGCGCTGTTCTATCGCCCGCATCTCGGCTTCGTCGGCAACGACAGTCTCGATCTGACGATCATCCGCGGCTTCGGCAACTGGATGACGATCGCGGCCGTCGGCGCCGGTCTCCTCGCCGTCCTCGGGGCCCTGCTGGTGCGCACCGGGCGCTGGTCCCTGGCGCCGAGCGAGGCGCTTTACCTCCTGTCCGTCTACGCGATCGGACCGGGGCTGATCGTCAACGCGATCCTGAAGAACGCCATCGGCCGCGCCCGCCCGCGCGAACTCACCCAGTTCGGCGGCAGCCTCGATTTCACGCCGGTCTGGGAATGGGGCGGCGCCTGCACCCGCAACTGTTCGTTTTCCTCCGGCGAAGCGGCGGCGGCGGCGGCGATCCTGACTTTCGTCGTCCTCGTGCGGCGGGAGGACCGCCTGTCGCTCTGCCTCGGTCTCTCGGCTCTCGCCGCGACCGTCTCGGCCGCCCGCATCGCCGCCGGCGGACACTTCCTGTCCGACGTCCTGGTCTCGTGGGTCATCGTCCTCGCCACCATCATCGCGCTCAGGCCGGTCTTTCTCGGCCCGCGCGGCAGGCGGATCGACGAAGGCTTCGCGAAGCTGCGTCGCCGCCTTCGCAGCCGGCTGCCGTCGGCCGCCGCTTCGCTAACTTTCCGTTCCCGCGCGTCGAATTTCCGCGAATCCGTGCGATTTTCGGGCGCGACCGGCACGACGGACTGTGATATTGGCGCGCCGATGGACGCCTTTCCCGCATTCGAAACCGCGACCGAGCCCCGCAATTCCAGGCGATTCGCCATGGTCAGCGTCGTCGTGCCCGCCAAGAACGAAGCCGACAATCTCGCCATCCTGGTGCCGGAGATCGCCGCAGCGCTGGCGAGCCGCGGCCACGAGATCCTCGTCGTCGACGACGGCTCGAACGACGGGACGCCGGCGGCGGTCGCGCGGCTGCGGGCGGACGGCATCGCCGTGCGCCACATCCGCCACGAGCGCTCGGCCGGCCAGAGCCGGGCCGTGCGGACGGGCGTCATCCACGCCGCCGGGGACTGCGTCGTCACGATCGACGGCGACGGCCAGAACGACCCGGCCTTCATCCCGGCCATGGTCGATCTCCTGGAGCGAAGCGGCAACGGCTGCGGTCTCGTCGCCGGCCAGCGGACGGGGCGCACCGACACCTTCGCCAAGCGCCTGTCCTCGAAAGCCGCGAACCGGCTGCGCACCGCGATCCTGAAGGATGCGACCCGCGACACCGGCTGCGGTCTCAAGGCGCTGCCGACCGAATTGTTTCGCCGGCTGCCCTTTTTCGACGGCTGGCACCGCTACCTCCCGGCGCTGGTCCTGCGCGAGGAGCGGACCATCGCCCATCTCGACGTCAAGGACCGGCAGCGGCGCTTCGGCAGCTCGAACTACGGCATCTTCGATCGTGCGGCACGCGGCGCGCTCGACCTCTTCGGCGTCTGGTGGATCATCCGCAGAGGCCGCAGGACCCCCGGCGAGGTCGTGGACGTCACTGCGGCGAAGGAGCATTGAGACCGATGGCGGCCTATCTCTACCACGTCTTCGTCGAGCAGTTCGACCTGTGGATCGCCCTCGGCTTCTTCGCCCAGGCGATGTTCACCGCGAGATTCGTCGTCCAGTGGATCGCGTCCGAGCGGGCGCGCCGCTCGGTGGTGCCGGTCGCGTTCTGGACGTTCTCCCTCGCCGGCGGAGCGCTGCTGCTCGTCTATGCCCTCCACCGCCGCGACCCGGTCTTCATCATCGGCCAGGCGGCGGGCCTGTTCATCTATACGCGTAACATCATGCTGATCGCCGGCGAGAAAAAGCGCAATCTCGCAGAGACCGAGAGCATGGAGATCCCGCGATCCTGACCGGCGCAAGAGTTGCCGATTTAACTCTTCAAGAGATTTTGCCCGACTGCTGCCGTTTTCATTGATAGAAGGCGGCACAGATGATTGATCCGTGCATCCGGCAATATCGCCACGAACAGACATGAGACGAGGGAAACGACCAATGCTCCGACGCACCAAGTTCGCCCGCCTGGCCGCCGCCGGCCTGACTGCCGCCGTCATGTTCGGCGCGGCCGCCCTTCCGGCAAACGCTGCCCAGTGCGGCAACTCGGCCGCCGGTTTCGACCAGTGGAAACAGCAGATGGCGCGCGAGGCGGCCTCCGCCGGCATTTCCCAGCGCACCATCCAGTCGGCGCTGATGCCGACCCGCTACTCGAACAAGGTCATCAGCCTCGACCGCAACCAGCATTCGATGAACATCTCGCTGGAAGCCTTCATGCAGCGTCGCGCGCCGGCTTCCTTCGTCTCCAAGGGCAAGCGGATCATCCAGCAGAACGCCGGCCTGCTCAACTCGATCGAGAACCGCTACGGCGTGCCGAAGGAAATCCTCGTCGCCATCTGGGGCATGGAGACCGGCTTCGGCTCCAATTCCGGCAACATGCCGGTGTTCACCTCGCTGGCGACCCTGTCCTACGACTGCCGGCGCTCGGCCTTCTTCACCGAGGAGCTCCTGGCGGCGCTGGCGATCGTCGACCGCGGCGACATGAGCGCCGACCAGATGCGCGGCGCCTGGGCCGGCGAGATCGGCCAGACCCAGTTCCTCGCCAAGAACTACCTGCGCTTCGCCGTCGACGGCGACGGCAACGGCCGGCGCGACCTCATCCGCTCGAAGGCGGACGTCCTCGCCTCGACGGCGAACTTCCTGCGCCAGCACGGCTGGCGCCCGGGCGCCGGCTACCAGCCCGGCCAGCCGAACTTCGCGGTGCTGCGCGAATGGAACCGCGCCGGCGTCTACCAGAAGGCGCTCGCCCTCTTCGCCTCCAAGCTCGCCGGCTGACCGGAACGTCGCTCCCGCCGTCTGCGGCGCGAGGTCGGCTGAACGACATCGACGACCGGGCCCGGCGCACACCCTGCGCCGGGCCTTTTCATTGCCGGCGATCCGGTCGGGCGGGCCGTCGTCACGACGGCGCAAGCACCGGAAAGCAGCCCGGCTGAGCGGGATCGGCCTGCCGCGCGACGGCATGCGCGATGGCGACGACGTCGACGACGTCCGGGCCGGAGCCCGCGCGCTTCGCCCACCAACGCCGATCGCGCCCGCGGAGCGAATGCCCCGGGGCGGATCGATGCGGGCCGACTGAAGGTTCGCGGGCCGATCAGAGGCGATAGAGGATCTGGTCGTTCCAGAACCGGTCGAGACGCTGCAGCGACTTGTTCATCTTGGTGAATTCCTGCTCGTCGAGGCCGCCGACCTTGTCGATCGAGCCGATGTGGCGGTCGTAGAGTTCGGCCACCACGCGGGCGACTTCCTGGCCCGTCTCGGTCAGCGAGACGCGGACGGCGCGGCGGTCGACGCGGGATTTCTGATGGTCGATGAAGCCGAGTTCGACGAGCTTCTTGAGATTGTAGGAGACGTTCGAGCCGAGATAGAAGCCCCGGGTCCGCAGTTCGCCGGCGGTCAGCACCGAATCGCCGATGTTGAAGAGCAGGAGCGCCTGCACGGCGTTGATGTCGGTGCGACCGGCCCGGTCGAACTCGTCCTTGATCACGTCCAGAAGACGGCGATGAAGCCGCTCGACGAGCTGAAGCGTTTCGAGGTAAAGCGACTTCAGCTCGGTCTTCTCTTCTGCGACCGGAAGCGACTGCGCCTTGTTGTTCGTGATCATGTTACTGCTCCGCTGTTGAAGTGATGGACTATTGTTTTGTCTATCCATCTTGGAGACCAATCTACGCGGCGCACCTAAAATTCGACTTAAACCGCAGACTTAACACGATCTTACGCCGACAGGACGAATTTCTTGCTTAATGAAATTCTTCGAATGCGATCGAACGGCCGGCGAATTCAGCGGCCGGGCCGCAGCCCGCTCTCGCGCCAGTCGATCACCCGCAGCGCCGCCAGCATGCCGAGTCCCCAGGCATGGGCGGCGAGCCCCAGCGGGTTTTCGCCGAACAGCGCCGGGAAGCCGAGATGCATGACGGCCTCGACGATCGCGATCAGCACCCAGATGACCGCGCCCCACCCGGCGGTCATCCACAGGCCGATGCCGGCGACGGGATAGAGCACGGCGAGCGCCGGCGCGGCGATCCGCCACCAGATCGGCATGAGATCGAAGCGCCCGAGATGGACCGGGTCGATGCCGATCAGCCGCGCCCAGTAGAAGATGCCGACGGCGAAGACGACGAGCCCGGCGGTGCGGCAGAGCAGAACCGTCAGCCGGCGATTGAGGCTCTTGGCCTTGGTCTCGCCCGAAAGCGCGATCGTCATCTGGCTGCCCTGGCCTTTCTTGGAGTGGTCGAGGGTCGTCGAAGCCTCGCATCGGCCGCCGGGTTCCGGCATCCCGCCTTTGGGCTCGTCGGCATCCCCGACCCGGGGTTGCGCGGGATCTCCCGCAACCGTGCTGCACGACAGTCCTACGCTGCCATCGGCCTTTGCTCAAGCCGGCGGCGCTCCCGGCGCGGCGGCGCCAAGCGAGCGTGGCGATGATCGCCTCGGCTTTTCCGAAAGCCGCCGACGCGCCCCGCACACCTCGTCTTGATGATCCCACCCGATGCCTATACGGCTCGCTCGAACGAGGCCCTGGTTGCGGCACGGCGCGGGCGGGCGTCTGGCCGCGTGGTCCGCGCCGGTCGGCGGGAGATCGGATCGTGCGCCGGTCCGCCACCCTCGGGCCGAACGCCGACGATCCCGTCGTCGGCAGGAAATCCGTCGCGGGTGGTGCGCGGCATCACCTTCTGTCCATGGGGGGCATGATGACGTTTCGAGACTTCGACCTCGCCGAGGGTATCCGACGGAACCGCGCGGCGGGCGACTTCGCCTTCGCCTCGATCTGCTCGGCCCATCCAGACGTGCTCGCCGCCGCGCTGGACCATGCGCGGGACGGCGGCTGGCCGATCGTCGTCGAGGCGACCAGCAACCAGGTGAACCAGTTCGGCGGCTACACCGGCATGAAGCCCGCCGATTTCATCGCCTTCGTCGCGACGATCGCCGAAGCCGCCGGCTATCCGGCCGGGAAGATCGTCTTCGGCGGCGACCATCTCGGCCCCCAGGCCTGGCGCAGCCGGCCCGCGGACGAGGCGATGGCCCTCGCCGAGACGATGGTGCGATCCTATGTCGAGGCCGGCTTCACCAAGATCCATCTCGACTGCTCCGAGGGATGTCGCGGCGAGCCGGCCCAGCTCGACGACGCGGTCGTTGCAGAGCGCGCCGCCCGGCTGGCGCGCGCCTGCGAAGCGGCGGCCGGCCAGGGCGCCGCGAAGCTGCGCTATGTCGTCGGCACGGAGGTTCCCCCGCCCGGCGGCGCGAGGGGCGCGCATGCGCCGATCGTTCCGACCGACCCCGACCGGGCGCTCGGGACGATCGAGGCGCATCGCCGGGCCTTCGAGCGCGAGGGACTCGGCGCGGCCTGGAGCCGGGTCTGCGCATTGGTCGTCCAGCCGGGGCTGGAATTCGGCCCGGCCCATGTCGATCATTTCGACACCGCCCGGCCGGACCGGCTGAGCCCGGTCCTCGAGGCCTTTCCCACCCTCGCCTTCGAGGCGCACTCCACCGACTACCAGAAGGCCGCCGTCTATCCGGATCTCGCCCGCCGTCACTTCGCCGTCCTGAAGGTCGGTCCGGCGCTCACCCACGCCTATCGCGAGGCGATCTACGGGCTGTCCCACATCGACGGCTGGCTGACGGGCTCCACCCACGTTTCCGCGGTGATGGAAGATCTGATGCTGGCCGAGCCGAGGTCCTGGAGCGGCCATTACGACGAGGCCGACGCCGCGACGGCGAAGGTCATGCGGCATTTCGGCTATGCCGACCGGATCCGCTATTACTGGGCAAAGCCCGCCGCGCTCGAAGCGGTCGCAGCGCTCACCGCCCGGTTCGACGCCGCGCAATCCCTGCCGCGGCCGATGCTCGAACAGTATTTCACCGCCGAGGAGGTCGACCGGGCCCTCGGGCGGGACGGTCCGCCCTCGGCCAATCTCGTCCGTGCGCGCATCCGCTCGGCGCTGAAGCCCTATTTCTGGGCCGGCGAGGCCGACGCCTGATCGGAAAGGGCGGATCTCGGCCGGCTCGTCGATCCACCTCGTCGATCCGCCCTGTGCGCCGGCGCTCCAATCTTGCAGGCCGCGCCGCAAGGGCATAGGCAGGCTCTGCGGCGCAAGGGGGCGTCGCGGCTTCGGCCCGGATCGACGCGCGGTCGACGCAAAGTGCCGCCGGAGCCTCGCCAGAAGGACGCGAAAGCCATGACCGCAGAGAGACCTTCGATCACCGATCGCATCGATACAGCGACCGGGGGGATGCGCCTGCGCCGCCTGCGCCAGGCCGATTGGAGCCGGCGGCTGGTGCGCGAGACGCAGCTTTCGGCCGCCGACCTGATCTGGCCGATCTTCGTGCGCGAGGGCTCCGGCGAACCGCATCCGGTCGCCTCGATGCCCGGCGTCGCGCGGCTGTCGGTCGAGGACTGCGTGGAGGCGGCGAGGCGCGCCCGCGATCTCGCCATCCCGGTCATCGCGCTGTTTCCCTACACCGACCCCAGCTTACGCGACGAGACCGGCAGCGAGGCGCTCAATCCCGAAAACCTCGTCTGCCGGGCGACCCGCGCCATCAAGGCCGCCGTGCCGGAAGTCGGCATCATGTGCGACGTCGCGCTCGATCCCTATACCAGCCACGGCCATGACGGGGTGATGGTGGGGGAGCGCATCGTCAACGACGAATCGGTCGAGTTGCTCTGCCGCCAGGCGGTCGTCCAGGCGGAGGCCGGCTGCGACGTCATAGGCCCGTCGGACATGATGGACGGGCGCGTCGCCTGCATCCGCGGCGCGCTCGACGATGCCGGCTGCCGCGATACGATGATCATGGCCTACAGCGCCAAATACGCCTCGGCCTTCTACGGGCCGTTCCGTGACGCGGTCGGCTCCGGCGGCATGCTGAAGGGCGACAAGCGCACCTATCAGATGGACTACGCCAACAGCGACGAGGCGGTGCGCGAGGCGGCGCAGGATCTGGCGGAAGGCGCCGACATGATCATGGTCAAGCCCGGCCTGCCCTATCTCGACGTCCTGTCCCGTCTCGTGCGGGAATTCGGCGTGCCGACCTTCGCCTACCAGACCTCCGGCGAATATGCGATGATGATGGCGGCGGTCGGCAACGGCTGGCTCGACGGCGACAAGGCGATGGTCGAGACCCTGACCGCCTACAAGCGAGCCGGTGCGTCGGGCATCCTGACCTATTTTTCGCCGCGGGTGGCCGAGATGCTGCGGGGGTGAGAGGAGCAGCGCTCGTCGGCCTGACCTGGATTACGCCTCCAGGGTGTTTCACTCGGCCAGAGTTCATGCCCGTCGTGAAACTCGAAGATGAGTGCGCCGTCTGAACTTGCCTTTTTCAAGAGCATACTTTGACGCGGCGTCATCCTCGGGCTTGTCCCGAGGATCTATTGTGGGTTGATCGTCGGACCATCCGCCAGCGGAAATCCGTTCGTTTACGCTTCTTGTGTGCCGGCGGCAGTAGATCCTCGGGACAAGCCCGAGGATGACGATGCTTCAATCTGGTAGGCCCGCTTTTATCCGCCGATATGGGCAAATGCGGCGGTTCCGCGGCAGCCCTCTACCCACGTGCTTGGAAGCGATTTGGCTCGTCCCCGAGGATGATCGCCCTCGTATCGATCTCTTGGCAACCTTAACTCCGCGACAACCGCCAAGCTTGAAGACACCCGCCAGGCCTTCATACCCCGCCCCCAAAAGGCCAAGCCGCCACCTTTCTCCGGCCCACCCTTGACCTTTTCCAGTCTCCCGGCGACGGTGGGCGATGCCGTCCGCACGGCGTCAGGGGAACCGGAAAGGACCCGCCATAAGCGCCTCGCCCGCCATTGCCGAACCCTCCGCCGGCATCGGATTTTCCGGCCTCGCCGCCCGCTTCCTCAAGCGGCGGGCCAAGGGTCGCACCGTTCCCGTCCTCGCCGTCTGCCTCGCCATCCTGGCGGTGTGGTATCTCGCCGCGATCGGCGTCAACTGGGCGACGGAGACCGACAAGCTGGCCCGCGCCGGCGACTACACCACCAGCGACGCCATCGCCGCCACCTGGTCGGCTGAGCGTCCCGTCCTGCCGGCGCCGCACCAGATCGTCGCGGAGCTGTGGAAGACGGTCTTCGACGTGAAGCCCACCTCGCCGCGCTCGCTCCTCTTCCACGCCTGGGTGACGCTCTCCTCCACGCTTCTCGGCTTCGTCTTCGGCTCGGCGCTCGGCATTCTCATCGCCGTCGGCATCCTGTTCTCCAGGACCCTCGACAAGACGCTGATGCCCTGGGTGGTCGTCTCCCAGACCATCCCGATCCTCGCCATCGCGCCGATGATCATCGTGGTGCTGAATTCCGTCGGCGTTCAGGGGCTCCTGCCGAAGGCCTTCATTTCCACCTATCTGTCCTTCTTCCCCGTCACGGTCGGCATGGTGAAGGGCCTCAGAGCCCCCGACCGGATGCTGACCGACCTGATGCGCACCTATTCGGCGAGCCCGCTGCAGACGCTGGTGAAGCTGCGCTTTCCCGCCTCGCTGCCCTTCCTCTTCACCTCGATGAAGGTGGCGGTCGCAGCTTCCCTCGTCGGCGCGATCGTCGGCGAGCTGCCGACCGGCGCGGTGGCGGGTCTCGGCGCCCGGCTCCTCGCCGGCTCCTATTACGGCCAGACCATCCAGATCTGGTCGGCGCTGGTGACGGCGTCGCTGATGGCCGCCGTGCTGGTCTGGCTGGTCGATCTCTGCGAGCGGGTCGCTCTGGCACGGCAGGGGGCGCGGCCATGATCGCCCGGCGACCTGCGCTCTCCGCCCTGTTCAAACGACGCGAGGCCTCGACGGGCTACATCCTGCTGGGCATCGCCTTCGTGCTGTTCTTCGTCGTCAACACGACCACCGTCATCCTGCGGAACTTTGCCGACCCGGCTCCGGGCAAAGCGTTCTGGATCATGAGCGCGATCCTGTGGGCGATCGCCTTACTTGCGACCCGCGAGCTCGCCACCGCCGTTCCGAGGTCCAGCACCGCAGCACGCATCCGGGACGTCGCGGTCCCGGTTCTGTTCGGGGTCACGCTTCTGGCCCTGTGGGAGCTCGTCGTCCGCGGGTTGAACGTCCCGCCCGTCCTCCTGCCCCCGCCCTCGGCCATTGCGACGACCATTGCCGCGTCGGCGCATCTCCTCCGGGCCGACTTCGTCCAGACGGTCCTGAAGGCCGTCCTCGCAGGCTATGCGATCGGCTGCGGCGCAGGCTTCCTCACCGCCCTCCTCGTCGACCGCTCGCCCTTCCTGAAGCGCGGCCTGCTACCCATCGGCAATCTCGTCTCGGCCCTGCCGATTATCGGCGTCGCGCCGATCATGGTGATGTGGTTCGGCTTCGACTGGCCGTCCAAAGCCGCCGTCGTCGTCGTCATGACCTTCTTCCCGATGCTGGTGAACACGGTCGCCGGCCTCAACGCGTCCTCCGCCATGGAGCGGGACCTGATGCGCACCTATGGCGCATCGCACGGCCAGACGCTGATGAAACTGCGGCTGCCGGCCGCCCTGCCCTTCATCTTCAACGCGCTGAAGATCAACGCCACCCTCGCCCTCATCGGCGCGATCGTGGCCGAATTCTTCGGCACGCCGATCGTCGGCATGGGCTTTCGCATCTCCGCCGAGATCGGCCGGATGAACACGCCGATGGTCTGGGCCGAGATCGCCATGGCCGCCCTCGTCGGCTCCTTGTCCTACGGCCTCGTCGCTCTGATCGAGCGGCGCGCCACCTTCTGGCATCCGTCGATCCGGCACGGATAGGCGAACGATTCTGATCCAACGGCAACAGGGAACACTGCCATGAAAGCATCACTGATCGGCGCGGCGATCGCTCTTTCGGCCGCGAGCTTCGCCGGCACCGCCAACGCCGCCGACACCCTGACCCTGCAGCTGAAATGGGTCACGCAAGGGCAGTTCGCCGGCTATTACGTCGCCAAGGAGAAAGGCTATTACGACGAGGCCGACCTCGACGTGACGATCAAGCCGGGCGGACCGGACATCGCACCCGAACAGGTGATCGCCGGCGGCGGCGCCGACGTCATCGTCGACTGGATGCCGGCGGCGCTGGCCGCCCGCGAGAAGGGTCTGCCGCTGGTCAACATCGCCCAGCCCTTCGCGAAATCCGGCATGGAGCTCACCTGCCGCAAGGAGACCGGCATCGAGAGCCCCGAGGACTTCAAGGGCAAGACGCTCGGCGTCTGGTTCTCCGGCAACGAATATCCGTTCCTCTCCTGGATGTCGAAGCTCGGCCTCTCCACCGAGGGCGGGCCGGACGGCGTCACCGTCATCAAGCAGGGCTTCAACGTCGACCCGCTGATCCAGAAGCAGGCCGACTGCATCTCGACCATGACCTACAACGAATACTGGCAGGTCATCGACGCCGGCATTCCGGAAGACGAACTCACCGTCTTCAAATACGAGGACCAGGGCGTCGCCACCCTGGAGGACGGGCTCTACGTCCTGGAAGACAGCCTGAACGACCCGGCCACGGTCGACAAGCTCGCCCGCTTCGTCGCGGCCTCGATGAAGGGCTGGGCCTATGCCGCCGAGAACCCCGACGAGGCGGCCGAAATCGTCCTCGACAACGACATGACCGGCGCCCAGACCGAAGAGCATCAAAAGCGCATGGTCCGCGAGATCAACAAGCTGGTCGACGGCTCCGACGGCACCCTCGACACCGCCGCCGCCGAGAACACGGTCTCCGTCCTGATGGGCGGCGGCTCCGATCCGGTGATCACCAAGAAACCGGAAGGCGCCTGGACCGCCAAGGTCACCGACAAGATGAAGGAAATGTAAATCCGCCCCGAAGGCGCGGCCGCCGACGCCGCTCGCACCGCGCGTTCCCTTCCGCGGCCGGCGCTCCATCGCCGGCCGCTTCCGTTTCATCGCCTTCGGTGTTGATTGTTCGGCCCCGATTCCGTATCAGGCCCCTCACCCGGACCCATCGTCCGGCGCGGGCGCGTAGCTCAGTTGGTAGAGCAACGGACTTTTAATCTGTAGGTCCAGGGTTCGAGTCCCTGCGCGCCCACCAAAAAGGCCAACAAATTCAGTATCTACCGCCGCTTATGCATCTGACTTGCGCCCCAATTTTGCTCTGGGGTTCCGACAGGGTTCCAGAACGAAGACAATGGAAGGGCGCCCCTCGCGGGACGCCCGGCGCTGCTTCCTCATTGGCCGCCACGATCGGCGGGCAGCGAATCAGTCAGCCGCTATCGGCTCGACCTCCCACCAAGTCTCCACGACGACATTCCACACGCCATCCGGGCCCCGCTTACAGCGGTCGTACTGGACGGCCTCGAAGCCCTCGGGCAGGTTCTTTGGCTCCGCCTCGAAGCGGCCGGGAATGACGTTCAACGGCATGGTCATCGCTCAATCCTTTCGTTGCTGGCGATGGATAAAAGCTGCCGAAGTTGATATCGCTTGTCTATAACTATAGAAAAATAATCGTGTCGCCGAAAAGCGATATGTACTGACGTATAAAAGCGACGTTGCATGCTGAAGAGATTATTGCAATTCTGTCGCCTCATGAGACACCCGGCAGCTCCACGCGACATGGGATGCGACATGACCAAGGATGAAGCCAAGCAGGCCCAAGCGCAGCTGCGCGACAGATGGAGCCGCGAGACCGGCACCCCGAAGTCTGCTGAAGCGGACCCCGACTATGCGGACTTTCGACGATGGTGCGCTGCCCAGGGCTTCAGCGATTACTTCAAGTTCCGATCCGTCCGAGGGGCAGAAGAGGATTCGGAGGACTGGTTCATAAAGGACTTCAAGCAAAGCTGGCGGTACTAAAAAATGCAAGCCCACAGGGCTGTCTAGCGGGCGCCAGGTCATAGCCTCAGAGCCGCTGGGTTAGCGGCGCGGACAATCCTTTAACACCGAGGCTCTTCCGAACGAAATGGCGATCACGACATGCTGCACCAAGCTAAGCCAACGATTGAGAGCTCAAGCGATTGTTGCCGTTTGGGCATATGCGGCGAGGCAAAATTCGATCATCTTTTGCGCCATCTCCAAACGCAACGAATGAAGAGGGATAGGTATGTCGCAAGGTGACCTTCTCCGCTTAGCTGGTGCTGCTACAGTCTTGCTTGGCTTTGCAGGTACAATCGGGGGAGGCGCAATTTATGCCGCAAACATCAAGAATGAGTTTGATTCAGCGAAAGCGAAAGTAGTTGCACTTGAGGCGCAGGTCGCCGAACTGCGCCGCCAACTCGATACAGCGTCTGAGCGATCCATTATGCGTGGCGCGCCCGGCGAACGGGGGCCCGAAGGTCCTGCCGGACCACGGGGACCTAAAGGCGATCAAGGTCTTCCTGGTTCGGACGGCGCTCAAGGTCCTCGGGGAGAGGCTGGTTCGTCGTTGAGCGAGGAAGACATCAAGAAATTGATAGCATCAGCGATTGCAGGGGCGCCCGCAATGAGATCTTCCGCCATGCAGACAGCTTCTTTACAAACCTCGAATTTATTCGACACAACCCAATGCATCCAGCAATCCAGCTTGCGAAAATTAACTTTTATAGATCTGAAAAAAGGTAACGAATTTTGCGGAGATGACGGCGCTCTTCTTTCTGTTTACAACGGTTTTAATCCAGATAGAAAGGAAATGTATTTCAATAACCCTGGATATGGCGATTGGCGCTGTCGAAACGGTCACCAGTGTGGTTTTAAATGGATGAGCGGCCGAAAATTCCATATAGATCGATACGCAGTTGATGAAAAAGGACAAAGCGTCGTGCGTATTCGTTTTGACTGACCTCGGTGCAACGTGCTTTCCTTACGCTATCTCACCTTACCGGTAATTTGTCCTCTTCTCTTTGCTACGTCATATAGTATCCGCTCATTCTTGAAAGGGGATTCGGGAGATGATCAGCACCAGACACCTCATCGCTAAGCCGGTCGATGAAATACGGCCGGGAGAAATTTTTTACGGGAAGTTCCGCCAAGAGACCGTCTTGTGCCTCGCGCTATGCAGCGAAACCGATGACAGCTTCAGTCACTTCGCCGTACTGAGTCCGGGTCATCCTGACATGCCCGGTATAATAGGCATTTTAAGTAAGTCGGTTCTGGCTATCAGGCGCGTCCTCGAGCTCCGATCCGCCACGCTGGTCCCAAGCGTATCGCTCCCTGCTGTCGACCCATCTCCGAACACTTTCTATGCCCCTGTGAATGCACTTCTTATGCAGGGGAGTGAGCTGTTCATCAACGCGCAGAATGGCCCAAGACGAAATGAAACCATATTTCTGCGAACGCATGATGGGAGGCCGGCGCAACTCGAGCTGCACCACACCGTCCTCTTCACCGAATGGGGCGTTTACGCTCCGGACGTGAACGAAAAGCTGGTCAAGGTCGCACACATCAGTCCGCCGTCGGCGGAGTAGCGGCGGGTACAAGAACCGCTAAGCCGCTCGGAACAATTGCTCGATGAAAATGCTGCAGGCCGACCGCTCCGTTTTTAGGGTGATCGAGAAGCTTTTGCTTCCGCGCTCGCGGCAGTAACGTTTTGATGCCCACGCTACGGGGGTGCTTAACCTTTCACATCGAACTGATACGGCACGGCAAATGACAGCCGATACAACCCGCCGATGTCGTTGCTGTCGTCGCTCACCGGGGACGTTGGCGCGAAGGTGAGCAAACCGCCGATCCGCTTCCCTCGGAAGGCGTTGGCGATCTGCTCGGCCCATAGATCACCCTGAGCGATTCCGCTGGCGGTACGCGGCACGGTGAGGACGAAGCGGACACCGCCTTCCTCGCGATAGAAGTTGTTCCCAGGATCGCCGGTGCTCGCCTGCCGGCTCGACGAATGTGGGAACTGCACGACGAGGAAAGCGCCACCATCCTCCCGGCTGCCAATGGCGCCCTTGGCGTAGACGGGGCAGCCGTCGAAGTTGGCCGCCAGATGGGCGCGGATGGTGGACTCGACGATGCGGTGTGCCATCAGTAGGCCCTCACGATGATTGCAGGCGTGCGGCTGGCACGCTCGGCCTTGCGCTTTGACGCGGTGGATTGCCCCGGCGCATCGGCGAGGGCTCGCCAGCCGAAGCGAATGTCGGCGATGTTGCCGAAGCGATGATGCGCCATGCCGGCAATGACCTCGAAAACGCCATCTGGCGCCTGATCGGAAAGCGGCGGCCTTCCTCCGGCCCCCTCGATCTTTCGGCTGTAAGGTTGGGTGTTCAAGAACACGTATTCGCCGGCGTCCTCGGGGAGGTCGTCGGTAGTCAGATGCTCCACGCCATCGACGAGCAGGATATGCGAGCGGCTGTAACGCCCGGTGAGGACCGGCGATGCCTGCAGAAGCTGCTCTCCGATGTAGACCAACACCTCGCGCATAAAGTGCCATTCTGCGAAGACGATGCCGCCCGGCCGGACGGACTGCACCGGAGCACCGCGGCGGCCGTCAACTGTGATCTCGTGCTTCGCGTCGGCACCGAACGCTCTGCGGTTGATCTCCTTCGCGCGATCGATTTCGGCCTGCGCTGTTTCGGCAAGCCGCTGCGCTCGTGCCGCAGGCGAGGCGATTTCATCCACCATCAGCTCAAATGCTCTTGCGAACGGATCGATTCGCGGTGATCGCGCCATGTCAGCGGCCTCCCTTCGCCGTGAAGTCCCACTCTTGGGGCTCGGTCACGGGCTCACAGCGCATGCGGGCGCGGTCGCTGTTGTTTTTTCGATTGGCACAGCTCTGCGAACAGAAGCGGCGCGGCCGTGAGACGACCTTCAGCGAGAAGACCGAACCGCAGCCTTCACAGGTCACCTGCGGACGGGGCTTGCGCCATCTTTCTACGCCGGTCGCTGCGGCGTCGGAGCATGGCTTTGAGCAATATTTCTGCCGCTGACCATGGTTCAGCCTGGAGCGAAATACCGTCCCGCACTGCTCGCAATTCACCTCAGGCTTGGACCTTTCGGCGAGCCCGCGACAACGCACGCTGCAAAAGAGCTGACCGCTGTGCGCTATGAACGGCCGGTTGCACTGTTCACAGGTGCCGGTCCGCTGGCGGACTTCTTCCGCTGACGTGCGGGATATCTGAGCGAGATAATCGGCAAGTGACCGCCGTTCGCCGGACAGCCGGGCCTTGGTCAAACTCGCGGCAGTGGTGCACAGGTCGGAACAGAACTTCGCCCTGCCGGAAGCCTTGCGCTCGTCGGGAATGGATGCGCCACATCTGGAGCAATAGTAGTGCTCGACGCTGAAGTTTGCGGCGCATTCCGGCTGACCTTGATCCCAAGTCGGACGAACCGCACCGATCTGCTTCAGCGCGGCAGAGACAACATCGGCAGCGGCATTATCGGCGTCGGTCCATTTCCAACCCTGCATGATGAGCGAACGGCGAATGCCGGATCTGCAAGCCCCTTCGAATTCGAAATAGGTCGGCTCCCCCGTGCGCAGGATCGAAGCCGCGCTCTCGACAAGGCGCAGCATCACCTGATGATTGAGCTGGCGGAATTTCGCCTTGGCCTTAGCTGCGGCCTTCGCTTCGCGCCTGGTCTGATCCGCGCGAATGATCCGCATCGCTGTGTGGGTGAGCTGAAGCATCAGAACAGCCTCCGATACGGCTGGAGAAGCTGCTCTGCCTCCGGATCGGCGAGGACGCTGCCGGCGCCCGGCACCCACCACGACGTCGAGCCGATGCCTTCCGTGGTCTCGCTCTTGATCAGGGGGTCGCGACCTGAAAGCGAGCGATAGGCGCCGACGAGGCGGATGGCCGCGCGCTCCACTGGCTCCGGCAGCGTGGCGACCGGCGCGTCATTGTCGTCGGACGGCAGGACGTAGCCGGCGGCATAGGTCACAGCGACCGGGGCGCCGCTCCAAGCCACGCGCCGCCCGCTATCAGACAAGCGGCATACGAGGCCAGTTTCGACCTCGTAGTGAAAACTGGCCGGCGCGACGGTCTCCTCGCCCTCGATCACTTCAACGAAGGCCACCGCCGGCGACCGTGACAGCATCAGGTAGCCGTCGCAACAAGGCGCTTCGAATACCTCCTTCACGGTCTCAAGGCCGAAAGGCCGCCGGCAATAGTCGGCGATGACGCGCGACGCCTGGTCGATAAGGGTGCCCACCGCCTCATCTTCGGTCGGGGCGAAGTCCAGCATTGCCCGCGCCCTTGAGAGCGTGGTCAGATTGGCGGCCGTGGCGGCAGTGACGACGGTGAGCATGGCATCAACCCTTGTTCGGACGGGTTCGGCGGGCGGGCGGTGCCGGCGGCTGCTTGGCTGCCGGATCCTGCCGCATCTTGTTTTCTGGCTTCGGCGCCGCGGCCACGCGGCGGGCGAGCTTCAGCCGCTCCAGCTCGTCGGCGCGCGTGGCGCCGACAGTGAAGCGGTCGCCGACGTCGCAGGTGTCACCCTGCGGCGTCCGGTTGAACGGCTTCAGAGCCTCGATCTCGACGTTAGTCATGATCAGCTCTCGGCGCCGGCGACGAGGTTGCCGTAAACGAAGGACTCCGGCCGCGTGACAGCGAGCGCGAGCCGCTCCTCGGCTCGGATCGTGACGGCGTTTTCGATGAAGTTGGCCCGGTCCTCGGTGGAGACCTGGACGTTCGCGTCCTCGCGATCGAAGACCTGCGCGCCCATGTTGAAGGCGCCAGTGAGGAACTTGCCGTCTGCGATCGCGTCGCTGTCGACGACCGGCAGGCCCCACAGCCGCTTTTCGACGACGCCGCGGGGATCGCCGATGATGTAGCGGCCCTCGCTGTCCTTCAGCGTCTCTATTTCCGCCCAGTCGCTCGGCGACATGACGACGGCCGTGGCGCGGTAGAGGGCCAGCCGCACCTGCAGGATCGCCCGGCGAATGCGGTCGACCTTCGTGTCGCTACCGAGCGAGCGATTGGCGAAGTCGTAGGCGCTGGCCTGCGGGATGATGCCCAGGAGGTTCTGCCCGGTGCCGTCGCCGGCGAGGAGCTGCGCTTCCTCGACGAGCGCGAGGCCGTAGCGGGCCCGGCCATCGATGTAGGACTGAAGCAGCGGTATATCGTCGAGCACCTGCTTAGAAGCGTGAAACCAGTGAGCGATCGTGCGCACCGGCGTCGAGACGAGATTGAACGCCAGATCCGACTGCGGCTTCTGCGCAAGTTCCGCGACCGGCGCCGCCATGTTCTGGAAGCCGGTCTCCTTCACGTATTCGATCGCGTTCGAAGCCGTGCGCCCGGGCATCAGCAGGTCGCGGATGGTGAAGGTCCGCAGGCCCGGCGTGACGATGTACGGCAGCCGCTCCGGCCGGATCGCATCGCCGACGCCGCCGGTGCCGGTCGTGGCCGAGGTGATCGAGGTCACCGCCTTGACGTTCATGCGCGCGGTGCCGCCCTTGCGAGCGATCATCGCCTTGAATTCGTCGCTCTCGGTGAAGAGCTCGCCGGTGGACTTCATCGACGGGCCATCGCCGGAGCCGCCGCGCCGGGCGAGCTTCTGCTCGACCTCGATCATGCGCGCCTGCAGAGCGGTGCCCTGCTCGACGAGGCCGGTGAGCGCCGCCTTCGTCTCGGCCGCCATCTGGCCCGTGGCCTTGATCTCGGCGTCGGCCTTCTCGGCAAAGGCCTTGATCTCGCCGTCGCGCTTCGTGAGCGCCGCCATGACGGCAGCTAGCTCGTTCTGATCATCCTGGCGCTGGCCGGCATCCTTCCGGCCATATTCGCGCATTCCAACATGCATATTCATCGGTCTGTCCTTAGAGCTTTGGGAGGGAGAAGCCGGCGAGCGCCTTCGCGAGGTCGCCAAGGCCGGCATTGGTCGCCTGGTGAGGCTGGCCCGCTCCCGCGGCCCACGCCTTGAAGCCGCCGTCGGCGATGGCAGCGGCGTCTGAGCGCGAAAAGCCCCGATCCTTCAGGAGCCGTTCGAACTCGCGTTCTGTGATGGTCTCGCCCGCAGCGAGCTTGGCCTTGACCGTGTCGACCCGGGCCTCGTCGTTTGCAGGCGTGGTGACGATCGAGGCTTCGACGAGATCGACCTGTTTCAGCGTGCGGATGCGCGTCGTTTCGTCGAAGGACGAATCCTTGACGTAGTAGCCGACCGAAAGGCCGGTGATCGCGCCGGCGCCCATGCCGCGCTTGGCGAGCCGCGCATAGGGCGCCTCGTCGAGCCAGAGCGTGCCCTCGCCATAAAGGCCGTGCTGATCTTCCTTCAGCACGTCCCATTGCCCGATCGGCTCGTCCGTCCGGTGCTGCCACAGGATCGGCAGCGTCCGACCTTTCGCGGCCGTCTCGGCGAGGCTCGCGACGAAAGCGCCGGGCGCGACCTTCTCGCGGTAGGAGTCGACGACGTCCCACACACTCGCATAGCCAGAGAAGTGCCCGGCGTTGTCCGGCTTCGCCTTCAAACTGAGGTCGAAGGCGCGATGCTTCGTAGCGGCTTCCTTACGCTCCATGGTCAGGCCTCCGGAATGGGATCGCCGGGTGCCGGCTGGACACGGGCGGGCTTGCGCCCTGCCTGGTCGAGCGGCACGAGGGTGGAATTGACGAGGTGGACGTCGCCGCCTTCGAAGCGGGGGAAGTTCTCGCGATCGGCGATCTGGTTCGGCGTGATGGCGCCGACCTGCATGAGCTTCGAATACATCTCGGCGCGGCCGGCGCTGTCGGCGCGAAGCAGTCCCTCGACGGTGAACTCGGCGTAGAGCCGCGGCCGTTCGGCCGGCGCAATCAGCGCTCGCTTGATCGCCTGTTCGATGCGGGTGAGGTACGGCCTAAGCCCAAGCGTCAACCAGCCGAGCATGACCTGCTCGACGCCGCTCCCCCACATCGTCGTGCCTTGCGCGTTGTGCCCGACGAGGATCGGCGGCACGCCGAACCAGCGGCAGATTTCCTCGATGTGAAATGCCCGCGTCGCCAGCATCTCAGCGTCACGCGGCGGCATGTTGACGTCCTGCCACTTGAAGCCAGCGGCGCCCTCGAGCAGCAGCGTCTTGCCGGCATTCTCCGATCCGCTGAAGGGCTCGATCAGCGCTTTCTTCGCCTGCTCGCGCTGCGCAGGTGTCAGAAGCTCCTTGCCTTCATAGGTGAGGACACCGCCCGGCCTCAGGCCATTGGCAAAGGTGCGCGCCGCCGCCTCGTCGGTCGCCATCGCAGCACCCAGCGTCTGCCTGGCATGCGCCACCGGCGAGAGACCAAGGTCGCCGCCGAAGCCGAAGCCGCGGATATGCATGATCTCGTCTTCGGCAAGCTCGCGGATGCCGCGGGGATCGTTCAGCCGATAGCGCAGCGCCCCGAACTGATCGCGGAAAACCTCCATCAGGTCCGGCCGCAGGAGGCACAGTGAGACGATGCGCTCGCCGTCGCGGACGATCTCGACGAAGGCGTTGCCCCATACGAGCAGATGTGCCGTCAGCCCCTCGAGAAACTCGACGGGTGTCTGATCGGCGTTCGGCGCATCGCGCAGGAGAGCCGACAGCGGATGCGCCGTCGCGAGATCGCGGCCGCCGTCGGCTCGCTTCAGATAGACGCCGATCGGCAGCGTCGCGATCGTCTGCGCGATCAGGCGGACGCAGGCCCAGAAGGTTGCGACCTGCATGGCGCTGTCAGGCGTGACGGCCCGGCCGGCCCAGGATTCCGTTCCGAAGAACGTCGTCCAGATCCGGCTGTCCTTCAGCCCGAAGCGTCGCGCGAGGGTGGAGAGACCGAACATCAGGCGAATACCACGCTGGAGAGGAAGTCCGAGACATCGACCTTCGGCGAGGCCTCGAAGCGTTTGCAGAGCTCGAGCGCCATCACGAGCGTCACGGCGGGATCGATGCGAACCGGCCCCCGGCCGTTCGATTTGTCCTTTGCGATTTTGAGGTTGCCGGCCGGGTCGCTATCGGTGATCGCGCCTGCGACCGCGGCAGTGAGGACAGGGTTGCCGCCGTGGCGGATCCGGCCAGTCAGTGCGAGCTCGGCGAACCAGTCGACGGCCGGACCCATCTCCTTGAAGCCTTGGCCGAACGGCTCGAGCGGCACGGGGAAGTTCGCGTCGACCTCCTGCAGATCCTGCCGGAAATCGTCGATCCTCCATCTGTCGAAGCCAATCACCTGGAGATCGAACTCCGCGGAGAGCTTCACCAGCTCGGCGGCGACGAAGCCGTAGCGGATGGTCGGCCCGGGAACGGCGGCGATATGGCCGGCGGCGATCCACTCGCGGAACCGCTCCTGTTCGGCCGGGCGGCGCCCGCCAAGCTGTCCCTCCGGCGTCCAGCAGAATTGCAGAACGTCGAAGGTCGGTTCGGGATCGTCGTCGGGAAAGGCGAGCGTCAGGCTCGTCAGGTCGTGCTTGCCGGAAAGGTCGAGCGCACCGAAGCACACACGGCCGCGCAAGGACTCACGATCGACGGGCACCGCTCCGGCCCTCCACACGCTTGCGGTCACGATGCGGTTGTCCTCGCGGGCGTCGACGCGCTGATTGAGGCGAAGATTGCGAAAGCTTGGCTCGAAAGCCGGGATGCGGCGGGCGCGTGCTGCGGCCTCGCGCATCTCTTTCACCGACAGGTATTTGCCGAGCGCCGGATTGCAGGCGAACCACGTCGCTTCCGCGAAGGGATCGGCCTCCGGCGGCGCTGAAATCAGCTGGACGAAGATGCTCGGATCGGCGCCCGAAAGCCCGTCATCGATCATCTGCGACAGGGCGTGATTGTCATCCGGCGCTTGCGTCGAGATGATCAGCCCGAGCGCTTCCTTTCGTTTGCCGAGGCCATTCAGAAGGTTATCGAGAAGCTCGCGGTCTGGCACCTGTGCAAGCTCGTCGAAGACGAACAGGCTCGGGGCGATAGCGTGGCCCTTTCGGGCATCGGCTGACATTGCCGCGTAAATGCTGCCGGCGCCGGCACCGGAGAGCACCTCGAGCCGCTTGTGAAAACGCGTGCAGTTCACCCGGGCGGCGAACTCCGGCACTTGGGCAATGATCGCCTCGCACTCGGCATAGATGATGCCGGCCTGTTGTCCATCGACGGCGGCGCTGTAGACCTCACCACGGGGCTCGCTCTCTGGCCCGAGGAGATGGCACAGGACAAGGCCAGCGCAGAGGCCGGTTTTGCCGTTGCCTTTCGGCTCGCTCTTGATGCCGATCCGGCGGCGGCGGAGACCCTTCTCATCGAGATCGCCATAGATCTCGGTCACGAACTCGCGCTGTTCCGGCAAAAGCCGCATGCGCTTGCCGGCAAGCGGGCCTTTCGTGATCGGCAGCCATTGCAGGAACCGGATCACCCGCTCGGCACGCGTCAGCCCCTTCCGCTGCCACGGAAGCACACGCTTGCGAGCCGGAAGGGCGGCTCTTGCCTCTTTCATGCGGCGAGCGCCTGGACCACGCAGTCCCATCAGCCAGCCCTCCCGCAGAGCCCGCGGAGGCGAACTAATTCTTTTCGCTTCCCCCACGCCGGTCCGGAGGCCCCATCATTGGCGACTTTCGATGCCCCCCGGGTCTCGTGGTTGCAGATGACATGCTTGCCACGGCTCGAAGTTGCCGCGTGACGCGCGTTCGTCTCGTCGGGCTGCTCGGCACAGGATCGATTGAAAGGATGCGCAGGATCGCTCGGAAAGCCGTCTGCATTGATGCGAGCGGTATAGCTTCGCCGCTCCACCTGCTGCTTGTCGCTGTTGTGGCACGGCGCGCAGAGTGGCTGCCAATTGCTCCGCTTCCAGAAGAGCTTGTGATCTCCCTTGTGAGGCTCGATGTGGTCGACGACGGTGGCGCGATGGAGCCTGCCCATCGCCTCGCAGCGGCGGCACCACGGATGCGCGGCGAGGAAGGCGGCGCGGGCGCGCTCCCACTTGCTGTCATAGCCGCGTTGGCGAGCGGTCGGGCGAGCCATCAGCCGGCCGCCTGCAGGTCGAAGCGGACGATGTGCTCGCCGATGCGGCGTGTCTCTGCGACAGTGACGGAGCGCGGCGAGCCGGCGACGAGGAGCTGATCGCCTTCCTTGGGGATGAAGCCGGAGAGGCCGGTGGGGGAAAGGACAATGCGGGAGGTGTGAACGTCGATGCCGGCGGCGATCTCCTCCGGCGTGGCGCCGCGGATGAAGGCGCGGGTCGGGACGTCCTGCTCCGTGCCGGTCTCGAAGACGACGCGCTTGAAGACGACCGGTTCGCCCTTGGCGGCGAGCTGGCGATCGAGCTTCGCGATTTCGTGCTGTGCTGACATGGGGCTCCCGCGGTGACGGGAACGGCGTCGCATGGCCGTCGCTTATCGGCGACAGCGGTGGCGGCTTGTGTCGTCAGGAAGCGTCACACGACGCGAGGAAGGCGGTTCATCAGCACACGGTTGCCAAGCGCAATGTTGCGCTGAGGATCGGCGAGCGCAGTTTTGCGCCGGTCAACGCATCCAGATTTGAATTGGTTGAAGGCGCATCCGAAAGTGGATGGGCTGCATCGAAAAGCCGATGGACGTCAGCGCGGTTCT
>NZ_JAJUWU010000012.1 GCF_021390325.1 Jiella avicenniae | reverse complement strand
CACCCGTTATGACCGACGGGCCGACAACTTCATGGCCGCGCTCAAGCTCGCTGCCATCCGCATCTGGATCAATGCACAATGAGTCCGCGCCCTAGCCCTCGCTCTAACCATCTCTCTGGGAACCGCCACGCAGGTCCAAGCGGCCAGCAATCTGATCGCACTATGCGAAGCTGAAAAAGCTACAATTGTCGAATTCAGCAATTTCCGCTGGAACACTTCGATTGTTCCTACCGTCGGATCGAGCAACGCCGTAATTTACGATGAAAGCGCGGACAAATACAGCATTTCTGTAGGAAGTAGAAAAATCAATGATTGTGAGGAAATGACGCAGCAATACCTAAACTTGAAATGCGTGTCTGATACCGAAGAATTCTATTTCAACGCTCTAACATCGACGTTCATGTCAATAAACCTTCAGCCGATCATCAGAGCTGAAACAGCAAATACCGGACATCTCATTGTAGGAAAGTGCTATCAGCAATGACCACCGTCATTCTGTCCGACCTGAAGTCGCACCTCCGGCTCGATCAATCCGACACGTCCGAAGACGAGCTTCTGACGATGAAGCTGGCATCGGCTGAGGACTGGATTGCGCGATGGATCGGCAAGCCGCTCGCCGACTTCGATCCCGTTCCGGCCTCGATCGTCGAGGCAGTCCTTCAGGTCACCGCAGCCCACTATGAAAGCCGCGAGGGCTATGGCGACGGCGTTCCCGAGGAAACGCTTCGGCTTCTGTCGCCGCACCGGGAATGGAGCTTCTGACGTGGCGCGTTCGTCCGATCAGCTCGCCAAGCTGAAGCTCCGTTTCGACGCCATCCCGCGCGCCGTGCGCGAGGCCGTCATCCCGGCGCTGGATAAATCCGCTGATCAGCTCGTCGCGGCTGCGAAGCATCTCGCACCTGAAGACGACGGCGACCTGAAGAACTCGATCTGCAGAGAAGCCGGCGAGCATGACCTTCAGCGCGTCGTAAAGGCCGGCGACGATAAAGCCTTCTATGCGATGTTCGTCGAGCACGGCACCGCCGAGACGCCAGCGCAGCCCTTCATGTTTCCGGCATACCGATTGAACAAAGACCAAATCCAGCGCCGGCTAAAGCGCGAGATCGGCAAGGCCATCAAGCTGGAATTTTCGAAATGATCGAGCCTTCTCGCGAGCTTCAGCGCGCCATCCGCGCCACCCTGATCGCCGATCCTGCCGTCGTGGCGCTCGTCGAGCCGAACATGATCCGCGACGCTGGCACACGCCCGGAGAAATTCCCGACGATCATTCACGGCGAAGGCCAGACCGTGCTTGAACAGATCACCTTCAGCCGCAAGCACGTCCGTTGCTACCTCGATCTTCACGTTTGGACATTCGAGGAAGGGCTTTCGCAAGCGAAGATCATCACCGGCGCCGTGACGAACGCGCTCGCGACGCAACCCGTGATCAACGGCTTCCACCTTGTCGATTTTCTGGTTTCTGGTTGCCGCTTCCTTCGCGATCCTAGCGGCAACATCGGACACGCCGTAATTTCCACTGAAGCGCTCGTCGAGGCCGCAGAATGAAGGCGGGCAAGCTGGACAGGAAGATCACGATCTCGCGCGAGATCGAGACGGTTGACGACTACGGCACCGCCTCGAGCGCCTGGACGCCGATCGCCACTGTCCCTGCGCAGCGCGTGACGCAATCGACCGACGAATTCCTCGCCGCCTCCGGCGAGCGCGAGACGACGGCGTGGAGTTCCCCCGTTTCTGTGGACAGTTAGGGGCTTACACTCTGCGACGCGGCTTTGACGCTCCTTTCGTATTCGATCGGTGATTTGTAGCCGAGGGCCGAGTGGCGGCGACCAGGATTGTACCAACCCTCGATGAAGCTGAAGACGGCCATGCGCGCCTCGGCCTTGGTCGGGAATTTTCGTCGATCGAGCAGTTCGCATTCGAGCGTGGCGAAGAAGCTCTCGCACATTGCATTGTCGTAGGCATCGCCGACCGATCCCATCGACGGACGGACATTGGCCTCCTTGCATCGGAGCCCGAAGGCCACGGACGTGTATTGCGAGCCCTGATCCGAATGATGAATGACATTCGTGGGGCGTCTTTGGGCGAGTGCCATGTTCATCGCGTCGACAACCACCTGGGTCTTCAGGTTGTTTGCCATCGACCAGCCGACGATGCGCCTCGAGAAGGCGTCGAGCACGACCGCGAGATAGAGGAAGCCGGCCCAGGTCGGAATATAGGTGATGTCGGCGACCCAGAGCCGGTTCGGCGCGTCAGCATAGAAATTGCGATCGACAAGATCGGATGCCGGACGGACGCGATCATCGCGGATCGTCGTCCGCGCCGAGCGGCGGCGGCTGATACCAGCGAGGCCATTGGCCTTCATCAGCCGCTCGATCCGCTTACGACCGACCGCAGTTCCATTCTCGCGCAGCTCCGCGTGGATCCGTGGTGCGCCGTAGGTCTGGTGAGACGCAGTGTGGATTGCCGCGATCCTTTGCGAGAGCGTCGCGTCTTCAACGGCGCGATTGCAGGGAGAGCGGCCGCGCCAAGCGTAGAAGCCCGAACGCGAGACACCGAACACCTCGCACATCGATTGGATCGGAAATTGGGCCTGGTTCGCGGTCATGAATTCGAAGACCTGAACGACGTCCCGTCGTTCTGAGCAAACCAGGCCGCGGCCTTTGACAGGATATCGCGCTCCAGCCGCAACTGCTTGTTCTCCTTGCGAAGACGTTGCAGCTCAGCCCGCTCCTTCTCTTCCAGGCCAGCAGCGTTTCCATCGCCGCTAAGGTCGGCCTTGCGGACCCAGCCATAAATCGTGTGGGCGCAGGGCTCGAATTCCTTCGCCAGATCTTCCGGGCGACGGCCAGCGCGAACCAGCGCAATCATCTGCTCCCGAAACTCCGCTGAATAGGGCGCTCTTGTTCTTGGCACTCGGACACTCTCCTTTGAAAGTCAGATCGTGTCCACAAAACCGGGGGAACTCCAGTCTATGGCTATCCACCCCTCAGTGAGTTGCGAGGGGAAGCCGCTACCGGCAAGCGCTCGCCTGTCGACCGCGAGTCATTTCGCCAGCTTCGTCTGAATACATGGCTCGACAA
>NZ_JAJUWU010000011.1 GCF_021390325.1 Jiella avicenniae | reverse complement strand
CTCCCGAAACTCCGCTGAATAGGGCGCTCTTGTTCTTGGCACTCGGACACTCTCCTTTGAAAGTCAGATCGTGTCCACAAAACCGGGGGAACTCCATCCGACGGCTTGCCAGCCCATGCTGCGAAGCATGCCGCCTGCCAGGCCTTGAGGCTCACCGGGCCTGTCCGGTCAAGCTCCCGCAGGCGAGCGGTAGCAACGTCGGTGTCCGTTTGTTCGTATCGCTTCTGCTTCTCCTCGCCTTCACGGATGTCCGACTCCGTCGTAGGGCGGACGTCTCGGATCACCTGCAGGTCGAGAGTGCCTCGAGAAGTCTCGAAAGGATGACCAGCGATCTCATAGCGGAACGCCGCGCCAGTTGGCCCGTCGCGACGCTTTTCCACTGTCAGGCTGGTGAAGCCTGCGCGCTTCTCAGCACGGATCACTGAATCGGAGCGATTGAAGAAAACCCCGCTCCCGGTTGGCTGCCTGCCCCCGCCCTTTCCGGGATGGTGCAGCACGAGGACGCCAGCTTTCACCCCTTCCTGGATGGTCTGCAGGGCCCGCATGATCTTCGTTGCGCCAGACGCCCTGTCCTGGTCCTCCTCAGGGAAGGCCGCTGAAAGCGTGTCGACTATGATGAGCCTGACCGGCTCGCCAGTTAACTCAGCCATCTGCTTCGCGGCCTCAGGAACCGTCATCTCAGGTTCGTCGAAGCGCTTTACGGCGACATGCGTTGTGGTTGGATTGAGCCCCGCGGCCTCGCACGCCGCTGCCAGCCGATCGAGAACGCCGAAATGATCCTCGGCGGTCAAGTAGATGACGCCGCCTTTCGACACTGGGATGCCAGCCCAAGGCGAGCCGGATCCAACTGCCAGCGCCATGTTGATGGCGATGCCTGTCTTTCCACAGCCGGAGGGTCCGAAGAGAAGGCTCAGGCCGTTCGGGATCACGCCCTCGATTATGTGGCGGTCGCGCGTCCCCGGCGGGCTGCGGACGTCCTGCACGATGTTGCCGAGGTGCCTGATGTAGGACGAGCGCAGGATGTTTCCCTGCACTGCGACCAATGGCGCCCGCTCCACGGCGGACGCCTCCTTCGTGGCCGTGCTCATGCCGCTTCCTCCGGCAAGCGGCCGGAGGCCAGGGCCGTCGCCATCATGAACGCCTCGCGCAGGAAGTAAGCGTGGTCGTCCAGAACGCTGAGGACCGATGCCTTGAACTTCTTCCGGCTCCGAAGATCGCTCCACGGTTTTGACGTGTCTGCGAGCACTTGCTCCGCGCAGTCCAGCATCTCCAAAATCTCGTTCGCGCAAGTGGCATACGCCTCATCATTCGGCGCAGCCGCGAGGCTGTTCGCCAAGTCCAGCGCGACCCCGACTCGAAGGGTAATGAGGTCGGCTTGGCGAAGGTGGTCGGCGAAGTGCCAAAGCGTCGCCTTTTTGGGGGCCTCGCGGATCTTGTCCGCGCTACGCTGCGTCGCCGCGAGACGGATGGCGAGACCTTCGACCACCTCCGCGGCGAGTTCCGCGACGTGCTTTCCAACGGAAGCGCACTCGCGAATGGAGACGGGGAGAGACGAGCCAGCCATTACGCCGCCCTCCCCGCGTCACGGGCGGCGATGCGCGCCTTGATGAAGGCCTCAAGCTCTGACGCGACGAAGCCCTTTCGGCCGGCAGAGATGGTGATCGGCCTCGGGAAGGTCGGATCCTTGCCCATCTGCCAGAGGGTCGTGCGCGACACCCCCAGCATTTGGCATGCTTCCTTTATGCTCTTGAGTTCCATGACGTTTGTCTCCGTGCTTCTCAATACGGAGACGTTAGGACCAATGCGGATGCGTCCGTAACCAGAACTAGCCGGTCATCTGCTTTCTAGTTTTGTACAGGGTTTCCTTGATGTGGCGGGGAAGGTTCTTGGCCTTCCTCGACTTTGCTGCCGTAAGGGCCGGTTCTACGACCCTCTCAATGAACGTCATGGCGGCGTTGTCGCGGCTTTCCGACATCTTGAGCGCGGAGAATTCGATACCGTGAGCTTTCGCCCACACGTGCGCAATTTGCACAATGAACCCGGTCTCGTGCTCTGCGGAACTCGTTTGGCCGCGGTTTGCATCGACCCCTCGCCAAGTCGAAATCAGAAGCGAAAGCGCCTCCTCCATCCTTTGCAGGTTCTTGACTGTCGAAGCCACTTCGCAATCCACCGAGGCAAAAATCCCCCTGTTTTGCTCAAGCGTACGGATCGTCGTCCGGACCGCGGCTAACTTCCGCCCCCAGTCGTCGAGATAGCGCTTTGTGATCTCCCTATTTTCGTAATCGACGGCAATTCCGAAACCGAGCACTGCGGCTTGGACGCCCCCGCACGCTTCCTCTCGAGCATGCGCAGGGAGATCAGCGCATAGTTGCTCAATCGTGCAAACGTCATAGAGGTGGAGAATGGAGCCGATCATGCGGCGTTCCCTGCCGCAAACGGCGCAATCTTCCCAGGCTGCCTTTCAACAACCGAATCGAGATGCTCAGCCCACATCGCGAGTGCGCGACGCTTCTCCGGCTCATACTTCGCCCGATTATAAATGCCGGCGACGCCAGCGCGGAAGCCGCTGATGTGGTTGAGCACCGCCTCAACGATATGCGGAAGGATGCCGATGTCGCCCATCATGGTCGCGACGGTCCGGCGGATGTCGTGGGGCGTCCATCGCTCTTCGAGGATCTGGAGCTTCAGTTTCGCCGCCTTGGCTATAGCGTTGCTCTCGAGCGGTTCGCCGGTGCGAGTGAAAAGGGGCGCCAAGGCTTCGTCTTCGGCCCGTCGCATTGCCTGCTCCACCACGGCGAGCGCGGCCGGCGAAAGTGGCACCACGTGCGTCAGTCCGTTCTTTGTCCGCTCGCTGGGGATCGTCCAAAGCGCCTTGTCGAGGTCGACCTCGCCCCGCCTCATTCCGCAGACCTCACCGCTTCGCTGGCCGGTGAGGAACAGGAGTTTAAACACCTCGACCGTTACAGGTCGCAGTGCGGCATCCGGCAGCGCTTTCCAGACGCGCCGCACCTCGTCGGCCGACAGCACCCGATCGCGTTGGACGGGCTTAGCTCGAGGTCGGATACCCGCGGCCGGCGAGACTTCAAGATACTCCTCGTCTACAGCCCAGCCGAACATCTTCCGCACCACCGCCAGGGTGTGCGTCGATTGCGTGAGCTTACCGGCCTCAGCCTTGGCGTCGATGATGTCGAGCAGGTCGCGGCGCTTGACGGCCACCGCTTTCATGCGTCCGATTATTGGCAGCACGTCCACCCGTAGGACGCGCTCATCTTCGGCCCAGCTCTTCTTATTCCGCTTGGCGTAGCGCTCGACGTAAAGTGCTGCGAGATCGGCAACCGTCATGGCTTCACGACGCGCGCGCTTGTCGCCGGCAGGGTCTAAGCCGTCCGACACCGCTGCCACGGCATCCAATGCCTTGCGACGCGCCTTCTCAAGCGACAGCGCAGGAAACTTGCCAAGGGTGACTCGGCGCTTCTCTCCGTCTGCCTCTCGGTTGTAGACAACGGTCCAAGCCTTGACGCCCGTCGGCGATACTCGGAGCACCAGCCCACGGACGACGTCGTCCCAAAAGTCGGTGCGGGTTTCAACCTTGACGGTCTCAACGAAGCGGGTTGTAAGGCTCTTGCGCGGCATCTCGACCTACCGATATTTTTTCGGTTTCTGAGGCCGGGGTTCCGACAGGGTTCCGGAACCACTAAACTCGATCGAACGGCCTCTGACGAGAGAGAACACGGAAGACCTTGAATATCAAGGCATATGGCCGCTTATTCTTGTTCATTCCAGTTTCTATCAGTTCCGTCAGAGGCCACTTTTAATCTGTAGGTCTTGGGTTCGAGTCCCAACGCGCCCACCAAATCCCCTTTTGTCCGGCCCGGACACGCAGGTGACGGATCGTCCGCCGATCGGAGCGATCGTGTGCATTACTTCACTCGGCCTTACGGGATCGTAACCCAACCGGCATATCCCTTCCCGGGAACCCTTGTCGCTTCCGGGAGCAGGAGCACGCGTCGGTGCAAATACGGCTCGAAGACTTTCTGATCGCCCTCGTCAACGACCTCGGCGTGTTTGCACTGTTGACGCTCGGCTATGGCACGATTCTCGGCCATCTCGAGCGTGGACCGCTTCGTTTCGGCTGCATCGGCTGTCTGTTCGGGGCCGGCGCCGGTTTCGCCATGGTGAGCGGGACCGAATTTCCCGGCGGGACACTCATCGATGCGCGCGGCGTCATGCTGGCTCTGTCGGGGCCGATCGGCGGTCCGCTGGCCGCCGTGGTCGCGTCCCTCGTGGCGAGCCTCGTCCGCTTCCTTCTGGGCGGCGACGGCATGACGGTCGGCATCGTGTTGATCTGGCTCACCGCCGCGCTCGGTCTCGCCTTCGCCCGGATCGTCACCCCCGGCGGCCGGCCGAGCAAGACGCGGCACTTCCTTTATCTCGGTCTCCTCATCTGCCTGCCCTCGCTGACCTTCTTCGCAAGATCGCTCGGCGGAGAGCTGGGCGACGGATTCGGCGAGGTGGCCATGCGGGTCATTCTGCCCCTGTGCATCGCCAAGGTCGTCGGGGTGCTCGCCCTCGGCCGGTTCATCGCCGGCACCCGCAAACGATTCATCGCCACGCAATTGCTGGAGCACCAGGCGCTGCTCGATCCGCTGACCGGCCTTGCCAACCGCCGAAGCCTCGAGCGCAACAGCGACGCGATCATCGATCGCGCCCGCCGCCGCAACGAACCCGTCGCCGCCCTGGTCATCGACATCGACCACTTCAAGCGCGTCAACGACCGCTTCGGTCACGAGATGGGGGATACGATGCTGAGGACGGTCGCGGCCACCATCCTCGCCAATCTGAGAGCCGGAGACGCGGCTGCGCGCTACGGCGGGGAAGAGATCGTCGTGCTCCTGCCCCGGACCGGCGCGGCGGAGGCCTCGCGGATCGCCGAACGCATCCGCGCCGCGATCGGTCGGGAGATCCATCACCTAGCCGGCACGCCCCAGACCCTCACCGTGAGCATCGGTGTATGCTCCCACCGCGGCGACGATCTCAACTTCAAGACCCTGTTCAAGGCCGCCGACGAGGCGCTCTACCGGGCGAAGGACGGCGGCCGGGACAAGGTAGAGGTGGCGCGGCAGATGCAGGCGGCGGCATAGGAAGACAAACGAAGATCGGACAGGTCGCCCGGTCTTTTGGAACGTCGAAGGCGCGTCTCGCCGCCGGGCTCGCCAGAGCGGCGCCCGACCGCCCTTCGCCGGGATCGTCGGCATTCTCGCCCTCGTCCGCATCCGCTCAGCCCTCGGGCGGAAAGCGCCAAGGCCTGTCCCAGCCTTCCGCGAAGACGAGATCTTCGAGCGACAGGCGCTTGGCCCAGCGGCGCGCCTCGAGTTCCGGCCGCCGGAACAGCCGGTCGACATAGCCGACGCAGAGATAGGCGACCGGAACGACGCGATCGGGCAGCCCCAGCACCGGCCGCAGATCGTCCGGCTCGAAGATCGACACCCAGCCGACGCCGATCCCTTCGGCCCGCGCGGCGAGGAAGAGGTTCTGCACGGCGCAGGCGGTGGAAAGGAGATCGGTGTCGCGCTGGTGGGTGCGGCCGAGCACCACCTTGCCGCCCCGCTCGCGGTCGCAGGTGATGCAGAGGTTGAGGGGCGCCTCGACGATGCCTTCGAGCTTCAGGCGCTGATAGGCGGCGGCGCGCTCGTCCTCGAACATCGCCGCCGCCTCCGCGTTGCGCCGCATGACGATGTCGCGGATCCTCCTGCGCGTCTCTATGTCGCGCAGGACGATGAAGTTCCAGGGCTGCATCAGTCCGACGGACGGCGCATGATGAGCGGCCTCGAGCAGCCGCGCGAGAACGGCGTCCGGAACGTGCGTCGGCAGGAACTCGCCGCGCACGTCGCGGCGAGTCTCGATCGCCCGATAGACCGCCGCCCGCTCGGCCTCAGAGAACGGCCCGGCGGCGGCCAGCTCTCCTGCCGCAAGGCCCCGATCGGGAGAGCCGTCGGCCGCCTGCGCCCCAGCGGCGTCCTCGTCCCGATCCGTCCCGCGGCCGCCCTTCGCCCGGTCCGCGGTCAGAACTCGATCCCCTTCTGCGCCTTCACGCCGGCGCGGAACGGATGCTTGACCATCTCCATCTCGGTGACGAGATCGGCGAGTTCGATCAGCTCGTCCTTGGCGTTGCGGCCGGTGACGACGACGTGCTTGTCCGCCGGTTTGTTCTTGAGGAAATCGATCACCTCGGCGAGGTCGAGATAGTCGTATCTGAGGACGATGTTCATCTCGTCGAGCAGAACCATCTGGTGCTCCTCGTCCATGATCATCGCCTTCGCCCGCTCCCAGGCGGCCTTTGCGGCGGCGATGTCGCGCTGGCGGTCCTGGGTCTCCCAGGTGAAGCCGTCGCCCATCGCCGTCATCGTCACCCGGTCGGGAAAACGTTCGAGGATCTTGCGCTCGCCGGTTTCCCACTTGCCTTTGACGAACTGCACGACGCCGACCTTCATGCCGTTGCCGAGCGCCCGGAAGACGAGGCCGAAGGCCGCCGTCGACTTGCCCTTGCCCTTGCCGGTGTGGACGATCAGCAGCCCCTTCTCGATCGTCTTGGTTGCGAGGATCTTGTCGCGCGCCGCCTTCTTCTTCTTCATCTTCTCGGCATGGCGGGCGTTCAGCTCCTCCTCGCTCATGCCGTCGGTGATCCTCGTGCGCGCGGGCGTCTCGTCGCTCATGCCGCCTTCTCCGGTCGGTTGGGTTCGTTCTCGGCAAACAGCTTGGCGAAGAACAGCCGCTCCTCGCCCTTCGGATAGTTCGGCAGCCGGCCGAAGGGGCGGTAGCCCATCGCCGCGTAGAAGCCGGGCGACTGGAAGGAATAGGTGTCGACCCAGACGCCGGTGCAGCCGTCCTCCCGCGCCACGGTTTCGGCCCGTTCGACCAGCGCCCGGCCGAGGCCCCGGCCGCGCCAGCGCTCCGGCACGGCGAGGATCTCGATCCACATCCAGTCCCAGTAGATCTGGGCGATCAGCCCGCCGTCGACGTCGTCCCCGTCCTTGAGAACGAAGGTGATGAAGCGCGGCGCGAAGGCGAAGTTCTTCGCGGTGGCGAATTCCGCCAGCGGCGCCACGATCCGGGCGCGCGTTTCGGTGTCGGCAAGTTCGATTCTCTCGATGATCGGTGTCATCGAAGCGTCATGGGGCGGGACCGGCATCGCTTCAAGATCCCTCGCCCGCTGGCGCGGCCGGCAAGAGCGCGGCGCGGGCGGAATTCGACCGCGGCGACCAGAGGCCGCGGTCGATCGCCTCGGCGAAGCGATCGCGGATCTCGGCAAGCGCCGCGGGGTTGTTCTCGGCGAGGAAGTCGCGCACCGCCTCGTCCATCAGGAAGGCATTCCAGGCGGCCTCGAAATGATGGTCGCGCACCGCACCCGTCGTCGCGGCGAAGGCGAACATGTAGTCCAGCGTGGCAGCGATCTCGAAGGCGCCCTTGTAGCCGTGGCGCATGACGCCGGCGATCCATTTCGGATTGACCACCCGGGCGCGCACCACCCGGCCGATCTCCTCCTCCAGCGTCCGCACCACCGGGCGCTCGGGCCGCGAATGGTCGTTGTGATAGACCACCGGCCGGGCGCCGGAGAGATGCTCGACGGCCGCCGTCATGCCGCCCTCGAACTGGTAGTAGTCGTCGGAATCGAGCAGGTCGTGCTCGCGGTTGTCCTGGTTCTGGACGACCGCCTCGATGCCCGAAAGCCGCTGCTCGAAGGTCTGCCGCTCGGCCTCGCCCTCGGCATCGGCACCGTAGGCATAGGAGCCCCAGACGAGATAGCTCTCGGCAAGATCGGCCTTGTCGTCCCAGCCCTTCTCGTCGATCAGCGCCTGCAGCCCGGCGCCGTAGGCGCCGGGCTTGGAGCCGAAGATGCGGAAGCCGGCGCGTCGGCCCGCTTCGTCCTCGCCGACGCCCGAAGAGACGAGCGCCTCCTTCTCGGCCCGCATGCGCGCGGCGATCGGATTGTCGCTCTCGTCCTCCTCCAGCGCCCCGACGGCCCGGATCGCCTTGTCGTAGAGCGCGATCTGGTCCGGAAAGGCGTCGCGGAAGAAGCCGGAGATGCGCAGGGTGACGTCGACGCGGGGCCGGTCGAGTTCGGCGAGGGTGACGATCTCGTAGCCCGTCACCCGCCGCGACGCCCGGTCCCAGACGGGCTTTACGCCGATCAGCGCCAGAGCCTGCGCGATGTCGTCGCCGCCGGTGCGCATGTTGGAGGTGCCCCAGGCGGTAAGGCCGAGCGCGGTCGGCCATTCGCCTTGGTCCTGGAGGTGGCGGGTGACGAGCAGTTCCGCCGATTTCCTGCCCAGCGCATAGGCGGTCTCGGTCGGCACGGCTCTGGTGTCGACGGAATAGAAGTTCCGGCCCGTCGGCAAGACGTCCGGCCGCCCCCGCGTCGGCGCGCCGGAGGGCCCGGGCGCGACGAACCGGCCGGCGAGACCGGCGAGGAGGCCGGCGATCTCCGAAGGTCCGGAAGAAACGACCGCGGGCTTCAGCGTCGCTTCGACCGCATCGACGACGGCGCGCGTGGACGACCAGTGGACATCCGGTGGACGGTTTCCCGCCATCAGGCTGGCCGCCAGGAGTTCCAGCCGCTCGACGGTGTCGCCGACGGTGCGCCACGGATCTGTGGAGAGCGCCTGCAGAACCTGTGGACGAGGGCCGGTCCAGGGCGCAGCCATGTCGCAGTCGAGAGGATCGAAGTGTGGACGGCTCGTGTCGGCGGCGTCACCCCCCTCTGCCCTGCCGGGCATCTCCCCCACAAGGGGGGAGATCGGCGCTCGTTCGAGGCCCGCGCCCTGTCGTCTGACGGTTTCGACGAGCTTTGCCGGTTCAGAAAAAGCGTCGCCATCCCCGCCGCCCGATCTCCCCCCTTGAGGGGGAGATGGCTGGCAAGCCGGAGGGGGGTGCCCGGCACCGCCGTCGAAGGAAACGGACCCGCCCAGCCCCAGATCCGCCGCCAGCGCCCGGATCAGCGAGGCGTCGCCCGGTTCGCCGCCGCGCGGCAAACGCGCCAGCGCCACCACAAAATCCGTCAACAACCGTCCCGCGGGCGCGACGCCGAAGACGTGCAGTCCGTCGCGGATCTGCATCTCCTTCAGCTCGCAGAGATAGGCGTCGAGCTTGGTCAGCGCGCTGTCGTCGGCCTCGTCCGCGCCGATGCCGGCGTCGTGGTCGAGCCCGATGTGGCGGACGAGGTCGAGGATCTCGGTCTTCAGGAGGCTCACCCGGCGCGGGTCGCCGCCGGCAGCCTCGTAATATTCGTCGACGAGGGCTTCGAGGTCCTTCAGCGGGCCGTAGCTCTCGGCCCGCGTCAGCGGCGGCGTCAGGTGGTCGACGATCACCGCGGAAGTCCGGCGTTTCGCCTGCGTCCCCTCGCCCGGATCGTTGACGATGAAGGGATAGAGATGCGGCAGCGGGCCGAACACCGCCTCGGGAAAGCAGGCCTCCGACAGCGCCAGCGCCTTGCCCGGCAGCCATTCGAGATTGCCGTGCTTGCCCATGTGGACCACGGCGTCGACCTCCGCGACGTCGCGCAGGAATGCGTAGAGCGCGAGATAGTTGTGGGGCGGCACGAGGTCGGGAGAGTGATAGGTCTCCTTCGGATCGATGTTGTAGCCCCGCGCCGGCTGGATGCCGACCAGCGTCTTGCCGAAACGCGCGAGCGGCAGCGCGAAAGCCGGCTTACCATTTGCTTCGACGACGAAAGGATCGGCATCCGGCGCACCCCATCGCGCCAGCACGGCGGTTCGGACGGCTTCCGGAAGCCGATCGAAAAACGACCGATAGGCATCGAGCGGCATCGTCTCGCGGATTTCGCGAGCCTCCCGCCCGGCATTGGTCGGCCCTTCCATCAGATGCGCGATCAGCGCGTTGCCGTCGGTCGGGACGTCGGCGACCGGATAGTCCGCCGCCCGCATCGCCCGCAGAACCTCGACCGTCCCGGCCGGCGTATCGAGGCCGACGCCGTTGCCGAGGCGCCCGTCGCGGTTGGGATAATTGGCGAGAAGGATCGCGACGCGCTTCTGCGGATTCGGCTTCCGTCGCAGCCGCGCCCAACGCGCGGCGAGGTCGGCGACGAAACCGACCCGGTCCTTGACGGGCCGGTGCGCGACGATGTCGGTCTCGGTCAAAGCGTCCCACTCGCCGGCCGACTTGAAGGCGATCGCACGCGACAGCACCCGCCCGTCGAGCTCGGGCAGCGCCACGCTCATGGCGAGATCGCGGGCGGAAAGACCCTGGCTCGAATCCCGCCAGCCCGCCTCGGAGCCGGATGCGAGGACTGCCTGCAGGACGACGGCGCCGTTCTCTTCCAGGACGGTCGGCGCGCGCTCGGCTCCGGCGCCGGCGGAGGGCGAAGAGACGGCGAAACCGGTGAGGTTGACGACGACGTCCGGCTGACGCCGGGCGAAGAGCGCGCGGACGGTTTCGATCGAGACCGGGTCCTTCAGGCTGGAGACGTAGACGGGGAGAACGTCGAGGCCGCGCTCAGCCATGGCGGTCGCCAAGACCTCTATGGGCCCCGTCTGGCCGCTCTGGACGAGGGAGCGGTAGCAGACGATGGCGGCGAGGGGTTTTTCGGCCGTCTCATCGTCCAACCTGCGGAACGACGATCCTGCGGATGTCGCGCCCTCCGCACCCGCGCCGCCGCCTCCGGCAAACCCGACCACCCCCGCCTTCAGAAGCGGCGTCGCCTCGCCCGGCCAATCCCCCTCGCCCAGCACGGCCCGGCAGCCCTGCAAGAACCAGTCGGCATTCGCCGGACCGCCCTCCACGAGATACCGCCACAGCCGGTCGCGCTGTTCGAGCGGGATCGTCGTGTAGGCGTCGAGCGCCGGGTCGGGCTTGTCGTCGCCTGGGATGACCGCGAGCCGGCCGCCGGTCGCTTGCGCGTTGGCGAGCAGCGCGTCGAGGCCGTAGGGCCAGTAGGCCCGTCCGCCGAGCAGACGCACGACCACCAGCCGGGCCCGTTTCAGGGTTCGTTCGACATAGGTGTCGACCGACATCGGATGCTTGAGGCGCAAGAGGTTGGCGAGGCGCAGATCGCGCGCGCCGAGGCTCTGCCGCCGCGCCGCCGCGGCGAGCGCGGCGATCTCCGTGTCGGCGGCGGAAAGGAAGACGATCTCGCCGGGCGACTGGCCGAGATCCACCGCCTCGCCGCCGTCGTCGATCGCGCCCTTCTGGGCGAGGAGGAGATGCAAGCCGCCGGCCCCTATTCGGCCGCGGTCGCCGAAGCGTTTTCGCCGGCCGCGAGCGCTTCGATCCGCCGGGCGATCGTCGCGCGAACGTCCTCGTTCAGCCCGTCATGGAGGCCGATGACGACGAGCCGCGTCGCCCGCGTCTCGTCCTTGCGCCAGGGCCGGTCGAAATAGGTCTCGATGCGCTCGCCGACGGCCTGGACGACGAGGCGCATCGGTTTGCCGGGAACGTCGGCAAAGCCCTTCAGCCTCAGGATGTCGTGCTCGCCGATCAGCGCCTTCAGACCCGCGACGAAAGCGGCCTGGTCCCCGAGCGGCCCGGTCTCGGCGACGAAGCTCTCGAACTCGTCGTGATCGTGCTCCTCACCGCCCTCGTGCTCGATCTCGTGGTGGGACTTGCGGTCGGCGATGAGATCCTCCGTGCCGGCGGCGATGCCGAGGAGGACGTCGGCCGGCAGCTTGCCGTTCTCGGCGGCGATGGTCTTCACCGTGCGGGCAGTCGCCGCGGCGGTCTCCTTGCGCACCCGCTCCAGCGTGTCGCGATCGATCAGGTCGGCCTTGTTGAGAACGACGAGGTCCGCCGCGCGGATCTGGTCCTCGAAGAGTTCTTCGAGCGGGTTGTCGTGGTCGAGGCTCTCGTCGGCCGCCCGCTGGGCGACGACCTTGTCCTCGTCGTCGGCGAAGCGCCCGGCCGCGACGGCCGGCGCGTCGATGACGGTGACGACGCCGTCGACCGTCACCTTGGTCTTCACCTCCGGCCAGTTGAAGGCGGCGACTAGCGGCTGCGGCAGCGCCAGGCCGGAGGTCTCGATGACGATGTGATCGGGCAAAGTCTCGCGTTCGAGCAGCCTGGTCATCGCGGGGATGAAGTCGTCGGCGACGGTGCAGCAGATGCAGCCGTTGTTCAACTCGACGACGTCGTCCTCCGAGCAGGTCTCGATGCCACAGCCCTTCAGGATGTCGCCATCGACGCCGAGATCGCCGAATTCGTTGATGATCAGCGCGATCTTCCGCCCGCCGGGGTTCTGCAGGAGGTTGCGGATCAGCGTCGTCTTGCCGGCTCCGAGAAAGCCGGTGATGACGGTGACGGGAATTTTCTGCGCAGGCATGTCGTGCCTCCTTGAATCGGGTGGTGCCGGGGACGGCCGGCGAAACGCCGGCTCCCCGGTCATTCGGAAGGGCCGGGAGCGCTGCGCTCAGCCCTTCATCTTGAGCGGCAGGCCGGCGGCGACGAAATAGACCGTCCCCGCCAGCGCCGCGATCGTCTGGTGCAGCCGGCCGGCATGGTCGCGGAACGCGCGCGCCATGGCGTTGTCCGGCACGATGCCGAGCCCGACCTCGTTCGATACGAGGAGGACGGGGCCGGCGAGCCCGGCTTCCAGCGCCGCGCCGAGCGCGCCGCATTCCGCTTCGACGTCCCGCCCGGCCATCATCAGATTGGTCACCCAGAGGGTGAGGCAATCGACGAGGAGGAAACGGCCGGCTTCCGCCTCGCACCGCAGCGTCCCGGCGAGATCGAGCGGCGCCTCGACGGTCCGCCAGGCCGGCCCGCGATCGCTCCGGTGGCGGGCGATGCGAGCCGCCATCTCGTCGTCATGGGCCTCGCCGGTGGCGACGTAGACCGGCGCGAGGCCGCTGCCGGCGACGAGGCCTTCGGCAAAGGCCGTCTTGCCGGAGCGCGCACCGCCGAGGACCAGGGTGAGCCGAGCCGGTCCGCCCATCGCTCAGGCCTCGGTGCCGACGAATCTGTCCATCGCCGCGCCGAGGGACAAGCCCAGAAGCACCCAGAACAGCGCGCCGGTCGCCAGCGACGCGACGGCGAATTCGGCCGCCAGCGTCGGCGGGATCGGGCTGGAAAGATCCGCCGGATGAGGCGCCGCGAAGAGATGCGGCACCACCAGGAGGAGAGCGCCGCCGGCCCTGACGACCGGCTGGCGCTTGAGGACGAGGCAATAGAGCCCGGCGGCGGTGAGGGCGACGGTCGTGATCCACCAGGTCTGGCGCATCGCAAGATCGGCGACGGGCATCGCCGGAAGTTCAGGCGGCAGGCCGAGCGCCGGCGCCAGCGAGATCGCGGCAAAGCCCGCAAGGCCCCACAGCGCGCCGGTCCGCAGGGTGATCCGATGACCGGCGAGAAGCGCCACGGCGCCGAGGATCAGGGCAAAGCCCGCCCCGGTGACGAGGTTCGCCGTCAAAGTGCCGAGGGCGCGGCTTTCGAACGGGCTGGCGCCGCCCTCCTCACCCTCGGCCGCCGCAGGGCCGTGGACGAGGACCACCCGGCCCGCCTCATGGCCGGACAGGCCATGTGCATCGGCGGACGAGACGAGCGAGGCCCGGTGCTCGTGCGTCGGCGCGCTTCCGTGGCCGCCCCGTTCGTAGATCTCGGCATGCTCGATCAGCGGAACGAGCTTGAGATAGTGGACCGGCGTCATGAGAATGCCGACGAAGAGCCCGGCCGCAAGCGCTGCCAGGAGATATCTGACCAACATGATGGAGCTTTCCCGTTGCCGGCTGCGATGCGCCGGCCCGTGACTGACTGGATGGACGAAAGGCCCGGCGGTGCGCCGGCAGAGCCGCGGTCAGTGGCAGGGAAAGCCGAAGGCGTGGCGAACGTCGTGGGCCGTGTCGTGCAGGGCGGCCGAATGGGCGAAGCCCGCACCCCAGACGAAGAAGGCGCCGAGAACGAGGGCGAAAAGCCCGGTGGCGATGCGCGTGCCGGATGTGGCGGCCGCAATCCGATGCGTGTCAGTCGTCATGATCAACCTCCGTGACGGCCGCTCACCACGAGCGGCGTTTATCGGAAGGCCGGCAGGTCTCCTGGCTCGCGGGTCGTCGAAATCCGTCTCGCCTTCCCGGAGGGGTCTCCAGTGGCTTTCAGGCGCCGAGGCGCGGAATGCGCTTCGGGTCCGTGACGAATCTCTCGCCGCTCTACAGTCGCGGGGTCGGCTGCGATGAAGGCCCCCGACTTGGGTCGACCCGTCGCATTCCCTCTTCGCCCCTGCCGCTTTGCGGTGGGGGAACCGTCCTTCGCCCGGCGCCGAACGCGGCGCACGAGCCGTGCGAGACTAGCAGCCGGCTTGCCGGGCGCCAAGCGAAATCGCCCCGCGAACCGTGGACGGGCCTCGCGGGCGGACCGATCCCGGCCGGGCGACGACCCCGAGCGAGGAGCGTCGGGCCTTTCCCGCGGCGCCCCCCATTCGCCGATGGAGCGGGACGGGCCGGGGCTTTCCATCTCTCCCAAGGCAACTCGGCCCGCATTTCGAGCAACCCGCAGCTTCGCAGCCCTACCGCAACGCAAAAACATCGCCTCGAAACGGTTCTCGTTTCGCATCAGCCTCTATATCCCGTTCGACCGACACAATTTCGAGCAAGCGAGATCGACGGAGACTGAGGCGACATGTGCGGAATTTGCGGCGAGATTCGCTTCGACGGAAATCAGGCCTCGGGCGAGCGGCTGCAACGCATGGGCGATTGTCTGGCCCGGCGCGGCCCCGACGGGGCCGGGCAGGTGGTGCGCGGGCCGATCGGGCTCGGCCACCGGCGGCTGAAGATCATCGACCTCAGTGAAAAGGCCCAGCAGCCGATGGTCGATCCCGAACTCGGCCTCACCATCGCCTTCAACGGCTGCATCTACAACTATCCGGAGCTGCGCCAGGAGCTTGAGGGCAAGGGCTACCGCTTCTTCTCGACCGGCGACACGGAAGTCATCATCAAGGCCTATCACGCCTGGGGCCGCGATTGCGTCAAGCGTTTCCACGGCATGTTCGCCTTCGCCATCGCCGAGCGCGAGAGCGGCCGGGTGATGCTGGCGCGGGACCGCTTCGGCATCAAGCCGCTCTATCTGTCGCAGACCGACAAGCGCCTCTATCTCGCCTCCTCGCTGCCGGCGATCCTTTCCACCGGCGACGTCGACCGGACGATCGACCGCGAGGCGCTGCACCACTACATGACCTTCCACGCCGTCGTCCCGCCGCCGCTGACCATCGTGAAGGGGGTGCGCAAGCTGCCGCCGGCGACGACCCGGATGATCGCGCCGGACGGCTCCTTCGACGACGAGGTCTACTGGGCGCCGGACTTCTCGCCCCGCCCCGGCGACGACAAGCTGTCGCCGACCGACTGGCGCGATCTCGTCATGGACGCGCTGAAGCTCGCGGTCGACCGGCGCATGGTCGCCGACGTCCCGGTCGGCGTTCTTTTGTCGGGCGGCGTCGATTCCTCGCTGATCGTCGGGCTTCTCGCCGAGGCAGGTCAGAAGGATCTCAACACCTTCTCGATCGGCTTCGAGGATGCCAATGGCGAGGTCGGCAACGAGTTCGAATTCTCCGACATCATCGCCAAGCACTACGGCACCGAGCATCACAAGATCTTCGTGCCGGGCTCCGAACTGATGGAGCATCTGCCGGGCACCATCAAGGCGATGTCCGAGCCGATGGTCTCCTACGACAATGTCGGCTTCTACCTGCTCTCGCGCGAGGTCTCCAAGCATATCAAGGTGGTGCAGTCCGGCCAGGGCGCCGACGAGATCTTCGGCGGCTATCACTGGTATCCGAAGATGGTCGGCGCCAACGATCCGCTGTCGGCCTATGCCGGCGCCTTCTTCGACCGCAGCCACGAGACGCTGAAGGGCCAGATCGCGCCCGAATGGATGACCGAGGAGGACGTCTCCCGCGATTTCGTCGCCCGGCACTTCGCCATGGAAGGCGCGACGAACCCGGTCGACAAGGCGCTGCGCGTCGACGCCCACGTCATGCTGGTCGACGATCCGGTCAAGCGCGTCGACAACATGACCATGGCCTGGGGCCTCGAGGCGCGCGTTCCGTTCCTCGACCATGAACTGGTCGAACTCGCCGCCCGGGTGCCGGCGGAGGAAAAGCTGAAGCAGGACGGCAAGGGCGTCCTCAAGGAAGTCGCCCGTCAGGTCGTTCCGTCCGAGGTGATCGACCGCAAGAAGGGCTACTTCCCGGTGCCGCAGCTCAAATACATCTCCGGCCCGTATCTCGACATGGTCAGGGATACGCTGAGCAACGACGCGGCGAAGAGCCGAGGCCTGTTCCGGCAATCCTATCTCGACGAACTCTTCGCCAACCCCTCGGAGCACATCACGCCGCTCCGGGGCTCGGAACTCTGGCAGGTCGCGCTTCTCGAACTGTGGCTGCAGGAACAGGGAGTCTGATCGGATGGCTGTCGAGAAGAAGACAGACCATCGCCTGGAGAAACTCCGCGCCTCCGGGCCGAGCGGCCCCGCCGCGCGGACGCGGGCCGATCAGGACGGACTGAAGAAGAACGCCATCCTCGATTGCGGCTGGGGCCGGCTGGTCTTCGGCCAGACCTTCGCCGATCCGCGCGAACTCGCCAATTCGCTGCGCGAAGAGGGTCCGGACCGGCGCGACATCGCCTTCTACGTCAAGGATCCGCACGTCCTGCTCAGCCACGCGCCGCAGGAGTTGTTTCTCGATCCGTCCCATACCTACAGGCTCGATCTTGCGACCTACCGGCCGGGCACCCGTCGGCCGCGCGGCTATTTCATCCGGCGCCTCGCCTCCGAGCAGGACGCCACCGAGGTCAACCGCATCTACCAGTCGCGCCACATGGTGCAGGTGCATCCGGCCTTCTTCTGGACCAACCGCGACAATCGCGCGCTGACCTATTTCGTCGCCGAGGACGAGACCACCGGGGCGATCCTCGGCACGGTCACCGGCGTTCACGGCAAGCGCGCATTCGGCGATCCGGAGAACGGCTCCTCGCTCTGGTGCCTCGCCGTCGATCCGCAGGCGCCCCATCCCGGCATCGGCGAAAGTCTGGTGCGCCGTCTCGCCGAGCATTTCCAGGCCAGAGGCTGCGCCTTCATGGACCTGTCGGTGATGCACGACAACGAGCAGGCCATCCGGCTCTACGAAAAGCTCGGCTTCGTCCGCGTTTCCTATTTCACCATCAAGCGCAAGAACGAGATCAACGAGAAGCTCTTCACCGGCCCGAACGCCGAATACGAGCAACTCAATCCCTATGCGCGGATCATCGTCGAGGAGGCACGGCGCCGCGGCATCCACACCGAGGTGGTGGACGCGGCCGGCGGCTTCTTCCGCCTCACCCATGGCGGACGCACGGTGCTCTGCCGCGAGAGCCTGTCCGAACTGACCAGTGCCGTCGCCATGTCGATCTGCGACGACAAGACGGTGACCCGGCGCATGGTCGAAGCCGCGGGTGTGACCGTCCCCGAGCAGATTTCCGGCGACAGCGACGGCGCCGCGCTCTCGGCCTTTCTCGAAAAGCACGGCCAGGTCGTCGTGAAGCCCGCCCGCGGCGAGCAGGGGCGCGGCATTTCCGTCGGCATCGAGACGCTCGAAGACACGAAGACCGCCATCGAGGCGGCGCGGCAGCATTCGCCGAACGTCCTGGTCGAGGCCTGCTTTGCCGGCGACGACCTGCGACTCATCGTCATCGACTACCGCCTCGTCGCCGCGGCGCTGAGGAAGCCGCCGGTGATCACCGGCGACGGCCACTCCAGCGTCAGGGACCTGATCGAGCATCTGTCGCGCCGCCGTTCGGCCGCGACGGGCGGCGAGAGCAAGGTGCCGATGGACGCGGAGACCGAGCGCTGCGTGCGCCAGTCCGGCTACGCCATGGACGATACGCTGCCGGAGGGTGAGCGGATCACGGTCCGGAAGACCGCGAACCTCCACACCGGCGGCACGATTCACGACGTCACCGGGGATATTCACCCGGCGCTGGTCCAGGCGGCTGTTGCCGCCGCGAGGGCAATTGAGATACCGGTGACGGGCATCGACCTGATGATCAAATCGCCGGCACTGCCGGACTACGTGTTCATCGAGGCGAACGAGCGGCCGGGCCTGGCAAATCACGAACCGCAACCGACGGCGGAGCGATTCGTCGATCTGCTGTTCCCGCTGTCCGTGCCATTTTCAGTGAGAGCGGCCCGCACCAACCAGCGGAGATCGCTGAAGGAGGGCTGAGTGCCGAGGCTTACGATCGATACCGCGTATCTGACCGAGCAGCTGAAGACGCTCCTGAAAATTCCCTCCCCGACGGGCTACACCGACACCGTCGTCCGGCACGTCGCCAAGGAACTCGAACGGCTCGGCCTGAAGGTCGAACTGACCCGGCGGGGCGCCATCTCGGCGCTGCGCCAGGGCTCGCGGCGCGCTTCTGCCCGAGCCGTCGTCAGCCATCTCGACACGCTCGGCGCCCAGGTGAAGCGGATCAAGGAGAACGGCCGGCTGGAACTCGTGCCGATCGGCCACTGGTCGGCGCGTTTCGCCGAGGGCGCGCGCTGCATGATCTTTTCCGATGCCGGCACCTATCGGGGCACCATCCTGCCGCTGAAGGCCTCCGGACACACCTATAACGAGGAAGTCGATACGCTCCCCGTCGGCTGGGATTACGTCGAGCTGCGGGTCGATGCGCTGTCGCGCGACGCCGCCGAGATGGCGAGGCTCGGCATCGAGGTCGGCGACACGGTGGCGATCGATCCGCAGCCGGAATTCCTCGACAACGGCTACATCGTCTCGCGCCATCTCGACAACAAGGCCGGGGTCGCGGTGATGCTGGCGGCGATCAAGGCCATGGAGGATTCCGGCGCATCCACCCCGGTCGATACCCATTGGCTCTTCACCATCGCCGAGGAGGTCGGCGTCGGCGCGGCGTCGATCCTGACGCCCGACATCGCCTCGATGATCGCCGTCGACAACGGCACCTCGGCGCCGGGACAGAACTCGGCCGAGTTCGGCGTCACCATCGGCATGGCCGACCAGACCGGACCGTTCGACTACCACCTGACGAAGAAGCTGGTGCGCATCTGCCAGGACGAGGACATCCGCTACCAGAAGGACATCTTCCGCTACTACCGGTCGGATTCCGCCTCGGCGCTCGAAGCCGGCCACGACGTCCGGACCGCCCTCATCACCTTCGGCGTCGACGCCTCCCACGGCTACGAGCGCATCCACATGCACGCGCTGCGCTCGCTGTCGGAGTTGATCACCGCCTACCTGACCTCGCCGGTCGAGATCGAGCGCGACCGCAACTTCCATGCCGGGCTGAAGGGCTTCACCCGCCAGCCGGACGTGGAAGCCGCGCAGGAACTGGCGAGCGACACCGACCCCGCCGAGTAGGCGGCTGGCAGAGGGGCCGTCCGCCATGAGCTTCGACGACGTCCTCGCCATCCCCGGGCGGCTGTTGTGGAACCTCCTCGTCCTTCTCGGCGAGCTTTCGGCCGATCTCGTCGTCGCCGCCAAGGCCCACCCGATTCTGGCGGCCGTCGTCCTCCTGGTCTTCCTCGTCGCCCTCGTCCTGTCGCGCGGCGACGTCCTTCTCGTCCTCGTTCTCGGCTTCATCGCCGTCGCGGCGCTGATCGGCGCCGATCCGGTGGCCGAACTCGACAAGCGTCAGGCCTTCGCCACCCTGTCGATGCTGGCGATGCTGCTCATCGGGCTCGCCATGCGTCGCCAGCGCCTCATGCGCGAAGCGCTGGAGGACGAGATCGCCGCGCGCGAGGAGACGGTCGAGGAGGCCCGCCGGGCCGGCTGGCAGGCCGGGCTGAAATACCGCCCCGGCGAAGACGACACGCCACGCCTCGGCCCGCCGGAGTGATTTCAGAGCCGCGATCCCGGCACTGCCCGCTGTTGCGACGTTTTCGAGGGGGCGAAGGGGAAGCGGATGCGGATCGAGAACAGGTCGCCCTCGACCGTCCGCTCGATGGAACCCCGCAATTCACCGCGGATCGTCATGTCGATGAGCCTCGTGCCGAAGCCGGATTTCGCGGCCGGGAGATCGGGCTTGTCACCGCCCGTCTCCAGCCAGTCGATGAGGAGATCGCTGCCGTCCTGCCGCCATGCCACCGTCAGTGAGCCGGCCGGATCCGACAGCGCGCCGTATTTCATCGCATTGGTGGCGATCTCGTGGAAGGTCAGGCCGAGCGCCTGCGCCACGGTTTCGTCGACCTTGATCGCCGGCCCGTCGAGCCGATAGTCGCCGTGGTCATCGCCGAAGACCTGGGCGAGTTCGGTGGCCAGGAGGTCGCGCAGCTCGGCCTCGCTCCATTGCGAGCGGGCGAGCATTTCCTGCGCGGCGGCCATCGCCTGCAGCCGGGCCGAATAGCTTTCGACGAAGTCGTCCAGGCTCGTGGCTCGTCGTGCGGTCTGCCGCGCGATCGACAGCATGCGGGCGATCGAGTTCTTGATCCGGTGGTTCATCTCGCGAAGGTGCATGTCCTTCTGCGCGAGGCTCCGCTCGCTTTCCCGGTTGAGCGCTGCGACGGCCTCGAGCCGCCGCGCCTGCACCAGGGTGAGCAAAGCGAGGGTCGAGGCGAGGAAGAGGACGAATGCGGCGAGAAGCGCCGCCGGATAGTTCGAGCCCAACCGCTCGAACCGTTCGCTCGGTGTGATTTTCAGGAGCCAGCTGCGACCGGCGACGTCGATCCGCCGCTCGACCGACAGATCGGGCCCGCCCGGCGGCGGCGTGTCGGCCGACGCGAAGATCAGGTTGTCCGGCGCCGCCGTGCCGTCGAAGACCTCGACGTGGATCGGCAGGAGCGGCTGATCGAACAGGGCGGCCGACAGCATGTCGCCGATCCGGAAGGGCGCATAGACGAAGCCCGGCGTCTCTCCCACCGGCCCCGCCCCGGCCGCCCCGGCCGGCGCCAGCGGCAGATAGATCAGGAAACCGAACTGCCGGTTCTCGTCGATCTCCTGGACGAGGCGCACCGGCGCGGAGGCCACCGCGCCGCCGCTCTCGGCCGCCGCGTCGATCGCCTGGCGGCGGGTGGCGTCGGAATACATGTCGAAGCCAAGCGCGACCCGGTTGCGCTCGTCCTGCGGTTCGAGCAGCACGATCGGCGTTCGCACCGCCTCGTCAGTCGCAGGCGGCCAGACCTTCACGGGCCGTCCGTAGCGGGCGGTGAGATCCTCGCCCAGCGCGGCCGCCTCGGTGGGCCGGATCGTCAGCGCGAGGCCGATCCCCTGGATGCCGTCGAAACGTTCGGCGAGGTCGAGGCCGCCGACATAGCGACGGAACGCCTCGACCGGAACCTCCGGGCCGGCGACGGCGACGAAGGAGCGCGCGGCATAGAGCAGCGACAGATGCAGCTCGAGCCGTGATGAGACGCGGCCGACGGCATCGTTGGTGATCCGCGCGAAACGGCGGCGGTCGGCATCCTCGCGCGACATCCAAAGCTGCCCCGCCAGCGACAGGCCGATGGCCGCCGCCAGGGAAAACACCACCACGGAGAGGATCCGCTTCCTCAAAGAATCGCCATGCCTCCGCGCCGCCCGCAAGACGCGAGGCGGCCCGAATCTCATAGGCGATCATGCACTTGAGCGAAACGTCGAATGCCCGTTTTCAAGGTCGCCGTGACCTTCTTGCCGGCTGTTTGGGTGGCTAAGGAATTACCGTACCGCCTCGCCGCCGCCGCGAAGGGCAGTCAGCGCGCCGGCGACGGCGGTGAGCAGCCAGCCGGCGATCAGCATCGTCCCGCCGGTCGGCGCGGCATTGGCGAACAGCGAGGCGCCGGTGGCCGCGCGGGTGGCGAGGTCGCCGGAGAACAACACGACCCCGACGATCAGCGCGGCGCCGGAAAGACCGAGCAGCCGCGGTGCGCGGGAGAGAACCGCCGCCAGCCCGAGCAGCGCCGGTGCGTGGATCAGCGCCATGGAGGCGGCGATCGCCACGAAGCGGTCGTCGCCGGCGACATGGGCGGCCAGCGCCGCACCCGCGACGCCGGCTGCGCCGAACAGTCCGGCAAAGACGATGAAAAGTCCCGAAAGCACGCGCACTCCGCTCGCCGACATCGCCGCCTCAGCCCCGCCGGCCGGATTCGATGCCCGGCGGCACGGTGTCCGTCGCCGGCGTGTCGGATTCCCGGGTGGTGACGGCCATGCGCGGCATCTCGTCGAGCACCGAGCCGGGCCACAGCCTGTAGCCGACGGCATAGGACGCCTTGGCGAGGAGATGCGCCGACAGCGGGGCCGTCAGAAGGAAGAAGGCGATGGCCGCGATCGCCCGGAGAGCTTCGGGCCCGGAGTGGGAGACCAGCGCGAGCGCCAGGAGCATCATGCCCGAGCCGACGGAGCCTGCCTTCGAGGCGGCGTGCATGCGGGTGTAGAGATCCGGCAGGCGCAGGATGCCGAAGGCCGCGACCGCGGCAAAGGCGGAGCCGGCGACGATCAACAGGCCGGCGAGAATGGAAAGGGTGGCTGCGATCATCGGCTCTTGCCCGTTTCGACCGTGTTGCCTCTGGCTGCGAAGGGATCGTCGTCCATCTCCGTCACGCCCTGGCGCTCCGTGTCGTCGCCGGTCTTGCCGCGGGCGAGGATGAAGCGGGCGAAGGCGACGGTCGCCAAGAAGCCGACCAGGCCGAGGGCGATCGCCAGGTCGACATAGAGGGTGAAGCCGGTATCGATGCCGATGACCGCGATGAAGCCGATGGCGACCGAGGTCAGCATGTCGAGGCCGAGCACCCGGTCCGGCAGCGTCGGGCCTCTGATGATCCGCACCACCGTGAGCAGGAAGGCCAGCCCCAGCAGCACCAGCGACAGGTCGAGGCAGACGTCGAGGAAGAATTCGGCGAAGTCGGGATAATTCATCGGAACGCCTCGAGGATCTTGCGTTCGAAGCCGTTGGCGATGTCGGCCCGCGCGCCTTCGGGATCGGAACAGTCGATCGCATGGACGTAGAGGGTCGAGCGATCCTCCGAGACGTCGACCGAAAGCGTTCCGGGCGTCAGGGTGATGAGGTTGGCGAGAAGCGTGATCTCGAAGTCCCGGTCGACCTTGAGGCGATAGGCGAAGATGCCGGGGGTGAGATCCATGTCCCGCGAGAGCACCATCGCCGCGACGCGCCATGCCGACATCAGCAATTCCTTCAGGAAGAGCAGAAACAGCGAAAAGATCCGGCCGAGGCGGCCGAAATAGCCGCTCGTGCCGATCTCCCGGCGGATCAGATAGAGCGAGGCGGCGCCGAGCAGGAAGCCGAAGACGAGATTGAGAAAGGTGAAGGAGCCGCTGACGACGGTCCAGGTCAGCGCCAGGACGATGTTGATCAGGAACATGATCACGATCCGCCTCCGAAGACCGAGCCGACATAGGCCGCGGGATCGACGATGCCGCGGGCCGCGACGTCGGTGAGTTCCGTCAGCCACTGCGGCAGGATGCCGGCCGCGACGACGAAGACCGCCAGCATCAGGAGGGGCAGGAGCGACACGAGCGGCGCGGGCTCGCCCTCCGCCCGGAAGACGGCGTTCTCGGCATCGGCTTCCGGCGCAGCGGGCGCATTGCGCCAGAAGGCCAGCGCGAAGACCCGCGCGCTCGCCACCGTCATCAGGAAGCCGGTGAGAAGGATGATCGCGCCCAGCACCGGCAGCCCCGCCTGAAACGCGCCTCGGACCAGAATGACCTTCGGCCAGAAGCCGGAGAAGGGCGGCAGCCCGGAGACGGCCAGAAGGAAGACCAGCATCAGCGCCGCCAGCGCCGGTCTCGACCGCCACAGCCCGCCCATCACCCGCAGCGACGAGGAGCCGGCGATCCGCGCCGCGGTGCCGGCGGCGAGATAGAGCGCGGTCATCACCATGATCGAGTGGACGGCGTAGAACACGGCGCCCGACAGCCCGACGACCTGGCTCGTCGATCCCGGCAGAAGAGCAGCCGCCTCACCCGCCGCGGCATCCGTCGCCGCCGCCCCCGCAGAGGTCGCGACCATGCCGGCCGCCGCCCCGCCGCCGGGCTCGGTCAGGGCGAGGCCGGCGAAGATCGTGCCGATGCCGGCGATGACGAAGTAGTTGAGCAGGCGCCGCAGGTCGCTCTGCGCCAGGGCACCGAAGGCTCCGACCAGCATGGTCAGCGCCGCCACCCAGGCGATCAGCGTCGCGAGATCGGCATGCTGGGGCGGAAACAGCATCAGAAGGACGCGGATCAGCGCATAGACGCCGACCTTGGTGAGAAGCCCGGCGAACAGCGCCGACACGACGAAGCGCGGCGTGTGGTAGGAGGCCGGCAGCCAGAAGTTCAACGGAAAGGCGGCCGCCTTCATGCCGAAGGCGACGAGATAGAGGACGGCGATGGTCAAAAGCGCGCCGTCGTTCTCGAACCGCCCGGCCTTTTCGGCGATGTCGGCCATGTTGAGCGTGCCAAAGAGGCCGTAGAGATAGCCTGTGGTGACGAGGAAGAGCGTCGTCGCGACGAGGTTGAGAAAGCAGTATTTGGTCGCGCCGTCGAGCTGCTCGTGCTCCGAACCGAGGATCAGAAGCCCGAAGGAGCCGATCAGCAGAACCTCGAACCAGACATAGAGGTTGAAGACGTCGCCGGTGAGGAAGGCGCCGGACACCCCGCCCATCATCAGGAACAGGAAGGGAAAGAATCCGTAGCGCCGCTCGGTCCGACTGATCGAAAAGGTCGCGTAGATCGACGACGCCAGCGCCACGAACCCGGCCGTGGTGACGAACAGGGCGCCCAGCATGTCGACGGTGAAGGCGATGCCGAAGGGCGGCTGCCAGTCGCCCATCATCATCGTCCGAGGGCCGTCCGCCGCGACCTTCAGGAGCAGGAGGACGTCGGCGGCAAACAGGAGGCAGAAGCCCGGAATGGCGACGAAGGGATGCCAGTCGACGCGCTTTCGTATCATCAGCAGCCCGGCGCCGAAGAGCAGGCACAGCGCGACCGGCGCGACGACGAGGAAGTCCGCCGCCTGATAGGCGCCGTGGACCATCGCCTCGGCCTTCAGTGTCGCAAGTTCGGAAGAAGGTGCGGCCATGTCGCGATCAGTATCCCAGCGGCGGTGGGCCGTCTTCCTCGGGCTCGGCGACACGCATCTGGTCGGTGTCGTCGGTTCCGAGGTCCTGATAGGCCCGATAGGCGAGCACCAGGAGGAAGGCGAAGAAGGAGAAGGAGATGACGATCGCCGTCAGGATCAGCGCCTGGGGCAGCGGGTTGGCGACGTCGGAAAGCGGCGCCTCGGCCCCCTCCGGCACCAGCGGCGGCGCGACGGAGGTAATGCGTCCGGCGTTGAAGATCAGGATGTTCACCGCATTCGACAGAAGCACGACGCCGAGCAGCATGCGGATGATGTGCTTCGACAGGATGAGGTAGAGCGAGACGGCGAAGAGGCAGCCGACGACGAGGCTGAGAACGGTTTCCATCAGTCGCTCTCCCGTTCCTCGAGGGCGAGCGCGATCGACGAGATGCCCCCGACCACCACCAGATAGACGCCGATGTCGAAGAGCATCGGCGTCGACAGGGCGACCTCCGTGCCGAAGAATTTCGGGAAGATCCACAGACCCGTCATGAAGCCGCTCTTCGCAAAGACCGAGAAGATGCCGGCGCAGACGGCGGCGAACAGCCCGGCCGCGGCGATCGCCATGGGATGGAAGCCGAGCGCCCGGCGGACCGCCGCGACGCCGCAGGCGATGCCGTAGATCGCGAAGGCCGAGGCCGCGATCAGCCCGCCGATGAAGCCGCCGCCCGGATCGTTGTGGCCGCGCAGAAGCACGAAGATCGAGAACAGCACCATCAGCGCGGTGAGGTAGGGCGCCGTGAAGCGGAAGATGATCGTCCTCATGGCGTCGCCTCCGTTGGATCGGGTTGCGCCAGACCCTTCCTGCCGACCCGGACGCGGATCAGCGCCAGGACGGCGAGCCCCGTCGTCATCACCACGGCGATCTCTCCCATCGTGTCGACCCCGCGGAAGTCGACGATGATGACGTTGACGATGTTGTGGCCGTGGGCGATCGCGTAGCTGTAGCGCTCGAAGAAATCGGACAGGAGCGGATCGAAGGGCCGCTGCACCACCGACAGGAGAAACAGGCCGAAGCCCGCCCCGCCCGCGGCCGCCAGCGCGGCGTCGGGCAGCTTCTCGCGCATCGGCCGATGGTCGGCCGGCGAGAGCTTCAGCCTCGTCATCACGAGGGCGAGGATCACCACCGACAGCGTCTCGACCATGAACTGGGTGAAGGACAGATCCGGCGCGCCGAGCAGCATGAAGAGAAGCGCGGTGCCGAAGCCCTGGATGCCGAGGGAGACGATCGCCGTCAGGCGGTTCTTGGCGACCACCACGGCGACGATGCCGACGAGGATGAGCGCCACGACGAGCCACTCGTAAAAGCGCAGCTCCGGCATCTGCGGCTCGGCCGGCAGCGCGCCGCCGAGGATCATCGGCGCGAACAGGGCGGCGGTGATCACCATCACCGTGACGGTCATGTAGTAGTCGAGGCGGCCCGACTGGACGCGGCTGGTGATCCAGAAGGAAAACCGCAACAGGCCCCGCATCGCCTGGTCGAAGCCGTGATCGGGCCCCCAGCCGATCGCCGCGAGGGCCCCGCCCGTCGCCGCGCGGATGGCGTTCGAGGCGAGATAGATCACGATGCCGAGGGCGATCGTCGCCAGCGACAGGACGAAGGCGAGGTTGAGATGCGGCACCCAGGAGATCTCGATCTGCGCCGGGGCGCCGATCGCCGCACTCGCCATCGGGATCGAGAAGAGCTGGTGATAGGTCTCGTAGAACAGCGCCCCGAGGAGGCCGAGCACGCCGAGGACGAGCGGACCGAGCCAGATCGTCGGCGAGCCCTCGTGCGGATGGTGGATCGTCTCGGGCAACTTGCCGACGAAGGGCTTCAGCGCGACGATGAAGGCGGCGGCGAACATCAGCGCGTTGCCGAGGATCGCGGCGGCCATCAGCATGACGTGCCAGGCGTCGCCGTGCTCCAGCGCGTGATAGATCTCCTCCTTGGCGAGGAAGCCGACGAAGGGCGTGATGCCGCCCATCGACAGCGCGCAGAGAAGCGCCGCGGCGAAGGTGATCGGCATGTGCCTCGCCAGTCCGCCGAGCTTGCCGATCTCGCGGGTATGGGCGCCATGATCGACCGAGCCGGCGACCATGAACAGCCCGCCCTTGAACAGCGAATGGGCGATCAGATAGAGCACCGCGCCGATCAGTGCGTATTCGGTCGAAACGCCGATCAGCATGACCAGCAGCCCCAGCGAGGAGACGGTCGTGTAGGCGAGCGTGATCTTGATGTCCGTGGCGCGGACCGCCAGCAGCGCCCCCATGACCAGGGTGACGGCGCCGAAGAGCGGCAGCACCGTCGTCCACAGCGCCGTGTCGCCGAGCGCCGGCTGCATGCGCAGGAGCAGGTAGACGCCCGCCTTCACCATGGTCGCCGAATGGAGATAGGCCGAGACCGGCGTCGGCGCCTCCATGGCGTTGGGCAGCCACACGTGAAACGGCATCTGCGCCGACTTGGTGAAGGCGCCGGCGAGCACGAGAACGAAGATCGGCAGGTAATACGGACCGACCCGCAGGGCGTCGCCGGCGGCGAGGATCTCGCTCATCGAATTGAAGCCGGCGAGTTCGCGGATCAGGATGAAGCCGGCGAGCAGCGCGAGGCCGCCGCCGCCGGTGATCGCCAGCGCCTGGATGGCGCCGCGCCGCGCCCTCTCCCGCTCGTGGTCGAAGCCGATCAGCAGGAAGGAGGTGATCGAGGTCAGCTCCCAATAGACGAACAGGGTCATCAGGTCGTCGGCGAGGACGAGGCCGAGCATCGAGCCCATGAACATCAGGATGAAGGAGAAGAACCGTCCCTGGTCGCGGTGGCCGGCGAGATAGCCGCCGGAATAGAGCACGATCAGCGTGCCGATGCCGGTGATGAGAAGCCCGAAGGTCGAGGCGAGGCCGTCGATGCGGAAGGAGAAGCGGACGTCGAAGGCCGGGATCCACTCGTAGCCGAAGGAGACGACGCCGCCGCTGGTGACGGTCGGCAGGAAGGAGAAGAGGATGGCGAAAGCCGCCGCCGGCGCCAGCGCCAGGATCCAGCCCGCATAGGCCCCGAAGATCCGCTTCAGGATCGGCGCGAGCGCTGCGGCGATGAATGGCAGGGCAAGGGCCAGGGTTCCTCCGGTCGTCGCCTCGATTTCCGCCATCCGCCGCCCTTGTCCTTCCCCCGCGCTGGTCCGGCGCCCCGACCCCCGAGGCCCCGTCCCACGTTCTATATTAACCGGCAAAGCCGGGGGCAAGGACGGTGGCGACGCCGAGCGTCCGGTTTCCAGCGCTGCGACGAGGCCGGACTTGCGAAGCGCCGGCGGACGGCTTACCTGCGGAGCGGGCTCGTTCCGCGATTTGCCGGCAATTCTGCAAGGGTTTCGTCACCAATCTCTCGGCGGCTGCTCGCGACGGGTCGGCGGCTTTGGCATGGTGTCGGAAAAATCGCGACGATTGCGGCGCGATCCGGCCCGCCCCGCCTTTTCGACGACACGCCTGGAAGCCTCTCGAATATGAAACGTTTCGCTCATCCCGCCGAACTTCCCAAGCCGCCGCTCCCCGAGCAGCGCCCATCGAGCGATACGCGTCACGGCCGCCAGCGGCACGATCCCTATGCCTGGCTGCGGGCGGAGAACTGGCAGGAGGTGTTCAAGGACACCGGACTTCTCGACCCGACGATCCGCGCCCATCTCGAAGCGGAAAACGATTATCAAAAAGTCGTCATGAGCGGGACGGACGCCCTGCGCGAGGCGCTGGTCAGGGAAATGCGCGGGCGAATCAAGGAAGACGATTCCTCCGTTCCCGCCCCCGACGGCCCCTACGCCTACGGCATCGCCTATGAGGCCGGCGCCGAACATCCCCGCTTCATCCGCGTGGCGCGCGAGGGCGGGCCCGAGGAGGTTCTGCTCGATGCGCAGATCGAGGCGGCGGGGCGGCCCTACTTCTCCCTCGGCGGCGCCAGCCACTCCGTCGACCATCGCTGGCTCGCCTATGCCTATGACGACAAGGGTTCGGAGTTCTACACGCTCAAGATCCGCGATCTTCAGAGCGGCGAGGACCTTCCCGACGTCGTCGAGGATACCGGCGGCGGCGGCGTCTGGTCGGCACGGTCGAACGGCGTCTTCTATACGCGGCTCGATTCCAACCACCGGCCGAGCCGGGTGTTCTTCCACAGGCTCGGCGACGGCCCGGCCGACGACGCGCTGATCTACGAGGAAACCGATCCGGGCTTCTTCATGGGCGTCGGCAAGACCCAGTCCGGCGAGTTCGTGGTCATCGACATCCACGACCACGAGACGTCGGAATGCTGGCTGATCCCCGCCGCCAACCCGGCCGCCGAGCCGCGGCTTCTCGCCGAGCGCGAGACCGGCGTCGAATACGACGTCGACGAGGGCGGCGGCCGCCTCTACATCCGGACCAATGCCGACGGCGCCCACGACTACAAGATCGTCACCGCGCCGGTCGACTCCGTCGGCCGCAGCGAGTGGGCCGACTACGTCCCGCACGAGGACGGCCGGCTGGTCCTCGACCACTTCGTCCTGAAGAACCACCTGATCTGGCTGGAGCGTCGCGACGGCCTGCCGCGCATCGTCGTCAAACGCCTTTCGGACGGCGAGGAACACGCCGTCGACTTCGCCGAGGAGGCCTATTCCCTCGGCCTGTCGGGCACCTACGAGTTCGAGACGACGGCGATCCGCTTCACCTATTCCTCGCCGACGACCCCGTCGCAGACCTATGAATACGACGTCGAGACGCGCGAGCGGACGCTTCTGAAGACCCAGGAGGTCCCCACCGGCCACGATCCCGCGCGCTACGTCACCCGGCGGATCTTCGCCGCGGCGAAGGACGGCGAGAGCGTGCCGGTCACGCTCCTCTATGCCAAGGATACCCCGCTCGACGGCTCGGCGCCCTGCCTCCTCTATGGCTACGGCTCCTACGGCATCACCATCCCCGCGAGCTTCGGCACCAACATCCTGTCGCTGGTGGATCGCGGCTACGTCTATGCCATCGCCCACATCCGCGGCGGCAAGGACAAGGGCTTCCGCTGGTACGACGCCGGCCGCCGGCGCAACAAGGCGAACACCTTCACCGACTTCATCGCCGCCGCCGACCACCTCGTCGCCGAGCACTTCACCTCGCACGACCGCATCGTCGCCGAAGGCGGCTCGGCCGGCGGCATGCTGATGGGCGCCGTCGCCAACATGGCGCCGGAAAAGTTCGGCGGCATCGTCGCCGTCGTTCCCTTCGTCGACGTCCTCAACACCATGCTCGACGACACATTGCCGCTGACCCCGCCGGAATGGCCGGAATGGGGCAATCCCGTCCTGTCGGGCGAGGACTACGAGGTGATCGCCTCCTACTCGCCCTACGACAACGTCAAGCCGCAGGCCTATCCGCCGATCCTCGTCCTCGCCGGTCTGACCGACCCGCGGGTGACCTATTGGGAGCCGGCGAAATGGGTGGCGCGCCTGCGCGAGATGAAGACCGACGACAATCCGGTGCTGCTGAGGACCAACATGGATTCGGGCCATGCCGGCGCCTCGGGACGGTTCTCGAAGCTCGAGGAGATCGCCTATGTCTACGCCTTCGCGCTCAGGCTGATGGGGATCGTGGAGTAGTCCGAGCTTCGCGACCGGCGGGTCGCTTGCCGTCGGATTGGTAGACCACGGCTTCCGAGGGAACTCGGTTCACGATCGTTGCCCGATGATGATCACGGCGCGCGGCCCCTGGGCGCCGTCTTCGCGTCGTGCAGACGACGCCATTCCCGCATGTAGAGATCGCGCTCCTCGACGAGATCGCGCAGATCGATCTGCGGCGGCCTCGACAAGAAGCCAGCCTCGAAGAGGTGTCGACAGCAGGCCTGGGAATCGATGAGATGCGGGCTCATCAGGCCGCTGGTCGCAGGCAGCGGGTTGAGGGCGGCGTAGACGTAGAAGCTCTCATGGGACCCGAGCGCCTGGTCGATCGCCGGGAATGTCAAAGGGATCGCCGCGCCCCGGCAGAGATAGGCCACTTTCGCCGCCCGGCGGCAGAAAAGGACGTTGTGCATCGCCGAGCCGGTACAGCCGACGATCTCCCGGGCATTGGCGAATGCTGCAATCTGCTCCGCAAGTGTCGCCCGGGTCGGGTCGAGGACCGCGAATCCGTCCTTGCGCAGCGCGTTCTGCACGGTGAGTTCGCCGAAGACGACTCCCACACCCTGTCCTCGAGAGACATAGAGCTTTTCCGGGCCGGTCTGTGCCGTCGACCGCTCCGCGAGATGCTGGAACGGCAGGGTGAATGTGCGATGGATTCCGCCCCGCTCCATGGCCGCGGCATCCGGGACGATCAGAGAGCGGACCCGGACGCCTTCAGAACCGTTGAGGAAGACGGGCTTGATGCCGAGCAGCGAGAAGAAGCGCTGCGCATACTCGGGAATCTCCCGATCGATCGTCTGGAAGAGAACCGGCCCTTTGAACCGATTCAGCGCGACCCACCAGAGACGCGCGGTGCTCTCGATCATGAAATGTCCGAAATGCGGAAGAACGTAGCCGCCATAGACGGCTTCGGCGCATTCGTCGGTGCTCGCGGGCGGCAGTTCGTCATAGCTGCGGACGATCTGCCGGGTTCCGCCGCCTGCGGACCGTGTCAGACCGGTTGCCGCGATCATTTTGCCATCCGCGCGATACGCTCCTGCAGCCATTTCGAGCGGCCACCTCGAGTCGATCCTCGCTGGCGGCACGAAACAGTCTTGGTAGACCGACACACCAGGCTCAGGGGCGGGCACCTCAGACCGGACGCGCTTTGACTCCTGCTCCGTGACTGCTCCCACGGCATGCCTGACAGGCGCGACCGGGCGCGCTCCCCCGCGCGACCTGCGGCGAAGGCGGGAGAGAAAAGAGGGAGGCACGAGAGCGCGCGACGAAGACCACATGGATCAGGCCAAGCAGATCTACGGAAATGGTGCAAGAGGCCGCTGATGACACGGCCCCGTCAGAAGGCGGCCTCCTGCGGCTGAGACGCGGATTGCCACATCGCAGGCCTTCTCGTGACGCTCAGATGCCACGCCGACCGGTGTCAGATTCCGCTGCCCGGCCGGTTCGCTACTTTCGGGTGGCCTACTGCACCTTCAGCCCCATCACCGCGAAGCGCTCGTTCTCGTCCGTCCAGACCCGGTCGAGCTCCCAGCCCCCTTCCTCGGCCAGCGCCGCCAGTCCCTCGACGTCGTATTTGCGCGAGTTTTCCGTGTGGATCGTCTCGCCCGCTTCCATCGAGAATGCGCGTCCGTCGACCGAAAACGTCACGGGCTCGCGGGCCACGAGATGCATCTCGATCGCCGACGTGGCATCGTTCCAGCGCGCCTCGTGGCCGAAGCTTTCGACCGGAACGTCGCCGCCGAGTTCGCGGTTGATCCGCGTCAGGATGTTGAGGTCGAAGGCCGCCGTGACGCCGGCCGCGTCGTCATAGGCGGCGATCAGCGTCGGGATGTCCTTCTTCAGGTCGCAGCCGAGGACGGCGGCGCCCTCCGGCCCGACATGCCGGCGCATGCGCTTGAGGAAGGCGAGCGCTTCGGCCCGGTCGAGATTGCCGATGGTGGAGCCGGGAAAGAAGCCGCCCCGGCGTCCGGCCTCCGGCAGGTCGCCGGGGAGGTCGAACTCCGCGGTGAAGTCGGCCGTCACCGGCTCCACCGCCAGATCGGGAAAGCGCTGCCGGATCCGATCCGCCGAAGCGGCGAGGAAATCGCCGGAGATGTCGATCGGAACGTAGAGGCCCGGCCGGTCCAGCGCTTCGAGCACGATCTCGGTCTTGATCCCGGCGCCGGCGCCATATTCGAGGATCACCGCCTCGGGCCCGAACAGATCGGCGATCGCGCCGGCATTGTCTTCGAGAATGCCGGTCTCGGTGCGGGTCGGGTAATATTCCGGCGCTTTCGTGATCTCCTCGAAGAGTTCGGAGCCGCGATCATCGTAGAGCCAGCGGGCCGGCAGGGTCTTCCGCGGCTTCGAGAGGCCGGCCAGCGCGTCGCGGCGGAAGGCCTCGCGCTGCAGCGCCTCGGTGTCGGTCTTGTCGAGCATCTCAGGCGTCCTCCGCCAGGCGCAGCCCGGAAAACTGCCAGCGGGCATCGGGCGGGAAGAAGTTGCGGTAGGTGGCGCGGATGTGGCCTTCCGGCGTGACGCAGGAGCCGCCGCGCAGCACGAACTGGCCGCACATGAACTTGCCATTGTATTCGCCGACGGCGCCCTCGACCGGCTTGAAGCGCGGATAGGGCGAGAACGGGCTGCGGGTCCATTCCCAGACGTCGCCGAACATCTGGCGCAGCGCGCCGTCGCGGGCGGGGCCGGCCGGCTTCGGTCGCAGGCGCCCGGAACCGGCGAAATTGCCCTCCATCGACAGGCCCGCCGCCGCGTTCTCCCATTCGAACTCGCTCGGCAGCCGCTTGCCGGCCCATGTGGCGAAGGCGTCCGCCTCGAAATAGGACAGATGCGTCACCGGCGCGTTGCGATCGACCGGCTGGGCGCCGCGCAGCGTCATCGTCCACCATTCGCCGTCGCGCTGGAACCAGTAGAAGGGCTGCTCCCACTTGTTGGCGAGAATGTCCGCCCAGCCGGCCGACAGCCACAGCAGCGGGTTGCGATAGCCGCCGTCCTCGATGAAGGCGATGAACTCGCCATTGGTGACGAGCCGGTCCGCCAGCCGATAGGGATCGAGCAGCGCCCGGTGGCGCGGACCTTCGGAATCGAAGGCGAAGCCCTGCCCGTCATGGCCGATCTCGACGATCCCGCCGTCGAAGGAGACGAAGCGCGCCTCGCCGGGCTCGCGCCCGACGCCGAGCGGCTGCGGGTCGCGGTAGGCCGGCTTCAGCGGGCTCTGGGCGAAGAGATGCAGGATGTCGGTGAGGAGAAGCTCCTGATGCTGCTGCTCGTGATGACAGCCGAGCTCGACGAGTTCCGCGACCTCGGGCGAGGCGCCGCGCTCGAGCAGCGTCTCGACAGCCGCGTCGACATGGTCGCGATAGTCGAAGACGGTGTCGAGATGCGGCCGGGTGATCATGCCGCGGCGCGGCCGCGGCTGGCGCTCGCCGATCGTCTCGTAATAGGAGTTGAAGAGGTAGTTGAAGCTCTCGTCGAAGACCTCGTAGCCGGGAAGATTCGGCTTCAGCACCATGGTCTCGAAGAACCAGGTCGTATGGGCGAGATGCCATTTCGCCGGGCTGGCGTCGGGCATCGACTGCACCGTCGCATCGGCATCCGACAGCGGCGCGCCCAGTTCGCGGCTGGTCGCGCGCACATGGCGATAGCGCTCCGCGACGGGCGAGGCCTTCGTCAGGGGGCGGGGGGAAAGTGTCGACATATCGGACCTCCTCGGTCGATGGCTGCGTCGATGTCAGACCGCCGAAGTGTTTCACTTCACTGACGATCGCGTGGCAGCGGCACTTAGCCCCGCGCCCCGTCAGGGCAACGACGTTCACAAATGTTCTATCGTCGGGAAATCGGTCGCGTGACCGGATCGCCGCGGCCCGCGGAGCGCGGGGGCGCAGACGGGAGGCCGAGCGCCGTCAGCCGAGACGGTAGAATTCTGCGGCCGTGCCGCCGAGGACGCGGGCCCGGTCGGCCACGGAGAGATGCGACAGCAGCGAAACCGCCGTCTCGTGCCAGGCCGCGTATTCGCATCGGAGGCGGCAGACCGGCCAGTCCGAGCCCCACATCACCCGCTCCGCCCCGAAGACCTCGATGACGTGGTCGGAATAATAGGCGAGGTCCTCCCGCCGCCAGTCGTCCCTGGCTTCGGTAACGAGGCCCGAGAGCTTGCAAAGGGCGCCGGTGGCGCTGGCGAGGCGGGCGATGCCGCGGGCCCATTCGTCGAAGGATTCGGGGCTTTCGTCGGTGATCGTCGGCTTCAGGCAATGATCGAGAACGACCCGCATGGAGGGATAGCGGGCGAGCAGCGCGGAGAAATATTCGACGTGCCGGGGAAAGCCGAGGGCGTCGAAGGTCAGATCGAGGTCGCAGATCGCCCGGAACGCCCAGTCGAGTTCCGGCCGCAGCATCCATCCGTCGTCGGCGATGTCCTGGATCATCGGCCGCAATCCGAGAAACTTGGGGTGAGCGGCCAAGCGCCTGAGCGTGTCGATCTCCTCCGGCCGCTCGAAGTCGATCCAGCCGACCACCCCGGCGACGTGCTCGCTCGCATCGGCGAGGCCGAGAAGATATTCGGTCTCCGCCGTCGTCGGCGCCGCCTGGACGAGGACCGTGCGCTCGACGCCGGTCGCCGCCAGCGCCGGGGCGAGATCGGCCGGAAGATAGGGCCGCGACAGCACCGGATCGCCCGGCGGAAGCCAGCCGTAATCGCCGCGGGCGGGATGCCAGAAATGCTGGTGGGCGTCGATCTTCGTCAGTGTTCGCCCCTTCGTTTCCTCGGGTCGCTCGGGCCGGGCGAAGCGCGCCGGGCCGCGGTGGTCGACCGGGCCGCGTCCCGTCTTGTCGCGGGTCCGGCCGATGCCTTTGTGCCGCCGGACAGGCGAAGATGCAAGCGAACCGCCGCTGCGGCGGTCGGTGCAGGGCGCGCGGGAGGGCGTGCCGCCGACGAAGGCGGCCGCTACGCGCCGCCGTCCGTGGCCGGCACTCCGGCGAGCTGCCGCCACTCGGCCACCGATGCGGCGGCGGAAAGGGCGAGAAGCCGCGTGTCGCCGGAGACCGTCGTCAGGTCGAACCCCCAGCCGACGGCGCGCGCCGCATAGGCCGGCGAGCCGCAATGCAGCCCGGCCCGGATGCCGTTCGCCCTGGCGACGGCGGCGACGTGCTTGATGCTGGCGACCAGATCCGGATCCTCGGGGTCGAAGCCCGGGGCGAGCCGGCCGTCGCTCGTGCCGAGCGCCAGATCCGAAGGCCCGACATAGAGCCCGTCGATGCCCGGCGTCGCGGCGATCGCCTCGACGTTCCTCAGCCCGCTCTTCGTCTCGATCATGGCGAAGGCCAGAACCTCTTCATTGGCCGAGACGCCGTAGCCCGGATGGGCGACGGCCGCCCGCGTCGGACCGAAGCTGCGGGTGCCGCGCGGCGGGTAGCGCATGAAGCTGGCGAATTCGGCCGCCTCCTCGGCCGTGTCGATCATCGGGCAGATGATCGCCATGGCGCCGGCATCGAGCGCCTTCATGACGATGCCCGGCTCGCGCCAGGGCACCCGCACGATCGGCGTCACGGCCGAGCCGCGCATCGCCTGGAGCATCGGCAGGGCGCCGGAATAGTCGAGAGCGCCGTGCTGGAGGTCGATCGTCAGGCTGTCATAGCCCTGCCCCGCCATGATCTCGGCGACGAAGGGGCTGGCGATCGACAGCCAGCCGTTCACCGCCGGCCGGCCCTCCGCCCAGAGTGCCTTCAACCGGTTCCTGACCATCGCCGCTCTCCCTCTGTGTTACGAACCACTGCCCGCCCGGGCCGGCAACGGCACATCCGCCGGCCGCCAGCTCCGGCGCGCACCCGCGAAGATGGCGCGGTCCTGCCCGAACCGCCAGCGCCATTTGCATCGAGAGTGCCGCGAGCCCGGAGATCGGCGGACGAAACGAAGCATGCGGACGGGCCGCGGACCGACATTCGGCGGCTTCATGGCTCGCCTCATCAAAACCTGTGAACGTCGAGCCGGTCTATCCGATGGAGCCGGAAACGTTCGACGATGTCGCGGGCAGGCCAGACGCGACCGCCTCCGCCAGCACCTCCACCGGATGCGGCAGCCGGCCCGCCCCCATCCGCTTCGCCTGACAGCGGCAGGAAAACCCCGTCGCGAGCGCGGTGCCGGGGGCATGGCGGGCCAATTTCGGCTGCCACGACATGGCGAAGAGCTTTTTCGACATCTCCGCATTCGGTGCTTCGTGGCCGAAGAAGCCGGACATGCCGCAGCAGCCGGTGTCCTCGGGATCGAGGTCGAGGCCGAGATGGCGAAAGATCGCGAGCCACCGGCCGGTGGAGGCGGGGTCGGCGGTCTTGCCGGTGCAGTGCTGGAAAAGGGCGAAGGAGGCGCTGCCTTGGCCCGTGCGCGGCGCGATCCGTCCCACCGCGATTTCGGAGGCCAGGAACGCCTCGACGGAAACCACCGGCGACGGGGCCTTTCGCAGTTCGCGATATTCGTCGGCATGGAGGCAGTTGACCGCCGGCTCGATGCCGACGAGCGGCATGCCGCTCGTCACGAGCTCGGCCTCGCGGGCCAGCGCCCTTCGCGCCGTCGCCTCGAAGCGATCGAGCTTTCCGAGGACGTGGAGCGCCTTGCCGTTCGCCTGCGCCGCGACGCGGTGGACGCGGTAGCCGAGGGTTTCGAAGAGGGTTTCTGCCGCCTCGACGACGCCCCCGTCCCAGGTCGCGGTGAAGGTGTCCTCGATCAGGACCACGCCCGGCCGGTCGTCGCGGTCGTCGAGCCGGCGGCGCTCGCCGCGTGCAGGGCGGATGGCGGGAAGATCGACGAGATCGAGCGCCCGAAGCAGCGGCGCCGCGAGGCCGAGGCCGGCATTGGCGAGGCCGGGGAGCGCGCGCATGGCCGGCGCGAATGTCTCCATCGCCGCCAGAAGACGATGCCGCATCGGGCGGCGATGGGTCTCGTGCCAGTCCGACAGGAAGCGCGCGCGCATCGACGGAATGTCGACCTTCACCGGGCATTGCGAGGCGCAGGCCTTGCAGGCGAGGCAGGTCCGAAGGCTCGCGTGGAGGGCCGTCGCGATCTCGCCGTCGGGTAATGCGCCGTCCTCTCGCAGCCAGGCGCGCATCAGCGCGGCACGGCCCTTGGGCGATTGCAGACGGTCGCCCGTCGCCTTGTAGGACGGGCACATGGCGTCGAAGGCGTCGCGGCCGAAGCACTGGCCGTTGCCGTTGCACTTCACCGCCTTTTCGAAGCCGCCCAGCCGCGCGGGCGGGATCGTCGCGTCCATCGGCCCGCGAAACGGCACGGTGTCGATCCGCTCCAGCTTCCGATCGGGCGAAGGCGCGGCGATCTTGCCGGGGTTGAGGCGGTCGTCCGGGTCGAAGGCAGCCTTGATCCGGCACATGGCGGCATAGAGCCGGTCCCCGAGGATCTGCGGCCCGTACTGGCCGCGAAAACCCTTGCCGTGCTCGCCCCAGATCAGCCCGCCATGGCGCTGGGCGAGCGCCGCGACGGCGTCCGAGACGGGCTTGAGCTTGGCCGCATCCTCCGGAATCCGCATGTCGAGCGCCGGGCGCACATGGACGCAGCCGACGTCGGCGTGGCCGAACATGCCGTAGGCGAGGCCGTGCGCGTCGAGAAGGGCGCGGAAGCCTTCGACGAAGTCCGGCAGGACCTGCGGCGGCACGGCGGCGTCTTCCACGAAGGCGGTGCCCTGCCGGCTCGGATCCATCCGGCCGAGAAGGCCGACGCATTTCGACCGCAGCGACCAGAGCTGGGCGATGATCCGGGGCTCGCGGACGATGGTCTGGGTGACCGCGCTCGAAGGCGCTTGCGGCAAGGCCTCCAGCCGGGCGAGCGCGGCGGCGAGTTCCGCCCCGCTCCCCGCCTCGACCTCGACGAAGTTGAGGCCTTTCACCTCGCGGCCCGGCGGCGTCGCCAGCGTGCCGGCGATGTCGGCCCAGATCGGGTCGTCCTTGGCGAGCGAGAGGATGCGGTCGTCGATGAACTCGACGGCGGAGGGGTCGGCCTCGACGAGACGGCCGACGTCCCGCAGCGCCGCGATCACGTCGTCATAGCCGACCACCATCAGCGCCCGGTGCGGCGGCTTCTTCAGAAGCTTCAGCGTCAGCCGCTTGGTGAGCGCGAGCGAGCCTTCCGAACCGGCGAGCACCTTGGAAAGCCGGAAGCGGCCGTCCGCGTCGTTGAGTTCCTTGAGGTTGTAGCCGGTGAGGCCCCGGTTCATCACCGGAAAGACCCGTTCGATCTCGTCCGCCTCGTCGCGGACGATGTCGCGAAGCAGCCGATGCAACCGGCCGGGCAAGTCCTGCCGCGCGCAGACGGCGTCCAGCGCTCGGGCATCCAGCGGTTCGGCCCGCCAGTTCGAGCCGTCGGAGAGAGCGACCTCCATCGCCGCGATGTGGTCGGAGGTGCGGCCGTAATGGCGCGACCCCTTGCCCGAAGCGTCGGTCGCCGTCATGCCGCCGAGCGTCGCGCGCGAGGCGGTCGAGACGGCGGGCGCGAAGAAGAGGCCGTGCGGGGCGGCCGCGCGGTTCAATTCGTCGAGGATCACGCCCGGCTGCACGACCGCAAGGCCGCGCTCGGGATCGATGCTCTCGATCGCGCGCAGATGGCGCGAGCAGTCGACGACGACATGGGTGGTCAGCGACTGGCCGTTGGTGCCGGTGCCGCCGCCGCGCGCGACGACGGGCGTTTTCGTCCGGGCCGAGGCGCGCAGGATGCGGTTGAGATCGTCCGGCTCCCGCGGGAAGAGAACGGCGGCGGGAAGCAGCTCGTAGACCGAATTGTCCGTTGCCATCACCGTGCGGGTGGCGGCGTTCGTCGCGACGTCGCCGGTATAGGCTTCGTCGCCGAGCGCGGCGAGGAAGGCGGAGAGGCCCCGTGCTTCGCGGGCGAGCGGCCGGGTCACCTGCAGGTTCGTCACGAGGGCCTCAAGGATTCGCCGCTTCGCGCGAGCGGCCGGAACGATTGCTCACCCTCGATTAGCATGTCGTCCGGAGGAAGAAACAGTCGGCCGCCACGTCATGTCGGAATGCGGCCAGTCGGATCGATCCTTCGCGGCCCGAGCGGGAAAGGCCTCACCTGACTCCCGATCGAGGCAATATCGGCAGACTGGTTGGTGCCCGCTTGACGCGGGAAGCCGCCTGGGCGCAGTCGGGGTAGGCCCATCGCCGCTCTCCGCGACGGCTCCGGGAATTCCTGAAGAAAGGACGCGACCATGCCCTCCAGACCGCTCGATCGGATCACTGCGGAAACCATGAAGAATTGCGGCGTCGAGACCGCGCTCGCCGTCGAAGGCGGCATGAAAGTCGTCTCGCCCGTTACCGGCGAGGTCGTCGCCACGCTGAAGGCGCATGACGTCGCCGAGACCGAAGCGGCCATCGCCAAGGCCGGCGAAGCCTTCCGCAAGTGGCGCATGGTCCCCGGCCCGCGCCGCGGCGAGCTGGTGCGGCTCTTTGCCGAAGAGTTGCGCAACTCCAAGGACGATCTCGGCCGCATGGTTTCGATCGAGGCCGGCAAGTCGCCGTCCGAAGGCCTCGGCGAAGTGCAGGAAATGATCGACATCTGCGACTTCGCGGTCGGCCTGTCGCGCCAGCTCTACGGCCTCACCATCGCGACCGAGCGCCCTGGCCACCGGATGATGGAAACCTGGCACCCGCTCGGCGTCGTCGGCATCGTCACCGCCTTCAACTTCCCCTGCGCGCCCTGGTGCTGGAACTCGGCGCTCGCCCTCGTCTGCGGCGATCCGGTGATCTGGAAGCCGTCGGAAAAGACGCCGCTGACGGCGCTCGCCTGCCAGGCCGTCTTCGAGCGCGCGCTCGTCCGCTTCGGCGCGGATGCCCCGGATGGTCTCTCCCAGGTGCTGATCGGCGGCCCGGATGTGGGAGACGCGCTGGTGACGAGCGAAAAGGTCGCGCTGATCTCGGCCACCGGCTCGACCCGCATGGGCCGGATCGTCGGTCCGAAGGTCGCCGCCCGCTTCGGCAAGTGCATCCTCGAACTCGGCGGCAACAACGCCGGCATCGTCTGCCCGTCGGCCGATCTCGACATGGCTCTGCGGGCGATCGCCTTCGGCGCCATGGGCACCGCCGGCCAGCGCTGCACCACCATGCGCCGCCTCTTCGTCCACGAATCCGTCTACGACCAGCTCGTGCCGGCGCTGAAGAAGGCCTATGCCTCCGTCACCGTCGGAAATCCGCTGGAGGGTCAGGCGCTCGTCGGCCCGCTGATCGACGAGGCCGCATACGACGGCATGGTCGCGGCCCTCGGCGAGGTGAAGGATCTCGGCGGCGTCGTGCATGGCGGCGAGCGCGTCTCGGTCGGTCCCGACACCGCCTATTACGTCAAGCCGGCCATCGTCGAAATGCCGAGCCAGCAGGGTCCGGTGCTGCGCGAAACCTTCGCGCCGATCCTCTATGTGATGAAATATTCCGACTTCGACGCGGTGCTGGAGCTGCACAACGACGTCGGCGGCGGCCTCTCCTCCTCGATCTTCACGACCGACCTTCGCGAGATGGAGGTCTTCCTTTCGGCACGCGGCTCGGACTGCGGCATCGCCAACGTCAACATCGGCACCTCGGGCGCCGAGATCGGCGGGGCCTTCGGCGGCGAGAAGGAGACCGGCGGCGGCCGCGAGAGCGGTTCGGACGCCTGGCGCGCCTACATGCGCCGCGCCACCAACACCATCAACTACTCCAAGGACCTGCCGCTCGCCCAGGGCGTCAGCTTCGACATCGGCTGATCATGCTGGAGAACCCGAAATCGACCTTCCGGCCCGCCGAGCGTATCGCGTCGCTCGGCGTGTCGGAAATCCTCGCCATCGGCGCCGAGGCCCAACGACTGCGCGCCGCAGGCCGGGACGTCATCATCCTCGGCGCGGGCGAGCCGGATTTCGACACGCCCGACCACGTCAAACAGGCGGCCACGGCCGCCATGGCGGCGGGCGAGACGAAATATACGCCCCTGCCCGGCCACTTCCGCGTCTCCTACGCCACCTCCCGCGCCGAACTCGAAGAAGCGATCGGCCGTATCGAAGCCGGATGCGGGACGCTGACGTGGGCGACGACACCGTCCTGAAGGCCCTCTCGCGGCGGCCGGAGTCGGTCTCGGGCGAACCACCGCAAACGTCCTCATCCGATCGATGCCGCGCGGGCCGAGATGCCAGTGCTCGATCGGGCGGCCGGGATCGACGACGACCTCGGGATGGGTGATGAAAAACAACTCGCTCATGGCCAGGCGAAAATCGCGTCTCTTAGCTCTGCCGGATCGATGGCGGTACGATTCGATCGTGTGTGGAAGGATCTGCAGATTTGCCGATACGCCGCGGTCATGGCGAGTTGGTGGCTTTCGACATCACCGATTCCCCTTTCGGGCAACCATGACGGGAACGCGCATGGGCGTCGTCATCCGGGAGCCGGCGGCGTGCGATCCGGCCAGAAGCGGATGCCGGCTTTCGCGAGCCCGCCTCCGAGCGCCGCGACGGTGCCGTCGGCCCGCCAGCATGCGGCGCCGGTCATCGAACCGTCCTCGGAAAATTCGATCGCGTTCATTCCGCCGCCGACATGCGGCATCGGCTTGATCACGTGGCCGCGCCCGGCGAGCGCGGCTTCGAGCGGGCGAAGCGCCGGCTCGATCTCCAGCTCCTGGCCCTCGGTCCAGATCCGCGGCGCTTCGATGGCGCTCTGGAGATCCATCCGGTGGTCGATGAGATTGACGATCGCCTGAAAGGCCGAGGGGAAGATCCTGAGGCCACCGGGCAGGCCGAGCGCCCAGCGCAGCCGGCCTTCCTTCAGGATCATCATCGGCGCCATCGAGGTCGGCACGCGTTTTCCCGGCATCACCGACAGGGCCTTGCCGGGATGCGGGTCGAAATTCATCATGTAGTTGTTGGGGATGATGCCGGTGCCGGGCACGACGAACTTGGCGCCGAACAGCCCGTTGATCGTATGGGTGGCGCTGACGACGAAGCCGTCCCTGTCGGCGACGGTGACATGCGTCGTGTCGGCGGATTCGCGGCCGGCTGCCGGCGTCGTCGCCGGTCCGCCCTGCCGGCGCAGCCGCGCCTGGCAGAGCCGGGCATAGTCCTTGGAAATCAGCTTTTCGACGTCGATGTCGACGAAATCCGGATCGCCGCTCGCCGCCCGCCGATCCTCGAAGCCGATGCGGATCGCCTCGGCGATCAGATGCAGGCTTTCCAGCGTGCCGAAGCCCATCCCCGCGACGTCGTGGGGCTCGATGAGGTTGAGCATCTCGGCGATATGGACGCCGGACGAGGCCGGCGGCGGCGGCCCGACGATCTGGTGGCCGCGATAGCTGCCGGTGATCGCCTCGCGCTCGCGCGGCCGGTAGTTTCGCAGATCATCGAGGGTCAGCCAGCCGGCATCCTCGCCGCCGGTGGCGATGCGCTCGGCGAGCGCCGCGCCGAGTTCGCCGCCATGCAGCGCCGCCGCCCCCTCCTTCGCGACGAGCTTCAGCGTCTCGGCGAAGTCGCCCTGCACGAGCCGCTCGCCCGGTGAGAGCGGCGCACCGCCCGGCATCAGCAGCGCCGCGATCGGCTGGTCGCGGGAAAGGTCCGCGGCGTGTTCGCCGATCGCCCCGGCGAGATAATGGGTGATGGCGAAGCCGCGTTCGGCGATGCGGATCGCCGGCGCGACGACGTCGGCGAGCGGCAGCCGGCCGAAGCGGCGATGCGCATCGCACCAGCCGGCGAGATTGCCGGGCGCCGCCACCGCCGACGGGCCGAGGGCGCTGCGCCGGTCCTTCGTTTCCATATGGTCCGGCGGCGTGTCGGAGACCGGCGTGTAGATCTCCGGATGCGCCGCCGCGGGTGCATGGGCGAGCGCGTCGACGACGTGGTGGCGCCCGTCGGGCTCGCGCAGATGCATGATGCCGCCGCCGGCGATCCCGACCATCATCGGCTCGGCGACGCAGAGCGCGAAGAGCGCGCCGACCGCCGCATCGACGGCGGTGCCGCCGGCCGCGAGGATCTCGAAGCCCGCCGCGGTGCCGAGCGGATGGTTGGTGACGACCATGCCGCCCGATCCCGTCGCCGGCGTCTTGCTGGTCGAGAACAGACGATCACTCATGGGCAGGCAACCTTCGATGGATGGACGGAAGAGGAGGTTCCGGCGCGCGCCGGCGCCCTCATGACGGCAGCACCGCCATCAACTGCGGGATCGGCCGCAAGTGCCGCTGCAGGATGGCCAGCGCCTCCTCCGCGTCATGGGCGGAGAGCGCGTCGAGGAGTTCGCGATGTTCCCTGTCGATCAGGTCGGAATCGCCGAACTTCATCTGCAGCGACAGCATGCTGGCGCGGCCGAGGCTGGCATGCAGCCCCTCATAGGCCTTGGTGAGGACGCCGTTGCCGGCGGTCTCGACGATGCCGTGATGAAACTGCGTGTTGATCTCGACACTCGACAGGAGATCGTCGGGCGCGGCCGCCTCGCGGGTCTCGCAGATCGCGTAGAGCCGGGCGGGAATCGCCCGCCGGTCCTCGCAGATGCGCCGGATGGCGTGGCTCTCGATCATTCGGCGGACCTCCAGCAGGTCGCGCAGCTCCGAGCCGAGCAGCGGCCGGACCATGGCGCCGCGGCGAGGATGGATCTCGACGAAGCCTTCCGCCGCGAGTCGCGTCAGCGCCTCGCGCACCGGGGTGCGGGAGAGGCCGGTCAGATCGCAGGCCTGGCCCTCTTCGATGAAGCCGCCCGGCGGAAAGTCGCCGCCCAAAATTCCGGCGCGGATCGCCAGATAAGCACGCTGGCCTGCGGGTCTGGCAGCCGGCTCCCCCCTGCTCTCGCCCCGCCTCGCCGCCATCGTGGCCCTTTCGAACGCCCGTGTCGCCATATCGACCATTTGCTCATTCGTTGGTCAGTTGCCCGCCCTGCCCAGATTTTATCGGATGGGGGATTGCGGAGCGAACCCGACTGATGTGTTATACGCCAAGTATACACGAACGGGGCAGGACATAAATGGGCGAGGCAAGCTGGCGTATCGGCGTCGATTCCGGCGGCACCTTCACCGACGTGTGCCTGTTCGACGAGGTTTCCGGCGCGGTGCATGTCTGGAAAGTCTCCTCGACCCCGGACGATCCCAGCCGCGGCATCTTCGAGGGTGTCAGCCAGGGCATCGCGGAATCGGCCGGTGCGGCGGGTTCGCCCGCAGGCCCGATCGCCTATCTCGGCCATGGCACGACGGTCGCGACGAACGCCCTGATCACCCATCGCGGCGCCAGGGTCGGACTGATCACCACCGGCGGCTTTCGCGACCTCCTCGAGATCGGTCGCCAGAAGCGCCCCGACCTCTACGATCTCTTCGCCGAGAAGCCGCCGGTGCTGGTGCCGCGGTTCCTCCGCCGCGAGGTCGGCGAGCGGATCCTCCACACCGGCGCGGTCGAGACGCCGCTCGACGAGGCGGCGGTGCGCAGGGCCGCGAAAGCCTTCGCGCAGGAAGGCGTCACGGCGGTCGCCATCGCCTTTCTCTACGCCTTCGCCAATCCCGAGCACGAGCAGGCCGCCAAGGCGATCGTCGCCGAGGAGCTGCCCGACGCCTTCATCTGCGCGAGCCACGAGATCGCTCCGGAATTCCGCGAGTTCGAGCGGCTCTCCACGGCGACGGTCAACGCCTATCTCGGCCCGATCATGCAGCGCTACATCCGCCGGCTGACGACACGTCTCGCCGAACTCGGTCTCGCCGTCGCGCCGCATCTCACCCAGTCGAACGGCGGCGTCGTCGGCTTCGAGGCGGCGGCCGAGACACCGGTGCGCGCGGTGCTTTCCGGCCCGTCGACCGGCGTCGTCGCCGCCGAGGCGATCGGCAGCCGCTCGGGCCATCCGGACATCATCACCTTCGACATGGGCGGCACCTCCACCGACGTCGCGCTGATGACCGGCGGCAAGATCGCCGAGACCAACGAGAGCGTCGTCCACGGCTATCCGATCAAGGCGCCGATGCTCGACATCCACACCGTCGGCGCGGGCGGCGGCTCGATCGCCGCCATCGACAGCGGCGGCCTCCTGAAGGTCGGACCGCAGAGCGCCGGTGCCGATCCGGGGCCGGTCTGCTACGGCCGCGGCGCGACCGAGCCGACCGTCACCGACGCCAACATCGTCCTCCAAGTCCTCAACCCCACCCACCTCCTCGACGGGCGGATGGAGGTGCGGCGCGACCTCGCCGTCGAGGCCATCGGCAAGCTCGCCGAAGAGCTCGGCCTCGACGTGATGGAGACCGCCCAGGGGATCATCTCGGTGGTCACAGCCAACATGGCGCGGGCGATCCGGGTGATTTCCGTCCAGAAGGGCTACGACCCGCGCGACTACGCGCTGATGGCCTTCGGCGGCGCCGGCCCGCTGCATGCGGTGCGGCTGGCCGCGGAGCTCGACATCGCAAGGGTCGTCGTGCCGCGCAATCCCGGCATCCTCTGCGCCATGGGACTGCTGCTGACCGACCTTCGCGCCGACTTCTCCACGACCCGGCTGGTGCCCCTCGATGCGGCGCGGATCGGGGCGATCCGCGAGGCCGCGGCTGCGGTCGGGGCCGAGACCGAGCGCTGGTTCGAAGCCGAGAAGATCGCCCCCGAGGCCCGCCGCGCCAGACGAAGCGTCGATCTGCGCTACGAGGGCCAGAACTACGAACTGACCGTGCCGCTGCCCGCCGGCGAGATCACCGAAGCGAGCCTCGAGGCGCTGAAGGAGGAGTTCACCGCCGCCCACATCCGCATGTACGGCTTTGCGGCCGAGGGCGAGCGCATCCTCTGCGTCACCTTCCGGGCCGAGGCGCTCGGCCTCGTCCCCAAGGCCGAGCTGCCGGTTCGCCCGCTCGGCCCCGCAGACGCCTCCGGCGCGATCACCGGGCGGCGCGACATCTGGTTCCCCGAGACCGGTGGCTTCACCGACAGCGCGGTCTACGCCCGCACGGCGCTCCGCCCCGGCATGGCGTTCTCCGGCCCGGCCATCGTCGAGCAGATGGACACGACCACGCTGGTGCCGCCCGGGGTGAGCGTCACCGTCGACGGTCTCGACAACCTCATCCTGGAGCTGCCGCGATGACGCGCGAATCCGAAGCCGTCGATCCGATCACCGTCGAGGTGATCGGCGCGGCGCTCTCCTCGATCGTCGAGGAGACCGGCGAGGCGCTGGTGCGGGCCTCCTATTCGACCAACATCAAGGAGCGGCGCGACTGCTCCACCGCGCTGTTCGACCGCGACGGCAAGACGCTCTGCCAGGCCGAGCACATCCCGGTCCATCTCGGCAGCTTCCTCGACTTCATCCCGATGGTGCTCGCCGAACACGCGCCCGCCGAGATGCGGCCGGGCGACGTCTTCGTCGGCAACGACGCCTACAAGGGCGGCGGCACCCATCTGCCGGACATCGTCCTCGCCGAACCGATCTTCATCGACGGCGATCTCGTCGCCTGGACGGTCAACCTCGCCCACCACTCGGACTTCGTCGACCGCGCCCACGCCCACATCTACCAGGAGGGCCTGCGCATCCCGCCGATCCGGCTCTACCGGGCGGGCGAACTCCAGAAGGACGTGCAGGAGCTGATCCTCCTCAACTGCCAGGTCCCCAGAGAAAGGCTGTCGGACCTGCGCGCCCAGATGGCGGCGAACCGGGTCGGCGTCAGGCGCTTCACCGAACTCTGCTTGAAGCACGGCGTGTCGACGGTGCTGGAATCCGGCAAGGCGCTGCTCGATTATGCCGAGCGCAAGATGCGGGCGGGCATCGCCGCCCTGCCCGACGGGTCCTGGCGCTTCGAGGACGTCTTCGACACGCTCGACTTCGACGATCCGATCCCCCTGGCGGTGACGGTGACCATCGCGGGCGACGAGATCGCCCTCGCCTTCGAAGCGCCGCCGCAGGTGCGCTCGGGCATCAACATGACCCGTACCGCGCTGCTTGCGACGGTCTACTACATCGTCAAATCGGTGGTCGATCCGACCGTCCTGCCGAATGCCGGCCTCGCCCGACCGATCCGGGTCGAGGCGCCGGTCGGCAGCTTGCTCAACTGCAGCCATCCGGCAGCGGTCAACGGCCGCGTCCAGACCTGCCAGCGGGTCGCCGACCTGATTCTCGGGGCGCTGGCGCAGGCGGCACCGAAGAAGGTTTCGGCCTGCACGAACTCCACCTGTTCGGTCGCGGTCTTCTCCGGCACGCGCCAGAGCGGGCCGGACGCCGGCAGCTACTGGGTCTATCTCGAAACCATCGGCGGCGGCGGCGGCGCCCGGCCCGATGCCGACGGTCTCGACGGCATCCACGTCCATGCGACCAACACATCGAACCTGCCGGTCGAGGCGCTGGAGGTCGAATATCCGCTGATCCTCGAGCGCTACGAACTCGTCGACGGCTCCGGCGGCGCCGGCACCCGGCGCGGCGGCATGGGGCTGCGCCGGGTCTATCGGGCGACCGAGGACTGCCTCGTGCGCGTCGACATCTCGCGCATCCATTCGCGAAGCTGGGGGCTGTTCGGCGGCGAGCCCGGCGGCGGCGCGAGCTTCGCGCTGTCGCCGGGCGCCGCCCCCTTCGAGCGCGGCCTTGGAACGTTGCGCGCCGGCGAATGGCTCGAAATCGTCACCCCCGGCGGCGGCGGCTACGGTCCGGCGCGCGAGCGCAAAGCCGCAGATCTCGCGTCAGACCAGCGCGACGACCTCATCGCCGCGGAGTGACCGGGCGGCGACATCGACATCCCACGGCCCACCGACAGGCGGCCACGAGCACGGAGACAGCGAAATGACCATGCGTTTGACCCGCCGAAGCTTCCTTGCCACGAGTGCCGCCGGCGCCGCCCTGACGTTCGTCGGGCCGAGGACCCTGCGCGCCCAGACCAACGGCACGCTGCGCTTCGGCCTTTCCGCCTATCCGCCGAGCTTCGACGCCTGGGCGTCGTCCGGCTCGGCCGCCGGCACGGTCAAGCTGATGATGCATCGCGGCCTTCTCGGCTTCGGGCCCGACGGCAAGATGCGCGGCGAACTCGCCGAGAGCTTCTCGGTCGACGACGACGGCGTCTGGACCTTCAAGCTGCGCGACGCCAAGTGGCACGACGGTTCGCCCGTCACCGCCGAGGACGTCGCCTGGAACGTCGCGGAAGCCGCCAAGCCGGATTCCACCGCCTATTTCCGCGGCGAGTTCCAGTCGATCGTCAAGGTCGAGACGCCCGACGACAAGACCGTCCGGATGATCACCAAGGAGCCCTCGGCCGTCCTGCCGGGCTGGTTCGCCCATTTCAACATGCCGATGATCAAGAAGGGCGAAGCGCCGGACACCACGATGGGCGCCGGCCCGTTCAAGCTGGAGAAGACCGACCGCGGCGTCTCTTTGAGCCTCGTCGCCTTCGACGGCTACTACAAGGAAGGCCTGCCGAAGCTCGCCGGCGTCCAGGCGATCGTCTATGCCGACGAGAACCTGCGCGTCGCCGCCCTCGACGCCGGCGACGTCGATCTCATCGAATACGTGCCCTGGCAGGCGATGGAGCAGATCGAGGCGAACGACCGGCTGACCCTCGACGCCGTCGACGGGCCGTTCATGTATCTGACCTTCAACGCCGAGCACCCGCCCTTCGACGATCCGAAGGTGCGCCGCGCCATCGCCCATGCGATCAAGCGGGAGGACATCGTCGCCGCCGCCTTCTACGGCCGCGGCGGGCCGCTCGAACATCTGCCGCTGGCGGAAGGCTCGGAATACTACAACGCCGATCTCGCCAACGGCTGGAACTACGATCCGGACAAGGCCATGGCGCTTCTCGCCGAGGCGGGCCACCCGGACGGCTTCGAATGCAGCCTGCTGGCGACCTCCCAATACGGCATGCACCAGAGCACCGCCGAGGTCTGCCAGGCCTATCTGTCGATGGTCGGCATCAATGTCCGGCTCGACCTGCCGGAATGGGCGACCCGGGTCCAGAAGGGCAATCAGGGCCAGTACGACATGGCGGTGATGGGCACCACCGCCTCCAACAACGATCCCGACGGCATGACCCAGTTGGTCGACGGTTCGCTGCCGGCGAGCTTCGTGCGCAGCTACGGGCTGAAGACCCCGAAGCTGACCGAACTCCTCGCCAAGGGCCGCCAGACTTTCGACGAGGCCGAGCGCAAGGCGATCTACCACGAGATGGAGAAACAGGCGATCGAGGAGACGCCGATCGTCGGTCTCGCATGGCGGTCCCAGGGCTTCGCGATGAAGAAGACCGTCACCGGCTTCACCAACATGCCGGGACAGCTCTGCTTCTATTCGCCCGAGACGCTCGAAGAGACGGCGCTCGGCTGAGGGCCCGCCGATGCTCCGCTACATCACCTATCGGAGCCTCGTCGCGGTGTTCCTCGTCTGGATCGTCGTCACGCTGGTGTTCCTGCTCCTGCACCTCGTGCCGGGCGATCCGGCCGAGGTCCTGCTGAGCCAGGGCTCGACGGCGGCCGATCCGCAGGCGGTGGCCAATCTCAGGCAGCGGCTCGGCCTCGACGATCCGCTCTGGCTGCAATACGCCCACCACATCGGCGGCATCCTGACGGGCGACCTCGGCACCTCCTTCCGGGACGGCGCGCCCGTCGCCGGCCAGATCGTCCAGCGGCTGCCCCGCACCCTCGAGGTGATCGTCACGGCGGCGCTGATCGCGGTGCTCTTCGGGGTCCCCGCCGGGACGCTGGCGGCGGTGCGGGCCGGCGGATGGATCGACAACGTCATCTCGTTTCTCTCCTCGCTGGCGCTTTCGACCCCGGTCTTCGTGGTCGGTTCGGTGGTGATCCTGATCTTCGCCCAGGAACTCCGGCTCGTTCCCGCCGGCGGCTACGTGCCTTTCGCCGTCGACCCGGCCCGCCACGTCCTGCTGCTGCTGATGCCGGCGGGAACGGTGGCGCTCGCGCTGTGGGCGGTCGTCGCGCGGATGTCCCGCGGCTCGGTGCTCGACGTCCTCGAACGGGACTATGTCCGCACCGCCCGGGCGAAGGGGCTGAAACGCCGCAGGATCCTGCGGCGCCACGTCGTGCGCAACGCGATGATCCCGGTGCTGACCGTCCTCGGCCTCGAAATGGGCACGCTGATCGGCGGCACGGTGCTGGTCGAGTTCGTCTTCAACTGGCCGGGACTGTCGGGCTATCTCGTCAGCGCCGTCGATGCCCGCGACTATCCCGAGGTGGTCGGCATCGTCATGGTGATCTCGATCCTCTTCGTCTTCCTCAACCTCGTCGTCGACATCGTCTATGCGGTGCTCGATCCCCGCATCAGCCTCTCCCGGTGAGCCGATGCGCAAGCTGATCCTGCCCGTCTCGATCCTCGCCGTCATCCTGGCCCTGGTCGTCCTCGCGCCGGTGCTGCCACTCGCAGACGAGCGGGCGATGGACATTCCCCACCGCTTCGCCGGCCCGTCGATGGCGCACTGGCTCGGCCAGGACGAGTTCGGCCGCGACGTCCTCACCCGGCTGATCTACGGCGCCCGCGCCTCGCTTTCGATCGCCATCGGCTCGGCCCTGGCCGCCGCCCTGATCGGCACGGCGCTCGGGCTTCTCGGCGGCTATTTCCGCGGCATCGTCGAGATCTTCACCGTCCGCGCCGCCGAGATCGTCCTCTGCCTGCCGCCGCTCCTCCTGGCGCTCCTCGTCGTGACGATCTTCGGCGCCGGCTTCTGGCCGCTGATCCTGGCGCTGACCCTCCTCTACACGCCGAACTACGCCCGGGTGGTCTATGCCGCGACGCTGCAGGTGCGCGCTCTCGATTTCGTCACCGCCCAGCGGGCGCTCGGCACCCATCCGCTGCAGATCGTCGTGCGGACGATGCTGCCCAACGTGCTGCCGCCGCTGGTCGTGCAGATCTCGCTGGTGATCGCCTCCGCCATCGTCATCGAGAGCGGCCTCAGCTTTCTCGGCCTCGGCGTCGTTCCGCCGACGCCGTCCTGGGGGCTGATGATCCGCGCGGCCCGCGGCGCCATGGAGCAGGCGCCGCTCCTGCTTCTGTGGCCGTCGGTGGCGCTCGCCGGCACGATCCTGACCTTCAACCTCCTCTGCGACCGGCTGCAGAGCGTGCTCGACCCCCGCGCCGTGCCGGCCGGCGGCGCGATCTGGCTGCGGCGGCGAAGGACCGCCCCGCCGGCGCCGCGCACCGCCCCCGACGAGGACGCGCGAAACGACGCGCCCGCCGATCTCCTGTCGATCGCCGGCCTCACCATCGCGCTGGACAGGCCGGGCGGCATCGGCTCGGGCATGGAACTGGTGCGCGGCGTCGGTTTCGCCGTTCGCACCGGCGAGACGCTCGCTCTGGTCGGCGAGAGCGGCTCCGGCAAGACGCTGACCAGCCTCGCCGTCACCGGCCTTCTTCCCGACGTTCTCGGCGTCACCGGCGGCACGGCCACCTATCGGCGCCGCGACGGCGCGGTGGTCGACCTCCTCGCCCAAGACGAGGACGGCCACCGGCGCCTGCGCGGCGACGAGATCTCCATGGTCTTCCAGGACGCCAGCGCCGCGCTCAACCCCGTCCACCGCATCGGCGACCAGTTGACCGAGGTGATCCTCGCCCACCGGGCCATCGGCCGGGCGGCGGCGAAACGGGAAGCGGTCGAGCTTCTCGGCCGGGTCGGCATTCCCGATGCCGAGCGCCGGGCCCGCGCCTATCCGCACGAACTCTCCGGCGGCCAGCGCCAGCGCGCGATGATCGCGATCGCCGTCGCCAACCAGCCGAAGCTCCTCCTCGCCGACGAGCCGACGACGGCGCTCGACCCGACGATCCAGGCCCAGATCCTGGCGCTGATCGCCGGTCTGAAGCGCGACAATCCCGAGATGGGCGTCGTCTTCGTCACCCACAATCTCGCCGTCGTCGCCGAGATCGCCGACCGGGTCTGCGTCATGTATGCCGGCGAAGTGGTCGAGGAGGGGCCGGTCGCGACAGTCTTCGCCCGCCCCCGCCATCCCTATACCGCCGCCCTGATCGGCTCGGTCCCCGAGGGCGATGCCGAGCGCCTCGTCGCCATCCCGGGCACGGTGCCCGCTCCCGGCCACATGCCGCCCGGCTGCTCCTTCGCGCCGCGCTGCGACCATGCCGTCGCGGCCTGCCGCGAGGCGCCGCCGCCGGAGTTTTCGCCGGAGCCGGGCCGTCGCACCCGCTGCCTGCGCTTCGAGGAGGTCACATGACCGGCACGCCGCTCGTCGAGGCCGATCGCCTGTCGTGCAACTTTCCGATGCGCACCGGCCTGTTCGGCCGGCACAGGGACGTCTGGGCCGTCCGCGACGTCTCGCTCGCCGTGGAAAAAGGCGAGACCGTCGGCGTCGTCGGCGAATCCGGCTGCGGCAAGTCCACTCTCGGGCGCATGGTGCTCGGGCTCGAAAGCCCCAGCGCCGGGGCGATCCGCTTCGAGGGCCGCGACCTGTCGACCGTCGCCGGCGCCGAACGGCGAAAGCTGGCGCGGCGGATGCAGATGGTCTTCCAGGACCCGTTCGGCTCCCTCGATCCGCGCCGCAGCGTCGGCGCCCAGATCGCCGACGGCCTGCGCGTCCACAACATCGTTCCGGCAAGCGAGATCCGCGCCGAGGTCGCCCGGCTGATCGACGTGGTCGGCCTGCAGAAGAACGCGGCCGCCCGCCGACCGCACGAATTTTCCGGCGGCCAGCGCCAGCGCATCGCCGTCGCCCGGGCGCTGGCGACGCGGCCGGACTTCATCGTCGCCGACGAGCCGGTCTCGGCCCTCGACGTGTCGATCCAGGCCCAGGTGGTGAACCTCCTCGCCGATCTCAGGCGCGATCTCGGCCTCACCATGCTGTTCATCGCCCACGACCTCCACGTCGTCCGCCATCTCTCGACCCGCGCCGTGGTGATGTATCTCGGCCGCATCGTCGAGGAAGGCCCGTCGGACAAGGTCTTCGGCTCGCCCGCCCATCCCTATACCCGCGCGCTTCTGGCCGCGACGCCGTCGATCTCCTCCGCCCGCAAGGCAGACGAGGAGGGCGTCCTTTCCGGCGAATTGCCGAGCCCCGCCAACCCGCCGTCGGGCTGTGCCTTCCGCACGCGCTGCCCGCTCGCCTCGGACGAATGCGCCGCGGCCGTTCCCGACCTCGCCCCCTACGAGCCCGGCTGGAAGGTGCGCTGCATCAAGGCCGGGCCGAGCCACCGAACAGGAGACCCGACATGACCCGACCCGTCGCGATGATCACCGGCGCCAATCGCGGCATCGGTCTGGCGATCGCCCGCGAACTCGCCGGCCGGGGCTACCGGCTTTCCCTCGGCCTGCGCGATCCTTCGACGCTGCCGGAAGAGCTGAAGGCGGCCGATCCGATCCTCACGGTCTATGACGCCGGCGACCCGGCTGCGGCGCGCCGCTTCGTCGAAGCGACGCTCGAGGCTGCCGGCCGCATCGACGTTCTCGTCAACAATGCCGGCATCTCCCGCGACCTGAAGCTGATGCCCGAACCGCCACAGGACGACGCCGAGATGGAGGAAGCGCTCGACGCGCTTCTCGAGATCAACGTCAAGGCGCCGTTCCGGCTCACCCGCGCCGCCCTTCCCGCCCTCTGCCGCGCCGGCAATGGCCGCATCGTCACCCTCGCGTCGCTCTCGGGCAAACGGGTCCTCGGCCTCGGCGCCGGCTACCAGATGACCAAGCATGCCGCCGTCGCGCTCTCCCATGCGGCGCGCCGCGCCGGCTGGGACCAGGGGGTCCGGGCCTGCGCCGTCTGCCCGGGCTTCGTCGCCACCGACATGACGAGCCATCACGACGAGCTGCCCCGCCACGAGATCACCCAGCCGGAAGACCTCGCGCGCCTCGTCGCCGAGGTGGTGACGCTGCCGAACAGCGCGAGCGTCGCCGAGCTTCACGTCAACTGGCGCTACGAACCGGGGCTCTGAGCCTCGCACCGCACATTCCAGCATCCAGGACCCACCGATGACCGACAAGATCCGGATCGCCCATCTGACCTCCCAGGAAGCCCGGGAAGAGCTGACCGCAGACGCCGTGGTGCTGCTTCCCATGGGCTCGCTGGAGGATCAGGGCATCCACGCCCCGATGGGCGACTACATGGCCGCCGAGCTGATGGCAGACGAAATGGCAAAGGCCGCCCGTGCCGAAGGGCTGAAGGTCTTCACCGCACCGGTCATTCCCTTCGGCGGCAAGGACTATTTCGAATCCTCCCATGGCGGCATCTCGATTTCCCATGCCACCCTGGTCGCCATTCTCGACGACATGTTCGCCTGCCTCGATCGCCACGGCATCAAGAAGCTGATGATCGTCAACGGCCATGGCGGCAACGTCCCGGCGATCACCGAGGTGGCGCTGCGCTGGCGTCAGAAGGCCGGGCTGTTCGTGCCCTCGATGTATCTGTGGAAGGTCTCCTACGGCCTCCTGCCGGAAATCCTCGGCAAGGAGACTGCGGCAAAGAGTTCCGGCCATGGCGGCGACCCGCTGACCTCGGTCGGCCTGCACTTCTACCCCGATCTCCTTCGCCCCGATCTGATGCGCCCGGCGCCGACCGGCGCGAAGGTCAAGGGCATGGAGGTCTCGGGCTTTTCCTCGGTGCGTTATGCCGGCGCCGACATCCAGGTGCCGATCGAGGCGCTCGAGGCGACCGGGACCGGCGTCTATGGCTGCGATCCGCAGCTTGCCAGCGCCGAGACCGGCAGGGCGCTGACCGAAAAGCTCGTCGCCATCGGCGTCGGGCTGATCCGCGACCACGTCGCCCCCGGCCTTCACGACTGAGACGACCACCCGCCGGAGCGCCCCGCTCCTTTCCCGAAGAAGCAGACAGAGGACAGCCATGAAAACCCTGACGAGAGTGACCCTTGCCCTGGCGATCGGGCTTTCGCTCGCCTCCGGCGCCGCCGCCGAGACCTGGCGGATGGCCACCAAGATGCCGGTGGACAGCCCGGAAGGCAAAGTGTTCCAGCACTTTGCCGACCTCACCGAGAAATACACGGGCGGCGCGCTGACCATCCAGGTCTATCCGAACGAGCAGCTCGGCAAGGAAGACGCCGTTCTGGAACAGCTGCAGGCCGGCATCGTCCAGATCTATGCCGAGGGCTTCGGATACATGAAGAAGTGGGAACCCTCGCTCGGTTGGCTGTCGGCGCCCTTCGTCTTCGACGATTACGATCACTGGCGCCGCTTCATGCAGTCGGACACGGTCAAGGGCTGGTTCGACGAGGCGCGCGAGCAGGCCGGCGTGATGCCGCTCGGCGACCCGACCGCCGTCCTGCGCGGCCCCTACCGGGTGATGGTCTCCAACGTGCCGATCAAGTCGGCCGCCGGGATCGAGGGCCTGAAGCTGCGCATGCACGAGAACAAGGTGGCGATCGAGGCCTGGGACCATCTCGGCGCCGAGGTCATCACCCTGCCCTGGACCGAGGTCTATCAGGGCATCTCCAAGAACATCGTCCAGGCCGTCAACTCGCCGGTGGCGCTGGTGGAATCCATGCGCTTCAACGAGGTCGCCCCCTACATCACCCGCAACGACGAATACTGGCAGTCGGTCGGCTTCATGGTCAACGAAGGGGCCTACGAGGCGCTCGGCGAGGAGGAACGCGCGGGCCTTCTGAAGGCCTATGCCGAGGCCGGGGAGTATTCCCGCAAGCTGATGTTCGACACCGCCGACGAATCCATCGCCCGGATGGAAAAGGCCGGCGCGACCTTCACCACCATGGACACCTCGCCGCTGGTGAAGAAGATGCAGGGCTTCTACGAGGCCAAGGCGAAGAGCGGCGAGCTGCCGCAGGCCTTTCTCGACGCCGTCGAGGAAACCCGGGCGAAGCCCGAATGACGCCGCAGGAATACGTTCCGGAGAGCCCGCTGCAGCGGGCTCTTCACCGGGCCGACCTTGCCGTCTGGTCGCTCGGCGGCGTCTTCGGCCTCCTCGCCAATTTCTGCCTGCTGGTCATGCTGCTCTTGACGGCGACGACCATCGTGCTGCGCCCGTTCGACCTGTCCTTCTACTGGATCTGGCCGTGGACGATGGTGTTCTTCATCTGGCTGAGCTTCTTCGGCTTCTTCGCCATGTACGTCCGGCTGAAGGACGTGCGCGTCGACTTCCTGGCCGCCCGCTTCGGGCCGGCGGGCATGGCGGCGACGCGGATCGTCTCCGACGTCGCCACCCTCGTCGTCGTCGTCGTCATCCTGTGGCAGCTCCCGGCCGTTCTCGCCACCTCGCGCGGCGTCTTTGACGGCGCGATTCTCCCGCAAGGAGCCGAACTGCCGCGCCAGGCCCTGTCCATCCCGCTCTTCGTCTCCGCCTTTCTCATCCTCCTCGCCGCGCTTCTCGACGTCGCCAAGCTTTTCGCCGGAATGCCGGAGAACGTCGCCGAAAGCCACCCGGAAAGCTGACGGACATGGCCTACATCCTCTTCGGCGCCTTCATCGGCCTGATCCTTCTCAGGGTCCCCATATCGATCGCCATCGGCATGGCGACGGTGCTGACCTTCCTGACCTCGGATTTCTCCAACGCGCTGCAGATCATTCCCCAGCAGATGCTGGAGGGGGTGAACAAGGCCTCGCTGACCGCCGTCCCGTTCTTCATCATGGCCGGCAATCTGATGAACGCGACGGGCGTGACGGAGCGCATCTTCGCCTTCGCCAATGCCCTCGTCGGGCACATGAAGGCGGGGCTCGCACAGGTGAACGTCCTGTCCTCGATGATCTTCGCCGGGATCTCCGGCGCCGCCGTCGCCGACTGCGCCGGGCTCGGGGCGATCGAGATCAAGGCCATGCGCGAAAGCGGCTACAAGGCCGATTTCGCCGCCGCGATCACCGTCGCCTCCTCGGTGATCGGGCCGCTCATCCCGCCCTCGGTCGGCCTCGTCATCTATGCCTTCCTCGCCCAGGTCTCGATCGAGCGGATGTTCCTCGCCGGCCTCGTGCCGGGGATCCTCGTCGGCGTCGCGCTGATGATCTACGTGCGGCTGAGGGCGAGCTACGAGGATTTCCCGACCCAGCCCCGCGCCACGGTCTCCGAGATCGTCGCCACCACCCGCCACGGCTTCCTGGCGCTCGTCGCGCCGGCGATCATCCTCGGCTCGATCATGTGGGGCTTCGTCACCGCGACGGAGGCCGGCGTCCTCGCCTGCGTCTACTGCATCGCCCTCGGCCTGTGGTACCGCGAGCTGACCTTCGCCGGCTTCTGGAAGGCGCTGTCCGACACCGCCATGATGACCGCGGTGATCATGATCATCATCGCCTTCTCGATCGCCATGGGCTGGCTGCTCGCCATCGACCGGGTGCCCCAGCAGCTCGCCGACGCGACCTTCGCCCTCACCGACGACAAGTCCGTCTTCCTCGCCTTGCTCCTGGTCTTCATCATCCTCGTCGGCTGCGTCGTCGAGGGGGTGCCGGCCAAGCTGATCCTGGTGCCGACGCTGCTGCCGCTGATCGACGGCTACGGCATCGACCGGGTGCATTTCGGCATCATCATCCAGCTCGGACTCCTGATCGGCATCGCCACCCCGCCGATGGGCATCGGCCTCTACATCGTCTCGGAGGTCGGCCGGGTGCGCTTCGAGAAGGTGACGATGGCGGTCCTGCCGATGCTCTTGCCGCTCTTCGCCGTCCTCGTCCTGATCACCTACCTGCCGCAGATCGTCACCTTCCTGCCGGATCTGGTCCTCGGCCCTCAAAACTGAAGCAATCGGAAGACATGTCATGACCAACCTGACCTACAAGCTGAACCCGATGCCGGAGAAGATCGCGCCGGAAAAGCTCGAGCGCCTCGCCAGGCTGGAGACCGCGACGATCGGACATTTCTATCATTTCGGCTTCGCCAGCCCGGCGATCCAGCCGGTGCTTTCCGGCAAGGTGGTCGCCGCGACGGTCGCGACCCTCGCCATTCCCGGCCTCGACTCGACCCTGCTGCATCACTGCCTGTCGAGCGTCGGGCCGGGCTATTTCCTCGCCGTCGACCGGCTGGGGGACAGGAAATACGCCTGCTGGGGCGGCGGCGTCACCCGCATGGCGGCGATGATGGGCCTCGCCGGCGGCTGCGTCGACGGTCCGCACACCGACACCGCCGAGGTGGTCGAGCAGGACTTTCCCATGTGGTCGCGCGGCCCCTCGCCGGTCACGACCCGGCTCTACGATTCCGGGGGCGGCTTCAACGTGCCGGTGTCGATCGGCGGTGCGGCGGTGCTGCCGGGCTATGCGGTGCTCGCCGACGACAGCGGCGTCCTGTTCATCGCGCCGGAGGATCTCGACGCGGTGATCGCCGAGGGCGAGGCGAAGACCGAGCGCGGCCGGGTGAACGAGGCGCGGATCACGGGGGGCGTCCATCTCGGCGAGATGTCCGGCGCCAGCCGGATGGTCGAGGCGAAGCTTCAGGGCTGAGCCGACCGGCCATCCCACCCATGCAGACATCCGGAGGAAATCGATGAACGTCGCCGTCTATCTGCCGGACCTCGCCAAGACCCGCTGGTGGTGCGAGACCCTGTCCGCGCTGCTGCCCGGCTGGACCATCCGGTCGCTGGTCGAGATCGAGGACCGCGATGCGGTCGCCTATGCCGTCGTCTGGCGGCCGCGCACCGGCGATCTCGCACGGTTTCCCAATCTCAAGGCGATCGTCTCGGTCGGCGCCGGCATCGATCATGTGCTGGCCGACGCCGAGCTGCCGAAGGACGTGCCGATCATCCGCACCGTCGGGCCAGACCTCACCCAGCGCATGCGCGAATACGTGGCGCTGCACGTGCTGCGCCATCACCGCGACATGCCGCGGCAGCTCCAGGCGCAAGCCGAGCGGGACTGGCACGCGATCGTCGTTCCGGTCGCGCCGAACCGCAAGGTCGGGGTCATGGGCCTCGGCAATCTCGGCGCCGAGGCGGCGCGCACTTTGGCCGGCCTCGGCTTTGCGACGCGCGGCTGGTCGCGCAACCCCAAGAGCGTCGAAGGCGTCGAAACCTTCAGCGGCGAGGCGGGCTTCGCCCCGTTCCTCGACGGACTGGAGATCCTGGTGAACCTCCTGCCCTTGACGGGCGAGACGGCGGGCATCCTCGATGCCAGGCTGCTCGGGCAGCTCGCCCCGGGCGCCTGCGTGATCAACTGCGCGCGGGGGCCGCATCTCGTCGACGAAGATCTCCTCGCGGCGCTGGAATCGGGCCAGATCAAGCAGGCGACGCTCGACGTCTTCCACGTCGAGCCGCTGCCGGCCGACCATGTGTTCTGGACGCATCCGGCGATCACCATCACGCCGCACATCGCCTCGCAGATCGACGCGGCGACCGGCGGCCGGCTGATCGCGGCCAATCTCGAGCTGTTCGAAGCCGGCGAACCGGTGCCCGACCTCGCCGACGCCGGACGAGGCTACTGATCGGACGGCGGCGGCGTCGCGATCACCGCCGCGAAAACCCCGGTCCGACGTCGCTCTTTCTGCCGATCCGGAACCGGGGCGGGACCGAAGCGTCAGAAGATCCCGTTGGCCTTCTGGACCTCGCGGACATAGGCGACGATGTCCTGAATCTGGCGCGGCGTGACACCCTCGACCGGCGGCATGTTGCCGAACGGCCAGTGATGGGCTCGCGCTCCCTGCGTCGCGGCGATCAGGAAAGCCTGGTCGCCGTGATGGTTCGGTTCGTAGATCCGGTGGATCAGCGGCGGTCCCTGTTCGGTCCCGCCGCCGTTTTCGCCGTGGCAGGCGGCGCAGTTCTCGGCGAACAGCTTCTGCCCGTGGGAGGCCTGGGCCGAAAGGTCCGGAACGGTCACGTCGACGACGTGGTCCGCAGCTCCCGCCCCCGGAGAGGCCGCCCTCCACATCAGAAAGCCGCCGACCGCCACGATCACGGCGGTCACGGCGATTGTCGTCTTGCCGGGCTTCATCGTCGTCTCCTCATGCCGTCTCGAACCGGGTCGTCATTCCCGCCGCCGCATGGTCGGGCATGGCTTGCGGCCGGGGCGGGTCGTTGCGGATGCGCGTCACGGCAGTCCGCCCCCGCCTCAAAGCGGGCGGGCGGTTCGTCCCCGTCGCCCGCCACGCCGTCGATGTCGTTCATTTCCCGGAGACGACGAGCGGGCCGTGCATGCCGCTCTCGTAATGGCCGGGGATCAGGCAGGCGAATTCGAACTGGCCCGCCTCGCCGAAGGTCCAGACGATCTCGCCGCTCTCGCCCGGCTGAAGCCGCACGGCGTTCGGATCGGCGTGCGCCATCTCCGGGGACTGCTCCATGAGCGCCTTGTGCTCCTGGATCTCGTCCGTCCCGTCCATGACGAATTCGTGCTCGGTCTCGCCGTCGTTGGTGATGGCGAGCCGGACCGTTTCGCCGGCGCGGACCTCGATGCGGGAAGGCTCGAAGGTCATCGCGCCGTCGTCCGTCTCGCGCATCGAGACCACGATCGTTTCCTCGACCTTCGCGGCGTCGCCGGGCTCGCCGATCGCCATCTCGTCGTGATGACCCATGCCTTCCATGTGGCCCATCTGTTCCTGGTGTCCCATGTTTTTCTGGTGGCCGCCGTCATGGTCGCCCGCGGCGTAGGCCGAAAGGGGCAGCGCCGCGATGGCGAGTGTGGCGGCAAGCGTTCTCAGGGTCGTCATTGAGTTCTCCATTGACCGTGATTGTTTTCGTGTCGTGGGGCTCCGTTGCCCGCCAGTCGCGGCATCGGGCCCCTCGCGCATCTTCGTTTCCGTGAACGGCCGCCCGTTTCGAAGGAGCCGAACTGGCCCGAGACGGGTGCGGCCTGTCCGGCCCGAAGACCGGGCGAGAGGCACCCCGCAATGGCGATCACCGGATCGCCGGGTGGCGGACGGGGCGCGACATGGCGCGCATAGGGCCGGACCGGTTCCGAAACCGCGACGGATGCGGCGGGTCTCGGGAAGACCGCACGGCGGGATCGTCATGCCCGCCATCAAGGCGGCCGGCATGATCGCGCCTAAGGCGGCGCGTGAGGTTAGACGCGTGGAGGGCGTTCGAGAGCCGGAAGCGCGAGGCTCGCCAGATGGTCGATCGTGACCGAATAAGCCACCGACCGGACGATCCCCACCGAACTTTCCGGCGCGGCGACGTCGGGCAGCGCCATGACGCAATGAATGCCGCAGTCGATCTGGAGCGCGTGGTCGTGCGCGGTCGACGCCGCATGGCCGTCGCAGGACGCGCCCTGCGCGCAGGCGGGTCCGTGGCCGTCGTGGGTCTGGAAATGCGACATCGACGGAGCGTCCGCCATGCCGGCCATCGCCGACATGGGGAACGACGCACCCCAAAACACCACGACGACGGCGATCAGCCGTATCGCGAGGTACAGAGGGGAAGCCGAACCGGTCATGCGCGACCTCATATCAGGCTTTGGGGGCACATCACAATCGCAGTACGCCAGACGGCTGGGCGATCGCTCGAAGCCGGCCCGGGCTGGCGGTTGGCCTGATCTCCCCCCTTGCGGGGGAGATGCCGGCAGGCAGAGGGGGGTGACCTCGCTCCGGACTGCGGGAGAGTGGCGCTAGACCCCCCTCCGGGTTGCCAACCATCTCCCCGGCAAGGGGGGAGATCGAAGCGTCACCGACGGCACTTGCCTTCGAGCGATCGCTCTGCCGCCCGCATGGACACGGCTTGACCTTCCAGTAACTGGAAGCACTATCTCGACGCCATCTCCGGCAGGACATCGACTCATGGCTCCCCACGAACACTCCCATCACGGCGTCGCATCGCACGATCATTCGGGGCACGGCCAGCCGCGGCCCGACGCGGGCGAAACCGCCACCGACCCGGTCTGCGGCATGTCGGTCGCGATCGGACCGGAAGCGCGTTCGCGCACGTCCGGCGGCAAGACCTTCTATTTCTGCTCCGACGGCTGCCGGTCGAAATTCGACGCCGACCCGTGGTTCTACGCTTCCGGCAACGCGGCGAAGGTCGGCAAACGCGAGGCGGCGGGCACGCAGTGGACCTGCCCGATGCATCCCCAGATCGTGCGGGACGAACCGGGAGACTGCCCGATCTGCGGCATGGCGCTCGAGCCGATCCTGCCGTCGGATGAGCCAAGCGACGAATTGACCGACTTCACCAGACGCATGTGGATCAGCGCGGCCGCCGCGATACCGCTGGTGATTTTGACCATGGGCGAATTGGTCGGCCTGCCCGTTCGCGACTGGCTGGGCCATCAGATCGCGGTCTATCTCGAATTCCTGCTCGCCACGCCCATCGTGCTGTGGGCGGCACTGCCCTTCTTCCAGCGCGGATGGAACTCGATCACCAACCGTTCGCCGAACATGTGGACGCTGATCTCCCTCGGCGTCGGCTCCGCCTACGTCTACTCGCTCGTCGCAACCTTTCTGCCCGGCATTTTCCCCGAGCAGTACCGCATGGGTGGCATGGTCGGCACCTATTACGAGGCCTCCGTGGTCATCGTGGCGCTGATCTTCGTCGGCCAGGTGCTCGAACTGCGCGCTCGCGAGCGGACCGGCGACGCGATCCGGGCGCTGATGGACCTCGCACCGAAAATGGCCCGGCGCATCCTTCCGGACGGTTCGGAATACGACGCGCCGCTCGAGAACGTCGTCGAGGGCGATCTCCTGCGCGTCCGCCCCGGCGACAGCGTGCCGGTCGACGCCGAAGTCGTCGAGGGCCGCTCGTCCGTCGACGAGAGCATGATCACCGGCGAGCCCCTGCCCGTCGAGAAGACCGAGGGGGACCGGGTGACCGGCGGAACCATCAACAAGAACGGGACGCTGGCGATCCGTGCCTCGGCCGTCGGATCCGACACGGTGCTTTCGCAGATCATCGGCATGGTGGCCGGTGCGCGGCAGTCGCGCGCGCCGATCCAGGGCCTGGCCGATCGCGTTTCGCAGATCTTCGTGCCGACGGTCGTCGGGATCGCTCTCTTGGCCTTCCTCGTCTGGCTCTTCGTCGGACCGAGCCCCGCCTTCGTCTTCGCGATCGCATCCGCGGTGTCGGTCCTCATCATCGCCTGCCCCTGCGCGCTCGGGCTGGCGACGCCGATCTCGATCACGACGGCGGCGGGGCGGGGCGCGCAGGCGGGCGTTCTCATCAAGGATGCCGAAGCGCTGGAACGCATGGCCCGGGTCGACACGCTGATCGTCGACAAGACCGGAACCCTCACCGAGGGCAAGCCGAAACTCACCGACGTGGTTCCCCTCGCGGACATCTCAGAAGACGAGGTTCTCGCTCTCGCCGCCGCGCTGGAGCGCGGCTCCGAACATCCCCTCGCCGAGGCGATCGTCGAAGGCGCGGAGGCGCGGGGGATCACGGTCGACAAGGCGACGGAATTCGACGCCGTGACCGGCAAGGGCGTCGTCGGAAAAGTCGGCAGCCGGTCGGTGGCGCTCGGCAACACGGCCATGATGCAGGAAATCGGCGGCGCGGCAAAGGGCGGCGAGGCGGAGGCCGATCAGTTGCGCGCCGACGGCAAGACCGCCATGTTCGTCGCCGTCGACGGGACGCTGGCAGGCATCGTCGCCGTCGCCGACCCGATCAAGGCGACGACCGCAGGCGCGATCCGCGATCTTCACGAGCAGGGCCTTCGCGTCATCATGGCGACCGGCGACAACCAGCGCACGGCCGAGGCCGTCGCGGCCAGGCTCGGCATCGACGACGTGCGGGCGGGCGTTCTGCCGGAGGGCAAGAAGGCCTTCGTCGACGAATTGCGCGCGGCAGGCCATTCGGTCGCCATGGCCGGCGACGGCGTGAACGACGCGCCGGCCCTGGCTGCCGCCGACGTCGGCATCGCCATGGGCACCGGCGCGGACGTCGCCGTCGAGAGCGCCGGTCTGACGCTCCTCGGCGGTGATCTGACGGGCATCGTGCGGGCCCGGAAGCTCGCCAGGGCGACGCTTCGCAACATCAAGCAGAACCTGTTCTTCGCCTTCGTCTACAACATGGCCGGGGTGCCGATCGCAGCGGGCGTCCTCTATCCGGTGTTCGGCCTGCTTCTGTCCCCGATGATCGCGGCGGCCGCCATGTCGCTGTCGTCGGTTTCGGTGATCGCCAACGCGCTGAGACTGCGGCGGATAGAACTCTGACGCGGCGGCTCGGTTCGTCCGAACGGCCTGATCGGCTCCTTCTCCCACCGGTCGGGAAACGAAACCGGCGGGCGGCCGGACACCCAGGTATCCGCGCTCTCGGCGCAACCGGACGGGCAGAAAAGGCCGCCGGCTGGAGCAAGATGACATGAGCTTCGCTCATCCTCCGCTCCATCTTCCCGTTTGCGCATCATCTCTTCCGAAAACCGGTTCCCACTTTTCGGGATCACGCTCTAACGCCCGCCGATTTCCGCAGCGCTCGCCGGCAGGGGCTTCACGGGAGACTGCGGCCGCAACCGTCCTGCGGCCGATACGTCCCCCGTCTCGCCGGCGAGGAGCTCCGCCGCGGCGGCGCCGCAGTAGCGGCCCTGGCAGCGGCCCATTCCGACGCGCGAGAATGCCTTGGCCCGGTTGATCTCGGCCGCGCCGGTCCGCTGCAGGCTGGCGCGGTATTCGCCGACGGTGACCGCCTCGCAGCGGCAGAGGATAGCGTCGTCGGGCCTGTCGCGACACGCCTCCGCGGGCCAGGGGAAGGCGCGCGCCAGCCCTCGGGAGAACCGGTCGAGCCGCCGGCGACGCCGCAGGAGGGGACGGAAACGGTCGTCGTCGATCGGTCGCCCGATGTCGGCAAGGAGCGCGGCGGCCGCCAGCCGGCCGGCAGCCTCCGCACCGTCGGCTCCCAGAATGCGCGTGCCGTCGCCGGCGAGATAGACGTCGGGCCGGCTCGACCGGCCCATCGGATCGATCGTCGGAGCCCATTGCCGCCAGACGGGATCGAAGCTCATCCGGCAGCCGGCGAGCTGCGCGAGCTGCGTTTCCGAGCGCAGATGCCAGCCGAGGGCGACGGCTCTGGCCTCCAGACGCCGGGCGCTTCCGTCGGCGCCGCGCCACCCGATTGCGACGACGCCGTTGTCGTCGCCGAGGATCTCCTCCGGCCGGACGCCCTGGTGAACGGCGACGCCCAACCGCCGCAGCCCCAGCCGCAGGGCGATGCCGCGGGCCAGAAAGGCCGGCCGCGCGGCGAGCAGCGGCAGCGCGGCGATCTGGTCCGAAAGCCGGGACGTATCGAGCACCGCGGCGACCTCGGCACCGGCTTTGGCATACTGATGGGCGACGAGGAGCAGCAACGGCCCCGATCCGAGGAAGACGACCGGCGCGCCGATCGAGACCCCTTGCGCCTTCAGCGCGATCTGGGCGGCGCCCAGCGTGAAGACGCCCGGCCGCGTCCAGCCGGGGACGGGCATGACCCGGTCGACGGCCCCCGTCGCGAGGACGAGCCGGTCGAAGGGCAGGATCTCGGCCTCGTCGCCGCAGCGCAGGAACAATCGGTTCCCGCTCAGCCCCCAGACGGTGGTTCCGGGCCGGTGGTCGATTCGGCCTGCCAAAGCGTCGAAGCCGGCATGCACGGCTTTCGCCTTGCCGGCATCGGGTCCGTAGAGGGTCTCGGCCGAGCGCGTGAAGCCGGGCGGCGGACGGCGGTAGATCTGCCCGCCGGCGGCCCTCGCCTCGTCGATGACGGTCGGCCTGAGGCCGGCTGCGGCGAGCGCTTCGGCCGCGCGGCATCCGGCCGGGCCGGCGCCCACGATCACGACGCGCTCGTCGGCCATCTCGTCTCCTCCGGAGGCGTCGTGCGCAGCGCCATGCCTTCGGCCACCACGGTATCGCAGGCGCGCAGCCGCCCGCCCTCCTCCGTCCAGACCCAGCAGTCCTGGCACGCGGCCATGAGGCAGAAGCCGGCTCGCGGACCGTCGCCGAATTCCGACGGGCGAAGGCTGCCGGCGTTCGTCAGGATGGCGGTCAAAACGGTGTCGCCCGCGAGCGCCTCGGCCTTGCGGCCGTCGAGGCGGAAGCGGACGGGCGGCCGTCCGGTCTCGGCCAGCCGGACGAAGCGCGGGCGGCTCATCCGGCGGCATCTGCGACGTTCGGGACCTGCGGAAAGCGCTCGCGCACCCGCCGATAGGCTTCCGCGACGTCGATCCGCGCCTCCGCCGACCGACGCGCGGCGAAGATCTGCGTCTTGACGAAGAAGCGCCAATGCACCGGCAGGGCCATCAGGATCGCGGTCAGCGCGTCGTAGGCCTCCGCGGTCCACTCGCATTCGTAGCCCTCGCGCTCGGGGCCGTAGTGGAAGTGCGGCACCGGCTCCGGCCGTTTTCGCCCGGCCCGCAGCGCCGTCGTCGCGGCCTCGTCCAGCCGGCCGTCCCTCAACACCACGCCGTAGTCGTTGCGGGCGGCCGTCTCGCCGACGCTGCCCCGCGCGACGTCGAGGGCGACGCGCCATGGCTCGCGGTCATGGGGATCGCCGCGCCCGCCGCCGCCGGCCGAATGGATCGACAGGACGTCGCCGGGCTCGAGGACGGCGACATCGGTGTTGCCGAGGCGCCGTTCGTTGGCGGCGCCCGGATTGACCACCATGTCCGACAGGCCTGCCGCACGCCCGCCGAGCACTCCCCATGGCCGGAAGAACGAGCGGTCCCGGTTGCGGGCGGTGATGCGCGTATCCGGCGCGAACACTTTGAACGCCATCTCGGTCGCCAGTCCCCCGCGCCAGCGGCCGGCGCCGCCGCTGTCGGGCTTCAGGCCGTAGCGCACGAACTGGATCGGCGTTTCCGCCTCGGTGATCTCGATCGGCGTGTTCTTCAGATAGGCCGCGTCGGCTCCAGAGCCGTTGGAGCCGTCGCGGTGCGGCATCGCCCCGCCGCCGCCGACCACGGGGTTCACGGCGGCGATGACCGTGCGCCGGCGCCGCTCGTCAGTGGTCATGACGTTGACGATGCAGTTGTTGCCGGCCGGCGCCGCCGGCATCTTGTCCGGCAGGGCCTGGGAGAAGGCGCCGAAGATCACCGAGCGCAGCCGGGCGCAGGTCAGGCTGCGCATGCCGACGGCGGCCGGGAATTGCGGGTTGAGGACGGTGCCCTCCGGCGCGATGCAGGTGAAGGGCCGCGTCAGGCCCTGGTTCAGGAGGATGCCCGGCTTCAGCGTGTAGAGCACGTAATAGATGCCGACGAGGAGAATGGTGTGGCGGGGATCGCCGCCGGACGGCACGTTGAGGCTGGAGGTGAGCTGCGGATCGGAACCGGTGAAGTCGAGGACGGCCTCGTCGCCGTCGATCGTCAGCGTCAGATGGAGCCGGCAGGGATTGCCCTCGACGCTGTCCTCGTCGGCATAGTCGGAAAAGACGTAGCGCCCGTCGGGCACGTCCGCGAGAACGCCGCGCGCCTGCGCCTCGGCATAGTCGAGAAGGCCGGCGAGGCCCTCGCGGAACGCGGAAATGCCGAACTTCTCGACCATCGCCAGGACCTTCCGCTCGCCGGTGGCCAACGCCCCGACCAACGCCTTGATGTCGCCGACGTTGAGGTCGGGCTTGCGCACGTTGGTCGTCATGATGGCGAGGATCTGTTCGTCGAACACCCCCTCCCGCATCAGCTTCATCGGCGGGAACCGCAGCCCCTCCTGATGGATCTCGGTGAGGGAGCGCGACAGCGAGGCCGGCACCGCGCCGCCCATGTCGGTGTTGTGGATGTGGCCGGCGGCCCAGGCGACGATTTCGCCTTCGTGAAACACCGGCTTCCACAGGTGGGTATCCGGCGCATGCGTGGCCAGATAGCCGCTATAGGGATCGTTGGTGAAGGCGACGTCGCCGGGCCGGTAGTCGTCGACCATGGCGATCGCCCGGCCACAGGTGAGGCCCGAATACCACGTCGCGCCGAGATCCAGCGGGACGGCGACGGTGCGGCCCTGCGGATCGAGCAGCATCACCGTGAAGTCCTGGGTTTCCTTGACGAAGGCCGAATGCGCCGTGCGAAACAGCGTGCGCGCCATGTTCTCGGCCGCGGCGCGGCCGTGATTGGCGAGGACCTGCAGGGTGACCGCATCGAACATGGGAAGATCACTCCGCCGCTTCGAGATGGATGTTGAGGAAGGCGTCGACCCGAGCCGCCAACCCGGCCGGAATGGCCAGCGTCGTGTCTTCCTGGGACACGACGGCGGGTCCTGAAAACGTCGCGCCCGCCGGAAGGTCGTCGCGCAGGTACAACGGGACGGTCTGCCGTTCGCCGGCGAGGAAGACCGCGACGTCGCGCGCCGCCCGGGCCGACTGATCGTGGATCGGGGCGGCCGGAAACGCGACCGGATCGCTCTCGCCGATCGCGACCAGTCGCAGATTGACGATCTCGACCGCGCCGGACGGGTCGTCGAAGTCGTAGACCTCGAGATGCCGCCGGTGAAACGCGGCCGTGAGCGCTTCGACGTCGCCGCCTTCGATCCAGCGCCGCTCGATCGGCACCTCGATCTCGAAGGACTGGCCGCCATAGCGCATGTCGGCCAGGATCTCCGTGCGGATCCGCCCGGCAAATCCCTGGCCGTCGCGCAACCAGGCCTCGCCCTCCGCCGTCAATTCGTCGAGGCAGCGGGCAAGGGCCGGCATGGCCGCGCCGTTGCAGGCGGAAAACACCGTCCGGATGAAGTCGCCCTTGAGATCGGCGACGAGCCCGCCCAGCGCGCTGACGACGCCCGGCCGGCGCGGTGCGACGATGCGCGAAACGCCGATCTCGCGGGCGAGGAAACAGCCGAGCATCGGCCCGCCCCCGCCGAAGGGCATCAGCGTGAAATCGCGGAGATCGACGCCGGCGCGCGAAGCGAGTTTCTCGGCCTCGACGAACATTTCCGACACCGCCACCTCAAGGATCGCCTCGGCCACCGCCTCGACGCTGCGGGAGAGCCGCCGGGCGAGCGGCTCGACGGCGGCGCGCGCCGACTCGCGATCGATCGACAACTGTCCGTAGGCCATCGGCGCCTGGCCGAGGATGCCGAGCACGGCCATCGCGTCGGTGATCGTCGCCTCGTTGCCGCCACGGCCGTAGCATGCCGGCCCGGGCACGGAACCGGCGCTTTCCGGTCCGACCTTGAGGACGCCGAATTCGTCGACCCTGGCGATCGAGCCGCCGCCGATGCCGATCGAACTGACGGAGACGGAGGGGATGTAGAGCGGGAATTCGCCGACCGCCTCGCCGGTGCCGAATTGCGGCTCGCCGTCGACGATCAGGGCGAGGTCGGCCGAGGTGCCGCCGATGTCGAGGGTCAGGACGTCGCGCAACCCCGCCTGACGCGCGAGATGGGCCGCGCCGATGACGCCGGAGGCCGTGCCCGACAACAGCATGTTGATGCAGGCGGTCTTGCCCTCGGCAGCGTTCATCAGCCCGCCGTTCGACTTGGTCAAGAGCGGCCGCGCCGGAATGCGGCGCGAGGCGAGCGCGGCTTGAAGGCCGGCGAGATAGCCGGCCACCCGCGGGTGGACGTAGCCGTTGAGGATCGTCGTCACCGAGCGCTCGTATTCGCGGATCACCGGCCACACGTCGCAGGACGCGAAGACGAAGAGGTCCGGCGCCAGTCGTCGAAGTTCCTGGCGCACCGCCCGCTCATGGGCCGGCGCGACGTAGGAATGCAGCAGCGACACGATGAAGCCTTCGGCGCCTTTGGCGCGGGCGGCGGCGACGATCGGGCCGAGTTCGCCCGCGTCGATGGCCGCCGCCTGGCTGCCGTCGGCGAGCATCCGGCCGGAGATGCCGAAGATCATGTCCCGCGTCACCAGGGGCTCGGGCTGGGCACAGAAGAGCGAGTACATGTCGGGCAGCCGCAACCGGGCGAGTTCGACCACGTCCTCGAAACCGGCGTTGGTGATCAGGGCGAGCCGCGCACCCTTGCGCTGGATGACGGTGTTGATGCCGACGGTGGTCCCGTGGACGAAGGCTTCGATCGCCTCCGGCACGACGCCCCCGGTCTCGGCCAAGCGGTCGAGGCCGGTCAGGAGCTCGCGGCCGGGGTCGTCCGGCGTGGTCAGGACCTTCAGCGTGACCAGCCGCTGCGTCTCCTGTTCGAGGGCGCAGAAGTCGATGAAGGTTCCGCCGATGTCGACGCCGATCTTCCAGGCCATGGGCACCGCCTCTTCGTTTCGTGCGCCCAGCATGCCGCCGGCCTCACCCCGGCGTCTAAGTCGGATGCGCGCGAGGTGAATAAGCCCGGCTTATGGGGCGGCGCCGAGATGGGCCGCGCAGACCGCCAGCAGGTGATCGCGCAGATGCGCCGACGCCGACGAGAGCGCCCGGTCGGCGCGGGTGAGGATCGCGACGGGCAGGTGGAAGTCGGCGGCAAAGGGCAACGCCGCGACGCCGGAAAACTGTTTCCACGGCAGAAGACCGTCGACCAGCGCGATGCCGAGCCCCTGCCGAACGAAGCCCACGGCCGAGAGCGAGACGTCGATCTCGATGTCCGGCCGGTAGGCGAGCCCCGCCGCCGCGGTCATCCGGGCGAGTTCGCGGCCCGGGCGCGTGTCTTGGCGATAGGAGATCAGCGGAAAGTCGCCGATGGCGGTGATGTCGACGCTCTTGCGGCCCGAAAGGGCGTGGCCGACCGGCATCAGGCAGACGATCCCGGCCCGGCCGAGGGTTTCGACGGCGAGCCCCGGCCGGGCGCCGTCGTCCATGGCGACGGCGAGTTCGGCGTCGCCGCGGAGCACCATGGCGACCAGGGACTCGACCGGCGCGATCATCGAGCGGACCGTGACTTCCGGCCGGTCGGCGCGAAACCGCTGCAGCACGGCCGGGATCAGGCCGATCGCCGGTGGCGGAGAGGCCGCGAGGCGGACCAGGCCGACACGCCCCCTGCTCATGTCGAAGGTTCGGCGACGCAGCGCCTCCAGACCGGCGAAGACCTGCTCCGCCTCGGGATGCAGCTCCTCTGCCGCGAGCGTCGGCACGAGCCGGCCCTTCACCCGCTCGAACAGGCGAAAGCCCAGTTCGTCCTCGGTATGCAGCAGCACCTGGCTCAGCGCCGGCTGCGATATGTTGAGGGCCTTCGCCGCCCCCGTCACCGTGCCGGCGCGCATGACCGCGCAAAAGACCTCGAGCTGGCGTGCCCGCATCCTAGCCCTTCCCTTCCTGCCCATAGGGCGCTCTTATGACCATGACCGCAAGTGCGATTGGACAGCCGGCCCGCCCAGGCCGAAACTCTTCGCCTCGACGCCAAGCGAAAGGAACCACATGCGGGTCGTCATCGTCGGCGGTGGGTTGATGGGCGCGGCGGCGGCGTTTTTCCTCGCCCGGCGGGGCGTTGCGGTCACGCTGCTCGAACGCGGCCGCGTCGGCCACGCCGCGACCAATGCCAGTTTCGGCAATATCCGCCGCCAGGGCCGATATCTGCCGCAGATGCCGCTGGCGCATCGCTCGCGCGCGCTCTGGGGCGAAGCCGCCGGGCTGCTCGGCGAGGACGTCGAGTTCCGCGCGACGGGCCACGTGCGCCTTGCCTTCGATGCGGAGGCCATGGCCGACATGGAGGCCTTCGCCCGCGACGCGGAGCCCTTCGGCCTGTCGCTGGAACTCCTCGGCCCGAACGAACTGCGCAGCCGTTTTCCCTGGGCGGGACCGGCGGCGATCGGCGCCTCGCTCTCGCCCGAGGACGGCTCGGCCAATCCGCGGCTGGTGGCGCCGGCCTTTGCGAGGGCCGCCGCTCGCCTCGGTGCCGAGGTCGTCGAGGAGAGCGAGGTGATGGCGATCCGCAAGGACGACGGGGGCCTAGCGGTCGAGACGGCGCGCGGAACCGTCGCGACCGACGCCGTCCTCAACGCGGCCGGTGCCTGGGGCGCCCGGCTCGCCGAAGCCGTCGGCGAGCCGGTGCCACTGGAAGCCTGCGGGCCGCAGATGGGAGTGACCGAGCCTTTGCCCCACCGCATCCTGCCGGTCGTCGGCATCTGGTCGCGGGTGAAGGCGGAAGGCGTCTATTTCCGCCAGGTGGAACGGGGCAACATCGTCTTCGGCGGCGGCAACCGCGAAGCCGTCGCGCTCGATCCCGGCCACGCCACGGTCGATCCCGCCAACACGCTCGCCCAGTTGCCGCAACTCGCGCGCCTCTGCCCGGCGATCGCCAAGGTCCAGGTCATCCGGACGTGGTCCGGCTGCGAGGGCTATACCGGCGACATGCTGCCGGTGATGGGACCGAGCCGGACCACGCCCGGCCTCTTCCACGCCTTCGGCTTTTGCGGCCACGGCTTCCAGCTCGGCCCCGGCGTCGGCGACGTGATGGCCGAGCTGATCGCCACCGGCCGCACCGAAACGCCGATCGAGCCCTTCTCCATCGCCCGCTTCGCCGCCGCCTGATGCCGCCGGGAAAGCACGCCGGCGTGGCCGCTCGTCGAACCCGTCCATCAGAAGTCGGAGACCTCTCCCCACGCGCCGCGGCCGAAGCGCGACAGCGCATAGTGCCGATGCTGCAGCGTCGGCCGATCGCCGGCGACGAGGTCGGCGATGAGCCGCCCGGCCCCCGGGCCGATCCCGAAGCCGTGGCCGGAAAAGCCGGCCGCGAGCAGAAAGCCCTCCGGTCCCGCCGCCGGATCGATGACCGGCACGCCGTCCGGCGTCGAGTCGATATAGCCCGCCCAGGCCGCCTGAACCGGGATCGACGTCAGCTCGGGAATCAGCCGGCGTGCCCGTTCGAGGATCAGCTCGATCGCTTTTCGGGAAGGCCGCGGATCGAGCGCGCGCATCCTCTCCATCGGCGTCGGCCGGTCGAGCGCCCAGCGCCGCAGCGTCTCGTGCCCCGCCTTGAGCGCCGAGAGATCGCCCGGCGCGAGCACCCGCCAGCGCTTGGCGAACATCGGCAGGAAGCTGCGGGCGAAGCGAAGCTGCTGAAACGTCGGGTCGACGCTCGCCAGGCCGGAAACGGCCAGCGTGCAGCCGCCGTCGCCACGCCGGGTCACCGACACCTCTGCCGTATGCAGCGCGTCGGGAATGGTCCTGGCGCCGGGCATGAGCGACAGGATCGACGAGCGCACCGAGGACTGCGGAAAGACGATGCCGAGCTGCCGGCAGAAGGACGACGCCCAGGCGCCGCCGGCGAGCACGACCCGGGGGGTTCGGATCGTGCCGTTTTCGGTTACGACCGCGGAGACCCTGCCGGCTTCCGTCTCGAGCCCGCGCGCCGCGCAGAACTGATGGACCGTGCCGCCATGGGCGATCACGCCCCCGGCGATCGTCGGTGCCGCCCGGGAGGGATCGGCGATGCCGTCGCTCGGCGAGAAGACGCCGCCCTTCCAGGGCTTGCCGGTGGCCGCGCCGCGTTCGCCCGCCTCGGCGGCGCCCAGCATGTGGGTCACGACGCCCTCGCCCGCCGCGAAATCGCGCCATTTCGCCCAGCCGGCGATCTCCGCCTCGTCGTCGGAGAGATAGAGCAGGCCGCAGCGCCGGAAGCCGAGATCCCGGCCGAGTTCGGACTGGATCTCCTCCCACAGCGCGAGGCTCTGCGTCGCCATCGGCAGTTCGCGGCCATCGCGGTTCTGCTGCCGGCACCAGCCCCAGTTCCGGCTCGACTGCTCGGCGCCGATCCGGCCCTTTTCGAGAAGCGCCACTTTCAGGCCGCCCCGCGCCAGGAAATACGCCGCACAGACCCCGACGATGCCGCCACCGACGACGACGACGTCGGCTGCCGCGGGCAAAGTCCCGGAGGACGCGATGGTGACCAAGGGGGCGGGCATGTCTCACTCCTGACGCTGGCCGCAATCTAGCCCCGGCGGCGCGTGAGGGGTCGGTCGATCGGCGCGGCGGTTCGGCATGATCTGCCGCGTTCGGCGCAGGGAGCGGCAGTTCATTTTCGGGTGTCTCCTCCGATGGCGGCTTGCCAGTGGGACGGAGTCGGATCAAGCTGGCGGAATAATCTGCCGTAAGCCTCGCAGCGGAGACGACATGCTCACCACCGGTACGCGGATGAAGCTCGACATGATCGACGTGAAGATCCTGTGCGAGCTCCAGAAGAACGGGCGCATCACCAACGTCGAACTCGCCGAACTGGTGAACCTGTCTCCGAGCCCCTGCCTGACGCGGATGAAGCGGCTGCAGGCGGCGGGCTACATCACCGGCTATTCCGCCCAGATCGACATCGCCAAACTCGGCGAGATCCTGACGGTCTTCACCGAAGTGACGCTGAAGAACCACCGCCATGTGGATTTCGACCGGTTCCAGGCCGCCGTCAGGAAGATCGACGCCTGCGTCGAATGCCATCTGGTCTCGGGCGGCTACGATTATCTCCTGAAGTTCATCACCGCCGGGATCGTCCACTACCAGACGATCATCGAGAACCTGATCGATCAGGACGTCGGCATCGACAAGTATTTCAGCTTCGTGGTCATCAAGTCGCCCTTCATCAAGAACCACCTGCCGCTGAACAACCTGTTCGGCGAGAAGCTTTCGGCCTGACGACGGTCGCAAGGGCCGTCCCGGTCAGCGCCCGGCCTCGGCGCCGGGGGACGCGCGCTCCCGGTCCAGCCCGTCCAGCCACCCCGTGTCGAGCTGCGGAACCGAGGCGATCAGGAGCTTCGAATAGGGATGCTCGGCGCCCGACTTCATGCGCGAGGTCGGCATCTCCTCGACCTTCTCGCCCTGATACATCACCAGCACCCGGTCGCAGACCGCCTCCACCGTCGACAGGTCGTGGCTGACGAACACGTAGGTGAGGCCGAGTTCGCGCTGCAGTTCGTCGAGGAGATCGAGGATCGCAGCGGCCACCACGGTGTCGAGCGCCGAGGTGATCTCGTCGCACAGGATCAGCTCCGGCCTGGCGGCGAGGGCCCGGGCGAAGTTGACCCGCTGCTTCTGCCCGCCGGACAGTTCCGGCGGCAGCCGGTGCTTCAAGGCCTTGGGCAGCCGGACCATGTCGAGGAGCCGGTCGACCTCCGCCTCGCATTCGCGGCCCCGCGTGCCGTGATAGAAGGTCAGCGGTCGTGACAGGATCGCCCCCACCGAGCGGTTGGGATTGAGCGCCGTGTCGGCCAGCTGGAAGACGATCTGCAGCTTGCGCAGATCCTCCTTCGAGCGGTCTTTCGTGCGTCGCCCGAGTTCCACCCCGTCCATCCTGATCTGGCCGATCGCCGGCGGCAGCAGGCCCGCGATCGCCCGCGCCAGGGTCGACTTGCCGCTGCCGGATTCGCCGATCACCCCGAGGCTCCTGCCCCGCTCGAGGCGGAAGCTCACGTCCTTCAGCGCGAGATATTCCGGCCGGCCGTCCCGGCCGATCGCGCCGTAGCCGGCGGTGAGGTTCGTCACTTCCAGGACGGGCGTCTCCGGACCGGGCCGCTCCGTCGCTGCGGCCTCGTGCGGCCTCGGATGGAAGGCGTCGATCAGCGCCCTGGTGTAGCCGTGCTTCGGCGCCGTGACGATCTGCTCGGTGGCGCCCTCCTCCTGCACCTCGCCGCCCTTCAGGACGACGATGCGGTCGGCGATCTGGGCAACGACGGCGAGATCGTGCGAGACGTAGACGCCCGCCATGCCGCGTTCGCGCATCACCGACTTGAAGGCCCGCAGCACCTCGATCTGGGTGGTGACGTCGAGCGCCGTGGTGGGTTCGTCGAACACCATCACCTCGGGATCGGCGATCAGCGCCATGGCGGCGGCAAGACGCTGCAGCTGCCCGCCCGACACCTGATGCGGATAGCGCAGGCCGATCGTCTCGGGATCGGGCAGCGCCAGGGCGCGGAACAGCCCGATCGCCTTCTGCCGGGCTTCTTCCATCGGCATCAGCTGGTGGATCTTCGCGACCTCGACGACCTGGTCCATGATGGTCTGCGAGGGATTGAAGGCCGCCGCTGCCGATTGCGGCACATAGGCGACCTGCCGGCCGCGCAGCCGCCGCCGCTCGGCCCCCGACATCGCCACGACGTCCCGGCCGGCGACACGGACCGAACCCTTTCGGATCGAACAGCCCGTGCGCGTGTGGCCGAGTAGCGTCAGGGCGATCGTCGTCTTGCCCGAGCCGCTTTCGCCGATGAGGGCGACCATCTCGCCCGCGCCGACGTTCAGGTCGACGCCCTTGATGATCTCGACCGTGCGGCCGGAATCGGTCCTGGCGCTGACGTGCAGATCGCGGATTTCGACGACGTTGCCCATCATTCGCTCCTGTCGCGGATCCGCCGGGGAAGGTTGTCGATCAGCATGTTGACCGAGATCGTCAGGCTGGCGATGGCGATCGAGGGCATGATCACCGCCGGAGCCCCGAATGACAGCCCGCCGATGTTCTCGCGCACCAGCGCGCCCCAATCCGCGTTCGGCGGCTGAACGCCGAGTCCGAGAAAGGACAGACCGGAGAGCAGCAGCACGATGAAGACGAAGCGCAGGCCGAAATCGGCCAGAACCGGGCCGATGATGTTCGGGAAGATCTCCTCGCGGATCGTGTAGATGGTGCCTTCGCCGCGCGCCCGCGCCACCGTGACGAAGTCCATGGCATTGACGTTGACGGCGAGCGCCCGGGCGAAACGGTAACTGCCGGGCGCGTAGAGCACGGCGATCGTCAGGACGAGCACTGTCATCGAGCTGCCGACCGCGGCGACCACGACGAGGCCGAACATCAGGGAGGGAAGCGAGTTCAGCGCGTCGAGGAAGCGTGACAGGATCGCGTCGAACCACCCTCCGACGACCGCCGCGATCATCCCGAGCGTCACCCCGACGAAACAGGCGATGGCGACGGCGGCAAGTGAGATGCCGACGGTGTAGCGCGCGCCCATCAAGACGCGGGACAGCATGTCGCGGCCGAGATAGTCGGTGCCGAGCCAGAACTGCGCCGACATCGGCCCGTAATAGTCGAAATCGACGATTTGGCCGACCGGATAGGGGCTGATCCAGGGCGCAGCGATCGCCACCACCATCCAGAACAGGATGATCGCGGCGCCGATGATGCCGACGGCGTTCATGTGCCAGCCGAAGCGACCTTTGCGGGCGGAAGCTGTCGTCGTCATCGTCATTGGTTCCGCAGCCGCGGGTTGGCCATGATCGCGACGAGGTCGGCGATCAGGATCAGAAGGAGATAGCTGACGCAGAAGATCATCGCACAGGACTGGATGAGCGGAAGATCGCGGGTGGAGACCGCGTCCACCATCAGTTTCGCCACGCCCGGATAGTTGAAGATCGTCTCGACGATGATGACGCCGCCCAGCAGGTAGGAGAGCGACAGGGCCATGGCGTTGACGATCGGGCCGAGCGCGTTCGGCAGCGCATGTCTCAGCACGATCCGCCGGCGCGATGCGCCCTTGAGCAGAGCCATCTCGACATAGGCGGTGTCGAGGGTGTCGATCACCGCCGCACGCGTCATCCGGATCATCTGCGCCGAGACGACGAAGGACAGTGTGATGACCGGCATCGCGTAGATCCGCAGGAGCTCGCCGAGTCCTTCGACATCACTGGCGACCGACAGGGCCGGCAACCATTTCAGGTAGACCGCAAAGATCATGACGGCGAGCGTCGCCACCATGAATTCGGGGATCGAGATCACCGAAACGGTGAAGACCAGGACCAGCCGGTCGTAGGTCGACCCCCGGAACATCGCCGCGGTGATGCCGAGGGTGAGGGCGATGGGCACCGAGAACAGCGTCGTGACGAAGGCGAGTTCGAGCGAATTCGCCAGCCGTCCCGCGATGAGATCCGCGACCTCGCGATTGTTGGCATAGGAGCGCCCGAGATCGCCGGTCAGGAGCCCGCCGAGCCAGTACAAGAACCGCAGGAAGGCCGGCTGGTCGAGATGCATCGACTTGCGGAGGCCGGCTACGGCCTCCGGCGTCGCGGCCTGGCCGAGCAGGATCTGGGCGACGTCGCCGGGAAGAAGCTCGGTGGCGAAGAACACCGCGAAGGCGACGACCAGGAGAGAGATCAGCATGATCCCCAGGCGCTTGGCGACAAGTCGCGCGATGAGGGCATTCATGATGGCGACGGCTCCCCGTGATCCGCGAATGAATGAACGGCCGGGCGAAGAGCGCCCGGCCGAAAGGTCGGAGGATCAGTCGTCGAGCCAGACGTACTCGGCGAAGGCATAGCCCATCATGCCGCCGAGCGGGTTCGCGCGCATACCCTTCAATTTGGAGGAAAGGGCGTCGACGTTGGAGATCCACACCGGAATGATCGTGCCGGCCTCCTCGGAGACCATCACCTGCATCTCGTCGTAGATCGCCTTGCGCTTGGCTTCGTCGAGCGAGCCGCGCGCCTCGACCAGCATCTTGTCGAACTTCTCGGACTTGTAGTGGCTCTCGTTCCACGGCGCGTCCGAGGCGTAGAGCAGCGAGAACAGGATATCGGGCGTCGGCCGCGGATTGATGTTGCCGAAATGGATGGGCGCTTTCAGCCAGTAATTCGACCAGTAGCCATCGGAAGGAACGCGCTGAACGTCGAACGGCATGCCGATCTCCTGGCCGGCCTGCTGCACGACGGTGGCCATGTCGACAGCCGAGTTCGGCGCATCCGAGGTGATGATCGGGATGGTCTGGCCGAGCACGCCAGCCTTTTCGAACAGACTTTTCGCCTTGTCCGGGTCGTATTCCTTCGCCGGGAGCTCTTTGTTGTAATATTTGTCGTTGGGCGAAATCGGCTGGTCGTTGGCCACCACCGCCAGATCGCGCAAAATCGAGCGTTTGATCACCTCGCGGTTGATCAGATACTTCATACCCTCGACGAAGCCGGCTTTGTCGCCCGGATCCATGTCGAGTCGGACGTTGAGATCGGTATAGTTGCCGGACGTCGTCTGCGAGAGGCTGACGCCGTCCACGCCGTCCAGACGTCGCATCGACCGCGGATTGATCGCCGCCGCCAGCGCGATATCACCTGAAAGCAGCGCGTTGATGCGGGCCGGCTCGTCGGAAATCGCGATGAATTCGAAACTGTCGAGATAGGGAAGCTGGTCCTTCCAGTAGTTCTCGTTCTTCACGCCGACGGAGCGCACGCCGGGCTCGAAGACCTCGCACTTGAAGGCGCCGGTTCCGTTGGCGGTCGAAAAATCGGTCGTGCCGTCGGCGATGATCATGAAGTGGTGCAGCGCCAGGATGATCGGCAGATCGGCGTTGGGAGCGCTCAGCACGATCTCCATCACCTTGTCGTCGACCTTCTTGAAGCTCTCCATCTGCTTGGCCATGGCGTTGACCTTGGAGCCGACGGCCGGGTCCTTGTGGCGCTGCAGGGAATAGATGACGTCGTCGGTGGTGAGCGTCTTGCCGTCGTGGAAGGTCACGTCGGGGCGCAGCGTCAGCGTCCAGGTCTTGGCGTCCTGCGTCTCGAGCTTGTCGGCGAGCTCCATGCGCACGTCGCCGCCCTCTTCGAGGAACGTCAGGCGGTTGTAGAAGGCGCAGGCGCGGACGTAGTCGGTCGACAGCGAGCCCTTGGCGGGATCGAGCGTATCGGCCGTGGAGGCCGACCAGCCGGCGGCCGTGATCGAGCCGCCGGATTTCGGCGTCTCGGCAAAGGCCCGTGTGGCGCGGCCGATGATCGTGCCGCCGGCGGCAAGGCCGATGCCGCTCGCCATCAACAGGCGCAGGAGGTCGCGGCGGGTGGCTCCGCGGCGGATGGCATGCTCGACCATCGCATCGTCGCGACCGGTCCAGTTCGTCACAGTGTCATGGCTCATGCGTCGACCCCTTTTCGTGTCAGCAGGTGGCGAGCCCGTCTTGGTGCGGGATTGGAGAAGATCTCACTGCGCTTCGACGGCATCCGCCAGTGCGGCGAGCGACGTGAAATGGAAGTCCGGCCGGGTGAAGCTCTCCGGGGCGATCGTGCCGCCGCTGCCGGGGCGCCCGTGCCGCCGCTCGATCCAGCAATTGGTCAGGCCGAGCTGCCGCGAGATGCCGATGTCGTGATATTGGCTCTGGGCGACATGCAGGATGTCGGCCTTGCCGAAACCGTCTTTCGCCAGATCGGCGAGGACGAAGTCGAAGAAGGCCGGATCGGGCTTCTCGGTGCCCGTGTCGTCGGTGGTGAAGCCCTTGTAGAACGGCCGTCCGAGCACCTCCGCATAGCGTTCGAAGGCCCAGCGCTGGGCATTGGTCATGGCGACGAGCTTGAACCTTCGGGACAGCCGCGACAGCGCCTCGACGCTGTCGGCAAAGGCCGGAGAGGCCGCGACCGCCTCGACCATCCGCGCACCCTGCTCCGGCCCTCGCGGCAGACCGGTCCTCGCGGCGATGACGCCGTAGCAGCGGGCGACGTCGTCGGGGAACTTGCCGGCCTCCGCGTCGCGGCGGCATTGCCCGTAGATCGCCAGCGCCGCTTCGCCGTCGACGGTGAGGCCATGGTCCGCCGCGATGGCCTCCAGACCGCCGGTCAGTCCCGCCTCGAAGTCGATCAGGGTCCCGACGACGTCGAACGTCAACACCTTGAAATGGGTCAGTGCTTTGTCCACGCGATGCGCTCCTCTGCACGTACGACCTCGGCGCCGCGAAAGTCGAACGGCATATTGTTCCGTGATGGCAGACCTTGATTTGTCCCGAGGGATGTTGCGGACCCCGGGGTCTTCGACGTGCAGTCCACGGCCCTGTCGGGCTTTCTGCCGCCTGCGGTCGCCGTCCTCCACCAGACTGTCGCAGGACTGCGATCCAAGAAAACCCGAAACGCCCCGTCGCCGCGGCATTTTGTTTTGAAATCGCGCCCGTGGCGATATTTTCCGCAGTGCCTAATCAGTAACCCTTAGCTCTGTCGACGCGGCCCGGCACGGGGCGACCGGCCAGATGCGCGCGGATGCACTCGACGGCGCAGACCGCCCCTTCCTCGAAGTCGGTCACGGTGGCCACATGCGGCGTCAGGATCACCTGCGGATGGGTCCAGAGGCGGTGCTCGGCCGGCAGCGGCTCGGGGTCCGTCACGTCGAGGAAGGCGTCGGCAAGCCGGCCGCGATCCAGGGCCGCGAGCAGCGCGTCATGGTCCAGATGCCGGCCGCGACCGGCGTGAACCAGGCATGCGCCTTCGGGCAGCGCGTCGAAGAGATCGGCGTCGAGGATGTTCTCGGTCTCGGGCGTCAGCGGCAGCAGGCAGACCAGGATGTCGGTGCGCGAAAGGAACGGCCGCAGCCCGGCCGTTCCCGCAAACGTCTCCACCCCGGCGATCGTCCGCGGTGTGCGGGACCAGCCGGCCAGTTGGAACCCCAGCGGCAGCAGCGCATCGATCGTCGCGCGGCCGAGCTGTCCGAGCCCGAGGACGCCGACCCGCCGGCGGCGGGCCAGTTCCACCGGGCCGGCCTTCCAGACTTTCTGCCGCTGCTGGTCCAGGTAGCGCGGCAGCTGGCGATGCATCGCCAGGACGCCGAGCAGCGTGTAGTCGCGCATCATCTCGCCGATCGACGGGGTGATCATCCGCGCCACCGCCACCTGTTCCGGCAGGGCGGCGAAATCGAGCTGATCGACGCCGGCGCCGACCGACAGGATCATCTCGAGCCCGGGGTAGCGCTCGACGATGCCCGCCGGCAGCGTCCAGGCGGCGATGAAGCGGACGTCCCGGGGATCTGCGACCGCCGCCTCGCCGTCGAGGAACGGCACGTCCGGCAACTCGCGCTCGAAGATCGGCCGCCAGACGGCGGCGCGCTCGGCGCCGGAGAGGTAGAGCAGCGCCACGGCGCTCAGGCGCCCGTCATCGCCGAGCGCACGTCCGGATCGTCGAGCGTCTCGTCGAGGACGCGGAGGGTGCGCGCGACCATCTCGTCGATCTCCTCGGGCGTGCAGCACAGAGGCGGCGCGAACCCGATCGCGCCGTTGGCGAAGGCGCGGACGATCAGGCCGGCGCGATAGGCCCGGTCGAAGATCCGCCGGGAGGCCTCGGCGGCGGCCGGCAGCGGCGTCTTCGCCGCCTTGTCGGTGACGAGTTCGATCGCCGCCAGCATGCCGCGACCCCGGACGTCGCCGACCAGCGGATGGTCGGACAGACCGTGCAGCCCGGCCATCAGCCGCGCGCCGGCCTTGCGGCCGTTTTCCAAGAGGCCGCCGTCTTCGTACAGCCGCAGCACCGCCAGGCCGACCGCGGCGCTGACCGGGTGGCCGGAATAGGTGTAGCCATGGCCGATCAGCGCTTCGCCGGCGCCGTCGGCGATGGCCTGGTAGACGTGATCGGCCATCAGCACGGCGCCGAGCGGCGCGTAGCCGGAGGTCAGCCCCTTCGCGACGGTGATGAAGTCCGGAACGATGCCCTCGTCCTCTGAGGCGAAAAGCGGTCCGGTCCGCCCGAAGGCGGTGATCACCTCGTCGGCGACGAACAGGATGTCCATCTCCCGGCAGGCCTCGGCCATCGCCTTCATCCATCCCGCTGGCGGCACCAGCACACCGCCCGACCCCTGGATCGGCTCGGCATAGAAGGCCGCGACGCGCTCGGCGCCGAGCTCCTCGACCTTGGCCCTCAGCTCGGCCACCGAGGCGGCGATGATCGCCGCCGGATCCTGGCCGACGGGATTGCGATAGACGTAGTGGGACGAGATCTTGTGCTGCCAGTCGAAGGGCACGCCGAAGCCGAAGTGGAATCCCGGCAGGGCGGTCAGCCCGGCGCCGGCCGTCGAGGAGCCGTGGAACCCTTGCGCGAGCGAGATGAACTGGTCCTTCTGCGGGGTGCCGCGGGCGTGGTTGTAGTAGCGGATGAAGCGGATCGTGCTGTCCACCGCATCCGACCCGCCGAGCGTGAAATAGACGTGGTCGAGATCGCCCGGCGCCCGCTCGGCAAGTTCGGCCGCGAGCCGGATCGCCGGTTCCGAGCCCATGTCGAAATAGCCGGTGGCATAGGGCAGCCGGCGCATCTGCTCGGCCGCCGCCTCGACGACGCTTTCGTGTCCGTAGCCGGCGTTGACGCACCACAGGCCGGCGAAACCGTCGAGCAGCCGGTGGCCTTCGCCGTCGGTCAGCGTCGCGCCCTTGGCGGAGGCGAGGACGCGCACCCCGCTGCGCTCGTGCCCGCGCGGCGAGGCGAGCGGATGGATCAGGTGCTGCCTGTCGAGTTCGACGAGGGAGTTGGAGAGCATCGGGTTTCTCCGAGATGTGGTCAGCCGAGGGCCTGGGAGGTGAGCGCGTAGGTCCGCGCGGTGGATCGTTCGGTCGAACGGGGCGCGCCGCGGGTCATCGCCACGCCGCCGCCGGCCGGGGCGAGGCCCTGCGCTGCGAGCCAGAGCCCGAGGCCGTGTTCGGCGGGCGTGTCGACCCGCAGAAATGCGCCTTGGCGGCGGGCGAAATGGGCGGCGATCAGGCGCCTTGCCGTCTCCTCGTCCTGCGCGACGACCGGGCCGACGACCTCGCCACGGCCGAAAGGTCGACGGACGGCAAAGCCGGCGACGCGACCATCGTTGCGGACGACGACCGCCTCGCCTTCGGCCAGAAGGTGCCCGAAAAGCGCGCCGCGGTCGGCGCCGAAGGCTTGCCGGTCGAGCGCCACGATCGCCTCGCGATCGGCTGGCCCGGCGTCCTCGACCCCGTCCGGCGGGGGCACGGCGGCGACCTCGCCCTGGTGCTGGAGGATCCGTCCGGCCTCGACGAAGCCGAGCTTGGCATAGAGCGGCAGGCCGGCCTTGGTCGCGGTGAGCCGCAACGATCGCTCGCCGGCGGCCTGCATGACCGTCTCGACGAGGCGCCTGCCGAGCCCGCGGCCACGCATGGTCTCGTCGACGATGATCATGTCGAGCATCGCGACGCCGTCGCCGAAGGGCGTGCAGAAGGCCGTGCCGACGACGCGCCCGCCCTCGGTCGCGACGATCCCGTGCGAGAGTTCGGCGATCAGCGCCCAGTCCTGCGGGCGATGCGGCCAGCCTTCCCTGCGCGAGAGCGCGACGGCGGCTTCGAGATGATCGGCCGTGAACGGAAAGATCTGGAGTCCGGGCATCGGGCAAGCGTTCTGGATGGTCGTCATTCGTCCAGTCGTAGCAGCGTCCGGAAGGAAGATGCTTTCGGCGGCCGGCCGGGCGACGGAATATCCGGCCGCGGGCGGCGGCGATGGCCGCAGCAAATTGCGGCGCCGCGCCGGCGCGCCGGTCGGGTGGGCCGGGCTGAGATGAAGTCCGGCAACCCCGAACGGGTCCGCCGAACTCCGTCTCACTGCGCCGCGGCCCCTTGCGCGGTCGCGCCCGACAGCCTGCGGCCGAGGCGCAGGACCATCTTGCTGGCGGCCTGCAGTTCCGCGACGGTGATGTACTCCTCCGGCTTGTGGGCGCGGGCGATGTCGCCCGGCCCGCAGACGACGGAGGGAATGCCCGCCGCCTGGAACAGCCCCGCCTCGGTCCCGTAGCTGACGGCGGCGAGCGGCGGATGGCCGGACAGTTCGCCCGCCAGCGCCGCCAGCGGATGATCCTCACCCAGCGCCAGCCCCGGATAGCTGGCGATGATCTCGGCGGATAGACAGTCGTTCGCCGCGACGATCTTCAGCGCCGGCTCCAGCAGCGCCAGGGGATCGACGCCGGCGATCGCCCGCGCCTCGATCTCGGCGCCGGCGCGCTCCGGAATGACGTTCAGCGCCTCACCGCCGGTGATCCTGCCGATCTGGATCGTGGAGTAGGGCGGCGCGAAGTGCGGATCGCGCGGCCCCGAGAGGCGCTGGGCTTCCGCCGCTTCCGCCATGGCGGTGAGGGCCGGCAGGATCACGTGGATCGCGTTGGTTCCGAGATCGGGCCGCGACGAGTGGCCGGACCTGCCCTCGGCCAGGATCCTCAGCGCCGCCTTGCCCTTGTGCCGCAGAACCGGCACCAGCCCCGACGGCTCGCCGACGATGCAGCCGAGCGGTGGCGCGCAGAGGGTCGGCAGCTTCTCGATGAGATGGGGAACGCCGCGGCAGCCCGCCTCTTCGTCATAGGACAGCGCGATGTGGATCGGGCGGGCGAGGTCCATTGCCACGAGGTCCGGCACGACCGAGAGGACCGCCGCGACGAAGCCCTTCATGTCGACGGCGCCGCGTCCGACCAGCCGCCCCTCCACCTCGCGCAGCCGGAACGGGTTGCCGGTCCAGGCCGGTTCGTTGGCGGGCACGACGTCGACGTGGCCCGACAGGATGTAGCCCGGAACCCCGGCCGGGCCGATCGTGGCGAAGAGATTGAAGCGATCGCCCTCCGGCCCGCCGATCACCACGGAGGCGACGCCGTGCATCGCCAGGAAGTCCCGGACGTAGTCGATCAACGCGCCGTTGTGGGTGCCGACGACGGAGCGGAAGGCGACGAGGCTGGACAACATGGACTGGGGATTCATCGGGACCGTCTCGCTGAAGGCGTGGCGTCTGCCACAAAGCCGTTGCGACCCGCGCCGGGCGCGCAACGGATTGCACCAAGACTGGCGCGAAACGCTCGGCAGGCCTTGCCGTCGTTCCCCGCGCATTCGCAACAATCTGCTTCGTCCGGTCCGCTGAAGACTAGAAATCGTGCCATTCGGGGGCGTTAGGATCGAAGCCGCCCCGCCGAGCGTTCGAGGCGGCCGGCCGACCCGATCCCACCATGAGAGGCAAGACGCCCGTGTTCCGCCCGAAATTCATCACCTTCGACTGCTATGGGACGCTGACCCATTTCCAGATGGCCGAGAAGACGCGGGAGATCTACGGTTCGCGCCTGTCTCCCGACCTCCTGGAACGGTTCATCCGGAACTTCGCCGCCTACCGGCTCGACGAGATCATGGGCGACTGGAAGCCCTACGACCAGGTCGTCGTCAACGCCGTCGAACGGACCTGCAAGCGCAACGGCGTCGCCTTCGTCGAGGCCGAGGCCCGGCAGTTCTACGAGGCGGTGCCGACATGGGGTCCGCATCCCGACGTTCCGGAGGGGCTGGCGAAGGTGGCGAAGGAGATCCCGCTCGTCATCCTGTCCAACGCCATGGACGCCCAGATCATGTCGAACGTCGAAAAGCTCGGCGCGCCCTTCGCCCATGTCTTCACCGCCCAGCAGGCGAATGCCTACAAGCCGCGCTTCCAGGCCTTCGAATACATGCTGGATGAGCTCGGCTGCGGCCCCGAGGACATTCTCCACTGCTCCTCGTCCTTCCGCTACGACCTGATGTCGGCCCACGATCTCGGCATCGCCAACAAGGTTTGGGTCAATCGCGGCCACGAGCCGGCCAATCCCTATTACGGCTACGTGGAGATCCCCGACGTTTCGGGCCTTCCGGCGGTGGTGAGCCTCTAGGCCATGCAGTTCAAATCCTATTGGCACGACACCGCGCCGCGCTTTTCGGGCGCAGCCGAGGGACCGGTCGAGGGCACGTTCGACGTCGCCGTCGTCGGGGGCGGCTTCACCGGTCTGTCGGCGGCGCGCACGCTGGCGAAAGCCGGTGCGCGTGTCGCTCTCCTGGAAGCCCGGCAGGTCGGCTTCGGCGGCTCCGGGCGCAATGGCGGCCACCTCAACAACGGGCTCGCCCACGGCTATCTCGCCGCCAAGGAGCATCTCGGCGAGGCGCGGGCGAAGGCTCTCTACCGCGCCTTCGACGATGCCGTGGACACGATCGAGCGGATCGTCGCCGAAGAGGCGATCGACTGCAGTTTCCGGCGCGCCGGCAAGCTAAAGCTTGCCTCCAAGCCCGGACATTTCGAGGCGATCGCCAGGAATTTCGAGGCGGTCCACCGGGAGGTCGACGCCGACACCGCGCTTCTGTCGAAAGAGGACCTGCGCGGCGAGATCGGCTCACGGGCCTTTCACGGCGCGATGCTGTCGAAGAAGAGCGCCATGATGCACATGGGCCGCTTCGTCGACGGCATGGCCGAGGCCGCCACGCGGCACGGCGCGGCGATCATGGAGAATGCGCCGGTGACGGCGCGCGCGAAGGAGGGCGCCGGCTGGCGGCTGACGACGCCGCGGGGAAGCCTCACCGCGAACCGCGTCTTCCTGGCCACCAACGCCTATACCGAAGGACCGTTCGGCCACTTCAGGCGCCGGGTGATCCCGGTCGGCAGCTTCGTCCTCGCCACCCGGCCGCTCAGCGACGACGAGGTCGCGGCGACCATGCCCGGCAACCGGACCTGCGTCACCTCGCTCAACATCGGCAACTATTTCCGCCTCTCGCCCGACAACCGGCTGATCTTCGGCGGCCGCGCCCGGTTTTCGGCTGTGTCCGATGCAAGGTCCGACGAAAAGTCCGGCCGCATCCTGGCGGAAAGCCTCGCCGGGATCTTCCCGCATCTCGCCGGTATCGACATCGACTATTGCTGGGGCGGGCTCGTCGGCATGACCAAGGACCGGTTCCCCCGGGCCGGCGAGGCGGACGGCGTCCATTACGCCATGGGCTATTCCGGCCACGGCGCGCAGCTTGCCACCCATATCGGCGAGATCATGGGCGAGGTGATGGCCGGCAAGCAAAACCGCAACCCGATGGAAGGCATGGACTGGAACGCCGTTCCCGGCCATTTCGGCAAGCCGTGGTTCCTGCCCGTGGTCGGCCTCTATTACCGGATGCTCGACAAGTTCCAGTAGAGGCTGTTGCCGACCGGCGCCGGCACGTCGTCGGCGACGGTTCGTTCCAGGGCCTCACGGAGGCCGGCACCGCCTCTGCGGCACCGGCCTCCTTGCGTCTGCCGTCGGCGAAGCCGGTTCAGCCGAGCCCGCCGATGTGGAAGGCTTTCGTCTCCAGATATTCCTCGATGCCGAGCTGCGAGCCTTCCCGGCCGAGACCGGACTGCTTGACGCCGCCGAACGGCGCGACCTCGGTGGAGATCAGCCCGGTGTTCAGCCCGACCATGCCGAATTCCAGCGCCTCGCCGACCCTGAAGCCGCGGGCGAGATCGCGCGTGTAGAAATAGGCCGCGAGACCGAAGGGCGTGCCGTTGGCGATGGCGAGGGCCTCCTCCTCGGTCTCGAAGCGGAAGATCGGCGCCACCGGCCCGAAGGTCTCCTCCCCGGCGAGCTGCATGTCGGTGGTCGCGCCGGTGAGGACGATCGGCGCGACATATTGCGGCCCCTCCGGCAATGCGGCCCGCTCGTTCGCCAGCCGGGCCCCCTTGGCGAGCGCGTCGTCGACATGGCGGACGATCTTCTCGAGCGCCGCCGCGTTGATCATCGGCCCGATGGCGACGCCCTCCTGCGTTCCCGGCCCGACCTTCATCGCCGCGACCCGTGCCGACAGTTTTTCGACGAAGGCGTCGTGGATGCCGGACTGGACGAGGATGCGATTGGCGCAGACGCAGGTCTGGCCGCCATTGCGGAACTTGGAGATCAGCGCGCCCTCGACCGCGGCGTCGAGATCGGCATCGTCGAAGACGATGAAGGGGGCGTTGCCGCCGAGTTCGAGGCTGAGGCGCTTCACCGTCGGGGCGCATTGCGCCATCAGCAGCGAGCCGACCTTCGTCGAGCCGGTGAAGCTCAGCTTGCGCACGGCGGGATTGCCGGTCAGTTCGCCGCCGATCCCCGTCGGCAGGCCGGTGACGACGTTGATCACGCCGGCCGGAATGCCCGCCTGCTCCGCCAGGACGGCCATGGCGAGGGCCGAAAACGGCGTCAGCTCGGAGGGCTTGACGACCACGGTGCAGCCGGCGGCGAGCGCCGGAGCGACCTTGCGGGTGATCATCGCATTCGGAAAGTTCCACGGGGTGACGATGCCGCAGACGCCCACCGGCTCCTTCAGGACGGCGATCCGGCGGTCGGGAGTGGGTGACGGGATGAGCCCGCCGTCGATCCGCCGCGCTTCCTCGGCGAACCACTTGACGAAGGAAGCGCCGTAGCCGATCTCGCCGTCGGCTTCGGTCAGCGGCTTGCCCTGCTCGAGCGTCAGGATCATCGCCAGTTCGGCCCGATGCTCCAGCATCAGGTCGTGCCAGGCCATCAGCAGGGCGGCGCGCTCGGCATGGGTGCGCTTGCGCCAGCTTCGAAAGGCCGCCTCGGCGGCGGCGATCGCGCGCTGCGTTTCGCCAGCGCCCATCGCCGGCACCGTGCCGAGCACTTCGCCGGTCGCCGGATTCGTTACCGCGATCGTCTCGCCGCCGTCGGCGCCGGTCCATTCGCCGCCGATGACGGCCCGCTGCCGCAACAGCGGCATGGTTTCGATGGCGTCCATCGCCCTACTCCTCTTCGATCGCCTTCAGAACGGCGGCGGTGATGTCCTCGGTCCCGTGCCCGCCCGGCCGGACGCCGACGCCCTGCGCCGTCGTCCGCTCCATCGCCCGCATGATCCGCCCGGCGCCGCCGCCTTCGCCGAGATGCTCCAGCATCATCGCCGTCGACCAGATCGTCGCGAGCGGGTTGGCGATCCCCTTCCCCATGATGTCCGGCGCCGAGCCGTGCACCGGCTCGAACATCGACGGGCCCGACCGGGTCGGGTCGATATTGGCCGATGCGGCGAAGCCGAGGCCGCCCTGGATCGCGGCGCCGAGATCGGTGAGGATGTCGCCGAACAGGTTGGAGGCGACGACCACGTCGAGCGTTTCCGGCGCCATGACCATGCGGGCCGCCATCGCGTCGATGTGGTAGGACTTCACCTCGACGTCGGGATAGTCGGCGGAGATCTTCCGGGTCGTCTCGTCCCAGAAGACCATCGTGTGCTTCTGGGCGTTCGACTTCGTCACCGAGGCGAGGCGCCCCGAGCGCTCGCGCGCCTTGTCGAAGGCAAAGCGCAGGATGCGCTCGACGCCGGCCCGGGTGAAGATCGCCGTCTCGACTGCGACCTCGTCGGCGGTTCCCTGGTGGATGCGACCGCCGGCGCCGGAATATTCGCCCTCGGTGTTCTCGCGAATGCACAGGATGTCGAAGCCTTCGGCCTTCAGCGGACCTTCGACCCCCGGCAGGAGCCGGTGCGGCCGGACGTTGGCATATTGCACGAAGGCCTTGCGGATCGGCAGCAGCAGGCCGTGCAGCGAAACCGAATCCGGCACGGTCGCCGGCCATCCGACGGCGCCGAGCAGGATGGCGTCGTGGCCGCGCAGCGTCTCGATCCCGTCTTCCGGCATCATCGCGCCGGTGTCGAGATAGGTCTGGCAGGACCACGGGAAGCTGGTGCCTTCGAGGCCGAATCCCTCTTTCGCCGCGACCGCTCCGGCGACCTGCCAGGCGGCCTCGACGACGGCCGGGCCGATGCCGTCGCCGGGGATGAGCGCGATCTTGTATGAGGTCATGGTTGCTCCCTCGTTGCGGATGTCAAAGGTCGATCAGAACGGACTTCATCCGCGGTCTCAGCCGCCACGACCTCGTCGACGACCGCGGCATCGGCCTTGGGGCAGCCGGCGTGAACGGCGCCGTCCGAGGGCCGGTGGACGGCGATTGCCGGCTCTGCCGCGATCAGGCGGCCGCCGATGTGATGGCCGACGGGACAGACGATCGTGGCAGGATCGAAGCTGAGGGACATGGCGCGCCTTTCGCAGCCAAACGCGAATCGATGCGCCGAGGCTAGTCCGGCCCGCGCGACAGGAGATCGCGAAGACGGGCCCGCCGTGGCACATTCCATCGCGTGCCTGCCCCCAGGAAGCGGAATATGACGCGGCGACCCTGCCGCGGTCGAAAGCCCCGGCGATCCCCGACGCGGTGGCGGGCAGGCCGTGCCGGGTGCTCCAGCCGTCCGACGAGGAGCGCAATGCCGCCTTTCCGCCGCGTGTCTTCGACGGCGCCGGACGTCCTGGCCTCAGGCGGCGTCGTCGATCGCTTCGACGACGACGTTGTCGTTGGTGTAGATGCAGATTTCGGCGGCGATCTTCATCGCCTTGCGGGCGATCGCCTCGGCGTCCATGTCCATGTCGGCGAGTGCTCTCGCCGCCGCGAGCGCATAGTTGCCGCCCGAGCCGATGGCCATCAGGCCCTGTTCCGGCTCGAGCACGTCGCCGGTGCCAGTCAGCGTCAGCGTGACGGAGCGGTCGGCGACGATCATCATCGCTTCGAGCCGCCTGAGATACCGGTCGGTACGCCAGTCCTTGGCAAGCTCCACGCAGGCGCGCATCAACTGGTCGGGATACTGTTCGAGTTTGGCTTCGAGCCGCTCCAGCAGGGTGAAGGCATCGGCCGTCGCGCCGGCGAACCCGGCGATCACCTGGCCGCCCTTGCCGATCCGGCGAACCTTCCTGGCGTTCCCCTTGATCATGGTGTTTCCGAGGGAGACCTGGCCGTCGCCGGCGATCACCACCTTGCCGCCCTTGCGGACGGTGACGATGGTCGTGCCGTAGATCTTGGCCGGGTCGTGCTGTTCGAAATTCATGGCAGATCCTCTTGCAGGGGCGGCCGCCTCGAAATGGCGCGGTGCCACGGCGCGGTCGCTTCCCCGTTCGCCCCCATGTGGGCGCCCGTCTCTTCGTTGCCAAGCAAGAGTGTCGGCGAGAGACCGGTTTTTGCGTCGGTTTTGCGACAGACGGCTTTCCACCCGCTGCATTCCAGCGTAGAAGCCAAGAAAAATGAACCATCCGTGTTCAGGGGCAGGAACATGGCTCACACCGCCGGGCGGCGCGACGGCGTGGTCGAACGCGCGACCAAGGAAACCAAGGTCAGGGTTCGGGTCGATCTCGACGGCACCGGCCGTTCGACCATCGCGACCGGCGTCGGCTTCTTCGATCACATGCTGGAGCAGCTGTCGCGTCACTCGCTGATCGACATGGACGTCGCCACCGAGGGCGACCTCCACATCGACGATCACCACACCGTCGAGGATACCGGCATCGCGATCGGCCAGGCGATCCGCCAGGCGCTCGGCGAGCGCCGCGGCATCCGCCGCTATGCCTCGCTCGATCTGGCCATGGACGAATGTCTGACGCGTGCCGCGATCGACGTCTCGGGCCGGCCCTTCCTGGTGTTCAGGGCCGAGTTCTCCCGGGCAAAGATCGGCAGCTTCGACACCGAGCTGGTGCGCGAATTCTTCCAGGCGCTGGCCCAGAATGCCGGCCTGACGCTGCATGTCGAAAACCTCTACGGCGACAACGCCCACCACGTCGCCGAGACCTGCTTCAAGGCCGTGGCGCGGGTGCTCGGCCAGGCGATCGAGATCGATCCGCGGCAGGCCGACCTCGTGCCCTCGACCAAGGGGCTCTTGGCATGAGGATCCGGCAGGGGCTGCGCTCATGAGCCGCTACGTCGTCTTCGAACCGCCGGAGGCCGTGGGTCCGAGCGACGCGGCGATCTTCCTGCGCGATCGCTTCTCGTTCCTCGCCTTCGTCTTCACCTTCCTGTGGATGTTCCGCTACGGCCTGTGGGTCTCGGGGCTGGTGACGATCGCCATCCTCGTCGCGCTGAACCTGCTCGGTACGGTTCAGGGCTTCGAATTGAGCGCGGCGCTGATCTCGGTCCTGCTCGGCGTCCTGATCGGCCTCGAAGGGCCGAGCCTTCGGGCCGCGAGGTTGCGGCGCAACGGCTGGAACGACGTCGCCGCCTTCGAGGCGCAGAACACCGACGAGGCCGAGCTGATCTATTACTGCGCGGCCGAGACCGCCGCGATCGAGCCGCCCGTTTCGCCGGCGACCCCCTCTGCGCCCGTCACCCCGGCTGCGCCGGCGGAACCGGCCGCATCGAGCGAACCGGGCGGGCCGGCGGAAGGGGCGATGACGGCGGAAGAGCCAGCCGTTCCGGCCGCCACCGTTCCGACCTCCCGCGGCGAGGCTCGTCCGACCGAACGGAGCCTCGCAGACGACGCCCCTTCGCCCACCGAAACCGTCGAGACCGCGTCCACGGATCGGGAAGCTCCGACGACGACCGATCCGAGCGCCCGGCTGAAGACCGAGCTGGAGCGGAGCATCAAGGTCGAGGGCTGGGCCGAGCGCTGGGACAAGCCGGGCGTCGAAGTCGCCAAGCTGTCCGGCGGGCGCCGCCGCCCGGTGGGCAGGCTCTGACGATGCCGACCTTCGCCATCATCGACTACGGCTCCGGCAACCTCCGCTCGGCCACCAAGGCGGTCGAGCGCGCCGCCCGCGAGGCCGGCCGCAACGTCGCCGTCGCCCTCACCGACGACCCGGAGGTGGTGCGCGCGGCCGACGGGGTGATCCTGCCGGGCGTCGGCGCCTATGCCGACTGTCGGGCCGGGCTCGCCGCGGTTCCCGGCATGGTCGAGGCCTTGCGGGAAGCCGTCGAGACCCGGGCAAGGCCGTTTCTCGGCATCTGCGTCGGCATGCAGCTGATGGCCTCGCGCGGCCTCGAAAAGACCGTCACCGAGGGCTTCGGCTGGATCCCCGGCGACGTCGTCCGGATCGAGCCCGCCGATCCGGCGCTGAAGATCCCGCAGATCGGCTGGAACACCATCACCGCAAGGCGGGACCATCCGCTTCTCGCCGGCATCCCGACAGGACCCGACGGGCTGCACGCCTATTTCGTCCACTCCTACCATCTCGCCGCCAGCGATCCCGACACCGTCGTCGCGACCGCCGACTACGGCGGTCCGGTGACGGCGATGGTGGCGCGGGACAATTTCGCCGGCACCCAGTTCCATCCCGAAAAAAGCCAGACGCTGGGGCTGAGGCTGCTCGCCAACTTCCTCGGCTGGAAGCCGTGAGCCGCCCTGCCGGGGTCGACCATCCGGGCGTCGTCGCCCCGCCGCCGCTGATCTACGGCGTGCCGCTGCTCGTCGGCATGGTCGCGCATTTTTCCGGCGCCGGGCTCGATTTCGGCCTGCCGCTCCGGCTTCGGCTCCTCCTCGGCCTGCCGGCCCTGGCGGCGGGGATCGTGCCGATCGCCCTCGCGCTCCTGCGCTTTCGCCGCGCCGGCACCAGTCCCGAGCCGTGGAAGCCCTCGACGGCGCTGGTCGTCGACGGCGTCTACCGCCTCACCCGCAACCCGATGTATCTCGGCATGGCCCTCGTCTATGCCGGCGTCGCGCTGCTTTTCGACTGCGCCCTCACCGCAGCCCTTCTCCTTCCCGCCGTCCTGACGATCCATTACGGCGTGATCAGGCGCGAGGAGCGCTATCTGACCGGCAAGTTCGGCGATGCCTATCGCGATTTCATGCGCAAGAGCCGCCGCTGGCTGTGATCGGCGCTCGCAGCGCGCACCGGACGGCGGACGATCTCAGGCGTTGCGGTGGCCTTCGACCAGCGTGCGCGCCAGCACCCGGGCGAAGGTGTCGAAGCCGTCCTTGTGGACGAGCTCGAAGCCGTGGGTGTTCTGGGTCGGGATGCACATCACCGCCGTCTGCGGCTTCAAACCGTCGGAAACCGCCGCGCTCGCATCCGAGGCGAAGTACTTCAAAAGCGCCAGCTGCAGCCCGACGTCCTCCAGCCTCGCGGCATCGCGGATGTCGTCGATCAGGCCGGGGCTGTAGAGGCCCTTCTGGTCGCCGAAGGACAGGATCGGCCGTTCGTCGAGAACGGTATCGTATTCCGCCGCCACGGGTCCGACCTCCAGCGCGATCATCTGGTCGCCGGGCAGCGTGCGCGCGGCATATTTGGCGCCCGCATTGGTGACTTCCTCCTTGGTCGAGCAGACGTAGTAGACGTCGCGCGTCATGTCGGCGCGGCGCTCTTTCACCCGGCGCATCGCCATCAGCCCGGCCAGCATCGGGGCGCGGTCGTCCATGAAGTGGCCGCCGAAGAGCTCGCCGACCTCGATCAGCTCGCGCTCGACGACCGAAAGGACGACCCGGGTTCCCGGATGAACGCCCGCCGCCGCCAGTTCCTCCGGCGACATGCCAGTGACGACGAAGCAGTTGTCCCACTGGGTGCCGTCGCGGCGGATGTCGGCCATGTCCTTGGAATGGTCGGTGCGATGGAGCGAACCGAGCGACAGCACGCCGACGAGGCATTCCCCGTCGGCGAGGATGTCGACGGCGCACTGGCCGAAGGAAATCGGTCGGTCGCCGCCGAGATTGGTGATCCTCAGCGTGCCGTCCGGATTGATGCGCTTCACGATCATCGCGATCTCGTCCATGTGCGCAACCGCCATCACGGGTTCGGCCGAAGGCTCCGGCGCCCGCAGGACCGAGACGAGATTGCCGGCCGGATCGACCCGGACCTCGTCCATCACCGCTTCCAGCTCGGGCTTGAACCGTGCCGTCACGTCCCGTTCGTCGCCGGAGGGGCCCCGGGTTCGCAGGAGATCGAGCAAGAGGCCGCGATCCTCTTTCGAAATGTCCATTTTTCGTCGCTCCTTCGTGTCGTTGACCTTGCGTCTCCAAGGCCAACTCCGGCAACCTCGCCCCGTTCCGGCGAAAGTCTCGGGCGCCGGCGAAAGCCAGCCTCGCCGGAAAGCGGTCCGGAACGACCGCCGGCCCCGGCAAGTTTGCCAGCCATGGCGGCAAGGAAGAGGGTATCGATGGCGCGGGAAATCGAGCGGAAATTTCTCCTCGAAGGCGATGGCTGGCGGCCGCATGCCCATTCCGCCAGGCGCCTTGAGCAGTTCTATCTGTTCGCCGGCGACGATCGGTCCTGCCGGGTGCGCATCACCGACGGCGCCTCGGCGAAGCTGACGATCAAGATGGGGCGCGGCCTCAGCCGCGGGGAGTTCGAATACGACATCCCGCTCGACGATGCCGAGATCCTGCGCCAGAGCGCCCTCGGCCGCATCGTCGAGAAGACCCGCCATCTGGTCCCGAACGGGCGTCACACCATCGAGATCGACGTCTATGAAGGTGCCCTCGCCGGGCTCGTCGTCGCCGAGATCGAGCTGGCGGACGAGGACGAGAGCTTCGAGCGGCCGGAGTTCCTCGGAGCCGAGATCACCGGCGACGCGCGCTATCTCAACCAGACGCTGGCGCTTCGCGACCACGGCGGACCGGCCGAGACCCTTTGAACCTGGAAGTGAACCGCAAGTGGCCTACGAGATTCGCCCCGCCCGCGCCCTCGACGCGGAGTTTCGCAAGGCGGCCGTCGCCCAGATCGATCGGGCGCTGAAGGATCTGCGGCAGGAGGAGGGCGACCCGCACGAAGCGGTTCACGAGGCCCGCAAGCGCTTCAAGAAGCTGCGCGGGCTCGTCCGCCTGCTCCGGCCGGCCGGCGAGGACCTCTACGGCGAGCTGAACGCCGCGTTCCGGGACGGTGCCAGGGGCCTCTCGGGCGTGCGCGACAAGGCAGCGCTGATCGAGGCCTTCGACGATCTCGTCGCGACCTTCGACGACAAGCTGCGCGTCCGTTCCCTGGCGACGGTCCGCCGCAAACTGGAGGCCGAGCGCGACGACGCCGCCGGACAAGAAGGCGACCTCGCGGAGGCCGGTCGTCGTGCGATCCAGGCCCTCGAACAGGCGCGATCGAAGGTGCAGGCCTTTCAGATCGACGGCGGGCGACACGATGCGAAGAAGGCCGGCCGCCTGCTCGCGAAAGGCGCCGGCCGCACCTATGCCCGCGCCCACGACGCGATGAAACGCGCCCGAAAGACCCGCAAGGCGGAGGACTTCCACGAGCTGCGCAAGCGGGTCAAATATCACTGGATGCATCTGCGGCTTCTTGCTCCCGCCTGGCCCGAGGCGTTCGAGGCCCCTATCGCCGCCGCCAAGGCCGTCGCCGACGATCTCGGCCGCGATCACGACTTCGCGGTGATGCGGGCCGAGATCCGGGCCGACCCGAAGGCCTTCGGCGACGAGGAAACCCTCTCCCTTCTCATCGCGCTGATCGACCGGCGGCAAAGCGAACTGCGCGAACGCGGCCTCGCCGGAGCGCACCGGCTCCTCGTCGAGACGGATGCGCACTTCGCCGCCCGCATCGAAGCGCTCTACCGGCTGGCCGCGCGCGAAAGCGGCTCCCGGATGCCGCCGGAGACGCCCGGGGCCGATCGCCGGGTGGCATGACCCGCGGCCCGGCACGCTGTCGCCGGCTGCCTTCCCCTCAGAGCATCGGCCTGCCACCCGTCACCTCGATCACCGCGCCGGTGATGTAGGTGGCGTCCTCCGAGGCGAGGAAGACGTAGGAGCCGGCGAGTTCCGCCGGCTGGCCGGCGCGGCCGAGCGGCGTGTTGGAGCCGAAGCTCTTCACCTTTTCCTCCGGCATGGTCGAGGGGATCAGCGGCGTCCAGACCGGGCCGGGCGCGACGGCGTTCACCCGGATGCCCCGATCGGCGACCATTCTGCACAGCCCTGCCGTGAAGTTCTGGATCGCCCCCTTGGTCGTCGCATAAGCGAGGAGACCCGGCGAGGGATCGGTCGAGTTGATCGAGGCGGTGTTGATGATCGTGCCGCCGGGTTCCATCCGCGCCACCGCCCGCTTCGACAGGTAGAACATGCCGTGGATGTTGGTGCGGAAAGTCACGTCCCACTCGGTCGCGGAGATGTCTTCCGGCTTTTCGAACGTCGCCTGGTGCGCGGCGTTGTTGACCAGGATGTCGAGCCGGCCGAACTCGTCGAAGGCCCGGTCGATGAGGCCGTTGCAATAGGCCTCCTCCTTGACGTCGCCGGGTACGAGGACCGCCTTGCGGCCGGCCTTCTCGACCCAGTCGGCGGTCTCTTTCGCGTCGTCGTGCTCGTTCCAGTACGAGATGATCACGTCGGCGCCCTCGCGCGCATAGGCGATCGCGACGGCCCGGCCGATGCCGGAATCGCCGCCGGTGACGATGGCGACGCGGTCCCTCAGCCGGCCATGGCCCTCGTAGCTCTCTTCGCCGTGGTCGGGTTTCGGCGTCATCTCGTCGGTATCACCGGGCATCGCCTGTTGCTGGGCGAGCTGCTCGGGGCGCGGGTAACAGTTTCTCGGATCGCGGGGCATGGTCGGTCTCCTGGTCGGATCGATTGCGACGATGCGCGGCCATGGCGCCACCCGGCGCGGCCAGGTCGCGTCTCGCACTCTCCCGGAAAGCCCGCCGGTTCCGCGCGCGTTCCGGCCGGGCCCGGAGACAATCGCTAGCTGCACATGCAATTCCACCGAACCGAGATCGACCCGATTGCGTGTTAATTCCGAATCATGCATGAACGTGCATATCGGCATCGGATCTCTGGAGACGGACATGCTCACCCGCGAGAGACAGGCGGCGATCGCCGGCCGCCTCGCCCGCGACGGCAAGGTGCTGGCCGGCGAACTCGCCGCCGCCTTCGACGTCTCCGAAGACACGATCCGCCGGGACCTCCGGGACATGGCCTCGGCCGGCCTCTGCGAGCGGGTCTATGGCGGCGCCCTCGCCCGGTCCTCCGCACCGCTTCCGCCGCCGCTGCACGAACGGGCACGGATCGGCGCGCCGCAGAAGCACGCCCTCGCGGCTGCCGCCGCGGCCTTTCTCGCCGACGGATCGACGATCTTCATCGACGCCGGCTCGGCCAATCTCGCCCTCGCCGCGAAATTGCCGCAGGACCGGCGGCTGCGCGTCGTCACCCATTCCCCGGCCATCGCGCTCGCCGTTCCGCCCCGCCCCCGGCACCCGGTGACGCTGATCGGCGGGCGCTACGACGCCGAGACCGGCGCCTGCCTCGGGGCGGACGCGCTCGGCGAGGTTGAGAGGCTGCGGCCGGACCTCCTCGTCCTCGGCGCCTGCGGTCTCGATGCGGCGGCGGGCGTCACCGCCTTCGATCCCGAGGACGCGGCGATCAAGCGGCGTCTCGTGGGCGCCAGCGTCCGAACCATGGTTCTCGCCACCGCCGAAAAGCTCGCCACCGTGGCACCCTTCTTCGTCACCGGCGTTGAAGCCGTCGGGCGGATCGTCACGGAGGCGGGAGCGCCGGCCCCGGTCGTCGAGGCGCTTCGCGAGACCGGCGCCGACGTCGTCCTCGCCGGCGCGCCCGGGCGCTGACGCTCGTCCCGACCTTTCACGCATCATCGAATTCGGATCGTCTCATGCCCCTAGCATCGCCGCCCGGCCTCGGCCGCTTTCCGCCGGCCCGCCGCGCCGTGGCGCTGGCCTTCTTCGTCAACGGCTTCGGCATCGGGAGCTGGGCGCCCGAGGTGCCGGTGCTGGCGGCGCGGCTCGGCATCGGCGAAAAGACCATCGGCTTCCTCATCGTCGCCTTCGGTCTCGGCGGGATCCTGACGATGCCGCTGATCGCGAGGGCCATCGCCCGCCTCGGCTCGCGCCCGCCGATGCTGCTGACGCATTTCTGCGCGGCCTTCGCCTTTCCGGCGCTGATCCTCGCGCCCACGCTCGGCTTCGCCTTCGCGGCGATCTTCCTGTTCGGCATGATGTTCGCCGGCATGGACGCGGCGATGAACGCCAATGCCGTCACCCTCGAACGCCACATGGACCGGGCGATCATGTCGTCGAGCCACGGTTTCTGGTCGGTCGGCGGCTTCGTCGGCGCCGGCGCCGGCGGGCCGATCATCGCCGCCTTCGGTCCCGGCGCCCATGCCGCCGCCGTCGCAGCGGTCATCCTGGTCTGCTTCGCCCTCGTCTGGAGAATGGCCCGCGACGACCGCGCCGCGGTGCAGACGCCGGCGATGGCCGGGAAGACCGTTGCGGCGACGGGGGCTGCGGCGTCATCCTACGGCACGGCCGGGCTTCTCAGCGCCGTCGCCATCGGCCTCTTCGCCCTCGTCGCCATGCTGCCCGAGGGCGGCACGATCGACTGGAGCGCGCTGTATCTGAAGACCGAACTCGGCGCCGACACGGCGACCTCCGGCTTCGCGCTGGCCGCCTTTTCCGCCGCGATGGCGATCTTCCGCTTTCTCGGCGACGACATCCGCAACCGTCTCGGCGCCGTGAGGACGGTGCGGCTCTTCGCCTTCGTCGCCGCCTGCGGCCTCGCCCTCGCCGCCCTCGCCGGTCACGTCCTCGTGGCGCTGGCCGGCTTCGCGCTCGCCGGCATCGGCCTTGCCAACATCGTTCCGATCGCCTTCTCCGCCGCCGGCAACGTCAAGGGCCTGCCCGACGGAACGGGCATCACGATCGCCACCGCCATCGGCTATTCCGGCGGCCTGATGGCGCCCTCGATCATCGGCTTCGTCGCCGAGCACGTCGGGCTCGCCACCGTCTATCTCGGCATGGCGGGACTGCTCGCCGTCGTCCTCGCCCTCTCCGGCATGATGGCCGGCGCCGACCGGGACGTCGCCGTCGATTGACGCGCCTGCAGCCGACCGCGGCGGAGGCGCCAGCCTCAACGATTCGTCATTCTCGGGCCCCGTCCCGAGAATCCAGAGATCGTCGGGCGCGATCGGCTTCAGTTGCGGAACGCGGCTTTAGCTGCAGAAGGCGGAAGCGGCCGATGTTGCCGCGGGTGCCCCTGGATTCTCGGGACGGGGCCCGAGAATGACGAAGCCGAGACATTTCGCCACCTCCTTCAACCGTGGCATCGCTTGGCACCGGCTTACCGATGGAGTCGCTCTGGTGATGTGAATGCTGTAGCGACAAGCCCGAGAATGACGCCGCGGTGGGGCGAACACGACTGAAATTCAGACGTTCATAGAACCCGTCGCAAACCGCCCCGGGTCCCTCCCCCTCACCGTCCCCTTGCGTCCCCCAGCATCATCTCGGCGCCCTTGTCGGCGATCATGATGGTCGGCGAATTGGTGTTGCCGGAGGTGATCGCCGGCATCACCGAGGCGTCGATCACCCGCAGCCCGTCGATCCCGCGCACCCGCAGCCTGTCGTCGAGGACCGCCGCCGCGTCGTCGTCCGTTCCCATCTTCGCGGTGCCGACCGGGTGGAAGATCGTGGTGCCGAGATCGCCGGCGGCAACCAGCATCTCGTCCTCCGAGGCGACATGGGCGCCGGGCTTGTATTCTTCCGGGCGGTACGGCTCCATCGGCTTCTGGAAGACGATCCGTCGCGCCCATTTGAGCGAATCGACCGCCACCTGCCGGTCGGCTTCCGTCGACAGATAGTTCGGCCGGATGTCCGGCTTGTCCTCGGGCAATGATCCGGTGAGATGGATCGAGCCCCGGCTGGTCGGGCGAAGGTTGCAGACGCTGGCGGTGAAGGCGCCGAAACGGTGCAGCCCGTGCCCCCAGTCGTCCAGCGACAGCGGCTGGAAATGAAATTCCAGATTGGCGGTCTCGTATTGCGGCGAGGATTTCACGAAGGCGCCGACCTGGCTCGGCGCCATGGTCAGCGGGCCCTTGCGGAACAGCGCGTAGTTGACCCCCATCATCGCCCGGGAGACGAGATTCCAGTATTCGGTGTTCAGCGTCTTGATGCCGTTCACCTTGTAGATCGGCCGGATCTGCAGGTGGTCCTGCAGGTTCTCGCCGACCCCCGGCAGATGCTTCACGACGTCGATGCCATGGGCGGCGAGCCGCTCGCCATGGCCGATGCCGGAGCGCTCGAGGATCAGCGGCGAGCCGACGGCGCCGGCCGAAAGCACCGCCTCGCCGCGAACGCCGGCGCGGTGGGTCGCCCCGTCCTTGCGGTAGACGACGGCGGTGACCCGGCCCTCCGTCACCTCGACGCGGTCCACCGAAACCCCGGTCTCGACCTTCAGGTTCGGCCGCGTCAGCACCGGCTTCAGGAAGCCGCGCGCCGCGCTCCATCGCCGGCCGCCCTTCTGGTTGACCTGAAAGTAGGAGGAGCCGGTGTTGTCGCCGGTGTTGAAGTCGGGGATCTTCGGAACGCCCGCGGCCTCCGCCGCATCGCGGATACGATCGAGTATGTCCCACTTCACCCGCGGATGCTCGACCCGCCACTCGCCGCCGGTGCCGTGAAATTCGCTGCCGCCCTCGGCGTGATCCTCGACCCGCTTGAACACCGGCAGGACGTCGTCCCAGCCCCAGCCCTTCAGGCCGAGCTTGCGCCAGTGGTCGTAGTCGGCGGCCTGGCCGCGCATGTAGATCATCGCGTTGATCGCCGAGGAGCCGCCGAGCGTCTTGCCGCGGGGATAGGCGAGCGAGCGGCCGTTCAGCCCGGCCTCCTCGGCGGTGCGGAACATCCAGTCGGCGCGCGGATTGCCGATGGCGAAGAGATAGCCGACCGGGATGTGGAACCAGATCCAGTCGTCCTTCCCCCCACCCTCCAAGAGCAGGACCCGGTTGCCGGGATCCGCCGAGAGCCGGTTGGCGAGCACGCAGCCGGCCGACCCCGCCCCCGCGACGACGTAATCGAAGGTCTCGATGATATTGGTTTCAGCCACGCTATCCTCCCACCCGCCGAAGCTGTCGCACAGACCCGAAAACCTGCCAAGACCAAACTACGGCGGAGCGTGATATCGCCGGCCGTCACGCCGGTCGACGCTCCGTCGTCGGCGGTCTTGCCCGAGCGCCTCGGGGCGCGACTGTATCCGCAAGAGCCGGGAGGCAGACGATGTGCAACCTTTATTCCGTCACCAAGGGCCAGCAGGCGATCCGCGAATTCACCCGGGCGACGCTTGACCGCACCGGCAACCTGCCGCCGCTGCCGGGAATCTTTCCCGACCACGCCGCCCCGGTGGTGCGCAGCGTCGCGGGCGAGCGGGAGCTGACGATGATGCGCTGGGGCATGCCCTCCCCGGCCTTCGTCCTGAAGAACCGCAAGGCCGATCCCGGCGTCACCAACATCCGCAACGTCAAGAGCCCGCATTGGCGGCGCTGGCTGTCGCCGGAGCATCGCTGCGTCGTCCCCTTCACCAGCTTTTCCGAATACGAGGATCGGGCGGGAAAGAAGGTGCCGGTCTGGTTCGCGCTGTCGGAAGCCCGCCCCCTCGCCGTCTTCGCCGGCATCTGGACCGAATGGACCAGCGTCCGGAAGGTCAGGGAGGGGGAGGTGACGGCGGATCTTTTCGGCTTCCTGACCTCGGACCCCAACCGCGAGGTCGGCCGCATCCACCCCAAGGCGATGCCGGTGATCCTGAGCGAGCCACGAGAGATCGATCTCTGGCTGTCGGCGCCGTGGGCGGAGGCCGGGGTGCTCCAGCGACCGCTCCCCGACGGTGCGTTGACCATCGTCGCGGAGGGAGAGCGGGAGGACGGCGCGGAGGCTGCAGCGGAGCCGGTCCAGCCGCGGCTCCTGTGATCTGGCGACGCGACGTCATTTCCGACACCGCGCCACAATGGCGTCATGATTGCGGACGCATATTGGCGAATATTCATGTTTTGTTCTGGAGAACCGAAGCATGCAGGGTCGTTTCAAACTCTACTTCAACCCCCAGAGCCGCGCCGCGGTGGTGCGCTGGATGCTGAACGAGGTCGGGGCCGACTACGAGCTCGTGCCGATCGACTTCGAAAAGGGCGAGAACCGCACGCCGGAGTTTCTCGCCCTCAATCCGATGGGCAAGCTGCCGACGCTGATTCTGCCGGACGGCACGGTGATGACCGAGACGGCTGCGATCCTCGCCCATCTCGCCGACTGCTTTCCCGAGGCCGGCCTCGCCCCCGCCGTCGGCACCAGCGAAAGGGCGACCTATTACCGCTGGCTGTTCTTCGCGCCCTCCTGCCTGGAACCGGCCGGCATCGACGCGATGATGCGCAAGGATGCCCCGCCGCTGCCGAAGATGGCGCTCGGCTGGGGCAGCTACGACGACGTCGTCGACACGATCGAAGAACGCCTTTCGGCCTCGACCTACGTCACCGGCGAGACCTTCACCGCCGCCGATCTCGCCATCGGCGCGACGCTCTGGTGGTTCACCATGTTCGGCGCGCCGCGGATCAAGGACAGCGCCGCGATCCAGAGGTTCGTCGGCCGCCTCACCGATCGCGAGGCGTTCAAGCGCGGGCAGGCGCCGGGCTGAGGTCCCTGCCCGAAGTCGCATCGCCCGATCCCGGCCCCGACGGGCAAAGTCCCGGCACGTTGCCCCTCGGGCGAGATCGGTCGAACCTGCAGCGGTCTCGCTCAGGCTTCGCGCCGCAGCCCCTTGGCCCGCAACTCGTCGAGATAGCCCTGCCAGCGCGCATCCTTGTCACGGCCGAGTTCCGACAGGTAGCTCCACGAATAAAGGCCGGTGTCGTGCCCGTCGGCAAAGACGATCCGCACCGCGTAATGGCCGACCGGCTGGAGGTCGCGGATCGTCACGTCGATCTTGCCCGCCACGGTCTTGCGCTCGGCCTCCGAATGGCCGCGCACCTCGGCCGAGGGAGAGAGGACCCGCAGCATCTCGGCGGAAAACGCGTCCCTGGCGCCGTCCGCCCAGACGACCGTCAGCGTCCGGCGGTCCTTCGAGACCTTCAGTTCGCTCGGGGCTTCCACCTTGGCGTTCATCGTCGCAACCTCCGTCGGGCGACCCGGGCTCGAACCGTCACGGTCGCTTTTCCAATGGCTTGATCGGCCCCTGCGGCTTGACCCTCGCCCCGCGCAATTCCACATTCGGCGCACGAAATGCAAGCATGTGGTTCGATTTCGATGGCGCCTGGCGTCATCCGACGCGCGGTCCCGACCGAGGGGCGAGGCTCGTGCCGATCCACGCGACCACCCGCCGGAAGGACGTAATTCGAGCATGGCGATTGCCCGCGACATCGCAGACCGCCCGGGAGCTGCAACGGTTCCGGTGCGGCAGGCCGGCGAGATGATCGATCCGTTCGGCCGCGCGATCACCTATCTCAGGATCTCCGTCACCGATCGCTGCGACTTCCGCTGCGTCTATTGCATGGCGGAGAACATGACGTTCCTGCCGAAACGCGATCTCCTGACGCTGGAAGAGCTCGACCGGCTGGCGACCACCTTCGTCGAGAAGGGAGTGCGCAAGCTCCGCCTGACCGGCGGCGAGCCGCTGGTGCGGCGCAACATCATGCATCTCATCCGCTCCCTCTCGCGCCATCTCGGCACCGGCGCCCTCGACGAACTGACGATCACCACCAACGGCTCGCAGCTCGAACGTTTCGCCGCCGAGCTCGCCGATTGCGGGGTGAAGCGGATCAACGTTTCGCTCGATACGCTGAACCCGGACAAGTTCAAGGAGATCACCCGCTGGGGTAATTTCGCCAAGGTGATGGCCGGCATCGACGCGGCGCAGGCGGCCGGCATCAGGGTCAAGCTCAACGCCGTCGCCCTGAAGGGCTTCAACGACGACGAGATCCCGTCGATGCTCGAATGGGCCCATGGCAGGGGCATGGACATGACGCTGATCGAGACGATGCCGCTCGGCGAGATCGACGGCGACCGGACCGATCAGTATCTGCCGCTCTCGGCGGTCCGGGCCGGGCTGTCGGAGCGTTTCACCCTGACCGACATCCCCTACAAGACCGGCGGCCCCGCGCGCTACGTCGAGGTGGAGGAGACCGGCGGCCGGCTCGGCTTCATCACCCCGCTCACCCACAATTTCTGCGAAAGCTGCAATCGCGTCCGCCTGACCTGCACCGGCACCCTCTACATGTGCCTCGGCCAGGAGGACGCCGCCGATCTCAGGACGCCGCTCAGAGCCTCCGAGGGCAACGAACTCCTGTCGAACGCCATCGACGAGGCGATCGGCAGGAAACCGGAGGGACACGACTTCATTATCGATCGGGAGACGCGCAAACCCGCCGTCTCGCGACACATGAGCGTGACCGGAGGATAGACATGGCGAAATCACGGTATTCACTGGCGGCAGCCGGCCTTGCCGCAGCGGTCCTGTGCGGCCCGGCCCTGGCCGGCCAGGTGACCTACGAGAACGAGCGTTTCGGCACGAAAGCAAGCTTTCCCTCCGAGGCGTTCCCTCAGAAGCTGCCGGCCCCCGTCGAAGGCGACGGCCTCGCCTGGGCTTCGCCCGACGGGGCGCAGATCTTCATCTATGCGCGCGAGAACGCCGGCGGCGAGACGCCGAAATCCGTCATCCGTGCCCGCGGCCGGACCGACGACGTCACATACGACGCCTCGGGGCGGAGTTGGGCCGTGGTCTCGGGCTATCGCGACGGCAAGATCTTCTACGAGCGCTACATCTTCCGCGGCAATCTCATCCATTCGGTGGCGATCCGCTATCCGAAGGACGAGCGTGCCACTTACGACAAGCTGGTCGGCCCGGTGACGATGACGCTGAAAGGCCGGGCCGGAAGCTGAGCCGCTGGCCTCGCCGTTCGAACCACCGGCATCGTCGCCCGCATGCCCGAAGGGAAGGCTCAGGCGATTTCGAGCGCCCGATAGGCCTTGAGCGCGACGCGCAGGTTCGCCTGGGCCTGCGACAGTGCCGTATCGGCTGCCGGTGCGGCGCCAGGCGCGACGTTCGATTGCCCTGCGGTCGTCCCCGCCGGCCCCGTCGGCCCGCTCGGCTCGGCGAGTGTCCTGAGGATGCGCCGGCTGCGCCAGTCCGCTTGGGTTTCCAGCGCGGCCTCGCGAATGCGGTCGCGCCCGGAATCCGGTGAGGCGTGAAGTGGCGCCGGCGCGTTGCGGGGTGCGGCCTCCGCCGTGAGACTTCTCGGGGCGAGCGCCGCCGCGGCCTCGGCGACGTCGTGTTGAGCGGGGTGCGGCGCGCGCGGGCCGAGCTTCAGATCGACGACCGCGGCCAGCACCCGGTCGGTGGGCGTCGCCACCCTCGCCTCCACCGTCGGGACGGTGGGCGGGGACGGGGGCGCGGGAACGGCGGTTTTCGCCAGCCGCTCCTCGACGAGTTTCATGATGGCGCGTGCCAGAAACCGCAAGATCGCCGATAGATCGAAGCTCACCCGTTCGTCCTCCCTGCCTTCCGGAGGGTCCCGCGTCCTCTGCGAGTTCGCCCCGGCGTCGTCCCTGCCGTGTCGCGCCTTCCTATGATGCCTTCTCCGGCCTCCAGGGCCGCACCGAGTCGGGTCTTGCCAATCCGGAGTCCGGCTCCGGCGCGCGCTCGGCGCGCCCCAGCGCCTCGATGAAATCCCGGATTTCGTCCCAGTTCCGCTCGCTCTGTCGCGCCGAGAGCGGCGGTCGCTCCTCCGGTGCCGGCGGCGGAGGCAGCGCCTTGCGATCCGGCAGCGACGCCTTGAGCGCCGCAGACAGAGGCGTGGCGGGGCCTTGTGCCTCGTTCGTCTTGCGCCGCCGCGTCTCTTCGGCGGACATCAGCGCGTCGAGCGCCCGGCCGATGCCGGATACGGCGCCGGGGGCGCCGCCCGTCACCGGCGGACCGTCGAGCCGCACGGCGGCGAAGCCTTCCCCACTCGTCGGACCGTCGCCGGCCGCATCCGGCGGACCGGCGGTGCCGCCGCGGGTCCGATGGTCCCGGCGGCGGCCGTGCCGGCCCTCGTCCGGATCGAGCGGATTCCTGCGAGGGGCGGAATATCCGCCGAGAAGGGCGGTGACCGCCGAAAAATCGAATCCCATCTGCCCTTCTCCAGCCGCGCCGAAGCAGGAACTGTGCGAAGCATCGACTGAGTTTCTCTTTTTGCGCGAGGAAGGATTTTAACGAATCGACGATTTCCGTCGGATTCCCGCGCGATCGTGTCGGCCTCGCCGCGATCCTCGGTCTATGACGGCCGGGAGCCTGCAGAGAGCGGCAACGCGCTGCCTTTGCCGGAAGCGAACCCCGGTGGCGCCGCCGGCTTCCACCCTTGCCAGGCGGTCGCGAAGGGCCATCTTCCGCTGCGATCGAACCGGCGACGCCCCGTCGCCGCAGCCCCCTACAGACAGGCGTGACGATCCCCGACATGGCAGCTCATCACGACACGCACTCACCCGGCGCGACATCGGCGACGCGTCGGCCGATGCTGGTGACGCTGATCGTCGCTTCGGCCCTGTCGCCGCTCGCCATCAACATCTTCATTCCGTCGATGGCCTCGATCGCCCGCGATCTTCTGGCGGACGAGGCGATCGTCGGGCTCGGCCTGTCGCTCTATCTCGCCGCCACCGCGCTCATCCAGCTCGTCGCCGGGCCGCTCTCCGATCGCTACGGCCGCCGCCCGGTGATCATCGGCGGCATGGTGCTGTTCATCGCCGGCACCGGGATGTGCCTCGCCGCCGAGGAGGTCTGGCTGTTTCTGGCCGGCCGCGTGGTCCAGGCGGCGAGCGCCACGGGCATCGCGCTGTCGCGGGCGATCGTGCGCGACGTGTTCGAGCGCGAGCGTGCCGCGGCGATGATCGGCTACGTCACCATGGGCCTTGCCGTCGCGCCGATGATCGGGCCGCTGATCGGCGGGTCGATCGACACGGCCTTCGGCTGGCGCTGGGTGTTCTGGCTGCTCGGCGCGATCGGTCTCGTCACGATCGGGCTCCTGGTGGCCGACCTCTCGGAGACCAATGCCGAGCGCGGCAAGCCGATGCGCGACCAGTTCAAGAACTACGGCGCGCTGTTCGCCGCCGGCTCGTTCTGGAGCTACGCGCTCGTCTCGGCGCTGATCTCGGCGGTGTTCTTCGCCTTTCTCGGTGGGGCTCCCTTCGTCGCGGTGAACATCCTGCAGATGACGCCGGCCGAATACGGCCTCTGGTTCGGGCTCTGCGCCGCCGGCTACATCCTCGGCAACTTCATGACGGCCCAACTGTCCGAGCGTCTCGGCATCAAGACGCTGATGGTGGCGGGCAGCACGATCTCGATGTCGGCGGCGCTTCTCTCCCTGGCTTTCATCGTCGTCGGCTGGCTGACGCCGGCGACGGTGTTCGCGCCGATGTTCCTCGTCGGCATCGGCAACGGGCTGGCGACGCCCACCTCGACGGCCGGAGGCGTCAGCGTCGTCCCCCACGCCGCGGGCGCGGCGGCGGGCATGCTGGGCGCGCTGCAGATCGGCACCGGGGCGCTCGCCTCCTTCGCCGCCTCGCTGGTCGCCACCCGCTACGGCGGGCCGGTCGGACTGTTCGCGCTGATGGCGGCCTTCGGCCTCGGCTCGCTGCTCGTCGCCATGACGGCGCCTCGGGTCCGCGAGGCTTGACGAGGGCGCCCGTGGCGGAATCGCGAAACCCTGCGGGTCTCATTCTCGCCGGCGGCCGAGGCAGCCGCATGGGCGGCGACACGCCCAAGCCGCTGATCGACCTCGCCGGCCGGCCGCTGATCTCCCATGTGATCGACAGCGTGTCGGCAAAGGTCGAGCCGCTCATCCTCGCAGCGCCTCTCGGAAAAGGCTACGAGCGTTTCGGCCTCGCGCTCGCGCCGGACCGCCGACCCGGGCTCCTCGGCCCCTTGGCGGGGATCGAGGCGGGGCTATGGACGCTGGCCGAGATGGGTCAGGGCCAGTCCGCCGAAGAGGGGCCGCAGCAACTCCTCGTCGCGCCCGGCGACACGCCGTTCCTGCCGCACGATCTCGTCCCGGCTCTGCAATCTGCCGCCGGCGACCGGCCGGTGATCGCGCGCTTCGCCGGCCGGCCTCAGCCGGCGGCCAGTCTCTGGCCGCTGGCGGTCCTCGCCGATCTCGGCCGCTGGCTCGACGACGGCCGGCCGCTGGCGATTCGCGCCTTTCTCGGCGCGATCGGCCACCGCGAGGCGGTGATCGAGCCCGTCCCCGACGCGCCCGACGGGGATCCGTTCTTCAACGTCAACACGCCCGCCGATCTCGCCCGTGCCGAGGCATTCCTCGCCGGGGAGGCGGACGATTGAGCGATCGAAGGGCCGCCGACGACGCTCGCGCGGCCCTCGTCGATCAAGCGGGAGTTGCTTTCGGCTTTCGAAAAAGCCAGCATGCCTTCCCACCGAGCATGCTCAATCGCGCGGCATTGTCACCGCACCGGTTCGGGCCAACGAAGACAGACGTTTCTGACGACGAAGAGGTTTTCCATGCGTCTTGCCCACTCCCTCGCTCTCGCGGCCGCGCTCTCGGCGCTTCTCGCCGGAGCCGCCGCCGCTCAGGATGCCGACAAGGACTGGTCGAAGGTCGTGATCGGCACGGAGGGCGCCTATCCGCCCTTCAATTTCCTCGACGCCTCGGGCGAACTCAAGGGCTTCGACGTCGACATCGCCAAGGCGCTCTGCGAACAGATGAAGGTGGAGTGCACCTTCGTGACGCAGGACTGGGACGGCATGATCCCGGCGCTGCAGAACGGCAATTTCGACGCGCTCATCGCCTCGATGTCGATCACGCCGGAGCGCGAGGAACAGATCGCCTTCACCGACAAATATTACAACACGCCGCCGGCGATCGCCGTGCCGAAGGATTCGGAAATCACCGAGGCGACCGGCGAGGCGCTCTCCGGCAAGGCGATCGGCGCGCAGGTCTCGACCACCCATGCGAGGGCCGCGGCCGCGCTGTTCCCGGACGCCGACATCCGCCAGTATCCCACTGCCGAGGAGTACAAGCTCGACATCGAGAGCGGTCGTCTCGACGCCGTGATGGACGACGTCGTCGTGCTCGACGAATGGGTGAAGAGCGACGCGGGCGCCTGCTGCAAGATCCTCGGCACCTTGCCGGCCGACCCGGCGATCTACGGCAAAGGCGTCGGCGTCGGATTGAGAAAGGGCGACGACAAGCTGAAGGGCATGTTCAACGACGCGATCGCCGCGATCCGTGAAAACGGAACCTACAAGGAAATCCAGGACAAGTATTTCGACTTCGACGTCTACGGCGAATGAGCCTCACGGACGCCGCGGCGTCGAATGTCCCGCACCGATCGCTCCGGCGACCGGCGCGGCATGTGGCGCGGCTAGGCATATGCGAGTGGCCTGATCTCCCCCCTTGCGGGGGAGATCGAAACGTTACCGGCGGTGCTTCCTCTCGACCGACTGCCTTGGCCGGCGGGCGGCGTCGGGCCCGCGAGCCATCAATCCAGCGAATACTGCCAGTCAGAGGAAACGAAGCGATAGCCTTCGCCCTCGCTGACCACATGGCCGACGCTCGGGAAGGCGATGTGCATGCCGGCGACGCGGGTGCGCTTTTCGGCGACGTCCCGGAACAGCGCCTTGCGCGTTTCCGCAGCCTGCTTCGGGTCGACGTCGAATGCGATGGTCACCTCCGGATGGCGGAACTGGATCGGACCGGCATGGACGATGTCGCCCCAGATCAGAAGCCCGTCCTCTCCCGCGCCGACCATGTAGCCCGTATGGCCCGGCGTATGGCCGGGAAGCTCGCGGGGGGTGATGCCGGGGAGGAGTTCCGCGTTGCCGGTGAAGGTCTCGACCTTGTCGCCGGCCACTTCCATCGCCTGGCGGGCCGCGTCGAAGAAGCCCTTGGCCGAATCCGGCGCCGCATCCCGGTTTTCCGTCGAGGTCCAGAAGTCGTATTCGGCCTGATGGAGATGGACGGTGGCGTTCGGAAAGGCGAGGCGTCCGTCGAGCACCAGCCCGCCCACATGGTCCGGGTGCAGATGCGTCAGAAGCACGACGTCGATGTCTTCCGGCGGAATCTCCGCCGCCCTGAGCCGCTCCTGCAGCTTGCCCATTTCCGGAAAGGCGCCAGCCCCGCCGGTGTCGACGAGCACGGTCTGCTCCGGCAGGTGAACGACATAGGCGTTGACGCCCGTGGTCACCGGCGGCTCGCCCTGAAACGCCCCCTGCAGGATGGCCCGGGCCTCCTCCATCTCGATATTGGACAAAAGCGAGGGATCGAGATCGAGATAGCCGTCCGAAACGGCGGTGACGACGGCATCGCCCAGCTTGATCTGCTGAACCGGAAGCACCTGCGAGGTCGGCGTCGGAACCTTCGCGGAGGCCGGCAGGGTTGCAAAGCGCAGCGCGACCGGCGCGAGCGCCGCCCCGACGGCGAATTGGCGACGAGATATCGGCATGAGCGTTCTCCCATTACGTTGCGTCCTCGCCGGTACGTATCGCGCTCGGCGCTCGCGGCGAATGAACGCTATGTCCGCTCCGGCGCGACGACGCCGAGACCTGCGGCAAACCGGATGAGATCATGGATGCACTGACGCTCCTCGGCTTCGGACCGACCGGCTGGGGCGACGATCTCGCCAGAGGCGTCGTCGTCACCGTCACCTTGTCTCTCGCGACGTTGCCGATCGGACTTTGCCTCGGCTTTTTCCTGTCGCTCGCCAAGCAGTCGGACGACTGGCTGCTCAAGCTGTCGGCCGACATCTTCACCACGATCTTTCGCGGTCTGCCCGAGCTCCTGACGCTGTTTCTCGTCTATTTCGGCGTCAATGCCGCGCTGAAATCCCTGTCCCAGGCGACGGGCCTGCCGGATCTCGCGCTGTCGAGCTTCGTCTCAGGCATGGTGGCGCTCGGCGTCGTCTTCTCGGCCTTCGCCAGTGAAGTCTTCCTCTCCGCCTTCCGGGCCATCCCCCACGGCCAGCGCGAGGGAGGCCTCGCCCTCGGCCTCGGCCGGACCAAGGTGATGATGCTGGTCATCCTGCCGCAGCTGATCAAGATCGCGCTGCCCGGCCTCGGCAATCTGTGGATGAACCTTCTGAAGGACACGGCCCTCGTCTCGGTGATCGGCCTCGCCGACATCCTGCGCCAGGCGCAGATCGCCGCGCGGGTGTCGCGCGAACCGTTCCTGTTCTTCGGCACGGCGATCGTCCTCTATCTCGTCCTGACGATCCTTTCCTCCATCGCGATCGGCGGCATCGACCGCTGGACCAAACGCGGCGAGGTGGCGAAATGAGCGGCAACGCCCCTTCCCTCGCCGCTCCGGCGCCGACGCCGCAGAAGCCGAAGATCGCCGGCATGATCGCCATCGGCGTGTGGATCGCGGTCGCCGTCGCCTTCGTGATCTACTTCGCCACGGCCTTCGACACGACGCTGATCGCGCGCTTCGGCTGGTCGTATCTCTCGGGCCTGTGGGTGACGGTCTCCCTCGTCGCCGTCTCCTTCGTCCTCGGCGCCCTCGTCTCGCTGCCCGTGGCGCTCGGGCGCATGGCGAACAATCCGGTCGCCGGGGGGCTCGCCTTCGCCTTCGTCTATTTCTTCCGCGGCACGCCGCTGATCGCCCAGATCTTCCTCGTCTATTACGGATTCGGCCAGTTCCACGGCTTCTTCGAGGCGATCGGGATGTGGTGGTTCTTCCGCGAGGCCTGGTATTGCGGCCTGCTCTCCCTCGCGCTCAACACCGCCGCCTATCAGGCGGAGATCCTGCGGGGCGCGATCGAGAGCGTGCCGAAGGGCCAGTGGGAGGGCGGCCGCTCGCTCGGCCTTCCCCGCACCGTGATCTTCTTCAAGATCGTCATGCCCCAGGCGCTGATCGTCGCGTTGCGGCCCTATGCCAACGAGATCATCCTGATGATCAAGGCCTCGGCCATCGTCGCGATCATCACCGTCTACGATCTCTTCGGCGAGACCCGGCAGGCCTATTCGCGCACCTACGACTTCCAGACCTACGTCTGGGCGGCGCTTCTCTACCTCGCCCTCGTCGAGGCGTTGCGCCACGCGACCAACTGGGCCGAACGCCGGCTGACGGTGCATCTGAAGCGCTGAGGCGGGCCCCGCCGCCGCGACGATCGTCGCCCGCTTCGCCTGGACGCCGAGGGCCCCCTGCGACATTTTTGCGTAACGAGACGTTGTGGATTCATCAATTCGAAAGAGACTCTGGAAAGTATCGTTGGAAACGATCATCCTCCATGAGAAAATCAGATGCGGCTCGGTTCTCTTTCGATCAAGGCGAAATTCGCCCTCCTCGTCGTCGGTGCGACCTTCGTGGCCGGCACGGTCGTGGGGGCCCTCAGCTACCGGATCGGCCGGGACGGCCTGATCGAGGCGAGCCAGGCACGGCTCGCCATGGTCGCCAGCGTGCGGGCCGACGCCCTTTCGGCCTATCTGCGCCGGGCCGAAGAGGCCCTCGGCGAGATCGCCCAGAACAATACGCTGGGCGAAACCATGGACGGGCTGGCGAGCATCCTGACGGCGGAAGGGCCGGCGATCGCCGGGTACTTCCAGGATCCGAACAAGTCCCTCGATGAGCGCATCGTCGACGACGGCAAGAATTCCCGGCTGCTCTATGCGATGAAATACGGCAAGTTCCACGCATCCTTCGTCAACGCCCTGCAAAGTGCGCAGCTTGCCGACATCTACGTCGTCGCCCCGGACGGCATCGTGTCCTTCAGCGTCACCAAGGGCCCCGAACTTCTGCAGAACGTCACCCAGATGGCGGACAAGACGCTCGCCGACATCGTCGCAAGGTCCGAGGCAGCCGGGCCGGAAGCGGTGGTGACGACGGGCCTGACCGACTATCCGGCCGCGTCCGACGGCCGCTCGGCCTTCCTCGCGCGCGCCCTGAGCTTCAGCAACTGGGGCAAGACCGAGCGCCGCGGCACCGTCGTCGTGCGCATCGCCTCGACCCGCCTCGATCAGGTGATCACCCCGGCCAGCGGCATGGCCGGCATGGTGGGTATCGACGAGGCGATGCTGCTCTCGCCCGAGGGCCGGATGGAAGCCGGCCGCAGCACCACGGGTTCGGCCGGCCTGCCCGAGACGTTGCAGGACGCGGCGCGCGAGGCGCGACCCGGCGCGGCCTTCGCCGAGGTCGCGGGCCATGGCGAATTCTACGTCTGGCAGCCTCTCGACGTTCTGGGGGAAACCATGCTGCTCGCCATCGGCGAGGACGAGGAGACGATGCTCGCCTCCGCCGACGATCTCGCGTACTACGCCCTGGCAACGACCCTTGCCATCGTGCTCGCCATGGCGCTCGTCGGCTTCCTCGTCTCCGCCCGCCTGACGCGTCCGCTCGCCGATCTCGCCGGCCTGATGAACCGGCTGACCGACGGCGACAAGACCATCGCCATCGACACGCTGGGCCGCAAGGACGAGATCGGCGCGATGAGCCGGGCGCTCGACTCCTTCAAGCGCAACGCCATCGAGAAGGACGAGATCGAAGCCGCCACCCTCGCCAAGGACCATCAGTTGGCAGAAGAGCGCGAGCAGACCAGCGCCGAGCGCGAAAGGAGCGCGCAGGAACTCGAACACACCGTGCGGATCCTCGCCAACGGCATGAAGGCGCTGGCGGCGGGCCGGCTCGACACGCGGATCACGACGCGCTTCCCCGATGCGCTGGAAAGCCTCAGGCACGACTACAACCGCTCGCTGGAGCAGCTTTCGGCGACCATCCTGTCGATCAGCCAGGCGGCGACGCACGTGCGCCAGGAATCCTTCGAGCTGCAGGAATCCTCGGAAGAGTTGTCCCGCCGGACCGAGCGTCAGGCGGCGACCCTCGAGGAGACGGTCGCTTCGCTCGCCGAGACCAACGATTCGCTGCGCGGCTCGCTGGCCCGCTGCGACGACGCGGTGAAGACCACCGAACGCACTGTCGCCGATGCCGGGCGCTCCTCCCAGGTGGTCAGCCAGGCGATCGCCGCCATGGAGCGGATCGAGGCCTCGTCGAAGGAGATCGAGACCATCATCGGGGTGATCGACGAGATCGCCTTCCAGACCAATCTCCTGGCGCTCAACGCCGGGGTCGAGGCGGCCCGTGCGGGCGAGGCCGGCAAGGGCTTTGCGGTCGTCGCCCAGGAAGTGCGCGAACTCGCCCAGCGCTCGGCCAATGCCGCGGCCGAGATCGGCAAGCTGATCCAGCGCTCGACCAGCGAGGTCGAGGGCGGCGTCTCGCTCGTCCGGCGCACGGGCCAGTCGCTGAACGCGATCGAGGGCAACATCCAGACCGTCAATGCGGCCCTCGAAGGAATCGCCGAGACCTCCCGCGATCAGGCGCGGCGCCTCGGCGAGATCAGCGCCGCGATGGGTGAGCTCGATCAGGTGACGCAGCAGAACGCCGCGATGGTCGAGCAGACCACAAATGCCATCCAGTCGCTCGCCGGGGAAGGCGACCGGCTCAGCGGGCTGGTCGAAACCTTCGCCCTGCCGGCCGAGACGGCTGCGCCCTTCGCCCGGGCGGCCTGACGCGAAGACCCGGCTCCCGCCGGCCTTTCCCCCGCCGGCGGTCTTCGTGCTCTCGGCCCGATTGACCCCGGCAACCCCCGGTCTAGTTCGCAAGACCAGAGCCGACATGACGAAGCCGACGGGGAGACGGACAGATGGCGAAAGTCGCATTCATCGGACTGGGCGTGATGGGCTATCCCATGGCCGGCCATCTGAAGACGAAGGGCGGCCACGACGTCACCGTCTGGAACCGCACGGGCGCAAAGGCCGAGAAATGGGCCGGCGAGTATGGCGGCGCCGCCGCGTCCTCGCCGCGCGAAGCCGCCGCGGGTCGTGAATTCGTCTTCATGTGCGTCGGCAACGACGACGACGTGCGCTCCGTCGTCTATGGCGACGACGGCATCTTCGCCGGCATGGAACGGGGCGCGACGCTGGTCGACAACACCACCGCCTCGGCGGAACTCGCCCGCGAACTGGCGGAAGCCGCCTCCGAAAAGGGCTTCAAATTCGTCGACGCGCCGGTCTCGGGCGGCCAGGCGGGCGCGGAAAACGGCGCGCTGACGGTGATGTGCGGCGGCGCGGAGGCCGACTTCGCGGCAGCGAAGCCGGTGATCGAATGCTACGCCAAGATGGTCGGGCTGATGGGGCCGGCCGGCTCCGGCCAGCTTACCAAGATGATGAACCAGATCTGCATCGCCGGCCTCGTCCAGGGCCTGGCGGAATCGATCGCCTTCGGCCAGAAGGCCGGGCTCGACATCGAGAAGGTCGTCTCCGTGATCTCCAAGGGCGCCGCCGGCTCCTGGCAGATGGAAAACCGCCACAAGACGATGAACGAGGGCCATTACGACCACGGCTTCGCCGTCGAATGGATGCGCAAGGATCTCGGCATCTGCCTCGCTGAGGCCAAGCGCAACGGCGCCCGGCTGCCCGTCACCGCGCTGGTCGACCAGTTCTACGCCGAGGTCGAGGCGATCGGCGGCAAGCGCTGGGACACGTCGAGCCTCTTGGCGCTGCTGAACCGGAACTGAGCATTACATAAGCCCGGAGGGGGTAACCGTGACGGGTGAAACGCAACGTTCGTGGATCTGTCGCGCTGCAGACATAGCTCGTGTCGCCAACCAGCGCTTGTCAGATTCGATACGCAGATTATCGTGCTGATGGAACTTAGGAGGTGATTCATGGCGGCCCGCAAGCCTTTTCTCGGACCGGTGGAGATTGACGAAGATCTCACTGAACTCCTGAGAGTAGCGAAGGAAACACGTGTAACTGACGAGCAATTACACGAACAACGGGTCAGCTTCGCTTTTGGAAATGCCCCGGATTCCGATCTGATTACGAAGGACTCTGTCAGGGCAGCGTCAAAGCGGATACGGCTAGTCGAAGTGTGAAAAGGAGGGAGGCCCGGTTGTTCCGGGCCTTTTTGATATGGCGGTAAGAGAAAAGGACGATCCAGCTTTATTTGCACGAATTTCGGAACAGAACCTTCTCCGTCAATACGATCTTTTGGCGAACTGCGTAGAGATCGGCGTGAGGAAAGGCCCCGAAGCGTTTGATAAATATACGCTTTGGGAATTAAATCACGTAGCGGTCTCAAATATTGCTCAGATGGGAGGTCGTTACAGAGAGGAGCCAATATACGTCGGCTCTCATCGGCCACCTCATTTCCGTGAAGTTCCAGCGCTAATGGATCGGTTTTTTCGTTCATCCATGAGAATTGGCATGTCGACGGCCCTCCGACACTTCTACCCGCTTACGCACTGTGACGGTTGAATTGGATACATCCATTTGTCGAAGGTAACGGCAGGACCGCACGAGCCGCATGCTACTATCTGATGTGCGTTCGTTTTGGAGACATGCTTCCTGGTAAGCAGACCGTTCCGGAGCGAATACGGAATGATCGCAAGCCATACTATGCCGCTCTCCGAAAAGCTGACGCAGCTTGGGAAAATGGCGACTTTGACGTTTCAGAGTTGGCCATGTATCTCCAAAAGCTGCTGAAAGAGCAACTCTATGATCGATAGTGAAAACTGTGCGACCACGTCGGATTAGACCCGTTACTCCCCCCGCGGCTCCTTGTCGAGCACCATGTAGTCGAGCGGCATCTGGGTCGTATATTTGATCTGCTCCATGGCGAAGGAGGAGGAGACGTCGCGGATCTCGATCTTCTCGATCATCTTCTTGTAGAAGGCGTCGTAGGCGGCGATGTCCGGCACGACGACGCGCAGCAGATAGTCGACGTCGCCGCTCATCCGGTAGAACTCGATCACCTCGGGAAACTCGCCGATCACCTCGGAAAACCGCTTCAGCCATTCGGTCGAGTGCGAATTGGTGCGGATCGCCACGAAGACGGTGACCCGCGCATTGACCTTTTCCGGATCGAGCAGGGCGACGCGCCGCATGATGACGCCCTCTTCTTCCAGCCGCTGGATGCGCCGCCAGCAGGGCGTCGTCGACAGGCCGACGCGCTTGGCGACGTCGGCGACGGCGAGCGTTGCGTCCTCCTGCAGTAGCCGCAGGATCTTCTTGTCGAGCCGGTCCATGGATCCCCGCAGTCTCAGCACAAAGGCAAGGGGATACAGCAGATGTCGCAAGAGCGGTAGGCTGCCCGTACCGTTCCGAGGCTCTGCGTCTTCATCGCCTATGCCTGCCGCGCATCGTATTCGCGCCTGGCTTCCTCGATCCGCATGTGGTTCTCGAACGCCCAGTCGCCGATGCCCCGGACCGGCCCGCACAGCGAATGGCCGAGATCGGTGAGCTCGTAGTCCACCCGCGGCGGGATCGTCGGCGTCACCGTCCGGGTGACGAGCCCGTCCCGCTCCAGCCCCCGCAGCGTCAGCGTCAGCATGCGCTGCGAGATCGAGCCGATCGCCCGCTTCAGCTCGCTGAACCGCTTCGGCCCGCCGGCGAGCAGCATCACCACCAGAACCGACCATTTGTCGCCGATGCGCGAAAGCACCCCGCTCGCGGCCTGGCAACTGCGCGGAAACCGGGCGTGATCGACGGTTACGGCTTTGTTCGCGGGTTTCAAACCTGTGCCTCCTTGCACTGCAGCATAGCAGTCATTTAATCAGCCTCAGTCACAAAACCATACCATGATTTCAGAGGTCACCGCGATGAAACTGCTTCACGTCGATTCGAGCATTCTCGGCGAAAATTCCGTCAGCCGCACCCTGTCCAGGGCGACGGTCGAGCGCCTGCGGAGCGAAATTCCCGGGCTCGAAGTCACCTATCGCGACCTCGTCGCCGAGCCGATCTTTCATCTGACGGCCCACCACCTCGCCGGGCCGGACCAGGATCCGCCGGGCGATCAGGCCCTGCGGGACGACCTGACGCGGGGCGGAGCGGCCCTCGACGAATTTCTCGCCGCCGATATCGTGGTGATCGGCGTCGGTTTCTACAACTTCTCGATCCCGAGCCAGTTGAAGGCCTGGGTCGACCGCATCGCGGCCAGAGGCAAGACCTTCCGCTATACGGAGAACGGTCCCGAGGGCCTCGCCGGGGACAAGCGGGTCATCCTGACGATTTCCCGCGGCGGCTTCTATGGTGCGGGTACGCCGATCGCCTCCTTCGAGCATGCCGAGAGCTATCTGCGCATCATCTTCGGCTTTTTCGGCATCGAGGACGTCGAAGTGATCGCGGCCGAAGGCATCAACATCGGGCCGGCGCAGCGGGAGAAGGCGACCAACGAGGCGCTGGCGACGATCGGGGGCCTCGCGGCCGCCTGACCGGTCGCGGCGAAGCGGCGAACGGCGCCCCCTCGAGGCGGGTGGCGCCGTCGTTCTGCACGAGGCCGAACAAAGGCCGCGGCCGCCGGCGCGTCCACCCGTCGACGTGAGCGCGATCGTCGGCGGAGCGCAGGGGCGCGGGCGAGATCGCGTCCCGGAACGAAAAGCCGATGCGGTTCTTCTCGTCCTACAGCGGCGAGCCGTAGAAGCACATCTTCTTCACATAGGCGCTGCCGACGCCGTTCTGCCGGAACTCGCGGCGATATTCGTTCGCCTCGCTCCGGCGCACCGGTCCCAGAGCGACGACGTAGAAGCCCTTGCCGGCATTCGGACTGTTCGAGTCGTCGAGATCGTAGACCGACGCATCGAGATTGCCCGCCTGATTGTAGGCCGAATTGCGGCTCTTGAAGGCGCCGCCGATGGCGTACCAGCCGCAGCCGGAGGCGTGGGCGAGCGAAGCCGACGCCGGCAGCAGAGCCAGCGCGACACAAACCGAAATCAATGACCGTGACATCCGCGTTCCTTCCCTTTGGTGAGATTGGATTTTCCGTTGCGGTCCGGGGATCTGAGGGCCACGCCGTCGACGTGGCATGCCCCGGACCGGATCGACCTGCCGCCGCCGGGCATCGTCCGGCCGGCGCGGCGTCACTCCGTCGCCGTTTCCCCGTCCGGCGGATCGATCGCCACCGGGCGCGAGGCGGCATCGGCTGCCAGCGCTCCGGGTCCGGCTTCGGGTCCCGGTTCGAGCCCGGGCGCCAGAGGCGCGGGGCCGGCGGTCGCCACCGTCGCCGCGGCCGGATCGACCGCTTCGACGACGCAGCCCTCCTTGTGGTGGACGCCCCGGAAGGCGAGGCAATTCGGGCGGGCGCGGTCCGCCATGGCGGCAAGCGCGGCCGGATCGGGCTTTTCGCCCTCGCCGACCTCGACCGACACGTCCCGGCCGGGCGCCTCGATCCGGACGATCCTCTCGCTGCGCTTCTTGCCTCCGCCCTCCTGGCCGGCATTGATCCGCCAGAGACCGGGCGTTAGGAAGAAGGGCTTGCGCTCGCCGTTCCGGTCGAGCCCGCCGCCGCCCGAAACGAAGTGCTTGCCCTCAGCGGCGTCGTAGAGATAGCTCGTCTGGCGCGTCACCGAGACGCCCGCGGCATCGCTGGCGGCGACATGAAGGCGGGCAAGGCCGAAATCGAAGTCCATCACCCGCGTCTCGCCTCGCTCCAGCCGCACCAGCTTTTCCCGGGTGATCGTGCGGGCGAAATTGCCGCGGATCATGTAGGTGCCGGGCGGCAGGGCCTCCTCGAACCCCTTGTAGCCGGTGGCGACGGGCTTTTCCGACAGCCGGCCGTCGTCGATCCGGAACACGTCGTAGTCGGCGCCGGCCGAGCCCGCGACGGCGCTCGCGACGGTCTGTCCCGGCTCCAGCGGCTCGCCCGCGCTGACGAAGCTTCGCACGACGAGCGTCGCCGCCGGCGCAAGTTCGATCGTCTCGACGTCCGGTCCCGGCGTGACGGTCACCGTCTCGGCGCTCGCCCAGGCCCCGCCGCCGGATTTGCGGGTGATGGCGAGGCGATAGACGCCGGGCGTCATCGTCGCCGTGCCGGATTCCTCGCGCGAAAAGCCGAGTTGAAGCTTCGTCACGACGTCCGAGGGGTCCTCGGGCTCGGCCGCGACCTTCAGCTCGCGCGCGTTGAGGACGAAGCGGCCGTCGCTGTCGCGGATGACGAAGCGGACGTTGCGGGGGGCGTCGGCGGCGGCGGCCGGTGCGGGCGGCGGCGTGAGCGCGGCCATGTCGGCCTTCGGCGCGATGGTCTGGCGCAGGGCGTCGCCGAGCTGGCCGGCATTGCCGGCGGAAAAATATCGCCCGCCGGTCCGGTCCGCGAGGCAAGCGACCTGCCGCCCCTCTTCCTCCGACAGGCCGAAGCCGACGACGTGGGCGGTGAAGTCGATGCCGTTCCGCTCGAGCTCGGCGGCGAGCGCGCATGGGTCGGCCCGGCAGGTCTCGATCCCGTCGGTCACGAGAACGACGGTCGCCTCGTTCTCGGTATATTTCAGCGCTTCGGCCGCCTGCCTCACGGCGTCGGTCAGCGGCGTCTTGCCCTTCGGCACGATGCCCTTCGCCGAGGCGACGATCGCCCGCAGCGTCCGCTCGGCGGGCCCCGGTTCCACCATGGTCTCGATGTCGTCGCAGCGGCCCTTGCTGCGGTGGCCATAGGCGATCATGCCGAGGCTCATCGGTCCGCTCGCCTCGGACAGGACGGAGGACAGCGTCTCGCGGGCGATCTCGATCTTCGCCCGCCCGTCGACCCGGCCCCACATGGAGCCGGAGCCGTCGAAGACGACCATCACGTTGCGGCCCTCGGCAGGCATGGGTTCCGCCGCGACTGCCGGGGGCAGGGCGAAGAGCGTCGCCGCCAGGCATGTCGCGGCGACGGCAAGGGCGCGGGCGATCGGAACGGAAGAGGGCATGTCGGAATCCGCGCGGATCCGTCGGCCGGCGACGCGAAATGCCGGCTTCTGGAAATGCCCCGGCGCGGACTATTCGCAGAAAATGCCGCTACGTCAATATAGAGGCCGAGCCGGCCGTCGCCGCGACGGCGAGCCTCGGCGGGCGATGTCGAAGTCTTGATGACGGCGGCCACGCGCCGGAAGCGGGCGGCGCACCGGACGCCCCGCGTCCGCCAGCGACGCGTCGGCCCGCCTGCCCGGACGAACGGCTCGCCCGGGTGCTCGGCCTGCGTCTGTTTGCCGGGATCAGACCCGGCGTTCGACCATCATCTTCTTGATCTCGGCGATCGCCTTGGCCGGATTCAGGCCCTTCGGGCAGGTCTGCGTGCAGTTCATGATCGTGTGGCAGCGGTAGAGCTTGAACGGATCTTCCAGCCCGTCGAGCCGATCGCCCGTCGCCTCGTCGCGCGAATCGATCAGCCAGCGATAGGCCTGCAGCAGCACCGCCGGGCCGAGATAGCGCTCGCCGTTCCACCAATAGGAGGGGCAGGAGGTCTGGCAGCAGAAGCACAGGATGCATTCGTAGAGGCCGTCGAGCTTCTCCCGGTCGGCGTGGCTCTGGCGCCATTCCTTCTCGGGCTCGGGCGATTCGGTCTTCAGCCAGGGCTCGATCGAGCGGAGCTGGGCGTAGGGAACCGTCAGGTCCGGCACCAGATCCTTGATCACCGGCATGTGCGGCAGCGGGTAGATGGCGACCGCGCCGTCGATCTCGTCCATGCCCTTGGTGCAGGCCAGGGTGTTGGCGCCGTCGATGTTCATGGCGCAGGAGCCGCAGATGCCTTCCCGGCAGGAGCGGCGCAGCGTCAGGGTCGAATCGACCTTGTTCTTGATCCACAGCAGCGCGTCGAGCACCATCGGCCCGCAGTCGGAGGTATCGACGTAGAAGGTGTCCATGCGCGGGTTCTCGCCGTCGTCGGGAGACCAGCGATAGATCTTGAATTCGCGAACGTCCTTGGCGCCTTCCGGCCTGTCCCAGACCTTGCCCTTGGTGATCCGTGAGTTTTTCGGAAGCGCGAGTTCGACCATCGTCTTTCCATCCGGTGCCTGTTTGGAATCGTTCGCACCATAGTGGTTGCGGTGCAAAACGGAAGTGCCGTTCTAACCTCGGTCCGGCTTCTAATCGGTTGAAAGGGTTCGGGCAAAATCGCCGCATCGGGCCCGATGCGGCAACGTCGTCAGGCTTCGCGCTCGCGCGCCGCGATCGCCGCGCGGACGGAGGCGACGTCGCCGGCGTCGATCAGCCCGAGGCCTGCCGCGCTTTCGGCGGCCTCGAACAGCGTTTCGGCGTGGGTCACGGGGATGTCCATGGCCTTCAGCGCGGCGATCGCCTCGCCGGCCTCGCGGGCGAGCTCGCCGTCGGTGACGTCGCGGATGTGGACCGCCATGATCCGGCCTTCGTGGCGCCGGGCCGCCTCGGCATAGATCGCCGCGTCCCGCTGGCCCGAATCGCCAATCAGGACGAAGGAAAGATGCGGATAGGCGTTCATGATCTTGTCGATCATCTTCAGCTTGTGGTCGTCGTGCCCGCCGGTCAGCCACTTGTCCCCGTCGAGGCCGAAATCCTTCAAGAGCATCGGCCCGAGCGGGATCTCGTGCAGAGCGAGGAAGCTCTGGAACAGGTCGTAGAGGTTCCAGGGGCTCGACGAGACGTAGAAGACCGGGTTCGTCTCGGGCCCGGCCTCGCCCTTCGCCAGAGCCCGGTAGAGATGCGACACGCCGGGAAAGGCCGTCCGGCTCTTCGCCGAATTGGCGACGACCGTCCGCCAGTGCTTGACGAAGTTGGTCGCGCCGGTCTTCACGATGGTGTCGTCGATGTCGGAGATGACGCCGAACCGCGCCGCCGGCGCGAGGGTGCGGACGTTGGCTTCGGCCGAAAGCGGCGCCACCTCGTGGACCGGCGCCGAGAGAAGCTCGAGTTCGACCGAAAACCACGGCGCCGTGCCGGCCTCCGCCCGCACCGGCAGGACGGCGTCGAAATAGCCCTCCGCGTCGGTGACGAGTTCGCCCGCCTCACCGCAGGCGCGCCAGGCGACCCGAGCGCCGGCGATCTCGTCGGTCTCGTATCGCTTCAGCGTCAGCCAGATGTTCCTCAGCGTCGATTCCGAGTGCGGGGCGGTCGTCACGCCCTGGTCCTCCAGCACCCGGCCCCTGATCCACAGGCCGTCCGGCGTCGCCATGCCGCGATAGGGCACCAGCATGGGCGTGCCGAGGAGCCCGGTGCGGCGCTTGAACGACAGCCGCGCACCGTCCCAGAACTCCTCGGCGCGGTGGAGACTGCGTCTCAGCATACGGCCGTCTCGCCCGGTTCCCGCCGGCAGCGGGCGCTGTCGGCGGTGGCGTCGAGGCTGGAGGCGAAACGGTCGCGTCCGGCCCCCATCAGTTGGCCGCACCGCCGCTCTGGCCGGCGTCCGGCGCGGTCGACGGCGCTGCGCCGCCGGCATCCGGCGCGACGTAGGTGCCGGTCTTGCAGGCGTCGGAGGTCGCATTGAGGAAGGTGATGATCGTCATCTGATCGTCCTTGGAGACCGTGCCGCGCTTCACCAGCTTGTCGGCGGTCGGAGGCGCGACGACGGTGGCGATGAGATAGTCGCGCTGCGGCGGGGTCAACTGCTGGACCGCCTGTTCGCCGAGGCAGGTGCAGGTCTCCGGCGACGCGTCGCGGATCTGGATGCCGCAGAGTTCGGCGATCATCTTCACCTGGTTCTCGTCGGTGAGATGCGGCAGCTGGAACTCGTCGCCGACGGCGTTGCGCGGCTGGCCGTCGGCACCCTTCGGCGGGTTCGCCTGATCGTTCGCGGCGCCGTTTTCGGGCGCTGCGGCGCCGGAACTTCCGGCCGCGTCCCCGCCGGAGGTCGCCTCCGGCGGCGCCGCGCCGAGTGGTGCGCCGCTCTCCGTCGCGTCGCTCGCGTCGCCGCCTGCCGCGGCCGGCTTCTGCGGCGTTTCGGTCTCGGCGGGATTCATCGGCGTCGGCGCGGCATCCGGCGGCAGGACGAGGTTCTGCCCGTCGGCCTGGCCCGAAGCCTCGCCCGACGTCTGGCCCGCGGCCTCGCCGTTCTTCGTCGAGCCGTCCGACTGGGCGGCCGCCGGCGATAGCGAGACCGCCAGCGCCGTCGCTGCCAGAAATGCTGCCCGAACAACAATTTGCATCACGAAACTCTCCCATAGGCCTGACGAAGCGCAAGGCCTCGCCATGTGGTGCCCGAGGACGGAGACCTAGCGCATTGTCTCTCCACGGCGAAGGGGCGCGTCGTCGCGGGATCATCCGCAACGGCGACGGGTCGCCCTCCGCCGGGACCACGGCGGCGAAGGACCGCCGCGCCCGGCAGAGGCCTTGCAAGCGCCTCCGCGCTTTCCCGACCCTGTGCTGACGGGCGCGAGCCCGCGCGCCTTACGAGGGAGCGCCGTAGCCGCCCGGCGTCGGGGTCGTGACGATCACCGCCTCGCCGGCGGCGAGCACCGTCTGGTCGCAGCCGGCGAGTTCCTCCAGCGAACCGTCCAGCCGTCGCACCTCGGTGCGGCCCATCTCGCCGGACGCGCCGCCGCAGATCCCCTTGGGCGGCCGGGTGCGGTGGGAGGAGAGGATGGCGCAGTCCATCTGCCGGAGAAACCGGATCGTCCGCTTCGTGCCGTCGCCGCCGCGCTTCTCGCCGGCGCCGCCCGAACCCTCGCGGATGTGGAAGTCCTCGAGCACGACCGGATAGCGCATCTCGAGGATCTCCGGATCGGTGAGCCGGGAATTGGTCATGTGGACGTGGACGCCGGACGTTCCGGCGAAGCTCGTCCCGTCGTTCATCCGGCCGGCCGGCGAGCCCGAGCAGATCGTCTCGTAATACTGGTAGCGCTCGTCGCCGAAGGTCAGGTTGTTCATCGTCCCTTCGGAATTCGCCAGGGCCTCGAAGGCGGCGAACAGCGCGTTGGTGACGTGCTGGGAGGTCTCGACGTTGCCGGCGACGACGGCCGCCGGATAGCGCGGCTTCAGCATCGACCCCTCCGGCACGACGATCTTCACCGGCCGCAGGCAGCCGGCATTCATCGGGATCGGCTTTTCCACCATCACCCGGAAGACGTAGAGCACCGCCGCCCGGGTGACCGGCTCGGGGGCGTTGAAGTTGTTTTCCATCGACGGCGAGGTGCCGGTGAAGTCGACCGTCGCCTCGCGGCTCTTTTTGTCGACGGTGATCTTCACCCTGATCACCTGGCCGCTGTCGGTCGGATAGTCGCAGGAACAGTCGTCGAGGGTGGCGATCAGCTCGCGCACCGCCTCGGCGGCGTTGTCCTGGACGAAGTTCATATAGGCCTGGACGGTTTCGAGGCCGAAATTCTCCACCATCCGGCGCAGCTCGGCGACGCCCTTCTCGTTGGCGGCGATCTGCGCCTTCAGGTCGGCGACGTTCTGGTCCGGATTGCGGGCCGGATAGGGGTGATCGCCGAGAACGCGGCGCAGCTCGTCCTCCTGAAAGGTGCCCCGGTCGACGAGCTTCAGATTGTCGATCAGGACGCCCTCCTCGTCGACCTTCGTCGCCCGCGGCGTCATCGATCCCGGCGCGATGCCGCCGACGTCGGCATGATGGCCGCGGGACGCGACGTAGAAGAGGATGCGGGGTGCTCCACCCTCCCCCTCGTGGGGAGGGTCGGACCGCAGGTCCGGGGTGGGGGTCTCGTCGGGCGCGGCTCCCCCCACCCGCCGCTTCGCGGCGACCTCCCCACGTGGGGGAGGTGGGGTGCCGAGGTCGGCACCCTCCTCGAACACCGGCGTCACCACCGTGATGTCCGGCAGATGCGTGCCGCCATTGTACGGCGCGTTCAATGCAAACACGTCGCCCGGCCGGATCCGCCCCTCGTTCCGGGCGATGATCGCCTCCACCGAGCGGTCCATCGAGCCGAGATGCACCGGCATGTGCGGTGCGTTGGCGACGAGCGCGCCGGTGTGATCGAAGACCGCGCAGGAAAAGTCCAACCTCTCCTTGATGTTGACCGAGGAGGCGGTGTTCTGCAGCGTCACGCCCATCTGCTCGGCGATCGACATGAAGAGGTTGTTGAAGACTTCGAGCAGTACCGGGTCGGCGCCCTTGCCGCCGGCCGTGCCGGTGCCGAGCGCGGCGAGCCGCGGCTTCTTCTCGACGCGCCGCAGAAGGACGTCGTTCTCCGCCGTCGTCTCGGCCGCCCAGCCGGGCTCGACGACGATGGTCTGGTTCGGCTCGACGATCAGCGCCGGGCCCCTGACGCTGGCGCCGGGGCCGAAATGCTCGCGCCGGATGATCGCCGCCTCGCGGCTCTCGCCGCCGGTGAAGAAGCGGCCGGTGTCGGCCGCCTCGCCGCCGGACGAGGGGGCCGCGCCCGTGGCGCCGGCCGCCGTCTCCTTCGGCTTCTCCGCGGTCTCGACCGACACCGTCTCGACGGTGATCGCCCGGCCCGGATAGACGAAGCCGAACTGCGCCTTGTGCGCCGCCTCGAAGCCTTCGCGCGCCGTCTCCAGCGAGCCGTCATAGACGACCGGCAGGGTCGTGTCGGTGCCGTCGTAGCGCAGTTGCAGCAGCACCTCCGTGACGTGCTCGCCCGGCGCCACCCCTTGCGCCTCCACCTCGCCGGCGGTCTCGCGGGAGAGCCGCCCGGCCAGCGCCTCGATCTCGCCCTTCGCCTCATCCGACAGGCCGGCGACGAGCGCCTGGCTTCGGCTGGAGAACAGCGAGGACAGGCCGATGCCATAGGCCGACAGCAGCCCCGACATCGGATGGATCAGCACGCTTTCCATCGACAGCGCGTCGGCGACGAGGCAGGCATGCTGGCCGCCGGCGCCGCCGAAGGAGTTGAGGAGATATTTCGAGACGTCGTAGCCGCGCTGCACCGAGATCTTCTTGATGGCATTGGCCATGTTCTCGACGGCGATGGTCAGGAACCCTTCGGCGACCTCTTCCGCCGAGCGGCCGTCGCCGAGCCTTCCGGTGAGTTCGGCGAATTTGTCGCGCACCACCTGAACGTCGAGCGGCTGGTCCTGGTCCGGCCCGAACACCGCCGGAAAGAGCTTCGGTTTCAATTTGCCGAGCATGACGTTGGCGTCGGTGACGGTCAGCGGCCCGCCCCTGCCATAGGCGGCGGGGCCGGGATTGGCGCCGGCCGACGCCGGGCCGACCTGGAAACGCCCTTGATCGACGGCGAGGATCGAGCCGCCGCCCGCCGCCACCGTATGGATGCGCAGCATCGGCGCGCGGATGCGGACCCCCGCGACTTCCGAATCCAGCGCCCGTTCGTAGGCGCCGGCATAATGCGTCACGTCGGTGGAGGTGCCGCCCATGTCGAAGCCGATGACCTCGGCGAAACCCGCCGCCTTCGCCGTCTCGGCCATGCCGACGACGCCGCCCGCCGGGCCGGAGAGGATCGCGTCCTTGCCCTGGAACATCTCGGCCGCCGTCAGCCCGCCGGACGACATCATGAACTGCAGCGACGGCGCGTCCTTGTCCCCGGTCTCGGCGCCGAGCGCCGACGCGACCTTGTCGACGTAGCGCCTGAGGATCGGCGTCAGATAGGCGTCGACCACCGTCGTGTCGCCGCGGCCGACGAGCTTGACCAGCGGCGAGACCTCGTGGCTGACCGAGATCTGCGAAAAGCCGGCTGCTTCGGCGAGTCGCTTGGCTCGGGCTTCGTGCTCGGGATAGTGCCAGGAATGCATGAAGACGATGGCGACCGCGTCGATGCCCGCGGCCTTCGCCGCCTTCAGCGCCTCCGCCGTCGCCGCCTCGTCGAGCGGGACCTCCACCGTGCCGTCGGCGAGCACCCTCTCCGACACCTCGGCGACGTCCGCGTAGAGTTGTTCGGGCAGGACGATCTCCTTGGCGAAGATGTCCGGCCGCGCCTGATAGGCGATCTTCAACGCGTCGCGGAAGCCGCGGGTGATCAGGAGCAGCGTCTTGTCGCCCTTGCGCTCCAGGAGCGCATTGGTCGCAACCGTCGTTCCCATCCGCACCGTGCCGATACGGCCGGAGGGGATGGCGCCTCCGGTCTCCACCCCCAGCGACTGGCGGATGCCCTCCAGCGCCGCGTCGTCGTAGACGCCGGGATTCTCCGACAGGAGCTTTTTCGGATGCAGCGAGCCGTCCGGCGCCTTGCCGATGACGTCGGTGAAGGTGCCGCCGCGATCGATGAAGAAGTCCCAGCGTCCGTCGCGGGCGGCAGCAGAGTCGGCGTTCGGATGGGTCTCTGCCGGCATGACGGGCACCTTTTCGCTGGCTGGATTGTCGTCCAGATATTTGTCGATAATTTATCGGTATGTTATCATCGTATTTGATCCCAGGCAAACGCGCCGATTTCGGCCGTGGGCCGTATCTTTCAGGAGGCCGCCGATGAGCACAGGCAAGACATCCGAACAGATCGGCCCGATCGTCTCCTCTGCGCATCTCGCCGACGGCGGCGCGCCGGCCCTGTCGGAAGTCGAGTTCGGCATGATCCTCTCCGGCCACGCCTTCGAGCGCTGGATGGTGCGCTGCATGACGGCGGCGGGCGAACCCGGACTGACCGCGACGGAGATCACGGTCCTCCACTCGGTCACCCATCGCGGCAAGCCGAAGCGGCTCGCCGACGTCTGTCTCGTCCTCGGCATCGAGGACACCCACCTCGTCACCTATGCCGTGCGCAAACTCGAGCAGAAGGGCCTCGTCTCGCGGGAAAAGGCCGGAAAGGAGCGGTTGATCGCCATCACCGCGGCCGGCGAGCGGGCCTGCCGGCGCTATCGCGAACTGCGCGAGAAGATCCTCGTCGAGGGCATTTCCGAACTCGGCCTCTCGGCCGAGCGCATGTCGGAGATCGCCCGTCTCCTGCGGCTTCTGTCCGGCCATTACGACCAGGCGGCACGAACGGCCGCGAGCCTCTGAGCGACGCGGCGCCGCGAAGGGGCGATTCGGCGCCGTCCCCTTTACCCCGTCGAAACCCTTGGCGGGTCATCCTGCGACCGGCTTTTTCGGGGACGCGAGGCGGATGACGGCGAAATGCACAATCATCTGATCGTTCTCGTGACGGCCTCGATCGTCGCCCTGGCGGCCCCCTCGCTCTTCGAGCGCTACGAGGCGAAGATGTCGTCCGGCCGGCCGGAAGCGCTCGACCGCGGCCCCGACGTCGTCGAGGCGGCCGCGCCGGCGCCCGGCATGCCGCGCGAGACGCGGATCGCGGCCGACTGGGGCGGGCACTTCACGACCGATGCCATGATGAACGGTCGTTCCATTCCCGTCATCTTCGATACCGGGGCGAGCAGGCTCTCGCTCGACGAGGCGACGGCGCGCCGCCTCGGCGTCACGCCGGCCGCCGGCGACTTCCGCCATCCCGTGCAGACGGCGAACGGCGTCACCATGGCGGCTTGGGCGCGGATCGACCTCGTCAGTATCGGGACCGTCTCGGTGCAGGACGTCGATGCGATGGTGGTCCGCGGTGCCGCCCTTCCCAAGGCACTGCTCGGCATGAGCTTCCTGACGCGCCTGAAAGGCTATTCCGTCGAAGACGGCCGGCTCACCCTGAGGAATTGAACGGCATTCGCCCCGCGCTCGTCGGGGCGAGGCCCTGCCGCCATGCGGCCGAAGACGATCTGCCCCGGCCCTTCACGCGGGGCTTGCCGTCCGAAGCGGCCGGACGGCCGTCAGTAATGCGGCGGCTTTTCCGAGCCGGGCTTTGCCAGCGCCACCTCTTCCACCGAACCGAGCCTTTCGCTCAGCGCCTGCGTCATACCAACTCTCATTGATCAGAACCCATGCGCCCACTCTCGCAGGCCGATGGACATGATGCGCCACGGCTGTGTTTCGATCTTTCGCCAAGCCCT
>NZ_JAJUWU010000010.1 GCF_021390325.1 Jiella avicenniae | reverse complement strand
CGCCCCCCCCCCCCCCCCAGAGGCGCGTCTACCCGGCGATTGCCTTGGGAGCGTCGTGGGCCAGCAGCTTCAGCGCGTACTGCTCCTCGAAGGCACTGGCGGTCATCGGTCTGCCATAGAGGTAGCCTTGCCCTTCGGCCGCATAGTCTCGCATCAGGTCGGCCTGCTCCTCCGTCTCGATGCCTTCGGCGATGACCGTGAGATCGCAGCCCTTCGCCATCCTCGCAATGGCATCGACGATCGCCTGGTCCTTGCGGCTCCACTCGATTTCGCGCACGAAGGAACGATCGACCTTGAGGCGGGTGATGGCGATTTCCTTCAGCATCGTCAGCGAGGCGTATCCCGTCCCGAAATCGTCGAAGGCGATGCCGACCCCCATCGACCGCAGCTTGTCGAGATGCGAGATGGTGGCACCCTCGTTGCGCAGGATGATGTTCTCCGTCACCTCGAGCTCCAGAGCTTCGGGCGGCAGGCCGCATTGGGCGAGCGTCTCCTTTACCGTCTCGACGAAATTCGGGGATCGCAACTGCGCGGCGAACAGGTTGACGCCGATCCGGAAATCGCTCAGGCCCGCAGCCCGCCACCGCGCAGCCTGGCCGCACGCCGTGGACAGGATCCAGTTTCCGACCGGAATGGCCATGGGCCCGGCTTCGAGAACGGGCAGGAAGGCCGCGGGGCTCAAGACGCCGCGATAGGGATAGTTCCAGCGGATCAACGCCTCGGCGCCGACGAGGGAGCCATCCCGGAGCTTGACCTGGGGCTGGTAGTACAGCTCCAGATCTCCGTCCTCGAAGGCGTCCTGCAACTCCATCGCGGTGGTGGCCCGGTCGTTCGCCGCCCGTCTGAGATCATGGGTGAAGAGGCGTGCGCGGCCGCGACCGCTCGCCTTCGCGGCGTAAAGCGCCAGATCCGCGTTTCGCAGCAACTGCTCGACGGATGAGTTCCCATCGGACAGTTTGACGCCGGCGCTGGCCGAGATGTGCGTCACCTGATCGCGCAGGAGGATCGGTTCCTCGATGGCCCGGATGGCTCGTTCGGCGATGGCGGTCGCCCGCAGCGGGTCGGCGCAATCGGGCAAGAGCACGGCGAATTCGTCGCCGCTCAGCCGCGCCGACTCCCAGCCCTCGTCGAGGCAGTTCGAGAGCCTCTCGGCGACGACTTTCAGAACCTCGTCGCCGCCTGAATGGCCGAGGCTGTCGTTCACCGCCTTGAACCCGTCGAGATCGAACAACAGGAGCGCAAAGTGCGCCTGCGTAGCCCGATGACGGGCGACGCGGTCTTCGAGGACACCGTGAAAGCGCTCCCGGTTGGCGAGTCCGGTCAGCGTATCCGTAAAGGCGAGCCTCCTGATCTTCGCTTCGCTGCGCAACCGTTCGCGCTGGTCGCGGAAGGCAACGACCGTCTGCGTCTGCCGGCCGAGGACGAATTCGCGGCGCAACACCCGAACGGGCACGGACTGGCCGCCGGGCGCTGCGAGGACGCCGTCGATCTCCTCGCCCTCGGGAATATCTTCCAGCGCCACACCGGGCAGGATGTCCGTGAAATTCCTGCCCTCGAGATCCTGACGCCTTCGGCCCGCCAGTCGCGCCAGCCCTTCGTTGACGGAAAGTGCAATGCCGTTTTCGCAAATCGCCAGCCCCTCGAGCGCGAGATTGGCGAGTTCGCCGAGCCGCAGCCGATCTTCCCGCAGTTTCGCCTTCGCCCGCAGGGTGAGGCTCAAGGCGAAGAGCGCGACGCCGAACAGTCCGATGCTCATAGCCGCCACGAGCGGCGCGATGAACTCCGGTTCCAGCGTCCTCGGCGGGAGGGTGACGCGCGGGTCGTAGGAGAGCTGGAGGGCGGCCATCCCGCAAATGTGGAGAGCCGCGATCGCCAGGATCAGCAGCGGGGCGGCTGCCGGGCGTATTTTCCGGTTCCGTTCGCCGGCACACATCAGGGAGAGGCTGAACAGCGGAAGCGAGGCGAGGATCGAGAATGCGACGAGGCCGGCATCCCAACTGACGTGCCCCCTGACGACATAGGCGGTCTGGCCGACATAGTGCAGACCGACGACGCCCAGTCCGAGAACGAAACCGCCCGTGAGACGGCGCAGTCTCGATTGGCGGCCAATCGCGATCAGCATGCCGGCGGAGATACCGAGGGTGCCCAGAACGAGCGACAGGCCGCTCAAAATCGGCTCGAATCCGGCCGGCATTCCTGGCCGGAAGGCCAGGAGGGCGATCATATGCGTCGCCCAGGCCGTGCAGCCGGCCGCCACGAGGCCGGTGATCGCCAACCGCATGCGGGTCTTGCCCAAGGCACGCCCGGCGTGACGTGCGACCGAGAACGCGCCGTAGACGCCGATCGAGCAGACCAGCGCGGACAGCAGCAGCAGCCACGTTTCGTGGCCCGTCGTCAGACAAGTGATTATCGGCCGCATCGTCACCTCCAGCGAGGCAACATTAAGCGTTAGAGATTAAGTGCCTGTTATGCGGGGGGCTTCATTTTCCCGGAATGGGCGCGCGCGATAACCCCTGCAGGAAGGCCCCGGTCGGTCGCGCCGTGTCGTGTCGTGTCGTGGGCCTGGCATACGCATCGCCGACGCGGAACTGGGAGGTCGCCGCGCCTGTCGACGGATGCTTGCGACGCTCGGACCCCTCGGCGCGGCTCACGCCGGGATCGCGCGTCTCGCAAGGAGCCTGTCCGGCGGGCGGCCCCCGCCCGACGGCCGGGCGGCGATCCACGGCTTTCGACGCTCGTGTCGAAGCAGGTCCGCGATACGGCGGAAAGGACGGACGGCACCGTTCGACCCATGAGGCCGATGCCGAGCAGCCGGTGTCATCGCACCTGATCGAGCAGCCGCTTGCATTCGAGGAGATCGAGCAGCACCTGATCGAGGGTTTCGATGCTGTCGCGCGGCAGGCGCTGTTCCTCGCCGCCGTCGCGATCACGCCGCAGGAAGCCGCCGAGGGCGCGTGGCCGCGGCCGGGCGGCCGGTCTCGCATCCTCCGCCTGGACGGCCGGCCCGACCGCCGCCACCGTCTCCGGTTCGGGATGGATGAGATCGAGATCGTCGACCTCGGCCGGCGGCGCTTCGGCAGGCATGTCCGGTCCGTCCTGCCCCGTCGATGCGGCGAGATCGTCGAGCCCGGCGAGATCGCCGGAGCCGATCGCCATGACGAAGCGGCTGCCGTTTTCCTTGAGCAGCCGCTGGACGCCCTTGATGGTGAAACCCTTGACGTAAAGCAGGTAACGGATGCCGCGCAAAAGCTCGACGTCGTCCGGCCGATAATAGCGCCGCCCCCCGCCGCGTTTGAGCGGCCGGATCTGAGCGAAACGCGATTCCCAGAAGCGCAGCACGTGCTGCGGCAAATCGAGTTCTTCTGCGACTTCGGAGATCGTCCGAAACGCGTCCTCACCCTTGTCGGACATCAACCCAGCACCGGAACTTCAGACCTTCTTCGCGCTCATTCGGCGGCGCGCATGAGCTCCAGCCCGGTGCCGGACTCCGCACGCTTGCTGTGGGCTTCGAGGATGCGGTCCTTGAGGACGTTGGACGGCTTGAAGACGGCGACGCGGCGCGGCGAGATCGGCACTTCCTCGCCGGTCTTCGGATTGCGGCCGACGCGTTCGTTCTTGTCGCGCACGAGAAACGAGCCGAAGGATGAAACCTTCACCGACTCGCCCTTGGCGATCGTCGAGCAGATCTCCTCGAGCACCATCTCGACGAGTTGCGCGGACTCGGTTCGGGACAAGCCGATTTTCCGGAAGACCGCTTCGGCGAGATCGGCCCTGGTGAGTGTCCTGTCCCCCATCCTCGTCCCCTGGTCTTCTGGTGAAGAGCCTCGCGGCCGAATGGCCCCGATTTACCGCTTACTTTTTCGTTACTCTACTGAAACCGCCATATGAATCAAGCGCTATCTACCAGCGGACGAGCACCGCCCCCCAGGTGAAACCACCGCCCATCGCCTCCAGGAGCACGAGATCGCCGGGCTTGATGCGGCCGTCCCTGACGGCGGCGTCGATGGCGAGCGGGATCGACGCGGCCGAGGTGTTGCCGTGACGGTCGACGGTGACGACCACCTTGTCGATGTCGATGCCGAGTTTCTTCGCCGATGCGTCGATGATCCGGCGGTTCGCCTGATGCGGGACGAACCAGTCGATGTCGGCCGGGCCGACGTCGGCCGCCTCGAAACAGGCCTCGATCACGTCGGTGATCATGCCGACCGCGTGCTTGAACACCTCGCGGCCCTGCATGCGCAGATGCCCCACGGTGCCGGTCGTCGAGGGCCCGCCGTCGACATAGAGCTTTTCCTTGTGGGAGCCGTCCGAGCGCAACTTGGCGACGATGATGCCCCGGCCCGACGGCTCTCCCTCCGGCACACCCTCCAGAACCACGGCGCCGGCACCGTCGCCGAAGAGCACGCAGGTCGAGCGGTCTTCCCAGTCGAGGATGCGCGAGAAGGTCTCGGCACCGATGACGAGGGCGCGCCTCGCCTGACCGCACTTCAGATACATGTCGGCGGTCGTCAGCGCGTAGAGAAAGCCGCTGCACACCGCATGGACGTCGAAGGCGAAGCCCGACGAGATCCCGAGCCGGTTCTGCACGTGGACGGCGGAAGCCGGGAAGGTGTTGTCCGGCGTCGCCGTCGCCAGAATGATGAGATCGATGTCGGTCGCGGCAAGGTTCGCGGCCTCCAGCGCCCGGCGCGCGGCCGCCTCGGCGAGCGAGACGGTCGTCTCGCCCTCGCCGGCGATGTGGCGCTGCTCGATGCCGGTGCGCTGCCGGATCCACTCGTCCGAGGTCTCGACGACGCCGGCGAAATCCTGGTTGCGCATGATTCGCGTCGGCAGCGCCGAGCCGGTGCCGCGCACGACGGAGACGATTTTCTCACTCATGGAACGATGCTTTCGGAAACGCTCGCCGCCTCCTCGGAAATGCGGCGATGATAGCTGGCGAGGTCGGCCTCGATCTTTTCGCGAAGCCCCGTGCGCGCCATGGTGTGGGCGAGGTCGAGAGCCGCGGCAATTCCCTCGGCGTCGGCGCCGCCGTGGCTCTTGATGACGATGCCGTTGAGCCCGAGGAAGACGCCGCCATTGACCTTGCGCGGGTCCATCTTGTCGCGCAGCCGGTCGAAGGCGCTCTTGGCCAGGACGTAACCGGCGCGGGCGAGCCATGTCCGCGACATGGCGGCGCGAAGATAGGCGGCGATCTGCCGGGCGGTGCCCTCGGCTGTCTTCAGAGCGATGTTGCCGGTGAAGCCTTCGGTGACGACGACGTCCACGGTGCCCTGGCCGAGATCGTCGCCCTCGACGAAGCCGTGATAGTCGATGCCCGGCAGCGGCGTCTCCTTCAGGAGCCGGCCCGCCTCGCGGATCTCGTCCTGGCCCTTCACCTCCTCGACGCCGATGTTGAGGAGGCCGACGGTCGGGCGCTCGAGGCCGAACAGCGTCCGCGCCATGGCACCGCCCATCATCGAGAAGTCGATGAGCTGCTGGGCGTCGGCTCCGATCGTCGCGCCGACGTCGAGGACGATGCTCTCGCCCTTGAGGGTGGGCCAGATCGCCGCGATCGCCGGCCGCTCGATATTGGCCATGGTGCGCAGGCAGAACTTCGCCATCGCCATCAGAGCGCCGGTGTTGCCGGCCGAGACGGCGACGTCGGCCTCGCCGGTCTTCACGGCATCGATCGTTCGCCACATCGACGACTTGTAGCGGCCCTGCCGCAGCGCCTGGGACGGCTTGTCGTCCATGCGGACGGAAAAATCGCAGTGGTGGAAGGTCGAGGCCGCGCGGAGCTGGGGGAAGCGCTCCAGCACCGGCTCGACCGCCGCCTGTTCGCCATAGAGGATGAAGCGCGTGTCCGGCCGGCGTTCGAGCGCCAGGGCCGCGCCCGCCACCACCACCTCTGGCCCGTGATCGCCACCCATGGCGTCGAGCGAAATCGTAATGCCGGATGTTGAGGTCAACGCGTTCTCGCTTCTTTTCGCCGGCGCCCCAGAGCCTGCCGGCGCGGCGCGAAAATATCGAATTCGCGCCCACTTACAACCGGCCATGTGGCCTCAATCCTCGCCATCGCCCCTGCTCGGCGTGAATTTCGCCAGCGCCGCGAAGGGCGAGACCACGGTGTCCTCGTCTTCGTCCGGCGCCTCTTCGGCGGTCTGCCCGCCATAACCTTCCCCTGGGCGGCGGGGATAGGGATCGAGCGCCAGCGTCAGCGTTTCGAACAGGCGCTCGCCGAGATCGATCCGATCGCCCGAAAAGGTCTCCGGCGGATCGTCGGCCTCGGGATCGACGAAGATCTCGCCGGCCGCGTCGATCGACGGATCGACCGTGCGGCGGCCGCCCCTGACGTAGGTGGCCTCGAACTCCTCGTCGATCGTCTGCTCCACCGGCTCCAGCGACACGACGCTCTTCTGGACGACGACGGCACGCAGCCGTCCGGAAACGCGCGCGCCGTCCTTGCGGAAGGGCCGAGCCACGAGGTCGGCGCGGATGGAAGCGACGCTGTCGATGCCCAGCGCCTCGGCGGCCTTCGCGCACTCGATCTCGCTCGCCGCATAGGCGATTTGCCCGCCGTCCCGCGAAAGGGACGCGACCTGCAGCGACAGACGAAGCGGCGACGTCTGGTCCCCGTCCATGATTCAATCTCCGAAATTCAAGCGCCGAAGCTGAGGGTGCCCGACAGGATGTCGTCGGCCGAAACCGCTTCCAGCCGATCGGCCGTCTCCTGCATGTAGGTCGCGAGCACCGCCGCCGCATCGGCATCGTCCCCCACGGCACGGCCTTTCAGCGCGGCTGCGAGGGCCGCGGCAGGATCCGCGGCGGCGAAGGCCGCGTCATAGACCCGCACCCGCTCGTAGAAGACACCCGCCAGCTTGCGCATGCGTTTGGGCACCGACTGATCGCCGACCCCGAGTTCGCGGATCGAGGTGTCGACGTCGGTGACGAAGCGGTCGACCACCTCCTGGGCGACCGGCTCCAGCCGCGCCTCGCCGCGGCAACGGCGCAGGAACAGGAAGACGTGGATCGCCAGCGCCTCGAACCGCCCCGAAAACGTATCGGCGATGCCGCAGTGCTCGTAGAGCTTCGGCTGGCGGGTCTCTGCCACCAGGCTCTGATACAAATCCTCGACGATCGCGCGATTGCGGCGTGCGATCCTCCAACGATGAAACATTGTCGATCCGCAGTTGGTCGCCCGGGCCGAGGCGGTGCCACAGCTTCGGCGCGATTGCAACGGCGCGCGAGGTGGATTACCAACGCCTCGAAGGCGTGTGGCGCGGCTGCCGCCTCGATATGGCCGCGGAAGACGGGCATTCAAGGAAACGATCGTTCGGCTGGACCGGGAGAAGACAAAGCGTGCCCAAGAAGACTCGCCTGACGCTGGCTTTCGCCCTCGGGGCGGCGGTGCTTTCCGTTTCGACCCTGTCGGCCTGCACGACCCAGGAAGTCCTCAATCAGGGCTACATCGTCGATCCGAAGTCGCTCGAGCTCGTGCCGCCCGGCTCGTCCAAGGAACAGGTGCTGCTCGCCCTCGGCTCGCCCTCCACCAAGGCGACCTTCGACAACGAGGTGTTCTACTACATCTCGCAGAAGCGCGTGCGGCCCGTCGCCTTCCTGCAGCCCCGGCTCGTCGATCAGCGCATCCTCGCCGTCTATTTCGACAAGGACAGCCGCGTCGAGCGCATCGCCGACTACGGCCTGAAGGACGGCAGGGTCTTCGACTTCATCTCCCGCACCACGCCCACCGGCGGTAAGGACGCGAACTTCCTCGGCCAGGTCCTCAGCGACACCGTGTCGGACAACGGCGGGCCCACGAGCCTGTTCTGATCGGCAGGGGGTCGTCACCGGGTGGGGGCCTCCCCCTTTCCTGATCGTTAGCCGCCCTGCGGCCTCACCCCCCTCTGCCCTGCCGCGCCGATTCCGGCTCTTCAAGAACGATTGACGACACCGCCGGTCATCGGCCGCGGCACGCCCGTCGTCAGCGGAAAGCTGATCGGCAGATCGGCGAGCCGGCGCATCGCCAGATGGGCGAAACACTCGGCCTCGACGGCATCGCCCCTCAGGCCGACGGCGTCGGCATCGACCACGGCGGCGCCGGCGCGCGCTTCGATCGCCGCCATGATCGCGGGATTGTGCCGGCCGCCGCCACAGACGACCAGCCGCTCGGGCCGCGACGGCAGGAGGTCGAGCGCCCGGCCGACCGCCCCGGCGGTGAACGCCGTCAGGGTCGCGGCCCCGTCCTCTAGCGACAGCCCCTCGGCCATCGCCATCTTGAAGCTGAAGCGATCGAGCGACTTCGGATAGGGCCTCGCCAGCCAGGGATGGTCGAGCAGCCGCGCCAGCCGGACCTCGTCGACCGTGCCGGCGAAAGCCAGCCGCCCGTCCCGGTCCATCGCGCCGGCCCCATGGGCCTTGATCCAGTCGTTGATCGGCGCGTTGGCCGGCCCGGTGTCGAAGGCGATCAGCGTCTCGCCGTCGCAATAAGTGAGATTGGCGACGCCGCCGAGATTGAGGATCGCCGTCTCGGTCCCGGCCCCGATCCGCTCCAGCATCGCCCGGTGATAGATCGGCGAGAGCGGTGCCCCCTGCCCGCCGGCCGCAACGTCCGCCGAGCGGAAGTCGTGGACGACGGTGATCCCGAGCATCCGCGCCATCAGCGCCCCGTCGCCGAGCTGGCGCGTGCGGCCCGGAACGCCCGGCTCGGGCGGGCGGTGCAGGACCGTCTGGCCGTGGAAGCCGACGGCCGCGACGTCGCGGCGGGATAGCCCGTGGCGCTCGCAGAAGCCGGCGACCGCTTCGGCCTGCGCCTCGCTCAGGCGCCTTTCGGCGGCCGCGAAACTCGCCGGCTCGTCGCCCTCGAACTGCCAGTCGAGCGCGTCCTTCACCGCCGCCTCGATCAGCGGCGTGACGGCCGCCTCGTAGGCGACGAGCTCATAGGGCCCGAACTCTTCGATCGTCTCGCCGTCGGTGCGGATCGCGGCGACGTCGATGTGGCCGTCGAGCACCGTTCCGGTCATCAGGCCGATGGCCCATCGGCTGTCGGTCGTCATTGGCTTTCCTTCACAACGGGCCTTCGCGCGGGGCGAGCCCGGCGCGGTCGAACGCGAACTTTCCGTTCCCTTGATACCATCCCCGAGCTTAAAGCGGCGACGGCAGCAGGCAAACCGTCAGGCCGAGGCCGCCGAGAACGACACGCTTCGCCGGCCCGGCGGTCGAGACCAGGCCGTAGGACAGCAGCCACAGGCCGACGGCGATCTGAACGAAGGCCGCGCCGGCCGCGGCCGGGCGGTCGGCGAGGTGGATGATCGCCGGATTGAAGATCATCGCCAGCGGGATGACGTAGAGACCGACGCCGAGCCGCATCGCCGAGCCGGCGACCTTCAGCCAGTTCTCGCCGGCCATGCCGGCGGCGATGAACACCGCCCCGCAGACCGGCGGCGTGATCGTCGACAAAAGCGCGAACCAGAAGACGAAGAGATGGGCGAGCAGCGGCTCGATGCCGAGGCGTTGCAGCGCCGGCCCGGCGACCGTCACGCAGATGACGTAGGCGGCCGTCGTCGGCACCTCCATGCCGAGCAGGATGCAGGCGAGCGCGGTCAGGAGCAGCGCCGGCACGAGCGATTCGCCGGCGAGCGCCAGGATCGCCGAGGTGACTTTCACCCCGAGCCCGGTCATGCCGAGAACGCCGACGACGATCGAAGCGCAGATGATGATGGCGGCGATCACCGCGATCTGGCGCCCGGCCTCCAACGCCGCCGTGCCGGCGCGATCGACGAAGCGCCGAACCGAAAAGCTGAAGGCGGCATCGAAGAACAGGAGCAGCGCCGCCGCAAGGATGGCGAGGCAGGCGGCATATTGCGGCGTCAGCGCCGCGACGAACATCGCATAGAGAAGGACGCTGAAAGGGACGAGAAAGAACAGCGTGGTGATCAGGACGAGGCGCGGCTTCGGCCGGTCCGCCTCGGCGATGGAGGCGAGATCGTAGCGCCGGGCGAAGAGGTCGATGCCGATCCACACCGTCAGGAAGTAGAGGATCGCCGCCGGCAGCGCCGCGACGATGATGTCGCCGTAGGGCGTGCCGGTGAGTTCCACCATGACGAAGGCGCCGGCCCCCATCAGCGGCGGCATGATCTGCCCGCCCGACGAGGCGACCGCTTCCACCGCCCCCGCCAGCGCCTTCGGATAGCCGAGACGCTTCATCGCCGGGATGGTCACCGCGCCGGTCGAGGCGACGTTGGCCGAGGCCGAGCCCGAGATCGAGCCGAACATCGCAGAGGACAGCACCGAGACCTTGCCGGCCCCGCCTCTCAGTCGGCCGGCTGCCGCCGCGGCGAGGTTCATGAAACCCTGTCCGGCCTCGCCGGCATTCAGAACGGCGCCTAAAATGACGAAGATCGCGACGATGCCGACAGAGACCCCCGTCAGCGAGCCCCAGAGCCCGCCCTCGGTGATCGTCATCGTGCCGAGGAAGCTTTCGAGCGGAAAGCCGGGATGGCCGTATTCGCCGGGCACGTATTGGCCGAACAGCCCGTAGGCGAGGCAGAGGGCGGCGACGAGCGGCAGCGGCCAGCCGATCGCCCGGCGCGCCGCCTCCAGCGCGACGACGATCAGCGAAACCGCGACGGCGATCTGGAACGGCGTGTCGAGATAGCCGTACTGATCCGACAGGGCGTCGGCATCGAGCGCGACGTAGAGGCAGCCGAACTCGCCGACGAGGAGAAACACCCAGCCCGTCAGCGCCTGGAGCCGCGACCGGCAAGCGAAGACGAACAGCCAGGGCAGCGCCAGCGCCATGTGCAGCGGCCGCGCGAAGAGCGCCGGAACGAGGCCGGAAAAGACCAGCGCGAGATGAAAGCCGATGGAGACGAGCCCGAGGCCCTGCCAGAGGAGCGGCCGGCGCGCCGGCGCCGCGGCTGCTGTGGTCGAAAGGCTCATGGGATCGTCCGGGAAGGAAAGGGTCGGCAGCGGGCGGCTCGACCGCAGCGCGATGTCGGGGCCGGCTGCCGAACGGTGGGAAAGAGGAGGTCGTCCCCTCCCCTTCGGCCGGCCTCGGCGTCTTGCGGCGGAACGTTTCGCCCCGCCGCTCACGACGTCACTTCAGGGCGTCGGGGACCTTCACGCCGGCTTCCTCGTAATAGCGCAGGGCGCCGGGATGGAGCTTCACCTCGCCCTCGCCGAGAAGAGCGGGATCGACGGCCTTCCACCAGCGCGATTCGCCGGACAGCTCGGCCTTTTCCTCCCAGAAGGTCTTGGTGAGGAGATAGGCGGTGTCATCGCTCATCGCCGTCGTGGAAAAGGCGAAGACCGGCAGCGAGGTCGTCACCGTATCGGCGTCGACCCCGGCATAGGTGCCGGCGGGAATCACCTGGCGGCTGCGGCCGGTCTTTTCCACCTGACCGTCGTCGAGGGAAAGGAGCGCGATCGACCCGCCTGCCGCCGCCTCGATGACGTTCGGCGCCGGGAACGAGCCGGCTGTGACGAAGCCGTCGATCTGGCCGTTCTTCAGGGCGTCGGCGGCGTTGCCGAGTTCGGCGTCGGCGACGGTCACCGCGTCCTTCAGGCCGAAGAGATCGAGATATTTCTCGCCCTCCGTCGCCCCGAAGCTGCCCTTGCCGAGGAGGATGGTCTTTCCCTCGAGATCGGCGAGGGTCTTGGCATCGCCGCCGCCGGCGACGACGAAATGCATGGTCAGCGACGGGATCGGAAACAGCGCCCGGATCTCGGCAAAGCGCGGATTCGGCCGCTTTTCGAAGGGCCCGGTTCCGGCCGCGGCCGAGGAGACCAGCCCGGGCGGCGCGGTGAAGACGTAGTTGCCCGGCCGGGCCGCCGCTTCCATGACGTTCTGCACCGAGCCCTGGCTTTCCTCGACGGTGAGGATCGCGGCGCCGTCCGTCCCGGCCTTCACCGCATTGGCGAGCTCGACGCCCATCTGGTAGTAGGACGTGCCGCTCTTGGCCGACTTGTAGGCGATGCGTTCCTCGGCATCGGCGCCGGACGCCGCCCCGGCGACGATGGCGAAGACGCCCGCCAGCGCGGTGATCATGGCCTTGTTCATCAATTTCCTCCCTTTGGGCACGGTCCGGCGCTCGTTCGATCGGCCCGGCGTCGTTTTTCTCAGCGTCACCTGTCTCGGCGGCGAGGAGGACCATGTCAATCCTTCGCGTTCCGGGTCTGTGCACCGACCGCCCACGCCGCAGCGCCTCTGAGAGGACATCGGGCCGGCACCCGGACCCCGAGAGGTCCGCTTCGGGCGCCGACGAGAAAGATTGCAGATCGATGACGAAAGGGTGCTTGCAATCGGCGCCGCGAGCGGCTACCTAGCCCGCCAACGAGGAAAGCCGTTCGGCTCGTTTCTCGCTTCAAGGGCGCCCGTAGCTCAGCTGGATAGAGCACCAGACTACGAATCTGGGGGTCAGAGGTTCGAATCCTTTCGGGCGCGCCATTTCATGCTTTGTCCCAGCGAACCAATGTCTAACACTTTGGACGTGTTGGGTGTTTTCACGGTCCTACGATCCGCGCTCCGGTGATGGGGCGCTTGCCCGAAAACACCGGTTTCAGGACGACCTGCCGATCTTCGGGACGGGTCGAAATCCCGAGATCTAGAAGCGTCGCCGGGTATAATCGCGCGAGAGTGAAAGGCAGACGCTCCAGCGCTGCCATCTCCTCCTGAAACTCGGCAGACCGAGAAGCTCCCGCTCGCGGCTTTCGCACCAGATCCGTCGAAAGTCGGATCGTGTCCACGAAACCGGGGAGAACCGAAAGCAAGAGTTCGCCTCCTCGTGGCCATCGCGGGCCGGGCGGCGGTCTGCCGATCCGCGACGGGGTCGGGCGTCCGACGCAAACGACAGGCGGCGTGGTCGAGGCCGTCTTCTCTCGTCTCGAGTCACGTCGCTCGCACCGAACGGCGATGCGGGCTCGACCGTCCCAGCGGCGCGGGACGGTCGGCATTCGTGCCGGCGATCAGATCTTGCCGGCGAAGACCGGGAAGGCGCCCGCGTCGCCATAGTCGACGTGCTCGATCCCTTTCAGGGTCGCCATGTCGGCGTCGGAGATCTCGAAGTCCACGTCGGCATTGTCGCGCATGTGGTCCGGATTGGCCGTCTTCGGCAGCGGCAGCAGGCCGAGCTGAAGGCAGTAGCGGATGCACAATTGCGGAATGCTGACGCCGTACTTCTCCGCCAGCTCGGCGACGTCGCCATTGTTGAGGATCTTGCCGTGCGCGACCGGCGAATAGGCCTCGACCAGCAGGCCCTTGCTCTTGGCATAGTCGATCAGGTCGAACGGCGTGTTGCCGACATGAGCGAGGACCTGATCGAGCATCGGCTTCACCGAGGCGGCGTCGAGGAGATTGTCGAGATCGGCCTTCTGGAAGTTGGAGACGCCGATGGCACGCAGCTTGCCCGCTTCGTAAGCCTCTTCCAAGGCGCGCCAGGCCTGGCGATTGCCCTCGAAGAAGCGGTCCTCGTCGCCGAAATTCTGCCAGGGCTGCGGGCTGTGGATGATCATCAGGTCGATCTGATCGAGCCCGAGGGTCTGCAGCGAGCCGTCGATCGCCCGTTTCGCGCCGTCATAGGTCTTGATGCCGGCGTCGAGCTTGGTGGTGACGAAAAGCTCGTCGCGGGCAACGCCGCAGCTGCGGATCCCTTCACCGACGCCGCGTTCGTTCGCATAGGCCTGCGCGGTATCGATGTGCCGGTAGCCCAGCTTCACGGCGTCCTTGACGGCCTGACCCACCTTGTCGTCGTCGATCATCCAGGTGCCGAGGCCGAGCTTGGGGATCTCAACGCCGTTCGGCAGAACAAAGGTTTCTTGCAGGATCATGTCGTCGTTCCTTTCGTCCATGGCTCCGGAGAGCCGCTCGTCATATCGGATGGGGCGCGACTGCCGCGGGCAGTTGACGGGAACGACCCCGCCCCGACGCCGCCGCATCCAAATCTCGTCGGCGCCCTCTCCGGCTTTCTTCGCCTCGAATGTAGGTCGCCGACACCGCGGTGATTATCGGCGTCCGATCGCTTGCACTCATGAGTGCAGCACATGAATGATCGGACATGGCGTTCGCGCTCCGACCGACAGACCAGTGCAGGACTGCGGCCGTCGCTTCGGCCGATACCAACGGCTCCGAAACGACGGTTGACAGATCAATCCGGAAAAACGCCCGCGTTGCTCGGCAAAGCGGTTCGAGCAACAACGTCACCGCACCGGCAGTCATGGGGCTGGTCCCTCCGGGCGAGATAGCGAGCAACGGATCGATCCGTCTCGACGACCGGGAAATGCCGGGCGCGCCGGATTCCGTCCTTCGGAAGAGGCGCGGCTTTCATCCTTGCGCACGGCCTCCGCCTCTTCGGGGGAGAGGGACGAGACGACCGCGTCGGCCTCGCCGGAGGCTCCACGCAGCCCTCGCCATGGCCTACCGTCCCATCGCGTAGAATTCGGCGTTCGGGCGCATGCTGGTCACGTTGGCCAGCCGGTTCGACATGCCGAAGAACGCCGAAATCGCCGCGATGTCCCAGACGTCCTCTTCGCTGAAGCCGTGGCTCTTCAGCGTCTCCAAGTCCGCGTCCCCGACCTCGTGGGCGCGCTGTGAGACCTTCATGGCGAAGTCCAGCATCGCCTTCTGGCGGTCGCTGATGTCGGCCTTGCGGTAGTTGATCGCGACCTGATCGGCAATCAGCGGATCCCTGGCGCGGATGCGCAGGATCGCCCCGTGGGCGATCACGCAATACTGGCACTGGTTCACACTGGACGTCGCAACGACGATCATCTCGCGCTCGGCCTTGGTGATCGGCCCGGGCTTGTCCATCAGCGCGTCGTGATAGACGAAGAAGGCGCGGAACTCGTCCGGCCGGTGGGCGAGCGTCAGGAAGACGTTGGGCACGAAGCCGGACTTTTCCTGCACCGCGAGGATACGCTCGCGAATGTCTTCCGGCAGGTCCTCGATCTTCGGCACTTTAAAGCGGCTGATCGGCTGATCGGTCATGATGGAGTCACTCCCTCGTTCGGCCGCGGTGGCGGCGATGGTCTTGCAACGAGCTTCGAACGCCTCCGGTGCCTCTGCAACACGGGGGGCGTTCCCGAAGCGGCGGCTCGGCCAGCGGACGTCGATCAGGCTTTCCCCGCATCGGGCACGACCTGTAGCCGGGGCCTCTTCGCCCCGGCGCCACGTCGCGGATCAGGTGCCGGACTCGGCTCAGGTTTTCTTCGGCGCGGCCTCCCGATCGTCTTTCGGAGGCCCTTTGATCGACGCCTTCCAGTCGTGCAGGAACTTCGCCTTCTTCCTTTCGTCGAGCCAGGTCAGAAGGCTCGGCCGCAGGCGGATCGGCAGGAGCGAGGTGCTTCCCTCGAAGCGGGTCTCGAAGAAGGACTGGCCTTCGCGAAAGCTGGCGACCAGCGGGAACAGCGACGAGCTTTCGTCGATCAGCGCCTGGCCGGCATCGGAAAGGAGAAACCGGACGAAGTCGCCGGCCGCCGCCTTGTCGTCCGAATCCTTCGTCACCAGGACGGATCGGGTGAAGACGAGGGCGTAGTCGCTGAGGAGGAGGATGCCGAGCCGCGGATCCCTTCGCACCCGTTCGAGCGCGTAGGAGCCGATGACGTTGTAGGCGAGGACGAGGCGGCCGGAGGCGACGTCTTCCACCATGTCGTTGGTGCAGCAATAGGTCTTCGCCTTCGCCCGGCCGAAGGATTCGACGAGGCGGGGAGCCTGGAATCCGCGCTGGGCGTCCTGGGTCGCGAACATGTAGCCGACGCCCGATAGGGCGACGTCGTAGGTGCCGACGCGGCCGTCGAAGAAGGACGGCTCGTCGCGGATCATGCCGGCGAGTTCGGAGCGCGTGCTGGGAAGCGGCCGTTTCGAGAACGCCTCGCGATTGTAGACGAGCGCCACCGGCTCCTGGGTGAAGCCGAAGAGTTCCTCGCGCCAGCGCGACCATTCCGGCGTCTCGGGCACGTCGGCGACGGGGCTCGCCAGGCCGCGATTGACCAATTCGACCTGCAGATCCATCGCCGAGGAGACGACGACGTCGGGCTTCTGCCTCGCCGCCAGCACGGCCTCCCGGAGTTCGGAGGTGTTGTATTCCGTGTAACGGATCGCAATGCCGGGATGAGCGGCCTCGAAGCCGGCGAGGATCTCCGCCATGGCCGACCTGTCGGTGGCGCTCCAGACGTCGATGACGGTGCGCTGCGGCGCGTCCGGGCGGTGACCGAAGACGAGCACCGGGACGACCGCGACGGCGAAGAGAGCGGCGATGGCGCCGAAGACGACGATGCGGGATCGGGCGGTCATGGCATGCTGACCGGGCCGGGCGGCGGCGTTTCGGGCAATGTGATGGTGGCGCTCAACCCATTCGGCTGACGGTCCGACAGGTCGAAGCGGCCCTTGTGACTTTCGGCGACGGCCGCGACGATGGCAAGACCGACGCCGGAGCCGCCGCCCGGCCCGCTCGAATAGAACCGCTCGACGACCTTCGGCTTGTCGGCCGGGGCGATGCCGGGGCCGCAATCCTCGACCCCGATCGCATAGGCCGGCCGGCCCGCGAGCGTCGTCGCGGTCACGCGCAGGGTGATCTGGTTGTCGGGTGGTCCGTGGCGCACGGCGTTGTCGACGAGGTTGCGCAACGCCTCGCGGATCGCGATGGGATCGCCCGTGACGCGGGGCGCGATCGGCGGCGGCGGCATTTCGACCGCGAAGTCGATGCCGCCAGCCGCATCGTCCCGGACGATCTCCTCCATCAGCCGCCGGACCAGTTCGCCGAGATCCGTCGTCTGGAACATCTCCTTGTCGGCACGGTGGATCACCATCGCGTGGCTGAGAAGCTGGTTGGTCAGCCGGACGGTCCGCCGCGCCTGGTCGCGGGCCCGCGCGACGGCGCGTGAGCCGGCCTCGCCCGGCCTGTCGGCGGCTTCGAGATGGCCGTAGAGCGCCGCGAGCGAGGTCCGCATCTGATGGGCGACGTCGGCGATGAAGGATTCGGCCTGGCCGCGCGACACGTCGAGGCGGCGCATGAAGCCGTTGATGGCGGTGATCAGGCTTTCCACCTCGCGGGGTGGCGCCGTGCCCAGCGGCTCGAGATCGTTGGGCTGGCGTTCGCGGATGTCGCGCTCGATCCCGGCGAGCGGACGCATGGCAAAGCCGATGCCGGCCCTGGCCATCGCGACGCCGGCGATCGACAGGGCCGCGAGCGGCACGAGGCCCTTGAGGATCAGGTCCGCTTCCATGGCGTTGCGGGCGATGCGCGTCTGGCCGATCTGGACACCGATCCATTGCGGCCTGTCGGCACTCAGCAGCGTCCGTCCGTTGACGACGAAGCGCACCGTCTCGCCGCTGTAGAGACTGTCGAAGAAAATCGGCTCCTGCAGCGGCAGGGACCGTTCGAAGAAGCCTTCCGTCGGCAGGTCCGGCGTCCCGGTCAGCGTCGTGCCCCGGGCGTCGACGACGCGGTAGAACACCCGGTCCTCCTGGTCGAGCGCCAGGATCTCCAGGGCCGAGGGCGGCAGGTCGATGTCGATCCCCTCGGGCGTCACCGCGATGCGCTCCAGGATCGCGATCGCCGCCCCGCGCAGGAGGAGATCGTAGGTCTGGTTCGCGGAACTGCGGGCATAGGTCCACAGCCCCGCAGAAAGCAGCGCGATCAGGACCGCAAAGGCCGCCATCGATGCGGCCATCAGCCGGCGGCGCAGCGAATAGGGGCGGCGCTCGCTCCCAACCGCCGACGTCCCCGCCAAGACCCGCGCCCGGCTCATCTCGGCGGCCCCGGCACATGGCTCTTCATCGTTCGCTCGGTCGTTCCGGGTGGCAGCTTCGCATTCTGGTGACGCATGGATCAGGCGTCGCGGATGCTGGCGATGTAGCCGAGACCGCGGATCGTGCGGATCGCGATCGGTGACCCGTCGAGCTTCTTGCGCAGCCGCGTCATCGTCTGCTCGACGGCATTGAGGCTCGGCGCTTCGTCGAAACTGTAGATCCGGTCGGCGACCTCGTCCTTGGTCAGGACCCGTCCGAGATGGCTGAGGAACAGCTCCAGCACCTGCACCTCGCGATGGCGCAGTTCGAGATCGATGCCGCCGAGCGACGCGCGCCTGGCCCCGCGATCGAACTGGAAGGTCCCTTGCACGAAAACGTTGCTGGCTTCGCCCGAGCGCCGTCTCACCAGGGCCCGGCATCGCGCCGATATTTCGCGGAAGTCGAAGGGCTTCACCATGTAGTCGTCGGCGCCGATGTCGAGGCCGACGATCCGATCGTCGATTTCGGATCGCGCCGTCAGCACCAGCACGGGCGTCCGGTCGCCGCGCGCGCGCATCGCCCGCAACACGTCGTAGCCGTTCATCGACGGCAGGTTGATGTCGAGGATCACCACGTCGAAGCTGGCGTGGCGCAACAGCGATTCCGCCTCGGCCCCGTCGGTTTCGAGGTCGATCGCATGGCCCTCGCCGCGAAACCGTTCGAGAAGACCTTCGGACAGGTCGCGGCTGTCTTCGACGAGTAAAATCCGCATTGTGATCGAGGCTTAGCCCGCCCCGACCGGTTTGAGAAGCGCGCGGATGTGACGCGCTGCAGCATCTTTCGGCCGGCAGCCGGTGTCAGCCTCCTGTCAGTTTCGGGTCAAGCCGCGGTCAGGCTCGGCTTCTAAGTCCAGCATGGGAGAGAGGAACGTGCCGTGCCCGCGAAAGGGCTCGCACGGCTGTACGGACGGCACGGTGGAGGAAACCAGCGGCGGACATTCGGCAGGCCTCTCTCACCGGTCAAAATCCGATGGGAGGACCCAAACGTGACATTCGTCAGAACCGCATCCGCCTTGCTGCTTGCCAGCGTCGTCATCACCCCGGCTTTCGCCCAGGAGATCGACCGGCCGGAATGCGTCGCCCCGGCCAAGCCCGGCGGCGGCTTCGATCTCACCTGCCGCATCGCCCAGCAGGGCCTGGAAAAGCAGTTCGACGGCCCGATGCAGGTGACCTTCATGCCCGGCGGCATCGGCGCCGTGGCGATCAATCTGTTCAACACCACCCGCACCGACGATCCGAACGCCATCGTCGCCTTCTCGTCGGGCTCGCTGCTCAACATGGCGACCGGCAAATACGGCCAGTGGGGCGCCAACGACGTGCGCTTCCTCGCGACGGCCGGGACGGACTACGGCGCGGTGATCGTGCGTGCCGACAGCCCCTATCAGAGCCTCGAGGATCTGATGGCCGACCTGAAGAAGAACCCCGGCGGCGTGGTCATGGGCGCCGGCGGCTCGGTCGGCTCGCAGGACTGGATGAAGGCCGCCATCCTGATGAAGTCGGAGGAGCTCGATCCGCGCCAGATGCGCTACGTCGCCTTCGACGGCGGCGGTGACGCGATCGCCGGCCTGCTCGGCGGTTCGATCCAGGTCTATACCGGCGACGTCGGCGAAATGGTCTCGCATCTCGACACCGGCGAAATGCGCATCCTCGCCGTGATGAGCGACGAACGGCTGCCCGCCCCCTTCGCCGAGATCACGACCGCCAAGGAAGCCGGCTACGACGCCGTCTGGCCGATCGTGCGCGGCTACTACATGGGCAAGGACGTGCCGGACGAGGCCTACGACAAGTGGGTCGAGGCGTTCGAGGCCGCCTACGCGACGGACGAATGGGCCGCTCTCGTCAAGGACAAGGGTCTTCTGCCGCTCGACCTTTCCGGCAAGGAAATGGACGCCGACATGAAGCAGCGCGTCGAGCGCATGACCGGCATCGCCAAGGAAGCCGGCCTGATCGAATAGTCCTCCCGGACTGGCGCGGGGGCTGCGGCGGGTTCTCGGACGGAACCGCCGCGGCCCGTGCGTATACCCGATTGCACAAAGGCGAGTGGCCGCCGAACGACGCGGCGCAACGAACTCGCGCTCTCGATTTCGGAGCATTTCATGGCCGACCGGATCTTTGCCGGCGTGCTTCTGCTGGTGGCGATCGGCTACACGGTCATCGCCTTCACCGTGATCCACGCCCCGTTCCAATACGACCCGCTGGGGCCCGAAAGCTGGCCGCGCATCCTCGGGGTCGTCGCGATTCCCTGCATCCTGTTCGTTCTCGCCAAGCCGGACGTCGCGCGCCTCGGCCTGCCGGGCAAGACCTGGCGGCGGCTGGCGGCGCTGATCGTCATGCTCTTCGCCTATGCCTATCTGTTCCAGCCGCTCGGCTTCATCCTCGCGACCTTCGCCTTCTGCATGGCGCTGTCGCTGATGCTCGGAGCCAGACTGGTGCCGGCTCTCGCCTTCAGCGCGGGCATCGGCATCGTCGGCTACTTCCTCTGCACCAAGCTGCTCGACCTCAACCTGCCGGCCGGCGTCCTGACGATTTTTAGGTGAACCGAACCATGGACGCTGTCCTTTCCGGTCTTGCATCCGGCTTCGAAGTCGCGCTCGACCCCTTCAATCTCTTCCTCGTGCTGGCCGGCTGCTTCGCCGGCACGCTGATCGGCGCCCTGCCCGGCATCGGCCCGATCAACGGCGTCGCCATCCTTTTGCCGATCGCCTACGGCCTCGGCTTCAAGCCGGAATCGGCCATCATCCTTCTCGCCGGCATCTATTACGGCGCCGAATATGGCGGTCGCATCTCGTCGATCCTCCTCAACGTCCCCGGCGACGCAGGCGCGGTGATGACGACGCTGGACGGCAACCCGATGGCGCGCAACGGCGAGGCGGGCAAGGCGCTCTCCTTGTCGGCGGTCGCCTCCTTCATCGGCGGCTCCTTCTCCGTCATCCTGATGAGCTTCTTCGGCCCGGCGCTCGCCTCCTACGCGATCCACTTCTCGCCGTCGGACTACGTGGCGCTGATGGTCTTCGCCTTCGCCTCGCTCGCCTCGCTGGTCGGCTCGAATCCGGTGAAGACGCTGCTCGCGGCGATCATCGGCCTGATGCTCGCCTCGATCGGCATCGACGCCAATACCGGCGTCGCGCGCTATACTTTCGGCATTCCCGACATCCTCGCCGGCATCGACTTCCTCGTCGTCGTCATCGGCCTGTTCGGCATGGCCGAGTTGATCCACCTCGTCGAGCAGCAGGCCGCCGGAACGCTGAAGACGCTGAAGATCGACAAGAGCTTCGTGACGCTGAAGGATCTCGCCTTCGTCAAATGGACGATCCTGCGCGGCTCGGTGATCGGCTTCTTCATCGGCATCCTGCCGGGCACCGGCGCCTCCGTCGCCTCGGCGGTCGCCTACGGCACGGAGAAGCGGGCGGCGCGCGATTCCTCGAAGTTCGGCGAGGGCGACATGCGCGGCCTCGCGGCGCCGGAAGCGGCCAACAACGCCTCGGCCGGCGGTGCCATGGTGCCGATGCTGACGCTCGGCATTCCCGGCTCCGGCACCACGGCGATCCTCCTCGGCGCGTTGCTCCTCTTCAACGTCACGCCCGGCCCGCTGATGTTCCAGCAACGGCCGGAGATCGCCTGGGGCCTCATCGCCTCGATGTATATCGGCAACGTGGCGCTGCTCATCATCAACCTGCCGCTGGTCGGGCTGTTCGCCCGGATGCTGACCATCCCGCAGCAGTTCCTGACGCCGCTGATCGCCGTTCTCGCCTTCATCGGCGTCTATTCGGTCGTCTCGAACCCGCACGATCTCTACATGATCACCGCGCTCGGCGTCTTCGGCTGGTTCCTGCGCAAACTGCAGTTCAGCCTCGCTCCGGTCATCCTCGGCTTCGTGCTCGGCGGCCTGTTCGAGGACAATCTGCGCCGCGCCCTGTCGATCTCCGGCGGCGACTGGACGATCCTCGTGACCTCGATGAACAGCATCATCCTCTACGTCCTGGCGCTGCTCGTCGTCGCGGTGCCGATCGTCGTCGGACGGATGCGGCGGAACCGGGCGGAAGACCAGTCTCCGGAAGCGCCTGCATGATGTCCGCCTATCGGCCGGTTCTCCTCGCCATCGGCGCCGCACTTTGCGGCGCCGCGCTGTTTCAGGCCCTCGGCGTTCCGGCCGGACCGCTCGTCGGCTCCACCGTCGCCGTGACGGCCCTCGCGGCCACCGGCCTCTCCCCGAGGGTTCCTCCGACGCTGCGCAATCTCGGCTTCACCGCGATCGGCGTGACGCTCGGGGCCGGCGTCACCACGCATTTCCTGACCGACGTCCTGCGCTTTCCGGCGAGCCTCGTCGCTCTGACCCTCACCATGGTCGCGGTGATGCTGATCTCGTCCAACGTCCTCAAGCGCTTCTTCGGCGTCGCGGGCGGCACGGCGGTTCTCGCCACCTCCCCGGGCGCGCTCTCCTACAGCCTGTCGCTCGCCGCCGACCGGCCGGCGGCGAAGATCGACATTCCCTTCGTCATGGTCCTGCAGAGCCTGCGGCTGCTGATCATCACGATCGCCCTGCCGCCTCTCGTGGCGCTCGTCGAGCGGGGCGCCGGTGGCGGCGGCGCAGTCATCGTCCTGCATACGCTCGGCATTCCCGCCAGCCTCGTCCTGATCGCCATCGCGGCGCTGGGCGGATACCTGTTCGAGCGGCTGCGCATTCCCGCCGCCTTCCTGCTCGCCGGGGTCGCCATCAGCGGAATTGGCCACGGCGTCGGCTGGCTGGAAGGACGCCCCTCGCCGATCCTGACCTTCATCGGCTTCTCGCTGGCCGGCGCCGTCATCGGCGCGCGCTTCGCCTCGGTCACCCGAACGCAGCTGCGCGACCTCCTCCTCGCCGGTCTCGTCGTCACGACGATTGCGGTGGTCTTTTCCGGTCTCGCCAGCTTCGTCGTGGCGGAGTTTCTCGCTCTGCCCTTCGGCCAGGTCTGGGTCTCTTTCGCGCCCGGCGGCGTCGAGGGCATGAGCGCCATGGCGCTGTCGCTCGGCTACGACCCGGCCTATGTCGCGACCCATCACATCTTCCGGCTGCTGCTCCTCATCGCCATCCTGCCGATGTTCATGCGCGCGCCCCGCTCGGACGAGCTTTAGCGTCTTTCGGCATCCTGTTCCGGCGGCCCGATTTCGGGTTTCGGTGCGAACTTCATCGACGGAGCCGCAAACATGAAGGCCGACTGGATCGAGGCGATCAGCGGCAAGCCCGCCGCTCCCGGCTCCCTGGTGGTCGGCAGGGACCTCGCAGCGACGCGGGGAATGGTAGTCTTCCGCAACCGGCTGATCTAACTGAAGCCGGCCCGTGATCGAGAACCGCATCTTCGACGAGATCGCGGTCGGCGATGCGGCACGCGGGATCACCAGCAGGGTGATCCCGGTCGACAGCGGCGAGCACGTTCTCGCCCGAATGCCGCCGGCGGGCGGGCCGCAGGCCGGCAGCCCCGGCCCGCATCGGGCGGTCTGCGGGAAAGCCGAAGGAGGAAGACTGGGACATGAACATCAAGGCGAACAAATTTCGCGTCGCCGAGGGGACGCTGGTCGATCTCGATCGATGGCCGACCGACGTCGATCCGGTCTACAAATCCAAGCACGACTACAAGGCGATCCTCGACGAGCATGTGTCGCGGCTGTCTGCCCTGCAGCAGATGCTCTACTCGTCGGGTCGCCATGCGGTACTCCTGATCTTTCAGGCGATGGACGCAGCCGGAAAGGACGGTGCCATCAAGCACGTCATGTCCGGCGTCAATCCGCAGGGCTGCCAGGTCTTCAGCTTCAAGCATCCGAGCGCACGGGAACTCGAACACGACTTTCTCTGGCGCACGACGCGCAACCTTCCCGAACGGGGGAAGATCGGCATCTTCAACCGCTCCTACTACGAGGAAGTGCTGATCGTACGCGTCCATCCGGAGATCCTGTTGAGCGAGGGCTTCTCGAATGCCGAACTCGCCAACGACGCGGTCTGGTCCGAGCGCTACCGCTCGATCAACAATCTGGAGCGGCATCTGAGCGCCAACGGCACGCGGATCGTGAAGTTCTTCCTGCATCTGTCCAAGGAGGAACAGCGCAAGCGATTCCTGGCGCGGATCGACGAACCCCAGAAGAACTGGAAGTTCAGCCTCGCCGACATCGAGGAACGCCGGTTCTGGGACAGCTACATGAACGCCTATTCGGCATGTCTCAGTGCCACCAGCAAGACCGCCGCGCCCTGGTATGTCGTGCCCGCCGACGACAAGAAGAACGCGCGTCTGATCATCTCCAAGATCATTCTGGAGACCCTCGACGGCCTCGGCCTCAGCTATCCGGCGACATCGGACGAACGGAGGCAGGAGCTTCTGGCGATCCGCAAGCAACTCGCCGCGCCGGACGAGCCCTGAAGGCGCGATACCATTCATCCTGCGGCCGCGTGGAAGCGACGGCTCCGAGCGCCCGCCGCTCTCGTGCTCGCCTCGGCCTCATCTCGGTGATCCGCCGGCCGCAGCCGCCGAGCCGGCGGCGAGCTCGACGATCTCGGCCGTGATCGCCTCCTGGCGGACGCGGCGGAAGACGGCTTCGAGTTCGCCCAGCCGGCGGTCGATGTCGCGGCGCGCGCCGGCCATGGCATTCATGCGTGCCTGGTTTTCGGCCGCGAAGGCGTGGAGCGCCGCCCGTGTCAGTCGCGCCGTCAGGAACTCCGCCGTGATCTCGGCGACGAGGGCGTCGGGCCGAAGGTTGAGAAGCGGCGGCACCGGCTCCTGCGCGGCAGGAATCGCATTCGGGTCGAGCGGCAGCAGCTGTCGCCGGCGGATGGTCAACTCGCCCGAAAGCGACGCCTCGGCATAGATCGTCTCGACGCGGTCGACCGCCCCCAGGGCGATCCGCTCATAAAGCGCGTCGACGAGGTCGCTCGCGAGCTTCGGAATGCCGGTGGACTGGGCGGGCAGCGGCCGCTGCCAGGAAGGGGCGATGCCCCGCTCGGCCGCGAGAACGGCGCCGCGCGTGCCGACGAGAAAGACCGGGCTGGTCTCGTCGGCGATGTCTGCCAGCACCTTTTCCGAAAACGCCCCGGCAAAACCCTGTTCGCCGGCAAAGACGACGAGAGCCGTCGCGCCCTCGCCCGCGGCCGGATCGGGAGACGAGGGCGGCAACAGCGCCAGAGCCCGGCCGAGTGCTTGCTCGATGGTGGCCGAATAGGCGTCGACGGCCTTCAACTCCGCCCGGGCCTTCTGCATGCGCGCGCCGGCAATGCCGCGCATGGCGTTCACCACGCTGCCGAGCTGGTGGATGCCCTCGATCCGGGCGGAGACGTCGGAGAGGCGTTCGCTCATCGTCCCTGGCCGGCGCCCTCCGGCGCATTTGCGGAAAACTCCCGAACGAGCCGTCCGAGCCAATTCCTCAGCGCAGTCTCTCCCGCCTCGTCCAGAGTTCCCTCCCCTTCCACCTGACGGACGACCTCCTGAGCTTCGGCCCCCATCCGTTCACGGACCGCCTCGGCAAAGGCGGAGATCGCCTCGATCGGCACGTCGTCGGCGAGGCCCGACTGCACCGCCGAGACCAGCGCCACCTCCTCGGCCAACCGGTAGGGACGAGATGGCCGCTGACCGAGGATCGCGCGGATGCGGGATCCGCGCGCGAGACGCCCGCGCACGCGGGCGTCGGAGAGACCGCCGAAGCGGGTGAACATTTCGAGTTCGAGGAACTGCGCGTAGTCGAGGCGCATGGTGGAGGCCGCCTCGCGCAAGGCCTTGGCCTGCGTCTTGCCGCCGACGCGGCTGACGGAGGTGCCGACGTCCACCGCCGGCTTCTGCCCCTGGTTGAAGAGCTTCGCGTCGAGCACGATCTGTCCGTCGGTGATCGAAATCAGATTGGTCGGGATATAGGCCGACAGGTTGCCGGCGTCGGTCTCGGCGATGGGAAGCGCCGTCAGGGAGCCCCCGCCCCGCTCCTTCGACAGCATGGCGGCGCGCTCCAGAAGCCGTGCATGGACGTAGAAGACGTCGCCCGGATAGGCCTCGCGTCCCGGCGACTGGCGGGTCAGCAACGCGATCTCGCGGTGGGTCGCCGCGTGCTTGGTCAAATCATCGATCACGATCAGCGCATGTCCGCCTCGGTCGCGGAAATATTCGGCCATGGTCATGGCGGCGAAGGGCGCGATCCATTGCAGGCCCGGCGCATCCGAGGGGCCGGCGACGACGACGATCGTGCGCTCCGGTGCGCCATGGGCCGCGATCGCCTCGATCGCCCGGCGCACGTTGCTGCTCTTCTGGCCGATGGCGACATAGACCGAGACGATGTCGCTCTGCTTCTGGCTGATGATCGCATCGAGCGCGACCGTGGTCTTGCCGGTGGCACGATCGCCGATGATGAGTTCGCGCTGGCCGCGCCCCAGCGCGAACAGCGCGTCGAGGACCAGCGTTCCGGTCTGCACCGGCCGAGTGACCGCGTCGCGGGCGACGATCTCCGGCGCCGGCGGCTCGATCGGCTCGAGCCTGGCACCGGCGATCTCGCCCTTGCCGTCGAGGGGGCGTCCGAGCGGATCGACGATCCGGCCGAGAAGCCCCTCGCCCACGGGGACACGCAGCACGTCGCCGGTGCCCGAAACCCGATCGCCGGCCTCGATGCCCTCGCCCGTATCGAGCAGCACGCAGCCGACGTGGTCCTCCTCCAGCACCTGGGCGAAACCGAAGCGCCCGCCACCGAAATCGAGGAGTTCGTCGAGCCGGGCCTCGGCGAGGCCGGAGACCAGGGCGATCCCGTCGCCCACCTCCTCCACCCGGCCGATCTGCCGGGCCTTCGGCCCGACCGCGGCGGCGTCGACCCGTTGCCGGATGCGATCCAGCCACGGGGTGGCGCGAAGATCGCCTTGCGTTTCGCTTGCCATATCAGTGAACTCCTCGATCGAGTTCCGCGCGGACGGCTTCGAGATCGGCCCGCCAGCTATTGGCGACCGACAGATGCTCGCCCTTCAGTTCGAAGCCGGCGATCAGCGACGCGTCGGTCTCGAAGGTAAGGTCCGGTGCCCGACCGAGCGCCTCTGCGAGACGGTCGCGGCAGAGAGCCCGGTCGTCCTCGCTCAACGGGGCGGCGCTGACCGCGGTGAAACGGACGCCATCGGCGGTCAGCGTCCGGCGTTCGGCCTCCGGCAGGCGGCGGATCTCCCTCACGAGATCGTCGAGAAAAACCCGGGTGAGCGCCTCGCCCTCCAGGCGGCGGAGAAGCCGCTCGGCGATCGAGACGGCGAGATGGCCGGCATCGGCTTCGAGAGCCGTGCGCTCGGCTTGCCGCTTGGCCAGGATGTCAGCCTTCGCCACCTCCAGATGCCGGGCGGCCTCCGCTTTCGCTGCCTCGATCATCCCCGCCCGCACCGCCTCGGCCTCGCTTCGGGCCTTTTCGACGAGCGCCGAATGCTCCGCGGCGAAGCCGGCCCTCGTTTCCTCGATGGCCCGAAGTTCTCGTCTGGCGTCGGTTCGGGCCGCCTCGGCCTCGTCGAGGATGCCAGCCGCCGCGGCCTTGCGTGCCGTGATCATGTCGGACAGCGGCTGGAAGAAGAAGTGGCCGAGCAGCCAGATCAGGATCAGGACGTTGACGGTCTGAAACCCGAGCGTCCACCAATCGATGGTCATGTTTCCGACGTCAGACGAAGGGGTTGGCGAAAAGAAGAAGCAGCGCGACGACGAGGCAGTAGATCGCGGTCGTCTCGATCATGGCGAGACCGACGAAGAGCGTCCTCGAAATGGTCGAGGCCGTTTCCGGCTGGCGGGCGATCGCATCGAGCGCCGCGGCGACGGCGCGGCCTTCGGCGAGCGCCGGGCCGATCGCTCCGAAGGCGACGGCGAGCGCCGCCCCGATGATGCTGGCAAAGGCGAGCCAGTTCATGGTGTTTTCCTTTCAGGACTTTTCGGAAGACGAGGCGGCGTGGGGCCGCCCCTCGGAAACCGTGCCGGCGATGAAGACGGCCGCGAGAACCGCGAAGATGTAGGCCTGGACCGCACCGGTCAGCAGATCGAGCGCCATCAGCGGGATCGGAACGAACAGGCCGGCGAGCGACAGGACGATGCCGACGATGAAGACACCGCTCATCACGTTGCCGAAGAGGCGGACGAGGAGCGAGAGCGAGCGGGTGATCGTCTCGACGAGGTTGAGCGGGATCATCAGAAAGGTCGGCGCGGCGAAGCTCCTCAGATAGCCGAGGACGCCATTCGCCCTGATGCCGAAGACGATCACCGCGCAGAAGACGAGAAACGCCAGTGCCGCGTCGGTTTCGAGATGGGCCGTCGGCGGCTCGACACCCGGCACCAGCGACGACCAGTTGGCGAAGAGGATGAAGACGAAGAGCGTGCCGACGAACGCGCGATAGGGGTCGGGCTCGGCCTCCATGATGTCGCGCATCTGCCCGTCGATCGTCTCGACGACCATTTCCAGCGCGGCCTGCAGGGTCGATGGTTTCATGGAGAGCCTGCGCGTGGCGAGGATCGAGCCGAGAACGAGCAGCGCCATCAGCGCCCATGTGACGACCACCGGCGCGGAGATCGCAACGGGTCCGAGCATGAAGAGCGGCTCGGTCGTCAGCGGCGCGTTCATGGGTCGGCCCTCTCCACCCGGCGCATCACCAGCCAGCGTCCGATCATGACGCCGAGCGCGAGCGCGAGAAGCGGTCCTGCCCCGAGAAGACTTGCCGCGACGAAGCCGGCGACGAGCACGGCGAAACGAGCCAGAACCTCCGCCGCCGCGCGGCTCGGCCGGACTTTGCCCGCAAGCGCCTGCGCCTGCCGCCAGAGCGCGCCGAAATGCGCGAGGCCGAGCGCCACGCCGGCGAGAAGACAGAGCGGGAGTCCCGCCACGACCGTCCATTCGGGAAGAGCGACGTCGAAGGCCATGTCCGTTTCATCCCTCGCTTCGGTTCATCCATTTCCAGGCAGACCATGCGCCCAGGCCGGTCCCGGCCATCAGCAGCGCGCCGGTGAACGTCAGACGAGAGCCCAGCGCCTGATCCATCCAGCGTCCGACGAACAGCCCGATCAGCATCGGCGTCACGACCATCCAGCCGAGGACGCCGATCTGTGCGAGGCGATGAGCGATCGGCGGCTCGCCCTCTCGCCGCCAGCGCCGGTGGCGCTCGGCGCGCAGCTCGACGGAGTCGGCCAGGCCGTCCTTCGGCCTCGGCGCGAGGGGCTTTTCGCCCCCTTCTTCGCCGATCTCCTCGGGCGTCTCGCTCATCCGCGCGCTCCGTCGCGGAACCCATCCCCCAGATGCCGCATGATCTGGCGTATGGCGGCGAGCTCCAGCCGCTTTGCTTCGACCCGCTCGCGGCGTTCGTCCTCCAGATCGGCCTCGAAGCGGGCGAGCACCGTTTCATGAAGGCTCGAAAGGTCGTCGCCGAGAATGGCCTCGCGGGTCGCCACCGTCACGCGCCCGCCTTTTCCGCCGTCGCCCCGCTCGGCCGTCAGGACGCCGCGACGCACGGCGCAGTGATGCCGCCCGCCGTCCCGGCTCGTCCAACTGACGACCGAAAGACCAAGTGCGGTCAGGAAATCCGCGTGGCCCGGCAGGATGCCGAAGGAACCGGAAGCGTCTTCCGCACGAATGGCCGCGACGTCCTCCTCGTCGAGGATCACCGCGAGCGGTGCGACGATCATCAGCTTCATGCCGGCGCGTCCTTCGTGCCGCCGGGGGTTTTCGAGGCAGCGTCCTTCCTGGCGGCATCGTCCAGCGTGCCGACCATGTAGAGGGAATCCTCCGCCCAATCGTCGGCCTCGCCATCGAGAATGGCCTTGACGCCCGCCAGCGTGTCGGACCGCGCGACGGTTCGTCCCGCCATGCCGGTGAAAGCCTCCGTCACCACGAAGGGCTGGCTGAAGAAGCGCTGCAGGCGGCGCGCGCGACGCACGGTCGTCCGGTCTTCGGGCCCCAGTTCCTCGACGCCGAGAAGCGCGATGATGTCCTGCAGCTCCTTGAACCGCGCGAGCGCCTGGCGCGCGCGCTCGGCAAGGGCGTAATGCTCGTCGCCGACGATCTCGGGATCGAGCAGCGCCGAGGAAGAGGCGAGCGGATCGACCGCCGGATAGAAGCCTTCCGCCGCCAGGGCGCGCGACAAGACGATGACGCTGTCCATGTGGCTCGAAATCGCCGTGACGGCGGGATCGGTGAAGTCGTCGGCCGGCACGTACACCGCCTGGATCGCCGTGACCGCGGCGCCCGAAGCCGAGGCGATCCGCTCCTCCAGGGCCGCCACCTCGCTCGCGAGCGTCGGCTGATAGCCGACGCGGGAGGGCAGCCGCCCGAGAAGGCTCGATATTTCCGACCCCGCCTGAAGGAAGCGGAAGACGTTGTCCATGAGCAGGAGCACGTTCTGGTGCTTCTCGTCGCGGAAATGCTCGGCGATCGCGAGTGCCGTCATCGGCACGCGCCAGCGCGCCCCCGGCGGCTCGTTCATCTGACCGTAAGTGAGAACGGTCCTGGCCAACACGCCGGAGCGGTCCATCTCGGTGAGCAGTTCCTGGCCCTCGCGGGAGCGCTCGCCGATGCCGGCGAAGACCGAGATGCCGCGATACTTTTCGACCATGGCGTGGATCAGCTCCATCACCAGAACCGTCTTGCCGACGCCCGCACCGCCGAACATCGCGGCCTTGCCGCCCTGCGAGAGCGGGGCGAAGAAGTCGATCACCTTGATGCCGGTCTCGAACAGGCCGCCGCCCGCGCTCTCCCCGGCCTGGATCAGCGGCGGCGGCCGATTGTGGATGGCGCGCCTCGGCGTATCGGCGGCAAGCGCCGGGCCCGTGTCGCGGATCGCCCCGCGCACGTCGAGAAGCCGCCCGAGCACGGCCTCGCCCACCGGCACCGTGATCGGCGCACCGGTTGCGCGAACGGCGACATGGCGCCTCAGCCCCGCCGTCGCCTGCAGCGCGACCGCCCGGACGGTGCGCGGGTCGAGATGGCTGTGAACCTCGAGAACCATCGGCTCGGCACCCGGCTTTTCCGCCGCGACGACGAGAGCGCTTTCGATCGGCGGCAGCCTCTCGTCAAAGCGAACGTCGACCACCGCGCCCCTGACGGCGACGACTTCGCCCGTTTCCATCTCTTCCGGCATCGTGACGCGACCCGGCCCTTCAAAAAACGCGGCCGTCCCTGTGATCGAATGTTGCGCCGCATCCTAAGAGGGGAAAACCGACCGACCTTGATCCGGATCAATCGCTCCGGACCGGCGGCGGATCCGCCGAAAACGCAGGGGCGGACGATCAGCCACCGCGTTGCTCGAAAGCGCGGAGGCGGGCGAAAAGAACGACGACACAGATCGGCCCGATCCGTCTCGCGATGATCCCGGAGAGCGTCACCGGCATGACGAGAGGGTGCTCGATCGTCCCGCGCTCGCGGGTCGGGGCGGCGGCAGGTCACGCCGAGGATCAATTCGCCGACAGGACGAAGACTTTACGTGCCTCAACGGCAGGCATCGGTCGCCGCAAGTCGTCGTCGGCCAACCTCCCTTTCCGACCCAACCGGCACGGCTCGAACCGGGTATGGCCGGCAGCTTCCGATCAGGCGACAGGACGAAAGCTGTCCTCTCAAGTCTCTGAATTTTCAGAGAGTTCGACAGACTCGAAAGCATCGAGGGCCGCACGACCGTTTTCTTGTGGACGGAAGGGCACGCCAGCCACGCGTCGGAAAGACGACGCCGGAGGATCTCCGCCCGATCGAATGAACGCGATTTTCCGCGTCATATCGCAGCAAACGATGCCCCAATTCTCGGCAGCTTCGCTTGACAAGACAACCTGCCATAGAGAAACTCATATTCCCTTGCGGGAGAAAACGCCGATGGTTGCAGCATCCTCGACCAGGCATGCGGGAGCGCTGTTCGTCCTCGCCCTCTGCCTTGCTCCGATCACACCGGCTTCGGCGGAAGAAGCCCCGCAAGCGACATCATCGCAGTTTTCCTGTGAGAGCCTGTCGGGCGCCGGGTCCGGACGGCGCATCGTTTGTGCCGATGTCGCGGCGCTCGACCATATGCTGGTCTACAATCGCTTCGGCTCCTTCAATCCGTTCGGCATGATCTTCGCGCTCAGCCGCGACGTCGTCAAAATCGACGATCGTGGCAGCGAACCCCAGCCAGATGCGCAACTGTGCGACATGCGCGTCAATGACGAGACGGCAGAAAGTGGGCGGCTCCTGCCCAATTTGAACCCGGATGGGCTGGAGGCCGGAAAAGTTCGTCTGCGCGACTGCAAGCGGCCCCGGCCGCTCGTCTTGCGAGCCAATGCCGGAGACGTGCTCGTTCTGCGCGTGCGCAATCTTCTGCGCGACATGCAACCGGGTTTGTCGAAGACCTTCTGCCAAAACGGCGAATGGACGCGCGACGGGCTGCGGAGCGCGGTCCGGCCTGCAGTGTCCGAAGGCGATGAAGAGCTCCTGCGCCACGGCGAGGCCCTCTGCCGGGAAAACTCGGCCGAGACCGGGATGAAGGATGCCGACAAAACGGATCTGAATTGGCCCAGAACCCGAGGAGTGGCGTTCTCGATCGACGGGCTGGTTGCCGTGGCCGGTCGCTTCCCCGGAGCCGGCCCGTCGATCGAGGCCTTGCGCGCCTGTCGCGGCCTTCAGGCCATCGCGCCGGGCAAGGCGGTCGACTGCCAGTTCGAGGTGGACCGTGAAGGCACCTACTTCATGGCCTCCGATGCCGCGCCCGCCGGCGGCGAGGGGAATGGCGGCTCGATCACCCACGGCCTGTTCGGCGCCGTCGTCGCCGAGCAGCGCCACACCCGCTGGTATCGTAGCCAGGTGCCGGCCGGCGTCTTCGATGCGGCCTGGGCTCCGGCCGGTCCGGAGCCGATCCGCCACGCCCGCAACGGTGCGATCGACTACGAGGCGGTCGACCGCAACGGCGATCCGCTGCTGAACCTCGCCAAGCCGACCCGGCCGCTCGTTGGTGCGAATTCGTCCGAGCAGCTCGTCTCTCAATCCGACTTCGATCGCGCGAGATGGATCGAAATCGTCCACTCCGATCTCAACGCCGTCGTCTTTCGCCCGGCCGGAACCTACTCGCCGGATCGGGGGTTCGCGGCAGGCCCGCAAGGCCTGAGCGTTCACACCGCAACGATGAGCGAGGAGGGGCGCGCGGCTTGCGCCGCCGGCGGAAATCCAAGACATCAGGCGGAGTTCTGCGAGGTCAAGTTCCGCGAGTTCTCGGTCTTCTTCCACGACGAACTCAAGACCTTCTATACCCGCAATTTCGAGGAACTCGGCCAGTTCGGCCAACTCGCCGGCGTCCGCGACGGTTTCGCGATCAACTACGGCTCGTCGGGGCTCGGCGCGATGATCCTCGCCAACCGCAAGAATATCGGGCCGGCGGCCGACTGCGCCGAATGTCTCTACGAGGAGTTCTTTCTGACCTCCTGGGCGAACGGCGATCCGGCGCTGCTCGAACAGTTCTCGGACGATCCGTCGAACGTCCATCACTCCTATCTCAACGATCCCGTCAGCTTCCGCAATTTCCACGCCGGGCCGAAGGAGACGCACGTCTTCCACCTGCATGCCCACCAGTGGTTCGCCGGCAACGACCAGGGCCGCGGCACCTATCTCGACAGCCAGACGGTCGCCCCACGCCAGGGCTTCACCTACGACATCTATCACGGCGGCCTGATGGCCTATGCGCCGGGCCAGCAGCCTTCGGGCAAGGGGTGGTGGGAGACGATGGGCTCCGGCAACCGCAACCGGACCATCGGCGACTCGATCTTCCACTGCCATCTCTACCCGCATTTCGCCCAAGGCATGTGGGAGCTGTGGCGGGTCCACGACGTCCTGGAAGACGGCACCCGCAAGCTGCCGGACGGTCAGGCGGAAAAAGGGCTTTCGTTGGCGGAGCGCGCGCTCGACGGCCTCAAGCGCCGTCCGGGCAGCGTCGATCCATGGACCGGCGCATGGGTCGCTCCCGACGCCGGCGGCAAGGCGGGCGACACCGTCGGGACTCCGATCCCGGCCATCGTGCCCCTGCCGAACCAGCCACTGCCGCTGCTGCCGACATACGAAGGCGAGGAGACGGTCTCGGCGGTGGTGGATAAGGCGAAGAATCCGCCTGCGGAGATCGTTCCGGCTGCGGCATCCCCTGGCACCACGGCGGAGACGAAAGCTGCGGCCATGCCCGGCTATCCATTCACCCTGGCCGGGCGTCCCGGCCACCGCCCGCCCCAGGCGCCGATGGACATTGCCCGCAAACGCAACGGGGCGGACGAAGTTACCGGGGCCTATGCCGATGCCGGCCTGCCGCGCCATGTGGTGCAGGACGGGGCGACACGGAAACTGGGGATCGGTGAGCTTCCGCCCCAACTCTCGCAAGAGAATGCAGAACCAGCGAAGCTTCCACTGCCGACGACGGAAGACGGCTCAACGCCAAGAAACGCCGAAGAACGCAAGCGCGAACGCGTCTGGTCGCAACTTGTCGCCAAGATGCTCGCTCTCGGCGACTTCTCAGCCCATCTTGAAAAGGCGAAACTGGAACTCCTGCCCTATGATGGAACGCCGCTCGAACGCGCGGCGATGGGGTTTCATTTCAACGGCGAGGCATGGCCCTCGCGCGACACGGACGGCAAGCACAAGGCCGGCACGGCGCTCGAGCTGAGGAAGGCCGACGGTTCGCCGTCCGGCCGCCCGCTGGTCGGATCCTACGAATCCCTTCGCTCGCCCTCCCTCGGCTCGCTCACCCAGTCGACGGACCTCTTTGCCGTCAACGGCGCGCCGCCGAAGCCGGGGGCCCCCTTCGCCGATCCCTGCGGCGGCACCGCCGGCAGCGGCAAGCGCCCCCAGGCAGATCCCCTGGTCGCCGGCGCTCCCTACCGGGCCGGATTGACCGAATTTCCCTTCGATGTCGGCCTCGCGGGTTTCCGGCGCTTCGAGGTCTCGGCCGTCCAGCTCGACCTCGTGACCAACCGGGCCGGCTGGCACGACCCGCAGGCGCGCATCGCCGTGCTGACCGAAGCGTCCGACCGGTTCAAGGACGACGAAGAGGCAGGCTTTCCCGGCGCCTCGATCTCGCCGCTCGTCTCGGCGCGCGAGGAGCCGTTCTTCTTCCGTGCGCTGTCGGGTGAATGCGTGGAGTTCCGCCACACCAACGAACTGCCGAAGGAACTCGAACTCGACGACTTCCAGGTCAAGACGCCGACCGACACGATCGGCCAGCATATTCATCTGGTGAAGTTCGACGTCACCTCTTCGGACGGCTCCGGCAACGGCTTCAATTACGAGGACGGCACCTTCGCCCCCGACGAGGTGGCGAGCCGCATCTGCGCGGCGGAATCGGTATCAGGCGGCGACATCGTCACGACCCGCAACCCTGGCGCACTTGATCTGCTTCGACCATCCGATCTTTGCAAAAGCGACGAGGGGCCGAGCGAACCCGCCAATAAGAACTGGTGGCGCATGAAGCGCTCCACCAACGAGGATCGCTTCCAGACCACCGTCCAGCGCTGGTTCGCCGATCCGATCCTTTCCGACGACGGGGAAGGCGGCGTGGTCGACCGCACCATGCGCACAGTCTTCAGCCACGACCATTTCGGCCCCTCGTCGATCCAGCAGCACGGCTACTACACCGCTCTGGTGATCGAACCCCGCGGGTCGCAATGGACGAAGCCGGACGGGACGAGCGAAAGCCCGCAGCGGGTCGCTGGCGATCTCGGCCTCGTCAACGGCTCGGAGATCGACATCGGCACGCGGAAGCGCGTGGTGAACGCGGCCGACCAGAAGGTGCATCCCGACTTCCGCGAATTCATGCTCGCGATCGCCGACTTCGCGCTGCTCTATGACCCGCGGGACAGTGAAACAAAGAAGGATCTCTTCCCCCAGAAGCGGCCGGGTTACGCTTCGGAGTGGGAGGAGTTCAGCGGCGCAGGCATGGCGACGCTGACCTGCGAACTGATGTTCAAAGACCAGCCAAAACTCCTCGACGACGTTTGCGGCTCGGCGATGAAACAGTCCGGCGGGGAATGGTTCGCCGACGAAAACGTCCCGCCGTCCTGGCACGCGGGCGGTCGAATCAAGGACACGCATCAGGGCTCCTATCGTCCCGGTCTGCTGACCGCCGAGGATCAGTCCAGACTGTCCGAGCATCTGCTGGCCTATAGGCGCGGCGCCGCCGGCGAGAAGCCGGATTCGGATGCGGACGAATTCGCGTCTCCCGTGGCGCCGCCCGAACGGCCGGAGTCGATCTCCGTCGATCATCACGACCCCTATCTCGTCAACTATCGCGGCGAGCCGATTCCGCTGAGGGTCGGCACCAAACTAGCGAACAATGGAGGTCTGACGGACTGCCGTCTTCAGCCGCTCGCCCAGCCAGACATGGCGCTGGCGCCTGTACCGACTGACGCTGTCCCGATAGGGGACGGCCTTTACGAACGAACGCTTGCCGACGGCACCGTCGTTCGCTTCGACCCGAGGAAGGCATCAATCGGAGCACCTCGGCTCGAAGGAAATTTGACCGTCGGTGGAGCCGATTTCGGCAACAAGGCAGGCGTCGAGGATATCGCCGCATTCCGAGATTGTTCGGTGGAGTACCAGCGAACCGACGAGCAAGGCGACATGGCGAACGTCTTCTCGTCGCTCCAGCATTTCGATCCCGCGACGCCGATCCTCGAGACCTATTCCGGCGAGCGCAACGTCATTCGCCTGATCCAGGGTGCGCAGGAGGTGCAGCACACCTTCAATCTCGAAGGCGTCGTCTGGCGGCGCAACATCGACCAGGCCTTCCCCTCGATGATGCGGCTGTGGGACTCGATCTGGCGGGGCGACTGGCCGCAGGGCGTGAAGGCCTATGCGACCATGCACCAGACCTGCCAGGAATTCGGGGCCGCCCGCGAGGGGCGTCCGCGCGAATATGCGCAATGGTCGTCGCGCGGCTGGCAGTCCTTCCCCGACAATTCGCCCGAGCAGAATTTCTGGCGCGCCTACACGCACCGGATCGCCGAATGCGACAATCAGGAAGGCGTCGTCACGGCCCAGGAAGTCGGGATCTCGGAGCATTTCGAGTTCGGCGGATCCTCGCGAGGAGGAGTGAATTCGGGTCTCCAACCCGATCTCTCCAATCCATCGCGCGATGGCGACGGCATGAGCGAAGGACAGGCGACGAGCCCCGGCGGACGTCTGGCGAGCGGCGATTATCTTTATGATTTTGGATCGCAAGATGCGCTGTGGAACGGTGCCTGGGGTCTGCTGAGGGTGTACGGAGCCCCTGAACGCGACGAGTACGATCCGAATGGCAATTCCAGGTTTCCTGATCCGGACACGACCGCTTGTCTTCTAGCCAAGGATAACCTGTCTTCCGTCGACCCGGTCGGCTATGCCAAAGCATGTGACCGTGGAATGGGCAACCGCCGCAAGATCAGCGACCGCCTCGCAGCACTACCCAAGAAGCCTGACGACACACTCGAGAACGGTGTTTTCGGACTACAACCCTCGGCAAATTCAGCCAACTCCGTCAGCTGTCCAGCCGACGCGCGCCACGTCTACGCGCTGGCCGTGGCGCAAAACGATGCTGATCGCGCCTACTCCCGCGATTTGCGGGATCCGGACGGGCTCCAGTTTACCTTGATCAAGCCTGCCGACGTTTTCAGAAACTACGACGACCCGAACAAGAAGCCGATCGACCAAGCCAAGCTCGGCGACTTCATGATGAAGTTCGGGGAAGGTGGCCGCAGGCAGCTGGGAGCGCCCATTCGGATTTCCGCACGAAAGCCAGCCCACACCCCCTTTGTGTTGCGCGTTCGCGCCGGCGATTGCGTCCATCTGGCGGTCGTTAACGCGCTTGAGGACGCCCGGCAGGAGGGCGCCCCTCTAGCAGAGGAACAGCAAAATACATCGTCCACACATTCCCAGTCGCCAGACTATGGGTTTCCTGTCCTTGCGGATGAAATGGGCGACGCACGCATGCCGCCGATCGTTCCACTGAATGTCGATCCGCGGTGGAACGAGGACGACAGACAGAGCTGCCCAGTCGGCGATGCATCCTGCCAGAATCGGTCCGTTACCTGGATTGCCGACCTGACGAATGCCGAGATCGACGAGCACAAACGTCTACTGAGCCCTTCGGCGAGTTTGGCGCTTCGGCTGCCCATTCTGACACTGACGCCGATTGATCGCCTCGCCGCACCCCATGGCAGCAACAGGATGCCACCTCTCCGACCACAGTCGGAGACCGCACTCACAGGTGAGGGTGGCCCGGAGGCCGAATTCATCACGTTCTACGCGGGTCGCGGGGCCGTCCCGGAACTGAGTGAGAGGGAGAAGCGAGAGATTGCCGAGCAGTATCTGGCGGGCATTGGAGGCGGCTCTGGCGGCCGGCAACTTCGGAAGACCTTAGCTCCACAACCCATAGTCGTAGTTGCCGGAACCGGGTTTGAGGAACTTCCGCCGGCATTGTCCGACCCGCAAGAGGCGATCGCTTTCGTCGAAGAGGAGGTTCGTTCTCTTCCGGTTACCGGCGAACCCGTTCCAGTCGGTCGAAACCGGGCCTTGGCAATCGAGGGCGCGCTCAACACTCTCGCCGATGCGAGCCGCGCGACCGACTCGCAGCTTCCGGAACCACTTCGTCAACCCGATAAGAAATTCATAGCTGATATGTTTGCGGAAGGCGTGATCAGCAGAGAGAAATTGCTGATGGCGACACGCGCGGCCGATCGAGTGACTGCGTTCGTCCTCGAAAATCGCGAACAGCCGCAGGTGGCGCGATCCATGCCGCCATCCATTCGGGACTTCACTGGAGGGACCGGTTTTGGGGCTCCGGGAGCAGCGCCCCCGTCTGCCCCCGAATCGAGGGGCGCTCCCGGCGACGCCGATTCTCCGCCAACCATCGTCATAAATCTCGCGCGAAGGGGCTGCGCACTGTCCGATCCGCGCGACTCCGATGGTTCGACCGACAACGTCGATTCCGTCGCAACCTGCGTTCCCTATGCGTTCGGGGCCTTGCCGATCAAGTCCTTTGGCGACGTGATCGGCCATGGGTCCCATGGGCTTCTGGGAGCGCTGGTGATCGAGCCGGCCAATTGGCATCCGCAGTCTGGGGATCACGCATTTTCCGCGATCGGAACCAACGCGATCCGCGGCGCGGTCAGAGCCCGCATGCTCGAATTGGGGGCAGCTCTCGATAGCGAGCCCACAGCAGGCGCGGAAGCTGACACTTGGGCACAAGCCAAAGCCCGGGCCGAAGCCGAAATCGGTGCAGCGCCGGTCCTGCTCGGTCCGGGCGATCCGCCGGCCGGCGATCCTCCGACCGGCATCTATTCTGGCGCCTCCTTTTCCGCCGTTTTCGAAGGCGGAACGCATCGGGTGCGCGAGCACGTCGTCTTCTGGCGCGACGGCATGAACCTTTGGGACCGTGCCTCGAAGGATCAGTGGCGTACCAAGGGCTCGGAGTCCGAAACGAACGGGCTTCCGGCGCAAGGCGGTCCCGTCGCCGACTGCCCGGTCTGCGACGACAGCTACGATTTCGGCGAACAAGGCGTGAACTACCAGTCGGCGCCGTTCCACATCAGGCTGCGCGGCGACACAACGGGCAAACGCGACGACGACGGCGCCCCGGCGCGGAACCCGGAGACGATCGAATCGCACTACGATCTCAATGCGCTTGAATTCGATCCGGAGTTCTACCGGACGAAGCAGGGGACCAGGGAGGAAGGCAGTGGCGGCGCCTCCGCCATGCCGATCCTCAGAGCCGAGGTCGGCGAGGAGGTGGTGATCCGGGTTCTGCATCCCTCGGGCCGCGCACGGCAGCGGGCGTTCGTCACGACCGCGCTCGACTACGACGATCTGTTTCCGGGGTTCGGTTTTCCCCATGCGGCGCTCCTCGCGCCGGGCAAGGGGATAACCGCCTCCATAGCGCGGCCGGTGCGCGAAGGCTGCTATCTCTGGCAGGACGGGCCCGCCCCGCTTCGCGCCGGCGGCACCTGGGGGCTGCTCGACGTCGTGGAGAAGGGGAGGATCGACGATCCTGACGCCACCAAATGCCGGCGCAGCGACGCCGCTTCTCTGACGACGGGCACGGAACCCGCGGCAGAATGAGGCGCGAGATCGGAATGCCCATCTTGCGCCTCGCCGCCGCCATCGTCCTGGCGGCGACGCCCGGCGTGGTGCACGGGGAAGATGGCGGTTCCCGGCCCGGGGCGTCAGCTTTGCCCGCCCGTGCCGACGACCTGAAGGCCGGGCTCGACGTCAAACTTCACCTCATGAAGCCTGACGGGACGGCGGTCGAACGGCCCGCTTCGGGCGAGGCTTTCCGTATCGGGTTGGATCTGACCGATGCGGCAACCCGACGGCCCGCCGGCGAGCTGCATCCGGCGGCCTGGCTGCGGCCGATCGAGAGGTCGAACCTCGCCTGCAACCGCGCCGCCGAAACCTTCAACCGCACCGGCCGCTTGCCGATCGGCGCCATCGACCTCAACGGCGCCCTCGTCGCCGTCCTCCATGACGACGCCCATGTGTCCATGGTCGATCCGCGGCTCGATCTCGCCACCAGCAACATCGTCTCGATCGCCGATCTCGGCGCGGTGCCGACGCGTTTCCTCGCCGATCAGGCGGCGATGCAGGTAATCGCCGACGATGGCCGGCGAATGCGCACCGTCCTCACCGACGGCAGAACGGATCCATCGGGGATCGGCGGCGAGGCCGCGCGGCATCTGGTGGCGACCGATCTCGCCACATGGGCGGGAGCCGGCGGCACGATCAGGCGCATTTCACCGGCAGGCGACGCGATGCCGATCGAAACGGGCTCGACGATCGCCCGCATGCGGGCCGCGGCGCTGCCCCCCGACCCCGAGGACGGTCGACCTCAGCCCGGCGAGCCGGACATCCTGGCGATCGGCGAGGACGGGACGGTCTCTTCGATCGCCGTCGACGGGACGACGCGCCGCTTTCCAGGTGGAGCAAGGGTGGACGACGCGGTCTTCGCACCCAAGGCTTCAGGCGTCCTTGCGCTGCGGGACCGGGAGGCCGTCGAATTGCGTCGCGCCGACGGCGGCGTCAGCAGGCCGCTGGCGCTCCCCGCGCCCGCCACGCGGCTTGCGATCGGCTCGCTGGAGCGCGTTGCCGTCGCCTGGATGCCCGGCACCGGCGCCATGAGCTTCGTCGAGATCGCCAGCATGATGCTTGCCGGGGCGGTTTCCTTCGAGCGGCCGATCCGCGAACTCGAAGTCGCCGGCACGACGGCCTACGCCCTTCTCGACGATCTTTCCGCGGTGATGGTGATCGATCTTGCAGCCGTCGCACCGGGCGAGGCGCCCAGCGTCGAGAACGTGCGTCTGGGTCCGGGCGCCGAACTGCCGCCGGACAGCGGCCCCTATCTCCTGCCGCTCTCCCATGGTGGCGGGGTTCTCGCCCTGCAGCGTCCGACCCAGACCGTGTTCGTGGTTCAGGCCGGACAGGGGGAAGGCATGCCGCCGATGACGGCCTTTCGCATCAAGGGCGGCATGCCCCGAGCCATGGCGCTGTTCGACCGCAGCCTGCGCGAGGTCACGCTCGGCCGCTATGAAACCACGGTCTCGGCGCCGGCGGGCGGCGCGTGGGAGCTGGTGGTCACGACGGGTCTCGCGGCGCTCTCGGCTTGTTTCCGCATCGACGTCGAGGGCCCGACCACCGCATCGAACCAGCGAACCCTGACGATCCTTGCCGAGCCGGTCCGGCTCGGCAAGGATCGGACGGCCGATCTCGTCATTCGGCTCGATTTCGACGAAACCGGCGGGAGACTGCGCGACGAACTCCCTTTCACGGTGATGGCGCTGGACCGGCCATGGCAGATGCCGGTCGTCGCGGTGCGCGAGGCACGGAGCAACCGCTACACGGCGCGGCTGACGCTGCCGGGGCCCGGTCAGTATCCCGTCATGCCCGGCTTTGCGCTGCAAGCCGGCGACCGCATCGTGCCCGGTCTCGTCCGCGTCGAGAACAAGGGAGAAGACCCATGACTGCGCGGCTCGAAGCTCTCGTCGTCGTCGCGGCGGCCCTTGCTGCCGCGATCCCGGCAGCCCGTGCCCATGATGCCCACCGACGCGACACGGGCACCGAGGTGCAAAGCCAGCGGCTGTCGCAGGTGCCGATCCCGTCACTGGAGGCGCGATTGGTGGACACGTCCGGCAAGGCGACCGGACTGAGCGAGCTTCTGGGGGAGCGGTCGTTCATCCTCTCCTTCTCCTACCTCGACTGCCCGGAGCAATGCCCGGTCTCCGATCTCGTGATGCACAAGCTCGCCCTCGACCTCGGGGGAAGTCCCGCCATGCCGAGCCTCGTCACCCTGACGCTGGATCCCGAGAACGACAGCCACGATCGTCTCGCGGCGCATCATGCCGATTTCGGATCGCCTGCGAACTGGCACTGGGCGACGGGGAGACCGGCGGAGGTGCACGGATTGCTGCGCCGGCTCGGCGTCGAGACCGGCGCACCGCTGGCCGAGCATGACGTCATGTTCTTCGTCGGCAGCCTCGGCTCCGGGAAGATGACCCCGATCACGGGTCTCGCCATGCCGGAGACGCTCGTTGAAATCGCCCGGCAGTACGAACCGACCGGCGATGCCGACACGCCATGAGGCGACGATTTCAGCATCCCGTCGGCAGGACGGTGGCCTGCACATTGCGGCTCTGCGTCGTCTCGCTGCTGATGCTCTCCTGCCTCAGAACGATTGCGCGCGCCGAAGACGAGGCAGCCCTCGGCCGTTCGATCTATCGCGGTGAGGTGGCCTCGGCCGGCGAAGCATCCATCCTGGGCATGGCGGCGCCCCTCGAGCGCCTGGCCTGCGCCGGCTGTCACGGCGCAGATGCGGAAGGCGGGCGCGAGGGCAGCCGCCCGGCCCCTGCCCTGCGGCTCGATCGGCTCGCCGGGCGAGACGCTGCCTATGCCGCTCCGACGGCGCTGGCCGAGACGCTGCGGTCCGGGATCGCGCCGGACGGGCGAACCCTGTCGCCAACCATGCCGCGATTTCATTTCGGACCTCGGGCCGTCACGGCGCTCCACCAGTGGCTCGCAGTGGTGGCGACCGACGAGAGGCGGGGATTCGGTCCGAATGCCATTCACGTGAAAATTCGTGGCGGCGACGAACTCGTCGAGGCATTGCGGGCCGAACTCGACCGCGTCCTCCCGAACGGCCTCTGGGGCCTACCCTTCAGGCTTACGCTTGCAGAAGAGGTGGCGCCGCCGACAAAGACGGCTGCCGTGGGGGGGAAGCGGGAAAGGACAGCCGACGCACCTTGCTTCGTTGCGATCGGCGGGCCGGTTTCCGGCTGTCCGATCACGCTCTTTCCCGCCGGCGGCCTCGTGGGCGACGAGCCGCCTGACATTCGCGGTCTTTGGGCGAGCCTGGCAGACCAGGCGCGTGCGTTGATCCGATCGACCTCTGGCGGCGCCGTACTGACCGACGGGACGGAGACGGCAAAGCGACTCGCTCGCATCGTCGCCGCGGAGATTCCGCGCCCGGCCCGGAAGGGCGAAACGGGCTGGCGGATGGTTTCGCCCATGGAGATGCGGCCGATCAAAGCCGTGAGCGTGCTTCTTCTCTGCAGTCCCGAGGAGATACCCCGGCTGTTGTCACAGATCGACGGCCGGCCGGCTCTGCTCGCGCCGCGCCGCACCCTGGAGCCTTGGGTGCGGCCCTTGCTCGATCGGGGCTACGCAATCACCCTTGCCGATCCGATGCCGCCCTCGGCCTCGCCCGAGGCATCGCCCAACAGGATCGTGACGGTCGCGGTCGCCGTTCTCGTGTCCGCCCTGCGCGCCTGCGGCGGCGACTGCACCCGCACACGCCTCATCTCGGCATTCGACGCGCTGACGCTGCACCCGGCCGGATGGTATGCTCTGGATTATTCGCGGCAGGGCAAAACCGGCACCGATCAGGTCACGATCGAAGACTTGCCGTGACGCCACGAGGTCGCACTCGCACGGCGACGGGCTACGGACCGGGCCTGCGCGCTGACCATCGGATCGGGGCCCGGGGGCGGCCGTTCACGGAGACGATCCTTCGGCCCTCTGTTACGAGGAACGGTTCGTCGAGGCAGCAGCCGATCTTTTGTCCGGATCGCCAGACGGGGGCGCGGTAACCGCTTCCGCACGACCAGGGACCTCGGGGCTCGCCGTCGCCGATCAGCAGGACGGTCTCGATCGCGCCCATGTCGGAAAGGACGATCCCGGCCTCCTCGCCGAAGACGACGGGCGTGCCCGCTCGAAGATCGAGCGCGCCGGCGATCGGCGCTGGCGGGATCATCGCCCCGAGGATGAGTTCGGCAAGAAGCGGCGCGAGGCTTTCGCTCGGCCATATCCCGTTGTGCAGGATGGCGACGCGCGCGGTCTCGTCGTCGGATTCGCGGGTGATGCCGCCCCGATCGCCGAAGCGCGCGAGGAAAGCGGTGTCGGCGGCAAAGACGCTGCCGTCGGCCGAAAGCGCGATCAGCCCGGCATCGGCGCCGGGATTGGCTTTCACTACCGCTTCCGCGGCGTCGCGCGGCGAGGCGCCTGCGATCATCGCCGCGAGAACCGCCTCGCCGAGCGACCGTCCGTCCGGCCCCCCGTTGTTCGGAAAGCGATGGCCGGTGACGAGCCCCGTGCCGGTGGCGGCGGGCGTGAACTGCGACAGTGGCTCCGGCCGGTTCGGTCCGCTGGACATCAGGACGACGGACGGCGCTTCCAGCACGGCCTGCGCAACCCGATCACGTTCCAGAAGCGCCGTTGCGCCGCCATCCTGAATTTCGGCCCGGTGGATCTGACCGTCGGAAGCGAGCGCCGCGACGCTGACGAAGCCGCCGATCGCGCCGGAGGCAAAGCCTTCGACCGCGCGAAGGGAGGACAGGATGGCCCGGCCCGCGGCCGGACCGTGTGCGGCTATGCCGATGGTCACGCAAGAATCCAATGCTCGTCGCCGACGGCGCGCCATTCCCCCGCCGTCTCCAGGGCCGGCACTTCGATCTCAGCCGCCGCGTGACGGCGCTCGCCGCGCCGTGCCGGATCCGGGACGGGGGCGGCGGCGATCAGCGAGCGGGTGTAGGGATGTCTCGGCCGCTCCAGGACGTCGGCCGCAGCGCCGAGTTCGACGATGCGCCCCTTGCGCATGACCGCGACGCGATGGGCGATGCGCCGGACCACCGCGAGATCGTGGGTGATGAAGAGATAGGCCAGAGCCTCCGCCTCCTGCAGTTCGATCATCAGGTCGAGAATCTTCGCCTGGACCGAAACGTCGAGGGCCGAGGTCGGCTCGTCGGCGACGATGATCCGGGGATTGACGGCGAGTGCACGGGCGATCGCCACCCGCTGGCGCTGCCCGCCGGAGAGTTCGTGCGGCATGCGACCGGCCATCGCGGCGGCGAGGCCGGCCCGTTCGAGCAGGGCCCCCACCCGCTCGCGGATCTTCCGGCGGTCGGCACCGCCCGCGACGATCATCGGCTCGGCGATGGTCCGGCCGATGGAAAAGCGCGGATCGAGGGACGCGTAGGGATCCTGGAAGATCATCTGGATCGCCCGGCGCACCCGGCGCAGACCTCGGCCGGAAAGACGCGTGATGTCTTCGCCGGCGACGACGACGCGGCCCTCGTCCACCGTTTCGAGGCGCATCGCCAAACGTCCGAGGGTGGATTTGCCCGAGCCGCTCTCCCCGACGAGTGCCAGGGTCTCGCCCGCCCGCACGGTGAGACTCACGCCGTCCACCGCCTTCAGCGGCGCCTTGGCAAAGAAGAAGCCGCCGCCGCCGAAACTGCGGCTGACCGTTTCCAGCCGCAGCACCGACGAGCCGAACGCCCCGGCACCGACCCGGCGCGGCGGATCGTCGAGGGTCGGCACCGCCGCGAGGAGCCTGCGGGTGTAGTCCGCCTGCGGAGCGGCGAAAATCGCAGTGCAATCGCCCTCCTCCACCACTTTGCCGCCGCGCATCACCACGACGCGGTCGGCCATCTCGGCGACGACGCCCATGTCGTGGGTGATCAGGAGGAGGCTGGTATCGAGGTCGCGCACCATGTCGCGCAAGAGGTCGAGGATCTGCGCCTGGATGGTGACGTCGAGTGCCGTCGTCGGCTCGTCGGCGATGAGCAATGCGGGTTTCAGCGCCATCATCATCGCGATCATCACGCGCTGGCGCATGCCGCCGGAGAACTCGTGCGGATATTGGCGAAGCCGCCGGGCCGCATCGTCGATGCCGGTTCGCTCGAGCATGGCGATCGCGCGCTTGCGGCTTTCGGCTTGCGACAGCTTCTCGTGGACGATCAGCGCCTCGACGAGCTGCTCGCCGATGGTCAGGACCGGATTGAGCGAGGTCATCGGTTCCTGGAAGATCATGCCGATGCGCGCGCCCCGGACCGAGCGCAATTGCGCGTCGCCGCACTTCAGGAGATCTTCGCCCTCGAACAGGATCCGCCCCGATCGCACCTTGCCGCGCTCCGGCAGAAGGCCGACGATCGACAGCGCGGTCATGCTCTTTCCCGAACCGCTCTCACCGACGAGGGCGACGATCTCGCCCTTGCCGATGGCGAGATCGACCCCGTCGACCACCGGCGGCAACGTCTCCTCGGCACCAAAGCCGATCGTCAGGCCAGAAATATCGACGAGCGCCATCAGGAACGGTCCTTCGAGCGGGGATCCAGCGCCTCGCGCAGGGCATCGCCGAGGATGTTGAAGGCCAGGACGGTGAGCGCGATGGCGAGCCCCGGATAGAGCATCAGCCAGGGCGCGCGGTTGAAGAAGTCGCGGCCAGCCGAAAGCATCGCGCCCCATTCGGGCGTCGGCGGCTGGGCGCCGAGGCCGAGAAAGCTGAGGGCCGCCGCGGCAAGGATCGCATTGGAAAGCCCGAGCGTCGCAATGACGATCATCGTCGGCACGACATTCGGCAGAAGATGCAGGAACAGAAGCCGGGCATGGCCCGCGCCGGCGGCGATCGAGGCCTCGAAATAGGGCTTGCCCTCCTCGCCGAGGGCACTCGCGTAACAGGTGCGGGCGTAGAACGGCACGCCGGCGATCCCGACGGCGATCATCGCGTTTTCGAGGCTCGGCCCCAGCACCGCCACGAAGGCGAGCGCGATCAGCGTCTCGGTGAAGGAGAAGACGACGTCGGTCGAGCGCATCAGAAGCTTTTCGACGAAGCCGCCGGCATAGGCTGCGACGAGGCCGATCAGGGTCCCGACGGTCAGCGAGATCCCGACCGCGATGAGGCCGATCTGCAGTGTCAGCCGCGCGCCGTGGACGATGCGCGAGAACATGTCGCGACCGAATTCGTCGGTTCCGAGAAGATGCTCGAAGGACGGGCTGGTGAGCGGGCGCCCGGCGGCCATCTTGATCGGCGAATAGGGCGCGATCTGATCGGCAAGGAGCGCTATGGCGACGAGGGCGACGACGATGGCAAGACCGATCGCGCCGGCAGGCTGGCGCACCAGCCGCACGACGAACGGCGTCCGCCCCTTCCTCTCCTCGCGGCCGGGTGCATCGGCCGTATCGGTCACGTCGGTCATGGCTCAGCTTCTCCGGATGCGCGGATCGAGAAGCGCATAGACGGCGTCGAGGGCCAGCATCACGACGACGACGGTCGTGGCGAAGACGAGGATGAAGCCCTGGATCACCGGGTAGTCGCGCTGGAAGATCGCCTCGAGGGCGAGGCGGCCGATGCCGTTCCAGGCGAAGATGTTCTCGACCACGATCGCCCCGCCCATCATGAAGGCGAACTGCAGCCCCATGACCGTCACCACCGGGACGAGGCCGGCGCGCAGGACATGGCGACGCAGCACCCGGCTCTTGGGCAGGCCCTTGGCATGGGCCGTGCGGATGAAGTCCTGGCTCATCACGTCGATCATCGCCGAGCGCGTCATGCGCGCGACGATGGCGGCGTTGGAGAGGCCGAGCGTCAACGCCGGCAGGACGATGTTGAGCGGACCGCTGCCGGCCACCGGCAGAATGCCGAGATCGACGGCGAGCCAAAAGAGCAGCAGAAGGCCGAGCCAGAAATGCGGGATAGAGATCCCGGCGATCGCCGTCACCATCAGCACGCCGTCGAGCAGCGTACCGCGCTTGTAGGCCGCGAGGAAGCCGAGCGGCATGCCGATCAGGGTCGCGATCGCCATGGCGAGGGCGGCGAGCGCCAGCGTGTTCGGCAGGCGCTGGAGGAGCAGCTGGGCGACGGACTGCTGCCCGCGGATGGTGACGCCGAGATCACCCTGCAGAAGCCGACCGACGAAGTGGAGATACTGGACCGGGATCGGCTGGTCGAGGCCGAGGCTGGAGCGCATCGCCTCGATCTGCTCGGGGGTCGTCCCCTGGCTCTGGGCGTACATGATCTCGACCGGATCTCCGGGCACGAGATGGATCAGGAGCGTGACGGCAATGGTGGTGACGAAGATCGTCAGGAGCCCCATCGCCGCTCTCTGGCCGAGAAACCGCAGCATCGTTCGAGCCTCTTGCTGAGCGGCGAGACCGGGGCGAAGCGCCGCCCCGGCCTTTCGGTCGGTGACCGATACGCAGGATCAGTCCTTGTCGGCGATCTTCACGTCGCTGAAGATCGGATAGACGAAGGGAGCGACCTTGAAGCCCTCGACCTCGGGCCGGACCGCGAAGACCCATTCCCAGCCGGGCGTGTAGAGCGGCACGTGGATTGCCTTTTCCAGGAGATGGGCCATGACGTCCTCGACCGCCTTCCTGCGCTCGTCCTGATCGGTGAGGACGCGGGTCTTTTCCAGCATCGCGTCGAGTTCCGGCGAGGTGTAGCCGCGATAGGCGCCGGGCGAATGCCACAGGGCGTAGAGGATGTCCGGGTCGTACCAGGACCAGGTCATCATATCCATGGAGCCCTTGCCCTCGGGGTTCTCGTTCTCCTGGCGCACGCGGGCATTCATCGTGCCGATGTCCATCATCTGGATGTCGGCCTTGATCCCGACCGCGGCGAGCTGCGCCTGGAAGACCTCGGCGAGCTTGTCGCGCTTGCCGCCGGTCCAGACCAGGAGATTGACTTCGAGCGGCTTGTCCGGTGCGTAGCCCATCTCGCCCAGAAGCTCGGTGGCCTTTTCGGGATCGTATTGCGGCCGGTGTTTCGCACAGAACTCCTGGTCGTTGCCGAAGACGCCGCGCGAGATCGGGCACTGTTCGGGCATCGACAGATCGCCGTAGATCAGGCTGATCGCGGCTTCCGGATCGGTGGCGTAGGCGACCGCCTGGCGCGCCCGCACGTCGTCGAAGGGCGGCCGGTGCACGGCGAATTCGAAGAACACGTTCTGGCCGGTGTTCTCGGCCGTGACGACGTCGAGGTCGCCAGACTCCTTCAGCATCGCCACGTCGTCGAGCGGCGGCTCGGCGACGTCGATCGCCCCGGTCTTGAGGCCGGCCAGCCGCGCCTGCGGCTCGGGCACCGTCGTGATCAGCAGGCGATCCTCGTAGGGCGCGCCGGGATTGTCGGCGAGCTTGCCGAAGTTCTTGTAGTCCGGGTTCTTTTCGAGAACGATCTGGTCGCCCTTGGTCCAGCTGGCGAATTTCCAGGGGCCGGAGCCGATGGCGACGCTGGTGCCAAAGCCGTCCTTGCCCTCGTTGGAATTGCAGATGATCGAGGAGAAGCTGTCGGCTAGGAAGGGGATCAGCGCGACGAAAGGCTTTTCGAGAGTGAACTTCACCGTCGTCGGATCGACGACCTCGACCTTTTCGATCGGACCCCAGCTCGCCTTGGTGACGCTCGGGTTCGTCTCGTCGAAGGCCCGATCGACGGTGTATTTCACGTCGTTCGCATCGAGCGGCGTTCCGTCGTGGCAGACGGCCCCTTCATGCAGCTTGAAGGTATATTCGGTGCCGTCCGGGCTGGCTTCCCAGGATTCGGCGAGGTTGGGCACCGGCTTGCCGTCCTTGTCCGTCGCGAGCAGCGTGTCGTAGATCAGGCTCCAGACCTGGAGCGACAGCGTGCTGGTCGCACGGTGCGGATCGAGCGTGTCGATGTCGCCGTAGCGGGCCCAGACGATGTCTCCGGCCGAAGCCGTGGCGGGAATGGCGGTGCCTGCCACGAGAGCGAGCAGAGCGGAACCGAGGCGCGTTCGCATGGGCATGGGACGTGATCTCCTCAAGGAAGGCAGATACCGGGTGAAAGGGCACGAAGGATGGACGACAGAGCGCGGCGCGCCTGCCCCGGACGAAGTGGACGAACTTGACGAAGTGAAACGCGAGGACGAATGGCCCGGCCATCACGCCGTGCCCGGCGATCAGTGCCATGCGGTCATCCGCCATGGGAGGGATAGTATCGATCGCGCTTGGCGGGTCAATAAAGTTTCAGAAAAGGCGTTATTATTTTCATTTTTGATGGCATTTTCGCAGGAACGGCCATGAAAGGAGTCATATCCTGACGGCATCTCCTCCGGAGACGGCAGCAGGGCAAGGCTTCAAAGATCTTCCGTCAGGACCTCCCCCCATTCCTCGTGGATCCGATCGATGAACTGCAGTCGGTCGATCGCGTCCTGGCCGATGCGCAACGCCAGCGACGAGCAGAGGAAGCTCAGCAGCGAGACCGGGGCGACCACGCTGTCGAAGACGCTGGCCCCTTGCGTCCTGCACCGCAGAGTGATGGTGGCGGCGTCGTTGGCGGCGGGCGTCGCCTGATCGGTGATCAGGATCACCCCCGCCCCGGCGGCCCTGGCCGAGCGCATGATCGAGCGCAGCCCGCGCGACTTGCGGCCGACGCCGAGCGCGACGACGACGTCGGTATCCCGGATCGACGCGAACTCCTCGGGCACGGAAAAGCCGCCGATCGGGATCATCCGGATGTCCGGCTTGACCCGGATCAGCAGCGAGCGCGCGAAATGGGCGAGCGGATAGTTGTCCCCGAAACCGACGATCCAGAGCTTTTCGCCCCGGGCCAGCAAGGTGGTGGCGGCGCTGAGATCGTCCGAGCGCATCTGCTCCACGGAGCGCACGAGGTTCTGCATCTCCGTGGCGAGGTGCTGGCTGATATTCGTCGCGACGAAGCGCCTGTCGTCCAGCTTCGGACGACGGTGAGGCGCGTCGATCGCCTGGCGGGCCTCTTTCTGGGCCGTCTTCGAACTCGGATATCCGAGCCGCCTGAAGAACCTCGCCGTCGTCGCCTTCGAAACATTGGCCTTGGCGGAGAGCTCGGAGGCGGTGAGCAGCACCAGCGTATCGGGATCCTGCAGAAGGAGCTCCGCCAGACGGCGCTCGCTGCGGGTGAGATCGTCGATCACGTCGAGAATGCGTTGGGACAGAGTTTTCATGGACCATCGCATAAGTTTCAAAACTGAAACTGACAAGACGTGTCGCGAGGAAACTCTGCGCCGCCGGCGCCGCAACGGGCCGGCCGATCCCGCTCGGAGCAGGGCTCGCCCCGGTCGCTTCACTGCCGGACGATCTGTCCGGCACCTCTTCCATCTCACCATGGGCGTCGCGGGCACTCCCGAGGGCATGGACCGAAAGGCAGAGGCAGCGACTCGTATTGCTTGTCAGTATACCAATCATCAGTATAATGAAAAACTGGCATGACGGCCGATGGTCCGAACCGCGAGGGGCCGTCGGTTCCGTCGATGTCGATGCTGTGCCCGGCGACGGCGGCGGTCTACATGCACTCCCGCCGGGCCCGCCGAGCCAGGGGCAAGCGACGTCGCCGACGCGGTTTCCACCACGATTGTCCGAGGTCGATGCGGATGGATGACAGCTTGAACGACGCGCGGGCGAAATCGGCGCAGGGAGTCGGGGCCTCCGCCCTGCGGCTCGAGGACGAGCGCTACCTGTCCGGCCGGGGACGCTTCGTCGCCGACATCAAGCTCCCCGGAATGCTGGACGTCGCCTTCGTCCGCAGCCCCCTCGCCCATGCCCGCATCGGCGCGATCACCAAGCCGGAGGACGGCCGGGAAGACGTCTTCGTCGCCGCCGACCTCGCCGGCGTGAAGGGCATTCGGGCCGATTCCGGCCTCCCCGGCTTTCGCTCCTCGGTGCAGCCGATCCTCGCCGAAACCAAGGTCCGCCATGTCGGCGAAGCCATCGCCGCCTGCCTCGCGACCTCCCGTGCGAAGGCCGAGGATCTCGCCGACGCGGTGATCGTCGATCTGGAAGAACTTCCCGCCATCCATGAGATGACCACGGCGCGCGACGCCGAGATGCCCCTCGTCCACGAGCACTGGGACGAGAACGTCTTTCTGGAAACCGCCGTCGACTATGGCTTCGACGCCGCCATCGCCGGCGCAGCGGCGATTGTGAAGCGGACCTACCGCACCTCGCGCCAGTGCATGGCGCCGATGGAAGGGCGGGGCGTCGTCGCCACTTGGGACAATCAGGCCGAGCAACTCGTCGTCTACACCGCGACGCAGATGCCGCATATCGTGCGCACCGGGCTTTGCGAATGCCTCGGCCTCGCCCATGAGAAGGTGCGGGTGATCCCGCCGGATGTCGGCGGCGGCTTCGGATACAAGGGCATCCTGTCCAGCGAGGAGGTGTTCGTCGCCTTCGCGGCGATGACGCTGCGCCGGCCGGTGCGCTGGATCGAGGATCGCCGCGAGCATCTGACCGGCAACGCCAACTGCCGCGAGCACCACTACGAGATCACCGGCTATGCGGCCGCCGACGGCACGTTGCTCGCCGTCGACTGCGAGGCGATCGTCGATTCCGGCGCCTATTCGATCTATCCGTTCTCCGCCTGCCTCGAGGCGGCGCAGGTCGCCAGCATCCTGCCCGGCCCCTACCGCATGGCCGGCTATCGCTGCCGCACCTGGTCTGTGGCGACCAACAAGCCGGCCATCCTGCCCTATCGGGGCGTGGCGCGCACCGGCGTCTGCTTCGCCATGGAGCTGATGATGGACGCGCTCGCCCGTGAACTCGGCATCGAGCCGCATGCGATCCGGGCGAAGAACCTCGTGCCGCCCGAGGCCATGCCCTTCACCAACATCACGGGCAAATATTTCGACAGCGGCGATTATCCCGAGGCCCTCAGGCGCGCCGTCGAAGCGATCGACGTTCCTGCCGTCAGAGCGCGGCAGAAGGCCGGCGAGCGCGTCGGCGTCGGCTTTTCGATCTTCTGCGAACAGGGCGCCCACGGCACGTCCGTCTATGCCGGCTGGGGCATCCCGATGGTGCCGGGCGCCGAACAGGCGAGCGCCCGACTCACCCCCGATGGTGGGCTGGAACTCCGCGTCGGCGTCCAGAGCCATGGTCAGAGCCTCGAGACGACGCTCGCCCAGATCGCCCACGAGCAGCTCGGCGTGCCGATCGCCCGGGTGCGCCTCGTTCACGGCGACACGGCGCTGACGCCCTATTCCACCGGAACCTGGGGTTCGCGCTGCGCGGTCATGGCCGGCGGTGCGGTGGCCGCCGCGACCGCCAGGCTCGGCGAACGCATCAAGACGATCGCCGGCCATCTCCTGCAGGTGCCGGCCGGCGAGATCGTCTTTGCCGGCGGCATGGCCCGCACCGTCAACGGCCAGGGCGAAGTCTCCCTCGCCGAGATCGGCCGCCTCTGGTATCTCGGCCCGCAGCATCTGCCCGCAGGCGCCGAGCTCGCCGGCCTCGAAGTCACCGAGGCCTACAAGCCGGCCCGCGACACCGGCACCTTCTCCTATGCCTGCCACGCGGTCGTCGTCTCGCTCGATGCGGAGACCGGCTCGGTGCGGCTGCTCGACTACGTGATCGTCGAGGATGCCGGCGTGATGATCAATCCGATGGTCGTCGACGGCCAGGTTTTCGGCGGGGCGGCACAGGGGATCGGGACGGCGCTCTACGAGGAGATGGCCTTCGACGCCTCCGGCCAGCCCATGGCCGCGACGTTCGCCGACTACCACCTGCCGGGGGCCGCCGAGATCCCGGCGATCCGCATCCAACACATGGAATCGCCGTCGCCGCTGACCCGCTTCGGCCAGAAGGGCATCGGCGAATCCGGCGCCATCGGCCCGCCCGCCGCCATCGCCAATGCCGTGAACGACGCGCTCGCCGATCTCGGCGTCAGCATCGGCGAAGTGCCGATCAAGCCGGAACGGGTGTTGCGCGCCATTGCCGAGCGGAAGGGACAGGGAACATGAAGCCGGCGCCCTTCGACTATTCTGCGGCCACCTCCTCCGCGGATGCACGGCAGCAGCTCGTCGCGGGTGGCGGGGCGGCGAAGATCCTCGCCGGCGGCCAGTCGCTCGGGCCGATGCTCAACCTCCGGCTCGCCCGGCCGGGCCAGCTCGTCGACCTGTCGCGCGCCGGCGATCTGCGAAGCGTCACCGACGAGGGCGACACGCTGCTTTACGGTGCGGCTTTGCGCCACGCCGAATTCGAGGACGGCGACGTCGCCGACGCGACGCCGGGCTGGTTGCCGGCCATCGCGCGCGGCATCGCCTATCGCGCCGTGCGCAATCGCGGCACGATCGGCGGAAGCCTCGCTCATGCCGATCCGGCCGCCGACTGGGTGGTGACGCTGACCGCGCTCGGCGCCGAGGTGGTGATCGCCGGCCCGGATGGTGCGAAAACGCTGCCGATGACCGACTTCATCCGGGGGCCGCTGTCGACGGCGCTCGAACCCGCCGACGTCCTCACCGGCATCCGCTTGCGCAAACGACTCCCCGGCGCCCGCTGGGGCTATTGGAAATTCGCCCAGAAGGCCGGCGAGTTCGCCAAGGCCAGCGCCGCCGTGCTGATCGACGCCGAGCGTGGCGAGACCCGCATCGTCGTCGGCGCGATCGAGCGGGCGCCGATCGTCCTCGACGATCCGCAGGCGGCTCTCGCCGATCCCGAGACCGTCCTGCCGCTGCTAAAGCGCCTCACCGCGCCGAACCCGCCGGCGACCCTGGCGCTGCACGCAGCCGCGGTCCGCCGCGCCTGCCTCGCGGCGACGGCACCGAAAGACGAGGACATGCCGTCGTGACCGCCATTTCCCTGACCGTCAATGGCCGACGCCATGCCGCCGAGGTCGAGCCGCGCACCCATCTCGCCGATTTCCTGCGCGAGGATCTTCTCCTGACGGGAACCCATCTCGGCTGCGAACACGGGGTGTGCGGCGCCTGCACGCTGATGGTCGACGGCCGGCCGGTGCGCTCCTGCCTGACCTTCGCGGCAACATGCGACGGCGCCGAGGTGCAGACGGTGGAAGGCTTCGGCGAGGATCCGCTGATGACGCGGCTGCGCGGCGCCTTCAGCCGCCACCACGCACTCCAGTGCGGCTTCTGCACGCCGGGGATGCTGACCACCGCCTACGACATCGTGTGCCGGCTGCCGGAGGCCGACGAGGCGCGCATCCGCGAGGAACTCGCCGGCAATCTCTGCCGCTGCACCGGCTATGCCGGCATCGTCGCGGCCATCGCGGACGTCCTCGCCGACCCGACGCCCGCCTCGCTGCAGCCGCGGGAACGGCCGGCACTTCGCTCCAAGGACGACGGGGAGCCATCGACCGCACCTGTCAAAGCGCCTGCCAGGACAGCGGAAACCTCCTTCGCCACGTCGCTGCCGATCCCCGAGCGGATCGACGGTGGGGTGTCCCTGGAGAGGCGGCTGGCTCTGGACATCGCGCCGGACCGGCTCTGGGCGCTGCTTCAGGATTTCGAGAGCGTGGTCGGCTGCCTGCCGGGCGCCGCACTGGAAACGCCGTCGGGCTCGCCCGACGCGCCGGTGACGGGAAGCTTCACCGTCGCGATCGGGCCCATGCGGGCCAACTTCCGGGGCCGCGCCCTCGTCGCCTACGACGACGCGCGCCGGTCCGGCCGTGTCCGCGGCGCCGGCGGCGACCCCGTCAGCCGTTCGCAGGGCGAAGGCGAGATGCGCTTTGCCGTCGAGGCCGGCCAGCAGCAGAAGAAGAGTGTCCTCGTCGTCGCCCTCGTCTACCGGCTGAAAGGGCCGCTGTCGCAATTCGGCCGCCCGGCCATCGTCGCCGACGTCGTCGACAGGCTGCTCGCCCGCTTCGCCGACAACCTGGCGGCCCTCGCCGAAGGCCGGGGCCTGGTTCACGCCGCGCCGATGTCCGGCTTCGGGCTCCTTTACCAAACGATGTCGAAGAGCATGCGGACCCTGTTGGCGAAGCTGCGCGGTTGATCCACGTTGCGGCCAACGGATTTTTTCCTGACGATCTCCGTTCAGATCTGCTTGATGACATCATGACACAGGTTTCTTCAGACGATTCCCCCGAAACGGCCATCGACGATCCGGCCTTTACGGGCGAAAGCGCCGAAAGCCCGGCACTGGCCGCCCTGCGCGAGCGCCCGGGCTTTCTCATCCGGCGGCTGCACCAGATCCATGTCGCGCTGTTTGCCGAGGAATGCGCCGGCGAGAACATCACGCCGGTCCAGTTCTCCATCCTCTCGGCGCTGGAAGAAACCGGAAGCTGCGAGCAGACCACCCTCGGCCAGGCGGTCGGCCTCGACCGCACCAACACGGCCGACGTCCTGGTCCGGCTGCAGAAGCGCGGGCTGATCCGCCGGCGCGTCGCGGCCAAGGACCGCCGTCGCAAGCTCGTCAGCCTGACGACCGTCGGCCAGGCGACGCTCGAGCGGATCAAGGCGGCCGCCGCCCGCGCCCATGACCGGACCGTGCAGTCGTTGCCGGCGGAGGAACGCCGGCGCTTCGTCGACAGTCTCGTCACACTGGTCGAAGCCAACAACGACGTCGGCCGCGCCCCCCTGCGGCTCACCTGACGGCGACGCGAGGGGGCCTCGGCACCGCCACGGCGAAAACGGAGTGCAGATCATGACGTTCGAAGTGAACCGGCCGGAGATCGTCGCCGAAGTCGAGGCCGCCTTTGCAAGATACGAGGCGGCACTGACCTCGAACGACGTCGCCGTCCTCGACGAACTGTTCTGGCAGAGCGGCCTGACGGTGCGCTACGGCGCGTCGGAAAATCTCTATGGTTATGCCGCGATCCAGGCATTCCGGGCCGCACGCCCGGCCAAGGGCCTCGAGCGCGAACTCTCGCAGACCGTCATCACCACCTTCGGCGCGGACTTCGCCACCGCCTCGACCCTGTTTCATCGCACCGCGACCAGCCGCATCGGCCGGCAAATGCAGACCTGGGCGCGCATGCCGCAAGGCTGGCGGATCGTCGCGGCGCATGTTTCGCTGACCGCGGATTGAGGCGACGGCCGCGACATCAATCGCGCCCGTCGCTTTTTGGTGAACGGCTTGCGCCCGGCTCGGTCAGAGGCCACCGCGCGATTTGCGGGCATGGAAGATCCGGCCGATCGCATTGAGCAGAACCTGCGCCGCGAGGATCGCGGTGACCTCCGCCGGATCATAGGGCGGCGCCACCTCGACGAGATCGATGCCGACGATCTCGCCCCGCGCCGCCAGCCCGGCGATCAACTCCAGCACCTCGTAATAGAGAAAGCCGCCATGGCTCGGCGTTCCGGTTCCCGGTGCGATCGAGGGATCGAACCCGTCGATGTCGAGGGTGAGATAATAGCGCTTGCCGGCGGGAATGCGCTCGAGCACGGCGGCGACGCCGAGCCGGCGGAGGTCGCGCACCGACAGGATGTCCGATCCCATGGCACGGGCCGCCTCGTAGCCTTCCCTGGCGGTGGAGGAGACGTTGCGGATGCCGATCTGCGTCAGCCCGGTGACATGGGATTGCTCCGCCGCCCGACGCATCGGATTGCCGTGGCCGTATCGGACGCCGTGGCGCTCGTCGACGAAGTCGAGATGGGCATCGATCTGGACCAGATGCACCGGCTCCTGATCGGAAAAGGCGGCGATGCAGGGGATGTTGATCGAGTGATCGCCCCCCAGCACGACGGGCAACGCCCCGGCGGCGAGGATCTTGCGCACCCCCGCCTCGATATTGGCGTGGCTCGTCGCGGTGTCGGTGTGCACCATGTCGGCATCGCCGAGATCGACGATCCGCACGTCGTCGAGATAGGTGACGTCGTCCTCGTGATCGTATGCGCCGGCATGGCCGAAGGAAAACAGCGTCGAGGCCTCGCGGATGCCGCGCGGCCCGAAGCGGGCGCCGGAGCGCCACTGCGTCCCCATGTCGAAGGGAGCGCCAAGGACGGCGACATCGGCCTCGATGGCGTCCCAGTCGCCGACATAGGGGCTTTTCGCGAAGGTGGAGATGCCGACGAAGGGAAGGTTGAGCCGGCCCGAGGCGTATCCGTGTTCAGCCATGACGGGATCTTTCAGAGCGAAGCGGCGCGGATGACCTCGACCTCGATCGGCGTCGGCTTACCGCCAGCCGCCGGATTGTGTTCCTGCGGACAGTTGGACAGAACCGCGAGCACCGGCCGCTCCGCCTTCAGCACCACGTGGTCGCCGGCTTTCGAGATGCCGTCGGCGATGACGACATGGCCGTCCTCTTTGAAGGGGACCCGCATGAAGAAGTTGATGTTCGAGACGATCTCCGAGGGACCGAGCCCCCATTTCGACAGCTCGGCGATGAAGTTGGCGCGGCAGCTCGCCGTGGTGTCGACGTCGTAGCGAAGCTTGTTGCTCTCGTTGCTGCAGCAGCCCGCCAGCGTGTCGTGATAGCCGCAGCTGTCCTCCTCGACCGTGAACAGGACGCGGGCGTGATCGGAATAGATCCGGCAGCCCCTGGTCACGTAGAGCGACTTGTTGAGCTTGATCGTGTTCGGAAGATTCATCCTGTCGAGCGGCATGTCGGCGCCGTAGCAGAGGAAATCCACCGCCTGCTGGCCCTCGATATCGGTGATGCGCAGCCGGTCGCCGGCTTCCAGCCGGCCGGACCAGCGCCCGCCGGGGGGAACGATCTCGGTCGATGCGGCGGCGGAGGCCGGTCGGGTGGGGGATGTCATGGCAAAGCTCCAGAATGGCTGATCGGATGGGTGCGACCGCGACGGCCGCGTCGTGCGGGACGCAAGCAAGCGGCGGGCCATACGCGGCAGCGAGGCAATTGTGCAGCACACTGAAAGTAACACCCTGCCGTCGGCATTTGGCGCGTATCGATCGCCGACCGTCATGGCGCCGACCCAAGAGCGCAGATACCATCAGCATACTGACGATTTGCGCCTGAAAGCTAGGCAGAGATCTCGCCTGTTGCCCAGTTAATGGGCGAAGCCGCCGCGACCGTGTCGGCCGGCGACAGCGGGCGCTTCCGGTCGCGATTGGAGGGATTCCAACGGAACAGCCGCGTCCGGCACCGTCCGGGCGGCTTGGCACGACACTTGCTCAGCATGCTTACGATTGGCCGTCCGTCACGCCCTCGACGCCAGCCCGGCTGGCGAAAGACGGCGCCTTTCGGCACGGCGTCGATCGTCACCCCAGCAGCCCCGCCGGCTGCGCCTTTTCAGCCTGATGAACAGGAGCCCCCAATGCGCCTCGACCGTGATCTTCTTCCGCGCTTCGCCTTGCGGCGTCTCGCGCTTGCAGCCGTCCTCCTGGCGCCTCTGGCCGGTGCCGGCGTCAGTGATGCGAAAGCCGCGGATCTGGAGGCGATCAAGTCGAGCGGCACGATGCATGTCGCCACCGAGGACGATTTCCATCCATTCGAATTCATCGAGGACGGCAAGCCGAGCGGTTACGACAACGCACTTCTCGATCTCGTCCGCGAGAAGGCGCCGTTCGAGATCGAGCAGGACATCATCCCCTGGGCGGGCATCCTGCCGGGCGTGACGACGGGCAAGTACGACATGGCCGTCACCGCCGTCCTCGTCAACGACGAGCGCAAGCAGACCCTCGCCTTCACCAGCCCGGTCGCCGAATCCACCAGCTTCTACGTGATGAAGAAGGGACAGGACGGCATCGCCTCGGCGAGCGATCTCAGCGGCAAGACCGTCGGCGTTCAGGCCGGCAGCGCCATGCTCAAGCACCTGCAGACCTTCGACGCGAAGCTGAAGGCGGACGGCGGCGCGGGCATTGCCAGGATCGTCGAATATCAGAGCTATCCGGAAGCCTATCAGGATCTCGCCATCGGCCGCACCGACGCCGTCGTCAACACGCTGATCAACGTCCAGGCGCTGGTCAACGAGAAGCCCGACGTCTTCGAACTCGGCGAAGCGGTTTCGGAACCGGTCTACATCGCCTGGGCGACGGCCAAGGGCAACGACGCGCTGGTCGAATACGTCAGTTCGGTCCTGCTCGAGGCCCGCAAGGACGGCACGATGTACGAGCTGCAGAAGAAGTGGTTCGGCGCGTCGTTCGAGGACATGCCGGAAGCCATCAAGTGATCCGAGCGGTGTGAGTTGAAAGGACGCCGGATCGCCGCATGACCTGGTACGACGTCTACGCCATATTTCAGGGCGCCGTGTTCACGGTGTCGATCTCGCTCGCGAGCATCGTCATCGGCCTGCCGCTCGGCCTCGGCTTCGCCCTCATTCGCTGGTCCAGCGTCCCCGTTCTCGACCGTTTCGTCGTCGTCTATGTCAGCGTCATCCGGGCCTCGCCCGCGGTGACGCTGGCGCTCCTGATCTTCTTTGCCCTGCCGGTGGTGGGGATCTCGCTCGGCGCCGTCACCGCCGCCGTCGTCACGCTCACTTTGTCGACGGCGGCGTTCAACACCGAGATCTGGCGCGGCGCCCTGATGAGCTTTCCGCGCGAGCAGCTCGAATCGGCCCGTGCCTTCGGCATGACGAGGGGCCTGCGCTTCCGCCGTATCGTCTTTCCCCAGCTCGTCCATTCGGCCCTGCCGGCGCTCGTCAACGAAATGACGCTGCAGGTGAAGTCGAGCCCGGCGATCGCCGTCCTCGGCCTCGTCGACATCACCCGCGCCGCCTCCCGCGTCGGCGCACGGACCTACGATCCGCTGCCGCCCTTCGTCGTCGCCCTCGTCCTCTACAGCCTGATCGTCGCGGTCTTCGTCATGACGCAGCGGCTGATCGAGCGCCGTCGCGCCGCCGAAATGGAGGCGCTGCGATGAACGGTTTCACCATCGTCTGGGACAATCGCGACGTCCTCCTGTCGGGCTTTGCCAACACCATCGCCCTGTCGGCCATCGCCGCCGTCGTCTCGCTCGTCCTCGGCGCGCTTCTCGCCATGGCGCTGATGGCGCGCAGCAAGGCGGCCCGCATCGGCGCGACCGTCTATGTCGACGCGATGCGCTGCGTGCCGTTCCTGCTGCTCGCCTATCTGATCTATTACGGCCTGCCGAGCTTCGGCATCAGGATGAGCAACTGGACCTCCGGCCTCATCGCGCTGATCGTCTACAACGTCGCCTACATGGCCGAATTGCTGCGCGCCGCCTGGGCGAATCTTCCCAAGGAATCGATCGAGGCGGGCCACGCCTTCGGCTTCCACGGGCTGAAGCTCGTGCGGCGGATCATCCTGCCGCCGGTGTTCTTCGCCGCCGTGCCGATGATCGGCAACCAGACGATCCAGATCATCAAGGACAGCGCCTTCCTGACGATCATCGCGGTGGCGGAACTGACCCAGGCGGCGATGGCCATCCAGACCACCTATTTCGTGCCCTTCGCCTCCTTCGTCGCGGCGATCGCCCTCTACTGGATCACCTGCATGGCGATCGAGACCGGCGTCGCCTTCGTCGGACGCGTCGCGAAGGCCCGGCAATGACGGAGCTGCAATGACCCCGCCCATGGATGACGCCGAAGCGCCGGTGGTGCTCGCCGCGCACGGCGTCTCGAAGTCTTTCGGCGCCAATACGGTTCTCACCGACATGGAGCTGACCGTCCGAAAGGGCGAGACCGTCTGCCTCCTCGGCCCCTCCGGGTCGGGAAAATCGACCTTCCTGCGCTGCCTCAACTGGCTCGAGGAGCCGGACGCCGGCTTCATCGTCCTGAAGGGCCAGAGGATCGGCATCCGCCCGTCCGGCAACATCGTCATGAACGACAGGGAACTCGCCGCGATCCGAACGCGCATCGGCATGGTGTTCCAGCATTTCGCCCTCTGGCCGCACCTGACCGTGCTCGAAAACGTCATGGAAGCGCCGATCCACGTGCAGCGCCGGGACAAGGCGGAGGTCCGGCGCGAGGCGGAGGCGCTGCTCCAGCGGGTCGGCATCGCCGACAAGGCGGGGCAGTATCCGGCGCGACTCTCCGGCGGCCAGAAGCAGCGGGTCGGCATCGCCCGGGCACTGGCCATGAAACCCGATCTGCTGCTGTTCGATGAGCCGACCAGTGCGCTCGACCCGGAACTCGTCGGCGAAGTGCTGGCTGTGATGAAGGATCTCGCCCGCGAGGGCATGACCATGGTCGTGGTGACCCACGAGATGGCCTTTGCGCGGGACGTGGCCAGCCGGGTGGTGTTTCTCGACCAGGGCCGGATCGTCGAAAGCGGGGCGCCCGAAGAGTTCTTCACCCGGCCGAAGACCGATCGTGCCCGGCAGTTCCTGCTGCGCTACTCGGCGCAATAGCGCCGGATCCGGCGAAGATCGAAGACGGCGCACGACCCGACCGGCGCGACCGAAGCCCATTTCCAACGGCTCTCGCCTGGAACGCCGGCCGTAGCTGGGCGCGCGCGACCCAAACGCCGGCCATCCGCGCCGGGTGAGCGAGGCCTTGCGGCGACCGACGTCGACGCCGCGCCGCGTGCCCCCTTCGATGCCCGAAGTTTCGCGCCATCGCACAGGAAACAGGCAGTGACCTTCGGGCGAAAATTCTCATCCCACTGAAAATCCTGCACTTTCGTCTTGGCACGATGATTGCATGCAATTTCACGACATAACCGACTCCGGCCCCCAAAGACCATCTCGTTCGCTCCAAGGCCTTTTCCATTTCCATCCCAAGCCAGCAAGGACAGATCATGGATCGCAGAACATTCTTCAAGGCCACCGCCGGCGGCCTCGCCGCGGCCAACCTTCCCTTTCTGCGCAACCTCGCCCATGCGCAGGGCCGCCAGCAGGCCGTCGTCGTCACCGGCGGATCGATCAACAGTCTCGACATCCATCGCACTGGCACCAACCGGCCGAGCTATCAGGTGGCGGTCAACGTCTACGACCGGCTGGTGAGCTTCGGGGTCAATCAGCGCGAGGACGGCTCCTATACCTTCGACTATTCGCAGGTCGTGCCGGAACTCGCCGAAAGCTGGGAGAGCGCCGAGGACGGCAAGTCGATCACCTTCAAGCTCAGGTCCGACGCGAAGTTCTGGGACGGCGCGAAGGTGACGGCCGAGGACGTGCGCTGGTCGTTCGAACGGGCGCTCGCCCTCGGCGGGTTTCCCAAATCGCAGATGGGCGCCGGCGGGTTCACCGATCCGGCTCAGTTCGTCGCCGTCGACGAGGCTACCTTCCGGGTCGACCTGAAGGAGCCGTCGAAACTGTCGCTGCCCGATCTCGGCGTGCCCGTCGCCATCGTCATCAATTCCAAGCTCGCCCTCGAAAACGCCACCGACGCCGACCCCTGGGCGAGCGACTATCTCCACCGCACACCCGCCGGTGGCGGCGCCTTCAAGGTGGAACGCTGGGATCCCGGCCAGCAGATCGTCTATGCGCGCAACGAAGCGTGGACCTGCGGCCCGGTCCCGGCGATGGAGCGGGTCATCGTCCGCGAGGTTCCGAGCCTGTCGACCCGGCGTGCCCTCGTCGAGCGCGGCGACGTGACCCTGTCCTTCGACATCCCCAACAAGGATGCCAAGGATCTCAAGGATTCCAAGACCGTGAAGGTCGTCGGCTCGCCGATCGCCAACTGCATCCACACGCTCTGCCCCAATCTGACCTTCGAGCCGTTCAAGGACAAAAGGGTGCGCCAGGCACTGGCCTGGGCGCTGCCCTATCAGCAGCTCTTCGATCAGGCCGCCTACGGGCTCGGCGTCCCGCTGTGGGGCGGCGAGAGCACGGCGCCGCAGGACATCAGCTGGCCGCAGCCCTTCCCCTACACGACCGACCTCGACAAGGCGCGCTCGCTGCTGGCCGAGACCGACTATGCCAAGGGTTTCGACGTTCCCCTGTCCTTCAGCCTCGACTTCGCCGACTGGGGCGAGCCGGCGGCGGCGCTGATCCAGGATTCGCTGCGCCAGATCGGCATCAACGTGACGCTGGAGAAGATTCCCGGGGCGAACTGGCGCACCATCGCGCTGGTCGAGAAGCGCCTGCCGCTCTTGCTCGAGAATTTCGGCGGCTGGCTCGATACCCCGGATTACTACTTCTACTTCTCCTATCTGAAGGGCAACCTCTTCAACGCCTCGAACTACGACAATCCGGAAATGCAGAAGCTCGTCGACGCGACGCTGCCGATGCCCGTCGACGCGCCGGACTATGCGCCGAACGTCAGGCGGATGATCGAGATCGCCATCGACGATCTGCCGCGCATCCCGCTGTGGCAGCCGACCCTGAACTCGGCGATGGCCGAAAATCTCGACGGCTACGAGTTCTGGTTCCACCGCCAGATCGACGCCCGGCCGCTGAAGTTCGAGGCCTGAGACGCCAGAGGGCGGGGGGGGGGGGGGGGGGCGGGCCCGGCCCCCCCCCCCCCCCCGCCCATCCAGCCTCGCCAGAAAACCGATCGGACACGACAGATGGGTCGCCTATCCCTCGCCGCGGGACGCATCGCGCTCTCCTTGCCGACGATCTTCGGCGTGATCGTCATCAGCTTCCTGTTGACGCGGGCGCTGCCCGGCGATCCCGCCGCCTATTTCGCCGGGCCGACGGCGACGCCGGAATCCATCTCCGAGATCCGCCGTTCGCTCGGTCTCGACCGGTCGCTGCCCGTGCAGTTCGTCGGCTATCTGCAGGATCTCGCCGCGGGCGATCTCGGCCGGTCGATCTCGACCGGGCAGAGCGTCCTGTCGGATCTCCTGACACGCCTGCCGGCCTCGCTCGAACTGACCTTTCTGGCGCTGTTCATGTCCCTCGTCGTCGCCATTCCCGCGGGCATCCTCGCGGCGACCCGCCCCGACGGGATCATCGATCAGGCGACGCGGTTCCTGGTGACGGCCGGCGTCAGCCTGCCGACCTTCTTCACCGGCCTGCTCCTTTTGTTCATCTTCTACTTCAAGCTCGGCTGGGCGCCCTCGCCGCTCGGTCGCCTCGACATCCTGTACCTTCCGCCGCCCGCCGTGACAGGCTTCTACCTCGTCGATTCCCTGATTGCCGGCGACATCGAGACGTTCCGCGCATCGCTGGCGCAGCTGCTCCTGCCGTCGATCACGCTGGCGCTCTTCACCATGGCGCCGATCGCCCGGATGACCCGCGCCTCGATGATCGCCGCGCTCGGCAGCGAATACATCCGCACCGCCCGCGCCGCCGGCCTGTCGCGCCGCACGGTGCTGTTCGTCTACGCGCTGCGCAATGCGCTCCTGCCGGTGGTGACGACCCTCGGCATGGTGTTCTCCTTCGCCCTCGGCGCCAACGTCCTGGTCGAGAAGGTCTTTGCCTGGCCAGGCATCGGCTCCTATGCCGTCGATGCGCTGATCTCCTCCGACTATGCCGCCGTCCAGGGCTTCGTCCTGACGATGGCGCTGCTGTTCGTGACGCTGAATCTCGTGATCGACATCCTCTACACCCTGCTCGATCCGCGGATCGCCCATGAGACCTGACCCGACGATGAGCAAGACCGTACCCAACGCGCTCCCCAGGTCGCCCGGCGGCCGGCTGAAGGGCGCGATCGGCGACCGCCTGCGCCTCGCCGCCTACATCGCCCGCGGCTCGACGACGACGATGCTGGCGATGGCGATGGCTGCCGTCTTCGTCCTCGCGGCGATCCTCGGGCCGGCAATTGTGCCTTACGATCCGCTGGCCTCCAATCCGCAGGCGGCGCTCCAGCCGCCCTCCTTCGACTTCTGGTTCGGCACCGACAATCTCGGCCGCGACGTCTTCTCCCGCGTCGTCGTCGCGACCCGGCTCGATCTCGGCATCGCCTTTGGCGCGGTCGCGCTCTCCTTCGTCGCCGGTTCGCTGATCGGCTCCCTGTCGGGCTATTTCGGCGGCTGGGTGGATGCGGTGTTCGGCCGCCTGATCGACGTGATCATGGCCTTTCCGCTGTTCGTGCTCGCGATGGGCATCGTCGCCGCCGCCGGCAACACGGTGGAAAACATCGTCTACGCCACGGCGATCATCAATCTGCCCTTCTACGCCCGGATCGTGCGCTCGGAGATCGCCGTGCGACGCGAATCCGGTTTCGTCCAGGCTGCCCGCCTGTCCGGCAACGGCGACCTGCGCATCATGGCGGTGCACCTCTTTCCGAACGTGCTGCCGCCCCTGATGGTGCAGATCTCGCTCAATCTCGGCTGGGCGATGCTGAACGCCGCGGGCCTGTCCTTCATCGGTCTCGGCGTGCGCCCGCCGACCCCCGAATGGGGGATCATGGTCGCGGAGGGCTCGAACTTCATCATCTCCGGCGAGTGGTGGCTGGCGCTGTTTCCCGGCGCGACGCTGATGCTCGCCGTCTTCACCTTCAACCTTCTCGGCGACGGCCTGCGCGATCTCGTCGATCCGCGCCAGCGAACGTGAGGCGGCAACGATGAACGACATTCCGCTGCTCCAGATCGACGATCTCGCCGTGACCTTCGAGACCCGTGGCGGCACGGTGGAGGCGGTGCGCGACGTCTCCTTCAGGCTGCAGAAGGGCGAGGCGCTCGGCATCGTCGGCGAATCCGGTTCGGGAAAGTCGGTGACCTCCTACGCCGCGATGAAGATCCTCGACCGCAACGGCACGGTGGCGAGCGGCAGCATCACCTTCGGCGGCATGGATCTCGGGACGGCGAGCGAAGCCGCGATGTCGGACCTGCGCGGCCGCGAAATGTCGATGATCTTCCAGGACCCGCGCTCGGCCCTCAATCCGATCCGCACCGTCGGCCGGCAAATCGAGGACGTGCTGTTGCGCCATTCCCAGGCGACGCGGCACGACGTCCGCGCCAAGGCGGTCGAGATGCTGCGCAAGGTGCGGATCGCCCGGCCGGAGGAGCGCTATCACGCCTATCCGTTCGAACTGTCCGGCGGCATGTGCCAGCGCGTCGTCATCGCCATCGCGCTCGCCTGCGATCCGCAGCTCCTCATCGCCGACGAGCCGACCACCGGGCTCGACGTGACGACCCAGAAGGCGGTGATGGACCTCGCAGACGAGCTGCGCCGGCAATCGAACCTCTCGATGTTGCTGATCACCCACGACCTCGGGCTGGCGGCGACCTATTGCGACCGGATCGTCGTCATGGAGAAGGGCCGGATCGTCGAGACGGCGCCCGCCCGCAGCCTGTTCGACGACCCGCAGCACCCCTATACCCGGCGCCTGATCGCCGCCATGCCCCGACGGACCGCCGGCCTGCGGGACCTGCTTCCCACCGGCGACGCCGAGCGCGGCACGGCGCCGGCCGCGTGGCCGGCGACCGCCGCCAGGCCGCTCCTCGAAATCTCCGGCCTCACCAAGACTTTCGCGAAGAAGCGCGGCCTGCCGGGCCGGCTCCTCGGCAAGGCCGAACCGCCGGCGCCGGCCGTCGACGACATATCCTTCACCCTCGATCGCGGCGAGAGCCTCGGACTCGTCGGCGAATCCGGCTGCGGAAAGTCGACGACCTCGTCGATGATCATGCGGCTTCTCGATCCCACCGCGGGCGAGATCGTCTTCGACGGCGAGCGCATCGACCAGATCCCCCGCGCGAGCTTTGCGAGGTCGCCGCTGAGGGCCCGCATGCAGATGGTCTTCCAGGACCACACTGCGAGCCTCAACCCGCGCTTCACCGCGCGCCGGTCCATCGCCGATCCGATCCTCAGGCTCGGGCGCCGCGGCGACGGACGCTCGGTCGACGACCGGGTGGCCGAGCTCGCCGACAGGGTCTCGCTGCCGCAAGCCCTGCTCGATCGCTTTCCGCACCAGCTCTCCGGCGGCCAGAAGGCGCGCGTCGGCATCGCCCGGGCGATCGCCCTGTCGCCGGACCTCCTGATCCTCGACGAGCCGACGGCGGCGCTCGACGTCTCGGTGCAGGCCGTCGTCCTCAACCTCCTCGCCGATCTGCGGGCCGAAATGGGGCTGAGCTATCTGTTCATCAGCCATGATCTCGAAGTCGTTCGCCTGCTCTGCGACCGGGTGATCGTCATGCGCGGCGGCGTCATCGTCGAAGAGGGAGCGACGACGGAGGTCCTGACCGACCCGAAGGACGCCTATACGCGCGAGCTGATCGACGCCATCCCCACGATCGAGCCGCGGGATCCCCGCCCCGGTGCGGCGCCCGCAGCCGCCGCGGCGGCCCTTGCGGCCCGATGAGCGGGAACACGCCTTCGCCGGCATCTTCCGTCGCGCCATCCGAGGTCTGGCAGACGCTGCATCCGCCCGGCAGCTTCGCCGATCCTCATCGCAGCGATCATCGCGAGACGTTTCCCGCCAGCCTTCCCGACGGCCGCCAGATCGTCCTGCCGATCCGTCCGCTACCCGACGAGGCGGGCTTCGCCGTCGCCTCGCTGATCGTCAATCAGGCGAGCTTCGCCGTCGAGGACGCGCTGATGGACGCGATGGCCGCGATCGTTGCGCGGGCCGGCGCCGAGATCGTCGTCGCCGTCCCGACGCTCGGCCTGACGCTGGCGAACGGCGTCGCCCGCCGGCTCGGCCATCCGCGAATGGTGGCGCTCGGGACCACCCGCAAGTTCTGGTACGACGACGCCCTCAGCGAGCCCTCCTCCTCGATCAGCAGCCGCAAAACGCCGAAGACGCTGTTCGTCGATCCGCGCCTCGTGCCGCTTCTGATCGGGCGCCGCGTCGCGGTGGTGGACGACGTCGTCTCGACCGGCTCCTCGCTCGTCGCCGTGCTCAGGCTGCTCGGAAAGCTCGGGGTCGAACCGGTGGTCGTCGCCGCCGCCATGCTGCAGACCGATCGCTGGCGCGTCGCGGTGGCGACGGCGCTGCCGGGCTTCACCGGCAAGATCGCGGGCGTCTTCGCGACGCCCCTGCTCAGGCGCACGGAAAACGGATGCTGGCGGCCGGTCGCATCGGTCGGGGACGACGGGCCGCCGACGATCGCGCCCGCCCGGTGACCGACGCCACGGCGACGCGGCGGCGCCGCAGTAGCCGTGGTCACCGCCGCGTCCGGGCGTTCCTGCGGTCAACCGTTCGGGCGACTTTCCTCGCGTCCGGCCGACGCGGGGCCTGCCCCGCCGAAACGGCGCATCGCGTCCTCTCCGTCCATCGGTTCTCCATCGGACGGGCCGTCATGGGCCGCCACCAGCTTCTGCATCAGAGCGATCAACTGCGCCTGCTCCGCCGGGTCGAGCCGCTCCACCGTCGCCTGGTGGGCCCTGCGAACCGCCGCCTCCATCGCCACCAGCAGCGCGTGCCCCGCCGGCGTCAGCCGGCAGGTCTGGGCGCGGCGGTCGCGCGTGCCGACCTGGCGCCGGACGAGATCGCGCCCTTCCAGCCGCTTCAAGGCGCCGGTCGTCGTCGTGCGGTCGAGCGCGACGGCGCGGGCAAGGCTCGTCTGGTCCGCCTCGCCGGTCTCTCCCAGGGTCGACAGAAGGCTGTATTGCACCGGCGTCACGGCGAACTCGGCGCACAGCGTGCTGAACAGGCTGACATGGATCTGATAGAGGCGCCGCGCCAGAAAGCCCGGCCGCTCGTCCAGCGGCCAATGCGTCAGTCCGCCCTGCGGCACCCCGGGATCTGCCATCTCGTCCTTCCTCTCGGGCCGCGCATGGGGCGACCGGTCGCTTGCACTGGAATGCGAAGTATGCTTCGCTTTTCCCATCACGTCCACATCGCCACGCCGCCGCGAAGGAAAACGCCATGGAAGTCAGCGGATACGATCTCGTTCTCAAGGGCGGGCGGGTGATCTGCCCGGCCTCGGGGATCGACGGCATCAACGACGTCGCCGTCAAGGACGGGCGAATCGCCGCCATCGCGCCGACCATCCTGCCGGCCAGCGCCAGGGAGGTCGTCGACGTCTCCGGCAAGCTGGTGCTGCCGGGGATGATCGACACGCACGGCCACGTCTACCAGTATGTCACCGGCCGTTTCGGACTGCCGGCGGACATGGTCGGCGTCCATTCCGGCGTCACCACCGTCGTCGATCAGGGCGGCCCGTCCTGCATGACGCTTCCCGGCTTTCGCAAATTCATCGCCGAGCCGGCGAAGACCCGCGTCATGGCGTTTCTCTCGGCCTATCTCGTCGGCGGCCTCGAGGGGCATTTCTATCCCAATCTCTACAGCCCGGACGGGGTCGACGTCGAAGCGACCGTCCGCTCGGCGCGGGCCAACAAGGACATCGTGCGCGGCATCAAGGGCCATGCCGAGATCGGCGGCTTCGCCCGCTGGGGCATCAAGGTGATGGAACTGGCGGCCGAGATCAGCCGGCGCTCGGACCTGCCGCTCTACGTCCATTTCGGCCAGCTCTGGGGCCTTCCCGAAAGCGGCGCCAACGGCGAGGACGCCGACACGATCATGGAGCGGGTGATCCCGCTTCTGCGCCCCGGCGACGTTCTGGCGCATCCGTTCACGCGCCATCCCGGCGGCTTCATCAACGAACAGGGCGAGGTGCATCACATCATCCAGACCGCCATGGATGCCGGTCTGAAGGTCGATGTCGGCCATGGCAGCCACTTCTCCTACCGGGTGGCCAAGGCGGCGCTCCCGGCGGGCGTGATCCCCTATACGCTGGGCGCCGACATGCACGGCTACAACACCGAGATCCCCGAGGTGCCGGCCCCCGCGGGAACGCCCGAGGAGCATCACGACGACGAGAACCATCCCTTCAAGGGCCAGGCGCGCTTCAGCCTCACCCAGGCGATGAGTTCGATGATGACCCTCGGCCTGTCGCTGGAGGAGGTCGTCCCCATGGTGACCAGCCATCCGGCCGAGATGCTGGGCATGAGCGAGGAGATCGGCAGCCTCGCCGTCGGACGCGTCGCCGACGTGTCGGTGCTTCACGACGATCGCGGCCGCTTCCTCCTGCGCGACAACGAGGACATGCGCATCATCGCCGAGCGTCTCCTGCGCCCCGCATTCTGCCTCAGGGCCGGCGAGCGTTTCGATGCCGACGCGCCGATCCTGCCGGTGGCGGTCGCGGCATGAGCGGGACCGAGCCGGCGCCCGCCCCCCAGGACGTCTGGGCAAAACTTTCCCAGGCCGAGCGGGACGCCGCCTACGACAACAACGCGGCGGTGAAGAACAGCGCCGATCTGGTGGCGGCGCGCGATCGCGCCTCCACCAAGCTGCGCGGGACCTATCCGGCCAAGCTCGATCTCTCCTATGGCGGCAAGGAGCGCATGCTCTTCGACCTCTACCCCGCCGCCGATCCGAACGCCCCCTGCCTGGTCTTCATCCATGGCGGCTACTGGCAGAAGAACTCGCGCGAGGTCTTCGCCGCCTATGCCGAGGGGCCGCTCGAGGCCGGCTGGTCGGTGGCGATGCCGAGCCACACCCTCGCCCCCCACGCCAGCCTGACGGACATCGTCGCGGAGATCGGCGACGCCCTCGACTGGATCGCCCGGGAAGGCCGCATGCACGGCATCGGCGGGCCGATCGTGCTGGCGGGCTGGTCGGCGGGCGCCCAGCTGACCGCGATGCTGCTCGGCCATTCCTCGGTCGTGGCGGGACTGGCGGTTTCCGGCGTCTACGAACTCGGCCCGATCCGGGACACCTATCTGAACGAGGCGCTGAAGCTCACCGATCGGGAAATCGAGACGCTCTCGCCGCTGCGCCTGCCGGTGACCCGGAAGCCGCTCGCCGTCGCCTACGGCTCCCGCGAGGTTCCGGCCCTCGTCCACGATGCGATGCGCCTGCACGCCAAGCGCGCCGCGGCGGGCGCTCCGGGGCCGCTGATCGCCATCGAGGGCGCCGACCATTTCACCATCCTCGACGAATTGCGGTCGCCCTCCGGCCGTCTCGTCGCGGCGGCGACGGAACTCTTGCCCGAAGGACGGCGCCCGCAGGGCCGGGCCTGACGGCAGCGCCTCAAGGGGCCGGCCGGGCCGAGGGAATCGCGATGAAGACGACGCCGCCGCGAACCTCGAGAGGATAGGTTTTCGGCGGGGCGAAGGACCAACCGGCCGCGACCGCCCCGCTCGACAGGTCGAAGGAGGCCTGATGACGCGGGCAATGCAACCGGCCGGCCGCGCACCATCCCTCCGACAGATCCGCTCCTTCATGCGGGCAGGCCCGCTGAAACGCATAGAACCGCGCGCCGTCCCGCACCACGACGACGACGTGGCCGGCGACGGCAGCGGGGCGCAGCGCGCCGTCTGCCAGCTCCGATGCCGGAAACAACGGATGCCAGCGCGGCGCCTCGCCCGGGCGCCCCTCCTCGCCGGTCAGTCCCATCGAAATTCCTTGGCCGGCCGCGCCGTCCGCGAGCCCCGATCGCGGAGCCTGTCGCGGCCATGCGATCGGATGCGTCCGGCGACGCGGCGCGACGTCATCAGAAGACCCCGACGCCGCGACGCTCGACGTCGCACGCGCTCGGCGGGGCGTGATCGAAGTAGTCCCGAACCCAGAGCCTGGGCTGCCGTCGCGGCCATCGCCTCGACATTGGCGCGATCGACGATGTGGATCGTGAACACCTCGGTCATGGGGATATTCTGGGTCGTGTCCTCATGGCTGCGGTCCGGCCGGTTCCCGACCCCGATCGCGACAGTCGTAGGGTCTGCGGAGAGGCAGTTGAAGAAGGAATAGGGGGCGGCGTTCACCACCCCGTCGGGCGAAATCGTCGTCACCCAGGCGATCGGCTCGATAGTGCAGATGTGGATCGGATACGATCTTGCCTCCCGAATTAATACGATCCGTCCTCCAGCGCACGCGACTTTTCGATCGTCGAGGGACGCGTCGCCTGTTTCGCGGCCGAAGGAGCCGACCTGCCGCGACGGACGTCCCCCGATCACCGCCGGCGGTCCAGCTCCGCCGTCCGTGGTGGGGCGCCGGCCGGCGATGGGCACGGGGCGAAGCCAGGGCAGCCGGGATGGCCTCGCCGCTTGCAGGCAAGGGCGGGGCTTTCGTCAGAAGACCTTGCCGCGCGCGGTCACCGGCCAGAGGGTCTCGACCGTTTCGCCGCGCAGCGCGACGAACCAGTCGTGGAGATTGCAGGTCGGGTCGCAATGGCCGGGCACGAGCCTGATCCGCTCGTCGATCGCGACGTCCCCACCGTCGATCGCGAGGACGCCGTGCTCGTCGGAAGCGCCGTCGTATCGCACTCCTTCCCTGCCGAACACCCGCGGCAGGCCGCTGTCGACGGCAAGGGCCTTCAGGCCCGCGTCGCAGACGGCGCGATCGGGCCTTGGACGGCTCATGACGGAGGTCAGGACGAAGAGGGCATTCTCGAAGCCGCCCACCCGCCCGCCGTCTTCGGCGCGGATCCGCTCGTAGTCGGCATCCATGAAGACGTAGGAGCCGCATTGCAGTTCGTTGTAGACGCCCGAACGCGCCTCGAAGGGAAAGCTCCCCGTGCCGGCGCCGCCGACGATGTCGCAGGCGAGGCCGGCGTCCCAAAGGAGCGAAACCGTCCGGGCCGTGACGTCGGCGGCCGCCGCGATGGTGGCGGCCCGTTCGGCGGGATCGGCGATGTGCTGGGCGGGACCGTGATAAGCCTGCAGACCGGCGAAACGCAGCCCCTCCGCCGCCGCGATCGCCTGCGCGAGGCCCACGGCGGGTGCGCCGGGACGGATGCCGCAGCGGCCGGCACCGCAGTCGATCTCGACCAGAGCCTCGACGGTGACGCCGTGGCGTCGCGCCGCCCGTGACAGCGGCCCGACATTCTCCGGATCGTCGACGCAGACGACGATCCGGGCCCGCTCGGCGAGCCGGGCCAAGCGGTCGAGCTTGACCGGATCGCGCACCTCGTTGGTGACCAGGATGTCGCCGATGCCGGCGCGCACCATGGCTTCGGCTTCCGAAACCTTCTGACAGCAGATCCCGCAGGCCCCGCCCCGACCGATCTGCAGCGCGGCAATGTCGGCCGACTTGTGGCTCTTGGCATGCGCCCGCAGGCGCATTCCCGCCGCCGCGGCATGGGTGCGCATCCGGTCGAGATTGCGTTCGAGGGCATCGAGGTCGACGACCAGGGCCGGCGTCTGCACGTCGCTGAGGGCCATGCCGGGCAGGGCCGGCACGTCGTAGCCGATTTCGAACGCCGACCAATCACGCATTTTGCCATTTTCCCTTTGCCGTGACATATGCTTCCTCCAATCGGATCATCACGCCACGATAATTCATAAAGCTTCATAACAAATGGGTTTCAGTCATTTGTCGAGACCGGGCGAGAGTTTTTCGGCGGCCGAACTGACGCCGAGCGCCAAGGCGGTTTTTCGCAGCCTCGTGGCGAGCGGCCCGGCAACCCGGCCGCAGATCGGCGAGCAACTGGCGCTGTCGCGGCCGACCATGTCGGCCTCGATCGGCGAACTGGAGCGGCTCGGCTATGTCGAAAAGGTCGGCGAATCGCAAGGCAGCCTCGGGCGCAAGGCGGCACTCTACCGCGTCGGCGCCGGTGCCGGCCGCGTGATGGCGATCGACGCCGGCTCGACCCATGTGCGGCTTCGGGTGGCGACGCTCGACCACCGCCTGCTGCACAGCCGCACCTACCGCCTGCCGGCCAGCCATCGGCTGATGAACGAGGAAATCAGCCGCGCCGTGGCCGAAGAGTTCGCGGCAGCCGCCGGCGAGGCGGAGACGGGCTGGGGGCCTTTGCGGGCCGTCGGCATCGCCCTGCCGTCGCGGGTGGTCGCCGACGGCGCCGAGCGGGCCGCCACCCGCCAGGACGAACTCTTCACCCACTTCGCGCCGCCAGCCGGCCCCGAACTCGTTTTGGAAAACAACGTCAACTGCGCTGCCGTCGCCGAGAGAGTCTACGGAGTCGCCAAGGGGCGGGACGACTTCGCCTATATCCAGATCGGCCTGAAGCTCGGCATGGGCCTGATGCTCTCCGGCCGGCTGATCCGCGGCCGCAACGGCGCGGCCGGCGAGATCGGCCACCTCGCCTACCCCTTTGCGCCCGGCCACACGCCCGTCGCCGGCGAGGCCGAGACCTATCTCGGCACGGAAATGCTGATGCGTCGCGTCCGCCAGGCGTGGCCCGAAAAGGCGGGGCCGCCCCCCGAAGACGCCGGCGCGCTTTTCCATCGCGCCGAAAACGGCGACGCTCCCGCCCGCGAGCACGTCGAGCGGCATGCCGCCGACATCGGGGCGCTGGTCGCGAGCTGCGTCGCCATCGTCGACCCCGGCCTCGTCGTCCTCGGCGGCGGGGTGGGAACCAGCCCGCTGATCCTTCCCGTCGTGCGGACGGTCGCAAACGCCCTCAGCTATCCGGTCGACGTCGAGACGAGTTCGCTCGGCCCCGACGCGACCGTGCTCGGCATCGAGAAGCTGGCCGTCGACCGCGCGCTCGACGTCGTGCTGGTGCAGACCTCGCCCTGACGAGAGGCGGCCCCACGGCCTCGCCGAACGGCCATGGGGCGTGAGCGCCACGGTCCTGCGCCGTCCCTCTTTTCCCTGCACCCGTTCGCCGTTCCGGCCGATCGGAGACATCGCTGAGACTGCCGCCGCGCGGCGCCTGAAGACTTGAAAACGGGCACGGCGCATTTTTCAGCTTGCGCGTCGTATTTTGTTTGTTAACATGCCTAACATAAGTCGCGCCCGGTCGAGCGGCTGAGAGTTTGATGCCCGTCGAGCAAATGGAGAGCCTCATGCGCAGTTCCGCCGTTGTGAAGTCAGCATCCGTCCTTTTGGCCATCGCGGCCAGCCCCGCCTTCGCCGACGAGCCGGTGACGCTCGAATACTGGGTCTATTCCGACTTCGCCCAGGGCGATGCGCTGGCGCTGCAGCAGACCTTCATTTCCGAGTTCAAGGAAAAGCACCCGAACGTCACCATCAACATCTCCGGGCGGGGCGACGACGACCTGACGGCCGGCCAGATCGCCGGCGCGGCGAGCGGCACCCTGCCCGACGTCTTCATGAACGGCCTGTCGGTTGGCGCACAGCTCGTCGAGGTCGGGGCGCTCTCCAATCTCTACCCGCTGTGGATGGAGATGCCCCAGTCCTACCGCGACCAGTTCGACGAGGACGCGCTGAAGAGCTGCATGCCGAAGCCGGAGGAACTCTACTGCCTGCCCTATACCGGCTTCGGCGAGATCATGTTCCGCAACCTGACCGTCCTGAAGGAAGCCGGCATCGACACCGCGAAGCCGCCCAAGGACTGGAACGAGTGGTACGCGCAGATGCAGGCCGTGCACGAGGCCGGCAAATACGCCGTTCCCGACCAGACCCAGGTCTTCAACTCGGTCGCCAGCACCTATGCGATCGTCGGCGGCATCGACGGCTGGGGCATCGATTTCGACGCGATGAAGACCAAGATCGATCCGGCGACCTATCAGAAGGTCCTGCAGCTCTTCGTCGACATGGCGCCGCTCAACAGCGGCACCAGCCGCAACGACCAGTCGACCAAGGACCTCTTCATCACCAACCAGCTGGCGTTCCACGTCGTCGGTCCGTGGGTCAATCCGACTTACGAGCAGGCGGCGAAGGAGTCCGGCCTGAAATACGACTTCGTACTGGTGCCAGGGATGAAGGAAGACCAGCACGGCGGCATCAAGAGCTACGAGATCGTCGGCGTGGCGCCGGGCGAGCACCAGAAGATCGCCTTCGAGTTCGCCGCCTACATCACCGAGAAGAACCAGATGGCCCGCTGGGCGAAGCTGCTGTCGCGCTACAACGCCAATGCCGAAGCCATGGCGGAGCCGGACGTCGCCGAACTGCCGCTGATCGAGAAGTCGGTTCAGGCGGTGAAATATGCCGTCGACGTCATGCCTCCCTATTTCGCCGGCGCCTATCCGAACTGCTACCGCTCGATCGTCACCGACAATGCCGCGATGGTCGCCGACGGCGATGCCACCCCTGAAGAGGGAGCGCAGGAACTGGTCGAGGAACTCAACGACTGCCTGGCGAACTGAGCGAAGAAAGCGCGTCCGGCCCTGCCGCCGGACGCCTGCCCGGAAAGCGTGCCATGAACTCCAGACATCTGCCGCACTACCTGATGGTTCTGCCCTTCGTGGCGCTGTTCGCGGCCTTCTTCCTCTATCCGATCGTCAGCGGCTTCTACTACAGCTTCCACGACTGGAACGCCGTGACCGAGCCGCACTTCGTCGGGCTCGCGAATTACGAGCGGATCGTCGGTTCGCGGGATTTCTCCCGCGCCATGTGGAACCTCGTCACCTACGTCGTCATCACCGTACCGCTCGGGATCGCGGTGGCCTTCGGCCTGGCGCTTCTCGTCGACAGCTTCAGCGGCTTCTGGTCGAACCTCTTCCGCAGCGTCTTCTTCCTGCCCGTCGTCCTTCCCGCCTTTCTCGCGGCGACGATCTGGCGGTGGATGTATGCGCCGAACTTCGGCCTGGTGAACATGGTGCTGGGCTGGTTCGGCTATCCGTCGGTCAACTTCCTCAACGACACCGACACGATGCTCTACTCGCTGATCGCGGTCGACATCTGGGTGTCGGCCGGCTTCAACATGGTCATCCTGCTCGCCGGCCTGAAGAACATTCCCGTCGACCTCTACGAGGCGGCGCGTCTCGACGGCGCGAGCCGGCTGCAGCAGGTGCGCCACGTGACCATCCCGATGCTGGCGCCGGTCCTCTTCTTCGTGATGACCTACGGCCTGATCTCGGCCCTCCAGGTCTTCGACGTCCCCTGGCTCCTCACCGGTTCGTCCTTCACCAACTACGGCGGCCGGCAGAACGCGCTGCTGTTTCCGGTGATGGACATGATGGGGCGCGCCTTCGGGTCGGTCCGCTTCGGCCAGGCCTCTGCCTACGGCTTCATTCTCACCGCGCTGATCATCGTCGTCACGGCCGGGATGTTCGGCCTCAGAGCCATGAGGAGAAAGGCATGACGATCGCGCTCGAAGCGACCGAGAGCCGCCGCAGGCGCTGGCCCACGATCACGGCCTGGGACCTGTGCCGCTGGGCCCTGGCGATCTCGGTGACGATCGTCGTGGTCTTCCCGATCTGGTGGATGATCAACGTCGTCTTCACCGAGCCCGGCACGCCCGTCTCGATCAATCCGCGGCTCTATCCGACCTCGTTTGCGGCCGGCTGGGACAAGGTCGCGATGATCCTGCGGGAGACCGGCTATCTCCACGCCTACTACATGTCGATGGCCTATGCGCTCCTGACCATCGCCGGCGTGCTCCTTCTCGGCTCGATGGCGGCCTTCGAATTCGCGCTGTTCGAGTTTCCCGGCAAGCGTCCGCTCTTCGGCCTGATCATGCTGTCCCTGATGGTGCCGACCGCCGTCACCATCATTCCGACCTATCTCCTCACCGCCGATCTCGGCTGGATCAACACGATGCAGGGCCTCGTCGCGCCCGGCCTCGCCTCGGCCTTCGGCCTGTTCCTCCTGGTCGAGTTCATGAAGGGCCTGCCGAAGGAGATGATCGAGGCGGCGCGGCTCGACGGGGCGCGGCATTTTCAGATCTACTGGCACGTCGTCCTTCCGCTGACGCGCAACGCCATGGTGACGCTGGCGATCCTCACCTTCATGAAGACCTGGGGCAATTTCATCTGGCCGCTCATCGTTCTGTCGAACGCCGAGAAATACACGGTCAGCCAGGTCGTCGGGCTCTTCAACGCGCCTTTCTCCCACCAGACGGTGGACGTGGTGATGACCGCCAATCTCCTCGCGGCCATCCCGCCGCTCCTCTTCTTCCTCATATTCCAGCGCAAGATCGTCGAGGGCATCGCGATGTCCGGATCGAAAGGCTGAGGCTTCACCGAGGCACAGATGGCACAACTCGATATCACAGGCGTCGCCAAGACGTTCGGCGCCGTCGACGTCCTGCGCGACATCAATCTCAACATCCGGTCGGGCGAGTTCGTCGTCTTCGTCGGCCCGTCCGGTTGCGGCAAGTCGACCCTGCTGCGCATCATCTCCGGTCTCGAAGAGGTCACCGCCGGCGAGCTTCGCCTCGACGGCGAGCGTCTCAACGACGTCGATCCGGCCCGCCGGGGCACGGCGATGGTGTTCCAGTCCTACGCCCTCTATCCGCACATGACGGCCGCCGAGAACATGGGCTTCAGCCTGAAGATGGCCGGCGCCAGGAAGTCGGAAATCCGCGAGAAGGTGGGCAAGGCCGCGGCGATCCTGCAGCTCGAACGGCACATGGACCGGCGACCGGGCCAGCTCTCCGGCGGCCAGAAGCAGCGCGTCGCCATCGGCCGGGCGATCGTGCGGGAGCCGAAGGTCTTCCTCTTCGACGAACCCCTGTCGAACCTCGACGCCGAGCTCAGGGTGCAGATGCGGGCCGAGCTGATCGATCTGCATCGCCGGCTGAAGACGACGATGATCTACGTCACCCACGATCAGGTCGAGGCGATGACGCTCGCCGACCGGATGGTCGTTCTCAATGGCGGCGTCATCCAGCAGTGCGGACGCCCGCTCGATCTCTACGACGATCCCGACAACCGCTTCGTCGCCGGCTTCATCGGCTCGCCGAAGATGAACTTCCTGTCGGCGACGGTGAGAGAGGTGCGCCCCGACGCGATCGTCCTCGACGACATCGGCGGTTCCTCGGCCTCCCTCGTCGTGCCGTTTCGCGGCTTCGACCCGTCCGGGCGGACCGTCGAGATCGGGATAAGGCCCGAACACGTGCGGCTCGCCCCTTCGAACGAACGGCTCGACGGCGACGTCGAGGTCGAGGTGACGCTGGTCGAAGAGCTCGGCGACGTGACTTACGTCCATGCGTCGATGCCCACGGGCGAGCGGGTCATCGCGCGCAGCGACGATGCCCGCCATCGCGCCGAGACGCCGAGCCGGATCCGGCTCGATCCGTCGCGCTTCCTTCTGTTCGATGCCGCCGGCCGGCGCATCCGTCAGTCCGGTGCCGCATGACCGTCGGAAAGGGCGACGAAGCCTCAGGCCCGATGGCGGTGGTCGGAATCGACATCGGCGGGACGAAGACGCATCTGCGGCTGCTTGGACCGGACCTTGCGAGGGACGAGATCGTCCCCACCGCCCGCTGGCGGTCGCGCGAATGGCACGCGGATGCCACCGCACTGCTCCGGCTGGTCCGCGAGCTTTGCGAAGGCACTCCCATCACGGCCATGGCCGTCGGCGCGCATGGCTGCGACGACGCGGCGGAATGCGAAGCCTTCGAGGCGGCCTTCGCCCCCATCAGCCCGTTTCCCGTCCGCGTCGTCAACGACGCCGAGCTGATGCCGGCGGCCCTCGGCCATCCGGGCGAGATCGGCCTCGTCGCCGGGACGGGATCGATCGCGGTCTGCCGCACGCCGTCCGGCGAGATGCTGGTCGCCGGCGGATGGGGCTGGATCATCGGCGACGAGGGCAGCGCCGCCAGCCTCGTCCGCGAGGCGGCGAAGGCGGTGGCACGCCATCTCGACGAAGGCGGCGCGCGGGACGAGCCGCTGGCGGCGGCGCTTTTCGAAGCCCTCGACATCCCCTCGCCGGCGCGGATCGGCAGCCGCCTCGGCCAGATCGGCGGGGCGGCCGTCGCCGGATCCTTCGCGCCCGTGGTCTTTGCCGCCGAAGCGGCGGGATCGGAACTCGCCGCGCGGGTGATCCGCGAAGGTGGAGGTTCGCTCGCCGAACTCGTCGCCCGGCTCGATCGCCGCGGCGCCGGTGCTTCGAGGGTCGTTGCCGGCGGCAGCGTGATCTCCTCGCAGCCGAGCCTCTGGCGTGCCTTCCGCGACGGCCTCGAGCAGAGCTGCGAGGGCCGGATCGAGCCACTTCTCTTCACCGGCGCGCCCGTCGAAGGCGCCTGCCGCCTCGCCGAGCACCTCGCCCGCAGCGAACCGGACGCGCTCTTCGTGCGACCCCGCACAGCCAACATGACAGCAAAGGCATCTTCATGAGCTATCGATCGACAGTCGCCCGGCAGACGCAATCGCTTGCCGACAGCCTCGCGGCGGCGCGAAGCGAACTCGCAGGCATGGACCTGTCCGGCTTCGGCAAAGGGCTGACGGCCGTGACCGGCATCGGTGCGAGCTTCGCCGCCGCGGTGATCGTGGCGAGCGAGATGCAGCGGCGGGGCAAGCGTGCCGTGCCGATCCGCGCGGTCGACATGGCCGAAGGCCGCGATCTCGCCGATTCGATCATCGCCCTGTCGCATCGCGGCCGCAGCGTCGAAACGGTCGACGCCCTGCGCAAGCTGCCGAACGCCGAGAGCCTGGCGATCACCAACAGTGCCGAAAGCCCGCTGGCCGAAGCCGCCGACCATCACGTGACGCAGGCGAACGGCGCCGACGCGACGCCGTCGAGCACCGGCTACACCGCGACGCTTCTCGTCGCCGGCCTCGTCCTCGACGCGATCACCGGCGCGCGCGGCGCCGACTGGGACTCGCTCCCCGAACAGGCCACGGCGATCTTCGAGACGGCGAATGCCAAGATGGACCGGCTCGGCCGCCTCTTCGCCAATCGTCGCGCCATCGACTGCGTCGGCGCGGGCGCGGCGCTCGGGACGGCGGACGAAGCCTCGCTGCTCATCCGCGAGGCCTCGCGCATCCCGGCCGCCGCCTACGACACCCGCCATTATCTGCACGGCCCGATGGAATCGATGGACGAGACGACCGGCGTCGTGATCTTCGGCAACGGCCGGGAACTGGAACTTGCCCGCCAACTCGACGAGATCGGCTGCCCGGCGCTGCTGATCACCGGCGAGACCGGAATTGCCGACGGCAAGACCCTGACGGTGATCGACGTGCCGAAATCGCAGGATCGTGTGCTGCAGGCGATCTACGACATCTTCGCGCCGCAGCTTCTCGCCGCCACCCTCTCCGATGCCGCCGGACTGACCGACACCAAGTTCCGCTACAAGCAGAGCGACACGAAGATCCTCGATCCCGCGGACTGATCCGCCAGAACCCGGAAGACGCCGACCGGACTCCAGTTCCGACACGCGAACCGATCCCTGCCAATCGACCCTGGCATCGTCCTCAAAAAGCGAGAGCCGGTCGGGCGTTTTCCATCGGACGGCCGGGGTAGCCCCACCGTCGACGAGCGGACATGAGGGCTGCGAACGGCAACCGACGGTCGATCTGCCGAATGGCGGCAAAGATGCAGCGTGCAGGCAATGGCCTCGGCATCATGCCGAAGAGGCTTCGAAACAGCGAAAAGGCCGGTGCAAGGACCGGCCTTTTTCATTTGTCCGCTTTCGGCGGGCGACTTTCCCTCCCGGCCACGTTTGGCGTCCATCGCCGGTTTGGCGCGGCCCGCCGCCCGTCGACGGACGTTATTCGAAGAGGCTGAAGATCGAACCGCCTCCGGCGCCGCCGACACGCTTGCCGTTCCGGTCGTAGCCTTCGCGGCGATGCTGCTCCTGGGCGTAGGCTTCCGCGGTGATCGGCTGGCCGGTGCGGTAGGAGAAGGTCGTCGAGGTGGCGAACTCGCTCGGGGCCATGCGGGCGGCAATTTCCTGCGCCTGGGCTTCGTCCGACTGATATTTCGCCGCGACGACCTGCGGCACCGCCACTTCGGGGCACGGACCCGCCGGCGACAGACCGGCAACCGTCTGGGCCGTCTGGTCGAAGATGTACTGACGCTCGCAGACGCCGACATTCGGCGGCAGATGCGTCGTCTCGAAATAATCCGAGCCCTTCTTCAGCATCTGCCAAAAGCCGTAGTGCTCGGAATTCTTGTGCCGCGCCATGTTCTTCGGCGTCATCCGGAAGGGATAGGCCTGGATCTGGAAGGCGCGCTGGCCGCCGTCGAAGGAATAGCGGGCGAGGGTGTAGATCTCCTGCACCTGCTCGTCGTCCATCGCATAGCAGCCCGACGAGTTGCAGGAGCCGTGGATCATCAGATGGGTGCCGGTCCGGCCGTTGGCCCGGTCATAGGCGTTGGGGTAGCCCATGTTGATGGCGAGGTGGTAGTTCGACTTCGGATTGAGCTGCGCCGGCGTCACCGTGTAGAAGCCCTCGGGTGCCTGGCGGTCGCCCTCCCTCTGCTTCGGCCCGAGCTTTCCGGACCAGGCGCAGATCTCGTAGGTCTTGAGCAGCGCGTAAGTGCCGTCGGTCTTCTGCTTCCAGACCTCCAGGTCCGACTCCTCCTTGAAGAGGCGGACGAGGATCGGCGAGTTGACCCCCATGTTGTTGGCCTGGATGGCCCGCGCCAGATCCGGCGGCAACGGCGCCTTTTCCGGCGCCAGATCCTCGTAATTGCAGGCGGAAACGGCCATCAGCGCGGCCATGGCCGCGGCCGTCAGGATACGTCGGACGAACATCCCCTCAAGTCCCCAATCGCCTGCGGCGAGCGCGTCATCGCCCACCGCCCCTCTCGAACGACCGCCGCGATCGACGGCCCCTCATCACGCCCTGGACACCCCTCGAAGAGCCCATCGCGACGCATGGTTGGCGGCAGTCTTTCACGATTGTCTTAAGCGGACGTAAACCGTGCCATCCCGACGCCGGGGCGCGACCCCTTTTTCGCACCCCATCGCTGCAGTCTGACCTGCGACGATGGCGACATTCTGGCAAATGACGATAGGGAATGGAAGTTGCGCCCTGTGGCCGGGCTGCAACTGTCGTCAGAGATTGCGACCGATGGCCAGGAACTTTTCCCGCCGCTGGCGCTTCAACTCCTCCCCCGAGAGGGGAGCGAGCGCGCCGAACGCCCGGCGAATCTGCTCTGCGGCGGCATCGACCGCCGTTTCCGGAGCCCGGTGGGCGCCGCCGAGCGGCTCCTCGACGATGGCGTCGATGATGCCGAATCCCATGAGATCCTGCGCCGTCATCTTCATCGCCTGGGCGACGTCGCGCGCCCGCGCCGCGTCCCGGTAGAGAATCGACGCGCCCGCCTCGGGCGCGATGACGTTGTAGATTGCGTGTTCCATCATCAGGACGCGGTTGGCCGCGGCGATCGCCATCGCCCCGCCCGAGCCGCCCTCGCCGATGACCAGCGAGACCAGCGGCACCTTCAGATTGAGGCAGGCCTCGATGGACCTTGCGATCGCCTCGGCCTGGCCACGCTCCTCGGCGCCGATGCCGGGATAGGCGCCGGCGGTGTCGACCAGCGTCAGGACGGGAATGCCGAAACGCTCGGCGAGATCCATGATCCGCACCGCCTTGCGGTAGCCCTCCGGCCGCGCCATGCCGAAATTGTGCTTCAGCCGCGTCTGCGTATCGGCGCCCTTTTCCTGGCCGATCACCGCGACCGAGGCGCCGTCGAAGCGGCCGAAGCCGGCGATGACCGCGTAGTCCTCGGCGTAGTAGCGGTCACCGGCGAGCGGCACGAAGTCGGTGATCAGCCGGCCGATGTAGTCGACGCAATGCGGCCGGTCCGGATGGCGGGCGACCTGGGTCTTCTGCCAGGGCGTGAGCTTCTTGTAGAGGTCCTCGAGCGCCTCTTTCGACCGCTTTTCCAGCCGGTCGATCTCGTCGGTCACCTTGACCGCGTCCTCGCCCGTCTCGATCTTCCTCAGCTCGATGATCTGGCCTTCCAGATCGGCGACCGGTTTTTCGAAATCCAGATAGTTGTGCATGCATCCTGCGGCTGCGGCCGTCCTGAGCGGATAAGCAAAAGAGCGCCGGGCGGCTGGGCGACCGCGGGGCGGCTGCGGCGATTCCGGCGCGTCGCCCCGCCTGCGGCGGGGAATTCATCGCGGCGGAAACTGGCGACGGGGCGCTGGAATGTCAAGGAAGCGCGTTTCGACGCTCCGTCGCCGAAGCCGACCCGGTAGCGTTTCCGCATTGTCGACCTGTACGCCGACGGCATCAATCCCGGCTCGCCGGTGACAACGGGTGATGATCGGTGACGAGCCGAATCAGCCGTTCTTCCAGGATGTGGGTGTAGATCTGCGTCGTCGAGATGTCGCTGTGGCCGAGAAGTTCCTGCACGGCGCGCAGGTCCGCCCCGTGCTTCAGGAGATGGCTGGCGAAGGCGTGGCGCAGGACGTGCGGCGAGATCTTCGCGGCGGGAATGCCGGCGCGGGCGGCGAGCGACTTCAGGTCGCGGGCGAAGGCCTGGCGGGTGAGATGGCCGGTCTCGGAGGCGGCGGGAAACAGAAAGCGCTCGTCGCCCTCCGGCTTTCGCCCCGGCGCCCTCGCCACCTCGACGTAACGGCGCATGGCGTCACCCGCAGCCTCGCCGATCGGCACCATGCGCTCCTTGCCGCCCTTGCCCCTGACGACGATCGCCTGACCCGTCGCCCGCAGCACCGCGCGCGGCAGGGCGACGAGTTCCGAGACGCGCAGCCCCGTCGCATAGAGAAGCTCGACCAGGGCACAGAGCCGCGCCGCCCGCAGCCTCGCCGATGGCGACAATGCCGGATTGCCGGCCTCTGCCGCGGCAAGATCGAGGAGCCGGTCGACCTCATCCTCGCCCATCACCTTGGGCAGCGGCCGCTTCTTCTTCGCCCCCGCGATCGGTCCCATCGGGTCGTCGGCCCGGTGCCCTTCGACATAGAGAAACCGGTAGAACTGGCGCAGTGCCGAAAGCCGGCGGGCCCGGCTCGAGTCGGCGAGGCCCTCGGCGGCGAGCGCCGCGACGTAGCCGCGGACGGCCTGCGTATCGGCGCTCTTCAGCGACAGGCCGCGGCCGGAAAAATGGCCGGCCGCATCCTCGAGGTCTCGCCGGTAGGCGTCGAGCGTGTTCTGCGCCGCGCCGCGCTCGACGGCCATCATCTCCAGAAAGGCTTCGGCTTCGAAGCCGGCGCCGCGCGCCGCCGCCGGAGCCGTCACGGCCGCAGCTCCGAGAGGCCGTCGGTCGCCGCCGGTTCGGCTTCCTCGCCCACCTCCGGCAGCGTCACGGGGACCGTCACCTCCGTCCGCGTCGGTTCGACGAAGTAGACGAGAGCGGCCATGATGCCGTAGATGGTGCCGCAAACGAGGGCAAGGATCGTCAAGAGGCGTACGAGTGTCGGCATCGGCGTCTGGCGAACTCAATTTCGAGCCACGGCTCGCGTCCCTGTGACCCGCTTCTAGTGGGAATATGGCGAGACGCAAGACGATAAGGGTGCCGACGCCCGATGCGGACGTCCCCGGCGTCGTCCGCGGAACGATATGCGCCGAGCGGAGGGACGGTCGAGCCGATGGATGGCGAGAGTGTTGAGGACAGGGGATCGACGATCCGGGAACGGCTCGGCGGACGGCCGATTGTCCTCGTCGGGCTGATGGGGGCCGGCAAGACCACGGTCGGACGCCGCGTCGCATCGCTGCTGTCGCTGCCCTTCGTCGACAGCGATGCCGAGATCGAGGCGGTCTCGACGATGACCGTTCCCGAGTTGTTCGAAGCCTACGGCGAACCGGAGTTCCGGGCGCTGGAGGCGCGGGTCATCGCCCGGCTGGTGCAGGATGGGCGGCGGGTGATCGCCACCGGCGGCGGCGCCTATATGAATGGCGAGACGCGGGCGCTTCTCGGCGACAAGGCGGTGACCGTCTGGCTGAAGGCCGATCTCGACACGCTGATGGAGCGGGTCGCCCGTCGGGCGGACCGGCCGCTCCTGAAGGCGTCGAACCCGCGAAAGGTGATGCAGGAACTCATGGACATGCGTTATCCCGTCTATGCCGGAGCCGATCTCACGGTGATGTCGCGGCCGGTCAAACGGGAGGTGATCGCAGACGAACTCGTCGCGGCACTCGGCAACCATTTGCATGGAGGGACGAGCCGTTGACCCCCTCCGGCGAAGCGCCCCTCGCCCCGCCCCGTTCGGTCCCCCATGCGCCGGCCCGCGTCGCCGACATGCGCCGTGTCGAGGTTTCGCTCGGCAGCCGCTCCTACGACATCGTCATCGGCGAAGGGCTGATCGACCGGGCCGGCGCGGAGATCGCCGCCGTCCTGCCCGGCATCCGCGCCGTCGTCCTCACCGACGAGACCGTGGCGAGGCTCCATCTGACGCGGCTCGAGATCGCCCTCCAAAGTGCCGGCATCGGATCGACGAGCGTGACGCTGCCGGCCGGCGAGACCACCAAGTCCTTCGCCCAGCTCGAACGGGCGGTGGACGCGATTCTCGAAGCGCGGCTGGAGCGTGGCGACGCCGTCATCGCACTCGGCGGCGGCGTCATCGGCGATCTCGCCGGCTTTGCCAGCGCGATCGTCAAGCGCGGTACCAATTTCGTCCAGATTCCGACGACGCTGCTCGCCCAGGTGGACTCCTCCGTCGGCGGCAAGACCGGGATCAACACCCCCCGCGGCAAGAACCTCGTCGGCGCCTTCCACCAGCCGTCTCTGGTCCTGTCCGACATCGCCCTCCTCGACACGCTCAGCCCGCGCGAATTCGCCGCGGGCTATGCCGAGGTGGTCAAATACGGGCTGATCGACCGGCCGGACTTCTTCGACTTTCTCGAACGACGGCGGGAGGCCATCTTCGCCGGCGGGCCCGAGCGTGCCGAAGCGATCGCGATCTCCTGCCAGGCGAAGGCCGCGGTGGTCGCCGCCGACGAGGCGGAACACGGCGACAGGGCGCTGCTCAATCTCGGCCATACCTTCGGCCATGCGCTGGAGCGCGCAGTGGGCTACGATCCCGCCCGCCTCGTCCACGGCGAAGGCGTTGCGATCGGCATGGCGCTGGCGCACCGCTTTTCGGTGAGGATGGGCCTTGCGACGGGGCAAGACGCCGGCCGCGTCGCGGCGCATCTCCAGGCTGCGGGGCTGCCGACCGAAATCGCGGCGATTCCCGGCCCGGCTCTCGACCGGCCGACCCTGATGGAAGCGATCGCCCAGGACAAGAAGGTCTCGCGCGGTCGCCTCACCTTCATCCTCACCCATGGCATCGGCCGGGCCTTCGTCGCCAGGGACGTCGACCGTGCCGATGTCGAGCGGTTCCTCGACGAAGAGCTCGCCAAATGACCACAGCGCTCTGGGTCTATCTCGGCATCGTCATCTGCCTCATCTGCGTCTCGGCCTTCTTCTCGGGGTCGGAAACGGCACTGACCGCGGTTTCCCGCGCCCGGATGATGAGCCACGAGAAGAACGGCGACGTGCGGGCGGGGATCGTCCAGCGGCTGATCGAGAAGAAGGACCGGCTGATCGGCGCGCTCCTGATCGGCAACAATCTCGTCAACATCCTCGCCTCTTCGCTCGCCACCAGTGCCTTTCTCGGCCTGTTCGGCGAAACGGGTGTCGTCTACGCGACGATCGCGATGACCATCATCGTCGTCATCTTCGCCGAGGTGCTGCCGAAGTCCGCCGCAATCGCACGACCGGACGGTTTCGCGCTCCACGTCGCGCGGCCGGTCGCCTTCGTGGTGGCCGCCTTCGGACCCGTGACGGCGACGGTCAACTTCGTCGTCCGCCGCATTCTCTCCCTGTTCGGAGTGGGGCTCGAATCGGGGGCCTCGCTGCTCACGGCCCACGAGGAACTGCGCGGCGCCGTCGAGGTGCTGCATCGCGAGGGCTCGCTGGTCAATGCCGACCGCAACCGGCTCGGCGGCCTTCTCGACCTGCACGAACTCGAAGTTTCCGACGTCATGGTCCACCGCACCTCGATGCGGCAGATCAACGCCGAGGATGCGCCGGCGGACATCGTCCGGCAGGTGCTCGAAAGCCCCTACACCCGCATGCCGGTCTGGCGCGGCCATTTCGACAACATCATCGGCGTCATCCACGCCAAGGACGTGTTGCGGGCTCTGCACGAGGTCGACAACGACCCGGCGAAGATCAACGTCCAGAAGATCTGCACCAGGCCGTGGTTCGTGCCGGAGACGACCACCCTGCAGGACCAGCTCAACGCCTTCCTGCGCCGGAAGGCGCATTTCGCCATCGTCGTCGACGAATATGGCGAGGTCGAAGGGATGATCACCCTCGAGGATATCCTCGAGGAGATCGTCGGCAACATCGCAGACGAGCACGACGTCGACATGCAGGGCGTCAAGCTGGAGGCCGACGGCTCGGTGGTGGTCGACGGCCAGGTGCCGATCCGCGACCTCAACCGGGCGCTCGACTGGAACCTGCCGGACGAGGAGGCGGTGACCATCGCCGGCCTCGTCATCCACGAGACCCAGACGATCCCCGAGGAACGCCAGGCTTTCACCTTCTTCAACAAGCGCTTCACCGTCCTGAAGCGCGAGAAGAACCGTATCTCGAAGCTCCGGATCCGTCCGGCGACGGTTCTCGTTCCGCCGAAGAAGTCGGCCTTCCACGCCGGCGGGCTCGCGGAGCCGGTCGCCGACGTGCAGGAGACCGATCCCGAGGTGCTCGACGCGGCAATGGAGGAGATGGAGGAGGTCGAGGCAGCGGCGCCGCCGTCACGGGGCGAGCGCGACGGCTGGCACGACGATGGTGTGAACGACGAAGGCTGGCTCGACGCCGAGGGCGGCGATACCGAACGCAATCGTCCGCCCACCTGGCCCCATCGCCCCGAAGACGACGAGCCGAGGTTCGACGGCGACGACAAGCACGGCGGCGGTCGGAACGGCGACGACGAGTTGCGGTAGAGCGTCCTTCCCTCTTCCCTCGGCCTTGCTTCCCCCTTGCTTCGGCCGCCGAAACGGTTACGTAACCGAAAAGCTCACACGGGGTGCCAAGCAGGCTGAGAGGCGAGAAGCCAACCCGTCGAACCTGATCCGGATCATGCCGGCGGAGGGATTGCGGGCGCCAGGCGGTGGCTTTCCGACACGCGGCGCAAGCCTTTCCCTTCCGGCAAGAGGAAAGCGCCGAAAATGCCCCAGCTTCTCAGACCCTTCCTCCGGTTTTCGCCCCTCATCGCGACCGCGCTCGCCGCCGTCGCGGCCCTGACCGGCGGGGCCGCCGCCCAGGCCGGCGACCGGCCGACGCTGACGGTCTACACCTATGACAGCTTCTCGGCCGAGTGGGGCCCGGGGCCGAAGCTGAAGCAGGCCTTCGAGGCGAACTGCGATTGCACCCTCGATTTCGTCGGCCTCGAGGACGGCGTCGCCATCCTCAACCGGCTGAAGCTGGAAGGCCCCTCGACCAAGGCCGACGTCGCCCTCGGTCTCACCTCCGACCTCATCCCCGAGGCCAAGGCCACCGGCATGTTCACGGACAGTCGGGTCGACCTATCGGAACTCGAGGTCCCGACCGGCTTTTCCGACCCGGTCTTCGTGCCCTACGACTATTCCTATCTCGCCTTCGTCTACGATTCCGAAAGCGTCGAGAACCCGCCGAAGAGCCTCGCCGATCTCGTCTCGGGCGATCCCGACCAGAAGATCGCCATCGAGGATCCGCGCACCTCGACGCCGGGCCTCGGTTTCCTGTTGTGGATGAAGGCGGTCTACGGCGACGAGGCGGCGGCCAGGTGGGAAGAGCTTCGCCCGCGCATCCTCACCGTCACCCCCGGCTGGAGCGAGGCCTATGGCCTGTTCACCAAGGGCGAGGTGCCGATCGTCCTGTCCTACACCACCTCGCCGGCCTATCACGCCATCGAGGAGGGGACGGATCGCTACAAGGCGGCCGGCTTTGCGGAAGGCCAGTACCTGCAGATCGAGGTCGCCGGCGTCCTGAAGGAAACGCCGCACGCCGAACTCGCCCGGACGTTCCTGTCGTTCCTCGTCGGCAAGGAAGCCCAGGCGATCCTGCCGACCACCAACTGGACGCTGCCGGTTCGCGACGACATCGATCTGCCGGAAGCGTTTTCGGACCTCGTGAGCGTCGACAGGCCGCTGCTGATCGATCCGGAGACGGTGGCGAAGAACCGCAGGGCCTGGACCGACGAGTGGCTGCAAGCGGTCGGAGCGCGATGATTTCTGTCGCGCGCGTGGTCGGAGCGATGCCTGTGCCGGTGCTGCTGGGCGCCCCCCTCTGCCTGCCGGCATCTCCCCCACCAGGGGGGAGATCAGGCAACGTCGGGCGCAGCTCCAACCCGTCAACGGTTGCGGCGGCAGAAACGCTGCCGAGGAGACGCGGCCGCTGCCGTTTCGATCTCCCCCCTTGTGGGGGAGATGCCGGCAGGCAGAGGGGGGTATGCCGTAGAGAGCCAACCTGCCCTACGAACCACCACCACCCATGAACACCCGCACCGACCGCCGCATCCGCATCGGCGCCGGGATCACCGCCGCACTCCTCGCCCTCGGCTTTCTGCTCGGCGGCATCCTCGTTCTCGTCGTCGCCACCGACAAGGCGCCGGACGTCGTGGCGCTTCTCGGCGATCCTTACGTCCGGTCGATCCTCGGTTTCACCCTCACGCAGGCCGGGCTTTCCACCCTCTTCTCGGTCATCCTGGCGATCCCCCTCGCCCTCGCCCTCCATCGGGCTCGCTTTCCGGGCAAGCGGCCGATCCTTCGGCTGTTCCTTCTGCCACAGGCGCTGCCGGTGCTCGTCGGAGCGCTGGCGGTCATCACCGTCTGGGGCCGCAACGGCGTCGTTTCGGAGGGGCTTGCCGCGATCGGCCTGCCGCGGCTCGACGTCTACGGCCTTTCCGGAATCCTCGTCGCCCACGTCTTCTTCAACATGCCGCTCGCGGCGAGGCTGTTCGTCGCCGCGCTCGACCGGGTCCCGGCGGAAGGCTGGAAGCTCGCCGGCCAGCTCGCCCTGCCGCCTTTCACGGTCTTTCGCACCGTCGAATGGCCGGCGCTGCGCGGCGCCCTTCCCGGCGCTGCGGCGCTGATCTTCATGCTCTGCGTGACGAGCTTCACCATCGTCCTCGTGCTCGGCGGCGGGCCGGCGGCGACGACCCTCGAAGTCGCCGTCTATCAGGCCCTGCGCTACGATTTCGATCCCGGCCGGGCGATCGGCCTGTCGATCGTCCAGATCGTCCTGACGGCCCTCGTCCTCGTCGCGACGCTGCTCCTCGGGCGCGATCCGGCCGGCGGCTTCGGCGCCGGCGGCAAGGCCCGACGGTTCGATGCTCCGAATCGCCTGAGAGACGCTGGCGACGGCCTCGTCGTGATACTCGGCACGCTCTTCGTCGTCAGCCCCTTCGCCGCGATCCTCGTCTCCGGCCTTGCCGCCGATCTTTGGCGCCTCGTCTCGGAAGCGGCCGTCCAGGAGGCGGCGGCGACGAGCCTTCTCGTCGCCGCCGCGGCCGCCTCGCTCTCGCTCCTCGTCTCCACCCTCGTCCTGATGGCGATCGAGGCGCTGCGCTTCGGCCCGCGGCCCGGGAACGCGCGCGACGGCGTCCGGATCGGCCTCGAAACCGCGACGAGCCTCGTCCTCGTCGTGTCGCCGGTGATCGTCGGCGCCGGCTGGTTCCTGGCGCTGCGCCAGGTGACGGAGGTCCTTGCCGCTGCGCCCTACGTCGTCGTCGCGACCAATGCCGTGATGGCGATGCCCTTCATCGTGCGGATCGTCGGACCGGCGCTCAGGCAGGCCAACGGCGAGACCGGCAAGCTCGCCGAAGGCCTCGGACTCACCGGGGCGGCCCGCTTCGCCTTCGTCGACTGGCCGGCGATGCGCCGGCCGCTGGCCCTCGCCTTCGCCTTTTCCCTGGCGCTCTCTTTCGGCGATCTCGGCGCCATCGCCCTGTTCGGATCGAGCGATTTCGTCACCCTGCCCTATCTGCTCCTCCAGCGCATGGGGAGCTACCGCACCGCCGACGCGGCGGGTCTCGCGCTGATCCTCGGCCTCGTCACGGTGATGCTGATGGGGCTGGTCGAGCGTGGTTTCGCCGGAAAAGAGGAGCCGGACCTTTGACGGCGGAAAGAGACGTGAGGAGCCCGTCCGATCGAGGCGACGTCGCCAGCGACGCACGGGCCGCGCTTCGCCTCGACGACGTCCGCTTCGCCCATGGCGGAGCGGCGTTCCGCTTCGACCTGACGGTTCGCTCCGGCGAGTGGCTGGCGCTGATCGGGCCGAGCGGGGCGGGCAAGTCGACGCTGCTCGACCTTGCCGCCGGCTTCCTGACGCCGAGCGCCGGGCAGATCCTGATGGCCGGCGCGAACGTCACCCGGCTCGCCCCGGCCGAACGCCCGCTTTCCATGCTGTTCCAGGAAAACAACCTGTTTCCCCAACTCGACGCCTTCCGCAACGTCGCGCTCGGCATCGCGCCGCGTCTCCGGGTCTCGAAGGACGAGCGGCGACAGATCGAGGCGGCCCTCTCGGCGGTCGGCCTCGAAGGCTACGGCCGGCGGCGGCCCGCCGAAATGTCCGGCGGCGAGCGCCAGCGGGTGGCGCTCGCGCGGGCCTTCCTGCGCAGGCGCCCGCTGATCCTTCTCGACGAGCCCTTCGCCGCACTCGGACCGGCCCTGAGGCGCGACATGCTGGGGCTTCTCGACGCGCTTCGGCGGCGCGATGGAGCGCCGCCCGCAGCAATCGTCATGGTGACCCATCATCCGGAGGACGCCGCCTCCCATGCCGATCGCGTCGCCTACCTCCAGGCCGGCGAGATCGCCGCGATCGGCCCGGCGGCGGCTATGCTCTCCGGAAGGACCGATCCGCGCGTTTCGGATTATCTCGGGCTTCGAAGCCGAAAGGCCTGACGCATTTCCGGCGGAATTCCTACATAAGTCATAAGGAGGGGGATCGGGGGATTCCTTTCCGTGAATTGATCGGCAATGTTGCCTTTCCACGCTTTCGGGCAGGCGGCCGATTCGATTAATTGCGATCTTCGAGGCGGCGGAAGCAGAATCGCGGTCGGGATGGACGAGGCGTCATTCGCGTCAATGACAGCACCATGGCATGAACTGAAGATCGGGCCGAGAATGCGGGCGCTCCTGAGCGCTGCCGCCATCGGTGCGCTCGCCATCGCCGCAGGCTGCACGACCATCGAGGCGGGCCTCGACGGTCTCGCCGCGACGCCGGGTTCCGACAGCCTGCAGGCGGGCTACACCTCGACCCGGCAGCCGATCACCTTCGAAACCGCGCAGCAGGGCGATCCCCAGTCGGTCATCGGCCGCAGCCAGCATCCGAAGATCCTCGCCGCCTATGGCGGCGCCTACTCCGATCCCAAGCTCGAGCAGGCGCTCGCCGGCATCGTCGGCAAGCTGGCGGCGGCGAGCGACGATCCCAGCCGGGCCTATCGGATCACCATCCTCAATTCGCCCAACATCAACGCCTTCGCGCTGCCCGGCGGCTACGTCTACATCACCCGCGGCCTCCTGGCGCTCGCCAACGATTCCTCCGAGGTCGCGGCGGTGATCGGCCACGAGATGGGCCACATCACGGCCAATCACGGCATCCAGCGCCAGCAGCGCGAACAGGCGGCGGAACTCGCCAGCCGCGTCGTCTCCGAGGTTTTGGAAAACGAATCGGCCGGGCAGATCGCGCTCGCCAAGGGCAAGCTCTCGCTCGCCCAGTTCTCCCGCCAACAGGAACTTCAGGCCGACGACCTCGGCATCCGCCACGTCGCCCGCGCCGGCTACGATCCCTTCGCGGCGGCGCGCTTCCTGAGGGCGATGGACGCCTACGCCAACATGCGCAACGCCTTCCAGGCGAAGGACCCGAATCTGGACTTCCTGGCCTCCCATCCCTCGGCACCCCAGCGCATCCAGCTGGCCGAGAGGCTGGCCGGCGAGGTCAACCCGGCGGCCAACGCCGCCAAGCGGGATCGCGACCGCTATCTCGACGGCGTCGACGGCATGCTGTTCGGCGACTCGGCGGCGGAAGGCTACGTTCGCGAGCGCACCTTCCTGCATCCCGGCCTCGGCATCAGCTTCACCGTGCCGAAGGGCTTCGTCCTCGACAACACCGCCGAGGCGGTGATGGCGACCGGCCCGGACGACACGGCGATCCGCTTCGACGGCGTGGCGCTGCCGCCCAATCGCAGTCTCGTCGACTACGTCAATTCCGGCTGGATCGGCGGACTGGAACCCGGCAGCGTGCGCCAGCGCCGGATCCACGGGCTCGAAGCGGTCTCGGCCAAGGCGCGCGGCGGCGAATACGATTTCGACGTCACGGTGGTGCGCCTCGGCGGGCAGGTCTACCGCTTCCTCACGGCGGTGCCTTCCAAGGCGAACGTCAATGCCGAGACGATCGCGGTCGAGACGGCCGATTCGTTCCACCAGCTGACGCCGCAGGAGCAGGCGGCGCTCAAGCCCCTGCGCATCCGCGTCGTCACCGCCAAGTCGGGCGATACGGCCGAGACGCTGTCGAACCGGATGGTCGGCGTCGACGGCCGGGAGCGGCTTTTCCGGCTGCTCAACGAGCTCGGACCGGACGATGCGGTGAAAAGCGACCAGCGATACAAGATCGTCGCGGAATAGATCGGGCGGCCGTGCGGCTTTTCGCACGGCCGCCCGATCTCATGCGGAGCGGCTTTCTGAACGCGTCCTGCGATCACGCCTGGTCCGGATCGGGCACTGATCCCCGTGGAGGGGGCGAGCCGACAGTGATCGAACGCCCTGCACCACTCACGGCGATCTTGAGCTTGGAGCGCAGGAGCACGATCAGGAGTTCCTCGTCGCCCAGCGGCTCGAGGCGTCCACGCCCTTCCCACTCCATCGCGACCTCGAGCAGGCACATGTCGAGAAGCCGCGACGCGAACCGCAGATCCGCCTTTTCCGCCAGTTCCTTGCAATGGGCGATCTCGTGTATGAGGTTTGCCATCTGTAGGTCCAGGTCCCCCCTTGCCGCTAGAGCCATGGACTGCGTCCGGATCGATCGAGGACACCGGGATAGTTCCATTGCCCCTCGGGACGGATGAGCTTGTAGGGGCCGTCGTCGATCGAGATCGCGTCGTCCGACGGCTCGACGTCGTCGACCATCTCCACGAAGGTGTGGCCCGAAAAGCCGAAGGGCGCGCCGTTGTGTTTCAGCTTGAAACCGAAGCGCTGCCAGAATGGCAGATAGTCCTCCCGCGCGTGGCCGTAGATCTTGCGGAACCCCTTGTCGCGGCAGAGGTCGACGCTCGCCCGCACCAGTTCGAAGGCGATGGTCGAGCGGCGGAACTCCTTGCGGACGGCAAGCCGCTCCATCTTGGCGAAGTCGCCGAAGAAGCGGATGCGCATGCAGCCGGCCGGCTCGCCCTTCACCGAATAGAGCAGATGGGTCGCCGCGAAGTCGTTGCCGTCGAATTCCTCGTCGTAGGGACAGGATTGCTCGCCGATATAGACGGCGCTCCGCACCGCGGCGACACGGAACAGCTCGTCGATGCCGTGGACCACGGTGATGCCCGTGCCGGGGGTCGAATCGACCGTCTGGTCGTAGCGCCGGCGCGGGAAGAGCCGGGAATTAGGTGCGCGGTGCTTGATGAAGAGGTTGGGCTTGAATGTTCCGCGCCATTCGAGCCCTTCGTCGAAGCCGAGCCGCAGCATCGCCCGGCGCCCGCGCTCGGTGGTGACGTTGGCGATCATGTCGGCGCTGGCATAGCGGGGCGAAGAGAAGTGATCGACGACGAGCGGTATGGCGTTCGCCAGGATCCCCGGCGTATAGGAGGCCCAACTATAGACGGCCGCCGGCGTCTCCGACTGCCGGACGAGATAGCGATCGTCCGGATCGGCGAGATCCATTCGGTCGTTCAAGAGCGCTTCGTACCCTTCCTCGTTGAGAAGCAGGACGGTGACGAAGCCTTCAGGCCGCGCAGCGCCGCGCCGCGCCACGAGCCAGATCGTGTCGGGATTGGTCTTCGTCAGCCGCTCGATCGTCGCGGCTTTGGCCAAAGGCCCCATGGCCCTTTCGGCCTTCGGAAGGAGAGATTCGATCGCTTCGGCGGTGACCGTGTTTCGTACTTCGATCAGACGGGCGGCGCGTGCAGCGCCAGTCTCTGCCTGATTTCCCATTTTCTTCCCCATGAAATAGCTTGCCGTGGGGTCAATCTACGCGACATCCTCGCGCCTAGGTTTTACCGAATTGAAAGGGGGGCGTTCCGCTGATGGAACACTCGTGGCGCGGGGTCGACTGGGATACCGTCCGCATCTTCATCATGGTCGATCGCCAGCGCAGCTTTCGCGGCGCCGCCGAGGAGCTCGGCGTCGGCGTGAACACGGTGCGCAACGCCGTCAGCCGGCTCGAAGACCAGCTCGGATACAAGCTGTTCTACCGCGAGGTCGGCGGCGTGACGCTGACGCCCGAGGGTCGACGGGTCATCACCTCGGCCCGGGAGGTCGAGCAGTCGATGTCCGACATGTGGCGGGTGGCGCAGACATCGGCCTCGACCCGCGGCGGGCCGGTCTACCTCGCCATCACCGAGGGCCTCGGCAGTTTCTGGCTGACCCCGCGCCTCGCCGAATTCATGGAGACGGAGGAAGGGCGCGACATCCAGATCAACCTGCAATGTGCCATGCGCTCGGTCGACGTCTTGCGGCTCGAGGCCGACGTCTCGATCCAGCTGACCGAACCCACCGCCCCCGAACTGGTCAAGCGGCGGCTCGGCCGCCTCCACACGATGCCGTTTGCCAGCCGCTCCTATCTCGAACGCTACGGAACGCCCCGCAACATCGCCGATCTCGCGCGCCATCGCGTCGTCGTGCAGCAGACCGAACAGCTTCAGCACATCGACTTCGCGGCGATCTTCGGCATCGATCTCGGCGAGCGGATCGTCAAGCTCAACACCAATTTCGCCAGCGCCCACTATTGGGCGATCGCCAAGGGCGCGGGGATCGGGCTGTTGCCGAACTATGCCATCGCCATCGGCGCCGACGTCGTGCCGGTGGATATCAATCTGGTCTTCTCGCTGGACATCTGGATGGCGTTGCATCCCGAGGTGAGAAACACCGTTCGCCACCGGGCCTTCATCGATTGGCTGGTCGACTCCTTCTCCGAACGGCAGTTCCCCTGGTTCGGCGAGGCATTCATGCGGCCCGAGGAAATTGCCGAGCGGTTTTCGCAGAAAGATCTCGCGACGTATTTTCAAGGGCTCACACCGCACTACGTTAGCCCAACCGAAATATGATATATGGATCGCAGTGGAGTTGGGGCGCGGATCGTGTCCTGGAGCGGGACCCCAGGCCGGATCGCGAATCGTGAAAACCTCACCTCACCAGCTTTTCGACGAGCGTCCGGTCAATTTCGAACTCGGTTGGCCGGCCCGCCCACACGGCGCCGGAATCCGCCACCAAGACTTCACCGCTGGAGTCGGTTTTGATTGGGAGTGCTTCGAGCGTGAATGACCCCGTTGATGCCCATGTCGGAGCACGGCTGCGTCACGCGAGGCTCACGGCCCAGCTGAGCCAGGAGGAACTGGCGCTTGCACTCGGCGTCAGTGCCGAGCGGGTCCATCAATATGAATGCGGCGCCGAGCGGGTCGGTGCGGGGCGCCTCTACCTCGCCTGCAGGCGCCTCAACGTTTCTCCGACGTATTTTTTCGAGGGCTACGAGGGCCCGGCCGCCGGCTCGGCTGCCGGTGAAGATCCTTCCCACGAGGGCGACACCCCCGCGCCGGAGACGGAGGAGCGCGCCAGCCGGCTCGCCGTGGACCGGCTGATCGATCAGATCATGCAGCGGATCAGGAGCGAGCGTTCCGGAACCTGACCTCGGCTCGCTCCGCCGTGCGGACGCCGCCTCACAGATCCTCCGTATGCCTGTGCGCCATCGGGGCTCTACGGGAGCACGCGGGAAGATGCGGCGGGAAGCCGTATTCGGCGCCGAGTTGCGGCGCCTTCACCTTGCGACCGAGCGATCGCCGCCAGGCGGAACCACCATATGAAAACGGGAAAGCATGGCGCTTCCCCGTTCCGTCCTCACGGCATCGCTTCGACCCGCGTCAGCTCACGTAAGCCGCGCGGTCGCCGTTGGTCTCGAGCAGCGCGGTCCGCAGCTTTTCGAGCGCCCGGGTCTCGATCTGACGGACGCGCTCCTTGGAGATGCCGAGCTTCGTGCCGAGCGCCTCCAGCGTCGCGCCGTCGTCCTGAAGCCGGCGCTCCCGGATGATCTTCAACTCGCGCTCGGACAGGACGTTGAGCGCGCTGTTCAGCCAGGTCACCCGGCGCTCGTCATCGATCGAGGTCGAGACCATTTCGTCGGGCAGCGGCGCGTCGGAAACGAGAAAGTCCTGCCGATCCGCCGAACCGGACTCGTCCTCGATCAAGGGCGCATTGAGCGAGGAGTCGGGGCCCGAGAGCCGCGAATCCATCAACGCCACGTCGCCCTCCGAAACCTTCAGGGCGGTGGCGATCTCACGATACATCGCCGTGCCGGAGAGGCTCTCCGAGCCTTGGCTGAGCCGGGCTCGCAGGCGCCGGAGATTGAAGAAGAGAGCCTTCTGGGCCGACGACGTGCCGCCGCGGACGATCGACCAGTTGCGCAGGATGTAGTCCTGGATGGAGGCGCGGATCCACCAGGTGGCGTAGGTCGAAAAGCGCACCTCGCGCTCCGGCTCGAAACGGGCCGCAGCTTCGAGGAGACCGACGTGCCCCTCCTGGATCAGATCGCTCATCGCCAGACCGAAATGCCGGAACTTCGATGCCATGGAGATGACCAGACGCATGTGCGCGGAGGTGATCTTGTGGAGGGCCTCCTGATCGCCCTGCTCCTTCCAGCGGACGGCCAGATCGTATTCCTCCTCCCGCTGGAGGTAGGGCGCGGCCATGGCGGCGCGGATCATGGTGCGGCGAGCGGACTGTGACTTCATGGGACCCTCCGGTCGGTCAGACGGCTTTTGATAGCTCTGGCGTGTGGGGGACACACGCTCCGGGTCCTGAGGAAATGCGCGAACGTTCCAAACGTTCCCAAAACGGCAAACTTTTTGGCGCGAAATAGAAAGAGAGAGGAAAAAGACAAGCGTTTCATGGCGGTAACGCTTTCTTCTGATTTTGTAACACCACTGGCCGACAAAAAAAAGGACCGGCCGCCCTTTCCAGGACGGCCGGTCCGATTTTTCGCACTTTCCGATCGCGTGTCCCGCGGAGGAAAGAGACGGCGGCAGTCGGCCGCCAGGACCGGCTCAGGCCGCTTCTTCCTGCTCCTCGGTCGCGTCGTCCGCGTCGGCCTCGCCTTCGCCCTCGGCTTCGGCGGCGCCCTTCGGCCCGCGCTTCGGCCCCTTGTTGAGGTTGAGTTCGATCAGCTGCACCGCCTCGGTCTCGGAAACCTCGTTGACGGCTGCGAGCTCGCGCGCCATGCGGCCGAGGGCCGCCTCGTAGAGCTGGCGCTCGGAATAGGACTGCTCGGGCTGGCTCTCGGCGCGGTAGAGATCGCGCACGACCTCGGCGATCTGGATGAGATCGCCCGAATTGATCTTGGCGTCGTATTCCTGCGCCCGTCGGCTCCACATCGTCTTCTTCACGCGCGCCCGGCCCTGGACCACCTTCAGCGCGCGCTCGACGAAATCGGTTTCCGACAGCTTGCGCATGCCGACGGATTTGGCCTTGGCAACCGGCACCTTGAGCCGCATCTTGTCCTTCTCGAAGTCGATGACGAACAGCTCGAGCGTCATGCCCGCGACCACCTGTTCCTCGATCGCGACGATCTGACCGACACCGTGCGCAGGGTAGACGATGCTCTCACCGGTCTTGAAACCCTGGCTTGCCGTTGCCTTCTTCTGACTGCTCATACGCTTTTTCTAACTCCCTATTGTGCCGGGCCGAAACAGCCGCTAGACACGGGCGGCAGCTTGAGAGCCACCGGTTGGCGACGATCCCTCCGGAAGGATCGACAGATCGCAGCCGCGCCAGGCAGAATGTCGCCGACCGAGGCGCGAGCCACATGTTCGACACCGGTTCTTCGGCAGAACCGTCGACTTGGCCGCGCTGGGGGAAACATCCTTTCGGAAAACCATCTCGTCCCGAACCTCGGGACTGGATGCTCAAGTGCCTTTGCACCCGACTGTGTATGGCAGCTTACAATATCCTGCCGGAAAATTCAAGGAATTCGGGGGGATGCCGCGATTGTGCAACGCAGCGGCGGAATCCGCCACGTCGCCGGACGAATCGCGAGGCCGACGCGCCCGCGCGCCGACCACCGGCATGCGGAACGCAATCGCTCATTGCCTTGAAATGACGGCTTGCGGGCCCGAGCCGAAGCGCTTCGCGCGCTGCCCGAAGGACGTCGGCGCCCTCGATGCGCGACTGCCTCAGTCGCCCTGGCCGGACTCGGCCGAGAAGTATTTCTCGAACTTGCCGTCCTCGCCGTCGTATTTCTCGGCATCCGCCGGCGCTTCACGCTTGATCGTGATGTTCGGCCATTTCTCGGCATATTCGGCGTTGACCGTCAGCCACTTGTCGAGGTCGGGCTCGGTGTCGGGCTTGATCGCCTCGGCCGGACATTCGGGTTCGCAGACGCCGCAGTCGATGCATTCGTCGGGATGGATGACGAGCATGTTCTCGCCTTCGTAGAAACAGTCGACCGGACACACTTCGACGCAGTCCATGTATTTGCAGCGAATGCAATTGTCGGTCACGACATAAGTCATCTGTCATCCTCTCGGGCGGCCTGAGACCGCCGTCTCGCCCGGGCCGCGTGGCGGCACACGGGGCCTATCCTTCGTCACAGGACCTAGCCACTCGCAAATTGCCTTGCAAGCGCAAAGCTTGTCGTCCCGGCGGCCGAATCCGCAAAGATATTTCCCGGCCGGACGATCGCCTTCGCACCGATCGTCCGAAGGCAGGGTGCGTTACGGATCGCCGCCCTTCAGACGGGCGAGCGCCCGCCGATCCTTCTTGGAAGGCCGCGGTGCATCCGCTTCCGGCGCCCTCGCCGCGGCAGCAGGCGTAGATCTCGGCGCCTCGTCACCATCTTCGCCGGACGCCGCCCGGATCGGCGCCGGCGACAGGTCCTCGTAGAGTCCGGCCGCCTCGCTCGCCGGGCCGCGCCTTGCGCCCGGCTGGCGGATTTTCAGCACGCGGACCGCGCGGGCATAGGAGATCGTCAGCGTATCGCCGACCCGCACCTGCCTCGCCGGATTGGTGATCTTGTCGCGATTGAGTCGCACGCCGCCGGAAAGGACGAGCTTCTGGGCGAGAGTGCGGGACTTCACGACGCGGGCGAAGAACAGCCACTTGTCGAGACGCTGGGCGCCCTTGCCCGCCGGGCCGTTCTCGTCCTCGTCAGCGTCCAAGCTTTTCCTTCAGGGCTGCCAGCTTGGCGAAGGGCGAATCCGGATCGATGCGCTGCGGCGCCTTGTCCCGTCGGCCGCCGCCGTCGTTCTTGTCGCGATGCGGGCCACGGTTGGAGCGATCCCCGAAATCCTGGCCCTTCTGGTCCGTGCCCTTACCGCCGCCCTTGCCGAAGCGCTGCGGCCGGCCTTCGCCGTCCTGGTTCTCGTGGCGACGGGCGAAACGCTGCCGCCCCTGGGAGGGGCCGGCCTCCGTCGCCGCCTCGCCCGGCTGACCCTGCCCCTGGCGTCCCTGTCCTGCGGCGCGTCCCCGGCGACCCTGGCGGTTCTGGCCGGGATTGCGGTCGCCGCGATGCGGCCGCCAGACCTGCACGATGCGCGGCTCTGCGGGCTCCTCGGGCTGGGCCGGCGCCTCTCCGCCCGCGGCCTGTTCCGGCGCAGCAGCCGGATCGGCAGCCGACGTCCCTTCCGGGGCGGGCCCGCTCGATGCCTCGGCGGCGACGTCGCCGCCTGCTGCCTCCGTCTCGTCGCCGGCCGAGACGGCATCCGTGGCGACCGGCGCCACGGCAGCCTCGACGACGGCTTCACCGGCGGCGCCGGCTCCATACTCGGCGGGGGTCGCGGCCGGCGTTTCGCTGGCCGGCTCCGGCTCTGACGCAGGCAGTTGCGCCGCATCCCCGGAAGTTGCCGGGGCTTCGCCATCCGTCGGATCGGCGCGGTCCGCAGCGGGGGCAGCCTCGTCATCATGCGCAGCGACGACGTCCGGCTGGCCCGCTTCGGGAGCTTCTGCGGCGACGGCTTCGCCCGCCTCACCCGCCGGCGCTTCCTCGCCAGACGCCTCGGGCGGCTGCGGCGCTGCGGCGCTGGCGGCGGCTTCGGCAGCCTTGCGCGCGGCCTCGGCCTTGTCGGCCGCGTCCTTGGCGGCGGCTTCCTCGTCGAGACGCGACAGCTCCGCCTCGACGGCGTCAGCCTGCATCGGCTGCGGCCGATAGCCGAGACCCTTGAGGATCTCGTCCATGTCGTCGGCGGTCGCGCCGAGGATCGACATCATCGCCGGAGTCACCAGGAACTGGGCGCCGTTGTAGCCGCCGTCCGGGCGCTTGCCGGTGCCGGGCTTCCAGCCGAGCGCCGGCCGGATGAGATCGGCGAGACGCTCCAGAATGTCGACGCGCACCGCCCTGCGGCCGAGCAGCCTGTAGCCGGCGAGCTTGTAGAAGATCGGATCGTAGGCCGTATCGGCGACGGCCGAGGTCCGTCCGGTCGAAAGCAGATGCGTCACGTCGCTGAAGCCCGGCCGGTCGCGGCCGTCGTTCTGGATCGCCCAGAGCAGCGTCAGGAGGCTGGCCGGGGCCGGCTTGATCAGCGTCGGCACGAAGATGTGGTAGGCGCCGAACCGGACGCCGCAGCGCCGCAGGGCGGCTCTCGCCGCCTGATCGAGCCCGCGCACTTCCTCCGAGACGTCGCGGCGCTGCAGGATGCCGTATTCCTCGACGAGGCGATAGGCGAGCCCGCGGGCGACGCCCTCGAGGCCCTCGCCCTGCTTCAGATCGGCGAGCGGCTTCAGGATGGTGGAGACCTGATAGGTGACGAATCGCTCGAGCCGGGCCGAGACCATGTCCCGCGCCGGGCCGGTCAGCTGCTCGTCGGCCAGCACGACGATTCGCGGCTTGAGCGGATCCTCGCCCCCCGTCAGCGTCGCGACCGGCGCACCGAGCCAGCGGATCAGCCCGTCGGAGCCGAGCGCCAGATCGCCGTTCGGAGCATTGGCGAAGCGCTCCGCCCGCTTTTCGAACTCGCCGGCCAGCGCCTTTTGCGCAGCCGTGCGGACGGCCCGCCCGTCCGCGCCCTCGGCTTTCGTGTCGGGCGAGAAACGGAAACCCTGCAGTTCGCCCACGGCGTGGCCCTCGACCGACACCGTACCGTCGCTGGCGATTTCTGCTTCCATGAACGCGTTCTCTCTCAGCCGCTTCATCAAGACGCTTGTCCTGCGGTCTACGAACCGTTTCGTCAACCTGTCGTGCAGGGCGTCGGACAGCCGGTCCTCGATGTCGCGAGTCTTTTCCTGCCAGTGTGTCGGATCGGCAAGCCAGTCCGGGCGGTGCGAAATATAAGTCCAGGTGCGGATTTCGGCGATGCGCTGGGACAGGGTGTCGAGATCGCCTTCGGTGCGGTCGGCCCGCCGCACCTGTGCGGCCATGTAGTCTTCGGACACATGGCCGTTGTCGGCGACGTCGGCGAAGATCGAGGCGATGATTTCGGCATGCTGGGCCGGCGCGATGCGCCGATAATCGGGAAGCTTGCAGGCCTCCCACAAGAGTTCGACGCGTTTTGCGCCCCGCGCCCGCCGGGTGATCTCCGGCAGGCGGGCGAGGAATTCCAGCGCCCGCTGGTCGACGGCCGGCAAAGCCTTCGCCAGGGCCTCGTTCGGCGGCGGGCGCTCCAGACTGTCCTTCAGCGCGTCGATGGACGCGAAATCGAGATCGCCGCTTCGCCACTGGACGACCTTCACCGGCGCGAAGCTGTGGGCTTCCAACGCCTCGACGAGTTCGTCCGGCAGCGGATTGACCTGGCCGGTCACGCCGAAGGTGCCGTCGCGCACGTGGCGGCCGGCCCGGCCGGCGATCTGACCGTATTCGGCCGCGGTCAGCTGGCGGTACTGGAAGCCGTCATATTTCCAGTCCTGGGCGAAGGCGACGTGATCGACGTCGAGATTGAGGCCCATGCCGATGGCGTCGGTGGCGACGAGATAGTCGACCTCGCCGGCCTGGTAGAGCTCGACCTGGGCGTTGCGGGTGCGGGGCGAGAGCGCCCCGAGGACGACCGCCGCGCCGCCGCGCTGGCGGCGGATCAGCTCGGCGATCGCATAGACCTCCTCCGCCGAGAAGGCGACGATGGCCGAGCGCCGCGGCAGCCGGGTGATCTTCTTCGAGCCGGCGTAGACGAGGTTCGACATGCGCGGCCGGGTCTGGGTGGACAGGCCGGGGATCAGCCGGGAGAGGACGCCCTGCATGGTGCCGGCGCCGAGCAGCAGCGTTTCCTGAAAGCCCCTGGCGGTGAGGATCCGGTCGGTGAAGGTATGGCCGCGTTCGAGATCACCGGCGAGTTGCACCTCGTCGACGGCGACGAAGGCGGTGCCGGGATTGCGCGGCATCGCTTCGACGGTGCAGACGAAATAGCGGGCGTTCGGCGGCCGGATCTTCTCCTCGCCGGTGATCAGCGCCACATGGCCGGCGCCGACCCGGTCGCAGACCTTCTGATAGACTTCCCGCGCCAAGAGCCTGAGCGGCAGGCCGATGGTGCCGGAGCCATGGGCGATCATCCGCTCGATGGCGAGATGGGTCTTGCCGGTGTTCGTCGGCCCGAGGACGGCCGTGACGTTGGCGTCGGCGGGGCGCGCCGTGGCTGAGGGCTGGGGAATTGTCAGTCGGTTCATGAGCCCGTCGATTGCGGAGCGCGTCGGCTGGCGAGAACACGGCTCTCGCTTGTGTGTCACCAACCTAGTGCGTTGGAAGCCAATGCAAAAGCCTCGACCGCGAAGCGAACCGAGAAGACGGCTTTCCGCGATCGCGGTTTAGACGCGTCAACGCTCCGTCAGGGCTTGCGCGTCACTTCGGTCGCGCGTCCCGCTTTCTCCGACGTTTTCCAAACCCCTTCTGAACCGCAATCGACAGCCACCTTCTACGCCTTCCATCCGGGCTCGGACGGGGCGACTTCCGCGGCTGGTTCGCTAGAGCGAGATAAAATGAGCTTCGCTCATCGTCCCGCTCCATCTTTCTGTTTGCGCATGATCTTTTCCGAAAACCGGTTCCCACTTTTCGGGATCATGCTCTATTGCGATCGAGACGTCCTACGATCTGAGCATCGAGAGCCTTTCCGCCGACGTTCCCCGGAAGGGCCCGTGCGCTACGGCCCATGGTACCCTTTCCCGACATCGCGAGCTCGGACGAAGATCAGCGGGACTTGCCCGTAACGCTGCCGGGCTCCAAGCTCCGGTGGCGCCACCGCGTGGGTCTGAGCTTCTTGACCAGCTCAATGTAGTAACCTATTTTTTCGTTACTACAAGGAGGCGGTCATGACCACGATCTCGTCGCGCGAACTCAATCAGGACATCGGAGCAGCAAAGCGCGCCGCCGCCGTGTCGCCGGTCGTCATCACAGATCGGGGCAAGCCCGCCTTCGTCTTGATGACCCACGAGGAATTTCGGCGGATGAGTGGCGAGAAGGCCGGCCCCACCATGCTCGATCTCCTCGCCAGCGAGGACGCCTCCGGCATCGACATCGACTTCGAGCGCCCTGCCCCGGCTGGCCGGCAGGTCACGTTTTGACGACATACCTCGTCGACACGAACGTCCTTTCGGAAGCGCGCAAGGGGCGTCGGGCCGCTCCGCTGGTGCAGCGGTGGTTCGTGGAGGTGCCACAGCGTGCCTTCTTCCTGTCGGCGTTCACCATCATGGAAATCCGGAGGGGCATCCTTCGGCTCAAGCGCCGCGCGCCCGACGAGGCGGCAGTCCTCGACCGCTGGCTCGCCGGCAACGTCCTGCCTGCCTATGACGGCCGAATACTGCCGTTCGGCGCGACGGAGGCGCTGCTCTGCGGCGCGATGCAGGCCGAGGCAGCCACCGAGAGCTATGACAGCCTGATTGCCGCGACGGCCGCAGTCCACGGCCTCGTGGTACTCACCAGGAACACGCGGGATTTCCGCTTTCCCGAGATCACGGTCATCGATCCGTTCGTGCAGGGTCCGGGCTAGGCGTCAGGCAGCACCCGGGCCAGGGCCTCAAGCCATTCCCGCGCTGGGCGGCAGGCGGCAAAATCCCGCGCGACGATCGTCGCAATGGACGATCAGCCCTTCCAGTTCGCCCCACCGGCATCCGTCAGCAAAAACGCCTCGCCGCAGGCCTTGGCGAGGTTCCGGACGCGCAGGATGTAGCTCTGGCGCTCGGTCACCGAGATGACGCCGCGGGCGTCGAGCAGGTTGAAGACGTGGGACGCCTTGATGCACTGGTCGTAGGCCGGCAGGACGCATTTGTGCAGGCCGCCGGCTTCCGCCGGGGCGCCGAAGGCCAGCACTGCCTTGCACTCGTTTTCCGCATCGATGAAGTGCTGATGCAGGATCTTCGTATCGGCGATCTCGAAGTTGAAGCGGGAATATTCCTGCTCGGCCTGCAGGAAGACGTCGCCATAGAAGACTTTCTCGGCCCCCTCGCGGCCGTTGAAATTGAGGTCGTAGACGTTGTCGACGTTCTGGACGTACATCGCCAGACGCTCAAGCCCGTAGGTCAGCTCGCCGGCGACGGGCGCGCATTCGATGCCGCAGACCTGCTGGAAGTAGGTGAACTGCGAGACCTCCATGCCGTCGCACCAGCACTCCCAGCCGAGGCCCCAGGCGCCGAGCGTCGGGCTCTCCCAGTCGTCCTCGACGAAACGGATGTCGTGCAGGCCGGTGTCGATGCCGATCGCCTTTAAAGAGCCGAGATAGAGCTCCTGCAGGTTCGCCGGGTTCGGCTTCAGGATCACCTGATACTGATAGTAGTGCTGCAGCCGGTTGGGGTTCTCGCCGTAGCGCCCGTCCTTCGGCCGCCGCGACGGCTGGACGTATGCGGCATTCCACGGCCGCGGACCCAAGGCCCGCAGCGTCGTCGCCGGATGGAAGGTGCCGGCGCCGACCTCCATGTCGTAGGGCTGGAGCACGACGCAGCCATAGTCGGCCCAGTAGCGATGCAGCGTCAGGATCAGCGCCTGAAACGAGCGGCGCGGGTCCATGTGGGGGGCGATGTCTGACATGATGGGGCGGTCCGGCATGAGCCCGCGCGGCTGGACGCGACGGGCGAAAAGGGGTCGGACGCGAGTTGCCACGGGGGCGGGAGGCCGGTCAAGGCTGAGGCGACGGCGGGCGGCCGCGGGGGTTCGATCGTTGCCGAGGAATCGTCCGGGCCGGAAGCATGATCAGGCTTTTGCCAGCCGTTGGTCCGGCAGTCCCCTGCCCTGCACCAGAACGACGAGCTCGTCGATCGGCAGTGGCTTGGCGAGCAGATAACCCTGAAAGAAGTCGCAGTCGATCGACTGCAGGAAGCGAAGCTGCGAGGCGTCTTCCACGCCTTCCGCGATGCATTGCATGCGCATCGACTTGCAGAAGGCGACGACGGCGGAGAGTAGCTCGCGCCCTTCGACATCGTCGGCGCCGGCGACGAAGCTTCTGTCGATCTTGACCTTGTCGATCGGCAGCCTGCGCAGATAGCTGAGGCTCGACTGCCCGGTGCCGAAATCGTCGAGAGCGATCTTGATCCCGAGCGAGCGAAGCAGCCGCATCGACGCCTCGGCGGCCTCGAAATCTCTGACGACAGCGGTTTCCGTCAGCTCCATGACGAGCCGGGACGGGTGAACGCCCGAGCGCCGCACGAGCGACATGATGGCGACCACCGTCTCGTGACAGGTGATGTCGTGCGCCGACAGATTGAAGGAGAGCATCACCTCCGCCGGAAGCCGTTCGAGGTGGGCAAGCGCCTTGCCGAGAAGCGTCAGGGTCAGGCGGTGCATGATGCCCGCCCGCTCGGCGAGCAGGATGAAGACGTCGGGCGCGACCGGGCCGAGTTCCGGGCTCGTCCAGCGCGCGAGCGCCTCTACGAACGCGACGGTCCCTCCGTCGATGCTGGCGATCGGCTGGAGATGGACCTCCATCTCTTCGTCGAGGTCGGCCACCTGAAGGGCCGCTTCCACGGCTCGTTCGGAGCGGATGCGCTGTTCGTGCTCGGGCGAGTAGAGTGTCGCAAAGCCGCGGCGCTCGCTCTTGGTCTTGTAAAGGGCGTAGTCGGCACAATCGTAGAGTTCGCGCGAGGTCCCCAAGACATCGTGCGTCGTCGCGATGCCGCAGGAGGCGCCGATCGAGACGGTGATGTCCTCCAGATGGAACGGTGCCGCGAGAGCCTGACAAACGTGTCCCGCGAGCGCCAGCGCCTTCGCATCGTCACCCTCGACCACGAAGGCGAACTCGTCACCGCCCAGACGCGCCACGAGCCCGTCGTGGTTTACGAAAATGTCCCGCAAGCGCTCTCCGACCGCACCGAGAATCTCGTCCCCGACCACGTGACCGAACGTGTCGTTCGCGGCCTTGAAGCGATCGAGATCGATGACGCCCAGGGCAAGCTCGCGTCCCGCCGTGCGACAGTGTCCAATTCTGCGGTCGGCTTCGGTGAAGAAGAGGCGCCGGTTCGGGAGCCCGGTCAGCATGTCGGTATGGGCGAGCTTGGTGATCTCCCGGTTCAATTTCTCGGTATGCACCTGGGTTCGGATCAACATCGCGAAGCCGTCGAAACTGTTGAGCAGGACGCGGATCATCACCAGCGTGACGAGGAGGATGTTGAAGCCGACGGCGGTATAGATCGCGTCGTCGGGCGAGACGTAGTAGGCAAGATAGGGGAGAGTGACGATGGCCGTGACCGACAAAGCGGCCTGGGGCAGATGCATCAGACAGAAGATGCAACCGATGACCGTGATCGCGATGAAGATCGCGACGTGACTTTGCTGATGCTCGTTCCCGTACCGGCTGAGCTGCAGCGACCACGAGATGTAGGCGACCGCGATCACGGATCCCAGGATCGTGGTGCGCTTCAAAGCCCGGATCGCCTCCTCTTCGCTGACCCTTGCCACAGGGGAAATCAGCCATTTCACCAGGCGAACGACGCTGACCGTCAGAAGCAAGGCCGGAACCCAGACCGTCATCCACTCGGGCGCGGTGCCGTGATGAGTATAGGCGACCGCCAAGGCATTCACGCTGAGCAAAGCGTAGAGGAGCGGAATCTGCCGCTGCAGCTCGCGGAACTGTGCCACGGCGAGCCCGGGCTGTACGGACCGAAAAGTGAGCCAGTCGACGGACTTCTTGAGAACGAGCACGTTTGCCTCCGCAACGAATATATCATTACGCAAGCAGCATTAAGCCGAAGTTAGCTCGGCGGATTTCGCGTGATTCTGGGTTCCCGGCGCGAAAACGCTCGTCCAATGCGAATGTCATTCCGTCGAGGCACAAAAAGCCGGGCGGCCCGAAAGGCCCGCCCGGCTTCGTCTCCAGATCATCCCATGCGTGGTCGTCGCCGCCTCGGTTACGGCCGCAGCACCACCTTGGTGCAACCGTCCTTCTTGTCACGGAAGGTCTTGTAGAGTTCCGGCCCGTCTTCCAGCGTGCCTCGGTGCGAGATGAAGGAGGTCGTGTCGAACTGGCCCTCCTGGATACGCACCAGAAGGTCGTCGGCCCATTTGTTCACATGGGTCTGGCCCATCTTGAAGCTCAGGGATTTGTTCATCGCCGCGCCGAAGGGGATCTTGTCGACGAGGCCGCCATAGACGCCCGGCACGGAGATCGTGCCGCCCGGCCTGCAGACATAGATCATCTCGCGCAAAACGTGCGGCCGGTCGGTCTCGGCCATCACCGTCTGCTTGGCGCGATCGTAGAGATGCTCGATCCCGTAGCCGGAATGGGCCTCCATGCCGACGCAGTCGATGCAGCATTCCGGCCCCTTGCCCTGGGTGAGGTCGTTCAGGCGCTCGACCGTGCTCTCTTCCTGAAAATTGATGGTGATCGCGCCCATCCGCTCGGCGATGGCCAGGCGCTCCGGCACCTCGTCGATGACGACGACCTGCTTGGCGCCCTGGATGATCGCGCTCTGCAGGGCGAAGAGGCCGACCGGACCGGCGCCCCAGATCGCCACCGTGTCCGTCGGCTGGATGTCGCAGTTCTTGGCGCCCTGCCAACCCGTCGGCAGGATGTCGCCGAGAAACAGCACCTCCTCGTCGGTCATGCCGTCGGGGACCTTCACGGGGCCGACGTCGGCGTAGGGAACACGCACATATTCCGCCTGCCCGCCGGAATAGCCCCCGGTCAGATGCGAATAGCCATAAAGGCCCGCCGTCGTGTGGCCGAACATCTTGGCGGCGGTGTCGGCATTGCGGTTGGAGCGCTCGCAGACGGAGAAGTTCCCGCGCCGGCACTGATCGCATTCGCCGCAGACGATGGTGAACGGCACGACGATGCGGTCGCCGACCTTCAGCTTCTTCGTGTCGCGGCCGACCTCCATCACCTCGCCCATGAATTCGTGGCCGACGATGTCGCCCGATTCCATGCCGGGCATGAAACCGTCGTAGAAATGGAGATCCGACCCGCAGATCGCGCAGGCCGTGGTCTTGATGATGACGTCGCGGCCGTCCTCGATCTCGGGATCGGGGACGCTTTCGCAGCGCATGTCGTGCTTGCCGTGCCAGGTGATGGCTTTCATCGCGGATACTCCGTGAGATTCGAGCGTGTGCCTCGCCAATCTCGCGGAGAGCGGTCTGTTCCAAGCTGTTAGCCGCCTGCTTGCGCAGGCAGCTAAGGGTTGCGCCCCTGTGGGCGGCCTGGTGCCCGTCGCATTCGCGGGACGTCAGTCCTTGCGGACGCGGTATACGCCGTCCGGCCCGCGCACGAGCGTGCCCTGGGCGCCGTTGCGCACCTCCGCCTCGGCCTGACGATTGCGCTCGGACACCTTCTCGGCATCCTTCGCCATCTGCTTGTAGCCGAGCCAGGCAGCGGCTCCGACGAGGCCCAGGAGTATGAGCTGGGGCATCGCTTCGATCATCTCCAAAACACACCTTCCGGCAGCATTATGCGCCTTCGCCGCCATGCCGGCAATTCACCATCTGCGGCATCTTCGCCTAACTGCCGCGGAGCCTCCGCGAGCGGAGGCAACGCTCCTCAGAGCCCGAATCGCGCCCAGATCGCCCGTTCCTCGAGTTGGGCGAAGATCCGGTCGGCCACGCCCTCGCCGATCGCGGCGAGGGCGCCATCGGTCCCGGCGCTGATACCCTTCGGCTTGCGGCCGAACAGCGATCGCCCTTGGCTGATCAGGTCCAGTTTCACGGTCTCGCCATAGCGCAGCCGCAGGGTCTCGCGGATGTCGCCGAGAGCGTCGACGAGGCCGAGGTCCAGCCCGCGCTTGCCGGACCAGAAGAGACCGGAGAACATCTGGTCGTCCTCGACGAGCTTTGCCCCGCGTCGCGACTTGACGAGATCGATGAAGGTGTCGTGCACCTCGAGCTGCAAGGCTTTCAGATGCGCCACGTCCTCGGGCTTTTCCGGCTGGAACGGGTCGAGCGTCGCCTTGTTCTGCCCGGCGGTGTGGACGCGCCGCTCGATGCCGAGCTTGGCGATCGCCTCGACGAAGCCGAAGGACCCGGAGACGACGCCGATCGAGCCGACGATCGAGGACGGGTCGGCGATGATCTCGTCGCCGGCGCAGGCGATCATGTAGCCACCAGAGGCCGCGACGTCCTCGACGAAGACGAGCACGGTCTTCTGCTTTTCTTCGGCCAGATCGCGGATCCGCTTGAAGATCAGCCGCGACTGCACCGGCGAACCGCCGGGCGAATTGACGACGATGGCGACGGCCGGGGCGGCCTTGTCGCCGAACGCCTTTTCGAGCAGCGGGGCGGCCGTCGCGATCGACAGACCCTGACGGAAGGGCGAACTGGAGGCCGCGATCATGCCCGAGAGCTTGACCACCGGAATGGTGACGCCCTCCCGGCGAAAGCGCTTCGGGAGGAGTTTCTTGAGCGGGTTGGCCAAGGGATGCCTTCGGGTGCGGTTCGTTTTCAGGTCCCGGTGCATTTAAGCACTCCCCGCCGCTTCGCAATCGCGCGCCTTCCCGACGCCCGCCGGCGCCGCGTCAGGGCGGCTTCACATCTCGGCGAGGGGCAGCGTCGCAATGCCGCGGGCGATCTTTCCGGACAGAGCCGTCGGCCCGCCGGCGCCGTCGTCGAGCGCGATCCCTTCGAGCAGCCGCAGCGGCGCGCGCGTTCCCTTCCTCGCGGCGACGACGACGCGCTCGGCCGGCGCACCGGCCCGGCCGTGGACCGGCAGGACGGTCGCCTCGCCGAAGCGGGGTTCGATCGCTTGCAGGACCTCGCCGAGGCGGTCGGTCCTCAACACGGCCACCAGCCGACCTTTCGGCGCCAACAGCGCGGCGGCGACGGCGAACCAGCGGCCGAGCGACATGCCGTCCGCGGGAAACAGCGCCCGCTCTCTCACCGGATCCGGCGGCCGGCGGTGGTTCGCCGGGTGAAAAGGCGGGTTGGTCAGAACGAGATCGAAGGCCGAATCGCCGAGGCCCGCCGCTTCGCGCGACGGGCGGCCGCTTCCGATGTCGATTTCGGCGACGGCGATCCGTCTCGCCAGATGCGCGTTTTGCGGCAGGGCGAGCGACTGTCGGCAGAGCGACGCCATGATCGGCTGGGCCTCGACGAGCGCCACCGAAGCCTCCGGTGCCCGAAGCGCCGCGCCGAAGCCGACGACGCCCGAGCCGGCGCCGAGATCGGCGATCCGGCCGGCGAAACCGGGGGCGACGCAGGCGCAGAGCAGCATCGCGTCGAGGCCGGAGCGATAACCCCAGCCCTTCGGCTGGAACACGGCGAAGCCGCCGTCATGAAAGGCGTCGAGGCGCACGGGACGCCCGTCGATCGTCGAATCGCCAGTGGGATCGGCCGCCATCACATGCAGGTTCTCCGTCGGGCCCGTATCAGTCGGCCACGGAAATCTCGTGGCCGAGATCGGCATCGCGCAGGAGCCGGCGCGCCTGTTCGAGGCGCTCGGGATCGACGAGGACGCGCCGTGGCAGGACGCCGATCGAGCCGTCTAGAATGCTCATGTGGGCGTCGGCGACGAAATGCAGGATCTCGGCATCGTTGAGCAGGGCGTCGACGAACGAGATCAGCACCGCGTCGTTCGATCGCATGAGTTCCTTCATGAAGCATCCTTTCGCCGGCGGCGTTCAGCCGCCCTGTGGATCGGCCGTCATCTTTTCGCTCACACAACGTGTTGTCGAGGCGAAAGTGCCGCAGCGCCGACCGCTCGGCCGGTGAGCGTCGCGAGAAGGCGGCGGCATGGCCGACCGGTGCGGCAATTTCGGTCCCGGGCCGCGCTTCGAATGGACGCGCGGCGCGAAGATGCCATCTTGGCGAACAGGGACGCCACGCGCCGCACGCCTGCGGTGGGCTTGGACGAAGCCGCCGGAACCGCCCTTGCGGGGCGCCGCGCCCTCGGCCTATTGCAGCGCAGAATTTGCTCTGCGGAGAGCTCGAACAACGGAGAAGCATGGTGAGCCTGGCCATCCGCGCCGCACAGCGGCAGACCCGCGGGTCGATCGATCCGATCCTGGCGCTGACCAAGGCCGACATGGCCCGGGTCAACGATCTCATCCTCGCCATGGCCGGCTCGAACGTGACGCTGATCCCCGAGATCGCCGAACATCTGATCTCCTCCGGCGGCAAGCGGCTGCGGCCGATGCTGACCATCGCCTCGGCGCTGGCGCACGGCTATGACGGCGCCGATCACGTCAAGCTCGCCGCCAGCGTCGAGTTCATGCACACGGCGACGCTGCTCCATGACGACGTCGTCGACGAGAGCGACATGCGACGCGGCAAGAGCACGGCGCGGACCATCTGGGGCAACCAGGCGAGCGTCCTCGTCGGCGACTTCCTGCTCGGCCAGGCCTTCAAGACGATGGTCGAGGTGGGCTCGCTGGATGCCCTGGCGATCCTGTCCGCGGCGTCTGCCGTGATCGCCGAGGGAGAGGTCTGGCAGCTCGCCGCGGCCAAACAGATGACCACCAGCGAGGCGGACTACCTCGCCGTGATCGACGCCAAGACCGCAGCCCTCTTCTCCGCGGCCACCGAGGTCGGGCCGGTGCTCGCCGACAAGGGAGAGGAGGAGCGCGCGGCGATGCGCGACTACGGCCGCTCGCTCGGGCTGGCGTTCCAGCTCGTCGACGACGTCCTCGACTATCGCGGCTCGCTCGCCGATCTCGGCAAGAACACCGGCGACGACTTCCGCGAAGGCAAGATCACCCTGCCCGTCATTCTCGCCTACGCCAAGGGCGACGTGGCGGAAAAGGCGTTCTGGCAGAGCGCGATGGAGAGCGGCGAGAACGACGACGCAGCGCTCGCCCGGGCCAAGGATCTCTTGCAGCGCCACGGCGCGCTCGAGGCGACGATCGAGCGGGCGCGAGGCTTCGGCGAGGAGGCCTTCCGCGCCGCCTCGACGCTGCCGCCTTCGCCGGCCCGCGAGGCGATGCTGGGCGTCGTCGACTTCTGCGTCGATCGGCTGAACTGAGGGGTTCGCAGACCGCGCGGGCTCGAAGGACAAGGGCCCGCGGCCACGTCGCCGTGATCGCCGGCCCTTGTCGCGGGGCCCGTCGCATTGCGGTCAAGGTCTTTGTGCAACACGCCGAAGAGACTTGCAAATTGCTGCGAGTTCGCGTCACTTCGCGAGCCATCCGGGCTGCCCCGACCGCGGCATCTTGCAAGGAAACCGCACCGGCTCTGCCGGAGGAAAGGATCCATCGTGACGCTTTCGCGCCTCTTCACCACCTTGATGGCGTCGGCCGTGATCGTTCTCGCAGGGAGCGGGGCGGGCCGTGCGGCCGGCCAGGACGGGATGCCGGACCTTCCGAAGGCGCCGGTCGAGACCGCCGGCTCGCTGTCGGGCGCCTATCTCGCCGCCAAGACCGCCCAGGCTTCCGGCGATCTCGACGCCGCGACCGATTATTACACCCAGGCCCTGTCGATCGATCCGACCGCCGAAGCGCTGCAGCAGGACGCGATGTTCGCCTATCTGGCGGACGGACGGTTCAAGGACGGCGTCGACCTCGCGGCCAAGCTTCGCGACGATGCGAACGTCGCCAAGGTGGCGCGAATCACCCTCGGCGTCGATGCCCTGACCAAGGGCGACTTCGAGGCCGCCATCGCCGAGTTCGACGTCGTCAATCCGACCGATCTCGACGCGCTTCTCCTCGCCCATCTGATGGCCTGGGCGGAGGTCGGCGCCGGCCGGGTCGACGAGGCGCTGTCGCGGATCGACCAGAGCACCGGCGCGCCCTGGTATGCGATCTTCAACGCCTATCAAAAAGGCCTGATCGCCTCGCTTGCCGGCCGGCCGCAGGTGGCACGCAAGGTGTTGTCGGACGTGGTGGCGGATCAGACCCTCGCCCGTACCTCCCCCGACGCCTATCTCGGCGCCGCCGACGCGCTCGCCCGCCTCGAGACGCGCGAAGGCGACAAGCAGGCTGCGCTGAAGGCGGTCGATGCCGGGCTCGCCGTCGCGCCGAACTATACGCCGCTGACCTTCCTGCGCGATCGGATCGATCGCGGCGAAACGATCGAGCCCGCCGCGGCCTCCGTACAGGAGGGCGCGGCCGAGAGCCTCTACGTGCTCGGCCAGGCGATCAACCGCGGCGACGGACGCGACGTCGCCCTCCTCTATTTCCAGCTCGCCAGGGCGCTGTCGCCGCGCAGCCCGGCCCTCCTGACGGCGCTCGCGGGGATTGCCGAGCAGGCGAACCAGCTCGACCTCGCCATCTCCTACTACAAGGAGATCCCGGAGAACTCTGCCTTCCGCCGGACCGCCGACCTGCAGATCGGCCTCGATCTCTGGTATGCCGAAAAGAAGGACGAGGCGAAGCGCCATCTCGAACGGGCCGTCCGCGACTATCCCGACGACGTGCGCGCCCATACCGCGCTCGCCGACGTCCTGTCCGCCGACAAGCAATATGCCGAGGCCGCCGGCGCGCTCGACAAGGCGGTCGAACTCGCCAAGGCGGACGACGCTGAGAACTGGAACCTCTACTACCAGCGCGGAATCGCCTACGAGCGGCAGAAGATGTGGGACAAGGCCGAGCCGGACTTCAAGAAGGCGCTGGAGCTTTCGCCCGACCAGCCGCAGGTCCTGAACTATCTCGGCTATTCCTGGGTCGACATGAACCGGCATCTCGACGAGGGGCTCGGCATGATCAAGCGGGCCGTCGACCTTCGTCCCAACGACGGCTACATCATCGACAGCCTCGGCTGGGCCTATTACCGCCTCGGCCGCTACGACGACGCCGTCGAGCAGCTCGAGCGTGCCGTCCTGATCACGCCGATGGATCCGACGATCAACGACCATCTCGGCGACGCCTATTGGCAGGTCGGCCGCAAGCGCGAGGCGAAGTTCCAGTGGGAGCGCGCCCTCGTCGGCAAGCCCGAACCCGAGGCGGAGCAGCGCCGCGAGATCGAGGCGAAGCTGAAAGACGGCCTGACCGGTGCCGCATCCAGCGAAAAGGCCGACACCGGCACCGCCGAGACCCCGAAGCGGGCCGAGGCGGAAGCGACGTCCCCGACGACCGACCTTCCCGCAAAGCCAGCAAATCCCGCCGCCACACCGGCGAGCCCCACGCCGCCCGAAGCGGCGCCGGGCGCAGCTCCGACGACCACGAACTGACGGGGCTGCCGAACGAGGCCGGATGGTGGGCCGCATGGATGCCGTGACCGTTCCGGCCGAATGCCGGCCCGCACCCGCCAAGGTCAATCTCGCGCTGCATGTCGTCGGTCGCCGGGACGACGGCTATCATCTCCTGGAAAGCCTCGTCGTCTTCGATGCCGGCGCGTGCGACGAGATTGCCGTCCTCCCGCGCGCGAACGACGCCGTCGGGGACCGCGAGAGAGAAGCGGGAATCGATCGCCTCGACGTTTCCGGCCGCTTCGCCTCGGCCGTTCCGGCCGGCAACGGCAACATCCTCCTGAAGGCGGCCGCCCTTGCCCGCGCCGAGTTGGCGACGTTGGGGCTGAAGCTGCCACCCCTCGACATCGCTTTGTCGAAGCATCTTCCGGTCGCCGCCGGCATCGGCGGTGGCTCGGCCGATGCCGCGGCGCTCCTCGCTCTCGTCTCGGCCGACGTGCCCGATGAGGCGCGGGCGGCGCTCGCCGCCGCCGCAATCCGCCTCGGAGCCGACGTTCCGATGTGTCTTGCCGGTCGGGCCGCCTTCGTCTCCGGCATCGGCGAGGCGATCCGGCCGGTCGAGGCGATGCCTCAGCTTGCAATGCTGCTGGTCAATCCGGGCATCGCCGTCGAGACGGCCGCCGTCTTTCGGATGCTCGCCCGCCGCGACAATCCGCCGATGCCGGCCTTGCCGGTTCAAGGTTTCAGGGCCACTGGCGAACTCGTCGCCTATCTCGCCGAGACCCGCAACGATCTGGCGCTCGCCGCCGGTTCGCTGGCGCCCGAGATCGAGAATGCGCGTGCGCGCCTCCTGGCGGCCGGCGCCCTTTTCGCTCGCATGTCGGGATCCGGCGCGACCGTCTTCGGGCTTTTCGCGGACACCGCCGCCCGCGACGAAGCGGCGCAGAGGATCGCCGGAGAAGAGCCGGGCTGGTGGCTTTCCCGCGACCCTCGCAGCGCTGCGCCGGACAACGAAAGGAGTTCGCCATGAGCGATACCGAACGCGCCTTCGTTCCCCTGTCGATCGCCGTCCTCACCGTTTCCGACACCCGACGGCTCGCCGACGACCGCTCCGGCGACCTCCTCGTCGACCGCCTCACCGGCGCCGGTCACCGCCTCGCCTACCGCAAGATCGTGCCGGACGACGTAACGCATATCCGCGACAGCGTCCGGGCCTGGTGCGAAGATCCCGAGGTCGACGTCGTCATCACCACCGGCGGCACCGGCTTCACCGGCCGCGACGTGACGCCGGAAGCCCTCGAGCCCTTGTTCGAAAAGCGCATGGACGGCTTCTCGGCGATCTTTCATCGGATCTCCTACGAGAAGATCGGCGTCTCGACGATCCAGTCCCGCGCCACCGGCGGCGTTCTCTACGCGACCTTCGTCTTCGTGCTGCCCGGCTCGCCCGGCGCCTGTCGCGACGCCTGGGACCACATCCTGAAAGACCAGCTCGACTACCGGCACCGCCCCTGCAATTTCGTCGAGATCATGCCGCGGCTCGACGAGCATCTTCGCCGCGGCGGCCTCAGCGCCTGAGGCGCGCCATCCCTCCTCGTCACGATGCGATGCCGGCGTCGGCGAGAAGCGCGAGGATCGCCTTGCGATAGGCGGCGAAGGCCGGTTCCGGCCCGCTCGGGGCCGCTGGCGGCGGGACGGCGGCAGAAGATTCGGCCGCGGCCGCGGGTTGCCGCCGGGCGCCACCCCGCGCGGACCGCATCTTCCGCTCGGCCCATTCGACGACGTAGCGCACCTTCTGTCCTGCCAGGAACGGGTTCGCCTTGATTACGCCCGGCCCGACGACCGCGACGACCGCCGCCTCGGGATCGGCGGAGAGCACCTGGGCGGCCCCGTCCATGCCGAGGAAATGGGCAAGATAGAGCCGCCCGGCCGTGATCCGGTGGCCGCGCCTGACGAGATAGGCCTCGCCCTCGCGGGCGAGATTGCGGATCATCTCCCGCGACAGCGTCGGATCGAATCGAAGATCGAGAATTTCGCGCTGGGAGAGGCTGCCCGCGAGGTCGGGTCGATAGGTCCTGATCATCCGCAGCCAGGTCGACGAGATGAACTGGCCGAGCCCGGTCGCGCTCGACAGCGGGTTCTTGGCCCGGGCATTGCCGCCGCTCTCGACCCTGACGATCCACGCGACCAGTTGATCGACGGCGCCCGCCGAGGCTGCCGGCACATCGTCGCCGGCAGCAACCGCAACGCTTGCAGGGAGCGTCGGCCCGCCGACTCCCAGCGGGTCGACCGCCTGGCCGTCGGCATAGAGTTCGAAATGCAGATGCGGCCCGGTGGACAGGCCGGTGGTGCCGACATAGCCGATCAACTCCCCCGCCGCGAGGGTCCGGCCGATCGCGAGGCCCGGTGCGAAGCGGCTGAGATGGGCATAGCGGGTCTCGCGCCCGCCGCCGTGAGCGATCCGCACGAGATTGCCGTAGCCCTTGCCGTCGCCTGCGTAAACGAGGGTGCCGGCGAAGGCCGCATGGACGGCCGTCCCGCGCGGCGCCGCCCAGTCGACGCCCTTGTGGATGCGCACGGTCTTCAGGATCGGATGGCGGCGCGGACCGAAGGTCGAGGTCAGGACGCCCTTCACCGGCACGACCATGCCGTTTGCCGAGGCCGCCCCGGCCGGCGCGCCGCTCCGGCCGACCGACCCGTTGCCGTCGTGGCAGACCGGCGTTTCGGCGGAGGGCCGGAAGACGTAACAGGTCATCGGCCCCTCGCCGCGACGGACGGCGGCATAGCGCACGCGCGCCGTCCCGGGCGAGACGTCGCCGGCAGGCTCGGCATCGTAGAGAAGGTCGAAGCGGTCGTCCGGCGCCGCGATGGCGTCGAGGTCGTGATCCCGCGACAGGAGCATGATGGCCTCGCCGACCACCTCCATCGGGACGCCGTTGCGGATGCCGGTGGAATAGATCGCATCGAGCAGTCGGTACTGGCGCTTACCAGGCGGCTCTTCGCCGGCCTTCTGCACCAGATCGGCCGCGGCGAAGGGATCGGCGCCGAGGGAAAAGCCGCCGCCCGCTTCGCGCGCCAGGGTCCCGAAATAGGTCTGGCCGGCATAGAGCGACAGTTGCGCGACGACGAACTTCGCATCGCGGCTTCGCCGCAGTCCACGCAGGCCGATCACCGTGTTCGGCACGAGCTCCTCGACCTTTAGGAGGTCGCGGGCAGCCGCGCCGGCGCGCTCGGCATCCTCGGCTTCGAAACCGCGCTCGCTCAGGAACCGGCCGAGCGACAACGGCGCGAGGATGCGCTCGCCGAAGGTCTCGGTCGCGGTGAAACGCTCGCTTTCGGGGCGCAACCGGGCGATGCTCGTCGTGTCGGCGATCGCAGTCTTCTCGAAGCTCGGCAGCGGCGCGCTGCCCCGATCGACGGTCTCGCCCCAACCGGCAGCCTCCGCATCGGCGATGGCCGCCCCGCCGCCTCCTTCGCCGGGCGCAGCGATCGCCATCTCACCGACGCCTGCCGCCGCGATCGCCCGGGCCTCGAAGTCCTCCATCGCAGCGGGCGCGGCATCGCGCTGGGCCTGGAAGAAGGCGAAGTCGGCCTGGCTGGAGGGGATCTGGACCATCAGCCGCTCCCCGGCGCTGACCAGCCGGTCGGACAGGAGCATCAGTTTCGGCGCCGGAACCGCTTCCGACAGGCTCTCCGGCCGATCGAGGCTCTTCAGCCGCGGGGCCGGGCCGGACGCGCCGCCGAGCGTCACGATCAGCGGATCGCCGGGAAGGTCGAGCATCGTCGGCGCGGCAATGCCCGCCTCGGCAAGGCCGGTCTCGATCTCGATCTGTGCGGCAGCGTCCTCCTCCGCTGCAAGGCTGAGTTCCGCGTCGATCGGTATGACGTCGCGCGCGGGCATGAAGACGTAAAGGACGGCTCCGAGGCACAGCGCCACACCGAAGACGCCGGCGAGCAGCCGCTTTCGAATGCGCCGCGCCGCGCGCCGGCGGCTTTGGTCGAGGCGCTCGCTGCGAAACGACGGATCGATGCGGTGGGTCTCGGCCTCGTCGCGAACCGCCATTGCCGCCTCAGCCTCGCGCGCGAGGGCTCGATCGGGCGCGCCACGGGGCAGATGCACCGGGCGCGAGGCCGGCCGCCGGCGTCGCACCGATCGGGATCTGCGGGCTCGGCGGCAAGTTCTGTATCCCTCGAAACGTCCGGAGTGGTCGCCGATGCTAGCTCAGCGCCAGACCGATTTCTACCGATGATTGAAGCGATCGATTTGATCCGCGGTCCGGGCCGAGGGCGGACGTGCCGAACGGCCGATCACGAGCGCGGCGAAAGGAACAGCGTCCAGCGCGACACCGCCTCCGTGTCGACCTCCAGGAACTTCGCCGGACGGTAGCCGCGCTGGAAGCACGCCTCGGTGCCGACGATCCGGAAGCTCTTCGCGCCGACGCACATTTCGGTCGAGCCATAGAGGACCGCGCGCCCGAAGACGTCGTCGGCATAGACGTAGACGTAGCGCGCCGACAATTCGTCCCGGATGGTGGTGGCGCAACGGTTCGCGCCGACGATCCACCAGCCCTCGGTCGAAAAGCCGTCGCCGGCGTCGCGGCCGATGGCGACGTTGACGACGTCGAGCGACTGGTTGCAGACGACGAACTGGGCTTCGGCCGCACCGCTCGCCGAGAGGCCCGCGGCCAGCGCCGCAACGCCCGCGAGGCCTCGCAGAGCGCCCCGACGCCGGCGGCCTCCGGCAGCCGGAAATGCCCTCGCGGTTGCGGTCCGATCCCTACGCGACAGGGCCATGGGAAATCTGTATCCTTGAAAGCCGGCATGATAGAGATTTCTATCAAAGGTTGATCAAAGGTTCCAGCATGGGGGTGAGCGTCAGGATGAAGAGCAGGGTCGATTCGAAGAGCCGTTCGAGCCGGCGTCCGGCCGCGCCGGAAAAACACCCGTCATCCGTCGGGGCGTTCGCGCGGACGGCGGGGCGTATCGGATCGGCCGCCCTCGTCGCCGCCGGCCTGGCGCTCGGCGGGGCGCCGGCCCTCGCCCAGGACGGCGGCACCCCGACCGGGGACGCTGCCACCGGCACGCAGCCGGCGGCGCAGAATCGGCTCGGCCTCGAACTCAACAACGCCGTCGACGACGCCGGGCTCTGCCGCCTCTCTTATGTGGCGGTGAACGGCACGGGCCAGCCGCTCGAAAAGGTTTCCTACGACGTCGTCGTCTTCGACACGAACGGCCAGGTCTCGCAATTCCTCGTCCTGCAGTTCGGGCAGCTTCCTGCCGGCAAGACGAAGGTCGTCCAGTTCGATCTCGCCGATCAGCCCTGCGCCGGGATCTCGCGCATCCTCGTCAACGACGTCGCCGAATGCGAGACGGCCCAAGGCAGCGCCGCGATCTGCATGGACGCGCTCGAGCCGACGTCGCGCACCGCCATCACCTTCGACACGTAAGGGAGCGGCGGCCGCGTCATGTGGGAGATCCTCGCCTCGCAGCTCAGCTCCAGTGCCGGCCCGATCCTCGTCGTGCTCGCGCTCCTGTCGATTGCCGGGCTGGCGGTATCGATCGTCAAGGCGGTCGAGTTCCGACGGGCAGGGGTCGGCCGATCCGGCAAGAGCCGATCCTTCGCCAGCGACGCCGGCCGGGCGACGCTGCTGCGCGCCCACGTTCTCGCCGCGGCGAAGACCGCACTGGCCGAGGCCCCGCCCGGGCCGGAAGGGCGCGAGCGGGCCGGCGCCCTCGCCGAAGAGGCGGCGATCGAGGGGCTGGCGCGGCTGGCGCGGCACCTCCCCTTTCTCGACGCGATCGTCCAGGCCGCACCGATGCTCGGCCTGCTCGGCACGGTCTTCGGCATGATCGAGGTGTTCTTCACCATGTCCGGCACGCAAGGGGCGATCGATCCGGCGCTTCTGTCGGCCGGCATCTTCGCCGCGCTCATCACCACGGCCGCCGGCCTCGTCGTCGCCATCCCGTTCTTCTTCGCCGCCGCCTATTTCGACGCCGCGCTCGACGCCGAGACGCGGGCGATCGAGGGGCTGATCCTGAGAGCGGTCCACGGCGATGCGCCGCGCAGCGTGGCCTATTCGCGCCGCCGCCTTTCGACGGTCCTGCCCGACGACGAGGCCGCGAGCAGCGACCTCGACCGGGCGCTCGCCCGGCCCCGCTGATCCATGCGCCGGGTTCGCGCCAGGACCAGGCGGCGCTTCGTCCTGACGCCGCTCGTCGACGTCATCTTCCTCCTCGTCATCTTCTTCGCTTTGTCCTCGCGCATCGCCCCCTTCGGCCTGATCCCCGTCAGCGGACAGGGGCGCGCGGTCGCCGGCGCCGAGGGGAGCGAGACCGCGTCCCGAACCGTCGCCCCGGCCGACGAGACCCTCGTCGTGCTGCGCGGCCGGGCGCGCCTCGGAGCGCAGGTCTACGCTCTCGACGCGCTCCGGCCGGCGGCCGTCCGGCTGCGCGAGGGAGGCGCCCGGTCGGTCCTCCTCCTGACCGCGCGGAGCGCCCGGACGGAAGACGTCGCCAAAGCCCTCGATGCCCTGCGGCGCGCGGGCGTCGCGAACGTCCGGCTGATCTCGGCGCCGGCTGATACGGCGGGGACCCGCGGCGGAGCGGGTCCGCGATGATCGCCCGACGCTTCGCCGCAAGAAAAAAGCTTCGGCCCGCCCGTCGCCGGCCGCGCACCGATCCGGCGATGCCGACGATCAACATCGTCTTCCTGCTGCTCCTGTTCTTCCTCCTCGCCGGCACCCTCACCGCGCCGGGCGAAAGCGAGATCGATCCGGCGAGGGTCGGTGCCGACGCCGGCGAGCGCCTGCCGCGACCGCTGCTGGCGATCACGGAAGACGGAACGCTGAGCCTCGACGGGCGGAGGATCGCCCGCGCCGAACTCGCCAAGGCGGTCGCTGATCTCGCCGCGCCGGACGGCGACGAGACTCCGGTCCTCTACGTCCTCGCGGCCCGCGACCTTTCGGGGAGCGTTCTCGTCCAGATCCTCGGCGAGGCCTCGGCCGCCGGCGCCGCGACGAGCCTCGTCGTCCTCAATGCCGACGGCGGACAGGCCTCGCCATGAGGACGCGGACGCGGCTCTGGACGACGGCCGGGGGGCTGTCGCTCGCCATTCACGCGGGTCTCGCGGCGCTGGCCCTCGCACTCCTACCTCAGACGGCGCGGCAGCCGGCCAGGGAGACCACGATCACCGTCGAAGAGATCGAGACCAGGACCACCAGCCTCGCGCCGACCCGCGCAAGCAGAGCCGAGCCCGCCCCGGCCGAAAGGGTGGATCCCACCCGGCCGGCAGTGAGGGAAGTTCCGCCCGCCGAGCCGTCGAGCCGCGCCGACAGCCGAACCCCGTCGCCGATCGGGCCGCGCGAGGACGGCGCGACCGAGCCGTTGGCGGCGGCCGAACCCCGGATGCGACTGGGCCCGGGCGATTCACGGCAGCAGCCGGTGGCGCTCGCTCCTTCGGCATCGGTCGCGCCAGAACGGGCCGAGCCGACGCAGCTTTCCGAAAGCCGGCCGCAGACGATGGAACTCGCAGCCGTTGAGCCGGATACGGCCATCACCAGCACGGCCAGCACGTCGCCACCGGTTCGCGAGCCGGCTTCGGTCGAGCCCGCCGCGCCGACGGCGATCGCTGCGGCCGAGATCGAGGCGCGTCCCGCTCGCCCCGCGGCACCTTTGCCAGCCGAAACGCCCGCGCCCCGGCCCCCCGTTGTATCCGAGCCCGAAGCCCTCGCCCCGACGCTCCGTCTCGCCGAAGTCGCGGCACCGTTTCGTCCGGGCGAAGCTGCCGCGACGGCGCCGGCCGTGGCGGCACCGCGGGCCACGCCCGAGCCGCTGTCGCCGCGCTCGACCGGCGAGGATCCTGCTTCCGAACCGGTGCGTCCGGCGCTCGCCGAACGCGCCATGGTCGAACCGCAAATGCCCGAGCCGAAGGCCGCCGTTGCTTCGACCGTCGCAGAGCCGGATCCTGCGATCGCCGCACGGGCCCGACCGGGCGCGGTCGATCCTGCCGCGACGGGCAGCGGCACCGTGGTCCAGCCGAAGTCTGCGGCACGAATCGGGGCCGTGGCGGCGCCTCGGCCGGCGCTTTCGCCGACGACTTCCGGACCGGCGCTTCGGGCGGCCCCGGCGCGTGCGCCTCGCGTCGCTTCAAAGGCGCCGGCGCCTCGAGGACCGCAACCGAGCAAGGCGGGTCCGGTGGTCCCCGTCGCCGCCGAGCCCGCGGAAACGGCGGCCCTTGCGCCGGTCTCGCCCATCCGTTTGCAGGACGCTCCGCCTCCCGTGCCGATCGTCGCCGCCCGGCCCGCCCACGCTCCGTCGGTGCCGCCGGACGAGACGAGGCTGGCCGGCGAGACACCGGCGGGAACGATGGCGGCGCGAACGGCTGCCGAAGTCCCGCCCGACGTGTCCGCCCCGCTGGTTCTCGACGGGTTCGCCGACCAGGCGGTGCGGGTGGCCGCCACAGCCGCCGTTCCCGGCCGTCTCGCCGAGACGAGGCGGGCGACGGCCGAAGCGGTCCCGGCCGTGCCGTTGACCGGCCAGGTTTCGGGCCGGGCGACTGCCCCCCGGGTGACGGCGAAAACCGCCACCGCTTCGGATACGCCCGAGGTCGCTCCGGCAGTTGGGGTCGATGTTGCCGCCTCTTCGAACCCGGCCCCGGCAAGCATCGCTCCCCAAGCCTCCACGGCTGCGTCACTGGAAGCCTCGACGCCGGCCGCCGACGTCGCTTCGGCCGTCCCGGTCGTCAGCCCCTCCGAACCGAAATCGGGCAAGGCGGCCGTTGCGGTCTCCCCCGTCGTGCCGAGCCGGATCGCTCCGAAAGGGCCCGAGCGGGTCATCGTGACGAGCATGGGCCGAGGCGAAGAAATCGCGCTTGCGGCCCCGTCTGCCCGCCGGCCGCAGACGATCGTCGGCTCGCCGGCAGAAACGCAAGAGCAGTTGGAAGGCTTCGACGACGAGCAATCGGCGACGCTGGCGGACCTCGTCGCCGCCTATCCGGGGGGCGACTGCTTCGCCGCGCTGACGGAAGCCGGCAAGGCCGCCGGCGAGTTCCGCATCACCGCGCTGTCGGACGACCAGAACCGGCTCGAGGACTTTGCCGACACGCTGATCGAACACTCGCCGAAAGAGGCCTTTCGCCGCGTCTACATCGATGGCGGCGAGGTTGCCGAGGCGCAGTGCCGTGCCCTCGCCTCGCTGCCGGAGATGCCGGGCTATCCGGCCTTCGGCCTGACCCTCGAACTCGAAAAGCGCCGGATCGTCAGCGGCGAGACGCTCGCCGGCACGATCTCGGGCGTGCCGGCATCGGACACGCTCGACCTCCTCCTCGTCGACGACGAGGGGCTCGTCCAGTCGCTCTCCGTCCACCTCACCCGAAAAGGCGCGACGGCGAGCTTCGACGTGCCGGTCAGCCTCTCGGGCCCCGAGACCCGGACTGCGCAGATCCTGATCGCGCTCGCCCTGCCGCAGGCGCTGATCCATGCCGACGGCGCAGGCGGCGAACCGGCGGGGCCGTTCTTCGAGGAACTGGCGGAGACATTGGCGGCAAAGGGCCTGAAGGGCGAATTCGCCGTCGGCCACTTCCTCGTCAAGTCGCGGTAGTCCCGACGGGCGGTGGCTCCCGCGCGTCCGTCGTCGAAGAGGTCCCGGCGACGGCGTCGCGGCCCCGCCAGTCAGTGGCGGTGTGTCCGCGCCTCGGCGAGACGGTCCGGCCGGCCCAAGGCGCCGCCGACGGCGCCGACGGCCATGCCGAGCAGCATCGCCACGAAGGCGGCGAGCGAGGCCCGAGCTAATGCATTCGCCGCGGCACGACGCCTCGTTTCCATCTCTGTGCGGGCACTGGCGAAACGCTCGGCGAATGCGTCGAAGCGCCGTTCGGCTTCGGCCCTGGCGACACCCGCCACCCGGGCGACGGCATCGACCGCCGAGCCGCGTGCCTGCTGGTCGCCGCTGGAGAGGGCCGCGACGGCCTCGGCATAGGCCGCGTCACGATCGGCGGGGGCAACCGATGCGGATGCCGGCGCGCCTTGGTCGGGCGCTGCGGTTCCGGCCTCGGGGGCGGCGTTCGGTCGGGGAGCCGGCGCGAACAGCGGCTCCGCGCTGCCCTTCAACGACTCGGCGAGCGCGGACGAGTCCAGGGCCAGCGCTTCGGCCGCCGTCGCCATGTCGCCGACCGACTGGCCGAGGACGCCGAAGGCGCCGCCGACGAGGCTCGCAGCGCCGCTGGTCAGCAGATAGAGGGCGAGAAGGGCGGTGACCGCCCAGGTGACGACGCCGTGCAGCGCCCCGTCGATCCGCGACGGGATGCCGGCGAAGCGGCCGGCCGCGAAGGCCCCGGCGAAGACGCCGACGAGCACCACCAGGACCGCCCAGAGCCCACCCACCGAGACGATGCCGGACGCCGTCCCCGTCGGCGACGAAAGGCCGACGCCGAGGCCGAACAGGCCGAGCATGAACTGGATCATGAGGGCGAGAATGGCCCCGGCGAGAATCGCGCCCCAGGAAAGACGGCGAAAGGTCGCCGCCGGGGGGGCCGCGCGTTCGCGCCCGAGATCGTTGAGGCGTGTTTCCGCATGGCGGGACCGATCGCGCCCCGTGCCCGACAAATCAGTGATGTCCGCCTCCCCTGACCGCTTCGACATGGCCGAACGCCCCCATCGCATTTTTACCCCGTTCCCCCGCCGCGGCCTCGAAAGATCCCGGCCCGGCGCCGTCCATGATCGCGGAGCGAAGGAGCGTCGCGCCATGGTCGTTCTTCCGGCTTAATGCCATCACGCGCCGAACTCCACCACCCGGTCCCGCGTCCGGCCGAGAACGCTGCCCAAGAGCGAAGCCAGCATGGCGGCGACGAGCGCCACGAAGGCGGAGAAACAGGCGCTGCTGACGGCGCCCGTGGCCGCAGCGGCGGAGCGGCGCGCGTTGCGCAACGCCCCGTCATGGGCCCGCTGCCAGTCGGTCAGCCGCCGCTCGGCCACCGGCTCCGTCACGCCGGCCGCAGCCTCGATCGCATCGACGGCCGCGGCAACGGCGGCTTCGTCGGCCGTCTCGGCAATACCCGCAAGGACCGTCGCGAGCGCCGCCCTGCTGTCGTCCCGGCTCGTTTCGGCGCGACCCGGCGTCCGGTCATCGGCGTCGGCGGGATCGAGAAACGCCAGAACCTCGCCTCGCAGTGCCGACAGATCGAGAGCAGCATCCGGCAAGGACGTCCTGTCGGCCGCCGCCATCGCCGCGACTGCATGGCCGACCGGTCCGAGACTGCGGTCGACCAGCGACGGCGGCCGCAGCGTCAGGACGACGACGGCGGCGATCAGCGCGCCCGAAAACGTCAGAAGGCCGCAGAACAGGGCATCGCGAAATCGATGTGCATCGGCGAGACGGGCGCCGGCAAAACCGGCGACCACGAAGGCAAACGCGCTCGCGGCCACCCAGAACGCGCTGGCGGTCGAGACGACGGGCAATCCCGGTCCGGCCTCGTAGAGGCCATCGACCAGGCCGAAGCCGGCGAGCGCCGCGGTCAACTGGATCAACGCGGCGACGACGACGCCGGCCGCGGCCGCCTGAAAGACGGCGTCGGTCGATGCGAATGCCGGCGCTTCTTGCTGACGCTGCAACCTTCGTCTTCGCCTCGTCTGAGGGGTTGGCCGGCAATCGCCGGTGTGCTGGCCCGGTGCCTAGCCATTCGACGCGAAAAACGCCAGCACCGTGTCCCTTTGCCGGCTTACGGTTCGTCTTTCCGACGATTACTTTGCATCTCGACAAAACCCGGCCGATTTGATAACGGAGCCCTTCTTGCGGCGGGCGAGGCCTCGCCAGAAGAAAATACGTTCTCGACCCAATTATCTGGCGCTATAGACGGAACACCCGGTGCAGATACTCGTCCGCGACAACAATGTGGATCAGGCGCTCCGCGCGCTGAAGAAGAAGATGCAGCGCGAAGGCATCTTCCGCGAAATGAAGATGCGCAACTTCTACGAAAAGCCTTCGGAGAAGCGTGCGCGTGAAAAGGCCGAGGCCGTCCGTCGGGCTCGCAAGCTCGCCCGCAAGCGCGCGCAGCGCGAAGGGCTCGCCGGCGGCGGCCGCGCCGCCTCGTGAGACGAAGCGTCGCGGACGGACCGTCGCGCGGCGCGGAGATCTCGCTCTCGGCCCGTCGAAACGCCTCATCGGGGCCGTTCCCTCGGATTTTCGTCGCAATGGATGCATCGCCGTGGGCAACACCCGCGGCGATTTTTCCGTGTTTGCAGCGCGAACGATTTCAAAATTCGGCCGCTTGTGCGAGATAGGGTCAAAAGCTCACCCGAAACAACCGGACGAACCATCATCGACATGCCGATCACCCATCGCCCATCGCCTGCCGCCATCCGGCGAGGCTACGCCACTTTCGCATCGATGGATGGCCGCAAAGGCATGTTCGCCGCACTGATCTGCGGCATTATGGTGATGGCAGGCTGCCAGACGGGTGGGGACATCGCCGCGATCCAGGCGATCTCCCTCGACAAGAACCAGGGCACCGAGCAGAACATCGCCTCCCTGACGGCGACGGTGAACGCCAATCCGTCCGATCCCGAAGGCTACAACGTGCGCGGCACGGCCTATGGCCGGGCCGGCGAGTATCAGAACGCCATCGCCGATTTCAACCGCGCCATCCAGCTCGATCCGAATTTCTACCAGGCCTATGCCAACCGCGCCCTGATCTATCGCCAGATCGACGATCCGGCCAAGGCCGCCGCCGACTACAACAAGGCGATCCAGATCAATCCGCGCTACGGCTCGGCCTATATCGGCCTCGGCAACGTCTACCGGGTGGCGGGGCGCAACCGCGAGGCCCTCGGCTATTTCCAGAAGGCGATCGACCTCGGCACGTCCGATCCGCGCGCCTACCACAATCGCGGCCTGCTCTATCAGATCGACGGCCAGCACAAGCTGGCGATCGAAGACTTCTCCCGGGCGATCTCGCTGCAGCCGAACGCCGCCGAGCCTTATTCGGCACGGGGCGTCTCCTATCTGGCCACCGGCGACGACGACAACGCCTTCGAGGACTTCAACACGGCGCTCCGGCTCGACGACACCAAGGCGGAATACTGGACCAACCAGGCCCTCGCCTACGAGCGCAAGGGCGACCGCAGCAAGGCGTTCCGCTCCTATGCCCGCGCCGCGCAGCTCAATCCCGACTATCGCCCGGCCAAGGACGGCATGGCGCGCACCAGGGTGTGACGGCCGGCAACGGTTCGGCCGCAAGCGGGGCGCTCGGGCGCGGGTCGCGCGGCGCGCACCGCTCGGCCGGGCCGGCTCGGTCCGGGCCGCGGTCTTCTGCTGCGCCCTTGCGACCCGCCGACCCGCCGGTCATATCCGTCAGATGTCCCGCGCCGCCCTCGCCTCTCTGAAAGACTTCGTCGGAGACGATGCCCGGCGGCTCGGATTCGAGGCAAGCGGCATCGCCGATGCGTCCGGCAACCTCCTCGCCGGAGAGCGGCTGGCGGAATTCGTCGCAGAGGGGCGCCACGGCACCATGGGCTGGATGCCCGAAACCCTCGATCGGCGCCGTTCGCCCAGGGATCTTTGGCCGGACGTCCGCTCGATCGTCGTTCTGGCGATGAATTACGGGCCAGACGAGGATCCGCTGGAGATCCTCGACCGGCCGGAGCGCGGCGCGATCTCGGTCTATGCCCGCCACCGGGACTATCACGACGTCGTCAAGGGCCGGCTGAAGGAACTGGCCGGCCGGCTGGTCGCCAGAGCCCGAACGAGCGGGCTTGGCGAACACGACGCCAAGGTCTTCGTCGACACCGCGCCGGTGATGGAAAAGCCGCTCGCCGAACTCGCAGGCCTCGGCTGGCAGGGCAAGCACACCAATCTCTTGTCGCGCGACTTCGGTTCCTGGCTGTTTCTCGGCTCGATCTTCACGACGCTCGACTTCCAGGCGGACGCGCCCGGCCGCGACCGCTGCGGCTCATGCCGCGCCTGTCTCGACGCCTGCCCGACGAACGCCTTTCCCGCGCCCTACCAGCTCGATGCCCGGCGCTGCATCTCCTACCTCACCATCGAGACCAAGGCCGTCATCCCCCGAGAATTCCGCGCGGCGATGGGCAACCGCATCTATGGCTGCGACGACTGCCTCGCCGTCTGTCCGTGGAACAAGTTCGCTCAGGATGCCCGCGAGGCCAAGCTGATCGCCCGCGAGGATCTCAAGGCGCCGCGGCTCGACGGCCTTCTGGCGCTCGACGACGGCGCGTTTCGGGCGTTCTTTTCCGGCTCGCCGATCAAGCGCATCGGTCGCGACAAGTTCGTCTCGAACTGCCTGATCGCCGCCGGAAACTCACGGCAGCGGAGGCTCCTTCCGCAGGTCGCAGCGCTGCTCGGCGATGCGGCGCCCCTCGTCAGGGCGATGGCCGTCTGGGCGCTTTGTCGCCTCGATCGCGGCGAGGCCTTGCGACTTCGTGCGGACGCGCTTGATAGAGAGACGGACGCGATGGTGCGGAGTGAGTGGCATGCTCTTCAAAAAGGCCGAGACTGAGCCGCCCCTGCCGGCGGGCGCCATGAGCGCACCGGGAAGCGCACTGCCCGATCGCGAGGCGGGACCGGAAGCACGGATGCGCCGGGCGATCACGCCGTTGCGGGATGGCGGCATGCTGCCGCGCACCGACGTCGCGGCGGGCTCGGCGGCGCTCGGCGCAGGTGCCGTCGGAGCCCTGGCGCTCGGCGCCTGCGCGCTCGGGGCCGTCGCCGTCGGGGCCCTCGCCATCGGCCGCCTCTCCGTCGGCCGGGCGAGAATCGGCGAAGCCGAAATCGGTCGCCTCAGGATCGGCCGGCTGGAAGTGGAGAGCTTCGCTCCGGCCCGCCAAAGGTTTGGATAGTCCATGCATCTCTTCGTCTTCGGCTACGGCTACTCGGCCGCCCACTTCGTCGACAGCCTCGACAAGCACGAGGTGACGGTCGAAGCCGTCACCGTCCGCTCGCGGGACAAGGCTTCCTCCATCGCCGCCCACGGCCTGAAACCGCTGGTCTTCGACGGCGAGCATCCGGCCGACGGCATTGCCGGGGCGCTGTATCGCGCGACCCACCTCCTCGTCTCGGCACCGCCGGGCCACGAGGCGCCGAAAGGCGCCAGCGTCGGCGGCGCCAATGCCCGATCCGGCGATCCGGTCCTGCGATGGTATTTCGACGAGATCGCCCATGGCAGCCCGAACCTCGAATGGATCGGCTATCTGTCGACCGTCGGCGTCTATGGCGACCACGAGGGCGGCTGGGTGGACGAAAAGAGCGAGCTGAAGCCGCGCTCGGAGCGCTCGAAGGCGCGCGTCGAGGCGGAAGAGGCCTGGATCAGCCTCGGCGAGACCCGCGGGGTCCCGGTCGCGATCATCCGCCTGTCGGGAATCTACGGGCCGGGTCGCAACGCCTTCGTCAATCTGAAAAACGGTACGGCGAAACGCCTGGTCAAGCCGGGACAGGTGTTCAACCGCATCCATGTGGACGACATCGCCGGGGCGACGAAGCTCCTCGCCGAAAAGCGCCTCGGCGGGATCTTCAACGTCACCGACGACGAACCGGCCCCGCCCCAGGACGTGGTGCTTCACGCCGCCGAAATGGTCGGTGCCGCGCCTCCGGCGGAGACCGACTTCGCCTCGGTCGACCTCTCGCCCATGGCCCGCAGCTTCTATGGCGAGAACAAGCGTGTCTCGAACGAGAAGATCAGGCAGGCGGGATACGGTTTTCGCTATCCGACCTATCGCGAGGGACTGGAGAGCGTGAAGGGCGATTTCGACACCGATTGAGGCGATCGGAGCCGGCTGCCGGGGCTCGCCACGGAGTGCTGGCGACCTGCCGATCTGAGGCGCGGCGGCAACAGTCGGCTCACCGAGTCTCACCGGCTCGGAATGTGTCGATTTGTTGCCCCAATCGGCGATCACGACTTCGTCATGATCTCGAAACACGCCGTTACCACCCTCCGCCGCGCCCTCGCCGCCCTCCTGATCCTGCCGCTCGCCGGCTGCATCGGGGCGCCCGGTGCCGACGAAGCCTTCGACGCCCTGGCTGCCAGGAAGGATTTCGGCCCCGCACAGGAATGTCTGGCGCGTGCCATGTATTTCGAATCGAACCGGTCCAGCGAGGACGGCATGCTGGCGGTCGGAACGGTCGTGATGAACCGGGTCGCGTCGTCGGATTATCCCGACGACGTCTGCCAGGTCGTCGGCCAGCCGAACCAGTTCGCTCCCGGCGTGATGACGCGCGAGATGCGGGCGGGCAAGGATCTCGCCATGAAGGTCGCCTATCGCGTCCTCGACGGCGAGCGGCACAAGGGCGTGGCCCAAGCGAAATACTTCCACACGGCCGGAATGAACTTTCCCTATCGCAACATGAGCTACCGGCTGATCGCCGGCGGCAACGCCTTCTACGAAAAGGTCTCCCGGCGCCTCAATCCGGAGGCGCGGATCGTCAGCCAGGCGGAGGTGCGGCAGGCCCAGAACGCCGGAAGCGCCATCGATCTGATGCGCACCGCCTCGACGCGCCCGCAAACCTCCGGCGGATCGTCGACGGCCATCGGCTACGCCGAGCCGCGAGGGGAAAGCGGCGCGCCGGTTCCGCACCAGCGGCCGGCGGAAGTGGCCGCGACGAAGAGCCCCTTCCTCGACATGTTCCGCACGCGCCAGCGCTCGCCGGCCGGCAGCGACGAGCGTCAGGGCCGTGCCGTCGAGACAGCGGCGGCCGGGGAGAGTTCTTCCTCCACAGATCTGCCCGGCGTCGACACCAGGCCCGGCCTTGCCGACGATCGCGGCTCGGCGGTGAGCGCCACCACCGCGAAGGAAACGGAGGACTGGCTGCGGCGCTGGTGAGGCGCCGACGCCCTTCCTTCGCGGCGGACATACTCTGGTCGTCGCGCCGCTGCTGGCAACGTCAGCCCGCCCCCTATATCTGCGACGAAGTCGAAGACGGGTCGAACGACCGGACGCGCGCTGGCGGGACGAAGAGTTGAGCGATGGCAGGCATGAATGGCGAAGCGCCGCCGGCGCCGACAGGAAGGCGCGCGGGCCCCGATCGGGTCGGTCCGGTGCTGTTTGCGCAGGGCGGCGACGCGCAGCGTGACCGGTTGCGGGCGCTGCTCGTGCTCCCGGCCGGAGAGCGGCCTCCGATGCTCGTCACGGACGAGGGCGAGATCGCGCCGCTGACGCTTGCCGAGGAATTCGGTCGTACCGTCCACGCCTACGACTTTTCACTCCCGAGCGGCACGGGCGGCTTTTACGGGATCGATGGCGTCCGTCATCCTGTCGCCTCGGCGGCAACGCCCGACCTGCGCATCGCCTATGTCTCCTGCAATGGCCAGGAGGAAGGCGATCTCGAGCGGCCCGTCGAGGAGCGGGACGCGGTGTGGCAGCGGCTCGCCGACGAGAACCTGGCGAACCCCTTCGCCCTTCTCCTCCAGGGTGGGGATCAGCTCTATGCCGACGACGTCCTCCACTGCCATCCGGAAGTGGAGCGCTGGGCGAGCCTGAAGAAGACCGATCGCGGCGCCGTCCCGCTGACACCCGAGATCACCGAAGCGCTGCGGCGCTTCTACTTCGAGCGATACCTCATCACCTATGCGCGCCCGGCCTTCGCGAGCCTCGCCGCCCGTGTCCCGTCGATCATGATGTGGGACGATCACGACATCATCGACGGCTGGGGAAGCCATCCGGCGGAAATGCTCGACAGCCCCGTGGGCGCGGAGATCTTCGCCGCTGCGCGGGAGATGTTCCTGATCTTCCAGTTGGCGGTTCGGCCGGGCGAAACGCCGGCGAACGGCTTCGACCGGACGGGAAGCAATCTCGGCACCGCGATCCGCTATCCCGGCCTGTCGATCATCTCGCCGGACCTGCGCAGCGAGCGCCGGCTCGAGCGGGTGATGGGGCCGATCGGCTGGAGCGTCCTCGAAACGGCCTTCGCCGAAACGCCGAAGGGCGATCGCATCCTCCTGATGTCCAGCGTGCCGGCGCTCGGCCCGCGGCTCAGCTGGGTGGAATTCGCCACCGACCTGATCCCCGGCAGCCACGAATACGAGGACGATCTGCGCGACCAGTGGCAAAGCCGCGCGCATCGCGGCGAGTGGAAGCGTCTTCTGGCGCTGCTGGCCGGCTGGGAGGAGAGCGGACGGGGCGAACTCACGGTCCTGTCCGGCGAAATCCATCTCGCCACGCGGGGCGAGATGCGACTGAAGGGCGGCGGGGTCATGCACCAGCTCGTCGCTTCGGGCATTTCCCATCCGGCACCCGCACCGGGATATCCGAGGATGCTCGGCCTCCTGGCGAAATTCGGCGAAAGCCCCCTCGCGGGGCGCAAGATCCGCATCCTTCCCCTGCCCGGCTATCGCACGACCTATGCCGGGGAACGCAACTTTCTCGTCCTCGATCGCCACGACAAAGCGTGGAAAGCGGCCTGGGAGCTGGAATTCACCGGGCGGACGGAGCCTGTCTCGGTGTGAGACCGCACGGAATGAACGCCGCCACATCGCCACGAGGAAGACGCGGCGCAGCAGTGCGTCGAAGCGGCGTTTCCCCAAGCGGTGCGCGAACGCCGTCCCCGAACGACTTGAGGCGGCAAGGGCCGGCGGCACGGGCAAAGCACCGCCCTTAAAAGCCCCCTTGTGACCCAACGTCAGATCGGCTTGATCGCGAGGAATTTCCAAAAAAGCTCGATCCGGTTGCGCGTCGAAGCAAAATTTCGGAAGATTGTTTCATTCAGGCTGAAATTAGCGGCGATATGCTTAATGTTGTTGCATTTTATTCTGTCGAATCCACATTGACTCCGGCTCCTCAGGGAGTCAGATTGTCGCAGCTGGGCATCGATCATCCGGCCGGCCGCATGGCATCGACGTCCGGTGACGGTAGCGAGGACAGTCGAGATCAGCTCCTGGATCCGACGAGCCCAGAACGAATACTCGTTGTCGACGTCCTTTACGGGGATGCCGAGCGGTCGCGGCGGAGTTCGAAGCGAGGCCGATCGCGGCATACGCGGGCTTGAGACAAGGTCCATCGTTAGGATGGGCGCATCGCTCGTTCAGCGATTCGGGCAAGGAAAATGGCCGATCAGGCGGCGGCACCTCGGATGGAGGCGCCGGTTCGGCATGAAATGTCGGGGCATGGATCGTGGCATCGGAATCGAGGCGTCTCATGCGGAAGCATTCGGTAGTGGCGGATCGCAAGATCAAGCTGGACCTGACCAAACTCTTCGGAATCCAGGCGATCCGGGGCGTTCCCGGCGGCTTCCGGCCGATCGCCATCCTCAAACGCGCCGCTTGAGTCTCTGCGCGCCCCTCCTCCCCATCATCGCCTCTCGGTAGCTCTTCGCCGCTGGCCCATGCGATGGGGCGTCGGCTGCCGGTGAGCTGGCGCTGCTTCGCCGGCCGTCTCACGTGGACGATGCCGGCGGGACCGGCGATGACCGGCAGGGAAGCGAGCGGATGAACGCTTCGGCGCCCGGGCTTTGGCGCATCATTCGAGCCAAGCCCGCGCTGTCCGGCCTGCATTCTCGCCAAGATACCACCCTCGGCTGCATGGCTACCACGCCCGAGGGCCGACAGGAGGCCGTTTCGTCTTCGTCGATGCTGCGCTATCAAGCGATCGTCGCATGTCTCGTCGAATACCGGAGCGAACCCCCATGACGATTCGCCTCTCCCGCGAGGAGTTCGTTGCGCGATTGCGGGAGCTCCCGCCTGGCGGCAGGCGACTGGTCGCCGTTGCCGGCCCGCCGGGAGCCGGCAAGAGCACCCTTGCCGACTGGCTGGCGAGCGAACTCGACCGCGCCTCGCCCGGCCGGGCCGCGGTTCTGCCGATGGACGGATTCCACTTCGACGACATGGTGCTGGAGGCGCGCGGCGACCGGCCGCGCAAGGGGGCACCGCACACCTTCGACACCGGCGGCCTCACCGCGACGCTGAAGCGCCTCGTCGAGAACCCGCGCGGCGAGATCGCCGTTCCGGTCTTCGACCGGGCAATCGAGATCGCCCGCGCCGGCGCGCGGATCATCGGGCCGGACGTCGAGACCATCGTCGTCGAAGGCAACTACCTGCTGCTCGACGACCCGGCCTGGTCGCCGATGCGCGCCTTCTTCGACGTCACCGCCTTCATCGACGTGCCGGAAGCGACGTTGCGCGAAAGGCTGGCTGCCCGCTGGGTCGGCTACGGGCTTGCCGAGGAAGCCCTCGACGCCAAGCTCGAAGGCAACGACTTTCCCAACATGCGCACCGTGATCGCCGACAGCGTGCCGGCGGACTTCGCCATCGTCGAAGAACTCCCGGCGAAGCACCGTCGCGAGCCGTGACGGCGAAGACGCTGCAAAGGAAGACGGCAAACCCCCGATCCGGCCGCGATTTTAGAGGCGGGCCCCACGCTCGAAGCCGCAGGGAACGGACCGTGGTCAGCTCCGCGGGCAGCCCCGCGCCTCGGCCAGCCGGCCGATGGCGATCAGCTCCGGCCGGTATTCGAAATGCATGGTGTCGTAGTGATACCACTTGCCGCCCCAGATGAAGCCGTGGCGCTCGAAGACGTCGACGATCCGTTTCGGAAACCTGTTGCGATGGCGGGGGACGTTGCCGGGCTTGCCGCCGCTCCACAGCCAGTAATCGGCAAATTCCGTATTGAGATCGATCGCCGCCCCGAAACTGTGCGCCGAAAGCCGCTTCGTCCCGGCGACCACCCGCCAGTTGAAGGTGCCGGCCGAGGGAACGAGATATTTCTTCAGCCCAGGCTCGGCGACAAGGTCCTTCGCCACCGCCCGCAGCGCGGCGTCTGCTCCGCCTCCTCGCGTGAAGGGAAGCTTCGATCCGAACCAGTCCACGGCGACGAGATCAGCCTCCGCCGCCTGCCGCGTGGCGCCGTAAAGTGCCCGGAAGACGGCGTCGTCGCGGATGCGGCCGGGATCGAAGTTGCGCTCCGGCGGCCGGCCGTCGTCGCAGGTGCCGATCGGATAGATCTGCGACAGCATGTCTTCGACGTCGGCGGCGGCGAGCTTGGCCTCGTGATCCTTCTGCCGCCCGTCGTCGACGGCAATCCGGTGGCCGTCGGCCATCACCAGAGCGCCGGGTTCGACCGCCGCCACCGCGCCCGGATAGGCGCTCTGCAGAGCCGCGAGCCGATCGAACAGCGGCACCGTCGAGGCCGCGCTTGCGGCAGGAGGAACGAGCGTCGCCGCCACCGCAACGCCGACGAAGAGGGCGGCGAAAAATCGCATCCTCCGGACGAGGCTGCAGCGGTGGGGGTTCTCAGCAGCCATTCTGCCGTTCCAGCGCCTGCAGCCGGCTGACCTCCGCGGCGTCGGAGCCGCGCGGGCTGGCACCGGTGCAGCCGGCATTCGAGAAGTAGCGCTGGGCCTTCGCCGACTTGAAGCAGTAGCCGGCGAGGTCGAAGAGGAGGTTGCGCGCGTACCAGAGCTGACCGCAGGTAGAGGCGGCGAGATCGGGCGGAATCGGATAGCCGCGATAGGTCGCGCCGGCACTTGCCGGGGGAACGTAGGCCGGTGGATTGGAGGCCGGCGGCTGATCGTAGCTCGGCGGCGCGCTGTAGTTCGGCACCATCACGGCCTGGCGGGAGTCGTCCTGCGCCTTCTGCCGTTCCGTCCCGGCTTTGGCGCGCTCTTCCTCCGCGACCTTCGCCCGTTCCGCCTCCTGGCGTTTCATGGTGAGGAATGCCGAGGCCGTATCGGCCTGCGGGCAGGCGCGGTTCTCGAGCATGAAGCGTTCGTAGGCCTCCAGCGTGTCGAGCCGCCGCGCGTCGCGATAGGCGGTTTCGCAGGCGGCGCCCTCGGCCGCCTGATCGCGCAGCGCCATGACGACGTCGCGCCCCGGACAGTCGATGTTCTCGTCGAGATAGGCCGAATAGGCCGCGACCGATCCCTCGGCCCGAGCCCGGGCGAAGTTCCGCTCGCAGCGCTCGCGATCGGCCTTCTGCGCCTCGCTCGCCCGCAGCGCCGTGACGAGGCCATCCGCCTCCGCGGCCTGCGGACATTGCGGAAAGAAGTCCCGAAACGCCTCCAGCCGCGCGGGATCGTTGTCGCGCCTCGACTTGGCGAAGGCCGCGGCACACGCCGGATCCTCCTTCTTGGTCGGGATCTCGACGGAAAACGACTGGACGCAGTTGAGCCCCGGATCGGCGCCCCCTGCCCCGCGCGCCCAGAGCCGGATCTCGGTGTCGACGCTGGCGCCGTTGTCGCGGAACGGCCGGACGAGGACGGTGATGTCGGCGCTGGAGGCGCTCTCCACCAGCTGGTCGATCTCGCGGGAAGCCGATTCCGAAAAGCCGCTGTAGCTCGTGGCGATCGACTGGAAATTGTCGGCCTTGGTGGTACGGGCGTTGGTGCGGGTCGAGATCAGTTCGGACAGGTCGGAGAGGATCGCCGTCTTCTCGACCGGGCTGAGCAACGTGTCGTCGGAGCTGACGCCGAGGATGTGGATGTGCTGCGCCCCGCCGTTCGGCACGCATTGCCGGTTGATCTGCAAGCCTTGAAGATTGGTCAGGATCTGCAGTTCCCAGAGCTCGTATTGCGGTGCGGCCAGCGCCGGCGAAGGCAACAGAAGCGAGCCGCAGAGGAAAGTGAGGAAAAGGATCCTGGCGATGAGTTCGGTCAAGGGGAAAAACCCGTCGTCTCATGACATCACCGCGTCGGAGCACAAATTTCCCGCAGCGATCCGCCCCAGCGGCACCGGCACGTTTAAGCACGAAGCCGACGCCGTGTCGACGGAATTGACGTAACGTCGCCCGAGCCACGAGCAAGCGCTTCCGGGTCACCGACGGACGCCGGCCCTTGCCGCGACGCGCGGCGAGTGCTTCTTGGCATGTCGCGATGCAAAATTATCAGACGCTCACCGCCGATTTCGCCTGGAACCTCCCGGCCCGCTACAACATCGCCGCCGCCTGCGCCGACGGCTGGGCGCGGAGCGAGCCGGACCGGATCTGCCTCGTCGAAGACCGCGGCGAGGCTCCGGCGAGGACGCTCGACTACGGCGGACTGGCCGATTCGTCCCGCAGGCTCGCCGCGGCGATGGCGGCGAAGGGCGTCGGCCGAGGCGACCGGGTGGCGATCGTCCTGCCGCAGAGCTTCCAGACGGTGATCGCCCATCTCGCCGTCTACCGGCTGGGGGCCATCGCCGTGCCGCTGGCGATGCGCTTCGGCCCCGAGGCGCTGGGCTTCCGATTGAAGGCCGCGGGCGCGAAGATGGCCGTGCTGCACCGCGAAGGGCTCGAGACCTTCGGCGCCGTCCGGGATTCGCTTCCGGCGCTCGAAAGCGTCGTCGTGGTCGAGGGCGAGGACGATCCCGGCGCTGGCTGGTTCGACTTCGAAAAGCTGATCGCCGAGCCCGGCGGTACGCTCGAAGACGCCGCGACCGTGCCGGACGATCCGGCGCTGATCATCTTCACCTCGGGGACGACCGGGCCGCCGAAGGGCGCGCTGCATGGCCATCGGGTCGTCCTCGGCCATCTGCCGGGCATACGCTTCCACCACGAGGATTACCCGCGGCCCGGCGACCGGATATGGACACCGTCCGACTGGGCGTGGGCGGGCGGTCTTCTCAACGTCCTCCTGCCGTCGCTGCAGCTCGGCGTCCCCGTGGTGTTTTCGGCCGAGCGGTTCCGGGCGGAAGAGGCCTACCGTCTGATGGCGCGGCAAGGCGTCAGGAACGCCTTCCTGCCGGCGACGGCCTTGCGCATGCTGGCCGCTGCGGGCGACGAGCCGGCGGTGAAGGATCTCGTCCTGCGCACCATCGCGTCGGCCGGCGAAAGCCTGCCGGCGGCGACCTACGAATGGGCGCGCCGGGCGCTGGCCATCACGGTCAACGAATTTTACGGGCAGACCGAGTGCAACATGGTCCTAGGTTCCGCGGCGGCGCATGGCGTCTCGCGCGCCGGGGCGATCGGCAAACCCGTACCGGGCCACCGCGTGGCGCTTCTCGGCGAGGACGGGCGGGAAGTGCCGGCGGGCACGCCCGGAACCATCGCGGTCAGGGCGCCGGACCCGGTGATGTTCCTGAACTACTGGCAGGATCCGGCAGCGACCGCGGCGAAGTTCTCCGGCGACTGGCTGATGACCGGCGATCAGGCGGTGATGGACGCGGACGGCTACGTCGCCTTCCTCGGCCGCGACGACGACATCATCACTTCGGCAGGTTACCGGATCGGCCCTGGCGAGGTGGAAAACTGCCTGCTCGCCCACGAGGCGGTGAAACTCGCCGCCGTCGTGGGAAAGCCGGACCCGCTGCGCACCGAGATCGTCAAGGCCTATGTCGTCCTCAGGGACGGGCAACCGGCATCACCGGCCCTCGCCGACGAGATCCAGGCATTCGTGCGCACGAGGCTGTCCGCCCACGAATATCCGCGCGAGATCGCCTTCGTCGACGAGATGCCGCTGACGACCAGCGGCAAGATCGTCCGCCGGATGTTTCGCGAGCGCGCCCGGGCCGAGGCGGCCGAGAGATCCGAAAGATGACCGTCCGGCGATCCGGCATGGTTAAGAAACACGGTTAACGGCCGATTAACCCTTCCCTGCGACAGTCCCGCTCAAGGTGGCCGCGGCAAGCTCGGCCGCAATTCAAGCCGCCATGGGCAGAGGACCTGAAGTCGATGAAAGTGTGGAACTGGTTCGGCGCACTCGCGTCTGTCGCGATCTGCTCGGCGAGCGGGACGGCCATCGCCGCCGATCTTTCACCGATCTACGAAATGCCGACCTATCAGAACGTGCCGGAGGTGCAGCCGGTCGAGATCGGCACCGGCTGGTACCTGCGCGGCGACGTCGGTTATCAGTTCAAGAGCGACCTCGACACCAGCTTCGATGCCAGCGTCAACGGCGCCACTGTGGCCAGCGGCACTTACGACGGCCTAGAACTCCCGGCCAGCGCCTCCTTCAGCGCCGGCATCGGCTACAAGTTCAACGAATTCCTTCGTGCCGACGCAACCTTCGGCTATTGGAGCCGCGACGTCGATGGTGCCAGCCTCGCCTCCGACGGCGTCTCCCTCGACACCGAGGCGACGGCCTACGAGCTGATGGCCAACGCCTATGTCGACCTCGGCACCTATGCCGGCTTCACGCCCTACCTCGGCGCCGGCGCGGGCGGCGTCCAGGTATCCTACGACCTGAAATGCAACTATGCCGGGATCGATTGCAGTTCCACCTACGACGAACTCGGCATCAAGGAAGGTTCCGACTGGCGTTTCGCCTATTCGCTGATGGCCGGCGTCTCCTACGACGTGTCGCAGAATCTGAAGTTCGATCTCGGCTATCGCTTCACCGACGTCGACGGCGGCGAAATGCTTTCGGTCTCAGGTGTCGACACCTCCACCGGCGACACCTTCAGCGCCAGCAGCAGCGACGACGGCTTCCAGCGTCATACGATCCAGGCGGGCATCCGCTATTCGCTCTGGTAGGCCGGGCGCCCGGGCTCGGGCGCACGGGACTTCCTTCTCTGCGGTGGACCGCCGCGGGAGCCGCAGGCCCATCATCGATCCGCGGATCGATGATGGGCCTTTTCCGGCACTACAGCATCGGCCCGAAATTCGGAGTCGATTTTCCAAAAGCACGATGCGGAGATTCAATGGCTTAGATCGTCCTTTGTGGGTCCGATTGGACGCACGGCGCTCTGTGCCCCCCGGATCGAAGCTGCACCGATCGGCCGTCGCCGCGCCACCTCTCTGCGCGGCAATCATCCTTGCTTTTGAGCGATCCCGTAAAGGCGGCTTTAAGTTGTAATCAGGCAGTATCAGTTGCGGAGGATGTCGCAACGCCATGCAGCTGGATCACGTCGACCGACTGATACTCGAACGCGGCTATCGCCTTGCCTTTCCGCAAAGCGTCGAGACCACCTATCACGCTTACCGCTCGCGCTTCCGGCGGCGCCTGTCGACCGCGATGCTCGGTCCGACACTGGTCTGCTACAACGTCTTTCTCGTCGTCGATTATGTCCTGTTGCCGGAGACCTTCCGGCTCAGCGTCGCCCTGCACTTCCTCCTCGTCTCGCCAATCATCATTCTCTCCTCGCTCTGCATGCAGAGCGATTGCGATCCCCGCACCCAGGACGTCTGCACGGCGCTCGGTCCGCTCGCGATGATCGGCCAGATCATGGTGATCTACTCGTACAGCGCCAGCGAGGCGGCGCAGCACTATCATTATCTGGCGATCTTCGTGTTGATTTACATGAACCTGTTGTTCCGGATGGAATACTGGCATGCCATCGTCGCCAGCGCCTTCGCCCTGATGGTGTATGTGGGAACGTTGATCGTCGCCGGAGCGCCTCTGCCCGTGCTGGTGATCGGCATGATGGCGTCGGCTGCGGCCGCCTATCTCTCGCTCTCGGGAAACCGCCAGATCCAGCGGGATGCGCGCCATGGCTTCCTGCGCCGCATGCAGGACAAGCTGCGCATCGAAGAGGCGAAGACGGAGGCCTCGCGCGATGCCTTGACGGGGCTGTTCAACCGCCGCCGCCTGGAAGCGGTGTTCGCGGAGCTGGCGCTGGGATCGTCATCGTCGACCATCGCCATCCTGATGATCGACGTCGATCACTTCAAGCAGTTCAACGATCAGAACGGCCATCTCGCCGGCGATCTGTGCCTGCGGGAGATCGCCGATCTCTTGGTCCGCCTCACCCGCCGGGATCGCGATCTCGTCGTTCGCTTCGGTGGCGAGGAATTTCTGGTTCTCCTGCGGTCGACGTCGCCGGACGACGCCTTGCGGATCGCCGAGCGCATCCGGATGGAGATCGAAGGCCTCGGGATGCGCCATGCGGATGGCGAGACGGCCATCACCGTCAGTATCGGCGCGATGGTCGACGACGTCCGAACCGTCTCGCCGGAAACCCTCATCGCCGCCGCGGACGCGGCGCTCTACGCCGCCAAGCAGGCCGGCCGCAACCGCGTCTGGCCGCCGCCACCGCCCGATCCCGCCGGAGACCTATCCGAAAGCCTTGAAGGCAACGAGCGTGAAGGTGTCGGACACCCCCTCCAGAACCTGAAGCCGTTCCGTAACGAAGTGGCCGATGTCGCGATCGTCTGACAGATAGAACTTGGCGATGAGATCGTAATGGCCGGAGGTCGAATAAACCTCCGAAATCTCCTCGACTTCCAGTGCGAGCGAATCCGCCACCTTGTAGGCCATGCCCGGCCGGCATTTGAACTGTACGAAAATCGTCTGCATCGTCTTTTCCCGCCGTCGCCGGTGCGCGATTGCCATGTCGGAACCGCCCATGATCGTCACGGCTTATAGGCCGGGCGTCAAGGCCGTGAAAGCGCTGCATGCGCGGCGCCTCGTCAGATCAGCCCCGCGACGCGGCGTCTGAGTTCGGGCAGGAGCTCATGCGCAAACCACGGATTGCGGCGCAGCCAGGCGTTGTTGCGCCAGGAGGGATGCGGCAGGGGCAGGACCGGCGCGAAGCGGCCACCACCGTCGAGGACCGCCCGCCAGTCGGCGACCGTCTCGGTCAGCGAACGTTTCTGGCCGGCTCGGACGTGAAAGCGCTGGGCATGCAGGCCGATCGCCAGGACCAGCTCGACCTGCGGCATCGCCGCCATCACCCGAGCATGCCACGTGGCGCGGCATTCGCGGCGCGGTGGCAGGTCGCCGCCCTTGCCGTCGTAGCCCGGAAAGCAGAACCCCATGGGCACGATGGCGATGCGGGACGAATCGTAGAAGATCTCCGGGCCGATCCCCATCCAGTCCCGCAGGCGGATGCCGGAAGGGTCGTTGAAGGGCTTCGTGGTCTTGTCGGCGAGGTTGCCCGGCGCCTGCCCGGCGACGACGATCCGCGCCGTGTGCGACAGCGCCAGGACCGGATTGGGCTCGATCGGCAACGGCGGACCGACCGGTCCGTCGCGGCAGATCCGGCAGGCCCGGATCGTCCGGTAGAGCGCCTGCGGATCCTCCGCGCCGCCGGTCGTCTTTCCGTCGGGCATGAAGTCCGCTCAGGCCCCGGCACTCGGACGGGCGGAGACCTCGTCGTACCAGCGCGCGACGTTCGAAAGCCCTTCCGGCATCGCGATCTTCGCCGGCTTCATGAAATCGACCGCGACGAGGCCGGTGATGTCGGCGACGGAAAAGCCGTCTCCCGCGGCGAAGCGGTTGGCCGCGAGATGGCCGTCGAAGAGATGCAGGAACTCCGCGGCCTTATCGCGATTCGCCTCGCCCCAGGCGGGGACCTGCGGCACCTCCCACTCGGCCATGGCCGGATGAATGTGACGGAAAGCCGCAGCGACGGATGCATAGAGCCCCAGTTCGAGCCGGCGGTTCCACATCTCGATCATGGCAATCTCGATCGGCGTCGTGCCGAACAGCGGCGGCTCGGGATGCAGTGCCTCGACATAGCGGCAGATGGCGATCGATTCGGTGATGACGGTGCCGTCGTCCAGTTCGAGCACCGGCAGCCGCTTGAAGGGATTGCGGCTGGCGATCTCGTCCGAGCGGTGCTCCAGCCTCGCCATGTCGACCGGCACGAGCGCGATCTCGACCTGCTTCTCGGCCAGGAAGATCCGCGTCCGCCGCGGATTGGGCGCGCGGCCACCATCGAACAGGCGCATCGGTTTTCCTCCCGTCTTTCGCTTCTGCGGAAAGCCTCCGCCGCCGGTTTGTTCCCGGCATTCCGGCGCAACGACGGGGCCTGCGAGAATTTCCGGTTCCTTAAGGCATTTTTTTAAGGTTGGGGAAACAGAATGGCGGTCGGACCGAAACGCGATCGAAGGCCTTTTGCCGTCAGTTCATGTCTTTTGCAGCACCGCCCACCGTCGACCATGGCTCCGCCCGCCGACCGGCCAATCGCAACGGCGATCTCGCGAAGACGCTGCGGGCCGCTCGCGAGCGTCTGGCGATGCGCGGCGAGATCGGGCCGCGTTTCACCCGCGAGCTTCTGGTCCAGCATGCGGCCGCGCTGAAGGCCGCGGCCTTCGTCCTGCCGCTGCCGGTCATGGCGACGGGATTCGGTCTGTCGGTGTTTCTCGGGCCCGTGCCGGCCGCGCTGTGGACGCTCGTCGCCCTCGGCTGTTACCTCGCTTTGGTGGCGACGGCGCGCCGCTTCGGCAGCGAGCCGATTCCGGACGAGGGGCTGGCGCGCTGGCGCGGCCTGTTCCTCACCGGCCATGCGATGACGGGCCTGTGCTGGGTCTATCTCGCCGCGCTCGATCCGGCCGGCTTCCCGGGCCGCGAATTCGGGATCTTCCAGTTCACCGTGCTGTTCGTCGTCATCGCCTCGACGGCGATGATCTCCTTCACCCTGAAGGCCGTGGTTCCGGTGACTTTCGCGCTCGCCGCGGTATTCCTCGGCCTCGGCCTCGCCGGCGAGCCCAATGCCGTCCACATCGCGATGACCGGCATCCTGATCGCCGCCGTCGCCTTCTTTTCCCTCGTCAGCGAGATCTTGCGGCGCTCGGCGCTGCGCGGCTTCGTCCACCGGGCCGAAAAGGACGAGTTGATCGCCGAGCTCGAGACCGCAAGGGTGATCTCCGACGAAGCGCGGCGGCGGGCAGAAGACGCCAACCTCGCCAAATCCCGTTTCCTCGCCACGATGAGCCACGAACTCAGAACCCCGCTCAACGCCATTCTCGGCTTTTCGGAGGTGATGAGCGGCGAGATGCTCGGTCCGCTCGGCTCCGATACCTATCGCTCATACGTTCGCGACATCCATTCCTCCGGCCAGCACCTGCTCGGGCTGATCAACGAGATCCTCGACCTGTCCCGCATCGAGGCCGGACAGTTCAACCTCAACGAGGAGGCGGTCGAGCTCGTCGCCATCGCCAAGGAGTGCCTGGGCGTCGTGCGGATCAAGGCGGAGGCGAAGGGACTGCGGGTCCGCGGCGCCTTCGAGCAGGATCTTCCGGCCCTTTGGGCCGATGAACGAGCGGTTCGCCAGATCATCCTCAATCTCCTGTCCAATGCGGTGAAGTTCACCCCGCGCGGCGGCGAGATCGTCGTCTCCGTCGGCTGGACGGCGGGAGCCGGTCAGTACGTTTCGGTGAAGGACGACGGCCCGGGCATCGCAGAGGCGGAAATTCCGATCGTCCTGTCCACCTTCGGCCAGGGCTCGGTGGCGATGAAGAGCGCCGAACAGGGAACCGGCCTCGGCCTGCCGATCGTCCAGGCGCTCGTCAGGCTCCACAATGGCGAGTTTCAGCTTCGTTCGAAGCTGCGCGAGGGCACCGAGAGCATCGCCATCTTCCCGCAATCGCGCGTTCTCGAAGTGATGCCGGCGCTCGACGATCCGCGGTGGGCCGCCGAGTGACCCGGCGCCCGGAAAGACGGCGCTCGGTTGCACCCCGGGCGGAACGCCGCCATATGGGCGGCAGTTGACCCGTTTATCCCCCAGCCGAGTTTCGATGGCGATCGAAAGCCCCTGCATCCGGATCTGCAGCATCGACCCTGCGACCGAGCTCTGCCTCGGCTGCGGGCGCACGATCGAGGAGATCGCCGGTTGGGCATCCTTCTCGCCGCAGACGCGGCGAACCATCATGGCAAGGCTCGGTGAGGCGAAGGCCGACCCGGACGGCGCGACGAACACCGGGACCGCGTCGGCGCGCGATCGAGACGCGCGATGGCAGAGGACTGTAGCGAGCGGCGATGCGTCGTGATCTGATCCTGTATTTCGTGCTGGGTGCCCTCGCCCTGACGCTGGTGCTGCTCGTGACCAACGGGGACGGCACGATCTTCGGTCTCGACGAGGGACGTTTCGCGCATGTGGCCCGGCTCGCCATTTTCGGGCTCGCGATCGGCGCCGTCGTGGTGATGTCGGCGCGGTTCCGCTTCGGGCAGATGCTGCGCAACGTCCTGATCTGGACGGCCGTCTTCGCCGTGGTGATCGGCGTCTACGCCTTCCAGCCGGAATTTCTGGCGCTGAAGAACCGGATTTCCGCAGTCCTGATGCCCGGCAGCGTGGTGCCTCTCGGCGAGGAAGGCGGACATCGCCGCTTCATGGCGACGCGAGCCGCCGACGGGCATTTCTACCTCGACGGCGCGATCGACGGCGAGCCGACGACCTTCATAGTCGATACCGGCGCTTCGGTGATCGCGATGGATGCCGCGACGGCTCGCTCGGTCGGCGTCGATCTCTCGCGGCTGAATTTTTCCAACGAGGTCATGACCGCCAACGGCATCGCCCGGGCCGCGCCGATCCGGCTCCAATCGGTCACCATCGGCGGGATCACGCGAACCAACGTCACGGCCGCAGTGACCGAAGGCCGAGGTCTCGACACCGTGCTTCTCGGCATGAGCTTCCTCGGCACGCTCACCTCCTACGACTTTCGCGGCGACCGGCTGGTGCTGACGGACTGAGCCCGGTCCGGGCCGAGCGTCAGATCAGGCTCCAGGCGAAGCGTGCCGCGACGATCAGCAGGAAGCAGCCGAAGCCGAGTTCCAGTTGCCGGCGCGACAGCCGGTGCGCCAGCGAGGCGCCGAGCGGCACGGCGAGGATCGAGGCGGGCGCGACGAGCGCGACGGCGAAGACGTTGACATAGCCGAGGCTGAAGGCGGGCAAGGCCGCCTCGCCCCAGCCGCCGGCGACGTAGGTCAGGAGCCCGGGCACGGCGATCAGCGCGCCGACGCCGGCGCTCGTCGCCACCGCCTGGTGGATCGGCCGGCCGTAGAGCGTCATGAAGGTGTTGTTGAGAACGCCGCCGCCGATCCCCATCAGCGCCGACAGGAGGCCGATCACGAAGCCGGCGACGAACCGGCCGAAGCCCCCCGGCAGATCCTCGCCGAGATGGAAGGAGAGCCGGCCGATCAGCATCTTCAGGCCGAGGAGGAAGGCGAGCGTCGCGAAGATCGCCCTCAACTCAGCCGAACTCGCCAGCGAGGCGGTGAGCGCGCCGACGACGGCGCCGAGCGGAATCGCCATCAGCCATTGCTTCAGGAGCGTCGTGTCGACGGCGCCTCGTTCCAGATGCGACGTCAGCGACCGGATCGACGTCGGCACGATGATGGCGATCGACGAGCCGACGGCGAGATGCATCGAGACGAGATGGCTGACGCCGAGGGTCTCGAAGGTCTGGTAGAGCACAGGGACGAAGATCGCCCCGCCGCCGATTCCGAACAGGCCGGCGAGAAACCCGGCCGCCGCCGCCGCGGCAAGGAGTGTCAGGACGATGGGGATGAGGCTGACGCCGTCGGGAATGGTCATTGCGACGGCCTAGCCGATCGGGGCGGCACGATGCAGCAACTTTCGTAAGGCGGCCGTCGCATTTTCCACCGACGGCGCGGGATCACGCCTGGACCGCCGCCGATTCCCGCCGCGCCGCCTTGCCGGAAAGCTTGATTTCAAAGCACGTGCCGGGCTGGTCGCGCTTCGCCAGCCTGATCTCGCCGCCATGCGCCTCGACGATTTCCGCTGCGATCGGCAGGCCGAGACCGGTCCCGCCCGCGCGGGCGGAGCCGCGAAAGGCCTTGAAGAGGTTCTCGCGGGCAACTTCGGGAAGTCCGGGGCCGCTGTCCTCGACGAACATCTGCAACTCGCCCCAGCCCCCCGGTCCGGCCATCTGCAGATCCGCGCCGATGCGGATCTGGCGCACCACGACGGAGGGATCTTCGGCGAGGCTCGACAAGGCCTCGACGGCATTGCGGCAGAGGTTGAGCATGACGCGGTGGAACTGGTCCGGATCGACCAGGACGAGCAGATCGGCCGGCACGGCGTTGACCAGCCTGATCCCCGACTTCGCGTCGAGGGCGAGGCTTTCGAAGACGTCGTCGGCGAGCGGTCTCAGGCGCACCTCGCGGCGCACCGGTTTGCTCTCCACCGCCCGACCATAGGCCAGCACCGACTGGGTGTAATGCAGCGCCCGGTCGAGGCTGCGCAGAAGCAAGGGGGCGAAGCGCTGCACCGTCGGATCCTCGACCGCCGCCAGCCGATCGGAGATCATCTGGCTGGAGGCGAGGATGTTGCGCAGATCGTGATTGATCTTGGAGACGGCGAGGCCGAGTTCGGCGAGGTGGCGCTGCTCGCGGAGGGTCTCGTTCAGCCGCCGCTGCATTTCGGCGAGTTCGCCCTCGGCGACGCCGATCTCGTCGGCCCGGCGGTTCGGCTTGATGATCCGGTCCGGATCGGTCGGGTTGGCGCCGAAGCTGACCATCGACCGGGTCATGTTGAGGATCGGCCGCACGAGGTAGCGGCTGATCGCGGTGTAGACGAGGAGCGCGGCGAAAAGCGCGATCGACAGCGACAACAGGAAGACGTTGCGGGAATAGACCAGCATCGCCCGCCGCAAGGGCTGCTCGGCCATCACCACTTCGGCCCGCAGTGCCCCGTCGCCGACCGTGCCCTGGACCCGCATCGTCCGATTGCTGCCGCCGAACAGCAGCGTATCGAACGCCCCGAGGATCGTCTCCATCGCCGACTGGTCGGACAGGGAGATCTGCACGTCCGGAATGCCGACGGTCTCGGCCCGCGCGAGAAGCCGCGAGGCATCCCGGTCGTTGATGGCGATGAGCTGGGCGTCGAGGGCCTTGAGCAGCGCCGATTCCTGGTTCGGCCCGAGCACCGAGCCGGGACCGGAGTCGACCTCTTCCGAAGCGAGACCGGCGACGGCGACGGTCTCGATCTTGGCGGTCAACCAGTCGTAGCGGAACTTGGCGATCGACGGGACGAAGATCAGCACCTCGGCCAGCATGACGGCGAGCGCAGTGATGACGAGGATGCGCGTCGACAGCCGCCGCCGCACCTTCGGCAAGGGCTGGGCACCGGATGGGCCCGCCACCGATCTCCCGGAATCGTCCAAGAATGTCCCCGCTCTCGTCCGGCCGCCCTCAGGCGGCATTCGCACTCGATCCCGGATCCCGCCCGAGCCGGACCCCGTTCGCACCGCCCGTCGGCCCCCCAGCCGAGATCAAAGCGGCGAAACCATCATCGGCCTTCAACCGAACCGGGCAAGCAAGCGCACCAGCCGACGCACGAAGGCCTTTTCGGTATAGGGGCGATAGTAGACCGTTGCGGCGCGCTTTCCAATTTCCGACAGGGTCGGATAGGGCGAAATGAAGTCGCGGAGATCGGAGACGGCCATCTTCTTGCCGACTGCCAGCGACAGCATGTTGGTCATTTCGCCGGCCGCCTGCCCGACGACGCCGGCGCCGATGATGCGCCCGCCTTTTCCCAACACCAGTTTCACCAGCCCCTCGGTCCGGCGTTCCGCCTGGGCCCGGTCGTTTTCGGCGTAGGGCCAGCGCAGCACGTCGGTCAGCGTCCCGGAAGCCTTCGCCTCGGCCTCCGTGGCCCCGACCTGGCCGAGTTCGGGATCGGTGAAGGTCACATGCGGCAAATGGTCGCGCAGCTCCCGGACGGGCAGGCGGAAAAGGATCGGGCGAAGGACGAGGCCGGCCTGATAGTTGGCGACATGGGTGAATTGCGGGCCACCGGCAATGTCGCCGACGGCATAGACGCGGCGGTTGGTGGTTCGCAGATCCGGGCGCACCTTGATGCCTTTCGCATCGTAGTCGATGCCTGCCGCCTTCAGGCCGAGCCCCTCGACGTTGGGCGCCCGACCGACGGCGACGAGGAGGTGGCTCGCCGTAATCTCCTCGCGGCCCTCGCCCGTCTCGATGGTGATTGAGGGGCCGGCATCCGCCTTCCCGACGGCGACGACCTTGGCGCCCTTGCGCAGACTCACCCCCTCATCCCGCAACCGGTCGAGGACGACGGCGGCGAGTTCCGGATCGTCGCGGCCGAGGAAGGTGCCCGCTTCCAGCACCGTCACCTTCGAGCCGAGCCGGCGATGCGCCTGTGCGAGTTCGAGACCGATCGGACCGCCGCCGATGACGACCAGATGATCGGGCCGCTCGCGGAGGTCGAAGATCGTCTCGTTGGTGAAGAAAGGCGTTTCCGCCAGCCCGTCGATCGGCGGCACGAAGGGCGAGGAGCCGGCGGCGACGACGTAGCGGCGGGCCTCGACGATCCGGCCTCCGGCCGAAACGGTCTTCTCGTCGACGAATTCGGCATTCGATTGCAGCACCGTGACGCCGAGGCCCTCGAAGCGCTCCACCGAATCGTTCGGCGCGATCGCTTCGATGACGCCGCGGACGTGATCCTTGACCGCGGCGAAATCGACTTCGGGCTCGCCGGCCGAAATGCCGAAACGCTTCGCCTCGCGGATCGCGGCGACGTGCTTGCCGGCCGCGATCAGCGCCTTGGACGGCACGCAGCCATAGTTCAGGCAGTCGCCGCCCATCTTGCCGCGCTCGATCAAGACGACCTTCACGCCGAAGGCCGCCGCCGCCGCGGCCGTCGTCAGGCCGCCGGAGCCGGCGCCGATGACGCAGAGATCCGGCTTCAGAACGGGCGCCATCGGCCACTCTCCTCTCTCATCCACCCCGCCTTTCGAAGACACGCGGATCAAGCGGTCCGCTTGCGCAGCACCGTCTTCTTCAGCACGACGCCGAGAATGGCCAGTACGGCGAGGCCGACAAGGGCGATGGTCATTTCCGGCGTCACGAGATCCTTGATCGACACGTCGTTTTCGCCGGCATTGACCAGCGCCTGATCGAGGCCGGAGCCGAGAAACGCATAGGCCATGGAGCCCGGGATGATGCCGAGAAAGGTGGTGGCGACGTAGGTTCCGAGCGTCACGTCGAAGAAGGCGGGCGCGACGTTGACGACGAAGAACGGCAGCACGGGCGTCAGCCGGAGGAGCAGAAGATAGGTGAAGGCGTCGTCGCGAAACCCTTCCGCGAACCGGGCGATGGCGCCGCCGGACTTTCTGCGCAGGACGTCGCCGAAAGCGGTGCGCGCGGCGAGGAAGAGGATGGTCGCCCCAAGGGTGGCGCCGATCACCGTCAACGTCCCGCCGACGAGCCAGCCGAAGAGGAACCCGGACGCCACCGTCACCAGCGAGGCGGCGGGAAAGGAGACGGCGACGAGCCCGGCATAGAGGAAGACGAAGCCGAGGCTGGCAAGGACGAGATTGTCACCGACGAAAGCCTTCAGCTGCTCCCGGCTGTCGAGAAAGGCCTGCAGCGAGATGTATCGATGGAGGCCGAAGGCATAGGCGAGGACCAGAACGGCGACGAGGACGAGGAGCGGCAGAAAACGCGAGAGGGTGGCGGGCGTCGCGGCCGAGCGCCCCTTTCCGGCAGGCGATGCGGCTTCGACCCCGCGATCCCGCTCGTCGGTCGACGAGGCGGTACACGGGTCGTTCGGCTTCGGCCTTGCGATCGGCATGGCAGGCTCACGTCTCCGGCTGTCGGACGCTGCTATTTCGCCCGAGCGATTGAACGGCGCCGCCCGGACGGTCCACCGGCGGTCGGCATCGACATGAGCGACTTCGCCGAGCGATGCGTCGACATTACTGCCCGGCGAGTGAAGGTGAGAACACGGTTGCGTCAACGGCGGAAGCGATGGGTTCCGCCGCCTCAGGCGGCCCGGCGCATCTGCGAGCGGATCGCCTGACCGCTCTCGTCGAAGAGGCGCATCGCCTCCGGCCTCGCGGTGAGGCCGATCCTCGTTCCGCGCTCCATGGCGACCTCGCCCGGCAGCTTGGCGACGAAGGGCTCGTCCGCCCGGCCGATGTCGATATAGACCAGCGTCACCTCGCCGAGCGATTCCGTCAGCACCACCGTGCCGCGGAACGGCGCGGCTCGATCGTCGGAGACGGAAAGGTCCTCCGGCCGGATGCCGAGATGGGCGGGCTTGCCCTGCAGCGAGCCCGGTGTCGCGACCGGCAGATCGACCGTCGAGCCGCCCTGCGGCACGACGCGGGTCGTCGCGCCGGCGCTCTCGATCGTCGCCGGCAGGATGTTCATCGAGGGCGAGCCGAGGAACTTCGCGACGAAGAGATTGTCGGGGGAATTGTAGAGCTCCATCGGCGAGCCGACCTGCTCGACATGGCCCTTGTTGAGGACGACGATCCGGTCGGCCAGCGTCATCGCCTCCACCTGGTCGTGGGTGACGTAGATCATCGTCGTGCCCTCCATCCGCTCGTGCAGACGGGCGATCTCGATGCGGGTCTGGACGCGCAGCGCCGCGTCGAGATTGGAGAGCGGCTCGTCGAACAGGAAGACCTGCGGATCCCGGGTGATCGCCCGGCCGATGGCGACGCGCTGGCGCTGGCCGCCGGAGAGCGCCTTGGGGAGCCGGTCGAGATAGGGCTCGATCTGCAGGATGCGCGCCGCTTCTCGCACCCGCCTGTCGATCTCCTCCTTGCCCGTCCCCTTCTCCAGCGTCAGGCCGAAGGCCATGTTGTCGTAGACGGTCATGTGCGGATAGAGCGCGTAGGACTGGAACACCATGGCGATGCCGCGCTGCTTCGGCGTCAGCGCGTTCACCACCCGCCCGCCGATCTCCAGTGTCCCGCCGGTGATGTCCTCCAGTCCGGCGATGACGCGCAGCAGCGTCGACTTTCCGCAGCCGGACGGGCCGACGAAGACGACGAACTCGCCGGCCCGGATGTCGAGATCGATGCCGTGCAGCACCTCGACCGAGCCATAGGCCTTCCTGACCTTGGTGAGCTTCAGATTGGCCATCAGATCCTCCCAAATCCGTGGGCGCCCGGTGAAAGCGCGCCGATGAAACCGTCGTGGTCGCCGAGATGGATGCCCGCCCCCTCGCGCCGGCCGGCAAAGCCGTGGCCGTCGAGAGCCTGCGGGTCGAGCCCCGCCGGCAGGTCGAAGCGCACCGGTTCTTCCCCGAGATTGAAGACGCAGAGGAGCCTTTCGCCGGGACCTTCCTCGCCCGATCCGACGTCCCGGACGAAGGCGAGGACGCCTTCGGGAGCGTCGAGAAAGGTGATCGCTCCCCTGCCGAGCGCCGGATGGCCCCGGCGGAAGCCGATCAGCCGGCGATAGAAGTGGAGCAGCGAGCCGGGATCGGTCTCCATCGCGTCGACGGCCCGGGCGGCATGCTCGGACGGCACCGGCAGCCACGGCCGCGCGGCGGAAAAGCCGGCATGATCCTCTCCCGCCTCCCACGCCATCGGCGTGCGGCAGCCGTCGCGGCCCTTCACCTCCGGCCAGAAATTGATGCCGTAGGGGTCGACGAGGTCCTCATAGGCGATGTCCGCCTCCGTGAGCCCCAGTTCCTCGCCCTGGTAGAGGCAAACCGAGCCGCGAAGCGTCATCAGGATGCCGGCGGCGAGGCGCAGCGTCTTCTCGGTGTCGCGGCCGCCGGCGGTCCAGCGGCTGGCGTGACGCTCGACGTCGTGGTTGGAGAACGCCCAGCAAGCCCAGCCGCCCGGCCCCGCCTCTTCGAAGCGCTCGATGGTCCGCCGGATCGCGGCCGGAGACGGCATGTTGCCGGAGAGGAAGTCGAAGGCGTAGCACATCTGCAGGCGATCGGAACCGGTGGTGTATTCGGCCATCAGCTCGACGCCGCGGATCCGCTCGCCGACCTCGCCGACGGCCATCGCGCCGTATTCGTCGAGCAGAGCCCGCAACTCGCCGAAGAAGGTCAGCACCTCCGGCCGGTTCTTGTCGTGGACGTGGTCCTGGAAATTGTAGGGCTGGTTGCGCGAGGCCATCACCTCGGACCGAAGCTCTTCGCCCAGCGGCGGATTGTCCCGCAGCGCGGCGTCGTGGAAGTAGAAATTCGCCGTATCGAGCCGGAAGCCGTCGACGCCGCGCTCGAGCCAGAAGCGCACGTCGTCGAGCAGCGCCCTGCGGACCGCCTCGTTGTGGAAATTGAGGTCCGGCTGCGAGGCGAGGAAGTTGTGGAGGTAATATTGCCTGCGCCGGGAGTCCCACTCCCAGGAGGTGCCGCCGAAGACCGAGAGCCAGTTGTTCGGCGGCGTCCCGTCGGGCCTCGGATCCGCCCAGACATACCAGTCGGCCTTGTCGTTGTCCCGGCAGGAGCGGCTCGTCACGAACCAGGGATGGAGGCTGGAGGTGTGGGACAGCACCTGGTCGATGATCACCTTCAGGCCCAGACGGTGGGCCTCGGCGACGAGGGCGTCGAAATCGTCGAGCGTGCCGAAGATCGGGTCGACGTCGCGGTAGTTCGCGATGTCGTAGCCGAAGTCCTTCATCGGCGAGGTCATGAAAGGCGAGATCCAGATCGCGTCGACGCCGAGCGAGGCGACGTGGGCGATGCGCCGGGTGATGCCGGCGAGATCGCCGATGCCGTCGCCGTTCGAGTCCTGAAACGAGCGCGGATAGATCTGGTAGAGGACGCAGCCGCGCCACCAGTCGGCCTCGCGCCGAAGGTCGGCGGCATTCGAAGAAGTGGGGAAGCCGTTGGTCCCGTCGTCCAAGTCGCGCTCCATCAGGCGGCGACCTCGAAGGCCGCATGGTAGGTAATCTCGCCGCGTGGCGCCGGCGGGATGAAGACGAGGCGCTGCACGTACTCGCTCGGCAGACCGCGATAGGTGAGCGCCGGGTCGCTCTCGAAGCCGAAGCGCGAGTAGAAGGCCGGGTCGCCGAGAAGAACGCAGCCCTTCGCTCCTCTCTCCTTCAGCCTGCGCAGACCATCGCTCACCAGCGCCGTGCCGATCCCCCGGCGCTGGAGCTGCGGCCAGACGGCAACCGGGCCGAGGCCATACCAGCCGCTCTCGCCGCTCGCGACCGAAACGGCCGAGAAGGCGATATGGCCGAGGATGCCGCCATCCTCGTCGACGGCGACCAGCGAAAGGGCCATGGCCGAGGCCTCCCGCAGTCCATCCACGATCGCCGCCTCGGTCTGGTCGCTGTGCGGGGCATCCCGGAAAGCCGCCTCGATCAGGGATCGTACCACCGCATGATCGGCGGGCGTCTCCGGCCGGACATGAGGATCGGTCTCCATCCTCACCCCTTCACGCCGCCGGCGGTGAGGCCGGAGATGATCTTGCGCTGGAATATGAGGACGAGGACGATCAGGGGAACCGTGACGATCACCGAGGCGGCCATGATCGTCCCCCATGGGATTTCCTGCTCGGACGCGCCGGAGAGCAGCGCGATCGCCACCGGGACCGTGCGGGTGGCATTGTTGGAGACGAAGGTCAGCGCGAACAGGAACTCGTTCCAGGCGGCGATGAAGGCAAGGAGCCCGGTCGTCACCAGCGCCGGCCACATCAGCGGCAGGAAGACCCGCATGACGATGGTGAACGGCGAAGCACCGTCGACGATCGCCGCCTCCTCGATCTCGATCGGCAGGTCGCGCATGAAGGTGGTCAGCACCCAGACGGTGAAGGGCAGGGTGAAGATCATATAGGCGAAGATCAGCGAGAACAGCGTGTTGTAGACGCCGGCCCAGCGGACCATTTCGAACAGGCCGGCCAAGACGGCGATCTGCGGGAACATCGACACGGCGAGGATGGTCAGAAGCAGAAGTCCCCGTCCGGCGAAGTTGATGCGCGACAGGGCATAGGCCGCCGTCACCGCCAGAAACAGCGAGATCGCCACGACCACCACGGCGAGGATCACCGAATTGAGGATGTTCGTCGGGAAGACGCCGTTGGTGAGGACCCCCTCGTAATTCGCCAGCGAGAAGTCGACCGGCAGATAGTTCACCCGGAACAGCGCCGTGCCGGATTTCAGGCTGGTGAGGATGGCGTAGTAGAACGGAAAGACCGAGAACAGGACGATGAACACGACGAGGGCATAAAAGCCTGTGCGCTTGACCGCGTAAGGCATCTCACTTCCCCCTGCCGCCGAGATCGAGCCGGGCGATCTTGATGTAGAACAAGGTGATGAAGGCGATCACCAGGAACAGCAGCGTCGAGGCTGCCGAGCCATAGGCGAATTTGTCGAACTGGAAGAGATTTTCCTGGGCGAAGACCGACATCGACTTCGTCTGGGTGTTGTTGGGCGTCAGCACGTAGATGAGGTCGAACACCCGCAGCGCGTCGAGGGCGCGAAAGATCACCGCGACGAGGATCGCCGGGCGGATCAGCGGCAGCGTCACCTTCCAGAACACCTTGACCGGATGAATGCCGTCGATCTTCGCCGCCTCGTAGACGTCGCCCGGCACCATCTGCAGACCGGCGAGGATCAGGAGCGCCATGAAGGGCGTCGTCTTCCACACGTCGACGATGATCACCGCCCACATCGCCGTGTCGGGGCTGGCCGTCCAGGCGACGGGGGTGGAGATGATGCCGATCGCCATCAGCATGTCGTTGAGGATGCCGAACTGGTCGTTCATCATCCAGGCCCACATCTTGGCCGAGACGATGGTCGGGATCGCCCAGGGGATCAGGACGGCGGCCCGGACGAAGGCGCGGCCCTTGAACTCGGCATTGAGGACGAGGGCGAAGACGAGCCCGAGCACCGTCTCGATCACCACGGAGATCACCGAATAATAGACGGTGTTGTAGACGGCGTTCCACCACTGCGGGTCGAACAGCAGGCCGAAATATTCGCCCTCCCCGTCGCCGTAGTCGACATATTCGTAATAGTTGCGGAGCCCGACGAACTCGGCACCTTCCAGATCGGAGAGGCTGGCATTGGTGAGCGAGAACCAGATGGTCTTCAACAGTGGCCAGCCGGCCACCAGGGCGAGCACCAGAAGCATCGGCGCGAGGAACATCCAGGCGGACCGAAGCCTCTGCCGGGAAAGATCGGAGCGCGGTCGGGCCCCTGCCCGCTCGGTTTCGAGAGACTTTTCTGTCGGCGGCACGCCCGCCTGAACGTCGGCCATGATCTCCTCCCCGTCGGATGCCGCGATCGCGCCCGCCCTGTCGGCCGTCTCCGGTCTCGAGCCCGTCGCGGTCGTTCCATGCGCCGTCGGCCGAACGCCCTGCGGCTGCCGAGGCCAAGTGGCGAGGCGCGGGACCTCTCGCGAGCCCCCGCAGCCTCAGGCGGGGATCACTCCCAAGCGCTGCGCTTCAGCCGGCGCAGTCGCTTTTCCAACTGGTCGAGATTGTCGGCGGCCGTGCCGCGCCCGGACAAAGTCTCGTTGACGGCGGTCCAGAACTCCTTGGAGACCTCGTTGTACTGCTTCTTCGTCGCCGCGGACGGCCGCGGCACGGCGTTTTCGACGACCTCGCCCCAGGAGGCGACGATCGGCTGCGCCTCGGCGATCTCCTTGTCGTCGTAGAGCGCGGGAATGGTCGGCAGACGCGAGGAATTCATCGCCCGCTGTTTCTGGGCCTTCTCCGAGCCGAGGAACTTGACGAGTTCGATCGCCGCGTCCTGGTGCTGGGAATATTTCGATACGGCGAGATTCCACCCGCCGAGGCAGGCGGCGGACTTGCCGCCCTCGCCCGCCGGCAGCGGCACGACGTCGAACTTGCCCTTGACGGCGGAGTCCTCGCCCGCCGAGAGGGCATAGGCATAGGGCCAGTTGCGCATGAAAACGGCGTTGCCCGTCTGCCAGACGCCGCGGGCCTCCTCCTCCTTGTAGGACAGGACGCCTTCCGGCGCGATCGTTCCGACCCAGCCCTTGGCCATGTCGATGGCCGCGGCGGCTTTCTCGTTGTTGATGGTGATCTCGCCTTCCGGCGAAACGATCTGGCCGCCGCCGTTGGAGGCCACCCATTCGAGCCCGTCGCAGGTGAGGCCCTCATAGGGCGCGCCCTGGAAGACGAAGCCGTTCAACTGGGAATTGCCGGCCTCGCGCTCCTTGTCCTGGATTTCCTTCGCCGTCTCGGTCAACTCGGCCCAGGTCTTCGGCGGCTCCTTGCCGTATTTCTCCAGAAGGTCGGTGCGATAATAGAGCGCCGGCGCGTCGGTATACATCGGGAAGGCGACGAGCTTGCCGTCCACCGTCTGGGACTGGATGATCGACGGGTTGTGCTTGGGGATCTCGTCCTTCATCGCCTCGGTGAGGTCGACGAAGCTCGCGGCGAGCTGCGGCGCCCAGATGACGTCGGTACGATAGACGTCGACGTCCTGATTGCCGGCCGACAGCCAGAGCCGATACTGGCCGAACTGGTCTGTCGTCGACGCCGGCATTTCGACGAGCTTGACGGTATGGCCCGTCTCCTTCTGGAACTCGTCGAGCTGCATCCTGAGTTCGGAGATGTCCTTGCCGATCGAGCCGGCGACGAGCGCCAGTTCCTCGGCCCGGGCGGCCCCACCGGAGATCAGCGCGATTGCGGCCACGGCAGCGGCCATGTTGCGGAATTTCATCCGACTTCCTCCCATCGTCGTCGTCGATGCGACATGCCGGTGCGTCTTTTCGACGTCTTCGAGCCAGCGGCTCCACCACTCCCATGGCCGGCGCCGCATCGCATCCCGTTCTGATGGAATGCTAGCCGAACAAGTCCGAAAGGCAAGTTTCGAAGAGGAAGTAAGTTGCCGGCAGCAGAAGCGACGCGGGCAAAATGCGCCGGGCCGCGCCCGGCCGCGAGCCGGCGATGGCGCAGCGGCGCCGTGCTTTTCGACGACGCCGGACCGTCGGCGGGAGCCGCGAAAGCCGGCCTGGCAACCGGCGGATCAGACCGTCAGGTGCTTGCGCACCTCCGGGTCGTCGAGGCCCTCGGCGGGGCCTTCGAAGACGATCTCGCCGCGATCCATGACATAGACCCTGTCGGCGAGTTCGCGGCAAAAATCGAGATACTGTTCGACGAGCAGGATGGCGATGCCGGAATTGTCCTTGAGGAAGCGGATCGCCCGGCCGATGTCCTTGATGATCGAGGGCTGGATGCCCTCAGTCGGCTCGTCCAGGACCAGCAGCCGCGGGCGGGTGACCAGCGCCCGGCCGATCGCCAGCTGCTGCTGCTGGCCGCCGGAGAGGTCGCCGCCGCGGCGCGAGAGCATGCCCTTGAGGACGGGAAAGAGTTCGAAGACGTGATCTGGGATCTGCCGGTCGGAGGCCTTCAGCGGCGCATAGCCGGTCTGGAGGTTCTCCTTCACCGTCAGAAGCGGAAAGATCTCGCGGCCCTGCGGCACGAAGCCGATGCCACGGCGCGCCCGCGCATAGGGCGCCTCGCGCCCCATGACCTCGCCGTCGACGGCGATCTCGCCGCGGCGGATCGGCTGCTGGCCGACGACGGCGCGCAGCAGCGAGGTCTTGCCGACGCCGTTCCGCCCGAGGACGCAGGTGATCTCGCCGCTTTTGGCGCCGATCGAGACGTTCCGGAGCGCCTGGGCGGCGCCGTAGTAGAGATCGACGTTGGAGACGGTCAGCATGGGGTCGGTCCTTCCGCAGTGCCGCCGGTTTTCGACCTCGGGTCACGCGATGCCTCGCCGGTCGTCATCCCGGCCTCGAGCCGGGATCCATTCCAAGTCCCGGCCGCGACCACTCCGGAACCGAATTTGATGCGCGACACGCCGAGGCATGGATCCCGGCTCGAGGCCGGGATGACGAAGCTGTGGCGAAGGCGCCCATCCGGCATCGTGGTAGGAGCAAGCGTCATCGTCCGAGATACACCTCGATCACCTTCGGGTCGTTCGATACCTTGTCGAGCGAGCCCTCGGACAGCACCGAGCCCTCGTGCAGACAGGTGACCTTCACGCCGAGCGCCCGCACGAAGCTCATGTCGTGCTCGACGACGACGACCGAGCGGGTCGCGGCGATCTCGCGCAGGAGCCGGGCGGTCTCCTCGGTCTCGGCGTCGGTCATGCCGGCGACCGGCTCGTCGACGAGAAGCAGCTCCGGGTCCTGGGCGAGCAGCATGCCGATTTCGAGCCACTGTTTCTGGCCGTGCGAGAGGTTGGCGGCGAAGGTCTTCCGCTTGTCGGTCAGCCGCGTCGTTTCGAGGATCGCCTCGATCCGCTCGCGCTCGGCCTCGTCCTTGCGGTGGACCAGCGCTTCGAGGACGGAGCGGGGGCCCGACAGCGACAGCCGGATGTTGTCTTCCACCGTGTGGCTCTCGAAGACGGTCGGCTTCTGGAACTTGCGGCCGATGCCCATCGAGGCGATCGCCGCCTCGTCGTGATGGGTGAGATCGACGTCGCCGTTGAAGAAGACCTCGCCCCTGTCCGGCCGCGTCTTGCCGGTGATGATGTCCATCATCGTCGTCTTGCCGGCGCCGTTCGGGCCGATGATCGCCCGCATCTCGCCCTTCTCGATCACCAGCGAGAGGTTGTTGATCGCCTTGAAGCCGTCGAAGCTCTTGGTGACGCCGCTCAGATAAAGCAGCGTGTCGCGCCGGGCCCTGCCCTCCGCTTCCGCGGCGAGACGCCGCTCGCGCATCAGCGCGGCGTAGGGATGCGGCGAGACGTCTGGCTCGCGATGGCTGCTTTCGGCCTGCGGGCCGGCGGGCCCCGGTTCGACCACGGCGCGTTCGCCGGGCCCACGCGATCGTTCCTCGACCGGCCGCGGGCCGGCCGCTTCCGCCGCATTCCGGACCGGTTTTCCAGGACCGCTCCCCTGCGGCGTCGTCAGTGTGTGCACGTCGCCCGCGACCTTGCCTGCCACTTTCGTCTCGACCATCCTCGCCTACTCCGCCGGATTGGGGACGGCGCCTGCCGCCTCGCCCTTTTCGGCGTCGCGCGCCCGGCGGGTCGCCCGGAAGGCGTCGAAGCCGTGATCGATGGTGCCGACGATGCCGCGGGGAAGGAGCAGCGTGACGAAGACGAACAGACCACCCAGCAGGAACAGCCAGGTTTCGGGCCATACCGTGGTGAAGATGGTCTTGCCGTAATTGACGAGCAGCGCGCCGAGGACGGGGCCGATCAGCGTGCCGCGCCCCCCGACCGCCGCCCAGATCACCACTTCGATCGAGTTCAGCGGCGAGAACTCGCCCGGATTGATGATACCGACCTGCGGCACGTAAAGCGCGCCGGCGACACCGGCCATCACACCCGAAACGGTAAAGGCAAAGAGCTTCACATATTCCGGTCGCCAGCCGATGAAGCGGGTGCGGCTTTCGGCGTCGCGAACCGCGATCATCAGCTTGCCGAGCTTCGACCGGGTAATCCAGCCAACCAGAAGCACGCCGATCGCGAGGGCGACGCAGCTTGCCGCGAACAGCGCCGCGCGCGTCGATACAGCCTGGATCGGAAAGCCGAGAATGTCCTTGAAGTCGGTCAGACCGTTATTGCCGCCAAAGCCCATGTCGTTTCGGAAGAAGGCGAGGAGCAGCGCATAGGTCATCGCCTGGGTGATGATCGAGAGATAGACGCCGGTGACCCGCGACCGGAAGGCGAAGAAGCCGAAGACGAAGGCGAGCAGGCCCGGGACCAAAACGACCATCAGACAGGCGAACCAGAACTGGTCGAAGCCATACCAGTACCAGGGGAGTTCCTTCCAGTTCAGGGAGACCATGAAATCCGGCAGGACAGGATTGCCGTAACCGCCCCGCGCGCCGATCTGGCGCATCAGATACATTCCCATGGCATAGCCGCCCAGCGCGAAAAAGGCGCCGTGGCCGAGCGACAGGATGCCGACATAGCCCCAGACGAGATCAAGTGCGAGCGCGAGGAGCGCATAGCAGACAAAGCGACCCCAGAGCTGCACGGCATAGGACGGGACATGCAGTGGATGGTCCCGCGGAAGGCCGAGATTGGCCATCGGAACGAGGACTGCGGCCGCGAGGATAACCGCAACCAGGATCCAGACGCGGGGGCCGAGGAAGCGGGCGAGGATCATCGCGCGGCCTCCGTCCACCAAGGCGAAACGGCAGGACGCCGAGTTCTGCGATTGGCCTGATCTCCCCCCTTGAGGGGGAGATGCCTGGCAAGGCAGAGGGGGGTGCGGCGTGCGCCTTGGTTCTCGAATGGGGAAACGCCTGCGCGTGGTATACCCCCCTCTGGGCTGCCGCCCATCTCCCCCTCAAGGGGGGAGATCAGCCAGTTTCCGCCGCGGCGGCCGATCGGAAGTGAACTCGAAAACAGGCCGATCATGCGTCGACGAACCTCCCCTTCTGGGCGAAGAGGCCCCGGGGGCGCTTCTGGATGAACAGGATGATGAGGACGAGGACGACGATCTTGCCGAGCACCGCCCCGGCATAGGGCTCGAGGAACTTGTTGACGACCCCGAGCGACATCGCCCCGACCAGCGTGCCCCAGAGATTGCCGACACCGCCGAAGACCACGACAAGGAAGGAGTCGATGATGTAGCTCTGCCCGAGGTTGGGCGAGACGTTGTCGATCTGGCTGAGGGCCACCCCGGCGATGCCGGCGATGCCGGAGCCGAGCGCAAACGTCATGGCGTCGACCCAGGGCGTCCGGATGCCCATCGCCGCCGCCATGCGGCGGTTCTGGGTGACGGCGCGCATCTGCAGGCCGAGCGGCGTCCGGTTGAGGACGGCGAGCAGCGCCAGGAAGACGACCAGCGCGAAGACGATGATCCACAGCCGGTTCCAGGTCACCGACATCAGCCCGACGTCGAAGGCGCCGGACATCCAGTCCGGATTGCCGACCTGCCGATTGGAGGGGCCGAAGATGGTGCGCACCGCCTGCTGCAGGATCAGCGAAACGCCGAAGGTCGCGAGCAGCGTCTCCAGCGGCCGGCCGTAGAGAAAGCGGATCAGCCCGCGTTCCATGACGAGACCGACGGCGCCCGACACGAGGAACGCCAGCGGCAGGGCGATCGCCAGCGACCATTCGAACAGTCCCGGCGCGTTGTTGCGGATGAATTCCTGGACGACGAAGGTCGTGTAGGCGCCGAGCATCACCATTTCGCCATGGGCCATGTTGATGACCCCCATGACGCCGAAGGTGATCGCCAGCCCGATCGCCGCCAGAAGCAGCACGGAACCCAGCGACAGGCCGTACCAGACGTTCTGCATCTGGTTCCAGAAGGCGATGTTGTTCTGGATGGCGACGATCGCCGCCTCGGCCGCCTGCCTGGCCACCGGATCGTCGGTCGCACCGGCGAAACGGATGAGCATGGTCAGGGATTCCCGGTCGGCGCGACCGGCCAGAACCTTCGCCGCCGCCGCCTTGTCCTCGGCCGGAAGATCCGAGGCGAGAACGGCGCTGGCGCGGGCTTCCTCCATGCGGGCCTTGACCGCCGCGTCCTCCTCCGCCGCGATGGCGGCATCGAGCGGTCCGATCATCTCGGGATCGGCCTCGGAGAAGAGCGTGCTGGCGGCGCGCATGCGCTGGGCCGGGTTGTCGGCCCGGAGCGTCAAGGTGCCGAGGGCCCCGGTCACGGCATTGCGGATCGAATTCTTCACCCGGACCTTCTGGAGATCGCCGCTCGGCACGGTGCCTGCGCTTGCGCCGGTGATCGGATCGAAGATCTCGTAGTCGCCCCCCTTGCGGGTCGCGACGAAGACCGCCTCGTCGCTCTCCCGCCAGTAGAGATCGCCGTCACGCAGCGCCCTCAGCGCCCGGGCGACGCGCTCGTCGCCGGTGGCGGCGAGTTCGGCGATGACCGCCTCGGTCGCGTCGAAGCTCTGCTTGCCGCCGAACTTCTGAACGATGGCGGCGGGATCCGCCTCCGCCTGCTGTGCCGCCGCCGGACCGGGGCCGAACAGCAACACGGCAAGACTGAGGAGCAGCCACGGTATCGCTCGGTTCATGTCGTCTCACACGATCCTTCGCGGCCGCGAAACGTCCGGCCACAGGCAATGAATGGGAAGGGCGGAGCGGCCGAGGGCCACCCCGCCGTCGCTGCTCGGGAGGCAGGCTTGATGCTTTGCGAGCGCAGCGTTCGATACGCCCTGGCTGCGGCGGACTGCGGCGGGAGAAAACCGCAATCCGCCCCACCGGGTGCCGGAGCACGATCCTTGCGGAGAGCCCGGTGCCAGAGCTCTCCGGATCGCGCTCGCGGCGCGTCTCAGTTGGACGTCGCGGCGTCGCCGAGGCACTTCTTCGCCTCGGTGTCGTAGTTGCCGCATTTCAGGTCGACCCAGTCGGCCTCGAGCTTCTTCGATTCCGGCAGGAAGTCGGACCAGGCGTCGCCCGGCACGAGATCGTCGGTCTCGGAGACGACGTCGAACTGGCCCTCGTCGTTGATCTCGCCGATCAGCACCGGCTTGGTGATGTGATGGTTCGGCAGCATCTTCGAGGTGCCGCCCGTGAGGTTGGCCTGCTCGATGCCCGGCAGGGCGTCGATCACGGCGTCGGCATCGGTGGTGCCGGCCTTCTCGACCGCCTTCACCCACATGTTGAAGCCGATGTAATGGGCCTCCATCGGGTCGTTGGTGACGCGCTCGTCATTGCCGATGAATTCATGCCACTTGGCGATGAACTCCTCGTTCTCCGGCGTGTCGACGGACTGGAAATAGTTCCAGGCGGCGAGATGGCCGACCAGCGGGCCGGTGTCGATGCCGGCGAGTTCTTCCTCGCCGACCGAGAAGGCGACCACGGGAATGTCGGTCGCCGCGACGCCCTGATTGGCGAGTTCCTTGTAGAAGGGAACGTTGGCGTCGCCGTTGACGGTGGAGACGACGGCGGTCTTCTTGCCGGCCGAACCGAATTCCTTGATGCGCGAGACTTCCGTTTGCCAGTCGGAGAAGCCGAAGGGCGTATAGTTGACGATGATGTCCTCGGCGGCGACGCCCTTGTCCTTGAGATACTGCTCGAGGATCTTGTTGGTGGTGCGCGGATAGACGTAGTCGGTGCCTTCCAGCACCCAGCGCTTCACGCCTTCGTCCATCAGATAGTCGACCGCCGGGATCGCCTGCTGGTTCGGGGCGGCGCCGGTGTAGAAGACGTTCCGCTCGGACTCCTCGCCCTCGTACTGGACGGGATAGAAGAGGATCGAGTTCAGCTCCTTGAACACCGGCAGCACGGACTTGCGCGACACCGAGGTCCAGCAGCCGAAGACCGCCGCGACGTCGTTCTGGCTGATCAGCTCACGAGCCTTTTCGGCAAAGAGCGGCCAGTCGGAAGCCGGGTCGACGACCACCGCTTCCAAGGGCCGGCCGAGCACGCCGCCCTTCTTGTTCTGCTCGTCGATGAGCATCAGCATGGCGTCCTTGAGGGTCGTCTCGGAGATCGCCATCGTGCCGGACAGCGAATGGAGGATGCCGACCTTGATCGGCTCGCCCGTCGGCGCCTGGGCGTAGCTTCCGGTGACGCCGAACGCGGCGATCGTCGCCGCCGCGGCCGTCTTCTGCATCCATCTCATGGCTGATTTCATCATGACCTCCAGTCGTCGCACGGGCCGTTCTCCGGCCTCGGGGAGGTCAATGAGCAAAGCCCGTGCCAGACTTGACTCGACGGGAGGTCAGAGCGGCAACTTCGCCCGAAAGGGTGCTATTGGCGCCGTGGAGCGAGGATGACGCCGCGACCCTTGCGCGAACGGGGGACGAAGGGATGCGTTGAAAGTCGGCACTGCGATGAAACTCTGTGCAATTCGCGCGCAAATGCACAAGAATTCCGCAGTTGATCACGCCGCGGCTGGCGCCGCGGCGACCCGGCGCCGCCCCGACATGCAACGGCCCGTCACGCAGGCTCGATCGCCTCCAGCGCCAGCTTCGCCAGCACCGGCACGTTGCGGCCGTAGACCTGTGCCTTTTCGGGGTTCGACGCATTGCCGTCGGCGTAGCGCTTGTAGACCCCCTGCAGAATCGCCGCGAGGCGGAAGAAGGAGAAGGCGAGGTAGAAGGTCCAGTCGTCGACCCCGTCGAGACCGCGGCGCTCGCAGTAGCGTGCGACGTAGTCCGCCTCGCTCGGAATGCCCCGCTCGGCCCGGTCGACGCCGCCGAGACCCTTGAAGGTGCCGCGATTGGGCAGGCGCCACTGCATGCACTGATAGGCGAGATCGGCGAGCGGGTGGCCGAGGGTGGAAAGCTCCCAGTCGAGAACGGCGAGGATTTCGGGCCGGTCCCTGGCGAAGATCAGATTGTCGAGGCGATAGTCGCCATGGACGAGGGTGGTGACGCCGTCGTCGGCGGGCAGATTGTCCTCCAGCCAGTCGATCAGCCGGTCCATCTCGGGAATGTCGTCGATCTTCGACTGACGCCACTGTTCGCTCCAACGCGACAGTTGCCGGTAGAAATAATTGCCGGGACGGCCGAAATCGGCGAGACCGGCCCGCTCGAGATCGACGGAATGGATCGCGGCGAGGGTTCCGTTCATGGCGTCGAAGATCGCGGCCCGCTCCGCAGGATCCTCGGCCTCCGGCAGTGCAGGATCCCAGAAGATCCGGCCGTCGACGTGCTCCATGACGAAGAAGGCCCGACCGATCGGCGACTCCTCGTCGCCGGCGAGGTGCAGCATCGCCGGAACCGGCACGTCGGAGCCGGCGAGCGCCGCCATCACGCGGAACTCGCGATCCACCTGATGGGCGGATTTCAAGAGCTTGCCCGGCGGCTTCGCCCTGAGCACGTAGGTGCCGCTCTCGGCGTCCAGCCGATAGGTCGGGTTCGACTGGCCGGACTGGAATTTCACGATCTTTTCGAGGCCGGCAAAGCCGTCGATCGCGCCCTCCAGATAGGCGGCGAGCGCGTCCTGATCGATCGGATCCGCTTCGCTGTCAGCCATGATCGCCCTTCTCCCTGCTCAGACGCCGTCCCGCCCGGCAATCCTCGGCTTTGCCGGACTCGTGATCAGTCTCCCGGCGGCGTGATCACAGTCAGGGTGATCCACTCGGCCGTCAGCGCCGGCTTCACGGCCCCTTCGATCTCAACGGCGGCGTCCCACGTGGTCTGCAGGCTGACGGCGCGCTCGGTGAGGCCGACCATCCGGAAGCGGCCGCGAACCCTCGATCCCGCCTTCACCGGGTTCAGGAAACGGATCCTGTCGAAGCCGTAGTTCATTCCCATGCGCATGCCCTCGACGCCGGGAATCGCCTCGTAGGCGAGGGTCGAAAGCAGCGAGAGCGTCAGGAAACCGTGGGCGATCGTCCCGCCGAAGGGCGTCTCGGCCCGTGCGCGCTCCGGATCGACATGGATGAACTGATGGTCGTGGGTGGCGACGGCGAACCGGTCGATCATCGTCTGGTCGACGGTGAGCCACGGCGAGAACGAGGGCTCCGCCTCCAGCAGCTCCCGATACCGCGCGAGCGGCACCATCCGCTCGGCGATCAGCGCCTCCGTTTCGGCCACCGAATTCAATGCCATCAATCTTCCCCGAACAGCTCCGGTCCCGTCATCGTGCCGATGCCGCCGTCGATGGGCAGGATGGCACCGGTGATATATGCGCCGGCCCGTCCGCAAAGGAACAGGGTCGCACCGGCGATGTCGTCCGGAAGGCCGATCCGGCCGAGAGGAACGCCGCGGCCGACCTTCTCGGCCTTTTCGTCGGTGCCGGTGGCGAAGGCGGTCATCTTCGACTGGAAGGGCCCGGGCGCGAAGGCGTTCACGGTGATGCGGCGCGCGGCGAGTTCCTTCGCCAGCGACCGGGTGAGATGATGCACCGCCGCCTTGGAGGCGGCGTAGGAATAGACGTTTTCCGCCAGCGGCTGGGCGCCCATCACCGAGCCGAGATTGACGATGCGGGCCGGATCGTCGTCGCTGGCCGAGGCTTCGAGCAGCGGCAGCAGCGCCTGGGTGAGCAAGAACAGCCCGACCACGTTGACCGACAGCACCCTGTTCCAGGCCGAATAGGGAAACTCGCCGAGCGGCGCGCCCCAGGAGACGCCGGCATTGTTGACGAGAACGTCCAGCCTGTCCGTCCGCTCGCCGATCGCCTTCGCCAACGCGGCGACGCCCTCCTCGCTGGAGACGTCGCCGGAAAGCGCCATGACCGTGCCCGGATGACCCTCGGCGCCGATTTCCTCCGCCGCCGCCTCGCAGGCTTCGAGCTTGCGCGAGGCGATGTGGACGGTCGCGCCGGCAGCGACGAGCGCCGTCGCGATCATCCGGCCGATGCCGGTCGCCCCGCCGGTGACGAGGGCGGTCTTGCCGCGAAGCGAGAACAGTCGTTCGAGGATGGGATCGGCCATGCGGACAGCCTTCCTTGCTGGCGTTCGTCCGGCATCTAGGGCCGGTGGGCCGCAGCCCAAGGCGCCGGCGCCCGGCTTTCGCCCCGATCGCTCGTTTGACACCGCGCGAAGTTGCATGTCCCATCCTCGACGACGCCGCCCGACGCAACGGGCGGCGCCGTCGAGGATCGGTCGATGCCGGAGCGCGAGAGACGAGACCAGGACCGGCCCCGCCGGCGACCGCCGCGGCGGGAGCGGGACTTCGCCGCGATCCGCGGCGGCGAGGACGCGGCGTTGCGCCGCCGCATCCTTGCGGCGGCGGCCGAGATCTTCGCGGCCCGCGGCTATGCCGCCGCCTCGATCGACGAGGTGGCGAAAAGCCTCGGAGCCACCAAGGGCCTCGTCTATCATCGCTATCGCTCGAAGGGCGAGCTTCTGGCCGATCTGTGCGAAGACGGCCTCGCGCGCCTTGCCGCCCGCACCGACGAGATCGCCGGCCGCCGCGAACGGGCGATCGCCCGTCTGACCGAAGCCGCGAACGTCCATTCCGCCGCGGTGCTGGCCGACATCGCCCTGCATCGCACGCTGGCGGGGGCGACGTCCGGCATGGCCATCGCCACCCTCGGTGCCGGCGAGGCCGAGGCGATCGCCGGCATTGCCGAGAGGCGCCGACGCTACGACGCGATCTTCACCCGGCTGATCGCCGAGGCGGTCGAGGAGCGCGACCTGCCGACCGGCCGCGACACGGCCATGCTTGGCCGGATCTTCGTGACGGCGCTCGACGCGCCGATCCTCTGGCCGCACGACACGATTGCCGAACTTGCCGACCGACGCGGTTTGATCGCCCGGCAGTTGGCCTATTTCGCGCTTCGGGGGATCGGAGCGTCCGACACGACGCTGAGGGAGGAGTTTTCACGATGACGGTTTCGCCACAGGCAATGGATCTCGGCCTTTCGGAGCGGCTGAAGCCAATTCACGCCGCGGTCCGCGACATGGTGCGCGACGAGATCGCTGCCGCGAGCGAGGAATTCCTCGCCGAGGTGCCGAAGGACGGCCGCTTCGTCTACACGCAGCGCCAGCGCGACATCCTGGAAGGTCTGAAGGCGGCGGCGAAGAGCCGCGGCCTGTGGAACTTCTGGCTCACCGCCTCGGCGCGCGGCTACGGCCTTTCGACGGTCGAATATGCCTATCTCGCCGAGGAGATGGGCAAGGCGCATCTCGGCGCCGAGACCTTCAACTGCTCGGCGCCCGACACCGGCAACATGGAGGTGCTGGAGCGCTTCTGCACCGAGGAGCAGAAGGCGCCCTGGCTGCCGCGCCTGCTCGAGGGCGAAATCCGCTCGGCCTATCTGATGACCGAGCCCGGCGTCGCCTCCTCCGACGCGACCAACATTTCCATACGCTGCGTCGCCGACGGCGACGACTACGTGCTCGACGGCGAGAAATGGTGGGCGTCCGGCGCCGGCGATCCGCGCTGCGCCGTCTACATCGTCATGGCGCGCACCGGGGGCGACGACCGTCCCAAGCATGGTCGCCATTCCATGCTGCTCGTTCCCGCCGACACGCCGGGGATCGAAGTGCTGCGCGCCATGCAGGTCTTCGGCGACGACGACGCGCCGCACGGCCACATGCACATCCGCTTTACCGGCGTCCGGGTGCCGAAATCGGCGATGATTCTCGGCGAGGGCCGCGGATTCGAGGTTGCCCAGGGGCGCCTCGGGCCGGGGCGCATCCATCATTGCATGCGGGCCATCGGCCAGGCGGAACTCGCCCTGGAGATCTTCTGCCGGCGGGCGCTTTCCCGCGAGGCCTTCGGCAAGAAGCTGGCCGAACTCGGCGAGAACTACGACGTCGTCGCCAAGGCCCGGATGGACATCGAGATGGCACGCCTCCTGTGCCTGAAGGCCGCCTGGATGATGGACCAGGGCGATCCCAAGGCCGCGGCGCCATGGATCTCGGCGATCAAGGTCGTCGCCCCGAGCGTCGCCATCGACGTGGTCGATCAGGCGATCCAGCTGCATGGGGCGACCGGCATTTCGCAGGACACGCCGCTCGCGCGGATGTGGACCCATGTGAGGACGCTCCGCCTCGTCGACGGGCCGGACGCGGTCCATCGTCGCCAGGTCGCCCGGTGGGAGTTGAGCAAATACTGAGGTCGCTTCGACGGCCTCCCCGCCCGGCGATCGGGCGTCCTCACGGGGAATTCATCGTCCCGCCGCGCAGGTCCGGTAACGGCCGGCTCGCGCGCCGCGAAGCCCGTCGCGAACGCCGATTTGCGCGTTCGCAACGGAGAACCAACCATGCGCAAGTTCATTCTCGCCGCCCTCGCCGCGACGGCGCTGTCCGCTCCCGCTTTCGCCCAGGACACCATGAAATCCGACACGATGAAATCCGATGCGATGTCCTCGGATTCGATGTCTTCGGACGCGATGCACTCGGATTCCATGTCGCCCGACGGCATGAAGTCCGACGCCATGGCGATGGAAGGCGACATGATGACGATGATGAAGTCGGGCCAGGTCATGGCCGTCATGCCGGACGGCCACATGGGCACGACGTCATCGTCGGACGACGCGATGATGGCCAACATGATGAAGCACGGCAAGCCGGTCGAGCACTGCATGCTGTTCATGACCGGCGAGGACGGCAAGACGATGATGATGGAGGCGACCGCCTCCGCCACCATGCAGGAATGCGAGAAGATCGCCAAATGAGCCATGGCGGAGCCGCCGCCCGCCGGCGGCTCCGCCATGAATTCGGGACGATGCGGCTCACGGGGCGCCGGCCTCCAGGCCCGATCGAAGCCCTGAACGGGATGGCCCGAGCAGCGCTAGAGCCGTCGTCTTGCGCTTTTTCGCGACGCAATATACGCCTCGCCCATGATCTTCGCATCCGACAACTGGTCCGGCGCCCACCCCGCCATCAACGAAGCCCTCGCCCGCCACGGCGAAGGCATGGCCAGCGCCTACGGCACCAGCGACCTCGACAAGGCGGTCGAAAAGCGCTTCGACGAGATCTTCGAGCGCGAGGTGGCGGTGTTCTTCGTCGGCACCGGAACGGCGGCGAACTCGCTGGCGCTCGCCTCGGTCAACCGGCCGGGCGGCGTCGTCCTCTGCCATCGCGAGGCGCATGTCGTCGAGGACGAGTGCGGCGCGCCGGAATTCTTCACCCATGGCGCCCGCATGGCCCCGGTCGACGGGCCGAACGGCCTGATCGACCCGGCGAACCTCAGGCGCGAGATCGCCCGCTTCAAGCCGGGGCACGTCCATGCCGGACAGCCGATGGCGGTCTCGATCTCGCAGCCGGGCGAGGCCGGTACGCTCTACGGCGCGGACGAGATCGAAGTGATCGCCGGCATCGCCCACGAGCGCGGCCTGACGCTGCACATGGACGGGGCACGCTTTGCCAACGGCCTCGTCGCGACCGGGCTCTCGCCGGCCGAAATGACGTGGAAACTCGGCGTCGACATCCTCTCCTTCGGCGCCACCAAGAACGGCTGCTGGTGCGCCGAGGCGATCGTCGTCTTCGATCCCGAAAAGGCGACCCAGTTTCCCTACATCCGCAAGCGCGGCGCGCAGCTCTTTTCCAAGACGCGCTTCGTCGCGGCGCAATTCATGGCCTATTTCGAGGCCGGCCTGTGGCTCGACATGGCCGGCCACGCCAACCGGATGGCCGACCGCCTGCGCGCAGCGCTTTCCGCGTCCAACGCGGCGCGCGAGGCCTGGCCGACCCGCAGCAACGAGGTCTTCGCCATCCTGCCGAAGGATCTGGCGACACGGATGCAGGCGGCGGGCGCCGTCTTCTACGAATGGAATCCGCCCCATTCGATGCCGGATCTCGTCGCCGAGGGCGAAACGCTCGTCCGCCTCGTCACCAGCTGGTCGACGCCGGAAGCGGACGTGGAGCGGTTCGCGAGCTTCCTTCGGTAGATCAGACGCCGTGAATTGGGACACGACCTGCTCCGCCTTCTTAAGGCTTCGTCGCTGATAAAAAAATTACGAGGTCGGCTGACTTTGCCGCCCGTCGAATATTGTTTTTGCACACCTCCACATAGAATTGCGACTATCTACATATTTCTAAATAAACCAATTATCGGAACAAAAAATTAAAACAAAATTTTTTTATTAATTTAATATATACCCCATTTATTTTCTATATTGCAATACGACATCAAATAAGATGCCTCAATAGGCTTCATGTAATATTCTTTAGAAACCTTTATAATCATTTGAGAGTAGTTATTCATAAAAGAGCGGTATCGATATTCATATAAGCTGCAATACGACACATCCCTACATCCACCCATTTCCATACATTTTGAAAGCATCGTGAAAGATGACGATGTCTCTATAATATTGTTGAATATATCTTTGTTCTCCTCCAAAAATAGTATTTCTGGTGTGTTGTTATGGATATCTTTTTTTCTTTTTCCAATATTTGAAATTGGTGAGACATTTTTCTCTAGAAAATCTAGCGTCTCCTTGCGATTTATGGTCCCCAACAGCAATCTTCTCCGAAAATCTGTTCTAATCAATTCTCTTGAGATTTCTTCTTTCAGATTTTTTTCGATGAATTCTATATAGTTTGAAATTGTAAAACGATTTGCGGTCGATATTGCCCCTAATATTACAACAATAATGCCTATGGTCGAAATTGTGGTTTGTATTATTTCTTTGTTATTTATTATAATGTGAATCCAAGATTTTTCCTTTTTTATGAACCCTCCCTTTCTGATACTTTTCAGGTCGGAATTTGTATTCACACACCCCCTCCTATCGGCAAGCGCCGTTGTCGAGACAGTCGTCCGGGCAACAAAATTGCGGGTCCGACATGTTCACGTAGTCGTACTTGCCGTCCTTCCACTCGTAGACGACGTAGCCGGGCAGCGTGACGTCGCCCTTGTCGTCGAAGGAGAGGTCGCCGATCACGGTGTCGAAGGTGCCTTCGTCGAGCGCCTTGACGACCGGGTCGAAATCGGTCGAGCCGGCCTCGTTGACGGCGTCGGCCCAGGCCTGGATCGCGGCGTAGGTGTAGAGGACGTAACCCTCGGCGGTCTTGCCCTCGGCCTCGAGTGCGTCGACGACCGGCTTGGCCGCCTCGTTCTTGCGTGGGTCGGGCGAGAAGGTCATCAAGGTGCCTTCGCCGGCGTCGCCGGTGATCGCCCAGTATTCGTCGGTGACCAGCGCGTCGCCGGACATGATCGTCGTGTCCATGCCCTGCTCGCGCATCTGGCGCGCCATCAGGCCGGCTTCGGTGTGGTAGCCGCCGATATAGACGAGGGTGACGCCCGCCTGCTTCATCTTGGTGACGAGCGAGGTGTAGTCCTTTTCGCCGGCCGTGTAGGCCTCGGTCAGGACCGGCTTGCCGCCGGCTTCCTCGTAGTACTTCTGGGTCTGATCGGCGAGGCCCTTACCATAGGCCGTCTTGTCGTTGATGATCGCGACCTTGGCGTCCGGGAAGTTCTTGTAGATGTAGGCGCCGGCGACCTCGCCCTGCTGGTCGTCGCGGCCGACAACTCGGTAAATTCCCGGCCCAGGACGATTATCAGTGAAAGCCGGATTGGTCGAGGCCGGCGAGATCTCGACGATCTGCTCGTTGGCATAGACCTGGCTGGCCGGGATCGACGAGCCCGAGCAGAAGTGGCCGGCGACGAAGGAGACGCCCTCTGAAGCGAAGTTGTTGGCGACGGCGACCGCCTGCTTCGGATCGCAGGCATCGTCGCCGACCGAGAGCTTCAGCATCTCGCCGTTGACGCCGCCCTTCTCGTTGATGTCCTTGACTGCCTGCTCCGCACCGATCCTCAACTGCTCGCCGAAGCTCGCATACTGGCCGGTCATCGGGCCGGCGACGCCAATCGTGATGTCCGCGCGGGCAGAAAAAGCGCTTGAAATGCTTGCAACGAAGACGAAAATCAAAATTCGCTTCATTTTCACTCCTATAGCGCATAGGCATCGGCTTACAACCGGATCATAACGCTGCGTAAATTAATGTTCAATTGGAAAATCATTTAGCAAAGGGGCCGGGATACGAAAATTTACGGTCTCGCAAATCGTCGCCGCATTGCAATTATTGAGCCCGACGAGCCCGCCAAAAGCCAGTCTTGAGCCTATCGTCATGAATTCCTATCAAATTTGCTCGATTTGGTTGAATTGTCCCCGAATGCGGCCCCACATTCTTTTTACGGAGGCACAGAGGCAACGACACAGAGGCAACGACAAAGCAGGCGCTTCGCGCTTATCGCGAATATGGCCGCAATTGCTCAACTCTAAGCTTTCCTCGATGAAAAAAGACTCGTCAATCGGACAAAAGGGAGAAGAGACATGACGACCGATGCGCGCGAACAGGGCCGACTGGCCTTCGTCAACAATCACCCGATGTCGTCCTGCGAATATCCGGTCGGCTCGGATCTGCGCTCGGACTGGATGACCGGCTGGCAGGCCGCCCAGAACGCCGCCCCGAAAGGCGACGGCGCGTCGCATTCCGGCATGATGGCGGATGCCCGCCGCGCTGCGACGCTCGGCCGGCCGGACGCGCACGAATCCTGATCGCGGCGCTTCTCGCCGGAGGGGCATTCGGACGGATTTGAAGCGGGCGGCGCGTTGCGCCGGCCGCCTCGGCCTGCCGATCACCCTTCCCTCACCCCTTTCCAGCCTGTATCCTTGGGAGAAGCCCCTCAGGCCCTCAAGACAGGCATTCATGTCCAGCACCAAGAAGCCGAGTTCCTCGCGCCCCAGGACGCCGGAGCGGATCGATTCCAAGCGCCGGTCCTCCGGCGGCAACGAGGCGAGCCCGATCAAGGGCGCTCCCATGCCGGTCAAGCGGGATCTCGCCCATCTGAAGCTCTCGCCGGAGGAGACCCGCGCCTTTCTGGAATCCAAGCGCGGCGTCCGCTCCATGGATGAGGCGCGCGAATGGCTGCAACTGAGAGGCATCGACGATCTGGAGTGCATCACGCCGGATCTCGCGGGCGTCGCCCGCGGCAAGATGATGCCGGCGAAGAAGTTCACCGCCAACACCTCGCTGGCGCTGCCGTCGGCGCTGTTCATGCACACGATCTCCGGCGAATATCCGGAAGAGAGCGGCGAGTTCCGCTATTCGCCCAACGACGGCGACCTGAAGCTTGTGCCGGACCTTTCGACGTTGTCGCTGGTTCCCTGGGAGAACGATCCGACCGCCCAGGTGATCTGCGATCTTGTCGATCATTCGGGCAGCGCCGTCGGCTATACGCCGCGCAACGTCCTCAGGCGCGTCCTGGCGCTCTACGAGAACAAGGGCTGGAAGCCGGTGGTCGCGCCGGAGATCGAATTCTACCTCGTCTCCAAGAACGTCGATCCCGACTATCCGCTGGTGCCGCCGATCGGCCGCTCCGGTCGGCAGATCCAGTCCGGCCAGTCCTATTCCATCGGCGGCGTCAACGAGTTCGACGAGCTAATCGACGACATCTACGACTTTTCCGACGCCCAGGGGCTCGAGATCGACACGCTGATCCACGAGGAAGGGGCCGCGCAGCTCGAGATCAATCTGCGCCACGGCAACCCGCTGGAACTCGCCGATCAGGTCTTCATGTTCAAGCGCACAATCCGCGAGGCGGCGCTCGGCCAGGACATCTACGCGACCTTCATGGCCAAGCCCATCCAGGGTCAGCCGGGCTCCGCGATGCACATCCACCAGTCGGTGGTCGACACGGCGACCGGCCGGAACGTCTTCTCGAACGAGGACGGCACGGCCTCCGACCTCTTCCACCACTTCCTCGGCGGCATGCAGCATTACGTGCCGAAGTCGATCCTGATGATGGCGCCCTACGTCAATTCCTATCGCCGGCTGACCTACGGCATGGGCGCGCCGACCAACACCGCCTGGGGCTTCGACAACCGCACCACGGCTTTTCGCGTGCCGAATTCCGATCCGGCCGGGCGGCGGGTCGAGAACCGCCTGCCCTCCTCCGACGCCAACCCCTATCTCGCCATCGCCGCCTCGCTCGCCTGCGGCTATCTCGGCATGGTCGGCGCCATCGCGCCGGGCGAGCCGACCGATCTCACCGTCAACGAGGACGGCGAAATCGCGCTTCCCCGCGGCCTGCTCGAAGCGGTGGCGGCCTTCGAGGCGGAGGACCACTTCAAGGACGTGTTCAGCCGGGAATTCGTCGCCACCTATGCCGGCGTCAAGCGCGGCGAGCACGAGACCTTCATGCAGGTGATCAGCCCCTGGGAGCGCGAATTCCTGCTCCTGCAGGTCTGATGCCGCGCGAAAGGTCCGACGCCATGGACAGCTACGTCTCGCCGATCGCCCCCGGCCGCTCCTACTATCAGGACACGGTCGAGCGCCCGCGCCATCCCCGCCTCGACCAGCGCGTCGAGACCGACGTCCTCGTCGTCGGCGGCGGCTTCACGGGCCTCTCCGCCGCCATCCATCTCGCCCGCGCCGGCGTCGACGTCACGCTGGTCGAGGCGCATCGCCTCGGCGACGGCGCTTCGGGCCGCAATGGCGGGCAGATGGGCACCGGCCAACGCATCTGGCCGGGGGAAGTCGAGGCGCTCTACGGCTTCGAACGGTCCAAGGCGCTGTTCGATCTCGCCGAAGAGGCCAAGGCCCATCTCTTCGAGTTCATCGCCGCCAACGGCATCGACGCCGACCTGCGCATGGGCCAGCTCTCGGTCGTCCACAAGCGCTCCTATGTTCCCGAATATCGCGGTCAGGTCGAAGCGCTGAAGGCCCGCTACGGCTACCGGAGCGTCGCTTTCATGGACGCTGGCGAGACCGCCGAACGGCTCGGCTCGCGCCGATATTTCGGCGGCATCCGCGACGGGGGCACGGGCCACGTCAATCCGCTGAAACTTCTCGTCGGCCTCGCCCATGTCGCGACCGCGAGCGGCGCGAGGATCTTCGAGGAGACGAAGATCCTCTCGACCCGGCGCGAGAACGGCCGGACCGTCGCGGCCACGGCACGCGGCGAGATCCGTGCCGAGCGGATCCTCTATGCGGTGAACGCCTACGGGCCGGGGCTCGACAAGGCGATCGACGCCCATGTCATGCCGATCGGCTCCTTCATCGGGGCGACCGAGCCGCTGCCGGACAGCGCCGGCGTGCTGCCGGGCGGCGAGGCCTGCGACGACTCGCGCTTCGTCGTGCGCTATTTCAGGAAAAGCGTCGACAACCGGCTGCTCTTCGGTGGTCGCGAGGCCTATACGTCGGAGGCCGGCGACATCACCCGCCACATCCGCAAGCAGATCGCCGAGGTGTATCCGCATCTGAAGGGCGTCCGCCTCACCCACGCCTGGGGCGGTTCCGTCGGCATCACCATGCAGCGACTGCCCTTCGTGCGCACGCTCTCGCCGGGCGTGACCACCATCGGCGGCTTTTCCGGCCATGGCGTCATGCTGGCGAACTTCGCCGGTCGTCTCTACGCCGAGCGAATCGTCGGCAATCGCGACCGCCTGGCGGAGTTCGAGGCCCTGGACATCCCGTCGTTTCCCGGCGGAAGCCGCCTTCGGGCGCCCCTTCTGTTCCTTGCGATGACGTGGTTTTCCCTGCGTGACAAGATATAAGTCGACCGTAATGTTTTTCACTTTGAACTCGGCCGCTGCAGCTTGCAGTCTACGAAAGTCCGTTTTAATTTTGCCGGCTACTGAATGATTGTGCCGCCGATCGACCGAATTCGTCTTTCGGAGCCTCAATTTCTCCATCAGGTGACTAACTATCATGCTCGTCGAGTCGCGGGGTGCCGATTCGCCATGGTGAAAACGCGTCCGAGACGGGGATCGGATCTCGAGGGCCTTCGAGCGAAAAAAAGCCAATTCGGCGCAGACCCGGATTGGCCAGTCAATTCAATGGCCCCCGCCCCGACGGTGGCTGCAGACCTCGGACCGGGAGGCTGCAGACCCTTGTAAGTGCGTAAAATGACATACATTTCGGGTTCCGATGAACGAATTTGCGGCTATCAGAACAATCGGTTCCACGGCGATTTCCACTCCTCCCGGCCCCGACGCCCTGCGGTCGTTTCTCCGCGACCATACGGCAGAGAGCCACGCGCGGCTCGATAACCGCTTCGGCGCGTTCGCAGGCCCGCGAACGGTCGAGAGCTATCGGCGATTCGTGGCGATGAACCTGCTCGCTCATCGCGCACTCTCGGCCTTCTTCACCGACGCGCGGGTTTCAGCCGCAACGCCGCTGCAGACGTCGGTGCGGACGAATCTGATGCATCTCGAAGCCGATCGTGCGGCGATGGACCTCGATTGCGCGACGGCCTGCGAGTTTTTCGTGGAAACCCTGGGGGCGGCCGAGATCGCGGGTCTCACCTATGTTCTGGACGGCTCCCGGCTGGGCGCTCGCTTCATCCACCGCCGCCTCGAAAAGGCCGGCGCTCTCGACTCGCAAGGCGGCGAAGCCTCGGCGCGGTTCCTGCGGTCGGCTTTCGACCGGGACGGGGCGGGCCCTCATGGCATCGAGACCCCCGGCGCGGACGTTGAGACCAAGGAACGCGCGCTGGCTGCCGCCCTCGCGACATTCGCTCTCTTCGAGCGTTGTCTCGATCGGATCGTCGCACACGAGGTCGGGAAGGAACCGTCGCGATGAGTTTCACCGTCCCGACCACCGACGAACTCGATCTGTCGAACTGCGACCGCGAGCCCATCCACCAGCTCGGACGCGTACAGCAGTTCGGCTATCTCGTGGCCATCTCGATGGACTGGATCATCCAGCACGTCTCTGCCAACGTCGCCGAGATCTTCGGCAGCGGTCCGGACGATCTGCTGGGTGTGCCGCTGGCGGACATTCTGCCGCAGTCGGCGATCCATGCCATTCGCGGCAAGCTCCAGCTTCTCTCGCCCAATGACGGCTCGGAGCGGATCTTCGGCGCCGATTTCCTCGGCGACGGCCGGCGCTTCGACGTCGCGGTCCACATCGCGACGAACTCGATCATCATCGAGCTCGAGGCGACGACGGAGCACGCCCTCGGCAACGGCAACCCCGGTTCGCTGATCAAGGCGATGATTGCCCGGATCCAGCGCGCCGAGGCGACCGATGCCGTCTTCAAGGAATGCGTCCGGCAATTGCGCGCCGTGACGGGTTTCGACCGCGTCATGCTCTATCGCTTTGCCGACAACGGGTCCGGGGCGGTCGTTGCCGAAGCGTTGAACCGCGATCTCGAACCGTTCTTCGGCTTGAACTATCCGGCGACGGACATTCCGCGCCAGGCCCGCCGCCTCTACGTGAAGAACCGCGTGCGGATCATCTCGAACGTCGAGGCACAGGACGTCGACATCGTCCCGCCCACCAATCCGCATGGCGAGCCCCTCGACCTGTCGCTCTCGGTGACCCGCGCCGTCTCGCCGATCCACGTCGAATATCTGAAGAACATGGGAGTCTCGGCTTCCTTCTCGATCTCGATCGTCATCGACGACAAGCTGTGGGGGCTATTCGCCCTCCATCACTATTTGCCGCGCCATCTCTCCATGGAGATGCGCTCGACGATGGAACTCTTCGGCCAGGTGATCTCGCTCGTCATCGAGGGTCGGCTCGCCAAGGAAATGCGCCTTGTCGAAGAAGAGGCCAGGGACGTCCACGACCGCGTCGTCGGTCGGCTGATCGCGACCTCGCCGACCATGGAGGAACTCGTCGACTTCGCCGACGACTTCCGCGAACTGATCCCCTGCGACGGGTTCGCCGTTTGGGCGAAGGACGTGGTGCGGACGGTCGGCCATTGCCCGTTTCCGGACCAGATGCCCGGCATCGCGCGCTTCCTCAATCGCGCTTCGGCAAGCCGCGTCTATGCGACGGACGAACTCTCTTCGGTCTATCCGAAAGCCCACGAGTTCGTCGATCGTGCCGCCGGCCTGCTCGCCATTCCGATCTCCCGCTCGCCGCGCGACTACCTGATCTTTTTCCGCAAGGAACTCGTCGAGACCGTCACCTGGGCGGGCCGGCCGGACGACAAGCCGGTCGAATACGGGCCGAACGGTCCGCGCCTGACGCCGCGCAAGAGCTTCGAAGCCTGGCAGGAGACGGTGCGCGGCAGGTCGCGGCCGTGGTCGAATTCCAATCTCAAGGCCGCCGAAGCCCTGCGCGTGTCGATCCTCGAGGTACTGCTGCGCTTCAACGAGGAGGCTGAGCGCCAGCAGACGCTTGCGACGGAACGGCAGGAACTCCTGATCGCCGAACTCAATCACCGGGTTCGGAACATTCTGAGCCTGATGCGGGCGCTCGTCGTCCAGAGCCGGGCCAGCGCCAAGAGCGTCGACGACTTTGCGACCATCATCGGCGGCCGCATCCAGGCGCTCGCGCGGGCGCACGACCAGATCACCGACGACAAGTATCAGGCGCAGAGCCTCAGATCGATCATCCAGACGGAGATCGAGGCCTATGTCGGCCACAAGGTGGCGCGGGTCCACCTCAACGGGCCGCCGATCCTCGTCGAAGCCAAGACCTTCTCGACGCTGGCGCTGGTCTTCCACGAGATGGTCACGAATTCCGCCAAGTACGGAGCGCTCTCGGATTCCCTCGGCGAAATCTCCGTCGATTGGCGCATCGACGAGAACGACAGCTGCGAGATCCGCTGGCGCGAAAGCGGCGGGCCGCCGGTCCAGCCGCCGTCCCGCCGCGGCTTCGGCACGACGATCATCGAGCGGTCGATCCCGCACGATCTCGGTGGCGAGGTCTCGATCGAATATCATCTGGCCGGAATCCGGGGGCGCTTCCTGCTGCCGCCGCAGAGTTTCTGGCTGGCCGACGAAACGAACACGAAGACCCACTCACCGGGAGAAGAAGACGCCGCCTTGTCCAACGAAGCAATGCAGCCCCTCACCGACGCGCGGCTTGCCGGCAAGTGCGCCCTCATCGTGGAAGACAACATGATCATCTCGCTCGACGCAGAGCAGATGCTCCTCGACAATGGTGCGGCACGGGTCATGACGGCGATGAGCGTCAGGGAAGCCAAGCGGATCGTCGAGAACGAGGCTCTGGACATCGCCCTTCTCGACGTCAATCTCGGCGGCGAGACCAGCTTCGCCCTCGCGCCGATCCTCAAGCAGCGCGGCATCCCCTTCGTCTTCGTCACCGGCTACGGCGAAAAGCTGGATCTGCCGGAGGAGATCGACAGGGAGGTCGAGGCGATCAAGAAGCCCTTCGCGACGGATCAGCTGGTCGCCGCGCTGGATCGCGCCCTCGCCCGCAATTCGGAATGAGCGGCAGCCAGCGCAAAGCGCCCGCGGTTGCCCCGAGGGCGGCTGTGATAGATCCTCCGCCAGCCGGTAGAAATCCTCTTGCCGCCCTGCAAACCCCGGCCCCATCGCCTCGAAACGACGCGGGGAGAGGCGAGGCGGCGAAACAGGGGATTTTTTATTGGCACTGGAAAAATTCAAACGATTAGACTAGAGCACCGCAAGAGTGCCCCGCAGGATACGGCGCGGGCGCCGCATCCCGATCAAGAAGTGACCGATGTCCAGCCAGATCATTCCGGTCGATCCATTCGACTACGTCGTCTTCGGCGGCAATGGCGACCTTGCCGAGCGCAAGCTCCTGCCGGCCCTCTATCATCGCGACCACGACGGGCAGATTCCGGCCGAAGCGCGGATCGTCGGGGCCTCGCGCTCGGACCTTTCCGACGAAGACTATCGCGAATTCGCCCGTGAAGCGCTGTCGAAGCACGTCCGGCCGGAAGACATCCACGAAGTCTCGCTCGAACGGTTCCTCTCGCGGCTCCACTACCGGACCGTCGACGCCCAGGCGGATGGCGGCTGGGAGGAACTCCGCGCCCTTCTCGACGAAGTCGGCCACTCGCGGATCCGCGCCTTCTACCTGGCCGTCGGCCCCACGCTCTTCGCCCCCATCGCCGAGCGGATCGCCGGCAAGGGACTTTCCAACGAGCGCTCGCGGCTGATCGTCGAAAAGCCGGTAGGCCGGGACCTCGCCTCGGCCCGTGAACTCAACGAGACGATCGGTCGGCACTTCGCCGAGGAACAGATCTTCCGCATCGACCACTATCTCGGCAAGGAGACGGTGCAGAACCTGATGGCGCTGCGCTTCGCCAACGCCCTCTACGAGCCGGTCTGGAACTCCACCCATATCGACCACGTGCAGATCACCGTCGCCGAATCCGTCGGCCTCGAGGGCCGGGCCGGCTATTACGACAAGGCCGGCGCACTGCGCGACATGGTGCAGAACCACATCGTCCAGCTGATGTGCCTCGTCGCGCTCGAGCCGCCCTCGGCGCTCGACGCCGACGCCCTGCGCGACGAAAAGCTCAAGGTCCTGCGGGCTTTGAAGAAGATCGACCCGTCCAACGTCGAGAGCCGGACCGTGCGCGGCCAGTACAAGGCCGGCGCCTCGGGCGGGGCTGCGGTGAAGAGCTATCTCGACGATCTCGGCGACGGCGACAGCGACACCGAGACCTTCGTCGCGATCAAGGCGGAGATCGACAACTGGCGCTGGGCCGGCGTTCCCTTCTACCTCAGAACCGGCAAGCGACTGTCCGAGCGCATGTCGGAAATCGTCGTGACCTTCCGGCCGATTCCCCACAACATCTTCGACAGGGTCGCCGGCAACATCTCGCAGAACCAGCTGGTGATGCGTCTGCAGCCCGACGAAGGCGTGAAGCAGTGGCTGATGATCAAGGATCCGGGCCCGGGCGGCATGCGGCTGAAGCACGTACCGCTCGACATGACCTTCGCCGAATCCTTTAGGACCCGCAATCCCGACGCCTATGAGCGCCTGCTGATGGACGTCATTCGCGGCAACCAGACGCTGTTCATGCGCCGAGACGAAGTCCAGGCGGCGTGGGAATGGGTCGATCCGATCCTCAAGGCCTGGGACGAAAAGGGCGTCAAGCCGCAGGGCTACACCGCCGGCACCTGGGGGCCGTCGGCCTCCGTCGCGCTCATCGAGCGCGACGGGCGCACCTGGCACGAGCCGGACTGACCGGAACGGACGGACGACCGGCGGGCCGGACCTTCTGAAGGGCCGTATCTCCGACGTGGAGCGAGGCGAGCGCATGAGCGAACCGGTGATCCATCGCTACGAAACCCGCGAGGCGCTCGCGGAGGGGCTGGCCGCCGGCGTCGCGGCGGTGCTTGCCGGCGCCGTCGCCACGGAAGGCGAGGCACGACTGGCTGTGTCCGGCGGTTCGACGCCGAAACGCTTCTTCGAAAGGCTTGCGGCGGCTAAGATCGACTGGCGCAACGTGACGATCACCCTCGTCGACGAGCGCTGGGTGCCGGAAGACAACGAGCGCTCCAACGCCGCCATGCTGCGCCGGCACCTTCTCGCCGGCCCGGCGGCGGCGGCGCGCTTCGTGCCCTTCTACGAGCCGAGCACCATGCCGGAAGAGGTATTCGACACGTTGAACGACCGCTTCCACCCCATCGGCCGCCGTTTCGACGCGGTGATCCTCGGCATGGGCGGCGACGGGCACACCGCCTCGTGGTTTCCGCACGCGCCGGGGCTCGCCGAATGCCTCGACCCGGCGACCCATGACACCATCGCCATCGTTCATCCCCTCGGCATGGACGAGCCGCGGGTGACGCTGACCTTGCCCCCGGTCGTGGACGCGCGGTTTCTCGCGCTCCATATCGAAGGGGAGGAGAAACTCGCGACGCTCGAAGCCGCGAAGACCGGCGGGCCCGTTGCCGACATGCCGGTGCGCGCCGTCCTCGGCGCCGCGCGGACCGAGCCGCTCGCCGTTTTCTGGGCGCCCTGACGACGAAGTCGCGGCGATACCGAATGGAATCGGCGGCCTGCGTGCACATGAAACCTCCGGCGCGTTCGAAGCTTTGCTGCCCGACGCGCCTCCATCGTTCGACAAGGAACCGCAAGCGATGACTGCCGACCGTCGCATCGAAGAGATCACGAGCCGCATCCGCGAGCGGTCCGCGCCGACGCGCGAGCCCTATCTCGCCCGGATCCGCGCCAAGGGCGCCGAAGGGCCGAAGCGCTCGACGCTGACCTGCGGCAATCTCGCCCACGGCTTCGCCGCCTGCGGCCCGCTCGACAAGGAGCGGCTCGCGGGCGATCGCACGCCCAATCTCGGCATCGTCACCGCCTATAACGACATGCTTTCGGCCCACCAGCCCTTCGAGCGCTATCCGGAGCTGATCCGCGAGGCGGCGCGTCAGATCGGCGGCACGGCGCAGGTCGCCTCCGGCGTTCCGGCGATGTGCGACGGCGTCACGCAAGGCCAGACGGGCATGGAGCTGTCGCTGTTCTCGCGCGACGTCATCGCCATGGCGACCGCCGTCGGCCTGTCCCACGACATGTTCGATGCGGCCGTCTATCTCGGCGTCTGCGACAAGATCGTGCCTGGGCTCGCCATCGCGGCGCTAACCTTCGGCCATCTGCCGGCGATCTTCATCCCCGCCGGGCCGATGACCTCGGGCCTTCCCAACGACGAGAAGAGCCGCATCCGCCAGCTCTATGCCGAAGGCAAGGTCGGCCGGGATGAGTTGCTTCAGGCCGAATCCCAGTCCTATCACGGGCCGGGCACCTGCACCTTCTACGGCACAGCCAACTCCAACCAGATGCTGATGGAGATCATGGGCCTGCACACGCCGGGCTCGTCCTTCGTCAACCCCAACACGCCGCTGCGCGACGCTCTCACCCGCGAGGCGACGAAGCGCGCCCTGGCGATCACCGCGCTCGGCAACGAATACACCCCGGCCGGGCTGGTGGTGGACGAGCGCGCGGTCGTCAACGGCGTCGTCGGCCTGCATGCCACCGGCGGCTCGACCAACCATACGATGCACCTCGTCGCCATCGCCGCGGCCGCCGGCATCCGCCTGACCTGGCAGGACATCTCCGACCTCTCCGACATCACGCCTCTCTTGGCCCGCGTCTATCCGAACGGCCTCGCCGACGTGAACCACTTCAACGCCGCCGGCGGCATGGGCTTCCTCATCCGCGAGCTTCTCGACCGGGGCCTTCTGCACGAGGACGTGCGCACCGCCTGGGGCCAGGGGCTTCGCGCTTATGCCATCGAGGCGAAGCTGTCGCCCGACGGCGAACACGTGGTGCGCCACGACGCGCCGCGCGAGAGCGGCGACCCGAAGGTGCTGACGACGGCCGACAAGCCGTTTTCCAACAATGGCGGCCTCAGAATGCTGAAGGGCAATCTCGGCAAGGCCGTCATCAAGGTCTCGGCGGTCAAGCCCGAGCGCCGCATCGTCGAGGCGCCGGCAAGGATCTTCCACGACCAGAACGAGCTGAAGGTCGCCTTCGACGCTGGCGAGCTCGACCGCGACTTCGTCGCGGTGGTCCGATTCCAGGGACCGAAGTCGAACGGCATGCCGGAACTCCACAAGCTCACGCCCCTCCTCGGGGTGCTGCAGGACCGCGGCCACAAGGTCGCGCTCGTCACCGACGGGCGGATGTCCGGCGCAAGCGGAAAAGTGCCGGCGGCGATCCACGTCACGCCGGAGGCGAAGACCGGCGGCCCGATCGCCCGGCTCAAGGACGGCGACATGATCCGCCTCGACGGCGAGACGGGGACGCTCGAGGTACTGGTCGACGCGGCGGAACTCGACGCCCGCACGCCCGAGATGCCGGATCTCTCCGGCAACGAATTCGGCCTCGGCCGCGAACTCTTCGCCGCATTCCGCTCGGCGGTGGGGGACGCGGAGAGCGGCGCGAGCGTGTTCTGAGGGCCGAGGCTGCCGTCCTCCGCCGCTGAAACGGCGCCGACGGCAGCGCCCTCACCCCTTCGCCTGCGGCCAGACCATCAGCAGGAAGCCGACAAGGCCGAGGCCCATGCCGACCAGCTGGGTGAGCGGCGGCCGCTCCTGGAAGACGGCGAAGGCGATGACGTTGATGAGGATGAGCTGGGCGACCGAGGAGGCCGAGATCGCGACGCCGAGCCCGCTCTCGCGCATCAGCCGGACCATCATCAGATTGCCGACGCAGTAGAGCGTCAGCGACCCCGCGAGCACCCACGGCAGGCCGTTGTTCAGGTAGGACCGCGTCGCCGACGCGGCGGCGAGAAACACCGGCACGGTGCCGGCCAGCCACAGGATCGCCGCCGCGTTCATTGCCCCCGCATCCTCTGAGAGTGATTTTCGACAGAGCTATATCGGCTTTGAAGCCGGTTGCCACGCCCTGATTCAGCGACGCCGCGGCAATCCAGCACTCCTCATTCTCAGCTCACGGGTCCGGCGCTCGTCATCCTGAGCCTGTCGAAGGGCGACAGGCTCGGCGCGCCCCGGACCCTTCGCCTTCATGGCGCGACAAGCGAACCATCAGGCGAAGGACCATGCCGGCTTGGAGATGCCGAGGCTCACACCGACCGCGTGATGCCGCCGTCCACCCGGATGTTCTGGCCGGTGATGTAGGCCGCGCCGTCGGAGGCGAGGAAGGCGATGGTCTCGGCGATCTCCTCGACATGGCCGTAGCGCCCCATCGGGATCTTCTCGCGGAAGGTCTCCTTTTCCGGGAGGCTGTCGACGAAGCCCGGCAGGACGTTGTTCATCCTGACGTTCCTCGCCGCGTACTGGTCGGAGAATAACTTGGTGAAAGAGGCGAGCCCGGCCCGGAAGACGGCCGAGGTGGGGAACACCTCGCTCGGTTCGAAGGCGGCGAAGGTCGAGATGTTGATGATTGCCCCGCCGCCGTTCTCCGCCATGATCGGCGCGACGAGCCGGGCGGGCCGCACCGCGGAAAGGAAATACACCTCCATCCCCCGATGCCAGTCCTCGTCGGAAATCTCGAGGATCGGCGCACGGGGGCCGTGGCCGGCGCTGTTCACCAGAACGTCGATCCGACCCCACCGATCATGGACGGTCTCGACCAGCCGGCGGACGTCGTCGTTCGACTGGTTGGAGCCGGTGACGCCGATGCCGCCGAGCTCTTTCGCCAGCGCCTCGCCCTTGCCGGAAGAGGAGAGGATCGCAACGCGAAAGCCCTTTTCCGCAAGCTTTCGCGCGGCGCCGGCACCCATGCCGGACCCGCCAGCCGTGACGATCGCGACCTTGTCGGTCATCTGACGCACGCTCCCTTCGATTCGTTGCCCCCGCATGCTGCCCGTCGCCGGGCGATCAGATCAAGGCCGAGGGCTCACTGCAATGCCCGCCCCCTCCCCCTTGTGGGGAGGGGTAGGGGTGGGGGTCACGGCGCTGGTTCTCACCGCTTCAGTCCCAGAACGCCCATGATCTCCTCGATGCATCCGTCGAAGGCGTCGCTGATGTCTCCGGTGCTGAAACGAAGGACCCTGTAACCCTGTTGATTCAGCCACGCATCCCGGACAGCATCCCGCGCCAGACGATCCGGCCATTGATGAAACTCGCCGTCGACTTCGATCACAAGACGCTCGGCATGAGCGGCGAAGTCCGCGATATAAGGTCCGATCGGCGCCTGTTTGCGGAAATGGATGCCAAAGTGCCGCCGAAACGTCTTCAACTCGTGCCAGAGGCGCGTCTCGCCGTCCGTCATCGTTTTGCGCAGCTGGCGCGCCCTCTCGACGGATCTGCGCTCGATGCGCGTCGGCATGATCCAGCTTCTCCCAGGCCGCCAGTGTACCCCCACCCCTGCCCCTCCCCACAAGGGGGAGGGGAACGGCTAGCCTTCCAACGTTGCCGTCCAGATCACACCCCGCTCATCGGAATGCCCGTCCGCTCGACCTTCCGCGGCGCCGTCAGTTCCTTCCACGTCGAGAGCGCCTTGTTGACCGGCGCGTTGGCCGGCCGTTCGACGAAGCGGCCGTCGCCCTTTTCGGCGCGCACGTCGCCGTCCTTGTAGACGAGCTTGCCGCGGGAGAAGGTCATCACCGGCATTCCGGTCACCTCGACGCCCTCGAAGACGTTGTAGTCGATCGCCGACTTCTGGGTCTTGGCCGAGATGGTCTTCGTCGCCTTCGGATCGAAGACGATCAGGTCGGCGTCGGCGCCGACGAGGATCGCGCCCTTCTTCGGATAGACGTTGAGGATCTTGGCGATGTTGGTCGAGGTCACCGCGACGAACTCGTTCATCGTCAGCCGGCCGGTGGTAACGCCCTTGGTCCAGAGCACCGACAGCCGGTCCTCCAGCCCGCCGGTACCGTTGGGGATCTTGGTGAAATCCCCGAGCCCCATGCGCTTCTGCTCGGTGGTGAAGGCGCAGTGATCCGTCGCCACCACCTGCAGCGAGCCCGATGCGAGGCCGGCCCAGAGCGAATCCTGGTGGCTCTTGTCCCGGAACGGCGGCGACATCACGCGGCGCGCCGCATGATCCCAGTCGGGGTGGGAATATTCCCCGTCGTCGAGCACCAGATGCTGGATCAGCGGCTCGCCATAGACCCGCATGCCCTTCTGCCGCGCCCGGCGGATCGCCTCGTGCGCCTGTTCGCAGGAGGTGTGGACGACATAGAGCGGCACGCCGGCCTGGTCGGCGATCATGATCGCCCGGTTCACCGCCTCGCCCTCGACTTCGGGAGGCCGCGAGAAGGCGTGCGCCTCCGGGCCGTTGTTGCCTTCGGCCATGAGTTTTTGTTGGAGGAAAGCGACGACGTCGCCGTTTTCGGCATGGACGAGCGGCATCGCGCCGATCTCGGCGCAGCGCGTGAAGGAGGCGAACATCTCGTCGTCGTTCACCATCAAGGCGCCCTTATAGGCCATGAAGTGCTTGAAGGTGTTGATGCCGGCGTCGACCACCTGCGGCATCTCGTCGAAGAACTTCTGGCCCCACCAGGTGACGCCCATGTGGAAGGAATAGTCGGTGCGGGCCGGCCCCGCCTTCTGGAACCAGACCTGCAGGGCGTCCATCGGCCCCTGGTCCGGCGCGGGCAGGCAGAAATCGACGCACATCGTCGTGCCGCCGGCGAGCGCCGCCGCCGTGCCGGTGTCGAAGTCGTCGGCCGAATGGGTGCCCATGAAGGGCATTTCCATATGGGTGTGCGGATCGATGCCGCCAGGCATGACATAGGCGCCGGAGGCGTCGATCACCTCGTCGCCGGACAGGTCCGGCCCGATTGCGGCGATCCTTTCGCCGTCGACCAGGATGTCGGCCTTGTAGGTGAGATCGGCGGTGACGATGGTGCCGCCTTTGATGACTGTGGTCATGGCTTATCCCTGTCTATGGGCGAGCTATCGCCCTTGGCGCGAAGTGGATCGAGCGCGAGGAGCATCATCAGCGCCCGATCGACATCCAGCATGGTTTCGTCATCGAGATGGCCGATGGCATCGCGCACGCGATGGCGCGGCAGCGAGTAGAGCTTGTCGACCATGACGCGGGAGCGCTTTGCCAGACCATTTTCGTTTGTCGGATCGACTGCGACCCGCAACACCCGCGCGCCCTCGTCGAAGGTAGTCAGAAGCGCGATGACAACGCTATCGAGCCGGCTGTCCATACGATCGTTTTGAAGAACGACGGCAGGTCTTGCCTTTCCGTAGTCGCCCGGCAGCGCCACGATGACGACATCGCCGCGCTTCATCCCGCCTTCTCTTCCATTTCTTCGATGAGGCGAAGCGTCTCGCGCAGGGCTTCCTCCGTCCAAAGGTCGACGTCGGCGCGTTCTTCGGACGCGGATATCAGCCGGCAATCCTCCTCCACCTGCGCCCAGATTTCGTCCGACCAGATGTCGGGCAACCAGACTTCAACGGGACGATAACCTCTCGACAGCAGGCCTTCCCGCTGCCCCTGCGTCAGTTCACGCGGACGTCCCATCTGCGCCTCCGCTATTTAGTCAAGTACCAATGCGTCATTAGTACTAGCCTGGCTGAATTTCGATAATGATACACTGCTTGGCGCCTTACCATGTAGTGATTGCAAACGCCATTTGCGATCATATCGTATCATATCGTTCTGGCAGCCAATCATGACGAGTGCCCTGCCCTGGGTGTCTCGGACTTCCATCTGCATTGACGCCTATCCTCCAAAGCCCGAGACTTGATGAGGATTCCGATCGAGCGATACGGATACATTCTAGAAGAATCTGTGCAAACCTCCGCGCATGGCGGTTCCTGCCCCAAGAAGTGATCGCCGCATCAAATCTACTAATGTCGGCGGCAATTTTTGCGTAGCTTTCAAGGATGAGATCTTGGCTTGCTGAGCTCACCCAATCTTCGAGAATTTTTGGATTACCGTTTTCGATTGGAAAAACATTGTAGGCGATACATCCGTCAAACCCCCAGCGCCAGGATAAGGAAATCATATTCCACCCTACACCGCGCTTTTTGAATGGCTGCAACTGGTGGCTGATAGTGTTGCCGGCAGGATTTAGACTAACCCATGGCACGAGTACTGCCTTTGGGTCATCCAGGCGGCTCCATTGGCGTATTCTCTTCCAACGCGCGATATCGTTGAGGCGATAATCTGACACAATGCCCCGGTCGGGCCCGTTTCCACGTCGCATCTCTGGACTACGGAGGACACGCTCGACCGACTGCATTACTCCACCACTCCCGCCGTCTCCACCACCGCATGCATCAAGACGTTCGCGCCGTTCCGCGCCCAGTCCCTGGTGATCTCCTCGGCCTCGTTGTGGGAGAGGCCGTCGACGCAGGGGCACATGACCATGGCCGTCGGCGCGACGCGGTTGATCCAGCAGGCGTCGTGGCCGGCGCCGGAGACGATGTCGGTGTGGGTGAGGCCGAGCCGCTCGGCGGCGTCGCGCACGGCCTTGACGCAGCCCTCGTCGAAGGTCACCGGGTCGAAATGGCCGGCGATCTCGATCTCGTGGCCGATGTCCAGCGCCTCGCATATCGTGTCGATGCCGTCCTCGATCCGCTCGCGCATCTCTTCCAGCGTTTCCAGCGAGGGCGAGCGGATGTCGATGGTGAAGACGCACTTGCCGGGGATGATGTTGCGGGAATTCGGATGGACCTCCATGTGGCCGATCGCGCCGACGGCGTTCGGCTGGTAGTCCATCGCCACCTCGTGGACGAGTTCGGTCACCCGCGCCATGCCGAGGCCGGCATTGCGGCGCTTCGGCATCGGCGTCGAGCCGGTGTGGCTCTCCTTGCCGACGAGCGTCACCTGCAGCCAGTAGAGGCCTTGGCCGTGGGTCACGACGCCGATGTCGATCCTCTCGTCCTCGAGGATCGGCCCCTGCTCGATGTGGAGTTCGAAGAACGCGTGCATCTTGCGCGCGCCGACGGGCTCGTCGCCTTCCCAGCCGATACGCTTCAGCTCGTCGCCGAAGGATTTTCCCTTGGCGTCGATGCGGGCCTTGGCCCAGCCTTCCTCATGGACGCCGGCGAAGACACCCGAAGCGAGCATCGCCGGGGCATAACGGGTGCCCTCCTCGTTGGTCCAGTTGGCCACGACGATCGGATGCTTCGTCCTGATGTTCAGATCGTTCAGCGTCCGGACGATCTCCAGCGCGCCGAGGACGCCGAGCACGCCGTCGTACTTGCCGCCGGTCGGCTGGGTGTCGAGGTGGCTGCCGACATAGACCGGGAGAGCCTCGGGGTCGGATCCTTCGCGGGTGAAGAACATGTTGCCCATGGTGTCGACTCCCATGGTCATGCCCGCCGCTTCAGCCCAGGACTGGAAGAGCTTTCGCCCCTCGCCGTCCTCGTCGGTCAGGGTCTGGCGGTTGTTGCCGCCGGCGACGCCCGGGCCGATCTTCGCCATCTCCATCAGCGCGTCCCACAGCCGGTCGGCATTGATCTGGAGGTTGGAGAGCTGGCTCATGGGGTGTTCCTTTTGAAGGCTAGGCGAGGTGGCCGCGCGGTCTTTCACGGCATCTGATTTAACGCTCGCGGCGACATGTCCGAGCGGGCGCCGCACCTCTCCGCGTCGTCATTCTCGGGCCCCGTCCCGAGAATCCAGAGATCGTCGAGCGCCGTCCGCATCGACTGCAGAAGCTCGAAGCCGCCGATGCTGCGGCCTCCGCCCTGGATTCTCGGGACGGGGCCCGAGAATGACGAAGTTTTGGGGGCGGCGCCTTCTCCGGCAACGTGCCAGGGTTCCCGCGCTCCGTCAGCGGCACGTCCCGACGTTCCGCCACAATGGCGGTCGCGCTCACTCCAGCCCGGCCAAAATCCCCTTCAGCGTGTCGACGATCTCGCCGATCTGGTCCTCCGAGACCATCAGCGGCGGCGACAGCGCGATGATGTCGCCGGTGGTGCGGATCAGAAGCCCCTCCTCGAAGGCCTTCACGAAGGCCGAGAAGGCGCGCTTGGTGGGCTCGCCCTTCATCGGCTCCAGCTCGATCGCGCCGATCAGGCCGATGGTGCGGATGTCGGTGACGTGGCGGGTGCCCTTCAGCGAATGGATCGCGTCGGCCCAAACCGGCTCCAGGGCCTTCGCCCGCTCGAACAGGCCCTCTTCGAGATAGGTTTCGAGCGTTGCAAGGCCCGCCGCGGCGGCGATCGGGTTACCGGAATAGGTGTAGCCGTGCGCGAACTCGATCAGGTGTTCCGGCCCGGACATGAAGGCGTCGTGGATCTTCGCCGAGGCAAAGACCGCCCCCATCGGGATGACGCCGTTGGTCAGGCCCTTGGCGGTGATCATGATGTCCGGCGTCACGCCGAAATAATCCGCCGCAAAGGCCGTGCCCATGCGTCCGTAGCCGGTGATCACCTCGTCGAAGATGAGCAGGATGCCGTGCTGGTCGCAGATTTCGCGCAGGCGCTTGAGGTACCCCTTCGGCGGCGGCAGGACGCCGGTCGAGCCGGCGACCGGCTCGACGATGACGGCGGCGATGGTCGAAGGATCGTGCAGCGTCGCGATGCGGACGAGGTCCTCGGCAAGCTCGACGCCGTGCTCGGTCTCGCCCCTGGAATAGCCGTTCCGCTCGGGATCGTGGGTGTGGCGCATGTGGTCGACGCCGGTGAGGAGCGTGCCGAACATCTTGCGGTTGCCGACGATGCCGCCGACCGAGATGCCGCCGAAATTGACGCCGTGATAGCCGCGCTCGCGGCCGATCAGCCGGAACCTCGCACCGTCGCCCTTCGCCCGGTGATAAGCGAGCGCGATCTTCAGCGCGGTCTCGACCGATTCCGACCCGGAATTGGTGAAGAAGACGTGGTCGAGGCCGTCCGGCGCAATGGTCGTCAGCCGCGAGGCGAGTTCGAAGGCCTTGGGGTGGCCCATCTGGAAGGCCGGGGCGTAGTCGAGCTCGGCCGCCTGGCGCTGAATCGCCTCGGTGATCTTCGGTCGGCAATGGCCGGCATTGACGCACCACAGCCCTGCCGTGCCGTCGAGAACCTGGCGTCCGTCCGAGGTGGTGTAGTGCATGTCCCTCGCGGCGACGAACATGCGCGGCGCCTGCTTGAACTGCCGGTTGGCCGAGAACGGCATCCAGAAGGCTTCGAGATTGTTGGGGGCGATCCGCGTCTGCTCGTTCATCGATGTTGCCTTCACCGATCCGGCCGGGCTTGCGCTCGCGGCCGGATTCTTGACTATTTGGTCAAATCGGAGGCTAGAAGCTCCCCCGGAGGCGGTCAAGCGCAATCGCGGGGCACGCATCCGTGGCCCGATGGCGGCAAAAAAGGATCAGATTTGGACGCGAAAGTCGAAGACCGTCTGGGCTCCTTTGCGAATCATCGCCAGCCGACGCGGATCCAGGCGATCAATCGCGAGATCATCCTCGACGCGGCGCTGGAAGTCTTCGCGGCTCATGGCTTCCGCGGCTCGACGGTCGATCAGATCGCCGCGAAGGCGAAGATGTCGAAGCCCAACCTCCTCTATTACTTCCGCCGCAAGCAGGACATCTATCGCGCCGTGCTGGAGCATACGCTGGCCGACTGGCTGGCGCCGCTCGCCGCGATCGATCCGGCGGGCGATCCGATCGAGGAGCTGCGCCGCTACATCACCCTGAAGCTCGCAATGTCCGCGGAGCGGCCGGCGGCCTCGCGGCTGTTCGCCAACGAGGTGCTGGCCGGGGCGCCGGTGATCGGCGATTTTCTCAGGACCCGGCTGCGCGAACTCGTTCACGAAAAGGCCGGCGTCATCCGCCGCTGGGTTTCGGAGGGTCGCCTCGCGCCGGTCGATCCGGTCCATCTGATCTTCATGATCTGGGCGGCGACCCAGCATTATGCCGATTTCGACGTTCAGGTCCGCGCCGTCCTCGGCTCACAGGTCGACAAGCCGGGCTTCAGCGAGCAGACCGCGCAGGCGGTCCTGTCGATCGTCCTCAACGGCATTCGACCGCGCGGGTGAACCGACGCGCACGGGCGGGCCGAGGCGCGCAGGTGCCGGGCGAGGCCCGTCATAGAGCGCCGTGCGTCCAATCGGACGCACAAAGGACGCTCTAAGCCATTGAATCGACGGATCGTGCTTTCCGAAAATCGATTCCGATTTTCGGGCCGATCCTGTCGGCCCGCAATGGCGTTATCCGGCCCTTGCCATCGGAATTGTTCCTATGCCGCCAGCGTCTTGCCGGCGGCGACCTCCAGATCGCCGGTCCATCGCCTGGTGATGTCGGCGATGACGCGCGGCAGTTCCTCCTTCGGCTGCGGCGTGGAGAAGAAATAGCCCTGCATCTCGCGGCACCCTTCGGCCAGAAGCCCGCGCATCTGCTCGTCGGTCTCGATGCCCTCGGCGATCACCTGCATGTTCAAGGATTTCGACAGGCCGATCACCGATCGGACGATGGCGAGATTCTCGGCCCGTCCCATGTCGCGGACGAAGGACTGGTCGATCTTGATCTTGTTGAAGGAGAAGCGGCTGAGATAGCCGAGCGAGGAATAGCCGGTCCCGAAATCGTCCATCGACACCGTGAGGCCGCGCCGGCGCATCTCCTTCAGGATGTCGAGAACGCGGTCGCTCTCGTCGAGGAACAAGGATTCCGTCACCTCGATCTGCAGCCGTTCTGCGGCGAGGCGCGAATTCGTCAACGCCCGGTCGATGTCGGACAGGAGCGTCGCGCTCTTGAACTGCATGGGCGAGAGGTTGACCGAGATCGTCATCGATTCCGGCCAGGTCGCCGCTTCGGCACAGGCGGTTTCCAGGCACCAGATACCCAGTCGTTCGATCAATCCGGCTTCTTCCGCAAGCGGGATGAAGACGCTCGGGGAGATCATGCCCTTTTCCGGATGGCTCCAGCGCAGCAACGCCTCGAAACCGCTGACCCGCTTGTCCGCCATGTCGACGAAAGGCTGGTAGTAGAGCTCGAATTCCTCCGCATCGAGGGCCGCCTTCAGATCGAGCTCCATTTCCCGACGCTGTCTCAGATTGGCCCGCAGCGCCGGCTGGAAAAGCTCGAAGGCGCCGCTGTCGGAGCGCTCCTCCTTGGCCCTGTAGAGCGCCAGGTCGCAGTTCTGCAGCATGATGTCGGCATTGGTGGCGTCGGCCTCGGTGATGCTCGGATCATGGGCGACGATGCCGACGCTCACCGATGCGAAGATCCGCCGCCCCTCGACCTCGAAGGGCTCGGCGAAGGCCCTGACGATCGACTCGCCGAGCGCGCTCGCCTCGGCGGCGGACTTCGCCTGAGGCGCTATGACGGCGAATTCGTCGCCGCCCAGCCGCGCGACGCTGGCCCTCGCATCGACGAGGCCGGCCAGGCGGTCGCCGCAGGATTTGAGCAGCGCGTCGCCGACCGGGTGGCCGAAGGTGTCGTTGATCGATTTGAAGTTGCGCAGGTCGACGACGACCAGCGCGAAGGGCTTGCGGGTCGTCTTGAGGAGCTGGTCGAGTTCTTCGCCGAACTGCCGGCGGTTGGGCAGGTCCGTGAGCTGATCGTGACCGGCGAGGTATTTCAGTCGCTTGGAAATCCGCTCGCGCTCGGTGATGTCCTCGAAGGTGATCAACAGCCCCTTGCCCGGCATTCCCCGGCGCTTCACCTCGAGGATCGTCCCGTCGGGCATCGTCATCTGCAGGGAGTCGTTTTCGTTCTCCCGCAACGAGGTCGTCAAGCTCTGGTCCGAAAAGAACTTCTTGGCCGGAGTCAGGATGTCGAATTCGCCGAAACGCTCGTTGAAGACACCATTGGAGAGCAGAAGCCGGCGCTGGCCGTCGAGCATGCAGAGGGCCTGGGTCATGTTGTCGAGCGCGGCCTGGAGCTGTCCCTGCTGGGCCGCGATCTGGGTCGACAGCATGTCGGTCTTGGCGTCGAGCGTCGACTGCAGGACCATATAGCGATCCTGCATTTCCTTGAGGGCCGAAAAGACGCCGCGGACCTCGCCCGGACCGATCGGCCGGATCGTCAGGTCGTCCGCGCCGGCGAGCAGCGCCCTGGCGGTTTCGGAGAGCCGCCGCAACGGCGAGGAGACCGACCGGATCAGATAGACGAGGAGACCGAGCATGGCAGAGAGCACGGCGCCGAGGCCGATCGCCTGCTGCAACGTTCCTCCCTCGAACGACTGGTTCGCCGCCTCGCCCCGCGCATCGAGATCGGCCCGCAGGATCCGCACGGACGATTGCAGCCCGAGGGTGATCTTCTCCAATTCGCGCATCACCGTCGGCTTCGAAACCGAGGCATAGCCGGTCTCGATCAGCCCGACGGAATAGACGAGGCCGCGCAGATCGGCCTTGGCTTCTTCCGGGATGTCGGATTGGAGGACGACACCCACCGTCTCGCGCACCTCGGCGACCGCCCCCAGCACTTCCTCGAGATCGCGACCGGTGAGCGCCGTTCGTCTCGCGGATTCGCCTTCGAGCTGAATCCGGTTGTCGATGCGGCTGCGAACCTCGTTCATGCCGACGAGGCTCGCCTGGAGCTGCGTCAGCGGCTCGACCCCGGCGTCGACGAAGGCGCCGAGTTTCTCGACTGCATCGACCTGGCCGCGATAGGACAACAGTCCGAAGGCGATCGTCAGGCCGGCAAACACGAGAAAGCCCAGGATGAGCCTCACCTTGATCGACATTACGCGTCTTTCTCGGCCTTGAAAGTGAAACACTCGCCAGCGGTTGCAGCATGCTCGCTCGCCAGAGGCGCACTATGCCCCGCGCAAGGTTACTTCGACGTTACGTCGAGATCTCCGCATGTGTTTTCGCTCCGGGCAAAGCAAAGGAGACGTCTGGCCGCAGGGTTCCACCAAGCGGCCGTCGATGCGAAAACCGTCCCTGCGCCGCAAGACTGGCCAGTCCGCACAATGGAACTCGACACCGCCTCGGGCGCGCGGCCGGCGGTCGAGGAGAGGTCTGTCGCTCGGCTTCCTGCCGCCGGAGCGGCGGGGAAGACGATCCGCCGCGTACGCGTCTCACCTACAGCGGGTGGAAATCGTCACTCGGCCGCATCCGGCATCGTCACCGGCTCCGGTGCATGCTGCTTCTTCTCGGCCGATGCCGGATTGTTCGGATGCCGGGTCCAGTTGTCGTATTCGTCCGGAATGGGCTTGCCGGTCCTCGGATCGAAGCCGGAGATCCTCTCCATGGTGATGCAGTCCTCGACCGGGCAGACGTTGACGCACAGATTGCAGCCGACGCACTCCTCGTCGATCACCTCGAAATGCCGCCTGCCCTCGACCATACTGGTGATCGCCTGATGCGAGGTGTCCTCGCAGGCGATGTGGCAGCGGCCGCAGGAGATGCACTTGTCCTGGTCGATCCGCGCCTTGGTCACGTAGTTGAGGTTGAGATACTGCCAGTCGGTGACGTTCGGGACCGCCTTTCCGCGGAAGTCTTCGATCGTGGCGTAGCCCTTCTCGTCCATCCAGTCGGCGAGGCCCGAGATCATCTCCTTGACCACCTTGAAGCCGTAGGTCATCGCCGCGGTGCAGACCTGGACGTTGCCGCAGCCGAGCGCGATGAACTCCGCCGCGTCGCGCCAGGTGGTGATGCCGCCGATGCCGGAGATCGGCATGTCGGCCGTCGCGGCATCGCGGGCGATCTCGGCCACCATGTTGAGGGCGATCGGCTTGACGGCCGGGCCGCACATGCCGCCATGCGAACCCTTGCCGTCGATCGTCGGCGTCGGCGCGAAATTGTCGAGGTCGATCGACATGATGGAACTGACGGTGTTGATCAGCGACACCGCGTCCGCCCCGCCCTCTTTGGCCGCCCGGGCCGGATAGCGGATGTCGGTGATGTTCGGTGTCAGCTTGACGATGACCGGCAGCCTCGAATGCTGCTTGCACCAGCGGGCGACCATCTCGATGTATTCCGGCACCTGGCCGACCGCCGAGCCCATGCCGCGCTCGGACATGCCGTGCGGGCAGCCGAAGTTGAGTTCGACGCCGTCGGCGCCGGTCTGTTCGACCAGACCCAGGATCTTCTGCCAGGGCGCCTCCTCGCAGGGGACCATCAGGGAGACGATCAGCGCCCGGTCCGGCCAGTTGCGCTTGACCCTCGCGATTTCCTCGAGGTTCGTATCGAGCGCCCGGTCGGTGATCAGCTCGATGTTGTTGAGGCCGAGCAGCCGCCGGTCCGGTCCCCAGATCGCCCCGTAGCGCGGACCGTTGACGTTGACGACGGGCGGATCCTCGCCCAGCGTCTTCCAGACCACCCCGCCCCAACCCTGCTCGAAGGCTCGCTGGACGTTGTATTCCTTGTCCGTCGGCGGGGCGGAAGCCAGCCAGAACGGGTTCGGCGAGGAAATGCCGAGAAAGGACGTAGAGAGATCAGCCACGTACTTGGCTCCTTTTCTGGCAGGCCGTACCGAAGGTTGCTATGGTGACCGTCGATCGCGAAAGATTGCGAGGTGCGTCGTGAGCGGAACCATCACCTACACCATTCAACTCCGGCCCGAGCCGGAGGGTGGGTTCACCGTATTGGTGCCGGCGCTTCCGGAGATCGTAAGTTATGGCGAAACGGAAGAAGACGCGTTGCAAATGGCTGAGGAAGCCATCGCTCTCTGCCTCGAAGTGAGACGGGACGAGGGAGAACCGATCCCGGAGGACGTCGTGCCACTGGTTCGGCAGGTGTCTGTCTTTCAGGCGGCTCCAAATACCCCCGCTGCCTGCGCTCAGCGGGAAGACGATCGTGCGAGCCTTGCAACCAGGCGGGGTTCTTCGGATGAGCGGCAGCCACCATGTCCTGCGGCATCCCGAGCGGCCTGAATCGAAGGTCAGTGTGCCCGTCCATGGAAGTCGCGACTTGCCGACCGGCACACTGCGTTCGATACTCGACAAGTCGGGTTTGACGACGAAGGAATTCGTCGATTTGCTTTGACGGTGGGACTGCTTTGCCGCCCTCGGGAACATACGCTTGCGCTGCGTTCCTGCAGGCCCATGCCGTGTCCGATGCAACACTTTCCCGAAACGCATCTCGGTCCGATGGTGCGTGAGGCTTGGGCAGTGCTTTCTCGGCCCTGTCAGTGCAAGCGCCTGAAACTCGGAGGACATGACCCGCGTAATCTCGCCCACGGCATTACTCCGCCGCCACCCTGTCCGCGGCCGTCAGCGCCGCGTGAATGTCCATGGCCGCGATCTTGCCGTCCTCCACCGCGACGACGGTCAGGTCCTCGCCCCCGGCAATGCAGTCGCCGCCGGCCCAGACGCCGTCGAGCGAGGTGCGGCACGCGGCGTCGACCTTCATGCGGCCGCGCTCCAACGCGATCCCCTCCCCCTCGTGATCGGTGCCCTCGGCGACGAAGCTCTGGCCGATCGCCTTGAAGACCTGGTCGGCCTCAAGCGTCACCGTCTCGCCGGTCAGGACCAGCGTTCCACCGTCGCTGCGGGTGCGCTCCATCTCGATGCCGGTCACATGGCCGTTTTCCGCCAGGATCCGCTTCGGCTGCAGATTGAAGCGCAGGTGCACGCCGCGCGTTGCAGCCACCTCCTGTTCGTAAGGGCTCGCGTTCATCGCCTCGCGGCCGCGGCGATAGGCGATCGTCACCTCCTCGGCGCCGAGGGCCTTCGACTGGACGGCTGCGTCGATCGCCGTCATGCCGCCGCCGATGACCACCACCCGCCGGCCGACGGGAAGCTGCGAAAGCTCCGCCGTCTGGCGCAGATCGGCGATCCAGGCGACGGCGTCGTGCGAGCCGCCGGCCGTCTCGCCCTCGGCCCCGAGCGCGTTGACGCCGGCGAGGCCGAGACCGAGGAACACCGCGTCGTAGTCACGACGCAGATCGGCGAGATGCACGTCGCGGCCGAGCGCCTTGCCGGTTTCGATGGCGATCCCGCCGATCTTCAGGAGGAATTCCACTTCCCGCTGGGCGAAGTCCTCCGTCGCCTTGTAGGCGGCGATGCCGTATTCGTTGAGCCCGCCCGGCTTTTCGCGGGCGTCGAAGATCGTCACGTCGTGGCCGAGCATGGCGAGGCGATGGGCGCAGGAAAGGCCGGCCGGCCCGGCGCCGACGACGGCGATCCGCCTGCCGGTCGGCGCGGCGCGGCGGAACGGATGGTTCCCCGTCGCCATCAGCGCATCGGTGGCATGGCGCTGCAGGAGGCCGATCTGCACCGGCTTGCCCTCGGCCACCTCGCGCACGCAGACCTCTTCGCAGAGCGTCTCGGTCGGGCAGACGCGCGCGCACATGCCGCCGAGAATGTTGGCCGAGAGAATCGTCTTCGCCGCGCCGATCGGATTGCCGGCCTGGATCTCGCGAATGAACAGCGGAATGTCGATGCCGGTCGGACAGGCCTGCATACAGGGCGCATCGTAGCAGAAATAGCAGCGGTCGGCCTCGACGAAGGCTTCGTGCGGCTCGAACGCCGGATGGAGATCGGAAAAGCCCGTCGCGAGCACCTCGGCGGAAAGCCGCCCTGCCCTGACGTCGACTCCTGCGGGATCGGTCATCGCGGTCATCCCCTCTCGGCGCCCGTGTTTTCAGCCCGGGCCTCGCCCGTCTGCACCGCGCGGGTTCGGCGCTCACCCGCTCGAAAACGAGAATGATTCCATTTTTCGCCGCCGTCAATTTTTTTATCGTTTGGTCAAAATTCGAACGACGCCGATCCATCCGCGCTTCGGCCGCGGTGTCGGCGTCACAAAACCCTGACTCTATCCGGCCGAAGCATGACTCGGCTTGCGCAAAAGTCTGACTCGATCCGTCGACGGACACGGAGATGCCGTCCTCTCGGTCGAGCAAGGCACAAAAAAACGCGCCGACTGACGTCGACGCGTCCTAACAGAACGTGGATTTTATCGCGACGACGCCTCGTCGCTTCGGCCTCGGCCGAACAGCATCACCGGTTCCCATCGATGCTCGGCATGGTCGCGCGTCAATTCCAGAAGGCGAGGCGATCCTCGACCTCGCGCCGTGTCGCGGGCAAAGGCATGAAGATCGCCATAGGCACCAAGCGCGCCGGGACGTTCAGGGCGGCGATCGGAAACGACCGTCAGAGCCTAACGGACGCCTTCGTCTCCCTCGCTCAAGGCTCGGAAGCCGGCCTCCATGATATCGTGACCGTCCGCATCCGGACCGGTCAGGTTCGTTCCGAAGATCCTGACGCCCCGGATGGCGTCGCCGAAGTCCAGTTCGTCCACGACCGGCACCGTCACCGGACGCGATGAAACCCATTTCGGTCTGGTTAGCCCGAGCGCTTAACAAGTCGAAACCGCTGCTGGTTGCGATGTTCGGCGATCGATGAGCCGATTTTAGTTAATAAGGATTGTGGGATATAGCCATACACGCATGACGCATCAGGCTTTCCTCGATCGACAGTAGTTGGGCGAAGATCGGGGCCGGGCCAAACGAACGTGTTGAGTTCGTCCGTGACCACGTAAGATACGTCGTCATCCAATCCTAATCGGTCTTTGATCCTCGGGTCGATGGCAATCGAACCCTGCTTGCCGCGGGGAGGTGAATGAGTAATTGCAGCGACCGTAACGTAAAGAACGCCGTCTTTCATATTTTTAGAGAGAACTACGACTGCAGGTCGGTCCTTGATTCCCTCTTCCCTGCCTTCTTTCTGCTCATCCGCCCATAAATAGGAGTAGCCTAAAACCAATCCCGGATGAACGTCATCAGGAATATTCATGGCGCATAAGACACTTCATCGGGTTCCCAATTGTGTTCTTCGGGAACTTTCGCTTCCAAGATCTGTCTCATGTCATCATCGCTAAGATCTCCAACGAAGGAGGCACGCCGGTAGCAGAGTAGCATCTGCTCGAATAGGTCTGCCGAAACGAGATAGGACGTCGAACGTCCGTGGTTGGTGATAGCCACCGGTTCCTTCATGGCCATGTCGTGGACGCGACCGAATTGGCGTTGCACTTCGGATGCCGTAACCGTTTGCGCTTTCATAATCACCTCCATTCCGGATTTTTCGTATATTACGTATTATTTTCTCGGCTGTCTATATTCATGGCGAACTCGGAGTGAAATCCAGAGAGTCGGCCTTCCGTGACGAACGGCGTCAAAGAGTCGATCTTTCATGACGACGGAGTCGGACTGTCGTGACGCCAGCGCACGAGAAACGATGGCTCCTCTGCCATGGCAGAGTCAGCCTTTCCTGGTGCCCGACAGCGGTCGCCGGTCCGGGTCCTTCGGGAGGCGCGGGACCGCGACACCGTCTCTGCCTTGACCTTCCAGCGACTGGAATGTCCATCTGCGTTGCAACACATGAATTCAAGCAAGGGGCCGGGCCCCGTAACGATGGGACGAATCAATGAGCACGATCTCCACTTCCTCGGACCCGGGAAAGCGGGCCGTCCTCTACCGGATGGTCATGGAAGAGCATGTCTGCCCCTTCGGGCTGAAGTCCAAGGACCTTCTGGAGCGGGAGGGCTTCGCCGTCGAGGATCGCTGGCTGACCACCCGCGAGGAGACCGACGCCTTCAAGGCGGAACACGCGGTCGAGACGACCCCGCAGACCTTCATCGCCGGCGAGCGCGTCGGCGGCTATACCGAACTGCGCGAACATTTCGGCAAGGCCGTCAAATCGGCGGACGACACCACCTATCAGCCGGTGATCGCCATCTTCTCCGTCGCCTTCCTGATGGGATTGGCGATCAGCTGGGCGGCCTACGACACGATTTTCACCCTGCGGGCGATCGAATGGTTCTTCGCCATTTCGATGACCCTGCTCGGCATCCAGAAGCTCCAGGACGTCGAGAGCTTCTCGACGATGTTCCTGAACTACGATCTCCTCGCCAAGCGTTGGGTGCGCTACGGCAAGATCTATCCCTTCGCCGAGACGCTGGCCGGGCTCTTGATGATCGCCGGGGCGCTCACCTGGCTTTCGGCGCCGATCGCGCTGATCATCGGGACGATCGGAGCCGTCTCGGTGTTCTACGCCGTCTACGTCCAGAAGCGCGAGCTGAAATGCGCCTGTGTCGGCGGCGGGTCGAACGTGCCGCTCGGCTTCGTCTCCCTGACGGAAAACCTGGTGATGATCGGCATGGGCCTTTGGATGCCGATCCGCATGATGATCTGGGGCGGATGAGCCTCTGAAGGCTGCTCGTCCCGCCGACGGTTCACTTCGAAGGGCTGGAGCCAGCCGCTCCCTCGTCGGGGCGCGGTTCCGGCTCGCGCTTCTCCAGCGGGCGGCCCGCCTCTTCCCAGCCCTCGGTTCCTTCGGGATACCAGTAGACGGCGGTATAACCGGCCGCGATCACGCGCTTGGCGGCGTTGTAGCTCATCCAGCAGTCGCGTTTGCAGTAGAAGAGGACGGGGGCAGCCTTGTCGCCTCCGGCCGCCGCCGAGACGCCGTCCAGGAGGTATCGCTCCATCACCGGTGCGAGTTCGCCGTAGCCGGTGTCCACCAACCAGATCGAACCGGGAATGTCCCGTCGCGGCTCCGGTCGCCAGATCGTATCCTTCGGAAGGTTTTTCGGCCGCGGCGGACGCGGCAGGACGTCGATGAAGGGAACGCCCTCGTCGTGAAGACGAAGGGCGGCCGCGGTATCGACGACCGTCCCGCCCGTCAGCCTCGCCGGGACCGGGGCCCGGTAGTCCTCCATGCGGTAGCCCTCGGGCTCCGGCACGGCGACCGCCGCACCATGCGCCGCGGGTTCGGCCGCCAGAGCTCCCGGCACCGCAGGGCCATGGTTCGCCGTCCACGGCACCGTCAGCGCAGCGAGGGCGGCGATGATGCTGCGGCGAACCATCTCAGCCCTTCGATCCGGAGCCATCGGACGCATTCGCGTCCGGCGGGGCGGGCGAGGCCGCCTCTCCCGAGGGCTCGATCGGGCGATCCTGCTCGTCGAGCAGCGGGACGCCGTAGGACAGAAGAATGTCGTTGATCTCGCTCTGGTTTGCCGCGATGACGCGGTTGAGGGTCCGCTTCCACTCCTGATCGGCGGGGCGCACGCCCATGGTGATCCGGAAGGCCATGGCCGGTCCCTTGCCCTCGCGGGTGAGCGGCACGACCGTGAAGTGCTCGTCGGCTTCCTTGGCGTAGTAGCCGGCCATCGGACCCCAGAGGACGGCGGCGTCGATGTCGCCCTTGGCCAGATCGTCGATCATCGATTTGGCCGAATTTTCCACCCGCGTGTCGATCATCAGCTGATAGGGCTTGGCCTTGCCCATCAGGCCGGCCCTGGCGATGTAGGTGGCCGGCGGCGTTCCGGCGACGACGCCGATCCGCTTGCCCTTCAGCTTGGCATCCTCGAGCGTGGTGACGCCGTCGAGGTCGCCGCCCTTCGGAAACACCAGCGAATAGGCCGTGCGGTAATAGGCGTTGGTGTTCTGGACCAGTTCGTCACCCTGCGGATAGCTCATGATGACGTCGCAGAGATTGGAGCCGAGCGTCATCCGCACGAAGCCGGTGGCCTGCGGAAAATAGCTGTAGGTTACGTCGCTGCGGCCGAGCTTCTTGGCCAGAAACTCCGCGACGGCCTGTTCGAAACCCTCGCCGGCCTGGTTCGAGAACGGCATGTTGTTCGGGTCGGCACAGACCCGCAGCACATCCGGATCGACGAGTTCGATCTCGCCGCCGAATTCCCGGTCGACCTGCGCCATCGCCGCGCCCGACAGCGCGACGAGGGCGACTAGGGCGGCGAGAAGAGCGTCCAGGCTGGTGCGTATGCTCATCGATCAAAATCCCAGGCAGCTGTATTCCTCGTCCTGCGCAGCCTTGTTGTTGCCGATCCGCTTGGGTTCGCCGCGGCCGACGACGCCATCGGCGCGAGCGCGCAGATAGATGTAGATCGCGTCCATCGAGCACATGACGTTCGGATCCTCGCCCCAGGCGGGCATCACCGAATTGCCGCTCGGATTCCACTTGTTCTGCTGGCCGCTGACGACGATGCCGGCGAAGTCGTAATAGCTGAGAGCCTGGAGCTGGTCGGTCAGGTTGGGTGCGAAGGACGAGCCGAGACCGTCCGGACCGTGGCACTGCATGCAGTTGGCCATGTACTTCTTGTAGCCGCGCCAGGTGTACCAATCGGCCTTGCCGTCGGCATCGACGAGATAGGTCGGGTTGCCGCTGGGATCGGTATATTTTCCGAGATCGCCTTCGGTCGGCTCGTTGCCTTCCGTCGCGGTGTCCTTGGAGGGATGGGCATCCGGCTTCATGTGCTCGGCGTCTGCCATCTTCGCGTCGCCCGAAACGGGCGTCGTCGGAGCCTCGCCGCCGGCCGCCGCTGCCTCGCCGTTGCCGTCGGGCTGGCTGGTGCCGCCGCCCGCAGCCTGGCCGCCGCCGGAGGCCTGCGCTGCCGCCCCGCCGGAGCCCTCGGCAGGTGCCTGGCTCGCAGCCTGGCCGCCCGAAGTGGCCGCGGCCGCGGCCGCTCCGCCCGACGTCTGCCCGGGCATGCTCTGCCCCTGAGGCACGATGGTGGTGCCGGAATTCTGCGCGAAGGCGAGACCGGAAACCGAGAGCACCAGGGCGCCGGCGAGTGCAGTCATCTTGGTCGTCATGCATTTCCTCAAATACTGGCGCGACACGCGCATCGTCTATCGGCCTGCCTTGGTTCTATCTCGGCTTTCCGGTCTTCGGCCGGCATACGGCCCGGCGGGCGCGACGACCGGCCGTTCGCAGCGACCGCCATCGGCTTTCCGAGGGGATCGTTCGTGCTCCCATTCGACCGTCGGGACCCGCCGCAGAGCGCCCCGAGACCCGCAGAACATCCAGATTCGGGAAGAAATCCCGGTTTCCAGACCTCTTCACGGAACGAGCCCCGCGATGGATCGCGAGGCTCGACGTTTCGGTCCGCCGTCTTGGCGCTTACTTCGAGGCGGTCTGGTCAGGAACGGTGAAGACCGTCAGCTGACCACCGAGCGCGGTGTACTTCGACAGCGAGGCGTAGCCGCCGACCGCGCCGAGACCGGCATTCGGATCGGTGAGGCCTGCCGCGAGGCCGATGCCGGCCCAGCCGCCGATGCCCGACAGGACGCCGACCATCTGCTTGCCGCCCTGCTCGTAGGTCATCACGTTGCCGATGATGCCCGACGGGGTCTTGTACTTGTAGAGTTCCTCGCCCGTCTTGGCGTCGACGGCCTTCAGATAACCCTCGAGGGTGCCGTAGAAGACGACGCCGCCCTTGGTGGCGAGAGCACCGGACCACACCGAGAATTGCTCGGGCAGCGACCAGACGATCTCACCCTTGCCGGCGTCCCAGGCGATGAAGTTGCCCATGCCGCCGTGGCTGTTCGGAGCCGGATACATCGACAGCGTGGCGCCGACGTAAGGCTGGCCGGCGGTGTAGGCGACGCGGAACGGCTCGTAGTCCATGCAGACGTGGTTGGTCGGCACGTAGAAGAGCTTGGTGTCCGGCGAATAGGCCGCCGGCTGCTGGTCCTTGGTGCCGAGCGCCGCCGGACAGACGCCGGTGGTGTTGACGTCCTCGCCGTTGTTCTCGGTCGAGTACTGGTCGACGACCTGAGGACGGCCGTACTGGTCGGAACTCTTGTCCATGACGACTTCGGTCGCCCAGTTCACCGCCGGATCGTATTTCTTGGCGACGAGCAGTTCGCCGCTCTCGCGATCCATGGTGTAGGCGAAGCCGTTGCGGTCGAAGTGAACGAGGGCCTTGTGGTCCTGCCCGTCGACATTGACGTCGGCGAGGATCATCTCGTTGACGCCGTCATAGTCCCACTCGTCGTGGGGCGTCATCTGGTAGAGCCACTTCGCCTCGCCGGTGTCGAGATCGCGGGCGTTGATGGTCATCGACCACTTGTTGTCGCCCGGGCGCTGCGCCGGATTCCAGGTCGAGGGGTTGCCGGTGCCGTAATAGACCGTGTTGAGGTCCGGATCGTAGGAGACCCAGCCCCAGGTCGTGCCGCCGCCGATCTGCCACTGGTCGCCTTCCCAGCTCTGCAGGGACGAGTCCTTGCCGACCGGCTTGCCGAGCACCATGGTCTTTTCCGGATCGACCAGCATCTCCTCGTCCGGACCGGTGGAATAGGCCTTCCAGGCCTCCTTGCCGTCGGCGAGATTGTAGGCGGTCATACGGCCGCGGACGCCGAATTCGCCGCCGGAGATGCCGACGAGAACCTTGTCCTTGGCGACCATCGGCGCCATCGTGCCGGTCTCACCCTTGGAGGCGTCGCCGTTCTTCACCGACCAGACGACTTCGCCGGTCTCGGCGTTGAGCGCCACCAGCGTCGTGTCGGCCTGATCGAGAATGACCATCGCCGGACGGTCGCCGTCGGCCGGTGCGTAGGCGACGCCGCGATTGACGGTGTCGCAGCACATGACCGGAATGACGTTCGGATCCTGCTTCGGCTCGTATTTCCACTTGATCGTCGCGTCGTTCGCCAGATCGAGCGCGTAGACGATGTTCGGGAACGGCGTGTGCACGTACATCGTGTCGCCGACCACCAGGGGATTGCCCTCGTGACCGCGCAGCACGCCGGTCGAGAACGACCAGGCCGGCACCAACTTCGAGACGTTGTCCTTGTTGATCTTGTCGAGTTCGGAATAACGCCAGTTGGCGTAGTTCCCGGTCGGCATCGCCCAGTTGGACGAATTCTTCGCCAACTCGACGAGCCCTTCGGCGGCGGAAGCCGCACCGCCGCCAAGCGCGATTAGCAGGCTCGAAGCGAGCGCAGCCTTGGTAATGGTCTTAAGCATGAATTCTTCTCCCATGGGACTGATGCACGCGCCGGGGCACGGATGGCACCGACGCGATTCCAGCGATGAATGGGGAAGGCTTCCGGCAGCGTGTCACGACCTCCAATAGGGGTCTTGGTGGGCACCGTTGATCTATACCCTACCAGTGGCCTTCGAGATTCGGGGCGCTCCCAACACCCCGATCTTGAAGCCGGAAACCATGAGAGGCACCCTAGTGCGGGAATTTTTCCTGCGCAAGCATCGATCTGGAGTTTTTCTATTTGCACTGCACAATATCGCATTCGTTACGGCGTCTCGACGCGTCCCGCCCACTCGTAATTTTGTCGTATACGCAATTATTGTTGAGCATCGAATTCGATTTATACTTTTGAATATTTACGTCTTCGTCGCATCCTGCCAGACCAAATCTCCATCAAGACGTGATTTTTTCGGCGAATTTTCTGCTCGCCGGGGCCGAAAGGACTGGAAGCGGCGTCTCGGTGCCTCGAACCCATCAAGGGAAGGGCGAGCGAGATGTTGCAGCGCCCCCGCCCAGATTGGCTGACGCAGCTTTTTTTGCGCTGCGGAAAAGACTGCCATCATGCCGCAGGCGAAGCTATGCAGACGCGCGGTCGGGGTTCATGCTCCGAAACCATGGCCCAACGGTCCGGGCATCGCGCCTCTTTTGCGGCGTCAGACCCGGCCGGCGAAGGCGTCGACGGGTGCCGGTCCGTCGGGGAAGAGGACCGGAAGCAGGGAGTGAAGACATGAGAGGATCGAGCGCGCGCAACGCCGTGTGCCTGGCAATCGCGGCGATGGCGATTCTGGTGGTGGGGCCGGCGAAAGAAACGGCCGCTGCGGCATCGCGATTCGAAGAGATCGCCCCCGGCGTCTACGCGCGGCACGGCCTCGTCGCCGAGGAGACGCCGGAGAATCAGGGAGCCATCGCCAATATCGGCTTCGTCGTCGGCGACGAGGCCGTGGCCATGATCGATTCGGGTGGCAGCGTGGCGGATGGCGAAGACGCCCTCGAAGCGATTCGCCGGGTGACGGACAAGCCGGTGGCCTATCTGATCGATACCCACATGCACCCCGACCACCTCTTCGGCAATCAGGTGTTCAAGTCGGCGGGCGCGACGATCGTCGGCCATCGCCGGCTGCCGGCGGCCCTTGCTGCCCGCGCCGAGTTCTACAAGCAGTCCATGGCCGCGCAGATCGGGCCGGAACTGGCCGGCGCGGTCTCGGTGACCCCGCCGGACGAGACCGTCGAGGACGAGCGGCGCATCGACCTCGGGGGGCGGACCCTCGTCGTCAAGGCATGGGGGACCGCCCACACCGACAACGACCTGACGGTCTTCGACGAAGAGACCGGGACGCTGTTTGCCGGCGACCTCGTCTTCATGGATCACTGTCCGGTTCTCGACGGCAGCCTCAAGGGCTGGCTGGCGCAGATCCCGGACCTGATGGCGATCCCGGCAAAGCGGGTGGTGCCCGGCCACGGTCCTGTGAGCGCGCCGTGGCCCGCCGCGATCGAGCCCGAACGCCGCTACCTCGAAACCCTGGCTGCCGATATCCGCAAGGCGATCGCCGCCGGCATACCGCTCGCCGATGCGGTTGCCGACGCGGCGGCCGGCGAAAGCGGGAAATGGCAATTGTTCGAGGACTACAATCCTCGCAATGCCACCGCAGCCTATGCCGAACTCGAATGGGAATAGCGCCGTCCAGGCGACGGACGCCGCGCGGGGCGGGCAGCAGGGCCGTCATCCGGGCGTCGGTCGGGCCGTTCCCGCGTCCGTGAAAGGCTTGAGCCTTGCCGCAGAAGCCGATGCAGGCAACATTGAAGCATGGGCTGCACGGTCAGCGGCGGCGCGAAGCCGGATCGCCGCCGCGAAACGGGAATTCGCACCGGCAGTCTTGTCGAAGATCAACGGGAGGAAAGTCATGGCCGAGAACGGCAGGAACCGCACGACGTCCCGAGGCACGGCCCTCGCCCTCACCGCATCGGCCATGCTCGCCTTGGCGCTCGCCGGACCGAGCCGGGCCGAAACGGCTCTCTCGCCGGAAGAAAAGGCGGCCGAAGCGGACTCTGCGTGGACCGAGCTGAAGCCCGATCTCTTCGGCGACCGGCAACTCGTCGAAGGCACCGACACCATCGCCATCGAGGCACCGAAGCGGGCGACCGATCCGGCCATCGTCCCCGTGAAGCTCAGCTTCGATCCGGAGATGGACGTGCGCAAGGTCACCCTGGTCATCGACGAGAACCCCTCCCCCGTCGCCGCGACCTTCGAATTCGCGCAAGGGGCGGACATGAGGTCGCTGTCGACCAGGGTGCGGGTCAACGCCTATACCGACATCCACGCCGTCGCCGAGACCGCCGACGGCAAGCTCTACGTGACCAAGACCTTCGTGAAGGCCGCCGGCGGCTGCGCCGCACCGGCGGCGAAGGATCCGGAGGTGGCCGCCAGGGAGATGGGCAAGATGAAGATGCGCGAATTCGGGACGGACGAGGCGCCGGTCCACGAGGCGCAGCTGATGATCCGCCACCCCAACAACTCCGGCCTGCAGAAGGACCAGGTGACGCTGCTCTACATTCCCGCCCACTTCATCACCGACCTTCGGGTCGACAAGGGCGGCAAGCCGCTCTTTTCCATGACCGGCGGCATTTCGATCTCGGAAGATCCGAGCTTCCGCTTCGCTTATGGCGCGGGCGACTCCGGTCCGTTCCACGCGAAAGCCTCCGATACCGAAGGCGCGGTCTTCGAAAAGACGTTCACGGGCGAGCAGTCGTAGAGGGTCGGGCCGAGCAGCTTACTCGAAGCAGCGGATCTCCGCCTCCGCCTGGGCGCGCCTCAGGTCGCCGATGGCGGCCTTCGATTCCGCCGCGTCGCGGAACAGGCTGCCCTTCTCGCCGGTCACCTGGCGCATCGACAGCCAGGTCGATGCCTCGACGTAGCGATCATAGGGAACGAGCGAGGCGACGACGTCGAAGGAGCAGGAGCACTGCTCGAGCGCCGACTGGGTTTCGCCGTTGGTCGCCATGCAGGCGAAGACGTAGTCGGCGATGGCCGCGGTCGGATAGTCGGAACGGGTGACGGACGTCCTCTCGGCGGATTGCGTCGGGATGCGGGTGGCGCCCGGCGCTTCGCCGCTCATGGTGCCGTCGCCGCCATCGCTCTCCCGGCCTTCCCGCACGGGCGAGGCACCGGGTGTCGCACTCGTCGTCTGGGCCGCGGCGTGAAATCCCGGCCCGGCAAGAAGCGAGCCGGCAAGAGCGAGCACCGCGAGCGCCGGCCGCATGTGAAGAATGGACGTCATCTGGCTTCCTCCCGAAGCGGGCGGGCACGCGGCCCCGCCTCTCGTCATGCTCGACCCGAAATCGTCGTGCCTTCCTCAGGGCATCCGTCAGAGCCGTTGTCCCGCAAATTCCGGCGGGAATGGTTCCCGATTTCATTCCGGGTCACTCGCTTTGCGTCTCCCCGCCCGCAGCCTCCGGAGCGGCCCGCACGAATGCGCCGAAGGCCCGCGGCCCGTCCGGCACGTCGACGCTGCCGACCTCCTCGAGGCTTGCGGCATCGAGCTTCACCAGCGTGTTGGCGAACCAGTTGGCGACATAGACATGCGCCCCGTCGGTGCCCGGCGCGATCCCTTCGGGATAGTCGCAGCAGTCGAGCTGCCCGATCCGCTCGCCGTCATCGGGATCGAAGACGGTGACCGTGCCGCCATACTGGTCGGTCACGAAGACCTTATCCATCGTCTCGACCGCGTCGTAGGGGTGCGACCCCACGGGCACGGTCCGGATCACGAAATGGCCGCGCGCATCCACGACGCTGACGCTGTCCGATCCGACATTCGCGGCATAGACGCGCGCCCCGTCCGGCGAGAACGACACGCCGAAGGGACGTTCCCCGACGGTGACCCGTGCGATCACGGCGCCGGTCTCGGCCGAAAAGAAGGAAACCTGGTCGGAGTCCCGGTCCGCCGTGACGACGATGTCGCCGTCCCTGGACACCGCGACGCCCGAGGGCGACTTTCCGGTCTCGAAGCGTCCGACGACAGCCCGCTTCTCCGGATCGACCAGCAGCAGCGAATGGGAATACCAGTCGGCGACGTAGACCGGCGCGCCCGAGGGATGAACGGCGATGCCGAGCGGCCCGCCGCCGACATCCACCTCGCCGAGCAGCTTGCGGGCAGCCGTGTCGACGATGGCGATCTGCCGGGAATCCGGCTGCGACACATAGGCGCGGCGCCCGTCGCGGCTGACGGCGATGCCGGCCGGCTTGCCGGGAATGGCGATCGTCGCCTCGACCTTCATTACATCGAGATCGACGAAGGAGAGAGCTCCGGCTTCCTGGCTGGTCACATAGCCGATGTCACCGGCCATCGCCTGACCGCCCGCGGCAAGCGCCACCAGGGCGGAGAGGCCGAGCGCCGCGCCATGGCGCGCCGTCGCCCGGCGACGCCGGTGAAGGCGACCGCTCACGAGCCCGATTCGACCGTCTTCTTCAGGTTTTCGAGACCCTCGGTGATGTAGGCGCTCACCCCCTTCACCGCCGCCTCGTCGTTGAGCTCGGCCGGCGGCTCGTTGTTGGGATAGCCGCGATAGAAGGCGGCCCGCCAGGTGACCTCCGACTTCGCCCCGCCCTCGGCCGGCTTCACCGTGATAGTCGACGAGTAATTCGTCGCCGGCAGGATGTCGGTGTTCACATGGCCGATGAAGGTCGAATAGGTCATCTTGTCGGCGTCGTATTTGGAGAGTTCCTCCTCCATCATCCCGCCGGAGGTGAAGCCGAGCGTGCGCACCGAGCCCTTCTCGTTGCCCTTCGGCGCGTCGTCCATGGCGACCCGCGGATGCCAGGACATATCGCCGAAATTCTCGATCGTCGCCCAGACCTTCGCCGGGGCCGCATCGATGGTGATCGTCTCGCTCGCCTTCTGGCGCGTCGGGCCATGGGCCGCAGCCAGCCCCGGCAACATCGACAGCGCGACGACGAAGGCCGCCAATTTTCTGAACAAGGACCACTCTCCTCTATGCGACTCGGTGCCCACCCGAACCCATGGTCGCGCAAACCCTAGTCACATCGCGGCAGGAGGAAAAGGCCCGGCGATCGACCCAATAGCTCGTAGCGAATTTACTCTTACGTTCGCGTCAATTATTGTGTTGGCAGCGCTGGCCCACCAGGTGCATGCGAAAAGCGACAAACGGCGGCCCGGGATTCCCGCGACCGGCCGCAGATCGGAAGGACGATCGATGGACCTGACATTCACGCCCGAGGAGACCGAGTTTCGCGCCGAGGTACGCGGCTTCATCGCCGGGAACGTGCCGAAGGACGCGCAGGAGACGCTGCGCGCCGGGCGCCACGTCTCCAAGGACCAGCTGGTGCGCTGGACGCGCATCCTCAACGACAAGGGATGGTCCGTCCCGCACTGGCCGGTCGAATACGGCGGCACCGGCTGGGACCCGATCCGCCAGTACATCTTCCTCGACGAGATGCAGCGGGCGCCCGCGCCGCAGATGCTGCCCTTCGGCCATTCGATGGTCGGGCCGGTGATCTACACCTTCGGCTCGAAGGCTCAGAAGGATCGTTTCCTGCCGCGCATCGCCAATCTCGACGACTGGTGGTGCCAGGGCTTTTCCGAACCCGGCGCCGGCTCCGACCTCGCCGGACTGACGACGCGGGCGGTGCGCGAAGGCGACCACTATGTCGTCAACGGCCAGAAGACCTGGACGACGCTCGGCCAGTATGCCGACTGGATCTTCTGCCTGGTGCGCACCGATCCGCAGGCGCCGAAGAAGCAGATGGGCATCTCCTTCCTCCTCATCGACATGACCGCGCCGGGCATCACCGTCCGCCCGATCCGCACCATCGAGGGCGGCCACGAGGTCAACGAGGTGTTCTTCACCGACGTGAAAGTGCCGGCCGAAAATCTCGTCGGCGAGGAGAACCGCGGCTGGGACTATGCCAAGTTCCTGCTCGGCAACGAACGCACCGGGATCGCCGGCGTCGGCGCCACCAAGGAGCGCATCCGCCGGCTGAAGGAGATCGCGAAGGCAGAACCCGCGGGCGCCGGCGTCGTCTGGGACGATCCGCGCTTCCGGGAAAAGGTCGCCGCCGTCGAGATCGAACTGAAGGCGCTGGAAATGACCCAGCTGCGCGTCGTCTCCGCCGAGGCGCGGCGCGGCCACGGCAAGCCGGATCCGGCCTCTTCCATCCTGAAGATCAAGGGTACGGAGCTTCAGCAGGCAACGACCGAGCTGTTGATGGAGGCGATCGGCCCCTTCGCCCTGCCCTACGAGGCCGAGGCGGTCGAAGGCCGCAACGAGCCGCCCGTCGGCCCCGACTACGCCGCGCCGATCGCGCCGAACTATTTCAACATGCGCAAGGTCTCGATCTACGGCGGCTCCAACGAGATCCAGAAGAACATCATCGCCAAGGCAATCCTGGGGTTGTGAAGGATTTGCAGCCTCGGCCGGACGGGCTCGCCGGAAGACACGTCCTTCGTCGGACGCGTCGGTGCCTGCACACCCCCCTCTGCCTGCCGGCATCTCCCCCACAAGGGGGGAGATCAGACCGGCGTGACGTGCTCACCGCCGATCTGAAGCGTCTGCGATCGGCAGAAACGTCAGCGATGAAACGGCAACGGCGACGCAGCTGATCTCCCCCCTTGTGGGGGAGATGCCGGCAGGCAGAGGGGGGTGCCTCGGCACTGCCTGATCAAAACATCAGGTCGACGCTGCCGTTGCAGCAGGCGGCCGACCATCCACACGCAGATTTTCCGGGAGGAAACCCATGGATTTCGATCTTTCCGAGGAACAGAGCCTCATCAAGGACTCGGTCACCCGGCTCCTGCGGACCGAATACGGCTTCGAGGCGCGCGAGAAGCACCGGGCCGAGGCGTCCGGCTTTTCCGAAAAACTCTGGGCCTCCTTCGCCGAGCTCGGCCTCCTCGCCATTCCCTTCGAGGAGGAGGACGGAGGCCTCGGCGCCGGGCCGGTGGAGACGATGATCGTCATGGAAGCGTTCGGCCGCGCCCTCGTGGTCGAGCCCTATCTCGCCTCGGTCGTCATGGCCGGCGCCGCGCTGCGCCATGCCGCCTCGCCGGAGCAGCGGGCCGCGATCGTTCCCGGCATCGTCGAGGGATCGAGCCGCCTCGCCTTCGCCCTCGCCGAGCGGGACACCCGCTACGACCTGTCGAGGATCGCCATGAAGGCCAGCCGAGAGGGCGACGGCTTCCGCCTCTCCGGCGAAAAGACGCTGGTGCTCCATGGCGACACCGCGACGGGCTTCGTCGTCGCCGCCCGCACCGCCGGCGCACCCGGCGAAGCCGCCGGGCTCGGCCTCTTTAACGTGCCGGCGGGTGCCGACGGCCTCACCCGACGCGGCTTTCCGACCCAGGACGGGATGCGTGCGGGGGAGCTCACCTTCGCGAACGTCTTCGTGCCGAAGGACGCCGTTCTGGGCGATCCGGAAGGCGCCTGGCCGGCAATCGCCCGGGTCGAGGCGGAGGTGAGCGCCGCGCTGTGCGCCGAGGCGGTCGGGTCGATGGAGCGGATGGTCGAGCTGACCGTCGCCTATATCAAGGAGCGCAAGCAGTTCGGCGTGCCGATCGCCGCCTTCCAGGTGCTTCAGCATCGGGCTTCGGAGATGTACATGGCGCTGGAGCAGGCCCGCTCCATGGCGATCTTCGCCGCCATGAACGCCGCCGAACACGACGAGACGGCGCGGCGAACGGCGATCTCCGCCGCCAAGGTCCAGATCGGCCGGTCCGGCCGGTTCATCGGCCAGAACGCGGTGCAGCTCCATGGCGGCGTCGGCGTCACCATGGAGTACGAGATCGCCCATCACTTCAAGCGGCAGGCGATGATCGACCTCGCTTTTGGCGACGCCGACTATCATCTCAAGCTTGTGGCGGACGCCGGCGGGATGGACGAGCGGGACTGACGCCGGTCCAGCATCTTTCGGGATGATCGCGACCGCCTCGGCACTGCCGGTGGCGGCTGCGGTGTCAGAGCCCCAGCTTGCCCATCGTCTTCTTGGTGATCGACTGACGCAGCGTCGGCCGTTCGAAAGCCTCGCCCGCCTCGATGCGGGCGATCACCCGCTCCATGGTGAAGGCGTCGGCGGATCGAAGGCCATCGAGTTCCTCCCAGGCGAGCGGCACGGCGCAGCGCGCGCCCGGCCGGGCCCGGACCGAATAGTCGGCGATCGACGTCGCGGCATGGTCGTTGCGGAAATAGTCGATGAAGATCCGGCCCTTGCGCTTGGTCTTCGACATCGTCGCGACATAGGCTTTCGGCGCGTCCGCGACCATCTTGTCCGCGAAGGCCTCGGCAAAGGCCTTGATCTCGGGGAACGCCCGGCGTCGGGCGATCGGCACCACGACATGCAAGCCCTTGCCGCCGGTGCATTTGACGAAGCTGTCGAGGCCGAGCCCGTCCAGCCGGTTGCCGAGATCCCGGGCGGCGAGCTTCACCGCCTCGAAGGGGATGCCCTCGTCCGGGTCGAGATCGAAGACGAGACGATCCGGCACGTCGACCTTGTCCACCGCCGAGGCCCAGGGATGCAATTCGATCCCGCCCATCTGGGCGAGTTCGAGGAGACCCTTCTCGTCGTCGACGTAGAAGTACTCGGTCTTCTTGCCGTCATGGGTGACGTCGACGGGCTTGATCTCCGCGCCCCAGCCCTTGCCGGCCGATCGCTGGAAGAAGCACTCCTCGCCGATGCCGCCCGGACAGCGCAGCAGCGAGACCGGATGGCCAGCGATGTCGGCCAACATCAGCTTCGCCACCTTCCCGTAATATTCGGCGAGATCGCCCTTGGTCGGCCCATCCTCGCCGAAAATCGGCCGGTCGGGGTGAGTGATCTCGACACCGGCGACGCGGATCGGCTTGTTCGAACGCCTCCTTGTCGCCGCGGGCTCCGACTTCGCAGCCGGCTTCGCCTCTGACGCGGCGGCCTTCGAGGGCCTTGCGAACGAACGCTTGTCCGACGAAGGCTTCGAACGCTTGCTCTTCGCCTCGCCGTCGCCGGCCGCTTCCTCGACCGCTTCGTCTTCGTCCTGCGACGTCTCGCGGGTCACTTCCTCGGCCGGCTTGTCCTCGCGCAGGCCCTTGAACGACGGGTGGCGGATCTTGCCCTCGCCGGTCCATTCGGTGAAGGCGACCTCGCACAGGAGCGACGGGGTCACCCAGGTTGCGCCGCGCTTCTCAGTGGCCGAAAGAGTCTCCACCGGCGGCGTCTTGCGGGTCATCTTCTCCAGCCGGGCGCGCAGCGCCTGGGCCGAGACGTCGGAAAAGCCGGTGCCGACCTTTCCGGCATAGACGAGGCCGTCATCGCCCGAATAGCCGAGATGCAGCGCGCCGATCGCACGAGCGCCGCCGGCCGCCTTGGTGAAGCCGACGATGACGAATTCCTGCCGCTTGATGCACTTCGACTTCAGCCAGCTCTTCGACCGGCCCGAGCGATAGGGCGCGTCGGCCTTCTTCGAAACGATCCCCTCGAGCCCCATCGAGCAGGACCGCGCGATCATCTGGTCGCCCTTGCCGGTGATGTGGTCGGAATAGCGCAGGATCGACTTCGCCTGCTTTGCCTGCCCGCCCAGAACCGCCTTCAGCCGCTCCTTACGGTTCGCCAGGGGCTCGCCCGTGAGGTCCTCGCCGCCCAGATGGAGACAGTCGAAGACGAAGGCGACGATGCCCTTGTCCGTTTCCTCGGAGAGAGCGTTCTGCAGCATCTGGAAGTCGGACCGGCCGTCCTGGTCGAGAACCACGGCCTCCATGTCGAAGACGCCGTCGGTGACGTCGAGCTTCTCGACCGTCTCTGCCAGACGGCCGAACTTCGAGGTCCAGTCCTTGCCGTTGCGGGTGAGCAGCCGGGCCTTACCGCCGCTGACCAGGGCGAGCAGGCGGTACCCGTCGAACTTGATCTCGTGCAGCCAGCCTCCGGCTTTCGGTGGTTCGTCGACGAGGGTCGCGAGCTGTGGCTTGCCGTAGCGCTTGGCGAGGTCGTCCAGCGATGCGGCCTTCGCAGCACCCTTCGCCTTCTTTTTCGCGCTGGACCCCGCAGCCGCCTTCGGCGCCTCGGCCTTGCCCTTGCGCCGGCCCGAAGCGGACGTCCTGCCGCCCTTGCCGCGGGTTGCGTCGCTCGACCACTGGTCGCCGCCTTCGCCGCCCTCCTCTTCGGCAATCTCCTCCATCGAGCGGCCGGTCTTCACACTGGTGGCTTCGCCCTCGAGGAAATCCTCGCCGTCCTCGTCCGGATGGGCGAGGTCGTCCTTCTCCTTGATCAGCAGCCAGTTCTCGCGCTTTTCCTTCTTACGCGGTTTCATCCGCACGAGCACCCAGCGCCCCTTCAGCCGCTCGCCGGAGACTTCGAACTTCAGCTCGCCCCGTTCCAGGCCTTCGGCGACGTCGCCGAGCGGCGACCACGTGCCGGTGTCCCAGAGCATGACCGTTCCGCCGCCATACTGGCCCTTGGGGATCGTGCCCTCGAAGGAACCGTAGTCGAGCGGATGATCCTCGGTGCGGACGGCGAGGCGCTTGTCGGAGGGGTTGTAGCTCGGCCCCTTGGTCACCGCCCAGGAGAGCAGCACGCCGTCATGTTCGAGACGGAAGTCGTAGTGCAGCCTGGTGGCGTCGTGCTTCTGGATCAGGTAGCCGCGCCCGGCCTTCCGCCCGGCCTTGCCCTGCGGCTCCCGGGTGCGGGAAAAATCCCGCTTCTGATTGTAGGTGTCGAGCGAGGCCATCGCTTACGCTGCCTTGGTACTCTTCGACCGGCCACCCGATTTCTTCGCGCCCGCCTTCGACGACGAGTTCCCGTCGCCGGATTCGGCCGTCTTCGAGGACGTGGATTTCGAGCCGGACTTGGCGGAGCCGGAGGACTTCGCCTTCGAACTCGAGGATGACGTCGCGGAGTCGGACGCTTTCGATCCGCTCGTCTTCGTCCTGGAAGACGAGGACTTCGCGCGGGAAGAGCCCTTCGAGCCCTTGCCCGCCGCGCCGCCCGACTGTTCGAGGCTCCTGCGCAGCGCGTCCATGATGTCGATGACGTTGCCGCCGTCTTCCTCCGGCGCCTCTTCGGCCTCAGGTTCCTTGCCGGCGATCTTCGCCTTGATGATCTCCATCAGCCCCTGCTGATAGGTATCGCGGAACGCCTTCGGATCGAAGGGCTTCGACTTCTTCTCGATGAGCAGTTGGGCGAGTTCGAGCTGTTCGTCGTCAATCTCGGCGTCGTCCTTCACCTCGTCGAAGAACTTCTTGGCGTCGCGCACCTCCTGCGCGTAGCGCAACGTCTCCAGCATCAGCCCGTCGCCGCAGGGCTTGATCGCGGCAATCCGCTCCTTGCCCGATATGACGATCCGGCCGAGCGCCACCTTCTTCGCCTTGCGCAGCGCCTCGCGGATGGTGACGTAGGCATCCTGCACCCCGTCCTCGTCCGGGGCGATGTAATAGGGTCGGTCGTAGTAGATCGGGTCGATGTCGGACGCGTCGGTGAACTGGGTCAGTTCGATGACGTGGTTGCTCTCGGCCTTGAGCCGCTCGATCTCCTCGTCCTCGACGGGGACGTAGCGACCCTTCTCGTATTCGTAGCCCTTGACGATGTCGTCGCTCTCGACCGGGTCCTCGTCCTTTTCCGACACCTTCTGATAGCGGATCCGCTGGCCGGTGTTCTTGTCGTACTGGTGGAGCTGGATCGTCCGCGCCGGGCTCGTCGCGGCGAAGAGACGAACCGGAAACGAGACGAGAGACAGCCTTATGTGGCCGGTCCAGTAGGCGCGTGGGGTGCTCATGACTCGCTGAACGGGAATCCCGGCGAGTGGTTCAGCGACGGCGCGAAGATTCTTCCCGTAGAGTCACTTCGACGGTTCGCCGCGGCAGCGGCGGTCGGCACCGGGTCGATCGCCGGGTGCCTGCCGTCAGTTCTGAACGGCCGTCGCCGTGCCGCCAAGTTCGCTCACGTCGCCATGATAGCGCGGCCTGTCCGTCCCGCAGTCGAAGCCCCGCGCCTCTTCGTCCGCCACCTTTCGGGCAAGGACGTTGGCGTTCGCATTGACGCTGGCGTCGACATAGCCGACGGGACAGCTCTCCCGGCCCTTTCCGCCGATCGTATAAACGCCGAGGACGCTCGCCGTCTTGCCCGAGCCGTCGCCGGGATCGAGGTGGAAGCGCAGGATCGCGGCGAAGGGCTCCTTCCCCGAAAGCCGCCACTCGACCGTCTCGCCGGGCGAATTGAACGGACCGAAGGTGCCGCCGTTCTGGCTCTCCTCGCCGAAGGCGACGACCGTGCGCAGATCACCCTCGGACACGAAGACCGGAATGCCCGCATAACCGGCGCACTGCAGGTCGATGCCGCCGCCTTCCTCGTATTCCTTCAGGACGTCGCAGGCGTCGAGATCGAGCTTGGTATAGGCGCTGTCGATGCCGGCAGCCCGGGCCGGAGCGCCGGCAAGCGACGCGAATGCGACGAGGCCCAGCACCGCCGCCGTACCGACGGCGCCGCGACCCAACCCGTTCCAAAGCCCTCGCCTCATCTTCCCTGCCCTCCCTCGCCGGCACCGGTCGCCTGCAGGATCGCAGCGACGGCGTCGTCGGCCCCTGTCAGCTTAAGCGTCTTCTGTCGCATGGTAAAACCCGAGACGACGTCGATGGCCGATTTCGGGATCTTCCAGCTCTTGGCGAGGAGAGCGATCAGCGCCTTGTTGGCCCTGCCGTCCTCGGGAACGGCCCTGAGACGCACCGCCAGACGCGTGTTTCCGTCGGCGTCGGTGACGACGCCCTCGACCGCGTCCTTCGACGCGCGGGGCGTCACCCGCACGAACAGGAGAATACCGTCGGCGTCGGTCTGGAAGAAGCCCCGACCAGCCATCCCTCAACGGCCGGGCGAGCGGCTCAGACCCCGGCCCGCATGATCGCCGGATCGACGTAGACGACGATGAAATACTGCAGGAACATGATGGCGAAGAGGACGACCAGGGGCGACAGGTCGATGCCGCCGAGATCGGGCAGGAAGCGCCGGATGCGGCGATAGACCGGCTCGGTCATCTGCCACAGGAAGCGGCCGATGGAATCGACGAAGGGATTGCCCGGATTGACGATGTTGAAGGCATAGAGCCAGGACAGGATGGCCGATGCGATGACGATCCACCAATAGAGATTGAGCGCCTGATAAAGGACGAAGGTGACTGCCAGCATTGATCCCGTGCCTTGTTTTCGGTTGCCGCGGATGTAGACATCGCGTCACCGGGGCGCAAGCAGCACGGCTTCCGAAGCGTTAACGCTCCTTTCGAATGGCCCCTGCCCGCCCATGCGGAAAAGCTCGAAAGCGCTGCGCCGGAGTCGCTCCGGCCCGCCTTTCAAATCCGGCCGCGAACTGCACGGAGCCCGTTGACAGACGCCGGCCCGAAGCTCTAAAAGCCGCTTCGCAACGGTGGACGGGGCTGTAGCTCAGTTGGGAGAGCGCGTCGTTCGCAATGACGAGGTCAGCGGTTCGATCCCGCTCAGCTCCACCAATGCTTCCCTTTCGATGATCGCGATGCGCTCGGCCGGCTGATTCCGGCGAAGACCCGGGCGTGCCCGCCCTTGCCGCAGATACCGGCAACGATGGCACGCCTTCGCTGACCCGGGACCCCGCCGGAATGCGTTTGCGACGTCAAAACAGCATGGCATCGATGTCGACGGCGCCATCGTCGATGCCGGCAGCTTCGGCCGCCGGCCGGCCATCGCCACCGAGCACGGCGTCGTGGACCTGGCGCTCGGCCTCCATCGTATAGGCCGCGCGAAGTTCGGCGAAGAGAGCCGCATGGTCCTGCGAGGGCGCATCGAGGCCCTCCGCTTCGTCGCCGGCGACCATCGCCAGATCGGCCTCTACCTCGCTCAGATCGTCGACGAGCCCGTCCAGCCTGCCGAGCGCCGCCCCGGCGTCGAACGTCAGCATCGCCACCCTCTCGCCGAGTTCGCTGAGGACCGTCCCGACGGTCTCCAGTCGGCCGTCGACCGTCTGCAGGAGGACGAGACTGCGCTCGGCCTCGGCGACCAGCGTCGCCATGCTGCGCTCGGCCGAAACGCTTCGGACCTCGGAGAGTTCGGCGGCGATCGTGCCGAGTTCGGAGAGCGCGCCCGCGACGGCCTCCGACCGCGTCACCATCTCGCCGACCAGTTCGCGCATCTGCAGAGAGACGACGCCGAGCGCCTTGCCCTCCCGGCCGAGATTGGAGCAGGTGATGGCGGTGTTCAGGCTGACCAGACGCATCTCGAATTCGAGCGTGCGCATCTCGTCGGAACAGGCCCTGAACAATTCGACGTCGCCTCCGATCGTCTGGGCGAGCGCGTCGACGTGCGCGTGCTCGGCTTCGGACTGCGACAGTTCCGCAGCCGCCTCGCAAACGTCCGATGCAAGGCGCTGGGCGCCGGGCTGGTCGGCTCCTCCGGCCTTGGCGAGTTCGCCTTTCAGCGCGGTGAAGGAACGATCGATCCTGCGCGACAAGACCAGGATCGCGTCGCGGATATAGCTGGTTTCCGAGACGAGATGGTCGCGGCTATCGGCAAGCTGCGCCAGTTGCAGCCGCATGATCGCGGGCCGGGCCGCCGCATGGTCGCCGGCGATGGCGAGCGCAGCCGTGACGTGCTCCAGACGCTGGCGGGTGTTGTCGCCGATCTGCATCGACGCGACGATGGTGGCAACCTCCTGGGCGATCTCCTGCGAGACCGACGTTGCCGACGATCCCACCTTGCCGGCCTGGATGCGCTCGGCGACGGCGCCGCGAAGATTGGCCTCGGTCCGCTCCTTCAGGGTCTGCGTGGCGGTGCGGAAGTTCCGTTCGAAGGTCTCGCTGCGGGTCGAGGCATCGCCCAGAAGCTTGCGCAGCCGCACCTGTCCCTGCTGCAACTCGTCGACCACGGCCGAAGCGCGCTTCGACAGTTCGAGCACGTCGTCGGTGAAAACGGTCAGTCCGGAATTGCCGTGGTCGCGCATGCCGGCGGCGGTCACCCGCGCATTGATTGCGATCGCCGCGATCATCGCCACAGTCTGTCGCAGTTCGTCGATCCGCGGGGCCGCCGCCGCCAGCGCCCGCGACAGCCGCTCGATCAGCGAGCGCTCGTGCTGCAGCCGCTCGACGAGACCGAGACATTCGCCGACGAGCGCGCGAATGGCGGTTTCCGCCGAGGCGAGCTCCGGGCTGTCATGGGCCGTGGTCACGGCGCCGAAGGCCGATTGCATGTCCCCGAGAATGCCGACGCAGGTGACGAGGCGCTCGCCGATGCCGAGAAAGATCTGTTCGACCTCGGCGGTCGTGCCGTTCAGCCTCTGCCGGTGTCCGAGCAGCGGCGAGGGACGGGCGCCGGCACCGCGGAAGCCGTCGTCGCCGGACTGACGGTCGGAAATGGCGGCTACCGCGCTCATGATGCGGCCTGGACGGTGTGGGGGGCCTGGGCGGTCGCGGCGCAGTGGCGGAGGATCTCTTCCGCGACCTTGTGCAGCGGAAGCACCTTCCGGGCCGCTCCGAGTTCGATCGCCTCGCGCGGCATCCCGAAGACGATGCTCGTCTCCTCGTCCTGGGCGACGGTGTGAGACCCCATGTCCCGCATTTCCGATAGTCCCCTCGCGCCGTCGTCGCCCATACCCGTCAACAGGACACCCATGGCGTTGGCGCCGGCATTCTGCGCCGCCGTGCGGAAGAGCACGTCCACCGACGGGCGATGGCGGCAGACATAGGGGCCCTCCTCGATCGCGACGGTATAGCGGCTGCCGGTCCGGCGCAGCAGCATGTGCCGGTTGCCGGGGGCGATCAGCACGCGACCGGCGACCAGCAGATCGCCGTCGGCCGCCTCCTTCACCGCGACCTGGCAGATGCCGTCGAGCCGGCGGGCGAATGCGGCGGTGAATTTTTCCGGCATGTGCTGGACGATCAGGATGGGAGGGCTCGCCGCCGGCAGCCGCGTCAGAACCGCGGCGAGCGCTTCCGTACCGCCGGTCGAGGCTCCGATGCAGACCAGCGGCTCCGTCCTCGGGATCGAGCGCCGCAGCGAGGCGGTCCGGGTTTCGGAAATCGGCGGAACGACGACGTCCGCCATGTGCTTGGCCTCGACCACCATCTTCGGCTGACGGCGGGTGCCGGCGCGCACCCTGGCATGCGCTGCCGCCTTGGCGACGTCGCAGATCAGCATGCGCGACTCGTTGAGGAACTGCGCCGTGTCCACCCGTGGCTTGGTGATCACGTCGACGGCGCCGGCAGCCAGAGCCTCCATCATCACGTCGGATCTGTCGGTGGCGAGGCTCGAGCAGATGACGACCGGGATCGGGCGCTGCGCCATGATTTTCCTGAGGAAGGTCAGACCGTCCATGCGCGGCATCTCGATGTCGAGGAACAGGACGTCCGGCACCTGGGCGCGGATCTTCTCGGCCGCGAGATAGGGATCGGCCGCCGCGCCCATCACCTCGAGCTCGGGATCGCCGGAAAGAATGGCGCTGAGGGTGGTGCGCACCGAGGCGGAATCGTCGACGATGAGGACGCGGATCTTTCCGGCACCGTCCCTGGAGGCTTGGCTGGCCATCGATCCCTCCTAGGATTTCTGGAAGACGGTCGGCCCGACCTGCCGAACGTCCGCCGCGTTGACGACCATCGATTCGGAATGGCCGACGACGAGATAGCCGCCTCGGCGCAGATGGCCGACGAGACGGGAGACGACCGCTTCCTGATTGGCCTTGTCGAAATAGATCAGAACGTTGCGCAGGAAGATGATGTCCACGTCCCGATCATAGGGATATTGCGTATCCATCAGGTTCATCCGGTCGAAGCGCACGCGCCGGCGCAGTTCCGGGACGATCCGCACCTCGCCGCGCAGTTCCGGCACGCGGCTCTCCATGACGTAGCGCTGGCGCTTGTCGGCCGGGACCGGCGCCATCGCCTCGACCGGATAGACCGCCCGGCGGGCCTGTTCGAGGACGACGGTCGAAATGTCCGTGCCGAGGATCGCGTAGTTGAAGGTCCGTCGCTTGCGGGCGATGTCTTCGAGCACCATTGTGATCGACCAGGCTTCGGCGCCGTTGGAACTCGCCGCGCTCCAGACCTTGAGCAGCGGGCGCGGCCGGGTCTGCGACAGAAGGGCGTCCACCATGTGATTCTCCATGAAATGGAGATGCTCGGGCTCGCGGAAGAAATCCGTCTTGTTGGTGGTCACCACGTCGATCAGGTGAACGATCTCGGATTCGAGCCCGCCCTGATCGAACAGGAAACGACAATAGGCGTCGAGATTGGGGCGATTGCAGGCACGCATGCGCTTGCGCAGCCGGCCCTCGATCATCAACCGCTTCGCCGGGGGCAGCTTGATCCCCGTCTTGCGCGTGACGAGGTCCGCGAGCCGCCCGAAGTCGGCCACGCTGATCTGGTCGCTCGGAACCGGCGGCCGCGCAGCGCGGGTCCCCGTGTCGACGACCGCAGAAGAAAGAGCCATTCTCGTCATCCCGTGGCGACGGCGCGGGGTCGACGTCGATCCCTTGCAGTCGAAAGCTGAACCATCAGACAATTCGTCATCATCGCTCTCCGACCCTCGGCGGCCGTGCCGGAAAGCTCCCGGAACAGCGGCTCCGTGCCGGACCGGCTCCGCCAGCGCGGGACGAGATGAGCTCCGCTCGTCATCCCGCTGTATTTTCCCGTTTGCGCATGATCCTCCCGAGAGGCAGGTCCCGCGTTCGGAATCGCGCTCTAGGCGGCGACTTCCCCCACCGCCTCGCCGTCCATGGCGAACAGGCGATCGAGGTCGAAGACCGTGACGAAGGCGCCGTTGCGCCGACCGACCCCGGCGACGCAGTCGGCCTGCCAGCGCGTTCCCATCCGCACCGGCGGCTCGAGCGAACCATCGTCGAGTTCGGCCACCTCGAAGACCCGGTCGGCTCTCAGCGCGACCTTGCGCCTCCCCCCGTCGATCTCGACCTCGAGCACGATGACGCGGGTGTCGAGCGTGTCCTCGGCGGGCTGCATCGCAAGGCGCAGGCGCAGGTCGGTCACCGGGACGCCCTGGCCGCGGACGTCGATGACCCCGAGGAAGTCGGCCGGTGCCCGCGGCATCCGTGCCAGCGGCTGCGGCTCGAGGATTTCCTGGACACGGGCGACCGGGATCGCGAACAGGCTGTCGCCAACGCCCAGGGTCACGTATTGTGTGCGCTCGGCCATCTCACGCTCCTTTTCGGTTGAGCTGCCGCGCGCCCCGGTCTGAAACGAGGGGCAGGCGGCAATCGGGCTCGGCTCAGGCGGCTCGACCGCTGCGCGAGAAGCGGCTGTCCAGTTCGTCCCCGCCATCGTCGAGGTCGAGGTCGAAGCCACCACCCTTGGCCTTCGAAGCCTGCTTGAAGCCCGACATGGCCGGAGCGGCGACGCGGATGGCCTCATGCATGTCGGCAACGCCGAGGCCGGAGGTCTTCCTCGAAGGCTGCGTCCTGGCCGGTGCCGGAGCCTCCGCATTGGCCAGGCCGGAGTGATTGAGCCGGAAGTATGCGATGGCCTGCTGCAACTGGTCGGCCTGGCCTGCCAGCTCTTCCGAGGTCGACGCCATTTCCTCGGCGGCCGAAGTGTTCTGCTGGGTCACCTTGTCGAGCTGCTGGATCGCCATGTTGATCTGTGCGGCGCCGGCATTCTGCTCGCGGCTGGCATTGGAGATCTCCGAGACGAGTTCGGCCGTGCGCTGAATGTCGGGGACGAGCTTCGTCAGCATCTCGCCCGCCTGCTGCGCCGCCTTCACCGTATCGCCGGACAGGCCGGAGATCTGCTGGGCGGCCGCCTGGCTGCGCTCGGCGAGCTTGCGGACTTCCGACGCCACCACGGCGAAACCGCGGCCGTGCTCGCCGGCCCGAGCCGCCTCGACCGCCGCATTGAGGGCGAGAAGGTCGGTCTGGCGGGCGATCTCCTGGACCACCAGGATCTTTTCGGCGATCGTCTCCATGGCCTTCACGGCCTTGCCGACGGCTTCGCCGCTGGCCTGGGCGTTCTGGGCGGACTGCCGCGCGATCGTTTCCGTCTGCAGGGCATTGTCGGCGTTCTGCTTGATGTTCGAAGCCATCTCTTCCATCGACGAAGACGCTTCTTCGGTCGAGGAGGCCTGCTCGGTCGCACCCTGGCTCAACTGCTCGGATGCGGCCGACATCTCCTGGCTGCCGGAAGAGACGTTGCGGGCCGAACCGGCGACGTCGGTGATGATGCTCTCGAGCTTGGCGACCATGTCGCGGGCCGCTGCGAGCAGGCTGTCGTTGTCGCCCTTGCGGGTCGCGACCTGGACGGTGAGATTGCCGCCGGCGATGTCGCGAATGACCTCGCGGGCATAGTCGGGCTCTCCGCCGAGAGCGCGCAGGACGTTGCGCGTCAGGAAGACAGCCGTTCCGATGCCGAGCAGCAGTGCGGCCGCCACGACGGAAAAGATGGTCGTCTGCGCCTGGGCATAGTTGGCGTCGCCGGCGTCGCTGGCGGCGCGGCTTCCCTCGGAATTCATGTCGACGAGCTTGGTCAGGTCGTCGGAGAAGGAATTGTAGATCTCGCCCGACTGGTCCAGCAACCTGGCCGCCTGCTCGTTCTCGTTGCGCCGGGAATATTCGAGCATCCTGCCGCTGCTGGCGAGGTAGTTTTCGTACTTTTGACTGAATTCGTCGTAGAGGCTCCGTTCTTCCTGGGACGAGATCAGCTTTTCGTAGTGTTCCCGCAAATCCGAAAGACGACTGGCCGTCTCCTTCAGTTGCGTCTCCGCCGCCTGCATGTCCTGCGGGTTCGTCGACACCACGTGCTTGAACTCGAGGATGCGGTAGTCGGAGGTGGTCGTATTGATCCGATTGACCGTGTCGACGCTGGGCAGCCAGTTCTGCGCGATCTCCGTCGACTTGCTGTTGATCTGCTGCATCTGGATGATCGCGACCGCCGCGAGCGCAACGATCAGCAAAAGCATGATTCCGAATGCACTGGCGAACTTCGCCTTGAGTGAGAGCTTCACCGAGATGTCCTTTCAGTGGGTTTCGGGGGCGAGGTTCGCTCTCGCGCCGAAGATTTGTTGCATGTTCGGTATGATCACGAATTGATCGTCGCGCCGGCCGATGCCGCGCACGAATTCGGCCGGCCAGCGCATGCCGACCCTGGGCGCCTCCTCGATCGAGGCGGCGGTGATGTCGGTCACGTCGTAGACCTTGTCGGCGAGGATCCCGGCCACCATCGGCTCGCCGTCGAGATCGATCTCCATGACGACGATCCGGGTGTCGCCGTCCGGCGGCGGGCGGTCCATTCCGAAGCTCACCCTCAAATCGGCGAGCGGCACGACGCTGCCGCGGACGTTGATGAGCCCGCCGACGAAGTCGCCGGCGTTCGGCACGCGGGTAATCGGCACCGGGTCGAGGATCTCGCGAACGTTCGTCGCTTCGAGCGCGAACATCTCGTCCTGGAGCCGGATCGTCAGGGCATGCATTCCTTTGGTCTCCTGGCCGTCGCTCATGCGGCCCTCCCGAGCGTCTCGGCGCGCCGCCGCTCCTCGATCCTCTGACCGAAGGTGACGAGGTTCATGACGTCGAGGATCAGGGCGACGGTGCCGTCGCCGAGGATCGTCGCGCCGGAGAAGGTCTTCACGCCCGAATGCAGCCGCGACAACTGCTTGATCACCGTCTGGTTGTTGCCGATGATCTCGTCGACGACGAGGCCGACGCGGGTGGTGTCGGAAGCGACGACGACCACCTTCTGGAAGGGGTCCGGCTCGCCTTCGGCATCGAAGAGGGTCCGCAGCTTGAGGAAGGGAACGAGATCGCCGCGCAGATTGAGGAAGCTGCGGCCACGGCCGTCGGTGTCGGTTCCGTCGGGCAGCTCCAGGCACTCTTCCACCGCCGCGAGCGGGATCGTGTAACGGTCGGCGCCGACGCGCACCAGCAGCCCGTCGATGATGGCGAGGGTCAACGGGAGGTGCAGGGTGACCGTCGTTCCCTTGCCCGGCCAGGTGTCGACGTCGATCGAACCGCGCAGGCCGTCGATCGTCCGCTTGACCACGTCCATGCCGACCCCGCGGCCGGACAGCGACGTCACTTGCGCGGCGGTCGAAAATCCCGGCTGGAAGATCATCCGATGGAGTTCGCCGTCGGAGATCGACTGGCCGGGCGACAGCAGGCCGGCTTCCTCGGCCCGCCGGCGAATCCGCTCGCCGTTCAATCCCGCGCCGTCGTCGGAGACGGTTATGGCGACCTCGGCGCCGCGATGGCTCGCCGACAGCCGCAACGTGCCCGTCGCCGTCTTGTCCGCCTCGGCGCGTCGTTCGGGGCTTTCGAGCCCGTGGTCGACGGAGTTGCGGATGAGATGGACGAGCGGATCGGCGAGCTGCTCGATCACCGTCTTGTCGAGTTCCGTGTCCTCGCCCGCGGTGACGAAGTTGATCGGCTTGCCGAGTTCTTCCGAAAGATCGTGGACGAGACGGCGGAATCGCCCGAACAGCGAGCCGATCGGCACCATGCGGGTGCCCATCGTGGTGTCGCGCAGGCTCGCCGTGAGCCGTTCGATCTCTTCGGCCACGTTGACCAGCGAGGGATCGTGGATCGCGTCGGCAAGCTGGCTGAGCCGCGCCTGGGCGATGACCAGTTCGCCCACCCGGTCCATCAATTCGTCGAGCCGTTCCGCCGGAACGCGCAGCGTCGCGTTGCGCTCGACCTTGGCGGGCGAGGATCGCGCCGCGGGACCTTCCGCGATCGGGAGGTCGAGCGATGCCGGGCTTGCTTCGCCGAGCGGGCTGTCCTGCGCGACGTCGCTCCGTTTGCCGGGCGCGGCCGGATGCGTCTGCAGGCCTTCACTCGGGCCGGGTCGCTTCGCGTCGACCGCGAGCGGCTCGATGGTCAGTTCCATGTCGTCGCGCACGAAGAGGAAGACGTCGTCGACGGCCTCCTGCGGCACCTCGGCCTTCAGCGTCACGTCCCAGGCGAGATGGCAATACTGCGGCTCGATCCGGTCGAGCGGCGGAACGTCGTCGATGTCGGCAACCACCTCGCAGGGTCCGAGCTCGCGCAACTCGTCGAGGAGAAGCAGCGGGTTCGTGCCGAGCGTCAGGGCATCGGCAGGAAGCCGGAAGCGCACGTGCCAGCCGGACGGGGCGGACGAAACCGCTCCGCCGACACCCGCCGCCGCGCCGGGCCGCGATGCCTCGACCGCCGGCGCTTCGCCATTCACCGCCACCTTCAGGGCGGCGAGGATCGCCGCGCCGCGTGCCGGATCCACGTCGGGATCGTCGATGAGCCGGGCGACGTGATCGCGCGCATCGAGGGCCGCCGCGATCAGCCGCCGGTCGGCCGCAGCTTCCCCCTTGCGGACACGATCGAACGCCGTTTCGAACTCATGAATGAACTCGGACACCGCGACGAAGCCGAACATCGCCCCGGAACCCTTGAGCGTATGCAGGGCGCGAAACGCCAGGCCGACGAGTTCGCGGTCGTCGGGGCGTTTTTCCAGATCGAGAAGCGCCTCCTCCAGCGTCTCGATGAGATCGCCGGCTTCCTGGCGAAAAACCTCCGCGGGATCGAGATCGCTCATGCGCCGACGACCTTGCGCATGATCGCGAGAAGCTGATCCGGCTTGAAGGGCTTGACCATCCAGCCGGTGGCGCCGGCCTGCTTGGCCTGCGCCTTGAGGCCCTCGTCGGATTCGGTCGTCAGGAAGACGATCGGCACGCCGCTGCTCGCCGGCGTCGTCCGATATGCGCGGATGAAGGATAGTCCATCCATGCCCGGCATGTTGAGGTCGGTGATGACGGCGTCGACCCGATTGGCGCCGGCCTTCTGCAACGCCTCGCGACCATCGCAGGCTTCGACGACGCTGTAGCCGGCCTGCTTGAGCGTCATGCCGACCATCTGCCGGACCGAAGCCGAGTCGTCGACCATCAAGATCGTCTTGCTCATGAGAAGCTCCAAAGAATGAAGGCGTGAAATCTTTCCCCCACGGCCGGCCGAGCCCGGCGCAGAGGATTCCCGCTCATGCTCGTCGGCGGCCGACTGGCTTGCCGATCAGCTGGCTGCGGGGGGACGAGAGATTACGGAAGATCGGGAACCAGAACGTCGCGGAACGTCGAACCCAGCCCGGCCCTGTCGACGGCCGTGCGCAGGGTGCCCGCCGATTCCGCCACGACCCGCATGGAGCAGCCCCTGGCGGCGGTCGATTTGCGCGCCGAGACGAGAAGTTGGAGGACTGCGACATCGACGCCCGTCAATCCACGTGCATCGATGAGAATATCGCCGGTGCGCTGCTGCAATCTCTCAGCAATGTCGGCGGCATTGCGGATATTGCAGTCGCCGGCAAGCTCGAACGGTCGAATTTCGTCAGGTAAACTTACAATTTTGACTTGTTCGGCTTGTTTCATTTTACTGCTTTCATCGTTCTTTTCGAGAGATAAGGGGAGAGTTTCAAGATTCTCCTAACATCCTATCTGCAGAACGACTTGGGCAACCAAACTCATGCACTGCTCGACGGCGGCCTCGCATGGTCCGGAATTTTGCCTTGGCCCGTCAAACACGGTCTCGCAGCCAGACGCGCGAGGCGGCGACGCAGCAAAGGACGCGACGGACGAGGCCGCCTTTTCGTTTCCGGTGGCGACGCGGCTCGCCTGCTTCGGCGTTCGACCATGCATTCGATGCGGTTTCGATCTCCGTGAGGGCGAAAGCCACGCTCGCTGCAAGCGTCCGACTGTCGCTAGCGTTTCAAGTTGTCCGTTTTTGATAGCACACGAAATGTCCGCTTCTGTTTTTGGTTTGGCCCTGTGGACCCTGTGGTCAGGCGCGGTGAGCGGCTGTCCACAAGTCCACAGGCTGGC
>NZ_JAJUWU010000009.1 GCF_021390325.1 Jiella avicenniae | reverse complement strand
CGTAGGCGCGGTACTCGCCGAAGAACTTGGTGATCGCCGCCGTCAGCGACGTCTTGCCGTGGTCGACGTGTCCGATCGTGCCGATGTTCACATGCGGCTTGTTACGCTCGAATTTGCTCTTGGCCATAGTGCCACTCCATTCATTTCATCTTGGCCCACGGGGGCCGAACCGGTCCGACCTGAAAGGGTCCTTAGGCGTATTTCTTCTGGATCTCTTCCGCGACCTGGTTCGGGACCGGCTCGTAGTGATCGAAGATCATGGTGTACTGCGCGCGGCCCTGAGACATCGAACGCAGCGTATTGACGTAGCCAAACATGTTGGCGAGCGGCACCATCGCATTCACCGCCTGGGCGATGCCGCGGGGCTCCGTACCCTGGATCTGGCCGCGCCGGGAGTTCAGATCGCCGATCACGTCGCCGACATAGTCCTCCGGCGTGATCACCTCGACCTTCATCACCGGCTCGAGCAGCCGTGGGCTGGCCTTCTGGATCGCCTCGCGGAAACCGGCACGAGACGCGATCTCGAACGCCAGCACCGAGGAGTCGACGTCGTGGAAGGCGCCGTCGATCAGTTCGGCCTTGATGTCGACCATCGGGAAGCCGGCCAGCGGGCCGGAGGTCATCACCGACTTGATGCCCTTTTCGACGCCCGGGATGTATTCCTTCGGCACCGAGCCGCCGACGATCTTCGACTCGAACGAGAAGCCCTCGCCGATCTCGGCCGGCTCGAAGGTCATCTTGACGCGGGCGAACTGGCCCGTACCGCCGGTCTGCTTCTTGTGGGTGTAGTCCACTTCGGCGCGGCGGGTGATCGTCTCGCGATAAGCCACCTGCGGGGCGCCGACATTCGCCTCGACCTTGAACTCGCGCTTCATGCGATCGACGAGAATGTCGAGGTGAAGCTCGCCCATGCCGGCGATGATCGTCTGACCGCTCTCCTCGTCGGTCTTGACGCGGAAGGACGGGTCCTCGGCGGCGAGACGGTTGAGGGCGAGGCCCATCTTCTCCTGGTCGGCCTTGGTCTTCGGCTCGATCGCGATCTCGATGACCGGATCGGGGAATTCCATGCGCTCCAGGATGACCGGCTTCAGCGGATCGCAAAGCGTGTCGCCGGTCGTCGTGTCCTTCAGTCCGGCCAGGGCGACGATGTCACCGGCATAGGCCTCTTCGATGTCTTCGCGGGAATTGGAGTGCATCTGCAGCATGCGGCCGATGCGCTCCTTCTTCTCCTTGACGGTGTTCTGCAGGGACGAGCCCTTGGTCAGAACGCCGGAGTAGATCCGGGCGAAGGTGAGCGACCCGACGAAGGGATCGTTCATGATCTTGAAGGCCAGCATCGACAGCGGCTCTTCGTCCGACGACTTGCGGATCACGTCCTGCTCGGTCTTCGGATCGATGCCCTTGATGGCATGGACCTCGACCGGAGAGGGAAGGAAGTCGACGACGGCGTCGAGCAGCGGCTGCACGCCCTTGTTCTTGAAGGCCGAGCCGCAGAGGACCGGCGTGAACCAGACGTCGCAGGTGCCCTTGCGGATCAGCCGGCGCAGCTCGTCGTTGGAGGGCATCTCGCCTTCGAGATACTTCTCCATCGCCGGCTCGTCGATCTCGACGGCGGCCTCGATCATCGCTTCACGATACTCTTCGGCCTGCGCCTTCAGCTCCTCGGGGATCTCGAGGATGTCCCACTGGGCACCGAGGGTCTCGTCGCGCCAGACGAGCGCCTTCATCTCGATGAGGTCGATGACGCCCTTGAGCTCACTCTCCGCGCCGATCGGCAGCTGGATTACGATCGGACGTGCACCGAGACGGGACTTGATCATCTCGACGCAGCGGAAGAAGTCGGCGCCGATCTTGTCCATCTTGTTGACGAAGATCATCCGCGGAACGCGGTATTTGTCGGCCTGGCGCCAGACGGTCTCGGTCTGCGGCTCGACACCGGCATTGGCGTCGAGCAGCGCGATCGCGCCGTCGAGAACGCGCAGCGAACGCTCGACCTCGATGGTGAAGTCGACGTGGCCGGGCGTGTCGATGATGTTGAAGCGGCGCTTCTTGCCGTCACGGCCCTGCCAGAACGTCGTCGTGGCAGCGGAGGTGATGGTGATGCCGCGCTCCTGCTCCTGCTCCATCCAGTCCATCGTCGCGGCGCCGTCGTGGACTTCGCCGATCTTGTGGGACTTGCCGGTGTAGAAGAGGATCCGCTCGGTCGTCGTCGTCTTGCCCGCGTCGATGTGGGCCATGATGCCGAAATTGCGGTAGTCTTCGATCTTGTATTCGCGTGCCATTGGGCGTCGCCTTTCAGATGGAAGCCAGAATTACCAGCGATAGTGCGAGAAGGCGCGGTTGGCTTCAGCCATCCGGTGCGTGTCTTCCCGCTTCTTGACGGCCGAGCCGCGATTGTTCGCGGCATCCATCAGTTCGCCGGAGAGTCGATCGACCATCGTGGTCTCGTTGCGGTTGCGGGCCGCCGTGATCAGCCAGCGGATCGCCAGCGCCTGACGGCGCTCCGGACGGACGTCGACCGGGACCTGATAGGTCGCGCCGCCGACTCGCCGGGAACGAACCTCCACATGCGGCGCGATGTTTTCGAGCGCCTGGTGGAAGATCGCCACCGACTCCTGCCGGGTCTTCTCGTGAACGACGTCGAACGCACCATAGACGATGCTTTCGGCGATCGACTTCTTGCCGTCGTACATGACGGCGTTCATGAACTTCGACACGACGAGGTCACCGAACTTCGGGTCCGGGTTGATCTCGCGCTTTTCGGCTTTGTGGCGGCGGGACATTCTATCGTCTCTTCAACTGGTCGCGACTGGCTTACTTCGGACGCTTGGCGCCGTACTTCGAACGCCGCTGCTTCCGGTTCTTCACGCCCTGGGTATCCAGCACGCCGCGAATGATGTGGTAGCGCACACCGGGAAGATCCTTCACGCGCCCGCCGCGGATCATCACCACGGAGTGCTCCTGAAGATTGTGACCCTCGCCGGGGATGTAGCCGATGACTTCGTAGCCATTGACGAGACGCACCTTGGCGACCTTACGAAGCGCCGAATTCGGCTTCTTCGGAGTGGTCGTGTAGACGCGGGTGCACACGCCGCGCTTCTGCGGGTTCGCCTCGAGAGCCGGGACCGTGTTGCGCTCGGTCGGCCGCACGCGCGGCTTCCGGATCAATTGGTTGATGGTCGGCATTCAACCTTCCTCTAAATTCTTCCAGTCCCAGGTCCGTAACGAGATTCCACCCCGCATTGCGAAGCAATGCCTCGCCATACGCGAAACCGGGCGTCGATCCGCTTGTCTTGCGGACGGCCCGGCGAGAAGCAGAGGACCGCGAGCGGTCATGCGCCAGAAAGTGACGTCTCGTTGAACGAAGCCTTGTTTGAGGCGGCTGTTTCCCGGACTTGGCGTCGACAGGAAGATTGAGCCTCACATCGGCTTGGTTGACGCGTACCTAAACGTTGATATCCGCGGCGTCAAGCGCCGGAACCGGCAATCGCCGCGGTTTCGCATGGAAAACCGCAAAGCAGCGATGCATCAGACGACCCGCTCGTAATAGCCGACCGTCTTGCCGCCCGCATCGAGCACCGCCCGGCCGATCTGGCGAAAGCCGAGGGCTTCGTGAAAGCCGATCGAGGCCGGATTCGGCGGGTCGAGGTTGATCTCGCAGACGATTCGGCCGCTTTTCGCCGACTCGGCGGCGGCCGTCACCGAATCGTAAAGCGCTTTCGCCAGCCCCCTCCCCCGCGCCGCGGGCGCCACCACGACCCGGTCGACATAGACGAAGCGCTCGAAGCGGGACCTGAACCAGAGAAAGTTCGGACTGTCGTAGTCCCCGTCCTGGTCGAAGGCGACGACGAAGGCGTCGGCGTCGGCGCTCTGGCGCGCAAGAAATGCGTTGCGCACGAGGCGCTCGAAACCCGCGGCGTCGAGCAGCGACAGCTCGGCCGCATGCTGGTTGTTGAGCGCGAGGAGGCGATCCAGATCCCCGGCGCGGACGTCGAGGGTCCGCGGCGGTTGCGTCGCCTCGTTTCGGGGATGTTCGCTCATGCGCCTCTCCGATGTCTCGCGGGGAACGGCCTCGACCGGGCCGGCTTCTCATGCCCGCGACATAGCAAAAGGCCGCCCCCTTTCGGAAGCGGCCTTCTTTTTCATGTCCGCCAAAAGGCGGTCGTCACGCGGCGACGATCACTCGGCAGCGTCTTCCACCGCCGTCAGCATCCGATCGGTCTCGGCGGCATTCGCCGCCTTGCGCCGATCCTCGATGATGAGTTCGTCGCGCGAGGTGGCGATGCGGCGCATCTGGGTCATCATGCCGCCTGTACCCGCCGGGATGAGGCGGCCGACGATGACGTTCTCCTTCAGGCCCTGCAGCGAGTCGACCTTGCCGGCGACCGACGCCTCGGTGAGGACGCGGGTGGTCTCCTGGAAGGATGCCGCCGAGATGAAGGACGGCGTCTGCAGCGAGGCCTTGGTGATGCCGAGCAGGACCGGATTGCCGGAGCCCGGCTTCTTGCCCTCCTCGACGAGACGCTCGTTGAGTTCGTCGAGCTCGATCCGGTCGACGTGGTCGCCCGGAATGTAGCCCGAGTCGCCCGACTCGACGATCTCGACCTTCTGCAGCATCTGCCGGACGATGACCTCGATGTGCTTGTCGTTGATCAGAACGCCCTGCAACCGGTAGACCTCCTGGATCTCGTTGACGAGGTAGCTCGCGAGAGCCTCCACGCCGCGGATCGCCAGAATGTCGTGCGGCGCCGGATTGCCGTCGAGGATGTAGTCGCCCTTCTCGATCATGTCGCCTTCCTGAAGGTGGAAGGGCTTGCCCTTCGGAATCAGGTATTCGACCGGCTCGACGCCGTCCTCATGCGGCTCGATGACGATGCGACGCTTGTTCTTGTAGTCGCGCCCGAACTTCACCGTACCGTCGATCTCGGCGATGACCGCGTTGTCCTTCGGCTTTCTGGCCTCGAACAGCTCGGCGACGCGCGGCAGACCACCGGTGATGTCCTTCGTCTTGGCGCTTTCCATCGGAATGCGCGACAGGACGTCGCCGGCCTGCACCCGCTGACCCGGCTCGACCGACAGGATCGCATCCACCGACTGGTAGTAGCGGGCATCCGATCCGCGGGCCAGCTTCAGGATCTCGCCATTGTCGCCCTTGATGACGATCGCCGGCTTCAGATCCGTGCCGCGCGGGCTCGCCCGCCAGTCGATGACGGCACGCTTGGTGATGCCGGTCGCCTCGTCGGCCTGCTCGGACACCGAGATGCCGTCGACCATGTCCTCGAAGTCGATCGTGCCCTCGAGTTCGGTCAGAACCGGGCGGGTGTAGGGATCCCACTCGGCGATACGCTGACCGCGCCGAACCTGATCGCCGTCGTCGACATAGATGCGCGAGCCGTAGGTCAGGCGGTGCGAGGCCCGTTCCTTGCCGTTCTGATCCATGATCAGAATCGCCATGTTGCGGCCCATCGCCACCAGCTTGCCGTCGGAATCGCGAACGACGTTGCGGTTGCGGATCTTCACCGTGCCCTCGTAGGAGGCCTCGAGGAAGGAGGAGTCCACCACCTGCGCGGTCCCGCCCATGTGGAAGGTGCGCATGGTCAGCTGGGTGCCCGGCTCGCCGATCGACTGCGCCGCGATGACGCCGACGGCCTCGCCCATGTTGACGGGCGTGCCGCGGGCGAGATCGCGCCCGTAGCAGGTGGCGCAGATGCCGGTGCGGATCTCGCAGGTCAGCGCCGAGCGGATCTTCACCGACTGGACGCCGGCCTTCTCGATCACCTCGACGTCCGGCTCCTCGATCATCCGGCCACCCTCGACGAGAACGTCGCCGCTCAGCGGATGCAGGATGTCCTCGAGCGCGGTGCGGCCGAGAATGCGCTGTCCGAGCGTCGCGACGACCTGGCCGGCGTCGACGATCGGCTGCATCGTCAGGCCGTTCGGCGTGCCGCAGTCGGACTGGGTGATGATGCAGTCCTGCGCGACGTCGACGAGGCGGCGGGTCAGATAGCCCGAGTTCGCCGTCTTCAGGGCGGTGTCCGCAAGGCCCTTGCGGGCGCCGTGGGTCGAGTTGAAGTACTCGAGCACGGTCAGACCTTCCTTGAAGTTGGAGATGATCGGGGTCTCGATGATCTCGCCCGAAGGCTTGGTCATCAGGCCGCGCATCGCCGCGAGCTGGCGCATCTGGGTCGGCGAACCACGGGCGCCGGAGTGCGACATCATGTAGATCGAGTTCATCGGCTTCTGACGGCCGGTGGTCTCGTCGAACTCGACCGCCTTGATGCGCTCCATCATGTGCTCGGCGATCTTGTCCGTGCACTTCGCCCAGGCGTCGACGACCTTGTTGTACTTCTCGCCCTGGGTAATCAGGCCGTCGTTGTACTGCTGCTCGTATTCCTTGGCGAGCGCCTGGGTCTCGGCGATCAGCTTGGCCTTCGCGTCCGGAATGACCATGTCGTCCTTGCCGAACGAGATACCGGCCGTGCAGGCGTTGCGGAAGCCGAGCTGCATGATCCGGTCGCAGAAGATCACCGTCTCCTTCTGACCGCAGTGGCGATACACCGTGTCGATCATCTTGGAGATGTTCTTCTTCGTCATCAGCTGGTTGCAGATGTCGAAGGGGATCATGTGGTTCTTCGGCAGGAGCTCGCCGATCATCATCCGGCCCGGGGTCGTCTCGTGGATCGCTGAAACCGGGTTGCCCTCGGCGTCGACGGTCTTGAACCGGCCCTTGATCTTCGAATGCAGCGTCACCGACTTGGAGGCCAGCGCATGGTCGAGTTCGCCCATGTCGGAGAAGGCCATGCCCTCGCCCGGCTCGTTCTCGTTCATGATCGACAGGTAGTAGAGGCCGAGCACCATGTCCTGCGACGGCACGATGATCGGTGCGCCGTTCGCCGGATGCAGGATGTTGTTGGTCGACATCATGAGGACGCGGGCTTCGAGCTGCGCCTCGATCGACAGCGGCACGTGAACCGCCATCTGGTCACCGTCGAAGTCGGCGTTGAAGGCCGTGCAGACCAGCGGATGGAGCTGGATCGCCTTGCCCTCGATCAGCACCGGCTCGAAGGCCTGGATGCCGAGGCGGTGCAGCGTCGGCGCACGGTTGAGCAGCACCGGATGCTCGCGGATCACCTCGTCGAGGATGTCCCAGACTTCCGGACGCTCCTTCTCGACCAGCTTCTTGGCCTGCTTCACCGTCGAGGAGAAGCCCTTGGCGTCGAGGCGGGCATAGATGAACGGCTTGAACAGCTCGAGCGCCATCTTCTTCGGCAGGCCGCACTGGTGAAGCTTCAGCTCCGGGCCGGTGACGATGACCGAGCGGCCGGAATAGTCGACGCGCTTGCCGAGGAGGTTCTGGCGGAAGCGGCCCTGCTTGCCCTTCAGCATGTCGGAGAGCGACTTCAGCGGACGCTTGTTGGCGCCGGTGATGACGCGACCGCGGCGACCGTTGTCGAACAGCGCGTCGACCGCCTCCTGCAGCATCCGCTTCTCGTTGCGGATGATGATGCCGGGCGCGCGCAGCTCGATCAGCCGCTTCAGACGGTTGTTGCGGTTGATGACGCGGCGGTAGAGATCGTTGAGATCGGACGTCGCGAAGCGACCGCCGTCCAGCGGGACGAGCGGACGCAGATCCGGCGGGATCACCGGCACGACCGTCATGATCATCCACTCCGGCCGGTTGCCCGATTCCAGGAAGTTCTCGACGATCTTCAGCCGCTTCATCAGCTTCTTCGTCTTCAGCTCGGACGTCGTCGTCGCAAGCTCCTCGCGAAGGTCGCCGGCGATCTTCTCGAGGTCCATCGAGCCGAGCAGCTCCTGGATCGCCTCGGCGCCGATGAGAGCGGTGAAGCTATCCTCGCCGAACTCGTCGACGGCGATCAGATACTCCTCCTCCGACAGGAGCTGGTGCTCCTTCAGCGAGGTGAGGCCCGGCTCGGTGACGATGTAGTTCTCGAAGTAGAGGACGCGCTCGATGTCCTTCAGCGTCATGTCGAGCAGCGTGCCGATGCGGCTCGGCAGCGACTTGAGGAACCAGATGTGGGCGACGGGCGCGGCGAGTTCGATATGGCCCATGCGCTCGCGCCGCACGCGCGAGAGGGTGACCTCGACGCCGCACTTCTCGCAGATGATGCCCTTGTACTTCATCCGCTTGTACTTGCCGCACAGGCACTCGTAGTCCTTGATCGGACCGAAGATGCGCGCGCAGAACAGGCCGTCCCGCTCCGGCTTGAAGGTGCGGTAGTTGATCGTTTCCGGCTTCTTGATCTCGCCGAAGGACCAGGAGAGGATCTTTTCCGGGCTCGCCAGCGAGATCCGGATCGAGTCGAACGTCTGCGCCGCAGCCTGCGGGTTGAAGATGTTCATGACCTCTTGGTTCATGGCTTTCTCCTTTTGGGGTTCCGACCCCGAGGCATCGCCGTGCGATGCATGAAGAACGATTATCGAAGCGCCCGGGGGCGCTTTCGTGCCGCGTAAGTTGGCCCTCGTGCGGTGCGAAGGCAGGAACGATCAGACGACGAGCCGAAGCAGCAGCATGACCACCCCCGCGTTGATCGCCAGAAGGAAGCCGAGCATCCATTTCAGAACGGAGAGATCCGAGCGGATATCCGAGATCTGCTTCTGGAAATCGGCGACTTCTTCCGCCGCCTTTCTCGCCTTTTCGTCCTCGACGTTGGCCGAGCGGAGGGCGTCATACAGTGATCCCATCATCAATGCCATGACATGCCCTCCCCTTCGCTACGCCCCTGCTTACTCCGCTGCGTCGGGCAGGTCCGTCCGGGTCGGCGGCGCCGGCAGTTCGCCGGCGTTGTTCTGCAGGTCGACGTCGAGACCGAGCGAGCGCATTTCCTTGACGAGAACGTTGAAGCTCTCGGGAATGCCCGACTCGAAGGCGTCGTCGCCGCGGACGATCGACTCGTAGACCTTGGTGCGGCCGGCGACGTCGTCGGACTTCACCGTCAGCATCTCCTGCAGCGTGTACGCCGCACCGTAGGCTTCCAGGGCCCAGACCTCCATCTCGCCGAAGCGCTGTCCACCGAACTGCGCCTTGCCGCCGAGCGGCTGCTGGGTGACCAGCGAGTAGGGGCCGATCGAACGGGCGTGGATCTTGTCGTCGACCAGATGGTGCAACTTCAGCATGTAGATATAGCCGACGGTGACCTGCCTGTCGAACGCTTCGCCCGTGCGCCCGTCATAGAGCGTGACCTGACCGGAGCCGTTCAGGCCGGCCTTTTCTAGCCACTCGACGATGTCCTTCTCGTTGGCGCCGTCGAAGACCGGCGTCGCGATGGAGACGCCCTTGGTCATCTGCTTGGCCAGCGTCACGACGCTGTCGTCGTCGTAGGACTTGACCGGCTCGTTGCGGTCGTTGTCGCCGAGCAGGCCGGCGATTTCGTTCCGCAAAGGTGCGACGTCGTGGTCCTGCTTGTAGGCCTCGACCATCTCGCCGATCTTCTTGCCCATGCCGGCGCAGGCCCAGCCGAGATGCGTCTCGAGGATCTGGCCGACGTTCATCCGGCTCGGCACGCCGAGCGGATTGAGCACGATGTCGACATGGGTGCCGTCCTCGGTGAACGGCATGTCCTCGACCGGGACGATGCGCGACACGACACCCTTGTTGCCGTGGCGGCCGGCCATCTTGTCGCCCGGCTGGATCTTGCGCTTGACGGCGACGAAGACCTTCACCTGCTTCATGACGCCCGGCGGCAGCTCGTCGCCCCGCTGGACCTTCTCGACCTTGTCCATGAAGCGCTGCTCGAGCGTCTTCTTGGCCTGGTCGTAGACGTTGCGCAGGTCCTCGAGCTCGGCCTGGAGCTTCTCGTCCTCGACGGCGAACATCCACCACTGCGAACGCGGGAACTCCGCCATCGCCTCGGCCGAAAGGGTCGCCCCCTTCCTGAAGGCCTTGGGTCCGGCGATCGCCGTCTTGCCGTCCAGCATCTCGACCAGACGCCCATAGACGTTGCGGTCGAGGATCGCCTGCTCGTCGTCACGGTCCTTGGCGAGACGCTCGATCTCCTCGCGCTCGATCGCCATGGCGCGCTCGTCCTTCTCGACGCCGTGCCGATTGAACACGCGCACCTCGACGACCGTACCGTAGGCGCCCGGAGGCATGCGGCTGGAGGTGTCGCGGACGTCGGAGGCCTTCTCGCCGAAGATGGCGCGCAGGAGCTTTTCCTCCGGCGTCATCGGGCTTTCGCCCTTCGGCGTGATCTTGCCGACGAGGATGTCGCCCGGTTGCACCTCGGCACCGATATAGACGATGCCCGCCTCGTCGAGGTTCTTCAGCGCCTCTTCCGACACGTTCGGGATGTCGCGGGTGATCTCTTCCGGCCCGAGCTTGGTGTCGCGCGCCATGACCTCGAACTCCTCGATGTGGATCGAGGTGAAGACGTCGTCGGCGACGATGCGCTCCGACAGGAGGATCGAGTCCTCGTAGTTGTAGCCGTTCCACGGCATGAAGGCGACGAGGACGTTGCGGCCGAGCGCCAGGTCGCCGAGATCGGTCGACGGGCCGTCGGCGATGATGTCGCCCTTCCTCACCCGGTCACCCACTGCGACCAGCGGACGCTGGTTGATGCAGGTGTTCTGGTTCGAACGCTGGAACTTCATCAGCCGGTAGATGTCGACGCCGGACCTGCCGGCCTCGAGGTCTTCCGTCGCGCGGATGACGATACGCGTCGCGTCCACCTGGTCGACGATGCCGGTGCGGCGGGCGCCGATGGCGGCACCGGAGTCCCGGGCGACCACCGGCTCCATGCCGGTGCCGACGAACGGCGCCTCGGCGCGGACCAGCGGCACCGCCTGGCGCTGCATGTTCGAGCCCATCAGCGCGCGGTTCGCGTCGTCGTTCTCGAGGAACGGGATGAGCGCGGCAGCGACCGAAACCAGCTGCTTCGGCGACACGTCCATGAGATCGACGTTCTCGCGCGGCGTCATGAAGACGTCGCCCGAATGACGGCAGACCACGAACTCGTTCTGGAAGGTCATGTCGTCGGTCAGGACCGCGTTCGCCTGGGCGACGTGGTGCTTCGACTCCTCCATCGCCGACAGATAGACGACCTCGCTGGTCACCTTGCCGTCGACCACCTTGCGGTACGGGCTCTCGATGAAGCCGTACTTGTTGACGCGGGCAAAGGTGGCGAGCGAGTTGATCAGGCCGATGTTCGGGCCTTCCGGCGTCTCGATCGGGCAGATGCGGCCGTAATGGGTCGGATGGACGTCGCGGACTTCGAAGCCGGCACGTTCGCGCGTCAGACCGCCCGGTCCGAGCGCCGACAGGCGACGCTTGTGGGTGATTTCCGACAGCGGGTTCGTCTGGTCCATGAACTGCGAGAGCTGCGAGGAACCGAAGAACTCGCGCACGGCCGCGGCCGCAGGCTTGGCGTTGATCAGATCCTGCGGCATCACCGTGTCGACCTCGACACTGGACATGCGCTCCTTGATCGCCCGCTCCATGCGGAGCAGACCGACGCGGTACTGGTTCTCCATCAGCTCGCCGACCGAACGCACCCGGCGATTGCCGAGATTGTCGATGTCGTCGATCTCGCCGCGGCCATCGCGCAGGTCCACCAGCGTCCTGACGACGGCGATGATGTCCTCTTTGCGGAGCACGCGCACGGTGTCCTCGGCGTCGACTTCGAGACGCATGTTCATCTTGACGCGGCCGACGGCCGACAGGTCGTAGCGCTCGGCGTCGAAGAACAGCGAGTGGAACATCGCCTCGGCGGTTTCCATCGTCGGCGGCTCGCCCGGGCGCATCACCCTGTAGATGTCGAACAGCGCGTCCTGCCGGCTTTCGTTCTTGTCGGCGGCGATCGTGTTGCGGATGTAGGCGCCGACATTGACGTGGTCGATGTCGAGAACCGAGAACTCGTCGTAGCCCGCGTCGACCAGGACCTTCAGGGTCTTCTCGTCGATCTCGTCACCGGCTTCCAGATACACCTCGCCCGTGGCGAAGTTGACGATGTCCTCCGCGAGATAGTGGCCGTAAAGGTCCTCTTCGGTCGCCCGAAGCGCCTTTACGCCCTTTTCCTGCATCTGACGGGCCTGGCGGGCGGTGACCTTCTTGCCGGCTTCGACCAGCACTTCGCCGCTGTCGGCGTCGATCAGGTCGACCGTGGCATTCTGGCCTCGCACGCGCTCGACCGAGAAGGGAACCCGCCAGCCGTTCTTGTCCTTGGCGAACTGCAGGACGTTGTAGAAGGTCGAAAGGATCTCCTCCCCGTCCATGCCGAGCGCCATCAGCAGCGACGACACCGGAATCTTGCGGCGGCGGTCGATGCGGGCATAGACGATGTCCTTGGCGTCGAACTCGATGTCGAGCCAGGAACCGCGATAGGGAATGACGCGGGCCGCGAAGAGCAGCTTGCCCGAGGAGTGCGACTTGCCCTTGTCGTGATCGAAGAAGACGCCCGGCGAGCGGTGCATCTGCGAGACGATGACGCGCTCGGTGCCGTTGACGATGAAGGTGCCGTTCATCGTCATGAGCGGCATGTCGCCCATGTAGACGTCCTGCTCCTTGATGTCCTTGATGGACTTCGAGCCGGTATCCTCGTCGATGTCGAACACGATGAGGCGCAGCGTCACCTTGAGCGGCGCGGCGAAGGTCAGATCGCGCTGACGGCATTCGTCGACGTCGAACTTCGGCGCCTCGAACTCGTACTTGACGAATTCCAGCATCGCCTGGCCCGAGAAGTCGGAAATCGGGAACACCGACTTGAAGACCGCCTGCAGCCCCTCGTCGCCGCGTCCACCCTCCGGCTCGTCCACCATCAGGAACTGATCGTAGGAGGCCTTCTGGACCTCGATGAGATTGGGCATCTGTGCCACTTCGGGGATGTGCCCGAAGACCTTGCGCACCCGCCTGCGACCGGAAAATGTCGTCGTCTGGGACATCGTCGCTCCTTCTCGTAACGCCTTCGCCCTTGACCCAAGGGCTGACCCTGCTATCCCTCTTGACGCGAGGGTTTTCCGCGTCGCCGCGGTGTCATCGTCGGGGCTCTCCGCCCAGCGCCGGCCGAGGCCGGATTTCGATCCCGGCTCACCCGGGAGACCCGCCGCGTCCCTCGGACCGGCCGGCACGTCCCCGCCCTTTCGCGAGCGGGACCGCTTCGTTCTTCGAACCGTCAGGCCCGCATCTCCGAACCTCCGCGCACCCCTGCGGCGGGGCGCATCGACGGAGGTCGGGAGATCCGTCCCTCGACCCGAACCGAGACCATCCACCGAACGGGGACGACCCTGGCGTTTCGCCCGCCCTTCGCTCGACCGCAGCCGCGGTGATCGTCAGCAGGCACGGAAGGCGGAACGGCAAATCGCCGTCCCGCCCACCGGACTTTCTTCGCGAAACCGCGGGCGAACCGCGATTACTTGACTTCGACCGTCGCACCAGCCTTCTCGAGCTGGTCCTTGATCTTCTGTGCCTCGGCCTTGTCGACGCCTTCCTTGACCGGCTTCGGCGCGTTGTCGACGAGGTCCTTGGCTTCCTTGAGGCCGAGGCCCGTGAGCGCGCGGACTTCCTTGATGACGTTGATCTTCTGGGCGCCGGCATTGGCGAGGATGACGTTGAACTCCGTCTGCTCCTCGGCGGCCTCGGCCGGAGCGGCGCCACCACCGGCAGCCGCGACGGCGACCGGAGCTGCGGCGGAAACGCCCCACTTCTCTTCGAGCATCTTCGAAAGCTCAGCCGCCTCGAGGACGGTCAGGCTCGACAGGTCTTCAACGATCTTGGCGAGATCAGCCATTTGAATTTTCCTTCAGGTTCGAACTTTGATTTGAGCAGCGAGGAACCAACCTCACGCCGCCTCGTCCTTCTTGGCATAGGCCCCGAACACGCGTGCGAGCTGTGCCGCAGGCGCCTGGACCACCCCGGCGATGCGCGTAGCCGGCGTCTGAATCATGCCGACGAGCTTCGCCCGCAGTTCATCCAGCGACGGCATGGTGGCAAGCGCCTTCACACCGTCCGCATCGAGGGTCGAGGCCCCCATCGCTCCGCCGAGGATCACGAGCTTGTCGTTGGTCTTGGCGAAATCGTTGGTGACCTTGGCCGCCGCCACCGGATCGCTCGAATAGGCGATCAGTGTCTGGCCCTCGAACAGGTTCGAGATGCCTTCGGCGTCCGTGCCTTGAAGAGCGATCTTGGCGAGACGGTTCTTCGCGACTTTGACGGACCCGCCCGCTTCGCGCATCTTCGAACGATAGTCGTTCATCTGCGCCACGGTGAGCCCGGCATAGTGGGCCACGACGATCGTCGACGAAACCTTGAAGGTCTCGTTGAGGGTCGTGACGAATTCGCGCTTTTCCGCTCTGTCCACTGCCTCTCTCCAGTTGGCCGAGACGCCCCCTTCGGAACGCTTCGGCCGGATTGCCTTTTGCCGCCCGGATCACCCGGGCGACGCTCGGAGATCCTGTCCCCTCACCCGTTACTCGCAGGATGGAACCTACGGGCGGCGCAAGGCATTCGGAGTTCGAACCCGCTTCCGGCTCGTCGCCGGGAAAACGGTCCTTCGCTCGTCTCATGCGGGCTTTCTGACGATTATGACCTCGGTCCCGAGGGACCTGCGGTCGCCCACAATCTCGGACAGGCATGCTTGAAAGGCCCCAAAAGGCCTTTCCATTCCCGGGCGAACCCGGAACTCTGATCGATCGCGAAGCCCTCGATATAAGAAGCCGCCGCGACGATTGTAAGGTCAGGCCGGAGCCTGGACCGAAAGCGACGACGGGTCGATCTTGACCCCCGGCCCCATGGTCGAGGAGATCGCCACGCGCTTGACGTAATTGCCCTTGGCGCCCGAAGGCTTGGCCTTGTTCACCGCATCGGCGAAGGCGCGGATGTTCTCGGCGATCTTCGTCGCGTCGAAGGACACCTTGCCGACGCCGGCATGGACGATGCCGGCCTTCTCGACGCGGAACTCGACGGCGCCACCCTTCGAAGCCTTCACCGCGGCGGTGACGTCCGGCGTCACGGTGCCGACGCGCGGGTTCGGCATCAGGCCGCGGGGGCCGAGCACCTTACCGAGGCGGCCGACGAGGCCCATCATGTCGGGCGTCGCGATGGCACGGTCGAAGTTGATGTTGCCGGCCTGGATCTCGGCGACGAGATCCTCGGCTCCGACGATGTCGGCACCGGCGGCCTTGGCTTCATCGGCCTTGTCGCCGCGCGCGAAGACCGCGACGCGGACGGTGCGCCCGGTGCCGTTCGGCAGGTTGACGACGCCGCGGACCATCTGGTCCGCATGGCGCGGGTCGACCCCGAGGCTCATCGCCACCTCGACGGTCTCGTCGAACTTGACGCTGGCCTTGCCCTTGATCATGCCGATCGCCTCGTCGAGGCCGTAGAGCTTGGTGCGCTCGATGCCCTCGCGGGCGGAGCGGATACGCTTGCCGATCTTTGCCATCGTTCTTACTCCGTGACCTCGAGACCCATCGACCGCGCCGAGCCCTCGATCATCGCCGTCGCGGCGTCGAGGTCGTTGGCGTTGAGGTCGACCATCTTCTTCTCGGCGATCTCGCGGAGCTGGCCGCGGGAGATCGAGCCGGCGCTGGCCTTGCCCGGGGTCTTGGAGCCGGATTTCAGGTTCGCCGCCTTCTTCAGGAAGTAGCTCACCGGCGGCGTCTTCATCGCGAAGGTGAAGGACTTGTCCTGATAGTAGGTGATGACGACGGGGATCGGCTGCCCCTTCTCGAGCTCCTGGGTCTGCGCGTTGAACGACTTGCAGAACTCCATGATGTTGATGCCGCGCTGACCGAGCGCCGGACCGATCGGGGGCGACGGCGTCGCCGAACCGGCCGCGACCTGCAGCTTCAGCTGGCCCGCTACCTTCTTAGCCATTTTTCCTGCCTTCTTTTCTCATGCCGGGACACCTGGCCTCCGGCGTTTCGCAGCCCGCGCGGTGCGGCGGATGATGGGCCGGCTTGAAGAGCCCACGTCGCCTTCCGCACGATCATGGCGCCGGCGAGCTGCCGGCCGCCAATTTCCGGTCAGGTCTTTTCGACCTGGCCGAATTCGAGATCGACCGGCGTCGCCCGCCCGAAGATCGAAACTTCCACCTTGAGGCGCGCCCGCTCCTGATCGACTTCCTGAACGACGCCGTTGAACGAGGCGAACGGCCCGTCGGAGACGCGGACGTTCTCGCCGATGTCGAAGGACATGGTCGGCTTCGGCCGCTCCACGCCATCCTGAACCTGGCTGAGAATGTGGTTCGCCTCGGCCTCCGAGATCGGCACGGGCCGATTGTCCGGCCCGAGGAAACCCGTCACCTTCGGCGTGTTCTTGATCAGCGAGAAGACCTGGTCGGTCAGCTCGGCCTTGACGAGGACATAGCCGGGGAAGAACTTGCGCTCGGCGTCGACCTTGCGGCCGCGGCGCACCTCGACCACCTTCTCGGTCGGCACGAGGATCTTCTCGAACTTGTCGGAGAGCCCCTTCTGACGGGCCTGCTCCTCGATGGATTCGGCCACCTTCTTTTCGAAATTCGAATAAGCGTGGACGATGTACCAGCGGGCGGTCATGAAAACTTCGATATCTCCTGCGGCAGCGTCAAGCGCCCGCATTCATGATCAGACCGACGGCGTAGCCGAGTGCCTGATCCGCGATGAAAAAGAACGCCGCCGCGAACGTCACCATGATGAACACCATCACCGTGGAGATCATCGTTTCGCGCCGCGTCGGCCAAGTTACCTTCGATGTCTCCGAACGCACCTGCTCCAGAAATTTGAAGGGATTGGTCCTGGCCATAAACTGCTCACGGCTAAAGCGCGTGAAGAGTGCCAAAACACCCCACGCGCCGTTTCCATTGGAAAGCGTCTTCTATCGGCCTTCACCGCGATTCACAAGCCCCCCGCGATGCGAAAAGTCGTGAACATAAGGTAAAGGCGACGGTCGTCCACAGGCACCGATTGCGGCGGAAAGATCGCGATTTATCGACGCGAAACGATGTGGGATGGCGTGGTTCGAACCGCAAGGCCGAAGCTTGAACGCGCTCGCGCCCATCCGCCCACAGTCTCACATCACCTCGTAGACCGGCCCCTCGCCGCCCTGGGGCGGCACCCAGTCGATGTTCTGGTTGGGGTCCTTGATGTCGCAGGTCTTGCAGTGGACGCAGTTCTGGGCGTTGATCACGAACTTGTCCTCGCCCTCCTCCTTCACCCACTCGTAGACGCCGGCCGGACAGTAGCGCTGCGACGGGCCGGCATAGACGCCGAGCTCGGAGGATTTCTGCAGGGCCGGATCCTTCACCTGGAGATGGACCAACTGGTCCTCCTCGTGATTGGTGTTCGACAGATAGACCGACGAGACCTTGTCGAAGGTCAGTTCGCCGTCGGGCTTGGGATAGGCGATCGGCTGATGCTTTTCCGCCGGCTCCAGGCAGGCGTAGTCCGGCTTGCCGTGCGTCTTCGTCCCGAAGAAGGAGAAGCCGAAGAGCGCGTTCGTCCACATGTCGAGGCCGCCCAGCATGATGCCGATCCGCGTGCCGTATTGCGACCACAGCGGCTTGACGTTGCGCACCGGCTTCAGGTCCTTGCCGATCGGCGAGTCCCGCCACGCCTCGTCATAGGCATTCAGCCGGTCACCGGAGCGGCCGGCCTTCAGGGCCTCCGCGGCCTTCTCCGCCGCCAGCATGCCCGAGGTCATGGCGTTGTGAACGCCCTTGATGCGCGGCACGTTGACGAAGCCGGCCGAGCAGCCGATCAGCGCGCCGCCCGGAAACACCAGCTTCGGCACCGACTGGTATCCGCCCTCGGTGATCGCCCGCGCGCCGTAGGCGATGCGCTTGCCGCCCTTCAAGAGTTCGGCGACGTCGGGATGGGTCTTGAAGCGCTGGAACTCGTCGAAAGGCGACAGGTAGGGGTTCTTGTAGTTCAGATGGACGACGAAGCCGACATAGACCTGGTTTTCGCCGAGATGGTAGAGGAACGAGCCCCCGCCGGTCTTGTCGCCCAGAGGCCAGCCGAAGGAGTGCTCGATGCGGCCGGGCTTCGACTTCTCCGGCGCGATCTCCCACAGTTCCTTGATGCCGAGGCCGAACTTCGCCGGCTCGCGGCCCTGGTCGAGACCGTAGGCTTCGATCACACGCTTGGCGAGGGAGCCGCGCACGCCCTCGCCCAGGAAGACGTATTTGCCGATGAGCGCCATGCCGCGCTGATACATCGGCCCCGGCTCGCCGGTCCGCGTCACCCCCATGTCGCCGGTGGCGACGCCGATCACGGCGTTGTCGTCGCCGAACAGAAGCTCGGACGCGGCGAAGCCGGGATAGATCTCGACACCGAGCGCTTCGGCCTTTTCCGCCAGCCACTTGCAGACGAGACCGAGCGAGACGACGAAGTTGCCGTGATTCGACATCAGCTTCGGCAGGGCGAAGTTCGGCAGCCGGACGGAGCCGTGCGGACCGTAGAGGAAGAACCGGTCCTCGGTGACGGCCGTCTTGATCGGCGTCTCCTCCCGTCGCCATTCCGGCAGCAGCCGGTCGAGGGCGGAAGGGTCGAGGACGTTGCCGGAGAGGACGTGGGCGCCGACCTCTGCGCCCTTCTCCAGCACCACCACGGAGATCTCGGGGTCGATCTGCTTCAGCCGGATCGCCGCCGCGAGGCCCGCCGGCCCGGCGCCGACGATGACGACGTCGAATTCCATCGATTCGCGTTCCGGCAGCTCCGCAGCTTCACTCATCGTCTTTCCCTTGAACTCTCGCGTCCGAACTTTCGGCTCGCCCCGACCGGCACCGGACTCTCCCCCGACCAGATCGGGCCTTATTAGCCGTCATGTTTCGGATCGTTCTAGTCCTTTTGCCCGAAAGGTCGAAGCATCGGGGCAAATTGCAGCGGCAGGACGGACGAATTGCCGAGAGCGGGTCCGCCATGCGATTGACGCGCCCGCCTCGCCGGATGGTACAGACGACGGCGTCTTTCGATGGCGGAGCAGGTGTCATGAATGCGGTCTATCTCGGCGTCGCCATCGTCTGCGAGATCATCGGGACGAGTGCGCTCAAGTCGTCCGTCGGGTTCAGCCGCCTCTGGCCGTCGCTGACGACCGTGCTGTTCTACGCCTTCGCCTTCTATTTCCTGTCGCTGCCGCTGAGAACCATGCCCGTCGGCATCGTCTACGCCATCTGGTCCGGCTGCGGCATCGCGCTTCTCGCGACGATCGACCTCTTCTGGTTCCGCGTCCACATCGACTTCGCCGGCTTCCTCGGTCTCGGCCTGATCGTCGCCGGGGTGCTGGTCATCAACCTCTTCTCCTCGACCGTCGGGCATTGAGGTGGCTGCATTCTGCACCGCCATCGGCTAAGACCCTGCCCATGTCCGACGCTCCATCCCGACGCGATGCCGCGATCGCCCTCCTCGCCTTCTATCGCGAGGCAGGAATCGAGACGCTGCTTCTCGACGCGCCGCGGGACCGGTTTGCCGAGACGGCGGCCGAGATCGAGCGACGCCAGGCGAACAGGCGATCCGAGCCGACGTCGCCATCGCAGGAGCGAAGAGCCGGGAGGTCGGCGCACGGATCGCAGGATCGCGTTTCTCCGTCACAGCCGGCCGCCGGCGCACCGACCGGCAACGGCACACCGGATTCCGCCTTCCCCTCGAACCGGATCGCCATCCCCGACGACATCGCCGTCGCCGATGCCAGGGAGCGGGCTCGCGCCGCCGCGACGCTCGCCGAGCTGAAGGAACTGCTGGACGGCTTCGAGGGCTGCAACCTCAAGATCACCGCCAAGCACACAGTCTTCGGCGACGGCCCCGAGACGGCCGATCTGATGTTCATCGGCGAGGCGCCCGGCCGCGACGAAGACATGGCGGGCGTGCCCTTCGTCGGACGCTCGGGCCAGTTGCTCAACCGCATGCTGGAGGCGATCGGCCTCAAGCGGGAAAACGTCCGGGTCACCAACACCGTGCCCTGGCGCCCGCCCGGCAACCGCGCGCCGACGCCGGCCGAAACGCAGATCTGCCTGCCCTTCGTCCAGCGGCAGATCGAGCTCGTCGCACCGAAGATCATCGTGTGTCTCGGCTCACCCTCCGCCAAGGCGATTCTCGGCTCGGCCGAGGGGATTCTGAGAATGCGCGGAAAATGGCAGAGCTACAGCTTCGATCTTTCTCCGTCTTCGACGATCCCGGCGATCGCCATGCTGCATCCGGCCTATCTCCTGCGTCAGCCGGCCCAGAAGCGCCTCGCTTGGCGCGATCTCCTGGCGTTGAAGGCCAGGCTGGCCGAAACCGACGGCGAGAGCACCGGGAACTGATCCGGTCCTTCCCGTTCGCTTGTCGGCCGGGCACCTCGCGGCAAGGGCAGCGTCCAAGGCTATTTTCCTCGCCGCGGCACATGCCCGAAAGCTGCAACAATGCTCGGTTAGAGGCCTCGCCAAATCACCGGTGAGGCCGTAAGGCACACCGCAGTCGCACCGGCAGCCGCCGATCCGGATTCATTTGCAGCGCGAGCCCGACATGCACCTTCTGCCGATCGCAGCGCTCCTCACCTCGACCTTCTTCCTGATGGCGGGTGCGGGGCTCATGGGCATCCTTCTGCCCGTCCGCGGCTCGATCGAGGGCTGGACCAGCTACGAGATCGGCGCGTTCGGAACGAGCTACGCTCTCGCCTTCACCTTCGGCTGCGTGGTGATTCCCTGGCTCGTCCGCAGCGCCGGGCACGTGAGGACCTTTTCCAGCCTCGCCGCGCTGCTGGCGATCTCGATCCTTCTGTGCGGGCTCGTCGTCGATCCGATCAGCTGGGTCGTGTTCCGGGCCTTGTCGGGCTTCGCCCTCGCCGGCAGCTACATGGTCATCGAAAGCTGGCTGAACGAGCGGGTCACCAACGAGACCCGCGGCACCATCTTCTCCGTCTACATGATCGTCACCATGGCGGCGATGATGGGCGGGCAATACGTGATGCCGCTGAGCCGGCCCGAGCTTGCCGTGCCCTTCATGCTCTGCGCCATCCTGTTCGCCCTGTCGGTCATCCCGACGGCGCTGTCGCGGGCCCAGTCGCCGACGCCGATCGCCGCCGTCAAGATCGACGTCCTGATGCTGTTCCGCAATTCGCCCGTCGCGGCCATCGGCATCCTTCTCGCCGGCATCCTCTCGGCCGGCTGGGGCAACATGGCGCCGGTCTTCGGCCAGCAGACCGGCCTGTCGACGACCGACATCGCGACGCTGACGGTCTCGGCGATGTTCGGCGGCGCGGTCTTCCAGATCCCGCTCGGGCGGATCTCCGATAAAACCGACCGGCGCTACGTGATGTCGGCCGCCGGGATCATCGGCGTCGGGGCCGCGGTTGCCGGCGTCTATCTCGACCAGGCCGGGTCGTTCGTTCTCTTCGGCGTCGCCTTCGTCCTCGGCGGGATCATCTATCCGGCCTATTCCCTCGCCGTCGCCCATGCCAACGACTATGCCGCCGACGCCGACTTCGTGAAGATCTCGAGCGGTCTTCTGATCCTCTACGGCGTCGGCACGATGATCGGGCCGATCTACACCGCCGTCCTGATGGAGACCGCCGGTCCCGCCGGTCTGTTCCAGGCGATGGGATCGGCCATGGCGATCTATGCCGCCTACGCCTTCTACCGGACCTTCCGCCGCGTCGCGATCCCCGCCGACGAGCGGCCGGACTTCCAGACGATCCCGTTCGCCCGGGTGCAGACGCCGGCGAGCTTCTCGCTCGATCCCCGCGCCGAGGCGAGCCTCGAGGCGCTGGACGACGAGCACGATCTGGAGGACACCGGTCGTTCGAGCCGGAAGAGCGACAAGCAGGCGGCCTGAGGCTCGCCACCTTCGAGCGAGGTCGAGGGCTTCAGATCCTGCCGCCCGGAAACAGCGTCGCAACCCAGTCGATGAATACCCGGAGCCGCGGCGACAGCTGCCGGTTCTGCGGGTAGAGGACCCAGAGCGGCGTCGGCGCCGGCCGGTTGTCGGGCAGAACCTCGACCAGCCTTCCCGATTCGAGATCCGCCGTGAAACGATAGCGCGGCGCCTGGACGAGGCCGAATCCCCGCCGGGCGAGTTCGGCCATCAGGTCCGAGCCGTTGACGGTGATCCGCCCGGGCAGGGTGACGATGCGCGGCGCACCGTCGACGGTGAATTCGAGCGGCAACACCGCGCCCGTGCGCGACGACAGGAAGCGGACGGCCTGGTGCCCTTCCAATTCCTCGACGCGCCGAGGCGAGCCGTGTGCCGCGAGGTAATCGGGGCTCGCGACGGTGATCTCCTCGATCCAGGCGATCCGCCGTGCCACCATGCTGCTCTCGCCCAGATCGCCGGTGCGCAGGACGCAGTCGATCCCCTCCCGTACGAGGTCCACCATCCTGTCGCCCGCGCCGATGACGAGTTCGATGTCGGGATAACGGGTCAGGAAGTCGTCCAGCTTCGGCAGAAGGAACGACATCGCGAGGCGGGGATGGACGTCGATCCGCAGGAGGCCCCTCGGCTTGACGGCCGCAAACATCGTATTCGCCTCCTCGATCTCGGCGAGGATCTCGATGCATTTCCGATAATAGGCCTCGCCGTCGGCGGTCGGCGCGACATGCCGGGTGGTGCGCGTCAGCAGTTGCGCGCCGAGACGCTTCTCCAGCCGCTTGATGGCATCGGTCGCCGTCGAGCGGGAGTGGCCGAGGTCGCCGGCCGCCGTCGTGAAGCTGCGGGTTTCCACCAGCCGCGCGAAGAGCCGCATGGCGTCGATCTGATCCATTGTTTCCTCACGCCGAATAGTCTTTCCGGCTTTAGGTCGATTACAATGAACAAACCATCGTCTATCTCGCCATCGTCACACAACAGCAGGAGAGAGACGATGTCCGAGATTTCCAAAAAGGTCGCGATCGTCACCGGAGCATCGCGCGGTATCGGCGCGGCGATCGCCAGACGGCTGGCGAGCGACGGGCTTCTCGTGGTGGTCAATTTTGCCCGCAGCCGCGATTCCGCCGACGCGCTCGTTCGCGAGATCGAAGGCAGCGGCGGACGGGCGCTGGCCGTTCAGGCCGACATCGGTGCGCCCGGCAGCATGAAGGCGCTGTTCGACGCGGCGGAAACGGCGTTCGGCGGGGTCGACGTCCTCGTCAACAATGCCGGGATCATGAAGCTTTCCCCGATCGCCGGGGTCCGCGACGAAGATTTCGACCGGCAGGTGGCTGTCAATTTCGGCGGCGTCTTCCGCGGCATGCGCGAGGCGGCGAACCGGCTGCGGGACGGCGGCCGGATCGTCAACTTCTCGACCAGCGTCGTCGGCATGAAGCTGCCGACATACGGCGTCTACGCGTCGATCAAGGCCGCCGTCGAGACCATGACGTCGATTCTGGCCAAGGAACTCGGGCCGCGCGGCATCAGCGTCAATACGGTCGCGCCGGGCCCGGTCGAAACCGAACTGTTCCTCACTGGCAAGACCGACGAGCAGGTCGCGGCGCTGGCTGGCATGACCCCCTTCAAGCGGCTCGGGCAGCCTGAGGACATTGCCGGTGTCGTCGCCTTCCTCGCCGGCCCGGACGGCGGCTGGGTCAACGGCCAGACCATCCGTGCCAATGGCGGCATCGCCTGAACGGCGAGCCGGTCGCGGTCCGCCCGTCTCACCCACCATTTTCCCCGAAGACGAAGCAGGAGACTTCCATGCCCTTCGCCAATTTCAAGACGCCGGAAGGCGCACTTTCCAAGGCCCAGAAAGCCGAGATCGTCCATCGCACCACGGCGATGTTCGCCGAATATTTCGGCGATGGCGTGCGTCCCCACACCATGGTGCTGATCGAGGAAGTCGAGGATGGCGGCTATGGCCGGGCCGACGAGGTCTACGAGATTCCCGAGGCCTATCGCGCGAAGCCGTGACGAGAAAGTCCGGCTCGCAAGCCGAGGACAGACGCGACGGGCGGGCCGATCACGGCCCACCCGCGCTTTTCGTCGCAGTGCCGTCGCCACCCTCCCGACGACGCGGTTTTTCAAGGCGGACGCAACGGTTCCCGCATCCGATATCTGTGCAAACAGCGCGTCGGCGGCGGAGAAAAACGCCGCACCGGCCGGCCCTCTGCTTGAAACATCGCATGTGTGATGAAACTCTCGGGGACGGAATGGTCGGCAGGTGCCCGTTCGCGTGTGCCCTCCGGCATTTCATCGAAATGCTCCGGGGCGAGCCGAAAGGCTCGCGAACGGGTGACGCGATGAGGCGTATTGCGCGTCCGGGGCCAGCAAGACGCACGGAGACGTTCCGATGCCGCGACTCTTCACCGCCCTCGAAATTCCGCAGGACGTCGCCGTTTCGCTGTCGCTTCTGCGGGGCGGCCTTCCTTCCGCCCGCTGGATCGAGCCGGAGAACTATCACCTGACGCTGCGCTTCGTCGGCGACGTCGAGCCGCGGCTCGCCGACGAGTTCGTCGCCGCCCTGGACCGGATCGAACGTCGCGGCTTTCGCCTGACGCTTTCGGGCCTCGGCGCCTTCGGCAACAAGAAGCCGCATTCGGTCCATGCCGAAGTCGCCGCCTCGCCGGACCTCAATGCCCTCCAGGCCGAGATCGACCGGGCCTGCAAGCGCCTCGGGCTTCCGGCCGACCAGCGCAAATTCGTGCCGCACGTCACCCTCGCCAGGCTGAAGAACGCCAAGCCGGCGGATGTCGCCCATTATCTGGCGCTTCGCGGCGGCTATCGCAGCCGCGACTTCAAGGTCGAGCGGTTCGGATTGTTCTCCTCGCGCGATTCCGTCGGCGGCGGCCCCTACGTCCTCGAAGAAGCCTTCGGTCTCGGGCGCCAGGAGGACTTCGTCCCGGCGGCTCCGCTGTCCTATCCGCGCTTTGCAAGCGATTTCGGCTGAGGCGAAGACACGGCCTGCAGCGGGCCGGCGCGGCGAGCCGGAACCTCGGTCGAGGCTAAGGCATTCGGCAAAAACGAAAAACCCGGCGGGGACAGCTGCCGGGACTTGAGCGTCGCCCTCGTCTTCGCCATCTCTGTGCGACGACCAGGATGGGAGAGGCAGGATGACGATCGACGGATCGAAGATCGACGAGCGCAAGATCGAAGAGATCCTCAGGATCGGGTCCGAGAAGGATTTCAAGAAGCGGGAGAAGCGCGTCCGCTCGTCCTTCTTCGACACGGTGCGCCGGGCGCTCAAGCACGTCCCCTTCATGGAGGACGTCGTCGCCTCCTATTATTGCGCGATCGATTCGGAGACGCCGGCTTCGACCAGAGGCATCCTGATCGCCGCGCTCGCTTATTTCGTCCTTCCCGTCGACCTCGTCCCGGACATGCTGCTCGGGATCGGCTTCACCGACGACATCGCCGTCCTGCTGGCCGCCTTCAACGCCGTGCGCGGCAACATTCGCCCGGAACATTATCGCCGGGCCCGCGAGACGCTCGACGACCTCTGACCGGTCTCCGGGCCCATCCGTCGCGCATCGCGGCTCCCTTCCGCGTCCCAATCGTCGCAGGCGCGGCGAAACGTCGAAATCGTCAAACTCTCGCCTGATTCCTTTTCTTCTTCGAAACGGCGGCCGCGGCACTCGCGGCCGCCGTATCTTTCGCACGTCGCCGCCCTGGCCGGGCCATTTCTAGCTTGGGCTGCGCCGCGACCGGCAAGGCCCGACCGCCGGTCTCGGGACGTCACCGACCTCGAAAATCGCTTTGCGGTCTTTTGCCGTTCGTTAACCATCGCTAAACCGCACTCGTCTAGGTTTGCGAAAAGTCATCGTTTTCCGACGGTCGCCGAGCCTCGGCGAGGTCAAGGCAATCGCCCGAAAGACGCACACCGGAGAGCAGGAAACCATGAATTTCAAGACGATCCTGACCACCGCGGCGGCAATCTTGATCTGGTCGAGTGCGGCCATGGCCGCCCCGACGCCGACACGGATGAACACCTTCAACGACTGGGGGACCTATTCCTATTCCGGCTCCGGCGGGAAGGTCTGCTACATCCTGTCGACGCCGAAGAAGTTGCTGCCGGCCAATGTCGACCACGGCGACATCTTCTTCCTCGTGTCCCAGAAGCCCGGCGAGGGCGTCTCCTACGAGCCGCAGGCGGTGATGGGCTACGACCTCAAGGAAGGCTCCAAGGTCACCGTCGACATCGACGGCAGGAAGTTCTCGATGTTCACCAAGGGCAATTCCGCCTGGATGGAAAACGCCGCCGAGGAGCCGCAGCTCGTCACGGCGATGCGGGCAGGTCGCTCGCTCAGCATCTCCGCGACGTCGCAGCGCGGCACCAGCACCAACTACACCTACTCGCTTTCCGGCGTAACCGCGGCGCTGAACTCGATCCAGAACTGCCGGTAACCGCATTCTTCGCATCTCGGGCTTCGGAGCGCTCGTCGCGCGACGATGCCCACCGAAATGCGATTCGACGCCGGCCCCGCCTTCGCGCGGGGCCGCGCCGTTTTCGGCGAGGCGAGACACCGGGGCGCGCCGGCGCGTTGCGGGCGGCCCCGCCCCTGCCTATCTCATCCCTGCCAGATGAGAGAACGCCATGATCTTCACCAGCGCCCGCCTCGCCCTGTCGGATCTGTTGTCGCCGCCCTTCCGCGCCACCTTGTGGAAGTCGCTCGGGCTGACGGCGCTGGTCCTGATCCTTCTCTGGATCGCAGTCGAGACGGTGTTCGAGTGGCTGGCGGTGCCCTTCCTGTCGAATCTCTTTCCCGATGCGCCGCACTGGGTCGACCAGGCCGGCACCGTGGCGGGCTGGGGTGCCGGCCTCGCCCTCGCCATCGGCCTTCTCTTCCTCATCGGCCCGATCAGCGCGATCATCGCCAGCCTGTTTCTCGACGACGTCGCCGAGGTGGTCGAGCGGGACGGCTATCCCGCCTCTCCCGTCGGCCGGCCAGTGCCGTTCTGGCGCGGCATCGTCCTGTCGGTGAAATTCTTCGGCATCGTCATCGTCGGCAACGTGATCGCGCTGTTCCTGTTGCTCGTTCCGGGGGTCAACATCGTCGCCTTCTTCCTGGTGAACGGCTATCTCGTCGGCCGGGAGTATTTCGAATTCGCGGCGATGCGCTATCGCGCAGAAGCGGAGGCCAAGGACATGCGCGGCGATCATTCGACGACGGTGTTCCTCGCCGGTCTCGTCGTCGCGCTGTTCATGGCGATTCCGATCGTCAACCTCCTGACGCCGCTATTCGCCGCCAGCCTGATGGTGCATCTCCATCAGCGGATTTCGGCCAGGCAGGGCGGCCTCCCGGAACTTCCCCGAAACGACGTCAGACTGCCGGCGGACCGGGCGGCAGGGGCCTGAGTTCGGCCGGAACGTCGGTCGTCTTCACCTCGGCCCTGCAGAGGTCGGCAATGACGCAGATCCCGCAGTCCGGCTTGCGCGCCTTGCAGACGTAGCGCCCGTGCAGGATCAGCCAGTGATGGGCGTGGCGGCGGTAGGGTTGCGGGATGACCCTCAAAAGGTTCTGCTCGACCTCGTCTGGTGTCTTTCCCGGCGCCAGATGCAGCCGGTTGCCGATCCGGAAGATGTGGGTGTCGACGGCCAGCGTCTCTTCGCCGAAGGCGACGTTGAGGACGACGTTGGCGGTCTTTCGCCCGACGCCCGGCAGCGCTTCCAGCGCCGCCCGGTCGTTCGGCACCTTCCCGCCATGGCGCTCGAGCAGCGCCTCGGACAGCGCCGCGACGTTCTTCGCCTTGTTGCGGAAGAGGCCGATGGTCTTGATGTGCTCGCGGATCGCCGCCTCGCCGAGCGCGGCCATGGCGGCCGGCGTGTCGGCGGCGGCAAACAGCGCCCGCGTCGCCTTGTTGACCCCGGCATCCGTCGCCTGCGCCGAAAGCACCACCGCGACCAGCAGCGTGAACGGGTTGGTGTGTTCGAGTTCCGACTCCGGCTCCGGCCGCTGCACCGCGAAGCGCCGGAAGATCTCGCCGATCTCGTCGGCCGAATAGGGGATCTTCGGCGGTCGCGCGGCCAAGCGGCCTTTCGCGCTCTTCGCTGCGGCCTTTGCGCCGTCGCGCTTGACCCTCGGGGCCGGCTTGTCAATCTTTTCGCTCATCATCGCCCTATAGCGAGCCCGGCCGATGGATGCCAACGACGATCGAGACTTCATTCGGAACGCCGGGGCCGATCCGCGCGACGAAGCGACGTCCCCTGCCTCGGAACGGCCGATCTTCCAGGCCCTGTTGACGCCCTACCGCTCGCTGGGGCGGCGCGGTTTCACGGTGATGATGGGCTTCTTCTGCATCGTCAGCCTGGTCACCGGGATCCTGTTCCTCGCCAACGGCGCCTGGCCGGTGGTCGGCTTCTTCGGCCTCGACGTTCTGATCGTCTGGTGGGCCTTTTCGGCGAGCTACCGGTCCGCCAGGGCTCGCGAGGAGGTGATGGTCACCCGCAGCGATTGCGCCATCCGCAAGACCTCGCCGAAGGGAATCGTGCGCGAAGCCCATCACAACCCGTTCTTCGCGCGGTTCTCGGTCGCCCGCCACGAGGAAATCGGGATCACCCGCATGAGCGTCGATTCGCGCGACGGCTCCACCGAGATCGGCAGCTTCCTCAATCCCGACGACAAGCACAGTTTCGCCGAGGCTTTTCAGGACGCGCTGGTTCGGGCGAGGCGGGGCTAGACTGGACGATTGCTCAGAGTGGCAGATGCCGCGGTAACTCAATCGAAGAGTTCGGCGTGGGAGCCGAGGCGAACGAGCACCAAATCGTCTTCATCACGCTTGTAGATCAGGACGAGATCCGGCTTGAGATGGCAGTCGCGGTAGCCGCTCCAATTCCCGCTCAACGGATGATCCTTATTGCGCACCGGCAGCTTTTCACCCGCGAGAAGCATCGTGAGGATCGGGACGAGCAATTCGTCGAGGGACGGGTTCGCCCTCTTCTCGCGTTTGTAATCACGCCGGAACCCGGAGGTTCTCCGTATCGCGCTTGCCACCCCATTGCCTCCGCCGACAACCTCGACATGCGAATGAATTCCACCCGTCGCTCATCAGCATCGTCGGACCATGATTCGATCTCAAGTGGATTTCGGCGACGTGAGCGTTGCGCCTGGGACGATGGACCGCCTCATGGACATTGACATCTGGCGACGCGCAACCGACTATCTTGTAGCTACATTGTAGCCTTAACTCTCACTCAAGGAGGGGATGGCCATGGCGGCTTCTGAAGTCGTCCGCGCGCGTGTCGACCCTGATCTGAAAAAGCAGGCGAGCGCCGTCCTGTCGCAGATGGGTCTCTCGGTGTCCGACGCGATCCGGCTCATGCTGGTCCGTGTCGCCGCCGACCAGGCCTTGCCATTCGATGTGCGTGTACCGAATGCGGAAACGCGGGAAGCATTGGCCGCCGCCGAACGCGGAGAAACGAAGTCCTTCGCAACGATCGAGTCCCTGATGGCGGATCTGAACGACGACGAATCTTGAGGCATCCGGAAATCGGGTGGCGGCATGTCTTCACTCCATGCACTGATGGTCTCGAAGGAGATCCCGCCATGCTGTCATTCGCTCATGCCCATCTCGACGCCGTTCCCCTGCCCCAGATCATGCCGACCGGACGTGCTGCCTTGACCGACTACGAGACCGTCCGCCGGATGATCGAGTTCATCGCCACCGAATATCGCAGCCAGCCGAATCTCGCCGAGATCGCCGAGGCGGTCGGCCGCTCGGAAGAGACGCTGACCTCGCTTCTGAAGCGCTGGGCGGGGCTGACGCCGAAGGCGTTTCTCCAGGCCGTCACACTCGATCATGCCCGCCGCCTCCTCGACGACGGCGCTTCGCTGCTCGACGCCGCCTACGAGGTCGGCTTCTCCGGCCCCTCGCGGCTGCACGATCTGTTCGTCAAGCACGAGGCGCTCTCGCCGGGCGACTACAAGGCGCGCGGCGACGGCATCGATCTCTTCTACGGCTTTCACCCCTCGCCCTTCGGGCTGTCGATCGTGGTGGCCACCGACCGCGGCCTCGCCGGCATCGGCTTTGCCGATCCGACGGACGGCGGCGAGGCGACGGCGCTCGACGACATGCGGCGTCGCTGGCCGCGGGCCCGCTTCATGGCCGACGCCTCGCGCACGGCGCCCTATGCCAGACGCATCTTCGATCCCGACCGTTGGGAGGCGGAGCGGCCGCTGAAGGTCGTGCTGATCGGCACCGACTTCGAGATCCGGGTCTGGCAGAGCCTGCTCGAAATCCCCTTCGGCCGCGCCACGACCTATTCGACGATCGCCGACAGGATCGGCTCGCCCAAGGCGGCCCGCGCGGTCGGCGCCGCGGTCGGGCGAAACCCGGTTTCCTTCGTCGTCCCCTGCCACCGGGTGCTCGGCAAGAGCGGCGCGCTGACCGGCTATCACTGGGGAATCACCCGCAAGCGGGCGATGCTCGGCTGGGAATGCGGCGTGCTGGCAAGGGACTGAGCGCGGCCCAAGGCTCGGATCGAATCGCCCCGATCCGGATGAAGTCGTTGCCGACGCGGCGTCAGGGATGCTCGCCGGCACAATGAGCGTGGTCGGCAAGCGTTTCGACGACCCGGCAGTCGCCGATCCGGCCATGACCGCATTCGCCGATCATCCGCGCGAGTTCGTCGCGAAGCCTGCCGAGGCTGGCGATGCGGCGTTCGACCTCGCGCAGGTGTCGTGCGGCGATGGCGTCGATCGTCGCGCAGGACTGTTCCGGATGCGCCGTGAGGTCGAGCAATTCCCGGATCGCCTCCGGCTCGAAGCCGAGTTCCCGAGCATGACGGATGAATGTCAGCCGTTCCGCATCGGCCCGGCCATAACGGCGCTGACCGCCGTCGCTGCGCGGCGCCGGCGGCATCAGCCCCGCGGCTTCGTAATAGCGGATCGTCGGCACCTTCACGCCGGCGCGGCGTGAGAGCTCTCCAATCGAAAATGCCATCTCTTCCTCTTGAACCTCTAGTCGCTAGAGATCGTAGACGGGTCGTCGGTAAAACGAAAGGAGTCCGAAATGACCGACGATTGCTGCCGCACCGCGCCATCAGGGCACGACCACGAGACGAAGGAAGGCTGCGGCTGTCACGAGGGCGTCCCCGTCTTCGACGGCGTCGATGCGCGCTACAAGGCGATCCTCTGGACGGTGATCGCGCTCAACGGCGTCATGTTCCTGACCGAGATGATCGCCGGCGAACTCGCCGGCTCGCAGGCCCTCAAGGCCGATGCCCTGGATTTCCTCGGCGACACCGTCACCTACGGCCTCAGCCTCGCGGTGATCGGGGCCTCGCTGAAGACCCGCGCTTCGGCGGCCCTGTTCAAGGGCGCATCGCTTTGCCTGATGGCGATCTGGGTGTTCGGCTCGACGCTTTACCACACGCTGGTTCTCGGCCTTCCGAGCGCGGGGCTGATGGGTGCGATCGGCTTCCTCGCGCTCGCCGCCAATCTCGTAAGCGTCCTCCTCCTCATGCGCTACAAGGACGGCGACGCGAACGTGCGATCGGTCTGGCTCTGCTCGCGCAACGACGCGATCGGCAACGTCGCGGTGATGGGCGCCGGGCTTCTGGTATTCGCGACGGCGAGCCCCTGGCCGGACCTCGCCGTGGCGGCGATCATGGCTGGCGTCTTCCTCACCTCCTCCGTCCAGATCCTGCGCCAGGCGTGGCGCGAATATGAGGGCGGCGACGGCCGCAACGCGGCGGCGGCGAGGTAACGGCAGGCGATGCGTTTGGAGCGGCCGGGCCACATGGCCGCTCCGGCCTGCCCCGACGGGTCAGTGCTTCCGGCTGGCCCCGGCCTCGGCCGCTTCGTCTTTGCCGCTGTCGGGCTCCTCGTCGACTTTGAACAGGAACTTGTATGTGCCGACGCAGCCGACGAGGCAGATCGCGGCGGCGGCGAGGTAGAGCGGCCAGGTGGAGTGGCCAGCGAAGTAGGTCTGGAAGGCCGTGCCGAAAAGAAAGGCGAGACCGCCATAGGCGAGCGACCAGGCCGCAGCGCTGATCGAATTGTAGAGCAGGAAGACCGGCCAGTTCATATGCATGGTGCCGGCGACGAAGCCGTTGAGCTGCCTCAGGATGATGATGAAGCGGGCGACGAGGACGACGACGAAGCCGTAGTTCTCGAACCGCTCCTCGACCATCTTGAAGCGCTTTTCCCCGAGGCCGAAACGCTCGCCCCAGCGGACCACGATGGCGCGTCCGTAACGCCGTCCGACGAGATAGCCGATATTGTCGCCGATGACCGAGCCGAAGAAGGCCGCGCCGAGGACGAGAAGAATGTTCAGCGAACCGTCGCCGGCGAGCAGCCCGCCCGCGACGACCAGGCTCTCGCCCGGAAGCGGCATCCCCGTCGATTCCAGGAGGACGACGACGAAAAGCAGTCCGCACCCGTATTGTGCGAGATATTCGGTCAAGATCCGTCAGCCCCGTCGCTGGAATGCTGTTGGCAGGAATGGCGTTCCAAGGTCTTCGCTCGCACGGCGGCCGCCGAACGGCAAGCGGCCTTGCGCCACCATCCGTGCAATCATCCTCGCTCCAGGAGCGCCACCGCCTCGACGTGGCGGGACCAGAGGAACTGATCCAGCGGCGTCACCGAGACCAGCCGATAGCCGCCGGCGAGAAGGATCTTCAGGTCCCGCGCGAGAGTGACCGGGTTGCATGACACGGCTGCGACGCGCTTGACGGCCGAGGCCGCCAGTTCGCGGCTGACACCCTCTGCCCCGGCCCGCGGCGGATCGAAGAGAACGCCGTCGAAGCCCTTCATCTCCTTCGCCGGGATCGGCCGTCGGAAGAGGTCGCGGCGCTCGGTCGACAGCGGCTTCAGCCCGGACGCCGCCCGATGCGCCCGGTCCTGGGCGGCAAGGGCCGCGGCGTCGCTTTCGACCGCGTGGACGGCCACGCGCCGGGAAAGCCGCAGCGAGAAGGTGCCACAGCCGGAAAACAGATCGGCGACGCGCTTGCCGCCGGACAGATGGCCCATCACCAGATCGGCCATGGCGTCTTCCGTGCCCTCGACCGCCTGCAGAAAGGCGCCGGGCGGAAGCTCGACGGCGATGCCGGAAAAATCGACGAGCGGCGGCCTTGCCTTGACGATAATCTCGCTGCCGAGGCTCAGACGGGCGATGCCGGCTTCGAGCGCCATCGTCACCGCCGGCTGACGGAGCTTCTCGGAAAGCAGAGCGGCATCGCTCACGGCGACGTCGAGGCCGGCGCCGGTCACGGTGACGGCGAGCTTCAGCGGCCGCTTGCGGTCGATCAGCAGCGACGACAGCCGCCGCAGAAAGGGCAGCGCTCTCTCGATCGCCGGATGGGCGATCGGGCAGGTTTCGATCGCGACGACGCGATTGGTGCGCGCCGCATTGTAGCCGAGGACGACACGATTGCCGGCTTTCGCCGCCGTCAGCGTGACCCGTCGGCGCGAGCGCGGGCGGCAGGTAACGAGGGGCGCCACCGCCGCCTCGATGCCCTCCCGCTCCAGGGCGCGGACCACGAGCCCGCGCTTGAAGTCGTGATAAAGGTCGTCGCTCGCGTGCTGGAGATCGCAGCCGCCGCAGTCGCCGAAATGCGGACAGGCCGCATCGCGGCGCTCCGGCGAGGCTTCGACGAGCGTGAAGTCGTGTCCGACCAGGCTCTCGTCCGCCTCGGTCTCGACCACCTCGCCCGGCAGCGTGAACGGCAGATAGTGCTGTCCCCTCGCCCCTTGCGCGATGCCGTCGCCCTTGGCGCCGAGGCTTTCGATGGTCACCCGCAAGAGCTGGTCTTTCGTCCGTTGAGAAGGAATTCACGATTGCCGTCGCCGCCGGCGATCGGGGAGTCGATCAGACCCGGAGCCTGCCATCCGGGCTGGGCACCGAGCCAGTCCCGCAGGCGCTCGGCCACGGCGAAGGCCGTTTCGGGATCGCGCAGGAGCCCACCCTTGCCGATCGCCTCGCGGCCGGCCTCGAATTGCGGCTTGACCAGGAAGACGGCGTCGGTTCCCGGCTCCGCGAGTTCGAGCGCCGGCGGCAGGACGAGCGTCAGCGAGATGAAGCTGACGTCGGCGACGAGGAGGTCGAACGTCCGGCCATCGATGTCTTCCCGCGTCAGCTCGCGCGCATTCAGGCCCTCGACGGCGCCGACGCGGGAATCGGCGGCGATCGCGGGGTGCATCTGGCCGTGGCCGACGTCGATCGCGACGACATGCGCCGCTCCCCGTTCCAGCAGCAACTGGGTGAAGCCTCCGGTCGAGGCGCCGATATCGAGCGCCGTCCGCCTCCTAGCATCGATGCCGAACCGGTCGAGGCCGGCCTTCAGCTTCAGCGCCGCCCGGGAAACGTAAGCCTGGGCCGGGTCGTCGACAGAGATCTCGGCATCCGCCTCGACGGCGAAACTCGCTTTGGTCTCGACCCGTCCGTCAACACGCACATGCCCGCGCTGGATGGCGTCGCGCGCCCGCGAACGCGTCTGCACGAGCCCCCGCTCGACGAGACAGGCGTCGAGACGCGGCCGGTTGGATCGGATGTCAGCCATCCGCGGGTGATGCGACGCGCCGACGCCCTTGGCAAGGCCCAATTCGCGTCGCCGTTCACCGGCACGACGAGATCAACGCCTACGCTTTCGGCGGAACGTACCGTCCGGCCACCCGAGCGAGGCGATGTCGAGGCGTGGCGCCGAGGGACGTCCAGCATCCCGAAGCCGTCAGTGACCGCGCCGGTTGCGCTCGGCTTCCTCGCGGATCGCATCTTCGTGATAGGAAGCGCCGCCCATGGCGAAGCCCACGAAGTCCGGAAGCCGATCCTTCGAAAAGCGTCGGGACATCTCGACGGCGGTGCGGCGCGCCTCGGTCGGAAACTGCAGGATCTCGGCGCTCTGGCGATGTTCGTTCGGATGCATGGTTCGATTCCTCTCCCTCGTTCTGCTTTCCGGCAGCATATCATCCCAGAGATAGGTATGCATATCCCTTATGCAATATGCCTAATTTATAGGCTGTTTCTTGCCGATTTGCCGATCACCACGAACGAGCCCATCCCTGCCGAGAAGCGTCGCCATCGACGTTCGAAGCCGCTTTTTCGGTCCCGATCCGGGTGGAGAACGAAACGCAAGGACAAACGGTTGCTCGCGCCCCTGCTGCGGCGAGCGTTTCCCCGGCTTCAGACGGCCGCTCCGGGATCGTGGCCTCTTCCCGCCGCGCCAGCCGGGCAGCACGAAAGAAAACTGCCGGACACGCCGCAGTCGGTTTGGCACGGAACATGCTACGTCATGATCGGCTCCGAACGGCGCGCTCTTTTCGAGCCCCCGGACCGATCGATGTGTTTCGACGCGCCCGCCGCGTCCACCATGGAAGATGACTGATGACGAAATTTAAGCTCGAGTATATCTGGCTGGATGGCTACACGCCGGTTCCGAACCTGCGCGGCAAGACGCAGATCAAGGAGTTCGCCGAGTTCCCGACCCTCGAGCAGCTGCCGCTCTGGGGCTTCGACGGCTCGTCGACGATGCAGGCCGAGGGTCACAGCTCCGATTGCGTGCTGAAGCCCGTGGCGGTCTTCCCGGATCCCGCCCGCACCAACGGCGCGCTCGTCATGTGCGAAGTGATGATGCCGGACGGCGTCACCCCACACTCCACCAACAGCCGCGCGACGATCCTCGACGACGACGACGCCTGGTTCGGCTTCGAGCAGGAATACTTCTTCTACAAGGACGGTCGGCCGCTCGGCTTCCCGGCGCAGGGCTACCCCGAGCCGCAGGGCAAGTATTACACCGGCGTCGGCTACAGCGCGGTCGGCGACGTCGCCCGCGAGATCGTCGAGAAGCATCTCGACCAGTGCCTCGCCGCCGGCATCAACCACGAAGGCATCAACGCCGAGGTCGCCAAGGGCCAGTGGGAATTCCAGATCTTCGGCAAGGGCTCGAAAAAGGCCGCCGACCAGATGTGGATGGCGCGCTACCTCTTGCAGCGCCTGACCGAGAGCTACGGCATCGACATCGAATACCACTGCAAGCCGCTCGGCGACACCGACTGGAACGGCTCGGGCATGCACTGCAACTTCTCGACCAAGCACATGCGCGAAGTCGGCGGCAAGGACTATTTCGAGGCGCTGATGGCGCAGTTCGAAAAGAACCTGCACGACCACATCGCCGTCTATGGCCCGGACAACCACATGCGCCTGACCGGCAAGCACGAGACGGCGCCGTGGAACAAGTTCTCCTACGGCATCGCCGATCGCGGCGCCTCGGTCCGCGTGCCGCATTCCTTCGTCAACAACGGCTACAAGGGCTATCTCGAGGATCGCCGCCCGAACTCGCAGGGCGACCCCTATGCCATCGCCTCGCAGGTGTTGAAGACGATCTCGGAAGTTCCGACCGGCGAAAAGGCCCAGGTCGCCGCCTGATCGATCGTCGAACGGCGGCCCGGCTCGCCGTTCCGATAGCCGAATGAACGACGGCGCGGTTCCGGAAGGAGCCGCGCCGTCGGCGTTTGGAAGCGCTGCAGCGTCGGATGCACCTCGTCCTACTGCCCGACCGGCCTTCCGTCCCCTCCGGTCGTCTCGCCGCTCCAGACGAACTCCAGAAGGATGTTGCGCTGGAAGAACGAACCGTTGTCGTCCGAGACCAGCGTCAGCCGCGTGCGGCCTGCCCCGTCCTGCCAGACGTCGAGGCCCTCCATGTTGTCGATCTCGTCGGAGAGATCCGCCTCGAAGACGACCGGCCCGTCGACCAGAGCGCCTGCCCGGATCGATCCGCCGGCTATCCGGCGAATGCGGATGCCGAGGCCGCTGAAAATGCCTTCGAACCGGCGCTCCAGCAGCAGGAGATCGCCGTTCGGCAGGAAGTCGCCGTCGGAGACCTCCCAGCCATCGTCCCGCCGCACCTTGAAGACGCTGCCGCGCTCTCCGCCCCGGCCGACGATGCCGGCGAAGAGATTGCCGGCCGCGTCGATCGAGTGCTCGGCGACCGTGACCATGGCTCCGCGAAGGGGGGACGCCTTCGGCGCGACCGAGAGCATCTCCAGCCCCTTGTTGGCGCGCAGCTCGCCGACCGGGAATGGCAGCGGCAGATTGCGCGGCCTCGCCGCGCCGAGACGATCGAGATCGTAGGCCCAGATCCGGTGCCGCTGCTCGAAGCCGACGGCGGCGGTGGTGCCGTCCGGATCGATCGCCAGGGATTCGGCGTCGCCGAACGCCTTGCCGGCGATCGGCCGCCCGAGGAGATCGGTCAAGGGCTTCGCGGCGACGTCGGCGAGGCCCGTCGGCCGGCCTTCGTCGTCGCGCATGATCGTGCCGGTGATCCAGCAGCCGTTGTCGGTCACCGCGACGAAGCGTTCGCCGCCCGGCATGAGGCGGATCGCCGAGATGCCGTGCAGCCGGCCGTCGAAGGAGGAAAACTGCAGCCCGCCGACGAACGTCAGGGCGCCGAAACGCCTGGCGGCAGAGTTCTTGTCGAAGCGCGGGATTTCGGTCGAACGAACGGTGATCGGCTCGCCTGCCGGCGACGCCGGCGCGGCGAGCGCCACGGGACCGGGCAGCGCGACGGCGACGGCGGCGACCAGGGCGAGCCATGCCCGGGGGAAAACGGCCGGCGGGGCGCCGCCGGCCCCCGCGGACGCAGAGATCGAAAAGATCACCTCTGGGCGCCTGCCCGGCGGTAAGTGCTGCCCGCAGCGCGACGGCGCCCCTCCTCCTCGAAAAGATCGGCGAGCTGCTCGGTCATCGCGCCGGCGAGTTCTTCGGCATCGACGATGGTGACGGCCCGGCGATAGTAGCGGGTGACGTCGTGGCCGATGCCGATTGCGAGAAGCTCGACCGGGGAGCGGGTCTCGATCTCCTCGATGATCGCCCTGAGATGCCGTTCGAGATAGTTGCCGGGATTGACGGACAGCGTCGAATCGTCGACCGGCGCGCCGTCGGAGATCATCATCAGGATGCGCCGCTGTTCGGGCCTCGCGAGGAGACGGTTGTGCGCCCAGATCAGCGCCTCGCCGTCGATGTTCTCCTTGAGCAGACCCTCGCGCATCATCAGGCCGAGATTGCGCCGGGCGCGCCGCCAGGGGGCGTCGGCAGACTTGTAGACGATGTGGCGCAGATCGTTCAGCCGGCCGGGCTTCACCGGCTTGCCGGCCTTCAGCCAGGCCTCGCGCGACTGGCCGCCCTTCCAGGCCCGCGTGGTGAAACCCAGCACCTCGACCTTGACGCCGCAGCGCTCCAGCGTCCGCGCCAGGATGTCCGCACAGGTGGCGGCGACGGTGATCGGCCGGCCGCGCATCGAGCCGGAATTGTCGATGAGCAGCGTGACGATGGTGTCGCGGAACTCGGTGTCGCGCTCCATCTTGTAGGAAAGCGGCTGCATCGGGTCGATGACGAGGCGGACGAGACGCGCCGAATCGAGATAGCCCTCCTCGAGATCGAAATCCCAGGACCGGTTCTGTTGCGCCATCAGGCGGCGTTGAAGACGGTTGGCGAGCCGCCCGACGACGCCCTGCAGCGTCGACAGCTGCTTGTCGAGAAAGGCCCGGAGCCGGTCGAGTTCGGCCTCGTCGCAAAGATCCTCCGCCCCGACGACCTCGTCGAACTGCGGGGTGAAGACCTTGTAGTCGAATTGCGGGGAGTCGCGGTCGAGCGGCTGGTTCGGCCGGCGCGATTCGCCCGGCGTCTCGGTGTCCTGGCTGTCGTCGTCGACGGGATCCTCGGCGGTCACTTCGGAAGATTCGGCCTCGGCCGTCTCCTCGTTCTCGCCCTCGGTCTCGGATTCCTCGGCTTCGGCCTCCTCGCTGCCGGCGTCCTTTTCCGAGCCGCTCTCCTCGTTGTCGCGGCTCTGATTGTCGCCCTGCTCGTCCTCCTGGTCCTCGTCCTCCTCGGAGTTGTTCTCGTCGGAAAGCTGCTCGGCCATTTCGAGCGACACCAGCATGTCGCGCATCGCGCGGGCGAAGGCCTGCTGGTCCTCCAGAACCTCAGGCAACTTTTCGAAATTCTTGCCGGCCTTGTCCTCGATGAAGTCGCGCCAGACGTCGACGAGCGCCCGGGCGCTGGCCGGGACCGGCCGCCCGGTCAGCCGTTCGCGCACCATCAGCGCGACCGCATCCTCGATCGGCGCCTCCGCACGGTCGGTGACGTCGGAAAGATTCGAGCGGAAATATTTGTCTTCCAGCATCGAGGCGAGATTGTCGCCGACACCGGCCATGGCATTGGCGCCGATCGCCTCGCAGCGCGCCTGCTCCACGGCGTCGTAGACGGCTCGCGCGCTCTTGCCGTCAGGCGACAGGCTGGCATGCAGCCGGCTGTCGTGCCGCGCCTTGCGCAGGGCCATGGCGTCGGCGAGACCGCGGGTGACGGACACGTCGTTCAGTGTCGCGCGCTTGGGAAGCTCGGGAAGCCGCGCCCGATTGCCGGCGAGGCCGGGCCGGTCGGTGGCATAGGTGACTTCCATTTCCGGATCGCCGGAAATCGCTCGCAATGCGCCCGACACCGCGCGCCGAAACGGCTCGCGATCCTGGGATTTGCCTTGGGGGGGACGCTTGTTGTCGCCGATCTTGCTCATATCCCGACAAATAGGCCGGGGCCCCGCCCCGCGGCAAGTCGAACCGACCGTTCCGCCGGAAATTGCCGGACGATCGGATGATGCGAGGCGCGGCGAAGGAGCCGCCCTCGCGGCGCTCTCCGAACCGGATGCGGCCACAGAGCGGCTTTCCGCTGGAAACATCCGCCGCCCGCCAGAGTTACGCCAGCAAGCAGCGCCCGGCCGATGCGGTGCCGGGCGGCTCAACATCACGACGGAAGATCACCATGCCCACGATCGCATTTCTCGGCCTCGGCGCGATGGGCTCGCGCTTGGCGAAGAACCTCCTCGATGCGGGGACCGACCTCGTCGTCTGGAACCGCAGCAAGGAGAAGACCGAGCCCTTCGTCGCGGCCGGCGCGCGCGTCGCCGCCACGCCGCGCGAGGCGGGTGAAACGTCCGATTTCGTGCTTGCCATGGTCGCCGACGACGAGGCCTCCGAGGAGGTCTGGCTCGACACCGAGCGCGGCGCCCTCGCCGGCATGAAGCCCGGCAAGACCGCCGTCGAGATCTCCACCCTGCAGCCCGGTTGGGTGCGGACCCTCGGCGAGGCGACGGCCGAAAAGGGCGTCGATCTCGTCGAGGCGCCCGTATCGGGCACCTTGCCGCAAGCGGAAAGTGCCGGGCTCGTCTTCTTTCTCGGCGGCAAGGAAGCCGCGGTGGATCGGGCCCGGCCGATCCTGAAACCACTCGGCAAGAGCTTCGACCGCGTCGGCGACTGGGGCGACGGCGCCACCGTGAAGCTCGCCACCAACGCCATCCTCGGCATCAACGTCGCCGCTTGGGCGGAGGTCATCGGCATGCTCGGACGATCGAGCGTCGATACGCAGACCGCAGTGGACGCCATCGCGAAGACGGCCGTCTGGGCGCCGAACTTCGGCTATCTGACTGGGTCGATGATCCAGTCCGACTTCGACCCGAAATTCCCGATCACACTGATCGACAAGGACTTTCGCTATGCGCTCGCGCTCGCGGGCGCGGACAGGGCGCCGGTGGTGGACAAGGTGCGCGAGTCCTTCGAAGGCGCCATCGCAGAAGGCCTCGGTGCGGAGAACATGACGGCGCTGGCGAAGCTGTATCGATGAAGGCCGGTCGCAGAGGCGCGGCCGGAGATCGTCCTGCTGATTCCATTGCCCGGCGGGATCAATTTGCCGGGCGCGACTGCGCCGTCGTCTCGGGCTCCGGCGGTTCCGGCCGGTCGGCGTCCGGATACCAGTAGCGCGCGGCTTCCGCCCCGCGCTCGATCAGCACGAAATTGTCGGCGAAGACCCGGTAGGGATGGCTCCATTCGCCGTCCGGCCACTGCACGCGGATCTCCGCCCGCTCGGCCGTGCCGAGACCGACATGGACGAAGCCCGCCGTGCCCGAGGCATGGCCGCCGCCGATCTGGATCGTCCGGTTGAGCGTCTTGGCGCCGATCTTCACCGCCAGCCTGGCGCCGACGGCATCCCGGTTCGCGCCCTTCTGGGACAGCTTCACCTCGACGAAATTGCCGAGCGGCCGGGCGCCGAAATCGGCCTTGCCGCCGAGATTGCGGAAAAGGCTCGCCTTCTGGCCGCGATTGACGACGAGGAGGTCCATCGCCCCGTCGAGATTGAAGTCGGCGATCAGCGCGCCGCGCCCCTTGGTCGGCAGCGCGATGCCGGCCTGATCCCCCACTTCGGCAAAGCGCCCGTCGAAGCCGCCCATCAGGAGATTGTCCGGGTCGTAGGCGGCGAAATCCGGCATCGCCTCGACATTGCCCTTGGCGATGAAGAGATCGAGGGCGGTGTCGTTGTTGAAATCGGCAAAGCCGGCGTGCCAGCCGGTGGAAGGCTTGCCGGCGTCGTGGACGTAGGGCCGGTGCGCCGTGGCGCCGCGCTGATAGGCCTCGTCGCGATAGGTCGGCGCGTCCTCGAATTCCCGATCGAGAAACTGCAGCTTGGTATCGCCCATCGAGGTGAGCGCGTAGTCCGGATAGCCGTCATTGTCGACGTCGCCCTCGGCGATTCCCATGCCCCAGATCGACAGATGCTGCCAGCCGTCGGCCTTGCGATAGGGCCGCGGCGCGCGGCCGGGCTCGATGCGCCAGAGCTGCTCCTCGCCGCCGCGATAATATTGCCGGTCGTTGGTGATCCTGAGGCTCGGTTCGCCCGAACGGTTCCAGTCGGTGAACAGCATCGACAGGGCGCAATAGCCCGGCGACAGCGCGAAGGGCTCGGAATAGTCGGGTCCTTGGTCGCCTTGCTCGGCGTTGCCCGCCTCGCGCTCTTTCCCCGGCGCCGCAGCGACCGGCCTTGCCTTCTGCTCCGCCTCCGGCTTTCTCGGCCGGATCAGCACGTTGTCGGCGCAGGTGCCCCAGGGCGAGCCGGGCGCGGCGCGGTCGACATAATTGCCGAAGGCGAGCGTCGGATGGGTCGCGCCGGGCTCGAAGATCGCCGAGAACGCCGTCGTCCAGGCCCGCCCGCCGTCGAAGCGCCAGGCAAAGTTCGCCTTCGCGAACCGGCATTCCGGCAGGCCCTTCAACAGAATGTTGCCGCCGACCCGCATGAGCACGAGGTCCTGCCGGCCGTCCTGGTCGATGTCGAGCGGATAGGCGCCGGTGACGTTTTCGAGATCCTTCGGATCGAGATCCTGCGGGACTTTCTCGAAGGCAAGCCGCCCGCCGGCCTGCGAGCGGTTGACGTAGACCATTCCCTCGCCCTTGCCACTGGCAAGAAAGACGTCCGGGAAGCGATCGTCGTTGCAGTCGAACGCCGCCCCACCCCCGCCGACGAAGAACTCCCACGGGCCGCCGTAGACATGGTCGATGCCGGCGGAGGCGGCTTCTTCGTGGAGGAGGGGGATGTCGCCGGCGAAGGGTCTGGGGGCAGGTTCGGCGGCGATGACGGGGGTGGTGAGCGCGATCGCAGCGGCGGCAGTCGCCGCAAAAGCAGCGCTTACTATGCAGAGGGTTTCGCCGCCTCTGAAACTGCGACGTCCGCGATTGGCCGTGAGGCTCCTTCCGTCGTCATCCTCGGGCTTGTCCCGAGGATCTACCGTCGTGTGGGCCTTGCGATCCGTCGCCGGTTGGCCATTGCCTGCGCCGCTTCTGAGCGCCGATGGCAGTAGATCCTCGGGACAAGCCCGAGGATGACGGCGCGTTGTCGCCTGCGCCCGTATTTCTTCCAGCATCGACGTCGTTGGACGAGAGGGCATCTCCCTTCGCCTGGCGATGAGGGCGGAACACCACGGCGGACCGGCGCTTGGCGCTGACAGGGTCATCCCGAGCGCCCTCATTCTCGACCTCATTCCCCTCACTCCCCCACCTTCAGCGTCTTCAGCCAGGCGATCAGCGCCGAGCGGTCGGCCTCGGCGAGCGCGGCATAGCTCCGTCCGCTCTTCTCCGCCTCCGCCCCGTGGGCGCGGATGACCTCGTCCAGCGTGGTGATGTCGCCGCGATGGCCGTAGGGCGCGGTGTCGGCGAGGCCCCAGAGTTCGGCGGTCATGAAGACGTCGCGTTCGACGAAGCGCTGGGCCAGCGTCTCGTTGCCGAGTTCCGGCGTGCGGCTGTCGGCGATGCGATGGCGTTTCAGGTCGCCGAACAGCGGCACCAGCACTTCGCCCTTTTCGTTGCGCGGCAGGCGTTCGGCCCATTCGAGCGTCGCCAGATCGTAGGTCGCCGGGGTCTTCACGTCGCCCCGGCGCAGCGTTCCCGCCATGTCGACCGGGCCGGGATCCTCGAAGGAAAGGCTCTTCAGCGGCAGGGACGGCCGGTGGCAGCTTTCGCAGCCGAGTTCCGCGAAGACCGCCCGCCCCCGCGTCGCGGCCTCCGCCCAGGCCTCGTCGTCGGGCGTCTCCTCGCGCGGCGGCGCGAGAGTCGCCTGGAAGGCCACCAGCGCCGAGATCTCCCCGGCGCCGAGTTCGTCCTCGTGAGCGTCGCCGTCGAAATCGGCCGTGCCGGTCCAGCGGGTGCCCCAGCGTTCGTCGGCCTGCATGCCGTGATGCTGGTTCATCGCATTGACGGTGAACTGCCGGAGCGAGGTCATCACGCCCTTCTGGGTGAACGGCCGCACGACGAGGTCGTCGTCGACGCCGGACAATCCGGACAGATCGACCGAACCGTCCGGAAGGGCGGTGATCCGACCGAAGTCGACGCCCTTCGACGACAGTTCCACGCGAACCTCTTCGCCCCCTGCCCGCGCCCGCCTCAGCGCCTCGCGCCGCTGGAGCGCCAGATCGGCGCTCATCTCCCGCGCCAGCAGTTCGACCAGCCCCGCGCCGAAGAGATGGTTGGTGCCCCGTTCGTTGGAAAATTGCGCGTCGAGCGTGTCGAAATGGGCGCTCTCGAAGCCCTCCGAGACGAAGACGTTGGCAACGAAGCCGCCCGCCCCGCCGGTGACGGGCTCGTTGTGGCAGGAGGAGCAGGCGTTGGCGTCAGGGCCGGCGAGCCGCTGGAAGGCGAATTCGGCCGGCCGCCGCGGCGCCGTCGGAACGATCGCCTGGGTGGCGTTCGGCCGGCCCGCCCCGTCGAGCGTGGTGAAGCGCGCCTCGAACAGATCGCGGCCCCTTTTTGCCAGATCCTCGAGCCGTTTGCCCGCGATCGTGCCGACGAGGGACGCCGGGTCGATCCGCTCATGGATCGCCTTCTCGCTCCAGGCCGGCTCGGTCGCCGCCGCCGGGAAGCGGACCGGGCCGATGACCGTCAATGCCGTCAGAACCAGCGTCGCCCCTCGCCGTCTCATCATGCCGCCTCCGTCGCTTCCGCCCCCGAGCGGGCGAATTCCTGGTCGAGTGCCGCCAGCGCATAGGCCGTCCCCGCATCGAAGACGAGCGCGTCGGTGTCCTCCTCGACGATCAGTGGTGTGTCGCTGCCGAGCCCGTCCACCGCGCTCTCGCGAATGCCCCCGCGGATCGACGTTTCGAGAAGATCGATCGCCTTGGCGCCGGAGCCGGTCATGACGATCGGCAGCGGATCGATCATGGTGAAGACCCGGCCGAGGCCGTAGCCGATGGCGTTTCCCGCCGCCTCGAAGGCCGCGCGCGCTGCCGGATCGCCGGCCCGCGCGGCATCGGCGAGCCGCTGCATCGCCTCGTCGCCGATCCGGTGGGCGGGAATGTCCCCCTTGCCGGTGGCGCTGCGCCAGATCGCATAGTCGCCGGCATAGGCCTCGACGCAGCCGTGATTGCCGCAGCGGCAGAGCGCGCCGCCGGGCATGTGATTGATGTGGCCGAACTCGACGGCGGACGAGTGCTTGCCCTGAAAGGTCGCGCCATTGAGCCTGAGGCCCATGCCGACACCGAAGCCGACGAACAGCGTCGCGAAGTCGAGGCCGGTGAAGTCGGCGCGCCAGCGGAACGCTTCCGGCATCAGCGAACAGTCGTTGAGGACGCTCACCGGGGCACCGAGCAGGATGGAAAGCGGCTCGGCGATCTCGATGTGCCGATGCTTCAGCGCCGGCGACCAGACGATGCCGGAGAGGTCGCTGAAGGTCTTGCCCTGGACGGCGACGACGACCTTGTCGAGTTCCCGGGGCTCTTCTGCGAGTTCTGCGGTCAGATCGCTGGCGAGTTCGGCGAGGAGATCGACGATGAAGCCGCCGTCTTTCCCGGAGATGTCCACCCCGCGCCGCATTTCGGCGAGCGGCCGGCCGGCATAATCGCTGATCCGTCCCGAGACCTCGCCGACGGCGATCTTCAGGGCCGCCACCCGCGCCGCCCTGCCGCACAGGGCCAGGCTCTTGCCCGGCCGCCCCCGACGGATCGAGCGGTCGTCTTCCTCGATCTCCTCCAAGAGGCCGCCGCGCAACAGCGCGCCCGAGATCGCCGAAGACGCCGAAACCGACAGGCCCGTCGCCTCGCTGACCGCCTTCCGCGTCGTCACCGCGACCCGGCGCAGATGATCGAGCACCGCCAGCCGATTGTGCACGCGCACCATGTCGGCATCGGTCTTCGCCAACCTGCTCAACGCTTCTCTCCTCCCTCCACCGTGGCGCTCTTGGCGGCGTTTCGGCGGCTCAACTCTGACACGTTGACATGGATCGCAATTGCTGTCACCATTTTTTCCGAGGCTTGGAAAAAGTCTCGGCCGGCGCCACGTCGTCGGGCTCCGTGACGCAGAGGCGCCATGGGCGCCATGGGAGGAAATTCATGAAAACGTTGAAGTTCGCGCTTGCCGGCGCGATGTTCTCGATGGCTGCCATGGGCAGCGGCGCGGCTTTTGCCCAGGACGGCAAGGACATCACGGTCGGCGTCTCCTGGTCGAACTTCCAGGAGGAGCGCTGGAAGACCGACGAAGCCGCCATCAAGAAGGCACTCGAAGCCGCCGGCGCCAAGTACATCTCGGCGGACGCCCAGTCCTCCGCCGCCAAGCAGCTGACCGACGTCGAGTCGCTGATCACCCAGGGCGCCGACGCGCTCATCATCCTCGCCCAGGATTCGGCGGCGATCGGCCCGGCCGTCCAGACGGCCGCGAACAACGGCATTCCGGTCGTCGGCTACGATCGCCTGATCGAGAATCCGGCCGCCTTCTACATCACCTTCGACAACAAGGAAGTCGGCCGCATCCAGGCGCGCGAAGTCCAGAAGGTCCAGCCGGAAGGCAATTACGCCTTCATCAAGGGCTCGTCGGCCGATCCGAACGCCGACTTCCTCTTCGCCGGCCAGATGGAAGTCCTCAAGGACGCGATCGACAGCGGCAAGATCAAGAATGTCGGCGAGGCCTATACGGACGGCTGGCTTCCGGCCAACGCCCAGCAGAACATGGAACAGATCCTGACCGCCAACAACAACGACGTCGACGCGGTCGTCGCCTCCAATGACGGCACCGCCGGCGGCGCCGTCGCGGCGCTCGAGGCGCAGGGTCTCGCCGGCACGGTTCCGGTCTCCGGGCAGGACGCCGACCAGGCGGCGCTGAACCGCATCGCCCTCGGCACGCAGACCGTCTCCGTGTGGAAGGACTCCCGCGAACTCGGCAAGCGCGCGGCCGAAATCGCGCTCGAACTCGCCAGCGGCAAGGAGATGAGCGAAGTCACCGGCGCCGAGGAATGGGACAGCCCGAACGGCCAGAAGCTCGAATCGATCTTCCTGACCCCGGTGGCGATCACCAAGGACAACCTCGACACCGTCATCGATGCCGGCTGGGTCTCCAAGGAGACCGTCTGCCAGGGCGTCAAGCCGGATTCGGTTCCCGCCTGCAACTGATCGCCATGGTGCGATGAGACGGATGGCCGCGGCGAATGCGCCGCGGCCATTTTCCAGACCTCCGCCCTCGACCGACGAGGGCAACTCGGCCATGCTGCCATGAAAGAGTTGGGAGGCCATGCGACGAGCCGGTCCGCAGTGACCGGGCTTCAACCAGAACAAGACCGCGCGATGTGCAGGCAAAAGCCGGCCGAAGGTCGGCCCGACACCATCGCGCAAGGGAGGCGGCATTGAGCGAGGCGACCTCGGACACGTCCCTGACGAGATCCGGCCCCACGGCGGGCGTCGGCGGGTTCAAGGGGTTCATGCGCGCGACGGAGATCGACACGCGCATGCTCGGCATGATCGGCGCGCTGCTGGTCATCTGGGTGGGCTTTCACATTCTTTCGGGCGGCACCTTCCTGACCCCGCGAAACCTCTGGAACCTCTCGGTCCAGACGGCCTCGGTCGGCGTCATGGCGACGGGCATGGTGCTGGTCATCGTCACCCGCAACATCGACCTGTCGGTCGGCTCGATCCTCGGCGTCACCGGCATGATCATGGCGGTCGCGCAGACCCAGTATTTCACGCCGATGCTCGGCTACGACTCCGGCCTCGTGTGGATCGCGACACTGGCGACCGGCCTCGTCTGCGGTCTCCTGATCGGCGGATTGCAGGGCTTCGTCATCGCCTATCTCGGCGTCCCGGCCTTCATCGTCACCCTCGGTGGCCTCCTGGTCTGGCGCGGCGGCGCCTGGTGGGTGGCCTCCGGCCGGACCATTCCGCTCACCGACGAGAACTTCAAGCTCCTCGGCGGCGGCAGCGACGGCTCGATCGGCGCCACCTGGAGCTGGATCGTCGCCGCCGTCGCCATCGTCTTCATCGTCGTCGGTGCGCTCGCCGCCCGCCGGCAGCGCAAGCGCTTCAAATTCGCCCAGAAGCCGGTCTGGGCCGAGGCGTTCACCCTCGCCATCTCGCTGATCGCGGTGGTCGGTGCGACGATGATCGTCAATTCCTATCTTCTTCCCGGGCCGCTCGCCCGCCGCTATGCCGAGGCGAACGGCATCGCCGTTCCCGAGGGCGGCCTCGAGATCAGCTTCGGCTACGCCGTGCCGGTTCTCTTGTTCATCGGTGTCGGCATCGTCATGACCTTCATCGCCAAGCGGACCCGCTTCGGCCGCTACGTCTTCGCCATCGGCGGCAATCCGGAAGCGGCGGAACTCGCCGGCATCAACACCAAGCGGGTGACGCTGATGGTGTTCGCGCTGATGGGCATGCTGGCGGCCGTCGCCGCGGCGATTTCCACCGCCCGCCTGTCTTCGGCGACCAATGCGCAGGGTACGCTGGACGAACTCTACACCATCGCCGCCGCGGTGATCGGCGGCACCTCGCTTGCCGGCGGCGCGGGCACCATCGCCGGCGCCATGCTCGGCGCCCTCGTCATGCAGTCCCTGCAGTCGGGCATGGTGCTCCTCGGCATGGACACGCCGCTGCAGAACATCGTCGTCGGCGCCGTGCTCGTCGTCGCCGTCTGGCTCGACACCATCTACCGCAGGAGGGCCGCATGAGCGCCACGATGGAGGACATCCGGGACCACGGCCGCGGCCATCACCACGACACGGTCGACCGCTCCGGCACGCCGCTCGTCGACATGCGCGACATCTCGATCGCCTTCGGCGGCATCCACGCCGTCGATCACGCCTCGATCGACCTCTACTCCGGCGAGGTCGTCGCGCTGCTCGGCCACAACGGCGCCGGCAAGTCGACGCTGATCAAGATCCTGTCGGGCGCCTACAAGCGCGATTCCGGCGAGATCTTCGTGCGCGGCGAGAAGGCCTCGATCGGCAATCCGCGCGACGCGAAAGCGTACGGCATCGAGACGATCTACCAGACGCTGGCGCTCGCCGACAACGTCGACGCCGCCGCCAACCTCTTCCTCGGCCGCGAGATCATGACCCCCTGGGGCACGCTCGACGACGGCGCGATGGAGGCCGAGGCCCGCAAGGTGATGGGCCGGCTCAACCCGAACTTCCGCCGCTTCAAGGAGCCGGTGAAGGCGCTGTCCGGCGGCCAGCGCCAGTCGGTGGCGATCGCCCGGGCGATCCTCTTCAACGCCAAGATCCTGATCATGGACGAGCCGACGGCCGCCCTCGGCCCGCAGGAGACCGCCCAGGTCGCCGACCTGATCAAGGAATTGAAGAAGGAAGACATCGGCATCTTCCTGATCAGCCACGACATCCACGACGTCTTCGACCTGTCGGACCGCGTCGTGGTGATGAAGAACGGTCAGGTCGTCGGCTCGGCCCGGACCGAGGACGTCACCAAGGACGAGGTCCTCGGCATGATCATCCTCGGCAAATGCCCGCCCGGCGCGACGCCGGGACCCGGGGCGATGAAGGAATAGGCGCCGCTCAACCCGCGCCGAGCCGCCGCTCGATCCGCTGCCGCCCGATCAGCGGCAGGAGGGGGCCGAGTTCCGGCCCGTGATCGAGGCCGGTGATCGCCCGGCGCAGCGGCATGAACAGCGCCTTGCCCTTCGCCCCGGTCTCGGCCTTGATCGCGGACGTCCAGGCCTTGAAGGTCTCCGGGCCGATCTCACCCTCGGGCAGCAGACGCAAAGCCGCATCGCGAAACGCGCGCTCGGCCTCGTCGTCCGGTGCCGGCACGGCGATTTCCCGGAAGGCGACACCGGCCCACGTCTTCGCATCCGGCACCCTGTCGCAATTGGCGCGCACCGCTTGCCAGAAGGCTTCCCAGTCGCTCTCGCCGACGCCCATCGCCGCGAGCCGGCCCTCGACGGCCGCATAGGGCAGCGCATGGACGATCTCGCGGTTCAGCCGGTCCAGCTCGGCGGGATCGAACTTCGACGCCGAAGCCGAGATCGCGCCGAAATCCAGCCGCTCGCCGAGCGCCTCGAGATCGGCCATCGGCTCGATCGATCCCGACATGCCGACGAGGACGGCGAGCGAGGCGACGGCCATCGGCTCGTAGCCTTCATCGCGCAGGGTCTCGAGCGACAGCGCGCCCGAGCGCTTCGACAGCCCCTCCCCGCCCACCGTGGTCAGCAGATTGTGGTGGCCGAAGCGCGGCACGCGCGCCCCGAGCGCCGTAAAGATCGCCGCCTGCACCGCCGTGTTGGTCACGTGGTCGTCACCGCGGATGACGTGGGTGACGCCCATCTCCGCGTCGTCGACCACCGAGGGCAACGTATAGAGATAGCTGCCGTCCGCGCGGATCAGCACGGGATCGGACAGGGAAGCGAGATCGATCACCGTCTCGCCGCGGATGAGATCGTCGAAACGCGTGTCCGTGCGCTGCGGCGCGAACGGATCGCCCTCGAAGTTCGGCAAGAGGAAGCGCCAATGGGGCTTGCGGCCCTCGGCCTCGAGCGCCGCCCGCTCCTCCTGCGAAAGCTTCAGCGCCTCGCGGCCATAGACCGGCGGCAGGCCCCGCGCGGCAAGGCGCTTGCGCCTGCGGTCGAGTTCGTCCGGCGTCTCGTAGCAGGGATAGAGCAGGCCGGCCGATTTCAGCGTCTCCGCCGCCGCGTCGTAGAGCGCGATCCGCTCGGACTGGCGCGCGGTCTTGTGAGGGTGAATGCCGATCCAGGCGAGATCGGTGGCGATCCCGTCGGCGAATTCGCGGGTCGAGCGCTCCTTGTCGGTGTCGTCGAAGCGCAGGACGAAGGTGCCGTTCTCCCGGGCCGCGAACAGCCAGTTGAACAGCGCGGTGCGCAGGTTGCCGATATGGAGCCGGCCAGTGGGCGACGGGGCGAAGCGGAGGATGGCGGTCATGGCAGCGACCTACACCAAAGCGGCTGGAGCCGGAAGGCCGGAGCGACGTCCCTCCCGCGGCGCCGTCCTCCGGCCCCGTCCCGAGGCACGAGGGTCGGCTGCCACGTCCCCACCGTGATCCTCGGCCTCGTGCCGAGGATCTACCGTCGCCAAAGCGACAGATCGGTGCAGGAAGCGCGCCTTCCCTCACACGGTTCTGGAGGGGAACTTTCAGTAGATCCTCGGCACGAGGCCGAGGATGACGAAGCGGTGGTGGCGTTGCCTACGTCTTCCACCCTACCGGTCTGACGCGGATAGCAGACCATGTGTGGATGAGAGCGCCGCCTCGCTGGCCTTACGCTCCTGCCTCGCACCCGTCCTCGCTACGTCATCCTCGACCCTTCAGGCCGTCATCCTCGGCCTTGTGCCGAGGATCTCCCGCCGTCGAAGCGACAGATCGGTGCTGGCAGAGCCGCCACCCTGCAGGGGCTCCGGACCGGCACTGGCAGGAGATCCTCGGCACAAGGCCGAGGATGACGGCAGCTTGAGGGCGTGCGCCGTCTCCCTCAGCGCTCCTGCGCCTGCCGATCGCCCCGGTCGATGCCGCGCGCGGCTGCCACGTCCTCACCGTCATCCTCGGCCTCGTGCCGAGGATCTACCGCCGTCGAAGCGACAGATCGGTGGAGGAGAGGTGCATTCCGTGACACGGCTCTAGACCGAGAGCCTCAGTAGATCCTCGGCACGAGGCCGAGGATGACGAAGCGGTGGTGGCGGCGCCCTCACCGCTCGCGCGGCTGCGGGTCGACCCGGTCGACCGGGCGTTCGGAAAGGGCCGCCGCGATGCCCGGCTCGCTCACCGCCCGGTGCCGGCGCGAAACCAGCGCCATCACCAGCGAGATCGCCACGCAATAGAGCCCCATCATGCCGATCTGCAGCGGATAGGAGACCTCCCAGTCGATCAGCACGCCCGTCACCCCCGGCCCGAGGGCCGAGGCGAGCACCATCAGCGCCACCGTCACCGAGCGCACCGAGCCGAGATGTTTCGTGCCGTAGAGCTCCGGCCACAGCGCGCCGAGCAGCGTCGAGGAGAAGCCGTTGGAGATGCCGAGCAGCACCATGAAGACGAAGATCGCCGCCACGGCCGAAAAGCTCGAGACGACGAAGCAGGCCAGCGACATCGGGATGAGAAAGAACGGCAACAGGCGCACCGCCGAGAACCGGTCGACCAGCGAGCCGCAGAGGAGCGCGAAGACCACCGTTGTCGCCGACATCACCGCGAACCCGGAGGCGAAGACCTCGATCGGCCAGCCGCGCAGTTCGGTGAGATAGACCTGATGGAAGAACAGCGTCGTGCCGATGAAGGGCGGCGCCAGAACGGCGGAGGCGACGAGCCAGAAGGTCGGCGAGGCAACCACCTCGCGCATGGTCCAGTCGCGCACCGCCGGCCGCTCGCGCAGCTTCGGCTCCGACTGCGGATCCCGGTCCCTCGAGGTCGTGTGGACGAGGACCGGCAGGGCGACGACGAGGAGCGTCGCCCCGCAGGCGAGCCAGGTGCCGCGCCAGCCGAGCGAGGCCGCGACGACGACGAAGATCAGCGGAAACAGGCCGGTGCCGAAATGCATGCCGAGCGAGATGATCGCCATCGCCCGCCCCCGACTGGCGGCGAACCAGCGGCCGGTCGTCGTCATCGCCGTCTCGGTCATCATCCCCTGGCCGAACAGGCGCAGCAGATAAAGCGACAGGAGGAGAACCGGCAGGTTCCGGGCAAAGGCCATGAAGGCCGTCGCCAGCGCGAGACAGATCACCGTCCCGACGGTCACCTGCCAGGCCCTGAACCGGTCCAGCGTCCAGCCGAGCGCCGGCAGCGTCGCCGCACTCGCCAGCGTCGCCACCATGTAGATCAGCCCGAAATCGCCGTTCGAAAGGTCGAACTCCCGGCGGATGTCGCCGTTGGAGAGCGAGATGTAGAAGGTCTGCCCGAAGGACGAGAAGAAGCAGAGCAGAAACCCGCCGGCCAGCCAGCGGGCGTTCCGGCCCAGGAAGGTGAGGAATTCCATGATGGGTCCGATGGGGCGGGGCCGCCGTCAGGAGTGAGACGACGTGCTTAGCATCGAACGACGGATAGGGGAACGGGCGCAGTCGTCGGGCATCGACGTAGCAGAATGGCACCTAAAGTTCGCAACCATTCTGATGGAAAGCGCAGGGTAGGTATGGAGTGCGACAATACATCAGTTGCCGCTCCTGAAGGCATTTGGTTTATACCGAATCTGAAAAAATTGTTGCACAGCGACCCTGAATGGATGAAGTGTAACTTTTAGGCAGGTGTTTTGAGATTTTCTCGCTTGCACTTAAGGATCCCTGTTTAATTCGACGCAGTCTGACAATCGAAAAAGGCTTGCCAAATGGTATCATCTCGCTGCCGGAATACTTTATTTTTCCTGGTCCTATCCGCTTTTTGTGGTTACGGACATGTCTCCGCAGCAACAATAACGGTCGATTTTACTGACAACCGCTTTTTGACGCGTCTCTATCCTCTTTACCCCCCAAATTCTTACCGGACTTTCCTCGCTTTGCCACCCCCGCGCACTGCAAACCAAAATTACGCGCTGACGTCAATATACGGAGGAAGCGATTTTGGTAATTCCGATCTTGCTATAGTTAGGATTACGGGGCAACTATCACTTGGAGATACCGATAAAATCGCTCAATTATGGTCTATTAATATTGAAAAGAATTATGATACAATATTTTCACTGAATAGCCCAGGGGGCTCTTACGGTGAAGGCATTCGCTTAGGAAATTTTTTCTCAAATACATTGAGCGGTCAGGAGATATACACTAAAGGCGTTATAATTGAGAAGAATTCTATATGTCTTTCGGCATGCGCAATCGCGTTTTCTCTTGCAGTATCAGATACCCGTGGACTTGATGACACTCGCTATGTAGAATCTGGCGGCGTTATCGGCTTTCACTCGCCCTACGCTCTTGAAAGCGATTCTAAAAAGACACTTACTCTAAAACAAAGCTTAGATCTGTCCTATGAAATAGCTAGTTCTTTCATATCCCTAATTGGACGAAACAAAAATCCCCCACGTCTTATTGAAAAGATATTATCACATCGCAGACAGGACGATTTTTTGATTTTAAAGGATTCAGCCGATTTATGGAATTATGGTTTCACGCCCGTAGCTGAATCAAACGAAGTCAAAGTTGCATCAATTTCAAATATAGATGAGTTCCACTCTAAACTTATATGCGATTTTTATCTTAATTATAGCAACGCATTTCAAATATACGATAATTATATTTATGGCAGCTTTACAAGTCCGGGCCTCGGAGGAGAGCCCGTCAAATTTTTACAGGACGATACAACTATAACGGGGTTTCGAAACATTGGAATTGAAGAACTCATAAATGATTATAACACATCTGGTGCGGTCACATTTAATGGGACGTTTTATTGTCAATTACAATTCGATAGCAGCAAGAACATGAGCATCGCAATTTGGAGAACCCCCCTTAACTCAGGCCCGGCGGGAACAGATCTCGGGGCCCAAAAGTCACTTGAACCTTGCGGTAAGAGAAATCCACAAGACCAAAATGAATTCTGCGTAGCTCCGTCGGTCGTTTCAACGCCGGTATCGAACCGCATGCTCGCGCAAGCATTCGGCTGCGACGATTCAAAATTTTTAACCGAAACCTTCAATGAATTTTCGCCGGCGATGGCCGACTTCAACACATCGATTCGAGAAAGACCTAGCATCGAGTCGAACCGTCGTGAATATCTAAAACCTGGAGATGCAGTGAACATTGTTGGATGCGAATTAAGCAACGACAATGAAGGGGTATGGTATGAGATAGAATCCGATGGCATTCAAGGTTTTACGTCAGCACGTTTTATCAAAGGACAACAGCATCGAAAAGCGCCTCAATTCGAACATGAAGAAAGACAATTAGAGCAATTACAGCATGACACAAATTGATTTTCTCTTAAGAACGCAGATGTAAAATTTTTCTATATCCCTTATTTCTTATACGATCACCTTCTAAGCGGATCACCGTAGAGCATCATGCTTCAACACCATTCGAGAAATAGCATTTCGCACTCTATCGCGGTAGGTAGCTCCAAGGGATCTGGCCGATATTATAAACGAATAATATTATCTTCGTTGGTCTAGGAATGCGACCCTTTCTTGCCTGTTAAATCCGAGATCAAAAAGCATAACGACAACCGCTCCCCCTTACGCCCCATCCCGAAACCGGTTGGTGATCGGATACCGCCGGTCCCGCCCGAAGTTCTTCCGCGTCACCTTCGTCCCCGGCGCCGACTGTCGCCTTTTGTACTCCGCGATGTAGAGGAGCTTTTCGATGTGGGCGACGGTGCCCTCGTCGAAGCCGCGGGCGACGAGGTCGTCGACGCCGCCGTCATGCTCGACGAGATGTTCGAGGATGGCGTCGAGCGTGTCGTAGGGCGGCAGCGAATCCTCGTCCTTCTGGTCCTCGCGCAGTTCCGCCGAGGGCGGTTTGGTGATGATGCGCTCGGGCACGACCTCGCCCGAGGGGCCGAGGAGGCCCTCCGGCTGGTTCTGGTTGCGCCAGCGGGCGAGGCGGAAGACCTGCGTCTTGTAGAGGTCCTTGATCGGGTTGAAGCCGCCGTTCATGTCGCCGTAGAGCGTCGCATAGCCGACGCTCATCTCGCTCTTGTTGCCGGTCGTGACGACCATCGCGCCGAACTTGTTGGAGATCGCCATCAGGATGACGCCGCGCGAGCGGCTCTGGAGGTTCTCCTCGGTGATGCCGGAGGGCGTGCCGTCGAACATCGGGCCGAGCGCGCTCAGGAAGCCCTCGACGGGTTCGGCGATCGGCACGATGTCGTAGCGCACGCCGAGCGCCTTCGCGCAGGCGGCCGCGTCTTCGAGGCTCGTCTCGGCGGTGTAGCGATAGGGCAGCATGATGCAGTGGACGCGGCTGGCGCCGAGCGCGTCGACGGCGAGCGCCGCGCAGATCGCCGAATCGATGCCGCCCGATAGCCCCAGCACCACCGAGCGGAAGCCGTTCTTGTCGACATAATCGGCCAGGCCGAGGACGAGGGCCCGCCACACCGCCTCGTCGCCGCCGGGGATCTCGGCAACGGCGCCGCCCTCGCAGCGCCAGCCGTCCTCGCCCCTCACCCAGTCGGTGACGAAGACGCCGGTCGAAAACTGCGGCAGCTGGAAGGCGAGCGACCGGTCGGCATTGAAGGCGAAGGAGGCCCCGTCGAACAGGAGTTCGTCCTGGCCGCCCACCTGATTGGCGTAGACCATCGGCAGATCGGTCTCGATCACCTGCCGCAGCACGACCTGATGGCGGACGTCCAGCTTGCCGCCGTAGAAGGGCGAGCCGTTCGGCACGAGCAGGATCTCGGCGCCCGATTCGGCCAGCGTCTCGCAGACGCCGAGATCGCCCCAGACGTCCTCGCAGACCGGGATGCCGAGCCTGAGGCCGCGAAAACTCACCGGCCCCGGCATCGCGCCGGCCTGGAAGACGCGCTTTTCGTCGAACTCGCCGTAATTCGGCAGGTCCACCTTCGAGCGCCACGTCACCACCCGCCCCTCGTCGAGCACGGCGACGGCGTTGAACAGCCCCTCATCCGTCCGCAGCGGACAGCCGATGACGACGCCCGGGCCGCCGTCGGCGGTGTCTTGCGCAAGCGCCTCCACCGCCGCCATGCAGGCGGCGACGAAGGCCGGCTTGAGGACGAGATCCTCCGGCGGATAGCCGGCGATGAACAACTCGGTGAAGAGGACGAGATCGGCGCCGGCCTCGGCGGCTTCGTCGCGGGCCTTGCGGGCCAGCGCGAGATTGCCGGCAATGTCGCCCATGGTCGGATCGAGCTGCGCCACGGCCAGCTTGAGGCGATCGTTCAACTCGGGCATCGGACACCTCCTCGGCACGTCGCCGATTGTCTATGACTGCTCGCGGTTCAAAACCCCGCCACTCGCCAGATAGCAAGATCCGATCCGGCTATCGAGGCCACGAGCGACATCGAGATGGACGAGACGCATGCCGACTCATTCTCCCCACGACAGCGCCGAGCGCTGGTTCGGCCGCCCGGCCGAGAGCCTGCCGCCGCGCGAGCGGCGCGTTCTCGACATGATCGGGCTGCGCCGGCCGATCTCGACGGAGCTGAAGCCCCGCGGCATCGAGGCCGCCAGTCTGGGTGACCGGATCGCCGACAGGATCGCGGTGATCGGCGGCTCCTGGGGCTTCATCCTGTCGTTTCTCGTCTTCCTCGTCGCGTGGTCGCTGGTCAATACGCTGGTCTTGCGCAGCACCGCGTTCGATCCCTACCCTTACATCTTCCTCAATCTCGTCCTGTCGATGCTGGCAGCGATTCAGGCGCCGATCATCATGATGTCGCAGAACCGGGCCGCGGCGCGCGACCGACGGGAGGCCAGCCGCGATTACGAGGTCAATCTCAAGGCGGAGATCGAGATCCTCGGCCTGCACGACAAGCTCGATCGCATCCGGGACCTTGAAATTTCCGAGACGAGACGCCTTTTAGCGGAGATCGCCGAGCGGCTGGAGCGGATCGAACGGCGCGGTGGCATCGATCCGGCATGACGATGTGGGGAAATCGCCCCCACCGGCCCCATCCGGCTCGCATCTTGCCACTTTCTTGTGCCGCAAAGTTCTGAGACAAGGCGGCCTCGGAGCGGCCTTGGGCGCCCCGCTCGTTGGATGCGCCCGGCGCCTCGGACGACGAATGCCAGTGGATACGGAGAAGACGTGTACGAGATCCTGTCCCTGATCGCGCAATTCGGCCCGGTCATCGTCTTGGCGGGGACGTTTTTCGAGGGCGAGGTCTTCGCCATCATCGGCGGCTTTCTGGCCTATCGGGGCTCCTATCCGTTCGAGATGATGATCGGCCTCGCCTTCGCCGGATCGTTCTTCGGAGATCTCGCGGTCTTCCTGTTCGCCCGCTTCTCCTCCAACCATCGCTGGGTGAGGGTCTGGCGGGAAAAGCCGCGTTTCGCCAAGGCGCTGGAGCTGGTCGAGCGTTACCAGGCCTATTTCGTCATCGTGAACCGCTACGTCTATGGCCTGCGCATGCCGGGGCTGGTGGCGCTCGGCATGTCGCGCATCTCGATCACCCGCTTCCTCGTCCTCAATTTCTTCGGCGCGGCGCTCTGGGCCGGCATCTTCACGACGGTCGGCTACGTCTTCGGCTATTCGATCTGGTCGGTCTTCGCCAATCTGAAGATCTTCGAGCAGGGTGCGATGATCGTCCTTGCCGGCTTCGGCATCCTTTTGACGGGCTATTTCGGCTGGCGGCAGTGGGGCCCGCTGGTGACCGCCTGGTGGCGCCGTCGCCGACACGCCGGCGACGAAGCGCGCGACGGGCAACAGGGCGGCATGCTGCGCTCGGTGCGCGTCATCAGCCGAGCGCCGCGTCTCCGCGATCAAGGATCAGAGGAATGATCAGGTCCTCCTCGTCGCCGAGATGGCGGAGGAGCCGGCGAATCAACTGCTCGCTCGCGGCCTGATAGGCGTCCCGCGCCCGCAGCACCGCGTCCGAAGTCTCCTTTTCCGCCGTCATCGTCGCCAGAAAACCGTTCGCCGTCGCCGCGACGCTTTGCAGATCGTGGTGGATCGTCACGTGGTCGGCGTCGAGCAGGTCGAAACCCCGGGCAAGCCGCGGCTCGGCCTCTTGGTAGACCGGAAAATAATACGTGTCCTCGATCCGGTGATGACCGTCGAGCTCGTTGAGGAAAAAGCCGAGCCGCGGCACGAACCACCGCTTGAAGGGCTCGATCTCGACCTCGTCCTCCCGCTCCTGCCGAAGCGCCTCGGTCAGCGCCCCGCCGAGTTCCCGGAACATGTCGTGCCGCGACAGCCAGAAGCGCGCCGTGCCCTCGACGTTCGGGTGGCCCTGCCAAGTCTCGCGCGGATACGCCTCCAGGAGAAGCTTCAGGTCGCCCGGCAGGCCGGGCCTCGCATCGATGTCGAAGGAAACGTCCATGCGATCCTTTCGGCGGTCTTTCGCGCATTCGATGGCGCTGTCTCGGTCCGGGCGGAGGCGTCACGCCGCCTGGCGGAAGGCGAAGGCCTCCATGGCGAGAACGCCGACGTCCCGGCTTCGATGCAGCATGCTGGCCCGTCCTCCCTCCGCCGCCGCCCCGAGCGCGACATAGAGCGGCATGAGATGCTCGTCGGTCGGGTGGTTCCGGCGGGCATGCGGGGCGAGGTTCCGATAGTCGCGCAGCGCCTCGACGTCTCCCGCCTCCAGCCGCGCGGCCATCCAGTCGGCGAAGTCGTCCACCCATGCCGGCACCTCGGCCTGGCGCCGCCCGGCACGAAGGTTCGGAAAGGCCTCGGGCAGATTGTGGGTCAGCGAACCGGAACCGACGACCAGAACGTCGCGGCGCGGCAGCCCGGCGAGCGCGCGGCCGAGCCCGTAGTGATAGGCGGCATCCCGGGTCGGATCGACCGAGACTTCGAGGACCGGAATGTCGGCCTGCGGATAGGCGAGGATCAGCGGCACCCAGGCGCCATGATCGAAGCCGCGATCCTTGGCCACCGCCGCCGAGAAGCCCGCGGAAGCCAGGTCCGCGGCGATTTCGCCCGCGAGCTCGGGGTCGCCGGGCGCGGCGTAGCGCATCGCGTAGAGTTCCCGCGCGAATCCGCCGAAGTCGTGGATCGTTTCGGGATGCTCGTCGCCGGTCACGAAGACGCGACCCTCGGCCTCGAAATGCGCGCTGGCGACGACGATCGCGCGTGGTCTCGGCAAGGTCGCCGCCAGTTGCCGAAGAAACGCCGTCGCCGGCGTCTCGACGATCGCGATGTCGGGTGAGCCGTGGGAAACGAACAGCGTCGGCAGCATGGCGGGCCCTTCGAAGAAAACGATGTCCTCGAAGGATATGCCCGGCCGGTGGCGGCGTCAGGCCCAAAGGGCCCGACGCATCGTTCACCGATTCGGCGCCGTCATGCGCCCGGCAAGGAGACGATCGGTCAGCCCGCCGCCTTGACCTTCATCTCCGCCGCCGCGTGGTCCTTCTTGAGCAGTTCGGCGACGAGGAACGCCAGCTCCAGCGCCTGATTGGCATTGAGCCGCGGATCGCAATGGGTGTGGTAGCGGTCGGACAGATCCTCGGCGAGGATCGGCCTTGCGCCGCCGGTGCATTCGGTGACGTCCTTGCCGGTCATCTCGATATGGATGCCGCCCGGATGCGTCCCCTCGGCCCGGTGCACCTCGAAGAACGCCTCCACCTCGGCGAGGATCCGCTCGAAGGGGCGGGTCTTGTAGCGGTTGAGCGTGATCGTGTTGCCGTGCATCGGGTCGCAGGACCAGACGACCTTGCGCCCCTCCCGTTCGACCGCCCGGATCAGCTTTGGCAGGCACTCCTCCACCCGCTCGTGGCCGAAGCGGGTGATCAGCGTCAACCGGCCGGCCTTGTTCTCCGGGTTCAGCCGGTCGATCAGGCGGATGAGATCGTCCGGATCGGAACTCGGGCCGCATTTCAGGCCGAGCGGGTTCTTCACGCCGCGGCAGAATTCGACATGGGCATGGTCGAGCTGGCGGGTGCGGTCGCCGATCCAGATCATGTGGCCCGACGTCGAATACCAGTCGCCGGACGTCGAATCGACGCGCGTCATCGCCTCTTCGTAGCCGAGGAGCAGAGCCTCGTGGCTGGTGAAGAAATCGGTCTCGCGCAGCGAGGGATGATTCTCCGCGTCGATGCCGATCGCTCGCATGAATCCCATGGTCTCGGAGATCTTGTCGGCAAGAGCGCGGTAGCGCTCGGCCTCCGGGCTGCCGGCGACGAAGCCGAGCATCCATTGATGCACGTTGTCGAGATTGGCATAGCCGCCCTGCGCGAAGGCGCGCAGCAGGTTGAGCGTCGCCGCCGACTGCCGGTAGGCCATGATCTGGCGTTCCGGGTTGGGGATGCGCGAGGCGGCATCGAACTCGATGCCGTTGACGATGTCGCCGCGATAGGCGGGCAGGGTCTGCCCGTCCTTCGTTTCGGTGTCGGACGAACGCGGCTTGGCGAACTGGCCGGCGATGCGGCCGACCTTCACCACCGGCTGGGCGCCGGCAAAGGTGAGCACGATCGCCATCTGCAGGAAGGCGCGGAAGAAGTCGCGGATGTTGTCCGCGCCGTGCTCGGCGAAGCTCTCGGCGCAGTCGCCGCCCTGGAGAAGGAAGGCCCGCCCCTCGGCGACTTCGCCGAGCGCCCGCGTCAGCTTGCGCGCCTCACCGGCAAAAACCAGCGGCGGAAAGCTCGCCAGCCGCTTCTCGGTCTCGGCGAGCGCGGCCGGGTCCGGATAGTCGGGCATCTGCATGACGGGCTTTGCGCGCCAGCTCGATGGTGTCCAATCCTTCGCCATTGCAATCTCTCCTGACCGGGCCAGCCGGTCACTACTCGCCTCGGGTTGTCGTGGTTTTTCTCGGTCGATCGGCCTTCCGTCGCAGGGCGATCCTTCGATGGGCGGCGTTTAAGCATTTCTTGATCAGTTTGTCATCATGAACGGCGCGGGACGTGACGGCCGTCGCGAGACTGCGATCGAGAACGCTCTGCCGGCTTCTCCGCTCAAGGCGTCACGGTCACCACACCACGCTCCGTCGAAAGCCGGTCGAACAGTTCTGCCTCCCCCCTCTCCAGCGACACCGGCCGGGGATAGAGCGGCGCGGCTCGGTCGGCGAGAAGCCTGGTCTCGAAGCCATGGGTCTCCTCGACGAAACGGCTCAGTCCGTCGTCGCCATAGAGCATCCGAAACCCCTGCATCACCGCGTCGAGATAGCTCTGCAGGATCGCCGACTGCCGGTCCTCGGCCGTCGCGGTTCCGGCCTCCGCCTCGTAGATGTAGACCGGAATGCCCTCGAGCGGCGGGTTCTCGATTTCGAGCCGCGAAAGATCGACGATCCGCCTGGCATAGCCGGCCTCGCGCTCGTCGACGGCCGGCAGATGCTCGGCGAGATCGTAGACGACGACGCCGTGAACGGCCGCCTCTTCGTCGGGTTTCACCGAGAGGAGAGACATCTCCACGTTCGCCGCGCGCGGCAGCCAGAACCGGCGCCAACCCGCCGCCTCGGCTCGCCTGATGCCGAGAAACTTGGTGCGCAGCGTGCGCGGATTGACCAGCGAGCCGTAGCCGAAATAGGCGACGACGCGGTTCTGGGCGGCGAGATCGGCGAGCTCCGGATGGTCCTCGTGGAAGACGTCGTTGTGCATCGGTTGCCCCGTTCGGTGCTGCCGCAGCGGGTCGTCGAAAGACGGCCACGGCGAAGATCGAACGCGTCCTAGCAAAGCCGCGCGGTCGAGGCGAGCGTGCCGGAGCGCGCCCGTTCTCAGATCCGGCGCGGCGACAGGCCGGCCCGCGCCCTCGCCCCTTCCCGATGGCGGTGGCGAAGACGGATCGTGTTGACTTGGACGTAAGCGGCAACCAACTTGGCGTTCATGGCGGATTTCACCCCCCATCCGAACGCGGCGGCATCGGACGCCTTCTTCCCGGTCAGCCGGCGGGAGTTGACCGTCGAGACCGGCGACGACGTCACCCTGCCCGCCACTCTGTTCCAGGGCGAGGGCCGCGGGCCGGCCGTGCTCGTCTCCTCGGCGGCAGCGGTCGAGCGGCGGTTCTACCGCGCCTTTGCGGCACATCTCGTCGAACAGGGCTCGCGGGCGGTTCTCACCTACGACTATCGCGGCGTCGGCGACGCGGCTCGGACGTCGAGGGCCCGCACGTTCCGCATGAAGGACTGGGGCGTCCTCGATCTTCCGGCGAGCCTCGCCGTTCTCGAAGCCGAGGCCGGGGAAGGCCCCGTCGTCGGCATCGGCCATTCCTTCGGCGGGGTCGCTCTCGGCCTGTCCGGCGTCTCGGCACGGTTCGAGCGCTATTGCCTCGTCGCCACGATGAACGGCTATTTCCGCCGCACGGCCGAACCGCTCAGCATCTTTGCCCGGATGAACGTCGCCGGCGTCCCGGCCACCCGCCTGTTCGGCCACGTTCCGGCGAGCGTCGGCCTCGGCACGGCGCTCGCCGGACCGATCTTCCGGGACTGGGCCCGCTGGTGCCGCAGGCCGGATTTCCTGTTCTCCGATCCCGAGGTTCCCGAGGCGGAGCGGTTCTCCGACGTTCGCATCCCGCTCCTGTCGATCGCCATGACCGACGACCGCTGGGGCACGCCCGGAGCCGTGGGGGCGATGCTCGAACGCTTCTCCGGCGCCCGGATCGACGAGGTCTGGCTGTCGCCCGAAGAGGCCGGCCGGCCGATCGGCCACATGGGCTATTTCCGCCGCGAGGTGCGCAAGACCTTGTGGCCCGTCGCGACCGAGTTTCTCTTGCGCGGCTCGCGGCCGCCTGCCGCGGACTGACGAACACGCCGGTCGTTGCGGGCGCGAAAATTGGCCGCGCAGGCAAATTTGCATCATCTGCCGCAATTATGCCGCTTCCGCCGGGTTACTCTTCTTGACTGTTGCTGGAGGGGTTCAGCCAACGCGTCGTGATCGATCGTCGAACTGCGGTGAGCAGGGCGACGTGCGTCCTTGCATGCTGCCTCTCTCGGGCGCATTGCCGAGCCCAATCGAGCCGGGCCGGAGATGACCGATGTCGATGCGGATCCCTCGAAGGAGCGGCGTCGACGAAGATGGTGAAGGAAATCTCAGCGGGCGAAACGAATTGGTTACCACGTTTCGCCGATGATGAATGAACGACTGGCGGGCCGGTTCGAAAGATCGGCTCCGGGCAAGGGGGCCCTCGCCGGTGGTCGTCACGAGACAGATGGGGGAAGCGGTTGACCGCGGAACGCTTTGAGGGGACGCGCCCAAGAGGGCTCATGCGCATGTCGCGCAACGCCAGACGCCGCGCTTTTTGGGCCGGCGCGGTGGTGATGTCGGTCACCGTGGGCGTCGCGGTCGTGGAAGCGCCGCAACTCGCTTCGTCTGCAGCGGACGACGGTGGATCGCGCGGTGGCGTCGCCGCTGCCCGCCTTTCCGACGCCCGGATGGCAGCGACGCAGCCGGCAGCCGAGAGCCGCCCTGCCCTTCCCGCCGCATCACGGACGCATGTCGCCGAAGAGGATCGCGCCTCTCGCCTGTTTTCCCCCAAGCTGGTTGCCACGAACGCAGTCGGCTGGCGTGCCGGCCACGAGCCGGCGGACCGCGGCGGCCGGGTGTTTCACCCGTCGGACGAGGTCGCGGAACGTCAGGGCGCGAATGCCGCCCGAAGCGCTACGAACGAAGTCGTCGCCGCGGCTCTGACGATCCCCCGCCCCGAAGCGTCGACCAGGATCCTCGCCAAGTTGCCGAAGAGCCTCGAAGCTCAGGTCGCGGCGGAAGCCGTGCCGGCAAAGCCCGCCGCACGTCCCGCGCCGAAGACGGCGGAGGGTTCGAGCCACGAGGCCCTCGCCCGGCTCGCCTCCTTCGATCCGCGGCCCGCCGCAAGGGCCGGCCTCGAAGACGCTCCAATCGCCGCCTATCAGTCCGCCGACGTCCCGCGCCCCTCCTTGCGCCCCGAAGTCGAGGCCGCAGCGGCCGTCGAGGCCAATGCCGAGGCGACGCCGGACGGCCCCGTCGAGGACGCCATCGCCGCTGCGATCCCGCTGCCGTCGTCACGCCCCGAAACGGCGGCCGGAGAGGAAGTGCGGGTCGCCAGCCTCGAGCCGAGCGACGGCCCGGGTTCGCTCGGCACCGCGAGCGAAGAGATGACGGCGTTGGCCGTCCCGCTGCCGGAGCGCCGCCCGGCCTATCAGCCGCCCGTCGTCGCAGCACCGCAGAGCCAGCCCGCGCCGGCCCAGCAACCCGCCCAGCGGGCGGCCCCGCAGCGCGCCCCGGCCGTTGCCAGCACCCGTCCGGCATCGCCGGGCGAGCGCGGAAGCGGCGGCATCGGCGGGTTCTTCGAAAAGCTCTTCAAGGGCGGCGGCTCCGCCAAGCTCCCCGGTGCCGGCAGCGGCATCGCCGTCTACGACATCTCCGCGCAGACCGTCTATCTTCCGGGCGACGGCAAGCTGGAGGCCCATTCCGGCCTCGGCCACATGCAGGACAATCCGCGCTACGTCGCCCAGAAGATGCGTGGGCCGACGCCGCCGAACCTCTACAACCTGCGTATGCGCGAGGCGCTGTTCCACGGTGTCGAGGCCATCCGTCTCCTGCCGGCGGACGGTCGCAAGAAATACAACCGCGACGGCCTCCTCGCCCACTCCTACATGTATGTCGGCGGCGGCGATCGCTCCCAGTCGAACGGTTGCGTCGTGTTCAAGAACTACGACCGCTTCCTGGCAGCCTTCAAGCGCGGTCAGGTCAGGAGGATGATCGTCGTCCCGAGCCTCGACGAGCTGCCGACCTACATGGCGGCGCTGTAGACGAAGCCGCCGGCCTCGCGCCCGGGCCTCCCCTTGGTTCTTGCCGGGATGGCGGCGATCGCGGTGCCCCCCTGCCTCGCGATGCGAAGCGGACACCTGCGGAATCCGGCGTAAGGGTCTCGCCGGTGCCCTGCCCCGCTCTCATGCCACGCGGGCGAGGAGAGCGCCGCCTTCGGCGCTCAGTCCGCCATCGTCTCCAGGCTGGCATAGCCTTCGGCCTTGTCGCCCGCGTCGAAGGGCGACGCCACCTCGACGAAGGTATCCGGATAAAAGCCGTTGAAGCGGGTGCGCAGCGACAGCGAGTAGGCGCCGATGTGGCCGATCTCGATCCAGTCGCCGGTGTCGACGGTTTCGGGCAGCCAGAACGGCCGTGACAGGATGTCGACGGAATCGCAGGTGGCGCCGCAGACCTTGAAGGCGCCGATCTTCGTCGGATCGCCGTTGCGGGTCACCCGCGCCGGATCGGGGATGAACCGGGCCGGCAGGGTGATCTTGCCGGTCCACGAATCCGACAGCGACGCCCAGATGCCGTCGTTGATGTAGAGCCGCCGACCTTTCCGCAGCAGCACCCGCACGATCAGCGAAAACGCCCGCGCGACGATCACCCGTCCCGGCTCGGCGACCAGCGGCATGTCGCCGAAGCCCCATTCGCCGATGTCGGCGTTCAGCCGCGTCATGATCTCCGGAAAGCCCGGCATCTCCTTCTTCTTGCGGCGCGGGTCGTGGCCGTATTCGGCCGGAAAGCCGCCGCCGACGTCGAGCCCGGCAAGCGGCACGTCGGCGCGGTTGCGCACCCAGTCGGCCGAGGCAAGGGCCCGCTCGTAGGTGTCCGGATCCTCGATCTGCGAGCCGACGTGAAAGCAGATGCCCACCTTGAAGCCGATCTTGTGGCAGCGCTGCAAGAGCTCGACGGCATGGGCGGGCGCGGCCCCGAACTTCCTGGACAATTCGTAGGCGGCGTGGCCCTTGGTCTGGATGCGGACGAACAGCGTCACGGTCCCGGGGTCGATGTCGAGCGCCCGCACGATCCGCAGGATCTTCGCGACCTCGTCCTCATGGTCGAGGGAGAGCACCCGGATACCGTATGTCTCCAGCGCCAGGCGGATGTCCGACTGCGCCTTCACCGGATGCATGTAGAGCATCTCGGCGTCGGATTTCGCCGCCTTCACCGCCGCGAATTCGCCCGGCGATGCGACGTCGAAGGTGGAGATCCCGGCCTTGGCGAGGGTCTCCAGCACCATCGGCTCGCCATTGGTCTTGACCGCATAGGCCGTCTCGCCGGGAAACGCCGTCACGAAGGCCTTGGCATCGGCTGCCAGGACATCCGGCCGGAAACAGTAGACGGGCGCGTCGGGGCGCAAGGTCAGGGCGGCGTCTTTGGCCGTCGAAAAGCTCTGCAAGCTGGCGTCTCCGAGAGGTTGGCGCGCCGGAAGATGGGGCGGCGGGCGTCGAGGTCGAACGGAGCGAAGGGGTGACGGCAGCAGGGTTTGTGCTTGCGGGCGAGGCGATGGGAGCGGTACCGGGATCGAAATACCGCGGCCGTCGCGGGTTCAAGGGACCGTTTGAAGAATGCTCGACCGCCATCCGACAGCCGCTGCGAGACTTTCCGAGATCGTCGCGGCGATCACCGACAACCGTTCGACGCCCGCCGCCGAGATCGAAGCCGCACGCCGGCGGATCGCCGAGAGCGACGGCGAGGTGGGTGCTTTCCTGCGCCTCGCGCCGCAAGAAAGCCTTGCCGAAGCCGCGGCCTCGGGGGGCCCGCTCGCCGGCGTCACGGTGGGCGTGAAGGACATCTACGACACGCGCGACATGACGACGGAACACGGCTCGCCGATCTATCGCGGCCACCGGCCGGTCGTCGACGCCTCGCTCGTCTCGATGGCTCGCGTCGCCGGCGCGGCGATCCTCGGCAAGACGACGACGACGGAGTTCGCCAGCCTCGACCCGACGCCAACCCGCAACCCGCACGATCTCGACCATACGCCGGGCGGCTCGTCCTCCGGCTCTGCGGCGGCCGTCGCGGCCGGCATGGTGCCGCTGGCCTTCGGGTCGCAGACCGGCGGCTCGGTGATCCGGCCGGCTTCCTACTGCGGCGTCGCCGGGTTCAAGCCGAGCTTTCGCCTGCTGCCGACCATGGGCATGAAGACGTTCTCATACACGCTGGACACCGCCGGCCTCTTCGCCGCGACGGCGCAAGATCTGGCGCTCGCCGCCCGGCTGATCACCGGCCGATATTTCGGTGGGGAAACGTTGACCGATGGCAACGGCCTGCGGATCGGCGTCTACCGAAGCGCCGTCGACGACGAGGTCGAGGCCGAAATGCAGGGCGCGGTCACGGAAGCGGCGAGGCTGCTCGACCGGGCCGGTGCCGCCATCGTCACCGTCGAGGAACCGGCTGCCCTCAGCACAGCCCGAACGTGCCACACGACGATCCAGGGCTTCGAAGCGGCCATGGCCTTGTCGGGCGAATATCGCCGCCATCGCGAGCAGCTCGGCGAGAAGCTCGGCGCGATCCTCGATCACGGCGCGACGATCGAACCGGCCGAATACGACGATGCGCGCCGGACCGCGCGGATCGGCCGCAAGGCCGCGTCTGCGCTGTTCGAGACCGTCGACGTCCTGATCGCGCCCTCGGCGCTCGGGCCGGCTCCGCGGGGCCTGACGAGCACCGGCGATGCGCTCGTGAACAAGCTGTGGACGCTGACGGGCAACCCGGTCGTCAACGTGCCCGGACTGGTCTCGGGCGGCGGGTTGCCGCTCGGCGTCTCGGTGATCGCGCGCTTCGGCAAAGACGCGCTGGCGCTCGAGGTCGCAAGCCTCCTCCAGGCGCTGATCGCCGCGCCCCTCGATGTGCGAACATGACGAAAATCTGACGACATCCGCGGCAGGATTGTCTCAAAACGGGACGATCGGCAGAATTCCCGACATCGACTTCGCAGTTGCATCCTCTGCATTGCGAGCCACTTGGGGATAGGCTTCGGCGTTCATGCGGCGGTGCAGCGACGATTGTGCCTTTACGGATCGTATGCGTTCGTTAACCTGTCACGATGAATGCAACGAGGAGCCAGACAGCCATGCATCTCACGCGTTCGCTCAACCTCATCATGATCTGCGCGGCCTTCGCGTTTCTCGCAGCCATGGTGGCGGGCTACATGCCCTGAGCCAGTGCCAGGAGGCGCAATGGGCGGGCCACGTCGAGGCCTTCGAATAAGTCTCGACGACGGATCCGGCCCCAGCCGCTCCCCGTCTTCGAAGCGGGACGAAACAGGAAAGGCCGGGGAAACCCGGCCTTTCCTCATTTGCGGATCGTCGCGGCCGCCGATGCGGCCGATTGTTCATGCCGCAGCCGCGGCCTCCAGCTTGCCTTTCGGCAGCGCCGCGCGCAGGCCGAGGATGTGGCAGATCGAATAGACGAGGTCGGCACGGTTCATCGTGTAGAAGTGGAAATCGGAGATGCCGCGCTTCGTCAGGTCGAGAACCTGTTCGGCGCAGAAAGCCGCCGAGACGTGCGAATGGGTCTGCTCGTCGCCATCCAGTCCGTCGAACCGCGCGGCGAGCCATGCCGGAATACTTGCTCCGGTGGCGCCGGCGAAACGGGCGATCTTGGTGAAGTCGTGGATCGGCGCGATGCCGGGCACGATCGGGATGTAGATCCCGGCTTTGCGCGCACGTTCGACGTAACGCTCGAAGACGTCGTTGTCGAAGAAGAACTGGGTGATCGCCCGGGTGGCGCCGTTGTCGACCTTTCGCTTCAAGAGATCGATGTCGGTGGCGAAGTCCGGGCTCTCGGGGTGCTTTTCCGGATAGGCCGCCACGGAAATCTCGAAGTCGTCGATCGCCTTCAGGCCGGCGACGAGTTCGACCGCATTGCGATAGCCGTCTTCCCGCGCGACGTATTTGCCGCCGACGCCCGCCTGGCTGTCGCCGCGCAGGGCCACGAAGTGCTTGACGCCGGTGTCGCGATACTGGCGGACGACGTCGTCGACCTCCTCGCGCGAGGCGTCGACGCAGGTCAGATGCGCCGCCGGCACGAGGCTCGTCTCCTTGAGGATCCGCGAGATCGTGTGGTGGGTGCGCTCGCGGGTCGAGCCACCTGCGCCATACGTCACAGAGACGAATGTCGGCTGCATCGGCGCCAGCCGCTCGATGGAGCGCCAAAGGTTCTCCTCCATCTTCTCGGTCTTCGGCGGGAAGAATTCGAACGAGACGCGGATGCCGGAATTCGACAGGGCGTTGACCTGACTCATGGCGTTGTTTCCTCAGCTTGTCGTTGACGTTCGGGCCGCATCCTCGGCGGCGACCAGGAGCCGCTGGTCCTCGGCGAGAAGCAGCGTGACGGTGAGTTCGCCGGCGGCGGTGGCCGTCGATTTCAGATGGGTGAGCGTCCGGACGGTCAGCCCCGCCGCCTCGGCATAGGAGGCCAGCGTCTGGTCGGCGAAGCCGAGGCGCAGATGGGCATACTGGCTGCGCAGGAATTCCAGATCGTGGGGAGCGAAGTCGATGATCGCCAGCCGCCCACCGGGGGCGAGCGCGCCTGCCGCCTCGCGCACGGCCCGGGCCGGATCGTCGAGATAATGCAGCACCTGATGGATGACGACGAGATCGAAACCGCCGCGCTCGATCGGCAGATGATAGACGCTGCCGAGCCTGACCTGCGCATTGCCGACCTTGGCGGCATCGAGCTTCGCCCGGGCGACCGACAGCATCTCCCGGGAGGAATCGATCCCCACCGCCCGCTCGCAATGGGACGAGAGAAACTCCAGCATCCGTCCGGTTCCGGTCCCGACGTCGAGAAGCGTGTCGAACCGCCGCCGGCCGAGGGCCTGAAGCAGCGCCGCCTCGACCTCGGCGTCGGAGACGTGGAGCTTGCGGATACGGTCCCATTCCTCGGCATTGCGGGCGAAATAGTCCGCCGCCCGCTCGGCCCGCTTCGCCCGCACCTCCTCCAACCGCTCGGCATCGCGGGCGAGCACGGGATCGGCGGAATCGAGCCAGCCGACCAGCGCCCGCATGACGGGCAGCGCCACCGGAGAGTCGCTCGCCCGGAAGAATGCCCAGGACCCTTCCTGGTAGCGGGAGATCAGGCCGGCCTCGGACAGCAGCTTCAGATGACGCGAGATCCGCGGCTGCGACTGGCCGAGAATCGTCGTAAGCTCGCTGACGGTCAGATCGGCTCCGGAAAGAAGGACGAGCAGCCGCAGCCTCGTCGGCTCGGCTGCGGCGCGCAGCAGATCGACAAAGGGCTCGAACGGAAATTTGCGGACGTCCAACATGGCCAACTCGATTAGGATATAAAGATATGTTTATGTGACACCGCCAATGAACGCAAGCACTTTCGCGATCTGTCACCCGATTTTTCTCGCGCCGGGTGATGACGAAGCGGCTTCGCGCCGTCCCCTCTCCCGAAGCGACGGACAGAAACCCGCAGGCCATTGTGGAGACATGCCATGAGCGCCCCGAACCCGCGTCCAGCCCGCCCCGGCGAGGTGTACTTCTCGGGTCCCATGCCGGCGGCCGACGATGCCGGCCTCGTCTTCATCGGCCGGTTGCGCTCGCCCTTCGGTGAACGCGACGCCTGCCCGAAGAATCGCCGCGCCGCCCTGGAGGCGGGCGGCGGCGGCGGCGTCGAGATCGATCGACCTTGGCGCGAGGCGCTGTCCGGCCTGTCGGTGGGCGATCACGTCTTCTGCCTGAGCTGGCTGCACGGTGCGCGCCGCGACCTCGCCATGCAGAAGCCCCGCCATGCCGAGACGGCGCGCGGCACGTTTTCCCTGCGCTCGCCCGCGCGGCCCAATCCGATCGGCCTGCATCTGGCGCGAATCGTCGCCCTCGATCCCGATACGGGCGTCCTCGGCCTCGACGCGATCGACGTCGTCGACAAGACGCCGCTCCTCGACATCAAGCCCTATTTCGCCTCGGTCGACCGGCCGGCGCAGGACTGACGGGACCATGGCGACGGAACGACAGAAGCGCATCATGCGGGCGGTGACGGCGACGATCCCGAGGGCGCCGTTCATCGACGCCGAAGCCATCCGCGAGGCCGCCCGTTCGCGGCACATGCGCAGCCTTTCGGCGGAAGCGGCGGTGTGGCTCGCGGCCGTCGCCCGCATCCGGCACGAGCATACGGACTACGACGTCTTGATGGACGACGGCTACGACAAGGATGCGGCGCGGTTCTTCGTGGCGGACGACATCAACGCCGTTCTCGACCGCTGGGGCGCCAAGCGCCGCCTCGATCCGAACGAGGCGGGCGACGACGAGATCGCGGATTCCGTGGAGCAGTCTTTCGAAGAGTGAGGCACCGGCCGGACCTCGGATGGGATTTCCGCAGCTCCGCAGCGATCAGGCGAAGGCCTCGACCTTCGCTTCTTCGCCGGCGGTCGCGGGTGCTCGTCCGGCCAAGGACCGGCTCGGCCTCTGTTCAGCCTCGGCGCGAAGCCTCTCGAACGTCGCGACGTCGACGGGCCGGGAGAGATGAAATCCCTGGACGAAATCGACGGCCGGATGATGCCGTCGCAACTTTTCGAGCCGTTCCTGGGTTTCGATCCCCTCGACGATGATCGTGCGTCCCGCGGCGTGGACCATCTCGACGGCGAGGTCGAGCATCCGCGCAGCCACCGTTCCGTCCGCCGCCATGGCAAAAGAGCGATCGATCTTCACGCCGTCGACCGACAGATCGACGAGGTTCTTGATATTGGAGTAGCCCGCCCCGAAGTCGTCGATCAAGACCTTGGTGCCGGAAGCCCGCAGCATGTCCACGCGCGACTGCATGGTCTTCACGTCGATCGCCTCGCTTTCGACGAGTTCAGCCACCGGGACGAAACGCTCGCAATCGGCGACGAAGTCTGAAAAGACATCCGAAAGGCCGGGCTCCTGAAGGTCGGACGGAAAGATGTTGAAAGTGACGTAGAGCGGAGTGCTTCCAGTGTCGATCTGCGAGAGTTCGCGATACGCACGGTCGACGACCAGACGCGTGAACTCGAACGTCCGATGGCTTCCTTCGACAATCGGGATGAAGCAGTCGGGAAAGACCGTGCTGCCGTCGACGTCACGCCAGCGCGCAAGAACTTCGCAGGCCTCGATCTCACCTGTCTTCAAGTTGACGATCGGCTGATAGAGACACTGGATCGTGTCCGGCCCGAGCGTTCTGAGGAAGCGCGACTTCAGCGACCACCGCCGCGCCACGGCAGCCCGCACCTGGCTCGCGACACCCATGGCCGCGAGCGCGGTCAGGAACAACGCCGCGAGGAGGATCGGCCAGCCCTTGGCCAGGAGCGGCAGGATCGGGACGACGGTCGCGACGCAGATGCCACCATTCGGCGTGTCGCAATAGATGCCCCGGACGGCCGGCGACAGCGAAAAGAGGTCGAGGACATTGGAGCCGACGTTGCTATCGTAGATCCCTGCGACGCCCCCGCGCGGCAAGAACGAGCGGCGGTCGTCCTCGATCCCCCATTCGTATTGAAGCCAACTCACCAGCGGCAGATCGTCTTTCGGCTTTGGATAGAGCACCGCGAAGGGGCCGCCTTTCACGATCGAGCTGACGACGCCCGCGAATCCGAGGTCCGTCATCTCCCGCTCCGCCCAGAATTCGATCGGCCCGGATGGTCCCGACAAGGTCGCATCGGCTTCACGCAGCGGCACGGGGCTCGCCAGCCGACCCTGCGTCACCGAACAGGCGATACCCGCCTCGCCGACATAGACGAATTCATGCAACCCGTCCGGCAGCAACGAGATGCGTCGCATCTGGTCGAGAAACAAGGGACTGCAGGGCTCTGCCGTCGCGTCCCTCTCCAACAGAGCAAAGGCCTTTTGGACCAGATACTTGCGATCGATCATCGGCTGCAGGATCTCACGGCTCTCCCGCTCGATCGCGATGGCCGCAACCTCCTTGGCGACACCGGCGACCAAGAGGCAGAGCAGCAGGAAGGCGACCGCTCCCGCAAGAAGCGCCGCCGTTTGCTGTTGCCTTGCAGAAACCAGACTGACGATGAACTTTGCCATTACGATGCCCTTGCCCCTGCACAACTCAAGCATCGAACCGTCAACGGTGAATTAAAACTCGGCTGAAATGTCGCCGGCGATCGGGTTTCAGTCCATGAAAGTATTATTTCACTACACGGATCGAGACGGATGCCCGATCGATGGGGCGTCTGCGAGGATCGTCGCGAGTTCGACAATACTCCCGAGGCGAACCGGCAAGTCGCTCGATGGGGGGTCCATGCATACCCATCGGCGACGCCGCTTCCACCGACGAGTTCGGGCGACAAGACGAGATCGGATGCCGGCTTCGGACACCGGGAAATTCTCCGGGCGGCAACTGTAGTTTCGATCGGCCTCAAAGGCAGCCGCGTATGTCTCCCGCGAGGGGACAACCCATTGTTCCGTTGGAAATATGCGTGATCCTCGTGGTGCCGCGCGACGACGATCGACCATGCCGATTCCATCATCATGTTCAGTGAATGCATATCTGTTATGCAGATATCGCCTTACCGGTGACAAAATCGGCCCCAACTTCGCGGCACGAACGAGCGCTTCATTGTCGCGAGCTTTGGATATGGGGACGAGATTCATGCATGAGCGTAGCGAACGACCGGACGGGACGGCTCATCGTGCAGGGCGCACGGGCTCTGCAGATTTTGCGATCCCGGCCGACCGGCCGGGCTTGAGTCGCCGCACCTTCCTGACCGCGGCGGCGGCGCTCGGCCTGTTGCCTGCCGGCGGCCGGGCCTTCGCCGAGGAGGGCCTGCTCTCGTTCGAGAACGCCAGGCCCTTCTCCTTCGAACTCCTCGCCGAGCATGCCCGGCGCATGGCGATGCAGCCCTACATCCCGCCGCGGCCGCGCGATCCCGAGGTGCTGGACCAGATCGACTTCGACGCTCACTGGAAGATCAAGTACAGGCCGGAGGCGACGTTGAAGGTCGCCGACGGCGAGGCGCCGGTCCGGCTTTTCCACCTCGGCCGCTACTTCCAGCTCCCGGTCGGAATCCATGTGGTCGATGGAGGAGAGTCGCGGGAGTTGCGCTACGACCCGGCCGTTTTCGACATGCCAGCCGACAGCCCGGCCCGCAAGCTGCCGAAGGACATCGGCTATGCCGGCCTGCGGGTGATGGCGCCCGATCAGAAGAACGACTGGCTGGCCTTCCTCGGCGCCGCCTATTTCCGGTCGTCCGGCGAACTCGACCAGTTCGGCCTTTCGGCGCGCGCACTCGCCATCGACGTCGCCATGCCGACGCCGGAGGAGTTTCCGCGTTTCACCGACTACTTCCTCGAACGCTCCGCTACCCCCGGCCACGAGCTCGTCATCACCTGCCTGATCGATTCGCCGCGCATGACCGGCGTCTTCCGCATGGACGTCGGCAAGCACGGCCCGGTCGTCATGGACATCGACAGCCGGTTCTTCGCCCGCGACGACATCGCGCGCCTCGGGCTCGCGCCCCTGACCTCGATGTTCTGGTTCTCCGAAACCGACAGGCCGGACCGCGTCGACTGGCGGCCCGAGATCCACGACAGTGACGGTCTGGCGATTCACAGCGGCGGCAACGAGCGGATCTGGCGGCCGCTGAACAATCCCTCCGTGGTCCGCACATCGAGCTTCTCCGACAAGAACCCTAAGGGCTTCGGGCTCCTGCAGCGCGATCGCGCCTTTTCCAACTACGAGGACGACGGCGTCTTCTACGAGAAGCGACCGAGCGTCTGGATCGAGCCGAAGGGCGACTGGGGCCAGGGCGAGGTGCAACTCGTCGAAATTCCCACCGACGACGAGATCCACGACAACATCGTCGCCTATTGGCTTTCCGAAAAGCCCGTGAAAAAGGGCGACGAGATCCCCCTCTCCTACCGCCTTACCTGGGCCAGGGACGAGCCGCATCCGAGCGAGGTCAGCGCCGTCACCGCGACGCGCATCGGCCGGGGCGGCATCGCCGGTCAGCCGCGGCCGAAGGGCGTGGTCAAATTCGCGGTCGATTTCGACGGCGGCTTCGTCGCAAGGCTCGACCGCGAGACCGAGGGCGTCGAGGCCGTCGTGTCGACGTCGCGCGGCGAACTCTCGAACATCGACTGCTATTCGGTGAAGGTCGGCACGGCCTGGCGCATGACCTTCGACCTGAAGGCCGAAGATGCCGATCCGGTGGATCTTCGCGCCTATCTCAAGCGCGGCGATCAGACGCTGACGGAGACCTGGCTCTACCAGTTTCTCTCCGATCCCGATTCCGCCGCCTGACGATGTCATGGCGTCGCGGCGTGCGTTTCGTCGCGCCGCTATCCGGCTTGGCTCTGACGCGGGGCAGAGGATCGACCTTTCGCGCGTCGCGGTGGCCGTAAACCCTTCGTTGACGCTTTCGCGGATCGTTTCCGTCGCACGGACGGCACAGCCTCAAATGGCAACGACTGATTAATCACGCTTCACTTATCATTGCTGCGACGACGAAGCCGCAGCGCCGCCTTGCACGACCGGGAAAGGCCGTCGAACCTCGGGCTCGGGGTCGCTCTCGTCGTTCAGGAGGGAGCGCATGATGCATCCGATCGCCATTCTGGGCGCCGGCATCGCCGGACTGACGGCCGCCGCCGAACTGCAGCGCCGCGGCCTTCCGGTCACCGTCTACGAGGCGGGCAAGACGATCGGCGGGATGATGGCCTCGTTCAAGGATCCGGCCGGCTTCACCTACGATTTCGGCGCGCATTTCGTGAACAACCGCCTGGCCGCCGCGCTCGGTGCGGCCGGGATCTGCCGGCCGGTCCGGCACTATGGCGAAGCGGTGCATCTCGGCGGCACCTCCTACGGCTATCCCTTCGGCCTGATGCGCTCGCCGCGCTTCGTGCGCGGCGCGATGGCGAGCCGCTTCCGGCATCACGAGATCACGACGGCCGAGGACTGGTTCCGCCATCACTACGGCGATGCCCTGGCCGAGGCGGTGGCGATCCCGATCGCCGAAGCCTGGTCGGGCACGGCCGCGAGCGACCTCGCCCCGTCGGTCGGCGAGAAGATGGCCAACGGCGCCCTCAAGACGCTCTACCTCAAGGCGGCCGCACGCATCACCGGACGCGCCGTCTGCATCGGCTATTCCCACGAACGCCCCGAGAATGCCGGCATCTACCACGTCTATCCCGAGGGCGGCATCGCGCGGCTTTTGGAACCGACGCTCGATCAGGTCCGTCATCTGGTGAGGCTCGAATCGCCGGTCGAGAAGATCCTCGTCGAGGACGGACGGGTGCGCGGCCTGCGCGTGCGCGGCGAGACGATCGAGGCCTCGGCCGTGATCTCGACTGCACCGGTCAACGTCCTGCCGAAGCTCGTCGAAGGTTCGGCCGCGCTCGATCATCTCACGCGTTTCCGCTACCGGCCGATGATCTTCGTCAATCTGCACTTCGAGGGCCGCCACTACCTGCCCGACACGATGCTCTGGGTGCCCGACCGGACCATGCCGTTCTTCCGTCTCACCGAGACGCCGATCTCGATGCCCTGGCTGGCCCCCGAAGGAAAGACGCTGATCACCGCCGACATCGGCTGCGAGGTTGGCGACGAGTACTGGACCATGCCGAACGAAAAGCTCGCCTCGCTCTGCCTCGACGGCATCTGCGCGATCTACCCGCATCTGCGCCGGAAACATCTCGGCGCCGGCGGGATCATGAGAACGCCGGTCTCCTATCCGGTCTACCGGCTCGACTACGAGGAAGATCGCCGGCGCTTCGCCCGCTCGACCGGCATCGACGGGCTCTGGAGCATCGGCCGGAACGGCGAGTTCGCCCATATCCTCATGGAAGACGTCCATTGCCGCACGCTGAAGCGGATGGACGAGGTCGCCGCCCATGTCTGCCCGCCGTCGTCGACCGATCGAGCCATCGCCGATCTCAAAAAGACGCGCAGACTGATGGGACGGCGAAGTGGCAAGGCGAGGGAGGCTGCCTGAGGCCGAGCCACGCATCTCCGCTCGGCGGTCGTGTCGCCCGACGGCCCGCCATCGGTCACGACTGTGTCATGCGCCTGTCATGACGCAGCGGTTACTCCGCAGGTTCGAACGGTGCTATGCCCCACGCGCCGATCCTGAACCGACCCGGAGAATCGTCCCCATGATCCGCAAAGCCGGCCTCGTCGCCATCTCGCTCGCAGCCCTCGTCGCGGCAGCCCCCGCCCTCGCAGCCTCCGGCAAGCTGGTTCTCTATACCAGCCAGCCGAACGAAGACGCCCAGGCCACCGTCGACGCCTTCGAGGCGAAGAACCCGGACGTCGACGTCGAGTGGGTGCGCGACGGCACCACCAAGGTAATGGCGAAGCTGCAGGCCGAATTCGCCGCCGGCAACCCGCAGCCGGACGTCCTCCTCATCGCCGACAGCGTCACCATGGCGGGCCTGAAGCGCGACGACCGACTGATGGCCTATGAGGGCGCCGACACCACCGGCTTCGAGGACGGCCTCTACGACGAGGACGAGACCTATTTCTCGACCAAGCTGATCACCACGGGCATCGTCAACAACACCCGTGCCGCTATGACGCCGACCTCCTGGAAGGACCTCACCAAGGAAGAGGCCAGGGGCCAGGTGACCATGCCGAGCCCGCTGACCTCCGGCGCCGCCCTCGTTCATCTCGCGACGATCACCCAGAACCCGGATCTCGGCTGGGCCTATGTGGAGGCGCTTGCGAAGAACGGTGCGACGGCGGCCGGCGGCAATGGCGGCATCCTGAAAGCCGTCGCCGGCGGCCAGAACGCCTATGGCGTCATCGTCGACTATCTGCCGATCCGCGAGGCGGCCAAGGGCTCGCCGGTCAACTTCGTCTTCCCGACCGAGGGCGTCTCGGCGGTGACCGAGCCGGTGGCGATCCTGAAGACCGCGAAGAACCCGGAAGCCGCCAAGGCCTTCGTCGACTTCCTGCTCTCCGAGGACGGCCAGAAGCTCGCCGCGAAGCAGGGCTATCTGCCGGCCCGAGACGGCGTCGCCCCGCCCGAAGGCTTTCCGTCGCGCGACGAGATCAAGCTGATGCCCTTCGACGCCGATCAGGCGCTCGCCGACGAGGAGGCGAACAAGAAGCGCTTCGCCGAGATCTTCGGCGGCTGACGCCTTGGCGGCATCGTCGAAACCGGGACTGGGCGGCGAGGGCATCGCACTCGCCGTCCTCGTCGTCTTCATCCTCCTCGTCTCGGTCCTGCCCGTCATGCGGCTGGCTCTCGAAGCCTTCGCGCCGGGCGGAAATCTCGACCTTTCGAACCTCTCCTCGGTTCTGTCCGCCGGCTCGACCTGGCGGGCGACCTGGCACTCGCTGGTCACGGCGATCTTCGGAACGGCCATCTCGCTCGTCCTCGGCACGGCCTTCGCCCTCGCCGTCGCGCTCACCGACATCCGGGCGAAGGCGGCCCTCGTCTTCGCGTTCCTCCTGCCGCTGATGATCCCGCCGCAGGTGACGGCGCTCTCCTGGGCGCAGCTTGCCGGCCCGTCGAGCCCGCTGCTCATCACCTTCGGCCTCGCCCCGCCGCTCGGCGCGCCGAACCCGCTCTACAGCGCCGAGGGAATCATCCTCCTCCTCGGCATCCAGCATGCGCCGCTGGTCTTTCTCGCGGTGCGGGCGGGCCTGCGCGGCCTGCCGCGCGAGATGATCGAGGCGGCGAGGGCCTGCGGCGCCGGCCGGCTCTTCGTACTGCGCACCATCGTCTTGCCGATGATGACCCCGGCCCTCGTCGCCGGCTCGGCGCTGGCCTTCGTCTCGGCCATCGGCAATTTCGGCATCCCGGCGCTGCTCGGCATCCCGGCCGGCTACACGGTCCTGCCGACGCTCATCTATCAGCGGTTGGCGAGCTTCGGCCCGTCGATCATCTCCGACGTCGCCGTCCTGTCGATCCTCGTCGGCGCCCTCGCCTGCCTCGGCTTCGCGGCGCAGGCGCTCTTCATCGGCAGGCGCGACTTCCGGACGGTCGGCGCGCCGTCGCAGGCGCTGCGCTACCGGCTCGGGAGGGTGCGGCCGGTGGTGGAATCCGGCGCCTGGGGGGTCATCGTCCTGATCCTCGTCGTCCCCCTCCTGGCCCTTCTCGCGACCTCGCTGGTCAGCGCCTATGGCGTTCCTTTGTCGGGCACGACCATGACGCTCGGCAACTACGCCGAGGTGCTGCTGCGCCAAGACGCGACGATAAGGGCCTTCCGCAACTCCTTCCTCCTCGCCGCCGGCGCCTCGCTCGTCCTGATGATTCTCGCCGTCCCCTTCGCCGCACTGATCGTCTGGCGCGGCGGACGGCTCTTGAAGAGCCTCTCGATGCTGGCCGAAGTGCCCTATGCCCTACCCGGCATCGTCCTCGGCATCGCCGCCATCCTGATCTTCATCCGCCCCCTGCCGATCCTCGGCATCAGCCTTTACAACACCATCTGGATCATCTTCCTCGCCTATCTCGCCCGCTTCCTGACCCTGTCGCTGAGGCCCGTCGTCGGCGCGGTGCAGCAGCTCGACCGGGGGCTCGACGAGGCAGCGCGGATGACAGGCGCCGGCTATGTCTTCCGGCTGCGCACGGTGCTGTTCCCGCTGCTCGCCCCGGCGGCGGCGGCCGGCGCGGTGCTGACCTTCATGACCAGCTTCAACGAGCTGACGGTCTCGGCGCTGCTCTGGTCTGCCGGCAACGAGACGCTGGGAGTGGTGGTCTTCAATCTCGACGACGGCGGCTACACGGTGCTCGCCTCGGCCGTGGCGGTGGTGACGGTTCTCGTCATCGTCGCGATCATGGGCGTCACGGCGCTGCTGGCAAGGCGGCTGCCGCGCGGCGTCCTGCCCTGGGCCGATTGAACGATCGGCCGAAAATGCCTTCTGTGTGGAACGGCGGGACGCTCAGGCCGCCGCCGCGAAGGCCGTCTCGCCCGCAGCCGCCGACAACAGCCAGCCGCCGCGAACCGAGACGCGGACGATTTCGCCGATCGCCAGCCGCTCGCTCGACGGGAGCGGCAGGAGCAGGCCCGGCGCCGCATCCGGCTCGATTTCGTAGAGGGTGTGCGACCCCTTGAAGACCGCCTTGCGAACCCGCGCCGCGAAGCCCGTCTCGCCGATCGCGAGGTTCTCCGGCTTCAGCGCCAGCCGGGCGGGACCGGCCGTCAGGGCGCCATCTCCATCTCCGCCCCGTACCACGGCCTCGCCACCGAACAGCCGGACGCGGCTTTGCCCCGCGTCCGCCGGCCCGAGGACCATGCAATCCACCACCCGGCCATTGCCGACGAAGCGCGCGACGCCTTCGCTGGCCGGCCGGTCGTAGAGCGTCGCCGGGCCGGCGACCTGCAGGATCCGGCCCTTCTCCATGACGGCGATGCGATCGGCCATGGCCATCGCCTCGGCCTGATCGTGGGTGACGTAGACCATGGTTGCGCCGGTGCGCTCGTGGAAGGCGCGGAAGGTCTCCTCCATCGAGGCCCTCAGATGCACGTCGAGATTGGCGAGCGGCTCGTCGAGCAGGATGACGTCCGGGTCCATGGCGAGGCAGCGGGCGAGCGCCACCCGCTGGCGCTGGCCGCCGGAAAGATCGGCCGAGCGCCGCCCCTCGAAGCCGGCGAGTTCGACCGCGTCGAGCGCCTCGCCGATCCTGACCCGGCGTTCCGCCTTGGAAAGACCCCGCACCCGCAGCGCGTAGCCGACGTTCTCGGCCACCGTCATGTGCGGCCACAGCGCATAGGACTGGAAGACGATCGCGACGTTGCGCCTTTCGGGCGGAACGTGGATGCCCTCCCCCGCCACGAGCCGGTCGCCGAAGCGGATCGCCCCGGCGCTCAGCGTTTCGAAACCGGCGATCAGGCGGAGCAACGTCGTCTTGCCGCAGCCGGAAGGCCCGAGCAGCGCGACGAACTCGCCCTCGGCGATGTCGAGAGAGACGTCGCTCACCGCGACGCCGCTGCCGAAGCGCTTCAGCGCGCCGGCGATGGTAATGGCAGTCATCCGCGCTCCGGAACGATCAGAACAGGCCTTCGATCTCGCCGTTGTCGTTCAGATAGATCGATTCGGCCGCCGGCTGCGAGGGCAGTCCCGGCATGGTCATGATCTGCCCGCAAATGGCGACGACGAAACCGGCGCCGGCCGACAGCCGCACTTCGCGCACATGGACGGAAAAATCCGTCGGCGCGCCGCGCTTCGTCGGATCGGTGGAGAAGGAATATTGGGTCTTCGCCATGCAGACCGGCAGATTGCCGTAGCCGGCCTCCTCCCAGGCGGAGAGCTGGTCGAGGACGGATTGGTCGGCCGTCACCTCCGAGCCGCGGTAGATCTTCTTGACGACGGTCTCGATCTTTTCGAACAGGCCCATCTCGTCGGGATAGATCGGCTGGAAGTCGGCAGTGCCGCCATCGGCGAGCTCCGCGACCTTTTCGGCGAGCCCGGTGATCCCGGCCGAGCCTTCCGCCCAGTGGCGGCAGACGATCGCCTCGGTGCCGAGGGTCGCGACATAGTCCTTCACCGCCTGGATCTCCGCCTCGGTATCGGCGGAGAAATGGTTGACCGCGACGACGACGGGGACTCCGAAGCCTTTGACGTTCTCGACATGGCGGCCGAGATTGGCGCAACCGGCCTTCACCGCCTCGACGTTCTCCGCCCCGAGATCGGCCTTGGCGACGCCGCCATTCATCTTCATCGCCCTGACCGTCGCCACGACGACGGCCGCCGCGGGCTTGAGGCCGGCCTTGCGGCATTTGATGTCGAAGAACTTTTCGGCCCCGAGATCGGCGCCGAAGCCGGCCTCGGTGACGACGTAGTCGGCCAGCTTCAGCGCCGCCTTGGTGGCGACGACGGAATTGCAGCCATGGGCGATGTTGGCGAAGGGGCCGCCATGGACGAAGGCCGGATTGTTCTCCAGCGTCTGGACGAGGTTCGGCTGGATCGCGTCCTTCAATAGAACGGCCATCGCGCCGTCGGCCTTGAGGTCACGGGCGGTGATCGCCGTCTTGTCGCGGCGGTAGGCGACGATGATGTCGCCGAGGCGGCGTTCCAGGTCCTCGAGGTCCTCCGAAAGGCAGAGGATCGCCATCACCTCGGAGGCGACGGTGATGTCGAAACCGGTCTCCCGCGGAAAGCCGTTGGCGACGCCGCCGAGCGAGGTGGTGATCTGGCGCAGCGCCCGGTCGTTCATGTCGAGCACCCGCCGCCAGGTGACGCGGCGGGAATCGATCTGCAGCTCGTTGCCCCAGTAGATGTGGTTGTCGATCATCGCCGAGAGCAGGTTGTGCGCCGTGGTGATCGCGTGGAAGTCGCCGGTGAAGTGGAGGTTCATCTCCTCCATCGGCACGACCTGGGCATAACCGCCGCCCGCCGCCCCGCCCTTGACGCCGAAGCAGGGGCCGAGCGAGGCCTCGCGGATGCAGATCAGCGCATTCTTGCCGATGCGGTTCAGCCCGTCGCCGAGGCCGACGGTGGTCGTCGTCTTGCCCTCGCCGGCCGGCGTCGGGTTGACGGCGGTGACGAGGATCAGCTTGCCGTCGGGACGGCCCTCCAGCGATTTCAGGAAGGGTGCGGCGATCTTCGCCTTGTCGTGGCCGTAGGGAACGATGTCCTCTTCCGACATGCCGAGGCGCCCGGCAATTTCCTTGATCGGCTTCTTCTTCGCGGCGCGCGCAAGGGCGATGTCGGAATTGTAGTCGCTCAAGGCTTTCTCCCTCTGCTCGATCGTTTTGGCGACAGCATACGCAAGGTGGATGCCCATTGCCACAGCCTGCCGTGGCGGAAAACCCGGAGCGTCGGCAAGCGCCGGAAGATCGCGGGAGGCGAGGGCTGGCTTTGGCGAGGAGCCGAAAAAAGACGAGCCCGGTGTGGGAGGAGACCACCGGGCTCGTCTTCTACTCGAAATCCCGGCCGCGGCGCTGGGAGACAACACCGATGCGGCCGTCTGCTACTCGGGCATGTGCGGCCGTGCCCAATGGGAGGAATGGGGCGGCCGCTGCTCACGCATTGCCCTAACGCAGTCAACCTAGCACAGGTTTCACGGCTCTGCTGTGGCGGGGTTGCTACGATTCCATCGCAATCAGGCTGGCGTTACCTCCAGCGGCGGCAGTATTGACCGAAATGACCTGTTCGCGGGCGAAGCGGACAAGGTAATTCGGACCGCCCGCCTTCGGCCCCGTTCCGGAAAGCCCTGATCCACCAAAGGGTTGAGATCCGACGATCGCACCGATGATGTTTCGATTCACATAGACGTTACCGACTGACAGGCGTGCAATGACCTTGTGGGCCGTTTCGTTGATCCGGCTGTGCACGCCGAGCGTCAGCCCATATCCCGTCGCCTCGATCGCATCGAGGATCTTGTCGAAGTCCCTGGCCTTCCAGCGAACCACGTGGAGGACGGGGCCGAAGATCTCGCGGTCGAGCGCCTCGGGCCGATCGATCTCGACGATGTGAGGGGCGAAATAGTGCCCCTTGGCCGCGAGGTCGGCGGGCACCTCGCCGCGATAGCGCAGCTTCTGCTCGCGCTCCATGCGGGAAACGTGGTCGCGCAGCATGGCGAGCTGCTCGCCGTCGATCACCGGGCCGATGTCGGTCGAAAGCTCGCGCGGGTCGCCGACGGTCAGCTCCTTCGCCGCGCCGGCGATCATGTCGAGGATCTTGTCGGCGACGTCCTCCTGCAGGAACAGGAGCCTCAGCGCCGAGCAGCGCTGGCCGGCCGAGCGGAACGCCGACATGACGACGTCGTCGGCAACCTGTTCGGGCAGTGCGGTCGCGTCGGCGATCAGCGCGTTGATGCCGCCGGTCTCGGCGATCAGCGGCGCGATCGGCGCATTGCGGGACGCGAGCGCCCGGTTGATCGCGAAGGCCGTCTCGGTCGAGCCGGTGAAGGCGACGACGGCGGTGAGGTCGTGCGACGTCAGCGCCGCACCGGTCCTGCCGTCGCCGGGGGCGAGATACAGATGCTCTTTCGCAAAGCCGGCCTGGTGGAGAAGCTCGACGGCCTTGGCCGCGATCAGCGGGGTCTGCTCGGCCGGCTTGGCGATGACGACGTTGCCGGCGGCAAGCGCCGCCGCGACCTGGCCGGTGAAGATCGCCAGCGGGAAGTTCCAGGGCGAGATCGCCACCGCGACGCCGCGCGGGCGATAGGTCAGCCGGTTCTCCTCGCCGGTCGGGCCGGGCAGCTCGACAGGGGCGCCGAACAGCCGCATCGCCTCGTCGGCGTAAAAGCGCAGGAAGTCGACCGCCTCGCGCACCTCGGCGATGCCGTCGTCGAGAGTCTTGCCGCCCTCTGCAGCGAGGATCGCCAGGAGTTCGGCCTGGCGTTCCTCCATGAGGCTCGCCGCCTTCCGCAGCATCTCCGCCCGCCTCGGCCCAGGAACGGCCTCGGCCGTCCGGCAGTGGGCCGCCGCCTCACGGACGAGCGCCGTCGCGGCCTCGGAAGACAGGTGATAGCTCGTCCCCAAGAGGCCGCCATCGACTGGCGAGACGATCTCGACCGGCTCGCCGCCCGTCTTCGCGGCCGCGGCCTCGCACCGTGCCTCCAGCCGTTCGACCCTGGTGCGGCGTCGTTCGGCGATCAGACTGCCGAGCGCCCGGCGGTCGCCCACCTCGATGCCGGCAGAATTGCGCCGCGGCGAGAAGAGATCCTTCGGCAGGCCGATCTTCGGGTGCCGCGCGGGACCGCCCTCCAGCATCGAACGGGGCCGTTCCAGAAGATCGTCGACCGGAATGTCCTCGTCGCCGACCATGGCGACGAAGGAGGAGTTGGCGCCGTTTTCCAGAAGCCGGCGGACGAGATAGGCGAGAAGGTCGCGGTAGCCTCCGACCGGCGCATAAATCCGGCAGGCGACCGGCTTCGGCCCGGAGCGGCGCAGCGTCTCGTAGAGCGCCTCGCCCATGCCGTGAAGACGCTGGAACTCGAAGCCGGTGGCGTCGCTGCCGGCCATTTCGAGGATGGTCGCGACGGTCAGCGCATTGTGCGTGGCAAATTGCGGATAGATCCGCGCCCGGCGCTCCAGCAGCGCCCTGGAGCAGACGAGATAGGACAGGTCGGTCGCCGGTTTGCGGGTGTAGACCGGATAGCCGTCGAGCCCCTTCTCCTGCGCGTGCTTGACCTCCGTGTCCCAATAGGCGCCCTTGACGAGGCGCACCATCATGCGGATGCCCGCGGCCTCGCAGAGGTCGTCGACGTGTTCGATGACGGCGAGCGCGCGCTTCTGATAGGCCTGGATGGCGAGGCCGAAGCCTTCCCATCCCTTGAAGTCGAAGCGCTCGACCAGCGCGTCGATCACGTCGAGCGAGAGTTCCAGCCGCTCGGCTTCCTCGGCGTCGATGGTCAGGTTGAGATCGAAGCTGCGGGCCATTTCGGCGAGCGCGATCACCTTCGGCAACAGTTCCTCGAGGACGCGCTCGCGGTGCAGCGGGTGGTAGCGCGGGTGCAGCGCCGAAAGCTTCACCGAGATCCCCGGCCGGTCGGGCAGCTTCTTGTTGCCGGCCTTGCGGCCGATCCTCTCGATCGCATTGGCATAGGAGCGGTAGTAGCGCTCGGCGTCCTCCATCGTCCGGGCGCCCTCGCCCAGCATGTCGTATGAGTGGCGGTAGCCTTTGGATTCGAATCCCCGGGCCCGCTCCAGCGCATCCTCGATGGTCTCGCCGAGAACGAAGTGCCGGCCGAGGAAGCGCATCGCCTGACGCGTCGCCTGACGCACGGCGGGGCCGCCGATCCGCTTGACCAGCCCGGACATGACGCCCTGCGGCGTCTCGCCGGGGCGGATGATGCGGGCGGAGATGCCGAGCGCCCAGGCCGAGGCGGCCGTCATCAGCCGGTCTTCGCCGCCCTCGTGATGGGCCCAGTCGCCGGCGCCGATCTTCTCCTCGATGAGCCGGTCCTGGGTGGCCGCATCCGGAACCCGCAACAGCGCTTCCGCCAGAATCATCAGAGCGAGACCCTCGCGGCTCGAAAGCCCGAACTCCCGCAGGAAGTCCTCGACGCCGCCGATGCCCCCGGCCGCCTTGCGGATGCCGACGATCAGGCCGCGCGCCCGCTCGTCGACCTTGTCCTCGTCATGGGACCAGCGCTCGGACGCCTTCAGGAGCGCCGAGACCGCCGCCTGGTCGTCGAGTGCGAAGGGCGCGGAGAACGGCGGAGAGAACCGTCCGGCGTCGGCCGTTGCGGTTGAGCGAGCTCTGGCAGGCATGGGATTCTCCGGCGAAAGTGGAGTGGTCTTCGCTTGAAACCCCGGACCTTATGGAGCTTTGGGGTGGGCCGCAATCTGAGACTTTCGGGCGAAGACGGAAATCCGCGCATGTCTCCCGTGCGCCGGCCGAGCAAGTCCGAGAGGCCGGCGACGCACGACGGCAAGCGTCATTTCGCCCGCGCCGCCGGTGTCTTGCCCGCGGCACCGGTCGGACCGTCGCCGGCATCCGGTTCGGACGTCACGCCGTCGAGGATCGCTTCGATCTCGGGATAGAACCACTTCTGCCCGGGATACCCCTCCAGCCGGCCGACTTCGTGGCCATCGTCGCCGACCAGGACGAAGGTCGGGGTAAACACGGCAGGCGTCAGGCCTGCGATGCCTCCGGTGCGATCCTCGAAGATGTTCACCCGTCTCAGAGGCGCGATCTGGCCGATGCGGCTCTGCGGATAGTCCGGCGCGATCTCCGCGTCGAACTTGCGGCAGAACGGACAGCCGTCCTGCTCGAACATCAGGAGTTCGGCCGCCATGGCCGAGCCGGCCGACGCGAAAAAGAACGGCTGGCCGGCGACCAGAAAAAGGGCGGCAAGCCAAACCAGCCGCCGCCCGATATGCGCTGGACCCTTCGTCCCGCGGCAATGTCCATAAATGCTTCGGGCTTTCGTCATGGCCCGATCATAGCGCCGCGGCCGACGAAAGGTCACCCGCCGCGACGATTTGGCCGGCAGCAGCCGTCGCTCCGGCCCGGCTTCGCCGAGGATCAGGCGTAGACGTCCATCACCTCGTTGAGAAGGGCGATGGCGTCTTCCTTCGAGCGCTGGAAGGAGTTGCGGCCGATGATCGAGCCGTTGCCGCCGCCTTCGCGGATGCCACGGACCTCGTCGAGCAGTTCGTCGGTGTTCTTCGCCGCGCCGCCGGAGAAGACGACGATGCGCTTGCCGTTGAAGGCCGCCTGCATGATGTGGCGCACCCGGGCGGCGGCCGTGTTCCCGTCGATCCCGTGCTTCGTGTAGACCGACTTCGCCGCTTCGAGATCGACGTGGGCCGTGGGTAGCTTCACCTTGATGATCGTCGCGCCCATCAGCGCCGCCATGTGCGCGGCATAGGCGATGATGTCGAGGCCGGTCTCGCCGTCCTTGGTCACCTTGCCGCCGCGCGGATAGGACCACACGACGGAGATCAGGCCGCGGGACTTCGCCTGATGGCTGATCTCGCGCAGCTCCTCGATCATGTCGTAGGAGGAGTCGGCGCCGGGATAGATGGTGAAGCCGACGCCGACGCAGCCGAGCCGCATCGCGTCGTCGACCGTTCCGGTGATCGCCTGATCCTGGTTGGAGACCAGCGAGTTGCCGCTGTTCAGCTTGAGGATCAAGGGCACCTCGCCGGCGAAGGTGTCGGCGCCCTGTTCCAGAAGACCGAGCGGCGCCGCATAGCCGGAAACGCCCGACTCGATCGCCAGCTCGTAGAGATAATGCGGATCGTAGCCGACGGGATTCGGCGCGAACGACCGCGCCGGGCCGTGCTCGAAGCCCTGATCGACCGGCAGGATCACCAACCGGCCGGTGCCGCCGAGCCTGCCGTGCATGAGGAGACGCGACAGATTGCTCTTCAGGCCCGGGGTCTCTCCTTCGTACCAGGAGAGGATATTCCGGACGACCTCAGTTCTCAGCATGGTATCGATGTCCTTCGGCAAACGACAGGGATTGCGCATCGCTCGCGATGCTTGCCGTTTCTTTTGGAGGTATATCCGTTTGACGTCCAGACGGCGCGACCGACCCCAATCGATTAAATTCCCGGCGGGTCCAACAAAAGGATCGAATGCTTCGTCTTGATGACGATTGCCGACGTCTCGCAGCCGATCGCGCCCCCCTGCCGGCATCGCCCCGACGCCGAGTGCCGGAGCCGGAAGACGTTCCCCGTGATCGCCCGACCCTGTTGGCGGGCCGATCCGCTTTTTCGGGTTGAAGCCGACAATTCGCTTTTATTTGACGGCGAAACCGTCTAGCGCGGCGCCACCCGTCCCCGACGCGAGCGCCCGGCCCACTGCCCGGCGCCCCGACCCGCGCCAAAGGAGTTGAAGCGAACATGGCCGACAACCAGCATCCGGTCCACGCCAAGATCAGCGGCCCCGTCGTGATGATCGGCTTCGGCTCGATCGGCAGGGGCACCCTGCCGCTGATCGAGCGGCATTTCGATTTCGATCGCAGCCGCCTCGTCGTGATCGATCCCGACGAAAGCGTGCGCGGCCTGCTGGACGAAAAGGGCATCCGCTTCGTCAACGAGGCGGTGACGCGCAAGAACTACGAGGACCTCCTGACCCCGCTCCTGACCGAGGGCGAAGGCCAGGGCTTCTGCGTCAACCTTTCGGTCGACACCGGCTCGCTCGACCTGATCAAGCTCTGCCGCCAGCTCGGCGTCCTCTACATCGACACCGTCGTCGAGCCCTGGCTCGGCTTCTACTTCGACAAGAACATGTCGAATGCCGAGCGCACGAACTATGCCCTGCGTGAGACCGTCCGCAAGGAGAAGCGGAAGAACCCCGGCGGCACCACCGCCGTCTCCTGCTGCGGCGCCAATCCCGGCATGGTCTCCTGGTTCGTCAAGCAGGCGCTGGTCGACATCGCCCGGGACACCGGCATGGACTTCAGCGAACCCGCCTGGGACGACCGCGAGGGCTGGGCGAAGCTGATGAAGAAGGCCGGCGTCAAGGGCGTCCACATCGCCGAACGCGACACCCAGCGGGCGAAGACCCCCAAGCCGATGAACGTGTTCTGGAACACCTGGTCGGTCGAGGGCTTCCTGTCGGAGGGCATGCAGCCGTCGGAACTCGGCTGGGGCACCCACGAGAAATGGATGCCGAAGAACGCCAGCCGACACAAGAAGGGCTGCCAGGCGGCGATCTTCCTGGAACAGCCGGGCGCCAACACCCGCGTCAGGACCTGGTGCCCGACGCCGGGGGCGCAGTACGGCTTCCTGGTGACGCACAACGAGTCGATCTCGATCGCCGACTACTTCACCCACACCAACAAGGACGGCGAGGTCACCTTCCGGCCGACCTCCCATTACGCCTACCATCCGGCCAACGACGCCGTCCTGTCGCTGCATGAACTCTTCGGCGCCGCCGGCAAGATCCAGCCGGAGCTGCACGTCCTCGACGAGACCGAGATCGTCGACGGCATCGACGAGCTCGGCGTCCTCCTCTACGGCCACGAGAAGAACGCCTACTGGTACGGTTCGCAGCTTTCGATCGAGGAGACACGCGAACTCGCGCCCTACCAGAACGCCACCGGACTGCAGGTGACGTCGGCGGTGCTCGCCGGCATGGTCTGGGCGCTGGAGAATCCGGAGGCCGGCATCGTCGAGGCCGACGAGATGGACTACAAGCGCTGCCTGGAAATCCAGACGCCGTATCTCGGGCCCGTCAAAGGCTATTACACCAACTGGAATCCGCTGGTCGACCGGCCGGGGCTCTTCCCGGAGGACATCGACGAGAAGGATCCCTGGCAGTTCCGGAACATCCTCGTCCGCTGACGCCGCGAAACCGGCATCCGAGCGGCGAGGGTTCGCCCGGCGGCGGGAAAAAGCGCGCGACCGTGGTCGATTTCATCTTGACCGTCGCCGCGTCTCGTTCTGAAACACTTGCCGGAGGTCTCGGGAACGTCGAGGCCCCGCCCTGCCCCAGTGCGGCGATGCGACGTCCGTATCGCCGCCGACCGTCCTGAACGAGGTTTTTTGATGCGGACACGCAAGACGGCAGTCGCCATCACCGTCGTCGCTCTGGCGCTCGGTGCCTGCACGACCAGCGAGCGGGCCTCGGTCGCCCCCAAGCCCCAGGGCGTCGAGGGCCGGTGGAACGCCATCGGCGGGCCCGTCGCCTACGCGGCGACCTTCAACAACGGCCGCTTCGCCTCCGTCGAACAGGGAACCGGCGGCGTTCTCGCCACGGGGACCTATTCCAATCTGGGCCCCGGCCAGATCAACATCCTCTACACCTCGCGGACGACGAATCAGCAGCAGTCGGCGAACTGCAATCTCGTCCAGGCCAATCGCCTCGCCTGCGCTTCCTCCACCGGAACGCGCTTCGAGTTCGCGCGGGCCTGAGCCGGTCCGGGGCTCCCTTCGGAGCTTCGCCTTCGCCGACCCTGAAAGGACCGCTCGCTGCGAGGCGACGGTCTTTTCGATTCTTCTCGTTCAAATTCCGTCCCGTCCCCTCTATATTTCGCGGGCCCAGGGCAGGCTCCGCGCTTGTTCGGCTGCTTTCCCCGTGACGGCCCGCTTCGTCGCGGCGGGCGTCCGCCGATCGATCCGCTGCGGAGCGAGAACAACGCAATCGATCGGAATCGCAGGATGAACGCTCTCACACAGACGGTCGCCGAACGGGCGACCGGCCCTCTTCCAGCCGGCCACCCGCCGGTCGAGACGGCGAAGATCGGCGTTCTCCTAGTCAATCTCGGCACGCCCGACGGCACCGACTTCAAGCCGATGCGCCGCTATCTGAAAGAGTTTCTCTCCGACAAGCGGGTCATCGAATGGCCGCGCATCGCCTGGTATCCGATCCTTTACGGCATCGTCCTCAACACCCGGCCGAAGAAGTCCGGCGCCGCCTATGCCGAGATCTGGAATACGGAGCGCAACGAGTCGCCGCTGCGCACCTTCACCCGCGCACAGGGCGAAAAGCTCGCCGTCCGCCTCGCCGGCCATGGCGAGATCGTCGTCGACTGGGCGATGCGCTACGGCAATCCGTCGATCGCCGAGCGGACGGACTATCTGATGAGCCAGGGCTGCGAGCGCATTCTCGTCTACCCGCTCTATCCGCAATATTCCGCGTCAACGACCGCCACGGTGAACGACAAGTTCTTCGAGCACATGATGGGCAAGCGATGGATGCCGGCGGTCCGGACCGTTCCGCCCTATCACGACGAGCCGGTCTATATCGACGCCCTCGCCCGCTCGATCGAAAGCCATCTCGCGACCCTCGACTTCGAGCCCGAACACGTCATCGCCTCCTATCACGGCATCCCGCAGAGCTATTTCCGCAAGGGCGACCCCTATCACTGCCACTGCCAGAAGACCTCGCGGCTGCTCGACGAGCGGCTCGGCTGGCCGAAGGGCCGGCTGATCACCACCTTCCAGTCCCGCTTCGGGCCGGAAGAGTGGCTGCAGCCCTACACCGACAAGACCGTGGAAAAGCTGGCGAAGGAGGGGGTGAAGTCGATCGCCGTCCTCAATCCCGGCTTCGTCTCGGACTGCCTGGAAACGCTGGAGGAAATCGCCGGCGAGGCGGGCGAGATCTTCCACGAGGCCGGCGGCGAGAACTTCTCCCACATCCCGTGCCTCAACGATTCCGAAGCCGGGATGGACGTCATCGAGGCGATGGTGCGCCGGGAGTTGCGCGGCTGGCTCGACTGAGGCGGGCGGCACGCAGGACAGACCGGACTGCGACAACCAGGTGCGCTGCCCGTCGCGGCGGCCCTTTCCCCCCTCGGCTTCGTGATGCTGCGAGCCGTTCTCTCGAGGATCGGCGCGGCGGCGGCCGCCGCGCTCGACCGGTCGACATCTCGCCATCGGCCGCCGCCTTCTTTCGGGGCGGCTTGCGTTCTCCCCTGATCAGGCGATAGTCGACCGGGGCTCGAAGCAAAACCGCCGGAACCTGCCGGCTCGGGAGATCGGCATGCTCACACCCGGCACAATCCTTCTCATCGTCGTGCTCGTCGTCGCCGTCGTCGTGCTGACGTCGACGATCAAGATCGTCCCCCAGGGCTACAACTACACGGTCGAGAACTTCGGTCGCTATACCCGCACGCTGGAGCCGGGGCTCTCGATCCTCGTGCCCTTCATCGAGCGCGTCGGGCGCAAGATGAACATGATGGAGCAGGTGCTCGACGTTCCGACCCAGGAGGTGATCACCCGCGACAACGCCTCGGTGGCGGCGGACGGCGTCGCCTTCTACCAGATCCTCGACGCCAAGGCGGCGGCCTACGAGGTCTCCGGCCTCGACAACGCCATCCTCAATCTCGTCATGACCAATCTCAGATCGGTCATGGGCTCGATGGACCTCGACGACCTTTTGTCGAACCGCGACACCATCTCGGAAAAGATCCTGCGCGTCGTCGACCAAGCCTCGCATTCCTGGGGCATCAAGATCACCCGCATCGAGATCAAGGACATCAATCCGCCGAAGAACCTCGTCGATGCCATGGCGCGGCAGATGATGGCCGAGCGCGAGAAGCGCGCCGAGATCCTCGAGGCGGAGGGATCGCGCAATGCCGCGATCCTTCGGGCCGAGGGCGAGAAGCAGAGCCAGATCCTGCAGGCGGAAGGCAAGCGCGAGGCGGCCTACCGCGAGGCCGAGGCGCGCGAGCGGCTGGCCGAGGCGGAAGCGACCGCGACGCGGCTCGTCTCGGAAGCCATTGCCGCCGGCGACGTCCAGGCGATCAACTACTTCGTCGCGCAGAAATACACCGAGGCCATCGCCAAGCTCGCTTCGGCGCCCAATCAGCGCGTCGTGCTGATGCCGCTGGAAGCCTCCTCGCTGATCGGATCGGTCTCCGGCATCGCCGAGATCGCCAGAGCCGCTTTCGGCGACGAGGCCGGCCCGACCGTCCCGCCATCGCCGCCCCGCGGCCGGCCGCAGCGGCCGGGCTTCCGCGTTCCCGACAGCGGGAATGCCGGCCCATCCGCAGCCGGGTGACCCCATGGAAGCGCTGTTCCAGACACTCGCCGACTACGGCTGGTGGATCGCCGGCCTCGTCCTCCTGATCCTGGAGGTCGTGGTCCCCGGCGCCTATCTCGTCTTCTTCGGCATCGCCGCCCTCGTCGTCGGCACCAACGCGTTCCTCGTCGGCGACTGGTTCGACTGGCCGCAGCAGGTCGTCGCCTTCATCGTCGTCTCGGCGGTCTGCATCTATCTCGGCCGGCGCTGGTACGGGCGCGATCCCGTCAAGGACGAAGGCGCGCCGCTCAACCGCCGCACCGGCCGGCTGGTCGGGCGCGAAGCCCGGCTGACCGAGGCGATCGTCTCCGGCAGGGGCCGCGTCGCGATCGAGGATTCATGGTGGACGGTCTCCGGCCCGGAACTGCCCGAGGGCGCGCGGGTGCGTGTCATCGGCGCCGACGGCGCGGTGCTTCAGGTCGAGCCGGTGGAGTGAAGCAGGCCCCGCCGGGTCCGGATCGACTTCCTTTGCCCGGAATATCGTCGTAGCCGATGAGGCCGCAGGCCTTCCAGCGTCGATGCCAGCGCCCTTCCGGCAACGGTGATCTCGCCCCATCCCGCTCGCCGGCTGCGCCCGGAACGGCGGATGCAATCCGGGCGGTCGCAGAGGAAGGCGCGGCATCTCCTACACATCAAGCGGACAGTCGCCCCTCCCCGATTGATCCGCCCCGCGTCTGCCGTTACCCCTTGCCGATCGACAGTCCACGAAGCGATCCCCATGACCGAATGCTACCCCCGCGATCTCCTCGGCTACGGCCGGACGCCGCCCGATCCGCAATGGCCGAATCCCTCCGGCGAAGGCCATGCGAAGATCTGCGTCCAGTTCGTCGTCAATTACGAGGAGGGCGGCGAGAGTTCGATCCTCGACGGCGATCCGGCCTCCGAGTCGCTCCTGTCCGAGATCGTCGGGGCGCAGCCCTGGCCGGGGCAGCGCAACCTCAACATGGAATCACTTTACGAATACGGCGCGCGCGCCGGCTTCTGGCGGTTGTGGCGAATGTTCACCGAATGGGACATGCCGGTCACCGTCTACGGCGTCGCCCTCGCCCTCCAGCGCAATCCGGAAGCCGTCGACGCGATGCTGGAGGCCGACTGGGAGATCGCCAGCCACGGCCTCAGATGGCTGGAATACAAGGATTTTCCGGAGGAGGAAGAGCGCCGGCACATCACGGACGCCGTCCGCATCCACACGACCGTCACCGGCTCGCGCCCGCTCGGCATCTATCAGGGCAAGCCGTCGGCCAACACGCTGAAGCTGGTGATGGAAGAAGGCGGCTTTGCCTATTCCTCCGACAGCTATGCCGACGATCTGCCCTACTGGATCGAGGGCCCGAACGGGCCGCATCTGATCATCCCCTACACCCTCGACACCAACGACATGCGCTTTGCGACGCCGCAGGGGTTCAATTCGGGCGATCAGTTCTTCACCTATCTGAAGGACGCCTTCGACGCACTCTATGCCGAGGGCGAGGCGGGCCGGGCGAAGATGCTGAATGTCGGCCTGCACTGCCGGCTCGTCGGGCGGCCGGGCCGCGCCGCCGCCCTCGCCCGCTTCCTCGACTACGTAAAATCGAAGCCCGACGTCTGGGTGGCAAGGCGGATCGACATCGCCCGGCACTGGCGCGAGCGCTTCCCCCATGCTCCACGCCTCAGACCGAGCCGGATGAGCGCCGATGCGTTCGTCGAAAACTTCGGCGGCGTGTTCGAACATTCGCCCTTCGTCGCCGAGCGCACGGTCGCGGACGGCCTCCACGACGCCCACGACACGCCTCTCGGCCTCTCCGGCGCCATGAACGCCGCGTTTCGCGGGGCGAGCGAGGCCGAGCGCCTCGGCGTCCTCGCGGCCCATCCCGACCTCGCCGGAAGACTGGCGCTGGCCGGCGACCTCACCGAGCAGTCGAAGGCCGAACAGGCCGGCGCCGGCCTCGACAGGCTGACGGCGGAAGAGCTTTCCCGCTTCACCGCACTCAACGAACGCTATGTCGCGCGCTTCGGCTTTCCCTTCATCGTCGCCGTGAAGGGCCTCGACAAGACCGCGATCCTCGCCGCTTTCGAGCGGCGGGTAGGCAACGACCCGGCCGAAGAATTCGCCACCGCTTGCCGCGAGGTGGAAAAGATTGCACGGCTGCGCATCCACTCCATCTTCGAAGGCAGCCATTCATGAGTTCCGAACGCTTTCTGACCGCCAGGCCCCTCCCCGAGGCCGAGGAGCTCACGCGCCGCGCCATCGACCTCGCCCAGCCGCGGCTCGGCACCGAGGTCACCTTCGCCACCGACGACTTCTTCGCCGACAAGTCCCGGATGATCGATCCGGCGCCGCCGGTCTTCTATCCCGACCGGTTCGACGACCATGGCAAGTGGATGGACGGATGGGAGTCCCGCCGCAAGCGAACCACCGGCCACGATCATGCCGTCATCCGCCTCGGCCAGCGCGGCCGGATCGTGGCGGTCGACGTCGACACCTCGTTCTTCACCGGCAACTATCCGCCGGAAGCGATGATCGAGGCCGCCGACACGGCGGGTGAGCCGGGCGACGCCGACTGGTACGCCTTCGTGCCTCGCTCCGCTCTCAACGGCGACGGCCACAACCTCTTCGCCATCGAGGACGACCGGCCGGTCCGCTGGCTGAAGCTGCACATCTTCCCCGATGGCGGCGTTGCGCGCCTGCGCGTCTACGGCACCATCGAAAAGGACTGGGGCCTCGTTTCGCCGGACGAGACCGTCGATCTCGCGGCGATGGAAAACGGCGGCACCGCCGTCGCCTGGAACGACGCCCATTACGGCCATCCCGCCAACATGCTGGCACCGGGCCGGGCGCCGGTGATGGCCGACGGCTGGGAGACGGCGCGCCGCCGGGTTCCCGGCAACGACTGGTGCGTTCTGAAGCTCGGGACCGCCGGCCGGATCGAACGCATCGCCATCGACACCAACCACTTCAAGGGCAATTTTCCGGACCGCTTTTCCTTGCGCGCCGGCCGGCTCGGCGACGAGACGACGCTCGAAGCGATCGATGCGGCGAGCCGCTCCTGGCCGGCGATCGTCGAGGAGGCAAAGCTGAAGGCCCACCACGTCGAAAAGTTCACTGCCGCGCCGCTCGATCGGCCGGCCACCCATGTGCGGCTCGACATCTTCCCGGACGGCGGCGTCTCGCGGCTGCGGCTCTACGGGAAGAAGGCCTGATGCGGGTCGTTCGCCCCCAGCCATTGACCAAGGCCGCCTTCGCTCCGTTCGGAGAGGTGCTGGAGACTGCAGGCGCCGAGGAACTGGTCATCAACGCCGGCATGGCGACGCGCTATAACGACCTCGCCAGGGTCGACGTCGCGCCCGATACGGGCCGTCCGGGAATAGCGATCTTCCGGGCGAAGCCGCGGAGCCTGCCGCTCGACGTCACGATGTTCGAGCGCCATCCTCTCGCCAGCCAGGCTTTCCATCCGCTCTCCGGCCGGCCATGGCTGGTCGTGGTGGCCAGCGACGATGCCGGCCGCCCGGGCGAGATCCACGCGTTTCTGGCCAGTGGAGACCAAGGCGTGAACTATGCCCGATCCGTCTGGCATCATCCGTTGCTGGCGCTGGAGGAAATGTCGGATTTTCTGGTGGTCGACCGCGCCGGCGACGACAATCTGGAGGAATTCCGGCTCGAAACCCCCGTGCGGGTGGAGATCTGACCGCGCGCCGCGTCGCTTCGCACCCCCGTGGCAGAAAGCCGAAACCATCGCCCCGTTCGTTCGTTATAGGCCTATAAGCTTGTGCGTTCAATGTTTTGCCGCCCAAGTGATCGGGCACGCACAAGCATCGGCAAGAACGAAGGAGGACACCCATGGCAACCGAGGCGATGAAACACGCGCGCTTCACGCATCCGACGCATGGAGACTACGACAATCCCGAAGCGGTCTTGAACGATGATCGCCTCACGGACAACGAAAAGCGCACGGTACTGGACGAGTGGCGCTCGTCTCTGAAGCATATCTTGCGGAACGACCCGGACGCGCCTCAGGCAGAGAACACCAACCAGTCGCTCGACGACGCCGCAGCCAAACTTGCCGCCGGCAAGATCTGACTCGGTCATCCCATGGTCGCAGCCATGGCGATCGCCGACAATTTCGTTCCCGACAGATCAGACAAAACAGTTGGGAATCGGCGTGTCGGATTCGAGCAGATGTTTTCGCTCGAAGGACTGTGTCGCAGACGGCGGTCAAGACCGAACGACGAAGTGATGCGGCAATTTGGCACAAGGTTTCGTCATACGTTGCTGCCTAGATGAAATCCATAGACTGGTAAGCCGCGCCGAGTTGCGCCGAAACGTCTCCTGGGCAGCGGGCGGACATAGTGAAGGACCGTGGGGTTAGAAAGACAGACCATGCCGACTTCGCTTCCGCCCGCAGCCTACTACGATCACCCCCAGCACGGCACATACCGATCTGCGGACGAATTGCTGGCGGACGACAGGCTGTCTGAAACCCAGAAGCAGATGGCGATCGAGGCATGGCTCTCTCAGCTCGAGCGCGGGATCTCCGAAGAAGCCGACCCGGCTGCACTCGAAGCTGCAGTCAAATCGCTGAAGGGCGCCGCCGACAGGCTCGCCTCCGGACGGCACTGATTTCTCCCCGGAACCCGTGATTGAAACGGCGGTTGCCGTTCCGCCTTCTCGCCTTTCTCGCAGGGCTCCGTCTTTCTCACCGGTCGATGCACCCTAACTTGCCGGACGTGCGGCCGCAAAGGGCCGCTCGGAAATGGCGACGGGACAGCAATCATGCCGAAAAGCATCAACCCCGCGACGGGCGACGTCATCGAGGATTTCGCGGAGCACGGCGAGGACGTCGTCGAAAGAGCGCTGGAAAATGCCGAGATCGCCTTTCGGGATTGGCGGCGGACGCCCTTCAGCCGGCGCGCCGAGCTTCTGAGCCGGACCGCCGACGTCCTCGAAAGGCGCAAGCACGACCTTGGCCGGATCGCCACGCTGGAAATGGGCAAGCGCCTGAAAGAGGCCGTCGCCGAGGTGGAGAAATGCGCGGCTGCCTGCCGCTACTACGCCGAGCACGGCGAGGCGATGATCGCCGACGACGAACGCTCAGGTCCCGGCTCGAAGAACTACGTCGCCTATCTGCCGATCGGCCCGGTGCTGGCGGTGATGCCCTGGAATTTTCCGTATTGGCAGTGCTTCCGCTTCATCGCGCCGGCTCTGATGGCCGGCAATGTCGGCCTTTTGAAGCACGCCTCGAACGTCAGCCAGTGCGCGCTCGAGATCGAGAACGTGCTGCTCGAAGCCGACGCGCCGCAAGGCGTCTTCCAGACGCTGCTGATCTCGTCGAAGAGGGTCGAGCCGATCCTGCGCGATCGCCGGGTGCGCGCCGCGACCCTGACCGGTAGCGAGGCGGCCGGCGCGTCCGTCGCAGCGACGGCGGGGTCCGAGATCAAGACGACGGTGCTCGAACTCGGCGGCTCCGACCCGTTCATCGTCATGCCCTCGGCCGACATCGGCAAGGCAGTCGACGTCGGCGTCACGGCGAGGATGCAGAACAACGGCCAGAGCTGCATCGCCGCCAAGCGCTTCATCGTCCACGCCGACGTCTATGACGACTATACCGCCCGCTACCGGGAAAAGCTCGAGGCGATGACCATCGGCGACCCGATGGACGAGACGACGGATCTCGGCCCCGTCGCGATGAAGTCCGGCGTCGACGATCTGACCGACCAGATCGAGCGGTCGGTCGAGGCGGGCGCGGCGTTGACGACGGGCGGCGCGATCGAGGGCAAGGGCTTCTACTTCAAACCTTCGATGCTCGAAAACGTCGGCAAGGAGGCCCCGGCCTATCGCGAGGAGCTGTTCGGCCCGTGTGCGATCTTTTTCAAGGTCGCCTCGATCGACGAAGCGATCGAACTTTCCAACGACTCCGACTTCGGCCTCGGCGGGTCCGTCTGGACGAACGAGGCGGGCGAGATCGAACGCTTCGTCCGCGACCTCGACACCGGGGGCACCCATGTCAACCGGATGACCGCCTCGGATCCGCGGCTTCCCTTCGGCGGCGTCAAGCGCTCGGGCTACGGGCGGGAGTTGTCGAGAGAGGGCATCCACGCCTTCATGAACGCCAAGACCGTGACGATAGACTGAATGGCGAACGGATCGGATGCCGCGGCCTCGGAGTTCGGGGGTCTGCCTGCGTCGTCGTCGTCGTCGGTTGGTCGCCACGGCATATCAGCCGGCACCACACGCACGTCCGCCAGAGCGTTCGATCCGCGGCAACCGCAAGGCGAGCAGATGGTAAGCCTCGTCTAGTTCTTTGGCAGACTTGCCGGCTGCCTATTCTCACGGCATAAACCCAAGGTCGACGTCGGGAAATGCCGCATCCGGTGTCCGCCGAGGTCTCGGCCGGACCGATCGACAAGCAAATGGAACGTCGCATGAGCTCGACCCGCCCCCCCCAGCCTTCCGCGAACCTCGCCGCATTGACCCGGCGAGCCGACGCCGCGCGCACGGTCGGCATCCGGGAGCTGTTCGTCCAAAGTCCCGATCGTTTCGCCGAGTTCTCCGCCGGAGCCGGCGGCCTGCTGCTCGACTATTCCAAGACCGCCATCGACGCGGAAACGCGATCGGCGCTGTTCGATCTGGCGCGCGACCGCCAGGTCGAACAGAAACGCGACGCGATGTTTTCCGGCGCCCGCATCAACGTCACCGAGAATCGCTCGGTGCTTCACATGGCGCTCCGGGCCCAGCCTGCGGATGCCTACCGCGCCGACGGCGATCCGGTCAGCGCCGAGGTGATGGGCGTCCTGACCGCGATGTCGAACTTTGCGACCAAGGTCCGCAACGGCGAGATTCTCGGTTCCGATGGCGACCTGATCACCGACGTCGTCAATATCGGCATCGGCGGCTCCGATCTCGGCCCGGTGATGGCGACGCTTGCCCTCGCCCCCTATCACGACGGCCCGCGCACCCATTTCGTGTCGAATGTCGACGGCGCCCACATGGCCGACACGCTGAAGGGGCTGGAGCCGAAGACGACGCTGTTCGTCATCGCCTCGAAGACCTTCACCACGATCGAGACCATGACCAACGCCGCGACGGCCCGGCGGTGGATCGTCGCGACCCTCGGCGAAGCGGCGGTGGGCGATCACTTCGCCGCCGTCTCGACCGCCCTCGACAAGGTCGACGCCTTCGGCATCGGTTCGGAGCGGACCTTCGGCTTCTGGGAATGGGTCGGCGGCCGCTATTCGATCTGGTCGGCGATCGGCCTGCCGCTGATGCTGGCGATCGGCCCGGAGAACTTCCGGGAGTTCCTCGCCGGCGCCCGCGAGATCGACCAGCACTTCAAGACCGCGCCGCTCGAAGAGAACCTTCCCGTCCTCCTCGGCCTCGTCGGCTACTGGCACCGGGCGCTGATGGGCCATCCGACCCGGGCGATCATTCCCTACGACCAGCGGCTCGCCCGCTTCCCCGCCTATCTCCAGCAGCTCGACATGGAATCGAACGGCAAGCGCGTCGGCCTCGACGGCGAGGAGGTTCCGATCAGCGGGCCGGTGGTCTGGGGCGAACCCGGCACCAACGGCCAGCACGCCTTCTTCCAGCTGATCCATCAGGGGACGGACGTCATCCCGGTCGAGTTTCTGCTCGGCGCCAATGCCGACGAGGGCACCGACATGTCGGTCCACCAGGACCTTCTCCTCGCCAACTGTCTCGCCCAGAGCGAGGCGCTGATGAAAGGCCGGACGCTGGAGGAGGCGCGCCGCCAGCTTCTCGATGCCGGCCGCACCCCCGCCGATGCCGAGCGCATCGCCCCCCACCGGGTGTTTCCGGGCAATCGTCCGTCGGTCACCATCCTCTATTCCAAGCTCGATCCGGCGACGCTCGGCGCGCTGATCGCGCTCTACGAGCACCGGGTCTTCGTCGAGGCACAGCTGTTCGGCATCAACGCCTTCGACCAATGGGGCGTGGAACTCGGCAAGGAATTGGCGAACAATCTCGTCCCGGTCGTCACCGGGCAAGCCTCGGCCGAAGGTCGGGACGGCTCCACCCGCGGGCTCGTCGCAGCAATCCAGTCGATGAGGAACCATTGATGTCAGCCACACCGAAGATCGAGCCGATCGGCGCGAAGGTTCCCGAGCCGCGCCAGAACGACCCCGATACGCTCGCCCGGCAGATCGTCGAGAAGCTCACCTATTCCATCTGCAAGCACCCCGAGCAGGCGCGGAAATACGACTGGCTGCGGGCAACGACGCTGGTCGTGAGGGATCGGATCATCGATCACTGGTTCCGCTCGACCGACAAGATTCGCGAGAGCAAGGACAAGCGGGTCTACTATCTGTCGATGGAATTCCTGATCGGGCGGCTGCTGCGCGACGCGATCAACAATCTCCAGCTCACGGGCCCGATCCGCGAGGCGCTGAAGCGCTACAACGTCGAACTCGACATGGTCGAGCTGCTCGAGCCGGACGCCGCGCTCGGCAATGGCGGTCTCGGCCGGCTTGCCGCCTGCTTCATGGAATCGATGGCCTCGACCGGCGTGCCAGGCGTCGGCTACGGCATCCGCTACGTCCACGGCTTCTTCCGTCAGGAGATCGCCGAAGGCGCCCAAGTCGAGCTGCCCGAGACATGGCTCGTGCACGGCAATCCATGGGAGTTCGAGCGGCGCGATTCGACCTACGAGATCGGTTTCGGCGGCAAGGTCGTCACCCAACAGGAGCCGGGCAAGCCGCCCCGCCACGTCTGGCGGCCGGCCGAGCGCGTCCTCGCCGTCGCCTTCGACACGCCGATCGTCGGCTGGCGCGGCGAACAGGTGAACACGCTGCGCCTGTGGAGCGCCCAGGCCGTCGACCCGATCCTGCTCGACGCCTTCAATTCCGGTGACCACATCGGCGCCCTGGTGGAATCCAACAAGGCCGAGGCGATCACCCGCGTTCTCTATCCGGCCGATTCCCATCAGGCCGGCCAGGAACTGCGCCTCAGGCAGGAATACTTCTTCTCCGCCGCCTCGCTGCAGGACATCATCCGCCGGCATCTCGGCGAGAACGCAAGCCTCGACAATCTCGCCGACAAGGTGGCGATCCAGCTCAACGACACCCACCCGGCCGTGTCGGTGGCCGAGCTCATGCGTCTCCTCGTCGACGTCCACGGCTACGAATGGGGCAAGGCCTGGGAGATCACCCGGGCGACCTTCGGCTACACCAACCATACGCTGCTGCCCGAGGCGCTCGAGCACTGGCCGATCAACCTCTTCGAGCGGCTGCTGCCGCGCCAGATGCAGATCATCTACCAGATCAACGCCGACATCATTCGCGAGGCTTCCCAGACCGGCTTCGACGGTGGCCAGATCTCCGCGATCTCGCTGATCGACGAAGGCAACGGCCGGCGCGTGCGCATGGGCCAGCTCGCCTTCGTCGGCAGCCACGCGGTCAACGGCGTGTCGGCGCTGCACACCGAACTGATGAAGGAGACGGTGTTCCGCAACCTTCACGAACTCTATCCCGACCGCATCCAGAACAAGACCAACGGCGTCACCCCGCGGCGCTGGCTGATGGAATGCAATCCCGGTCTGACGGGCCTTTTGACCGAAGCGATCGGGCCCGGCTTTCTCGACGACATCGAAAAGCTCGGAGATGCCGATACGCTCGCGGGCGATGCGGCCTTCCGGGAGAGGTTCGCCGCCATGAAGCGGGCGAACAAGGCGAGGCTCGCCGATCTCATCTCCGACCGGCTCGCCATCACCATCGACCCGGACGCGATCTTCGACATCCAGGTCAAGCGCATCCACGAATACAAGCGCCAGTTCCTCAACATCATCGAGGCGATCGCCCTCTACAACCAGATCCGCGCCCATCCCGAGAAGGACTGGACGCCGCGGGTCAAGATCTTCGCCGGCAAGGCGGCGCCGAGCTACGTGCAGGCAAAGGAGATCATCCATCTCGCCAACGACGTCGCACGGGTCGTCAATTCGGATCCTTCGGTGCGCGATCTCCTGAAGATCGTGTTCATCCCGAACTACAATGTCAGCCTCGCCGAGATCATCATGCCGGCGGCCGACCTGTCCGAGCAGATCTCGACGGCGGGGCTCGAAGCCTCCGGCACCGGCAACATGAAGTTCGCGCTGAACGGTGCCCTGACCATCGGCACGCTCGACGGCGCCAATGTCGAGATGCTCGATCATGTCGGCGAGGACAACATCTTCATCTTCGGCCTGACGGCAGACGAGGTCGCGCAGAGGCGGCGCGAGACCCACAGCGGCCGCTCGATCATCGACCGGACGCCGCTCTTGCGCGAAGCTCTCGATGCGATCTCCGCGGGCGTCTTCGCGCCGGAAAGCCCGGCCCGCTATCACAGCCTCGTCTCCAATCTCTACAACAACGACTGGTGGATGATCTGCGCCGATTTCGAGGCCTACTGGAACACCCAGCGGAACCTCGACGGCTTGTTCCTGACCCAGAATGAGTGGCAGTCGAAGGCCATCCACAATACGGCCCGGATGGGATGGTTCTCGTCCGACCGCTCGATCCGCGAATATGCCAGGGACATCTGGCAGGCAGGACCCGGCAAGGTCTGATTGCGACGTCACCGACCCGTTTCCCGGCAAACCGCCCGCAGGGACGAAGAACCTTGCGGGCGACGCGCCGAAGGCATTCGAGTGGTGGTCCGAACCCGTTCTGACGGATGCCGGCGGCGAGCGGCCCGCGGGATGCGACCCGGGACCTCGCCGCGCGGGCCGGTGCCTCGGTGGCCTTCCCGTCACGGACCGTCGGCGGGTGCGGCGCGACGCACGGGAACGGACCCTTGGCCCGACAAGCGCGCGGCGGCAGTCCTTCGTCCGGGGCCTATGCTTCTTGACTCTCGCCGCCCTATCTTCACTCTGAGTTGACGTGGCGAACCTCCCGCCGCCCTCGTTGGCGGCCGGGATCAGCAAAGGAAGCGCGCCGAGAGCGCGCGATTCGCCATCGAGGGAGGGACAATGGCAGATTCACGACCGTTCGCACCGCTGGCGCGCGATGCCATGGCTTACGTCCTGGCAGGGGGGCGCGGCAGCCGGCTGCTCGAACTGACCGACAGCCGCGCCAAGCCCGCCGTCTATTTCGGCGGCAAGACCCGGATCATCGACTTCGCGCTGTCGAATGCGATCAATTCGGGCATCCGCCGCATCGGCGTCGCCACCCAGTACAAGGCTCACAGCCTGATCCGGCATCTCCAGAACGGCTGGAACTTCCTGCGGCCCGGTCGCAACGAGAGTTTCGACATCCTCCCCGCCAGCCAGCGCGTCTCGGAGGATCAGTGGTATGCCGGCACGGCCGACGCGGTCTACCAGAACATCGACATCATCGAGTCCTACGCGCCGAAGCACATCGTCGTCCTCGCTGGCGACCACATTTACAAGATGGACTACGAGATCATGCTCCAGCAGCATGTCGACTCGGGTGCGGACGTGACGGTGGGCTGCCTCGAAGTGCCGCGCATGGAGGCGGTCGGCTTCGGCGTCATGCATGTCGACGAAGACTACGAGATCACCGAGTTCGTCGAAAAGCCGAAGGATCCGCCGGCGATCCCCGGCCGTCCCGACGTGGCACTCGCCTCGATGGGCATCTACGTCTTCGAGACGAACTTCCTGATGGACCAGCTTCGCCGGGACGCCTCCGATCCCAACTCGCAGCGTGACTTCGGCAAGGACATCATCCCCCACATCGTGCGGCACGGAAAGGCGGTCGCCCACCGCTTCAACCGATCGGTGGTGCGCTCGGCGATGGAGCCGGACCACGAGGCCTACTGGCGAGACGTCGGGACCGTCGACGCCTACTGGCAGGCCAACATCGACCTCACCGACATCGTCCCGCCGCTCGACATCTACGACCGCGACTGGCCTATCTGGACCTATGCCGAGATCAACCCGCCGGCGAAGTTCGTCCATGACGAGGACGGGCGGCGCGGCACGGCGATCTCCTCCCTCGTCTCCGGCGACTGCATCATCTCCGGCGGCGCGCTCAATCGCTCGCTGGTCTTCACCGGTGTCCGGGTGCACTCCTATTCCTATCTCGACCACGCCGTGGCTCTGCCGCACAGCCACATCGGCCGCAGCGCCCGGATCAAGAACGCCGTCATCGACCGGGGCGTCGTCATTCCCGACGGACTGGTGATCGGCGAAGATCCCGAGCTCGACGCCAAGCGCTTCCGGCGCACCGAATCCGGCATCTGCCTCGTCACCAAGCCGATGATCGACCGGCTGAGCTACTGACGGCCGATGCGCATCCTGTCGATTGCCTCGGAAGTCTTTCCGCTGATCAAGACCGGCGGCCTGGCCGACGTCGCCGGTGCCTTGCCCGGCGCCCTCGCTACCCATGGATGCGACGTCGTCACCATGCTGCCGGGCTATCCCGTGGTGATGCGGGAAATCGCGCGCGCAAAGGCCGGGGTCGAAACGTTTCTCCTCGACCCGGTGCTCGGCTGCGAGGCGCGCATCCTCGCCTGCGAACTCGCCGGCCTGAAGCTCTTCGTCCTCGACAGTCCGGAACTGTACGATCGCCTCGGCGGCCCCTATTCCGACGCCGGCGGCCACGACTTTTCCGACAACTGGAAGCGTTTCGGGGCGCTTTCGAAGGCAGGCGCGCGGATCGCCCAAGGCGCGATCCCCGGCTACCGGCCCGACATCGTCCATGCGCACGACTGGCAGGCGGCGCTGACGCCGGTCTATCTCGCCGCTTCGAACCGCCCCCGCCCGCGGACGGTACTGACGATCCACAACCTCGCCTTCCAGGGCAACTATCCCTCGCAGGTCTTCCCCGAGCTCGATCTTCCGGCCGCCACTTGGTCGATCGAGGGGGTCGAATATTACGGCAATGTCGGCTTCCTGAAAGGCGGCCTGCACGCCTGCGACGTCGTCACCACCGTCAGCCCGACCTATGCCAAGGAAATCGTCACCGAGGGCGGCGGCATGGGGCTCGACGGTCTGTTGCGGGGGCGCGGCTCGCGCCTCGTCGGCATCGTCAACGGGATCGACACGACCTTCTGGAATCCCGAGACGGACCCGGCGATCGCCGCCGGCTATTCGGCGGCCGACATCCGCCCGCGGATCCACGACAAGCGGGCGATCGAAGGCGAGTTCGGCCTCCGGCGCGAGGACGGCCCGATCTTCGCCGTCGTCAGCCGGCTGACCTGGCAGAAGGGCCTCGACCTCGTCGCCGGCATCTGCACCGAGATCGTCGAGCGCGGCATTCGCCTCGTCGTCGTCGGCTCGGGCGAGGCGATGATCGAGGGCGCCTTCCAGGCCGCCCATTCGAAACATCCCGACCGGGTGGGCGTGCGGATCGGCTATGACGAGCCGCTGTCGCACCGGGTGCAGGCCGGCGCCGACGCGATCCTCGTTCCCTCGCGCTTCGAGCCCTGCGGCCTGACCCAGCTCTACGGGCTGCGCTATGGCTGCATCCCGGTCGTCGCCAAGGTCGGCGGCCTCGCCGACACGGTGGTGGACGCCAACCATGCGGCCGTCGCCGCGGGGGCGGCGACCGGCGTCATCTTCTCGCCGCCGGACGAGGCCTCCCTGCTTGCGGCCGTCGACCGGACGCTCGAACTCTACGAGGACGCCCGCGTCTGGCGAAACATGCAGGCGGCGGCTATGAAGTCCGACGTTTCCTGGGAAAAGAGCGCGAAGATCTATGCGGGCCTCTACCGCGATCTGATGAAAGAGTAGACGATGATCGAGACGATCGCCACGACGCCATACGACGATCAGAAGCCGGGCACCTCGGGGCTTCGCAAGAAGGTCCCGCATTTCCAGCAGCCGAACTATGCGGCCAACTTCATCCAGTCGATCTTCGACGCGCTGCCGCTCGACGGCGGCGAGACGCTCGTCATCGGCGGCGACGGGCGGTTCTACAATCGCGAAGTGATCCTGATGGCGATCCGCATGGCGGCCGGCAACGGCTACGGCCGGGTGGTCGTGGGCCAGAACGGCATCCTGTCCACCCCGGCCGCCTCGAACCTCATCCGCAAGCGGGGCGCCTCCGGCGGCATCATCCTGTCGGCCAGCCACAATCCGGGCGGCCCGGGCGGCGATTTCGGCATCAAATACAACGGCTCCAACGGCGGCCCGGCGCCGGAAAGCGTCACGGCGAAGATCTTCGAGAAGACGAAGACGATCGGCCGCTACCGGGTCTTCACCTCGACGGCACCGGATATTTCGAAGCTCGGCGAGGCCAGGCTCGGCGACATGGTGGTCGAGGTGGTCGATCCCGTCGCCGACTATGCCGAACTGATGGAAGAGCTCTTCGATTTTTCCAAGATCCGCGACCTGATCGCCTCGGGCTTCGGCATCCGCTTCGACGCGATGCATGCCGTGACCGGCCCCTATGCCACCGAGATCCTGGAGAACCGGCTCGGCGCTCCGACGGGCAGCGTCGTCAACAACGTTCCGATGGAGGACTTCGGCGGCGGCCATCCGGACCCCAACGCCGTCCATGCCGCCGATCTCATCGCCCATCTGATGGCCGAGGACGGCCCGGACTTCGGCGCCGCCTCCGACGGCGACGGCGACCGCAACCTCATCGTCGGCAAGGGGGTCGTCGTCTCGCCGTCCGATTCCCTCGCCGTCCTGGCCGCCAACGCCCATCTCGCCCCGGCCTATGCCAAGGGGATCGCCGGCATCGCCCGGTCCATGCCGACCAGCCAGGCGGCGGACCGGGTCGCCCAGAAGCGCAAGATCGGCATCTACGAGACCCCGACCGGCTGGAAGTTCTTCGGCAATCTCCTCGACGCCGGCAAGGTGACGATCTGCGGTGAAGAGTCCGCCGGCACGGGCTCGGACCACGTGCGCGAGAAGGACGGCGTCTGGGCGGTTCTCCTGTGGCTCAACATTCTCGCCGAGCGGCGCGAGAGCGTCGCTGGAATTCTAGAGAAGCACTGGGCCGAATTCGGCCGCAACTTCTATCAGCGCCACGACTACGAGGAAATCGACGCCAAGGCCGCCAACGGGCTGATGGAGTCGCTGCGGGACCGCCTCGCCTCGATGGCCGGCCAGCGCTTCGGCACCCTCGTCGTCTCGGAGGCCGACGACTTCTCCTACAAGGACCCGATCGACGGCTCGGTGGCGACCAGCCAGGGCGTGCGCATCATCTTCTCGGGCGGCTCGCGCATCGTCTACCGTCTGTCCGGCACCGGCACGAGCGGCGCCACCCTGCGCGTCTACATCGAGCGCTTCGAATCCGATCCGGCCAAGCACGCGCTCGCGCCGGAAGAGGCGCTGAAGGAGCTGATCGACACGGCCGACGTGATCGGCGAGATCAAGAAGCGCACCGGCCGGAGCGCGCCGGACGTGGTGACGTGACGATCCTCTGGTGGCGTATCTTCGGTCGGCGGAGTGTACCGCGGGATATGAGCCGAGCTTAATCTGGTAAAGCGCATGGGCGAAGACATCGCCGACGAGCCGCCAGAGCAAAAGCGCTCCCGGGTTTTCCACCGTGCCCACCCCACCTGAAAGGTGTTCTGATCCGCACGCGGTGATGGCCAGTTCAAATGCGTCGATGTTTGCGGTAGTGTCGTCCGATGTCGACCGTCAAAGCAGACTCACTCGAACTCGATCCCGATCTGGGTTCCAGACTTGCCGAACTGGCAGCGCGGGAAGGAACTTCGCTAGCGGAGTTCGCCGAACGTGTTTTGCGGGCATATGCTGACGAGGCGGAGCGGACCGACGTCGAAGCGGTAGACGACGAAAAGCGCTGGCAGGCCTATTTGCAATCCCGCCACGCGGTGCCCTTCGAGGCGGTCCGCCAGCGGCTTGGCATGCTGCGCGATGAGGCGAGGGCCAAGTCGGCGCGGCGATGAAATTCGTTTTCCTCCCGGAAGCCGTGGAGGATATCGAACGCCTTCATGACTTCCTGCTGGCTCGATCTCCTCTCGCTGCCGAGAAGGCGATGCTGGCAATCGATGATGGAATCCGCCGGCTTCTCGAAAATCCACGCGCCGGAATTGGCATGGATGTTCGTCCGGACTATAGGCAGCTTTTCGTCCGGTTCGGCAAAAGCGCCTATGTGCTGCGCTACAGGATCGACGAGGAGAGCGAGACGCTCGTCGTCGTCCGGGTGTGGCATGGCCGGGAAGACCGAGGCGCGTAGATGAAACACTCCCCCGACACGGGCCGACCTTCCCATGCCTTTGAGATCACCTCGAGCGCCGGCTGGCGAATCGGTTCGCCCGTCCCGAAGAAGAAGCGCACCGGGCGAATCGAGCCGGACGTGGGGACGTGAAGCGGCTCCGGCCTCGTTTCCTTGGGTTGTCTGGCGCCGTTGCCGGAAGGCTGCCGGTGAACCAGGCGAGGCGATGGAAGATATCCAACCCCTCGAGGGTCCAATCATAGACCTCTACGGCTTGACGATGACGATCTCGACGCGCCGGTTCTGCTGCCGGTCGCCATTGTTGAAACCGCGGCTGTCGATCGACGGCTCGCCGGCAGCGGCCGCGGCCGAGATCGTGGGCAGATCGGTGGTCATGGCGGCCGAGGCGCCGGTGGCGGTGATCGCAGCGGCCGTGATGAAGGCGATGGTCGGCAGGTTGGTGACCACGGGTTGGCTTCCCTCTGATTGCCGGCGGCCCGTCTGACCGCCGATGCCCAGACGTTACCGATTGCCCCGCGGGGCTGCTGTGCCGCACGTCACAGGGAGGTTTCCTGCAACCCGGCCGCGATAGGGGAACGCCGAAGCCCGGCAGGACCGCTCGCCGATCGATCGGCAACGTTCACCACCGCGCCATAGAGCGCTCGCACCTCCTGCATCGGCAAGCGGCGCGGATCCGGCCGCAGATACATCAAGTGGCCGCCGGGATATTCCGCCACGCAGACCGGCCGCCGGCCGGCGGAACAGAATTGCGAATTCTGTTTCAGATTTAGGGTTTGTAGATCAAGATTCTGACGGCAATTATTGCGCTAAATCAGCCGTTCCATATAGTGTTCGGAATCAATCGATAACCGCGAATGAGAAACGACCAAGATATCTCCCAGGCCGGAAAATCAGGTGTGTCTCAAGACCATGCTGCGAAATATTTTCCTCGTAGATGTTTAGGTGTTTGAGGCGGCCGTTATATGCGGTTGACCTAAGCCCATTTATAAATCCGCATTCAATGTCCGGGCAAAAAAGCGTTATGAGTCCTGTATTTGGTACAGTGGTAAAGCGAATCAACCAGATCTCGACTTTCGGTAAAGTCGTTAGTGGTACAATGCATTTCTTGCCGACGATACATTGTATCTCCCCTGCGATTGGCTCCATGTCACCGAAGATCGCGCCGAACCGAACTGTGTATGAGGGAGGGTTGCTTTTCTTGTGGTGATTTTCTTGCGCGCTAGTGGCTAACGGTAGAACCAAGCAGCTCATGGCGGCGAAAAAATTGACGGTCTTCCGTATCATTTGGACATTCTTTAAAGTGTAATGCGCGGAAAGCGCTTCATGAGAGACGGTTATGCCCGTTTCGCCTAACGTTACGCCCAATCGGACAGTACGCAAATCGCACAGTGATGACACTCGTTTCTGAAACACTTTCGCTGTATTCTGTTCAAAATCGCGGCCGTCTCGCATGGGAAGCGGCAAGCCGTGTCATATGCGGAACGACCGCCGCCCCAATGGCGCCGCGTCGGCGAAGTCGCTAACCTCCCACCATGACCTTTCAGATCACCTCCGAACGCGGGCTGCCGAAGCGTCTCGGCGCGGCGCCGAAGAAGCGCGGCGTCGACTTTGCCGTTACGTCGCACAATGCGGACACCGTCGAGCTGTGCCTGTTCGACGATGCCGGGACACAGGAAATCCAGCGCCTTCCGCTGCCCGGTGAGGCGGACGGCGTGCGCTTCGGCTTCGTGCCCGATCTCAAGCCCGGCGCGCGCTACGGCTTTCGCGCCCATGGGCCGTTCGATCCGGCGCGGCATCATCGCTTCGACGCGTCGAAGCTCCTCGTCGATCCCTACGCCGTCCGGCTCGACCGGCCGTTCGTCTACCATCCCGCGCTGGTCGCGCCGCCGGCGCAGCGGCTCGACAGTGCACCGTGGGTGCCGCGCGCCGTCGTCACCGATGTTTCGCGCGATGCCGACCCCCTGCCCTTTGCGGCGCCGGGTTTCGTCTACGAGCTGCACGTCCGCGGCTTTTCCCAACGCCATCCGGACGTGCCGGATACGCTTCGCGGGACGCTGGCCGCCCTCGCCGAGCCGGCGCTGCTCGACCACGTCCAAAGCCTCGGCGTCGACACCGTCGAGCTGATGCCCTCTGCCGCCTGGATCGACGAGCGGCATCTGACCGAACTCGGCCTGACCAATGCCTGGGGCTACAATCCGGTCACCCACATGGCGCTCGATCCGCGGCTCGCGCCGGGCGGCCTTTCCGACCTTCGCCGTGTCGTCGATGCGTTCCACCGGCGCGGCATCCGCGTTCTTCTCGACGTCGTCCTCAACCACTCCGGCGAGGGACCGGTGGAAGGGCCGACGATTTGCTACCGGGGCCTCGACAACGCTCTCTACTACCGACACGCGCCCGACGGCGCGCTGGTCAACGACACCGGCACCGGCAACACCTTCGCCTGCGACCGGCCGGCGGTGGCGAGGCTCTTCGTCGACACGCTTCGCCATTTCGTCGAGACCGTCGGGATCGACGGTTTCCGCTACGATCTCGCCCCGGTGCTCGGGCGGAGCGACGCCGGCTTTTCGCCGGACGCGCCGCTTCTGAAGGCGATCGCGGCGGATCCGGTGCTGAAGGACCGCATCCATGTCGCCGAATCCTGGGACATCGGCCCCGGCGGCTATCAGGTCGGGAACTTCCCGCCGCCCTTCTTCGAGTGGCAGGACCGGTTCCGCGACGACGTCCGCCGATTCTGGCGCGGCGACGCGGAGACCGTCGGCGACCTCGCGACGCGGCTCGCGGGATCGCAGGACGTCTTCGGCGGCAACGGCCGGCGCCCCTCGATCGGCGTCAACATGCTCGCCCCGCATGACGGCTTCGCCCTTGCCGACCTCACCGCCTATGCCGGCAAGCACAACGAGGCCAATGGCGAGGCCAACCGCGACGGCCATGGCGAGAATTTCAGCTGGAACCACGGCGTCGAGGGCCCGAGCGACGACCCGCAGGTCGTCGAGGCCCGCCGCCGCGACGTCCGGGCGCTGCTGGCGACGCTGTTCGTCTCGCGCGGCAGCCTGATGATCGTCGCCGGCGACGAGATCGGCCGCAGCCAGCGCGGCAACAACAACGCCTATTGCCAGGACAACGAGATCCTCTGGCTCGACTGGCAGAACGCCGACACCGATCTTGCCGCCTTCGTCGCGGCGCTGGCGAAGCTGCGGCGCGCCCATCCGGCGTTGTCCGCCGACCGGTTCCTCACCGGCGGCATCGTCGAGGATGGTGCGGTGGAAGACGTCGTCTGGCTGACCGAGACGGGCGCGGCGATGACGGAGGCCGACTGGCACGACCGCGACCGGGACTTCCTCGGCATGGGCGTCTACGCCCCCCGGCGCACGGGGGACGAGGAAAGCGAGCGGGCGATCGTCTATCTCAATGCCGGCCATCTGACCAGGGACGTAATGCTCCCGCAGCCGCGTCCCGGCCATCGCTTCGCGCTGGTCCTGCGCTCCGACGAGCCGGCCTCGCCCGGTGGACACGTCGTCCCCGACAAGCCGCTGGCGGTCGGGCCCCGATCGGTCTTCGTGCTGATCGAGGAACCAACTGGCTGAGAGATCGGAGCAGGAGAGGCATCGTCCTCGGCCGGGCGATCACCGCACACACCGTTGCGCGGGCGGACGTGCAAACCCCTTGCCCGCCGCGACCGCGCATCGTAGCAGGAGGCCTCACGCCAAACTCTCGTCCAGGGCGCGGTCCGGCAGCACGATTGCCCGGCTTCGCCGCCTCCCTCACCGCTTGCCCATAAAGGTCTCGACGGGCGCCTGCCGCCCTCACCGCCCGCCATGCAGACCATCTTCGACGTCATCGTCCCGATCTTCAGCCTGATCGCCCTCGGCTATGCCGCGGCGCGTTTCGGGCTGTTGTCGGAAGCCGTCGGCGAGAGCCTGGCCCGCTTCGTCTTCGTCGTCGCCGTACCGGTCCTTCTGTTCAGAACCCTCGCGACGATGAGCGTCGGCAGCGCCAATCCGATGCTTCTCTGGATCAGCTATTTCGGCGGCGTCGCCCTCGTCTGGACGGTCGGTACCGTCGTGATGCGCAAATTCCTCAGGGCCGACCATCGGACGGGGGTGATCGCCGGCATCACGGCGAGCTTCGCCAACACCGTCTTCGTCGCCATCCCGATGCTGCAGCGAGCCTATGGCGACGCGGGCCTCGAGCCGCTGTTGCTCATCATCTCGATCCATCTGCCGGTGATGATGATCGCCTCGACCCTGCTCGTCGAACGAGCCGCCGCCCTCGACGCCCGGGACGGCGCCGAACTCGTCCGGGTGCCCGTGCCGCTCGGCCGGATGGCGCGGCGGATGGCGGTGAACCTCGTCACCAACCCGATCGTCGTCGGCATCGCCGTCGGCCTCGTCTGGCGCGTCTCGGGCCTGCCCCTCGAAGGGTCGATCGACGAGGTGACGCGGCTTCTCGGCGGCACGGCGGGCGGCCTGGCGCTGTTTTCGCTCGGCATGTCGCTGACGCGCTACGGGCTTCGGGGCGATCTCCTCGCCGCCTCGCTCATGACGGGGCTGTCGCTGATCGTCATGCCGCTCGTCGTCTGGCTCATCGCCCGCGAGGCCGGCCTGCCGCCGCTGTGGCTGAAGGGGGCGGTGCTGACTGCGGCGGCCCCCGCCGGCATCAACGCCTATCTCTTCGCCACCTATTTCAAGTCCGGCGAAAAGCTGGCGGCGACGACCATCCTGATCTCCACCGTCGCGTCGGTGGTCACGCTCAGCGTCTGGCTCAAGATCCTCGGGACCTGAGGGCCGTTTCGCTCGGGTCCGCCGGCCGTCCCGGCAGCCCGACCATCCGGCGGACGTCCTCGGCGGTCATTCCCGCCTCCCGCAGCGAGCGCAGCGAGGTGTCGCGCGCGCTTTTGGATAGCTTCCGGCCGTCGGTTCCCAGAATCAGCTCGTGGTGGTGGTAGCGCGGCTGGGGAAGGCCGAGCAGCGCCTGCAGGAGCCGCTGGACGCTGGTCGCGTAGAACAGGTCGCGCCCCCGCACCACGTCGGTGACGCCCTGGATCGCGTCGTCGACGACCACCGAGAGGTGGTAGCTGGTCGGGATGTCCATCCGCCCGAGGACGACGTCGCCCCATTCGAGCGGCCGGGCGACGATGGTGCCGCTTTCGCCGATCGGCGAGGCGCCGTGCTCGTCCCAGGTCAGTGCCGGGATCATCTCGATCGCCCGCTCGACGTCGAGCCGCCAGGCGAAGCGCGCGCCCTCGCTCATCCGCCGTTCGCGCTCCTTGGTCGAGGCGTGGCGGTCGAGCCCCGGATAGAGCGGCGCGCCGTCGGGATCGCGCGGCCAGGGCCGGCCCTCCTCTTCCTCGAAGCGTTCGACATGGGCCTTGATCTCGCCCCGCGACATGAAGGCCGGGTAGACGAGGTCCTCCGCCGCCAGCGCCTCCAGGGCGGCGGCATAGTCGTGCATGTGCTCGGACTGGCGGCGCGGTCGTTCGTCCCAGTCGACGCCGAGAAAGGCGAGGTCCTCCTCCACCTGCCGCTCGTAGGCCGGGGTGCAGCGGGCCGTGTCGATGTCCTCGTGGCGCAGGAGGAATTTGCCCCCGATGGCGCGGGCCATCCCGCGATTGAGAAGCGCCGAATAGGCATGGCCGAGATGCAGTTCGCCGTTCGGACTGGGGGCGAAGCGCAGGACCGAATCACTGGGAAACATGGTCGCCAAATCCCTTCCACGGACGGGAGCCGCCGACGTCGCCGGCGCGCGATTCGCCCATCGATGCTTTTGCTTTTCAAGAATGTTCGGACGGAAGAGCGGATCCTGCCGCAGCGCGTTGCGATGGCTGGCGAGCGACGTGCTAGAATCGGAATGCGAGGGGAAGATGACGAAAGCCGGAAAGTCGTGATCCGCACCGAAGCCGATATCGCCGAAGCGCTCGCCGCGCTGACGGCAGCCGACGAGAGGCTCGTTCGAATCGCCGAGACGGCCGGTCCGGTTCCCCTGCGCCGGGTCCGCTCGGGTCTGAAGGGCCTTCTCGCCATCGTCGTCGCCCAGCAGGTGTCGAAGGCGAGCGCCGATGCGATCTTCGGCCGGCTCGACGCCGCCGTCGATCTCGCGGATCCCCACGCGATCCTCGCCGCGGGCGAGACGACGCTGCGCGCCGCCGGCCTGTCGCGCCCCAAGCAGCAGACGGTCGAGGCCGTCGCGGCGGCCATCGCCCAGGGACGGCTCGATCTCGCCCGCCTGGAGACGACGGACGCGCCCGAGGCGATCGCCGAACTCGTCGCCGTGCGCGGCATCGGTCCGTGGACGGCCGAATGCTGGCTGCTGTTCTGCACCGGCCACCCGGACGTCTTTCCCGCCGGCGACCTCGCCCTGCAGGTGGCCGTCGCCCACGCGCTCGACCACGAGAGCCGGCCGACGACAAAACGACTCGGCGCGATCGCCGAGGCCTGGCGACCGCACCGCTCGGTCGCCGCCCGACTGTTCTGGGCCTATTACGCCGTCATCCACAGGCGCGACGTCGTGCCCGCGCAGGAGGCGGCAAGAGCGGCGACGCCCCTGCAACAGAACGCAAAAGCGGACCGCAAGCCGTCACGCTCTGGCCAAAATTCCCCCAAGCCCCTGTCATGACTGGTCTCAGGCTTCACAAAGGCGACATGATGGAGCACGATAGTCGGCACGACGCAGGTAACCGATGACGGCATGTGCCTAAGGAGAATGCGGTGACGATTGCGGTAAGTCCGGACTTATCCCCAGCCCTCGTCCTCAACGCCGATTTTCGGCCGCTGAGCTACTATCCGCTTTCCCTCTGGTCCTGGCAGGACGCCATCAAGGCGGTGTTCCTGGATCGAGTGACCATCCTCGCCGAATACGACCGGGCGGTCCGAAGTCCCACCTTCTCGATGCGCCTGCCCTCCGTCGTGTGCCTGAAGAGTTACGTCAAGCCCGCCCGCCACCCCGCCTTCACCCGCTTCAACGTCTTTCTCCGCGACCGTTTCCAGTGCCAGTATTGCGGCTCGCCGCACGAACTGACCTTCGACCACGTCGTGCCCCGCTCGAAGGGCGGCCTGACCACTTGGGAAAACGTCGTCGCCGCTTGCTCTCCCTGCAATCTGAAGAAGGGCGGGCTGATGCCGAAGGCCGCGGGCATGATCCCGCACCAGACGCCCTATCAGCCGACGGTACACGACCTGCACAACAACGGCCGGCTGTTCCCGCCGAACTATCTCCACGAGAGCTGGCTCGACTATCTCTACTGGGATTCCGAACTCGATCCCGAGTGATCGGCAGGCCTTCGCGTCTCCATCGCCGCCAAGATCCTGCGAAGACCCCGGTGATCGCGCGCGAGACGAAGCGGGGACGTCACCTTCCCGTCCTACCCGGATTTGCCTCAGGAGACATCGCGGCGCGGCACGAACGGTAGCGGCGGGTGGTGTCCGCTCTCGCGCGCCGATCCTTTTCGTCGACCCGTCGCCGGCAGGCTCGACGCCGATTCGCTCCATGGCGAGGACGTCTCGACGCGCCGGCGGACCATGTCGACGATGCCGACGAATGACGCCCCGATATGCGCCCGCATCAGGGAAGCCGCCTCGGCGGCGTCGCGGGAGAGGATGGCGTCGAGGATTGCCCGGTGCTCGCGCTGCGATTCCACGATCCTCGAGGCACGGGCCCGGAACTGCGCGCCGCGCCAGGGCAAGGTCCGCAGGCTCAGATCGCCGATCGTCGACGCGAGCACGCGATTGTGAGCCCCCTGCTGGATCAGCTCGTGAAACCGCGCATTGGCTTCGGCATAGTCGACGCCCTCCGTCTCTCCGGCGGCGGTGACGGCGGCGAGAGCCTGCCGCTCGACCTCGTTCATGCGCAGCGCCGCCATACCCGCCACCAGCGCGGCAAGCTCGCCCACCGCCTCGAAGAGATCCTGCATCGCGATCGGATCCAGACGCTTCACCACGAAGGCGCGGCGGGGGCCACGCTCGACCAGGCCGACGGCGCTCAGGCGCTGCAGGGCCTCCCGGACCGGCGTGCGCGAGACGCCGAATTCCTCTGCGAGCGGCAATTCGTTCAGTGCATCGCCCGGCCCCAGCTCTCCGGCGATGATCCGTTCGATGATGGCCGCATGGATGTCATCGGCGCAACGTCCACCTGCCTGCATAATTTCCACTCATGCTAAAAATTTAGGCTTGCATTTGTACACATAGCACCGGCAAAGTCGACAAGGAAGATTCAACGGCACTTCCGAAGCATCGCTTGTATTCGTGAGCGGGCGGCGAGAATTCGTCGGCCTCCCGGTCCTTCGACGCGCGGCACCTCTTCATCCTGGAGTATTTGCATGACCCGTGACACCGGTGAAAAGATCGACCACAAGGCCGTTCTGGCGGCGCGTTTGTCCAGCCGGATCGGACGGCGAAGCTTCCTGAAGGGTGTCGGCGTCGGCGCGGGCGCACTGGCCGCCGCCGGGCTCGGCCTCACCCCGGACCTCGCCCGGGCCGATCAGGCCGGCCACATCCGTATCGCCTCGCTGTCGCACATCGACACGCTCGACCCGCATTTCACCTTCTTTCTCTCGGCCGTGCAGGTGATCAACAACATCCACAACGGCCTTCTGAAAGTGACCTTCGACGGCGAGGCGGTGAAGTTCGAACCCGATCTCGCCGCGACATGGGACATGGAAGACGACACGACCCACCTCTTCAAACTCCATGAGGGGGTGAAATTCCACGACGGCACGGCCTGCGACGCCGAGGCGGTGAAATTCTCGCTGATGCGGGTGAAGTCCGGGGAGCCGAAGTCGCCCCATGCCTGGAAGCTCGAACTGCTCGACGAGATCGAGATCGTCGATCCCCTCACCCTTCGCCTGAAATTCTCCAAGCCCTACGCCTTCCTGCCCGTCGCGCTCACCGGCTCCACCGGCCGCGCGGGCACCATCGTCAGCCCGGCGGCCGTGGAGAAATACGGCATGGACTACGGCCGCAATCCGGTCGGCACCGGCCCGTTCAAATTCGTCAGCTGGAAAGACAACGACGCGATCGAGCTCGAAGCCAATCCGGACTATTTCGAGGCCGGCATGCCGAAGCTCGCCAAGGCGTCCTTCATGCTGATCAACGAGCCGAGCACGGCCGTCGCCGCCCTCGTCTCCGGCCAGATCGAGGGCATGAACGACTGCCCGCTGCAGCTCGTCAACCAGGTCAAGCAGGTGCCGACGGTCAATCTCTATGGCGGGGTGGAAGGCAACTACACCTATGTCGGCATGAACACCCGCAAGGCGCCCTTCGACGACGTCGATCTGCGCCGTGCCGTCGCCTTCGCCATCGACCGCGACGCCGTGGTCAAGCAGGGCTATTTCGGCCTCGCCCAGCAGGCCTTCACGCCGATCTCGCCCCCGATGACCGGCTTCTACGATCCAAACATCGCCGAGAGCGACCGCGGCCAGCGCTTCGACCTCGCCAAGGCCAAGGAATTCCGCGCCAAGGCGAAGACGCAAGGCGACATCGAGGTCACGTACATCATGACCGAGGACGGCCCCGGCGGCACCCGCGTCGCCCAGACCCTCGCCCCGATGCTGGCCGAGATCGGCATCAAGGTGAAGCTCGAACTGCTCGAGCCGGCCGCCTGGGTGAAGCGCATGAAGGACGGCGACTTCGAGATTCTGGATTTCCGCTGGTGGGCCGATCTCGACCCGGAAGAGACGCTCTATCCGGAGTTCAAGTCGGGTGGGTCGTGGAACTACTGGGGTTGGGAGAACGCCGAGTTCGACCGCCTCTGCATCGAGGCCGGCGCGACAATCGACCAGGCCAAGCGCGCCGAACTCTATCGTGAGGCCGAAGACCATCTGATGGACGAAGCGCCGGTCGCCATGCTCGCCCACATCCCGGTCTACAAGGCCTTCGCCAAGAAGGTCGAGGGCTTCCAGTACGTCCCCTGCGACCTCGTCAACCTGCATACGGTGAGCATCGGCTGATGCTCTCCCGGGCCGCAGGCAAGATCGCCCAGACCCTGGTCGTTCTCCTGATCGTCTCGATCGCGAGCTTCTCTCTTCTGAAGCTCGCGCCGGGCGATCCCGTCCTGCTGATGCTCGGCTCCGAGTTCGATCAGGCGAGCTACGATTCGCTCAACCACGCCCTCGGCCTCGATCAGCCGATGATCGTTCAATATGCCGAATGGCTCGGCAATTTCGTCACCGGCGACTGGGGCACGTCCTACGTCGCCCGCGCCGACATCTTCAACCTCGTCGTCCGGGAGGCGCTGCCCGTCACCCTGACGCTGACGGCCTGCTCGCTCGGCCTCGCCATCCTGGTCGGCGTGCCGGTCGGGGTCCTGTCGGCGGTGAAGAAGGATACGGCCTGGGATGCCGGCGCCGCCGTCTTCGCCCTGACCGGGACCGCCTTTCCCTCCTTCTTCCTCGGCATCCTGCTGATCTGGTTCCTGGGGGTGAAGTTCGGCGCCTTCCCGGTGATGGGCTTCGTGCCGCCCTGGGAGGATTTCTGGACCGGGCTCTACCACCTCGTCCTTCCCTCGATCACGCTCTCGACCTTCTTCATCGGCATGATCGTGCGGGTGACGCGGGCCGCTCTCGTGGAGGTTCTCGATCAGCCCTACATCACCGCCGCGAAGGCGCGGGGCGAGCCGGGCTGGCGCGTCGTCTGGGTGCATGGCGTGCGCAACATCATGATGCCCGTCGTCACCGTCATAGGACTGCAGCTCGGCGGCATCCTGCAGGGCGCCGTCCTGACAGAGACGGTGTTCTCGATGCCGGGCATCGGCCAGATGCTGACGAATGCCGTGCTCGGGCGGGAGTACATGCTCGTCCAGGCCGGCGTGATGCTGACGGCGGTGCTGTTCATCCTCGTCAATCTGCTCGTCGATCTCTCCTATCCGATCCTCGATCCGAGACTGAGGCCGCGCTGATGGCCGTGGGCGAAGCGTCCCTCGATCCCTCCACCGTTCCGGCCGGAAAGGCCGCGGCGAGAGCGAAGAAGCCGCGGCGGAAAAGCCTCTTCCTGCGCCGTCCGTTCTTCAGCCTCGCCCTTCTCGTCGCGCTGGGCTTCGTGCTCTGCGCCGTCTTCGCGCCGTTCATCGCACCCTACGATCCGACCGCGCAGTCGATCGAGGCGATGATGGCGCCGCCCGGCCCCGACCATCTCCTCGGCACCGACAGCTTCGGCAAGGACATTTTGAGCCGCATCATCTTCGGCGCGCGCTATGCCCTCACCATCGGCATCGTCGCCGTGCTGATCGGCGCCGGCGGCGGGCTGGTTCTCGGCCTCGCGGCGGGGCTTTCCACCGGCTGGCTCGAATGGGCGCTGATGCGCCTCATCGATTCCATCCTGGCACTTCCCTCGCTGATCCTCGCCATCGCCATCATCGCCATTCTCGGCCAAGGGGTCGACAAGGTGATCCTCGCCGTCGGCATCTCGCTCGTCGGGCCGTTCTCGCGCACCGTCCGCTCCGACGTCCTGCAGGTCAAGACGCAGCTCTTCATCGAGGCGGCTCATCTGATGAGCATCCCGCGCCTGACGGTGATCCGCCGTCACATCCTGCCCAACGTCTTCTTCCCGCTGCTCGTCCAGATCACCGTCCGGATTTCCGAGGCGATCCTCGTGTCCTCCTCGCTCTCCTTCCTCGGCATCGGCGTCACCCCGCCGACGCCCGACTGGGGCCTGATGATCGCGGAGGGGCGCGGCTTCGTCAGCTTCGCGCCCTGGATGTCGGGCATGCCCGGCATGGCGCTGGCCATCCTCCTGGTGGCGCTGGCCATCGTCGGCGACGCCGTCCGGGAAGAGTTCGATCCCAAGCTGAAGCGCGCCCAATGAACGCTCCCGATCTCGTCGCGGCGGGCGATGCCGCTCCGCTTCTCGCCATCGAGGGGCTCACCCTCGAACGCGGCCGGAGCCGCATTCTCGACGGCGTTTCCCTGACGCTCGGCCGCGGCGAGACGCTGGCCCTCGTCGGGGAGAGCGGCGCCGGCAAATCCACCATCGCCTTCGCCCTGATGGGCCTGATCGGAAAGAGCGAGGCGAAGATCGCCGGGCGCATGCGCTTCGACGAGGTGGACGACCTCGCCTCTCTCGACGAACGCGGCTGGGGCAGGCTGCGCGGCCGGCGCATCGCCATGGTGTTCCAGGATGCCGGCGCAGCGCTCGACCCCTGCTACACGGTCGGCGGCCAGCTCGTCTCCGTTCTCCGCCGTCAGTTGGGATTGGGACGGGCAAAGGCCCGCGAAAGGGCGCTGGAACTGCTCGAAGGCGTCGGCATCAACGACGCCGAGGCGCGGCTGTCCGCCTATCCCCACGAACTCTCCGGCGGCATGCAGCAACGGGTGATGGTGGCGATCGCGCTTGCCTGCAATCCCGAGCTTCTCCTCGCCGACGAGCCGACTTCGGCGCTCGACGTCACCATCCAGGCGCAGATCATCCGCCTGATCCTGACCGAGATCCGGGCGCGCGGCGCGAGCTGCGTCTTCGTGCTCCACGATCTCGCTCTCGCCAGCCAGTCCTGCGACAAAATCGTCGTCCTCTATGCCGGCCAGGTCATGGAGGCCGGTCCCTCGCGCGGCATCCTCGAACGTCCCCGCCACCCCTATACGCGGCTGCTCAAGTCCTGCGTCCTCGAAATCGGCACCGAGACGCTCGACCCGCCGGAAGGCGGCGTTCCGAGCTACGGGGACATGCCGAAGGGCTGCCGCTTCGCCACCCGCTGTCCCAACGCCCTCTCCCGCTGCCTTGCCGAACGCCCGGCCCTTGCGGCCGACGGCGACAGGCTGATCGCCTGCTTCAACCCGGAACCGCGACCATGACCGAGCCCCTCCTTGGCGACGCAGTCCCGGCCGCCGCGCCGGGCGCCGGATCGAACGGCATCGCGGCGTCCGACCGCCCCGTCTTCGAACTCCTCGACGTGGAAAAGCGCTTCGCCGTCAGCCGGCCGGCGGGATTCCTGAAGCGCGAGAAGCGCTCGCTCGCCGCCCTCGACGGCGTGCGTCTGACCGTCCGACGCGGCGCCTCGATCGCGCTCGTCGGCGAAAGCGGCTCCGGCAAGTCGACGCTCTTGCGCGTCCTCCTCGGGCTTGCCGAGCCGAGCGACGGCAAGGCGCTGTATTTCGGCCAGCCGGTGAACGAGGTGCGGGCGCAGAGCCGGGATTTCGCCCGCTCGGTGGCGATGATCTATCAGGACGCCCGCGCCTCGCTCGATCCGCGCATGACGGTGACCGCGCTGATCGCCGAGCCGCTCCTGCATTTCGGCCTCTGCGGCCGGGAGGCGGTGGGCGAGCGCGTCGCCGCGCTGCTTTCCCGGGTCGGCCTGCCCGCCGAGATCGCCGAGCGCTATCCCGCCGCTCTCTCCGGCGGCCAGGTGCGCCGCGTCGCCATCGCCCGGGCGCTCGCCGCCGAGCCGACGGTGCTGATCGCCGACGAGGCGGTGTCCGGCCTCGACGTCTCCACCCAGGCGCAGCTTCTCAACCTGCTGCGACGCCTGAAGCGCGAGATGGGCCTGACCCTCCTGTTCATCACTCACGATCTCGGCGTCGCGAGCTATCTGTGCGAGGAGATCGCCATCATGTATCTCGGCCGCATCGTCGAGACCGGGCCGACGGACGCCGTGCTGTCGGCGCCGGCCCACCCCTATTCCCGCGCCCTCCGTCACGCCGCCCCGGAATTCTTCGCACCGATCACCGATCCGCTGGAGGGCGAGATCCCGAGCCCTCTCGATCTGCCGACGGGCTGCCGCTTCGCCAGCCGCTGCCCCCGCGTCGAGGAGGACTGCCTCACCGCCGAGCCGATCCTCGCGCCGATCGCGCCCGGCCGGACCGTCGCCTGCCGCCATCCCCTTGACGCGGAGGACCATCCCGCCTTGCCTCAGATCACGGCTTCGGCCCCCGCCGCCGGATCGCCGGCCGGAGGCGCCGGAGTCTCCGCCTGAGCGTCGCAGCAACGGGGCGGCGGCTATCGGGATGCCGGAAAATTCACGCGCAAGGCCGCCGATCGCCGCGACCGATCCGATCCTTCGCCGCACCGAAACGACGAAACAGTCCCGGCCCCGCGCCGGCTTCCTGCAACTGAACGACCAGAGACGCCATGTTCGACTTCTTTTCCGGCCGCCGCCCGTCCACCTATGCCGGCCGCGCGATGATCGCCACCTCCCACCCGCTGTCGACGGCAGCCGGGCTCGAAGTGCTCCAGGCCGGCGGCAACGCCGTCGATGCGGGGCTGGCAGCCCTTGCCGTCCAATGCGTCGTCGACCCGCTGATGACCGGCATCGGCGGCGACTGCTTCGCGCTCTATGCGCCCGCAGGCGAGCTGCCGAAGGCGCTCAACGGCTCGGGCCGTGCACCGGCCGCGGCCTCGATCGAAGCCCTGCGCGAGGCCGGCCTTTCAAGCGAGATTCCCCAGACGAGCCCGCATGCGGTGACCATCCCCGGGGCCGTCTCGGCCTGGTGCCGGCTCTCGGACGATCACGGCTCGATGCCGCTTTCGAAAGTCTTCGAACGGGCGATCGGCTATGCCCGCGACGGCTATGTGGTGACGCCGCGCGTCGCCATGGACTGGGCGAACAACGCCGCCCTGATCTCGGGCGACGAACATGCCCGCGCGGTGTTCATGGCGGATGGCGCGGCGCCCCTGCCCGGCAGCCGCCACGCCCAGCCGCTCCTCGCCGACCGTCTGGCGGAGATCGCCGAGAGCGGCTCGGCCGGCTTCTACGAGGGCGCGACCGGCGAGAGCATGGCCGCCCATCTGAAGAGCCTCGGCGGCCTGCACACGGCGGAGGACTTCGCCGCCGGCAAGGACGCGGCGCACTGGGTCTCGCCGATTTCCGCCAACTATCGCGGCTTCGACGTCTACGAATGCCCGCCCAACGGCCAGGGCCTCGCCGCCCTGATCATCCTGAAGATCCTCGAAGGCTTCGATCTCGCGGCCATGGACGAGGCCGAGCGCTGCCACATCCACGCCGAGGCGACCAAGATCGCCTATCGCCACCGCGACGCCCTGATCGCCGACCCCGAGGTCTGCCCCGGCCTTGCCGACACGCTTCTCAGCGAAGCGGCGATCGCCGCGATGCGGGCGCGGATCGACCCGGCCCGCGCCGGACGGCCGGCCCTTTGGGACGAGCCGGCGCATCAGGACACGATCTATCTCTGCGTGGTGGACGAGGCGGGCAATGCCCTGTCGCTGATCAACTCGCTGTTTCACGGCTTCGGCTCGACCCGTCTCGATCCGCGCACCGGCATCCTGTTCCAGAGCCGCGGCGCCTCATTCCGCTTGATCCCCGGCCATCCCAACGCGATCGGCCCGAACAAGCGGCCGATGCACACGATCATCCCGGGCATGGTGGCGAAGGACGGCCGCGCGATCATGCCCTTCGGCGTCATGGGCGGCCACTATCAGGCAGCCGGGCACGCCAATCTTCTCGTCAACGTCCTCGACCGGGGCCTGTCGCTGCAAGAGGCGATGGACGAGCCGCGAAGCTTCGCCTTCGGCGGCGAACTGCAGATCGAGCCCGGCTTCGCCGAAGCGACCCGCGCCACCCTCGCCGCCAAGGGCCACGCCCTGTCGGTCGCAACGAGCCCGATCGGCGGCAGCCAGGCGATCCGGCTTCACGCCTCATGCCTCGAAGGCGGCTCCGAAAGCCGCAAGGACGGCATGGCGCTCGGCTTCTGATCGGGCCGGCCGGCCAGTATGGCGGCGCCGCCATGTTTGCGGACGATCCGGCACCCGATGTCTCCGGGCCGGATCGATATCCCCGGGCCGGAAAAAGCGAAAGATGGCGACCCCGGCAGGATTCAAACCTGCGACCATCGGCTGGTGTTCCGCCGCGTGGCGGCGTGGAAGGACGTCAGGCCAAGGCCCTGGGGAGGCTGAGAGGGCGCAGGCCCCTTTCCGCATTCACAATGCGACGGCTGTCGCGCGAGGAATGGCTAGTCTAATGCTGCGGCGCGGATGACGAATCGGGCCACCGACAGCGGAAAGCCGCTGAACGCGAGACCTGCCCCTGCCCTCGGCCGAGGCTATCGTCCTGACGCCTCGGCCTTTGATCAAATCATCAATGTGGAAGAAGCGTGGGCGTAATCCGCTTAGGGTATTGAGATTCTCTCAGCAAACGTTGACGCTGGGAGCATCATCGCGCGTATCATCAGAACCCGCCCCGGTGATCTCGGAAAAGCGAAGCCACGCCGCCGCGTGCTCTACTTGCTCTCTAAGATCGGCAAGGTCTCCTTCGACTTTCTCCATTCGCCCATCGACGTCCTGAAAAGATTCGGCAAGATCCTTGATCGCCTTAATGGCAGCGCGCTTTTGTTTCGCCGCCGCCTTGAAGGCGCTGCCGGGTGCGGGTACTTGCCGCGCGTGGCGCTTGTTTGTTTCCATCCACTCAGCGAATGCCTCCTTCGCATTCGCGAGAGCCTCTTCCGCGGTCTCGCCGTCGGACACGCATCCCGCCAAGTCGGGAAACGTCGCTAGATAGCCGCCTCCCTCCTCGTCGGACAGAGGGCGGATAACGATCGGATAATCCATCAATCGCTCCTTCCTTTTGTTGCAGCTCGGACATGCGCTTTACTCTTGCTGACCAGCTGACGGATGTACACAGGCTTGATCGGACGCTTAGCCGGAATGGTAAGTGGTCCGGCTAGCTCAGGGCTGTAGACTTTGAAATGGCTCCCATGAGCGGGTTCCTCAAGGGACATGCCAACTTGGGCGCATAGCGTCCTAACGTCTGAAATGGTCCAGTCGCCTGCAGGGTTTGCACCCATCTGTTCGAGCAAGGATTTCTTCGGAGCCACACCCTTCCTTCCTATAGACTGGAGCCGATCGTCAAGAGTGCGAACCTCTAACATAATAGTCCATGTTGCATGGAACTGCCGAGCCTACCCGGAAGCCTCAGTAAATAAAGGGAACTCTCTGCAAATTACATGCGACATGGACGTGGATTAAAACAGAAATAAGTGACTGAAATAATTGGCGACCCCGGCAGGATTCGAACCTGCGACCATCGGCTTAGAAGGCCGGTGCTCTATCCACTGAGCTACGGGGCCGTTCGCGCCCGGCCCTTGATGCGCCGGCCGGGCGGAGTCTCTGGAAGCGACGCGCCGCAGCGGTGGCATTCGTGTCGCGAGTTCCTAGCAGAGCCAGGGACGACGGACCTCAATGGGTCCAAGGCTGACGGCGATCATATTTGAAATTGTCGGCATAGGCGACCCGCACCCGCTTGGGCGGATGCGGCTCTTCCAGGCGGAAATCGATGCCGTTGCGCTCGGCATATTCGATCGCCTGCTCCTTGGTGTCGAAGGTCAGACGCACCTGCGAGCGCATGTCGCGGGAGGAGGTGTAGCCCATCAGCGGCTCGACCTGCTTCGGCGCGGCGGGCTCGTATTCGAGCATCCAAAGCCGCGTCTTCGCCTTTCCCGACTGCATCGCGGTTCGAGACGGCTGAAAGATGCGTGCAACCATGTCCGGCCTCTCCGTCGCTGCCCATCGCGAAGGACCCCTGGTCGGAGCGGCAGGATTCGAACCTGCGACCCTCTGGTCCCAAACCAGATGCGCTACCAGGCTGCGCTACGCTCCGCACGGGGTGACCCGTTCGCCATCAGCGATCTGCCGGGCTTTGCCCGCCGAGTCAAGGCCGACGAACCGGTCAAAGCGCAACAGAACGGAACAGGATTGTCCGGACTATATCCCGGAATTGTCCCGGAGCGTGTTCACCACGCGTTCTTGCAAACCGGCGGTCCACCGCTACACTCTGTCCTTCATCGCCAATCGGATGAAAGCTGGAACCATGTCCAGAACCGAAATTATCAACGACGAGCAACGGGCTGCGCTGCAGGTCAAGATCCATGAATGGCGAAAGGTTGCTTCGCCTGTCGGGCCGCAACACGCACTTTGGGATATGATCGCAGACGCCGAAGCTCTTCTCGCTGGCAGACGCTCAATCCTGAGTGCAGAAGATTTATTGGCTGATAAGACCCGATGACCAGCGCCACCATCGAAACCCTCGGCGACCTGCGCGACTACGGCATGTCGCTGACCTGGTATTGCGCCGGCTGCAGCGGCCGGATCGCGCTGACGCTGGCCGAGGCGATCGAGCGGTTCGGATCAGGCCAGCGCTATATCAACTGGCAACTGCCGGGCTTCGAATGCTCGCGCTGCAGTGACAGGCGGACGACGATGATCGTTCAGCCGGTGCCGGATGGGTATGCGCTGCCGGGGCGGTGAGGATTGAATAGGAAACCACGCTATGAACGAAAAGACCTTCACACTGCCGCGGACGCAGCCAACCGAGCCGGATCCGGTCTCGTTCCTAGCTGGCGCAGGCTACATCGTGACGCCGGCGGATGGCGGTGTTCCTGGCCTCTTCGACGTGCGAGGGGTCGGACGCGATTTGACAATGGGACAGATCCGGGATGTCGCGCGACAGGCGTCCGCCGAAGTCTGAAACGACGAAAGCGCTGCCACCCCGTGAGGTGGCAGCGGCGCGGTGGTGCGGATGGGGCGAGGGTTGTGGTCCCGCCCGCGAGATGGGCGGGGTCAGGCGAGCGGCGTGTCGCGCTCCCACACCTGCCGATAGATCATGTCGGCCAAGGTATAGCCGAGTGCCCGAGTCCCATCGGGCACGACCGGGTGATTGGTGTTGTCGATCAGAACATCACAGTTGCCGACGCCCGTGGTTGCACCGATAACGCCAGACCCGACCAGCCAGCTGGGGCCAACCTGTTGCACAGTCTCTCCAACCGAATGTGCGTATTTGAGCGCCCCTATGATGGGATGGGTGTTGACCGCATCGGACGCGATGACGACCCGCTCGCAGTTGGCCCCGCCAGGATTAATCTCCAGCACATCATAGGGGCGCGGACGAATGCCGTTCACGAAGATGGACGTGCCGCCGACAGAAGCGGCTAAGCCAACCGACCCGGAGACGTAGAGCGACGGATAGGGTTCCGGCATTTCGAGGAGGTCGCAGAAGATCACCCCTGCTGCCTTGATCGCCGAGCGCGTCGCCTTCATCACCGCTATCGCGTTGGCGGTCATCGAACTGTGGCTCCAGCCGTGCTGCGCATTGATCGCCGACAGCAGGATCGTGTCCGGGAGGGAGGCCGCGACCGCCTGCCAGAAGCTTGTTGCGGCAGCCGCTTCCGTCGCTGGTGTGGCCGAGAAGGCATTCGTACCACCCAGCACGAACAGGATGTCGGGCGCGAATGGTACGATGTCCGACGATGCTCGCTGGCTGAAGGAAAGGCTGGAATTCGTGACGGAATAGCTGGTGCCGCCGATGTTAGAGGTGGAGATGTCATCCCAGCCGAATACGTCACTCAGCCAGAGCGCATAACCAAGCGGCGAAGAAAAACTGTCGCCGAAGATCATCACCTTCGGCCCGCGAATAGGGGCGGGTGCGACAGTATCTGTCGCCGCTCCATGGGCACCGACGAAGCGCGCCGTGTTGTCCATGATGATGTCGATACGTCGCGACCCCATCGACCCGAAATCAAGCTTGAGAACTGCGCCGTCGCTCACGTTGTATGGCGTTGCCTGCACATACTGGTCGTCGACCTTAACGTAGAACAGGCCGCCGCCCCCGATAAAGCGGAGTTCAAGTGCGGACCCGGTATGTCGGAAGATCGCCCGCTGCTGACCCTTTGCCGTGTAGGTTCCAGCCGTCGCCGTCGAGATGTGGTTGTCGACCGGAACCATGCCGTTCTTCTGCTCTGTAGGTCGAGCCCCAGCCCATGCGAAATAAGCCGTTGGACCGGCTGTCGGCGCACCGGCATTACCCCACGCTGTCGGCCAAAGACGCGCAAGCGTCGATGACGACCCCTGCGTCACGGTCACGCCCGAGTAGATCGGTCGCGTCGCCACCTTCTGCGGGATATGTAGTCGGAGACGCCGCAGCATGGCGTTGCGGAGCGCTCTCGCCTTTGAGCCGGGGTTCTTGATGTTGATGGTCACGCCAAGTCCTCCAGCACGAGATATTCGCCGTCGAGCATCAGCGGCTCGCTATCGACTGCGATGGCGTTTGCAGGCACCCCACCCCGGCCATGGGAGAGACCGGAAAGGCCGAGGCCGAGACCAAGACCGAACCCCATCAGGTCAGCCCCACCAGGTTGGTCGCCGTCGTCCCGGTTACGAGAACGCGGGTAGCCCGCACCGGCAGAATCGTTCCGGCGGGAACGCCGACGAAAGTGACGTTCGGAAGCCCGTATTTCTGCGCGATCGTGATGTCTCCGGCGCCGCCGACGTAGATCGCGCGAGTGACGTATTGTAGATCGGCCCCGTCCGCAGGTGTGATCGGAAAGCAGATTTCGCCGGGGCCGTTTGCGCCGACGGCGGAATAGCGGTCAATTATGGGCATGATTGTTCTCCTTTGAGGGTGATCAGCGGCGGGACTGACGGAGCTCGTGCCGAAGCTCCTGCAACTCTTCGCGGTGATCGACGATGGCGCGTGTTTGGCTCTCTATCGCTTGCGTCAGCGCCTTGGTCGCCATCGCCTGTTCGGTCGTCGCAATAGCCTGCCCCGTCACCTCGCCTGAAAGCTGTTTGATCGCTGATGAATCGACGATGGCACCGGCGATCTCGACGCTCTTGCCGCCGGAAACACTTGGGCTGCTACCCTTGCTCCCATTTGAAGCGGATAGCTTGCTCTTCAGAATGTTGAACGCGTAGACGGCCGCGCCTACTGCCACGCCAATAGTCCCGCCAAGATAAACGAGCCAGACCGGGAGGTCGGGTGCCTGACCTTCCATGCTCAGCTCCTATCGCGGCCATGACGATCGTGCTCTTCTTGCGGTTCCGTAAGCCCCGCATGGATCGTATAGAGACACAGAATCGAGATGCTGAAATAATTCCAAACGCCAGTCGACAGGTAGACCGCGTTTGGCGGATTGATGAACCCGAAGATTGTTCGGAGCGCGTCGAGAATGCCGAGATTGGATAGGAAGACGGCGTAGGGAAGGAAGAAACCGAGGGCCAGTGTACCGTAGACCGCTGCGCCGATCAGGCTGCAAGTGGCGCGAATGTGCATCGTTGCCCGCTGCCTGGCGCCGTTGATGATCAACCCGACGATCCACAGCGTTCCCGTCAGAGTGATTATGATGCCCCATTGTTCTTCGGGCGACATACCGAAAAAACGCTCCGGGAAAGCCTCGTTAAATGCTTGGAACGATGGCGACGCGAAGGTGTCCCCCGGCGCCAGAAGAGACAACCCGAAGCCGGTAATGTTGAAGGCGGCGAACCACTCGGAAATTCGCTGACGCGCCCGCTTTTTGATGCGGAGAAAGATCATCGCGTCACCTCGTCAGCAGGTGCAGCGCGATGACGAACATAGCCGCGCCGACAACGGCGATGGTTGGTGCCCAACGCATCAATTGCCCCCATTGGCCGGCGCTCGATATGACCCGATGACGGCCATGACGAAGCTCGAAAACCCGGTGAGGACACCGGTCACCGCAGCGCCGAACATGGCCGTGTTCGCTTCGGGCGGCAGCCATCCCATCGTTGTGCCGATCAAGACGATGGCGCCGCCAGTGGTGACGCCGGCGACGGCGCCTGATGCCGCGCCCTTGCCCGCGCCGATTGCCTTCTCGACCGGACTAGCCTCGTTTTTCGGTTCTGCGGGCACGACGACCTCCTTGGCGCCGAACGGCGCGATCTTCTGTTCAGGGGTTGCGGATTTCCATGCGGCAGCGGCGCGGTCGGCCCACTGATCGCGGCTCTCGAAATGCTTTACGCCGGCCCGCTCGAAGGCCGCCTCGAAGGCGCGGACCTTGCCATAGCGGCCAGCGGCGGCGGCGACGGCCGGGACGGTCCGCTTTTCGCTCGTCAAAAGCTCGTGGAGGAGAAAGTAATAGTTCGCATCGTCGGAATTTGGCGGCAGGCGACGATCGCGGCACCATGCCTCGAAGGCATCGCGCCGTGCGCCGGTCCATTGGGCCCAGCCATAGCCGCCGCGCCCGGACGACGGGCTGATCTCCTGCATCGTCGCGAGGCCGTTGCTTTCATGGCCGAGATTGCCGAGGCAGCCGAAGCAGTCTTCTTCACCCCATGCCGGGATGTCGCGCAGCAGCGAGGCGATGATCCATGGCGCCTTCTCGGCGAACGGACCCGCCAGCTGCGGATTTTCCCCGTTCTCTTCCGAGCCAGCGGCATCCGTGGCGACGTAGCGCCGCGCAACCCAGCCTTCATATCCCGCCGGCGTCTTGATCTTCAGCCAATCGCCGTCGCTGCCGTAGACCGAAACGACCGTTCCCTTGGGCAGGTCGCCGATGTCGCGTCCGCCCATGTTCGGCGCATCGCGCAGGTTCAGCGTCGAGGCCGTCACGGTGCCGGTGCCGGAGACCGGAACATCCTCGACGCGAGCAGTCGGCTGCGGCGCGGAGGCGTTCAGAAGATGGGCATATTCCCGTCGCGCATCAAAGCACGGGCAGGCCTTAGCCGCATATTGGTTGTGACCGCTGATCTTCGTCACGGACGGGAACCGCACGAGAAGTTCAGACAGGAACCGCTTGAGGCTCTCCTTCTGTTCCGGCGTCCGCGTGTCTTTCGCCTTCATAGCGGCATCGACGCCGCCGACATAGACGACGCCGATCGTTCCGGTGTTGTGACCGGCGACGTGCGCGCCGACCTGATCGACGGGTCTTCCTGGCTCGATCTGTCCGTCGAGGTGAACGACGAAGTGATAGCCGATGTCCTTCCAGCCGCGCTGCTTGTGCCACTGCCGGATCGTGTCGACGCTTACTTCGCGCCCCTCCGGCGTCGCGGTGCAATGGACGATGATCTCGTTGATTGGCCGCATGGGTTCACCTCACGAAAACGCCCGGCGCGCATCGCAGCGGCCGGGCACGGGAAAACCGACTCGCCTATCGCGATCGGTCGTGCAAAAAGGACTGGCGGGAAGCGAAGGCCCCGAGGCGGGCGCCTTTGCGTCAGATACTGGAAAAGGAGAACCGATGAGCGGAGAACTGCACCGATACTTCCTCAACAACGGCGAAAGACGCCTGCACAAGTGGGTGCATTATTTCGACATTTACGAGCGATACTTCGACCAGTTTCGGGGTCGCGCCCCGACGATCCTCGAAATCGGCATCTTCGGAGGCGGCAGCCTTGCCATGTGGCGGGACTATTTCGGCGCCGATGCGACGATCCTCGGCCTCGACATCAAGCCGGAAACCGAGAAGGTCGCAGGTGCCGCGAACCGCGTCTACATCGGCAGCCAAGACGACCCCGCCCTTCTGGATCGCGTCCTCGCCGAAAACCCGTCCATCGACATCGTCATCGACGACGGCAGTCACGTCATGCGCCACATGATCGCGACCTTCGAGCACCTTTATCCCCGGATCAGCCCGAACGGCGTCTATCTCGTCGAGGACACGCACACCTGCTACATGAGCAAGTTCGACGGCGGCCTGCGGCGGGAAGGCTCGTGGATGGAGTTCGTCAAGGACCGCCTCGACGATCTGCATGCGACCTATACCAACGGCGAACTCAAGGTCAGCGCATTCACCCGGTCGACGAAGTCGATCTCCATCTACGACAGCATCGCCGTTTTCGAGAAAGCACCGCAGGGCAAGCGGCAGGCATTCATCACCGAAGCGATGTCGTAGTTGCTCACCCCACCAGAAGCCGCGTCAGGGCGCGGCCTCTGGCCCCGTTCTCGACGAAGCCCGGATGATTGAAATTATTGGCGGAACACACGTCGGCGAGCGTGATCCCGATCGCACCGAGATAGGTGTCCTCATAGATCGAGAGATCGGACAGGAAGGCCGACTGCGTAAACCGAGCGACGCGGGCGAGGGCCTGGTTCGTGTATCGCCAGCCGACGTCGACGTTGCCCTGCCGGCGAGGAACACCGGAGACGATGACCTCTCTCCCGTCATTTTTGTACGTATTGATGATGTGGAACATGCGACCAGCCGTGCCGGCATTGGCGATTTCGTTCATGCCGAAGTGCAGGATCACCAAGTCCCCGCCGAGCGCCACGGCGTTGTCCAACCAATAGACACCGCCGCCGCTATCGACCGGCGCCCCGGCATCGGTGACGACATCCGCCGTGGCCGCGCCGCCCACGCCGAAATTGTCGTATGTGACGGTGATGCCTCGGGTCTGAAGCTCGCGAACCGTTTTCCAGACGAACGTCTCCGCGACGTGGACCGAACCCGCACCGTCATCCGCCCGGCCGAGTTCGACGGCGGTATATTTCGGCTTGCTGTCGACGAGAGCGGACGGAATGTTGGCCGAGAAATATTCCGGACGGTCTCGCGTCGCACCGTTCGGCGTCGCCTTGGAGGGCGCCGACGATTGACACGCCAGGATGCTGTCGCTCATCACCACGATATGCAGCGGGTCGCCGCGCCGGATCTTTGCGATCGTCTTCGGCAGGCACCGCCGCGAGCGCTCGCGCTCCACTCTCAGCGCCTCGATCAGATCGCGCGGTTCATGGTCCTGCAGATCCCACACGGGCACATGTGTCACGACGCTGTCGGATACCCGCAGATGCGCCACCGCGCGACGGGATTGCGAGGCGATCGCCGGGATGTACTCGCCGGGCGCGGCCGGAGTTTCGGTGCCCGTCTGGACGCCCATCGCGCCGCTCGTCATGTCGACATAGAGCAGATCGTAGCGGGCATTGCCGGACGCCGCGAGGCTCACCGAGCCGGAGCCCGAGAACGCCGTGTTGCCGCCGGACTGTTCGATGGTTCCCGATGCGGTGTAGGTCGTCCCGGTGACGCCGATCGTCGCCGATGCAATCTCCGCATCGACCGTATCGAAGCCGAGACCCTCCGAAGTCGCGCTCTTCGCGTAGGTGAAGCCGACCGCGCCCTGAAACAGCGCCGTCACGTTCGTCGTGGGCGTCGCGGTCGCCGAGGTGAGCCCGGTGTATCGTCCGCGGCGGCGCTGGCGAGGATCGGTCGATGCCTGATTTCCGAGCCCCATCGAAACTCGAGAGAGCTGATTCGCGCCCCAACTGGCGACGAAGATGAAATAGCTTTGCCCCGCCTCCACGATGACGGGGTCGACCGGGATCGACACGCGCGCCGTCGCGCCGACACCGGGAGTGAGGCCAAGTTGAGCAGGAGTGCGCCGAGCGACGCGAATGGCCGGCCCGCTCGCCCCGAAGTCGTAGGCACCATCGCCGACCGATGTGGCGCGCTTGCAGATCATGAACAGGAAGTGGTCGCAGGTCGCAGCCGCGATCAGATCGGCGAAAATCGCCGTGATCACATCGCCTGACGCGATATCGACCCCGCCGTCATAGGCCTTTTCGAAAACGGTAATCGCAGGCGCGCCGATGCCCCACGTGCCGGTTGCGGCGCCGGTGCTATCGGCCGAGGGCAGACCGGCGAAGACTTTGGCGGACTTGACTTCGTTCGCCGCGACGCGGGACGCGAGGGGCGTGCCAACCGGAACAGAGAATCTCAGCACCAAGTCGAGCAGTGGCGTATTGGTGCCCGAGAACCCGACCGTGTCTCCTACCGTGCCGTTATAGTCGGAAGCGGCAAAGAACACCGACGAGCCACTTGCTCCGGTCGAGTAGTGGAAGCCCGCTGCGATCTGGACGAACACTCGCCCTCCGGCGGGCACGAAAATCGGACGATCCAGCGTCAGGGCGTTGACCCCGCTGGACGGCAGATTCAGCGCAACCTCCGCCGATACCACGTTCCCCGGCGAGACCACGATCGCCTTTCCGGTTGTTGCCGCCGCAACCGAGATATCGAGACCGGTCAAATACCGATCCGTCAAGGCGCCGTCGATCATCGGCGACCAAAAGAACGTGTTGTCCGCGATACTGTCGGTGTGCCCGGTTGTTCCGACGGACGTCTTCGTCGTGACAGACAGGGACGGCAGGCCGGCGGCGACCGTTCCGTCGATCGTCGTGTTGAGACGGGTTTCGAGCTGTAGATTGCTCGAGATCGCGTCCAGGATGTCCTGCAGTGCGTCAGGATCGCCCACGGCGGCGCTCAGCGCTTCGATAGTGTCCGAAAGAGGCCCGCTCGCCAAGAGCTGAGCCGATAGATCGTCATAGGCGACACGGACGGTAGTTTTGACGCCAGATACGTCGGCGTTGCCAACCAGTTCCGATACGGTCGCGGAAGACGGCAGGTTTACAGTCGAAGACATTACTTCTCCGGGTGCTTGCTCGTGCTTAAGGGGAAACTTGGCGAAGCGAAAGATTGTCCATCGAATATGCGCCATCAGATGACGCGATGAACTGAATTCGGTCATTCCCAGACGTTGCGGTCAGGTCGAATTCGTATGTGCCGACGGCCGAAATAACTGGCCCAAGTACAGTGGTAGCTCCGCCGGCGAGAACGGGACGAACCGTCCCGCTCGTGTAGCTCGTGATCGTGATTTCTCCGCGGTAGGTTACACCAGCAACCAGCGAAATCGTCTGGAAGAAATTGCTGGCGGTTCCTGCCGCATGATTGGCCGTGCCGCCAGAAATCGTCCAGCCCGGCCCTTTGGTGTAGCTGGTATCGGCGTCGAAGCCGCCGTTCGTGATCTTCTGTGGCCCAAGTAGCGTTGCTTCGACAGAAGCAGGCTCGGCCTCAGCGTCATTCGAGAAGGTCGTCAGATAGTAGACGCGATCACCGTAGCCTGCCGTGTCGACCACGGCAGGCGGAGAAGCATTCGGAGCCGAGTAGACGGTGGCAAGGATGTCCGCCGCGGTCAGATCCTCATAGGCTGTCCCGATCGGAGCACTGTAAACCCTCACGCCCACCATGCGCTGCTCGTTCGGGTTCAGCCATGTGATGGATGCCTCGTCGTCATTGATCGAGACCTCCACGTTCAGAACGGATAGGAGAGCCGTCGGATCCTCCGCCCCGACCGTAACCGTCGTAGTGGCGCCCCACGCGCTGACGAGGCCGGTCTGCCCAACCGACCGCGCCTGCATCTCGACGATGTCGTCTTTTGCGTACCCCTCGATTTCTACCGTTCCTGCGTAGGCGTAGCCGATCGCCGGCGTCGGGCTCCAGGTCGACGACCCCTGCAGACGGTGCTGGATTTCGTAGGCGGTCACGAGGGTTGCGCCGGTGGCCGTTACGATGGCACGGATCGGCGGATAATCGTTCGGGTCGTCCGTCTCGCGCCGCGCCACTTCGCCGGACCGGACGCTGACGATGATCGGCGTAGACGGCGCAACCATGTCGATCTCGACCTCGGCGCCAACTCTGCCGTCCCACGCCGGCGGTGTGTCGGTCGCGAGAAATGCGTCGATCTCCGGCGCGGCTGGCATCAGCGTGACGACAGCGCTGAAGTCCTCGCCGTTCTCCACATCCTTCACGATGGCATCGACGGTCTCGCCGTTCAGCGGTCCGAAGAATGCGAGGTCGCCGTCGTAGCGATCGTCATCGATGTAGCCGCGACCCTCCGGCAGCCAATCGTCGTCGGTCGGCCGATAGCCAGGGTCACTATCGATCGCGTAGCGGTTCGAAATCGACACGAGGCTGAGCCCGCGCGTTTCTCCGCCGACCGTCGTGACGATCCATGTGACCGATGATCCGTCGCGCAGACGGAACCGGATGCCGTAGTCGACGCCCTCGTCCATCTCGACCAGTTCATCGATCGCGACGTATCTGCCGGTGACGCTCACGACGCGCGCGCTCGTCTGCCCATCGAAAAGCGAGAGCTTCACGAGATTGCCCCGGACGATGATCAGGTTCTCGATGTCCATCGAGGCTGTCCACGTCTCGGCACGGTACTCTAGTTCCAGGAAGCGTCGACGGCCGTAGTACCAGATCTGCGCCGGATCGGTGATGCCGTCGGCGTTCAGTTCCTCGATGCGCTGCGGCGACCCAACAAGGCCCGGCCGCGGGACGATCCGCTCGTGCTCTTCCCAAAGGTTCGACGCATCTCGGAACGGGATGCGCCACGCATCCGGTGGATCGATCGACTGGACGCTGCCCTTGATGTCCCATGCATTGCGCGGGCCGATGTGCGAGACGATTTCCGTCTGCTGCCGATCGATGCAGACGGTCTCCTGTGTGCCGTAGTTCTGCGGCGTCGCGCGTCCAGCCCGGCAGACGTCCTGCGCCACCTCCTCGATTGAGGCGTCGTAGTCGTGGATCCGGTTGTATTCGAGGCCGAGGTCCGCACACCATTCATGCCAATCGGCAAGGTAGGCCAGATCGATTTCGGCGTCAGCGAGCGGTTTCGGATTGGCCGGACCCTGAAGCGTCCAACGCCGCAGTGACGCCGGGCTGCTCGTCGCCCGCTCGATCCACGTCTCTGTGGCGGCGTCCCAATCCTGGCAGACGCGCTGCGCGACGAAGTTCAGCTCCTTCAACTGCCCGTTCGTCAGGCGGGTCGCCTTTACCTTGGCACAGATCATCGCCATCGGATGCGGGAAATTCAGCGGGTATTCCGGACGGTGCGCGCGGACGCAATTCCAGACGGTTTCCTGCGAAGCCTTGGAATTCTCACCGCTAGTCCGCTTCAGACGCAGTTCGTACTGACCCCGAACGGCTGGCGTCCATCGAAAGCCGCGGTGAATTGGATTTCTCGTCTTACCGAAAATGCGGTGAAAATCGTTCCCATTCCCGTCCTGAAGAAAGACCCAAGTGCTCGTGCCGGCCAGCCTGTATTCAATGGTGATCGTTACCGACTGCTCTTCCTCGTTGCCTTCATCATCGGTATCGAGAAGCCCCCCAGGAAATGAAATATCGACCGACAATTCTTCGGCATCGGGTGGGGCGACCCGCGTGACCGGATAGTATTTGTCGTCATCGTCGCGCGCCTGCAGCGAGATACCGACCTGCACCTCGCTGACCTGCGTCGGATAGAGCGACAGCGGCTCGTCGTCGGGGTAGCCCTCCCGAATCTCGAGCTCGTATTCGTCCTCTTCCAGATCGGTGATGGGCGTGTCGCCGATCTTGATGGAGTCGACGTCGATCTCCAGCGGGCCGTAACCGCCGAACAGACCGGTGATCCACCGCTCGTCGCCGATTGTCTCGGTGAAGGATGACGCCAGCGACGGCGGGGCCCACCGATGCCGTCCCATCAGATCGGCAACGGGGCCGTTCTTGTTGACGACGTTCGTCCAGCCCTCGACGTCGTAGGTCGGCGAGTTGCTCTCACCCTGAGGCGTCTTGATCGGAATCAGCGCCTGCAGAAGAAGCTGCCCGGCGAAACCGAGTGCCGCCGTGGCAAACGCTCCGGCGGCGGCGGCAGAGAGGCCAAGCGAACCGGCGAGCAGCGGTCCGACATAGAACTGTCCGAGCGCAATCGCCGCGATCGAGACGACGACGCTGAGGATATTTCTCAGTGCCCCGCCCTGCGGCACAACCCGGATGACGATGGTCCATCCTGGCTGCGGCCGGACACGATGCCAGACGGCGGCGCTGATCACCCACTCGCCGATCGTGACGCGCACCATGGCCATGCGCTCGGGCGGCAGGCCCGGAAACTCGGCCGCCACCATCTCGGCCACCGTCATGCCGTAGGGCCGTGTCACCTCACGCCGGTTGCCGATGTCGAGCGTCGGCAGAGCGAGAACGGACAGCGTCTTCGGCTCATGAAAAAGGGCCGCCGAAGCGACCCCATCATCTGCCTGCCGAACCGGGACGAGTTGACTCATTTAATCAGCGTTCCCGACGTGATCCGTCGCCTCTTCACACGGGTTTCGAGGAACGGATACGACGTATTCAGTCCCGTATTGGCCGGATGGGAAATAGACGCGACCCTTCGTCCATAGAGTGAAGGGCTTTCCTTCAAGATGATGACTCTCCGAGCTAAAGGGTTGGTCGAGTTCCGCATCGCTTAAGGTGCAGCCATCTACATCGGACCAGCCTTCGGCTTGATCAGTCATCTCCTCTGAAATGAGTTCGCGCCATGTTTTCATGCTTTTCACCTGATCAGATCCCGGTGCCTGTAGAAGCCCTTGAGGCGCGGCAGCCACTTGCCGACGTCATAGCGCTCGATCACGCTTTCCTTGCCCGCCTCGATGTGCAGCATGCGCCCACGCTCCACGACGATGCCGACGTGATCCGAGATGCCTGCTCTGACGAATTCCACGATGTCGAACGGCGCTTCCTCGCCGCGGCAGAACGGGCGGAGCGGCAGATCGCGCTCGCCGGCGTCGAGTGCGGCGGCGATCATCTTGCGCTCGGCGCAGTTGACATAGGCTTCGGCAAAGCTCGGGAGCGCGATCCTGTGCATCTCCAGAAGCACCAGCCGCACCAGCCCGTAGCAGTCCAAGCCGCGCACCTCGCGACCCCGCGCTTCGAAAGGAAGGCCTATGTAGGGGGTAGACCAATGGGTCACGACGGGCACCTTCTTGCGATCTCGACGGCGATGCTGGCGGCGCACCCGATGGCGACCCACAAGAGCGCGAGGCGGATGGTGGATCGCATCAGTCGCCCGACAGCCTCAGAGGGCCACCGTCGGCGATATCGACGCTGACGATAGTGAACGAGTCGTCGGAGACGGTTTCCGTGAACGGCGCTGCGACCACGACTGCGCCAATGGACACACGCCCCATTGGCGTAAGACTTGCCGGCATAACTGCTTCGGGCCCGCCGCTTCCGATGGCTGCGCGGTGGGTGCGGAACGCGTCACGCCAAATGTCGAGGGGGTGCTTATCCGTGACGATCTCATTCAAGCCGTCTCCGCGCTGCACGGTCACGACCGTTTCGCTACCAACATCGATCACTTTCACGTCGATGCCAGGAACCTTGTTTTCGATGGTGATGTGCATAGGAACCTCTCAAAACAGCCCCGGAAAGAACGACCGCGTCATCCGCCCGAACGGATAGCTCAGCCGTTGGATGACCTCGCGCGAGACCGGGATCGTGATCGCCCGATCGTCCCAATCGGAACCGACCGTGTAGAGGCCGGTCCAGGCGAAATCGACATAGTCGGGCGTCGCCGCCAGCACGACCGCGAAATCGACCTGTGCCGGCGTCTTCAGTTTCCGCGCCATGGCCGTCATGCCGGATGCAACGTTCTCGATCACCATGTCCACAGGTGACGTGCCATCCTCCCGATCCTCAGGCAGCACCGCCGACATCAGCACGAAATCGAACTGCGCGGCCGTCGCCAGATTGAAGACGTCCGACGTGATGGCCGGCGAGAGCATTCTCGACCAAGTGCCGTAGGTCAGCGGGTCGGTCGACGTCCGCACGGTTGGATCGGTCGACAGCCGCAGCGGACCATCAAGTTCCAGGTGCCGGATGGTGATCAGAGTGATCGGCGTGTCCGGCGAAACCTGCTGCTCCAGTGCCGTCCTCGCGTTGAGGCTGACGACGCGCCCGTTCCTCACGGCCATACCAGCACCGAGAATGAGACATCATAGAATGGCCAGCCGGCGTCCGTCACCAAGGGCGCTTCTTCATCAAAAACCACCAACCACCAAGCGGAGATCAGGATGGGTTTCCCCGTCTCTGTCAGAAGCGGTTGGCCGGCCTCCGTCAGAAGCGGCTGCCCATGAAAAGCGGCATCTGGCATGACGAACATCAGTCCGCCGCCAGTGTCTTCTTCGAAGAAGCGTTCGAACCGGGCAAGTTGGTTGGTGTCCATCCGAAACGTGACGGACACGGGCTTCACCGCCGCCGAGGTGCGGCGGCGGATCTTCGGCGGGCCATTTTGCGGCTTGGTGAAGGACCGACCATCCCGCGCCCCACGCTGATAGCCGTTCTCACTCGGGTACTGCGGCAGTTCAGCCGGCCATACGGGGTAGGGCACGGCTTACCTCACCAACGGCGGCTTGGCGCCGCGCTGACCGAGCGCGCGGCCGGTCTTTGGCCCACCCTTGACGGTCTTCGAAACCATCTCGTCGAAGACGATGGTCTGCCGGCGACCACCCCGTCCGTCGCTTTCCTCCCGCGTCTCCTTGACCGGGGGAGCGTTGACGAATGTCTGCTGGAGGTTGAGCGGCTGCGACTGCGAATTGGCCGGCGCCTGCATGCGCGGCATGTCTGGCATTGCCATGGTCACACCGAGACGCCCGCCGGGGCCACGACTGAGCGGCATGATCGCCTCCGGTCCAGCCTCACCCATCAGGCCGGCACCGTTCGCGAAAGCGAAAACCGTGGGACGGCTGACGATCGAGTTCGAATGTCCTGCAATGCCGCCGGGAAACGCTGCGCCATCGGCAAAACGAAGCCCAGCCCAAGGATCAGATCCACCTCCACCGAACGCGCTTGCGATCCATCCTCCAATTCCGCCTGCCCCCCCGCCAGGCGCCGCGTTCTGGAACGCTTGGAGGAACGTCTGAACGACGCCGCCAAGGCCGGGCACAAACTGATCGGCGATCTGGCCGGCACCGCCGACGATCGTGCCGTTCAACTGCTGGCCGAGGCTGGTCGCGAACTGCGGTGCCGTGGTAGCGATCTGCGACGACGCATCGGTAAGCGCCGACGTTACTCGGGTGCTCTGCGCAAGCAACGCCTCAGCCTTCGCAGCGTGAGCGGCCATCTGATAGTTGACCTTGTCTGCAACAGTTCCCGGCGCGCCGCCATTGTTCGCATCGGAAGCACCATAGCGCCCAACGCCTCCAGCGTTGATCGCGGAGTAGATGTCCATCATCCCCATGCCGGGCCTTACGCCCGTGCTGCGGAGGTATTTGACGATCGCTCCATTGGCGCCGAGTTGCGAAGACAGCGCGCTTTCTGGCGACGAGAAATCCACACCGAAGCGACGTGCCTGAGGCTCACCGAACTGGATCAGACCGCGGTGTTGGCCCCATTGCGTCGTCGGCCCACGCTTCATCGGGTCGAACGTCCCGCCGGTCTCGTAAGAGATCGCGGTTGCCAGATCCTTCGCCTGGATGCCGAGCGCTTGCGCAGCCTGATTGATGCCGTCGACGAGTTGATTGCCCGTAAGGGACCATGCGTCCGCTACGCGCTGCGACGCCGCATCCATCGCGGCGACCGGCGCCAGCGCCCCGCTTCGCTGCACGGCGCCCGGCACGTTCGAATTCGCAGCGCCGAGACCGGGAATACCGGACAGCCCCATGCCGCCGAGGTTTACGACCGACGCCGTGACGTTCATCAGCGGCGTCGACTGGATCTCAGGCATGGAAAGCTTCGGCGCCTTCGGATCGGCAAACAGGTCCATGATGGTCGGAAGGTTCGTGCCCGTCAGCGCGTTCTTCAGCGGGTTCTTGACGCCGAATTCGAGCAGCGAGGACTGCACCTCCTTCAGGATCTCGTCGAACACGCCTTCGATGTCGCCGCCGTTCAACGCATCGACGATCTTGTCGATGGCGTCGCCGCCGGCCTTCTGGACCTCGCCCCACGCGTCGGCCGATTTGCGGATCTGCTCCTCATAATCCGAGAGCGCGCGGGCGTTTTTGAGATAGGCTTGGCCTTGCTCGCTGAGGGCGTCGATCCCAGCCGAACGCAGATCGTTGAGCGCCTTAGTCTCTTCCGCCATCCGGCGCGCAGCATCGGCTGACATGGTCATGCCGCGGGCTTCAGCCTCCAGATCGGCAAGGCGGTCCTGCTGCGGTCGGTACAGGTCGCGGGTGGCCGTCTTCGCCAAGGTGGCGAGTTCAAGGTTGCGGGCCGCGTTCAGCCGCTTGACCGCTTCCGCGTTCCCGGCCGACAACTCGATCTGCCGGGCATAGTCCTGATTGATCTTCTCCAGACCAGCCGCGTAGCCTTCCAGCCCTGCCGATTTGTAGGCGTTTTCCGCCTGCCGCAGTTGTTCGTTGGCAGCCTTCAGATTGGTGATGCGGGCCGTGTCGAGTTCGAAGGCGCGGGCGCGCTCGTTCGCCTGCGCAGCCTCAGTGTTGGCGCCGTAGAGCGCCGTCTGCTCGTCATAGCGGGCGTTGATCTCGGCAATGGTCGCGGCATAGCCGTCGAGACCGGCGAGCGTGTTGGCCTGAGAGGCCGCGCGAAGGTTGTCGTTAGCCGCCTTCGTCGCCTCGGCATAGACGCGCATCGCGGCTTCTGCGGCCCGGAGGGATCGAGCGTGCTGATCGAGGCTTGGGTCGGACAGAGCTTCGTTGAAAGCCTGCTGCGAAGCAATGGCAGCCTTCTCCGCCGTCGTTCGAGCGCTGATGGCCTGGAGATCGATGGCAACGCCCTGGCGGCGTCGATCCTCGGTCAAGGCAAGCTGATTGAGGGCCGCGGTGCGAGCCTCGGTCGCGGCTGTGACCTGCGCCTCCGTCCGGGCGGTGCGCATGGCGACCTGATAGTTCTCCTCGATCTTCTGCGCATCGGTGCGCATGTCTGGAACGACCGATCGCATGCCGCCGACTGCATCGTTGAAGGTCGCCATGGTCTGGCGGAACTTGGCGACGCCGTTGTTCGCCTCCCACTGAGCGCGTTCGAGCTGCTTCAGCTTGACGGTGATGTCGAACAGGTTCGATCCGTATTGGCGCGCCGCCTCGATGGCCTTCTGCATCTCCTTGTCGTTGCCGGCGCGGGCGTACATCCTCTCAAGATCAGAATAGAACGACAGGATATCGCCGCTTCCGGCGTTGAGGCTGTTGCGGAATGCATCGACCGTGTCGCGGATTTTCGCGAACCGACTGGCGGTCGGCGCACGTTCGCCGGAAAGGTCGATGCCGGCTTCTGCCGCACCCGCAGCGGTCGCTGCCATGCCGGCGCCGCCAATGCCGGACGCGGCCGAAAGCTGCCGATCAAGAGCTGACTGCTGCTCGCGCTGGAGCATCTGAAGATCGCGGATGGCCTTCCCGGCGATGATCGAAGTTGGCTGCAGACGATCGCCGAGTTTCGTCACGGAGTCGCTGAGCGAGCCGTACCGCTTCTCGATCGCCGCGAGTGCCTTTTCCTGTGCCTCCAATGCCTTGGCGAGATCGGGGAAATCCTTGCGGATCGAATAGGCATAAGCGCCGACAGCCGTGGCCAAGCCGCCAATGGCGAGCCCGAGCGGGCCGACTGCGATAAGCGCCGAGCGAAGCGACCCACCGAGCGCCTTAAGTCCGCCTGAAAGCCCCCCTTGCCCACCGGCGATTGCATCGTAGATCTGACCAGCCTGGCTGGCAAATATCTGCATCGGCGCGGCGCCGAGCGCAAACATCGTGACGACGTCATTGCCTTGGCGGGACAGGTTCAACATCTGGTTCGACGTCAAGCGCGCGTTGTCGTTGACCGCCTTTATGCTTGCCGCCGAAGCTGCGGCAGCAGGCGCCACCGCAGCCATGTCGGAAGTGAGCCGCCGGTTGGCCCCCGCCATGACATCGGTCGTCCGGGATGCCGCAGCCATCGCCGCTTCCATCCGCCCGATCCCGCCGGCCAGCGGCGCAGTGGTGCGCTCGACGGCCATGATCGCTTTCTCGATCCGCTCCATCGCGGCAAGCATGCGTTCGGCGTTCTTCCCGCCGTTGGCAACGCGACGGCCCGCTTCCTCGACGCCGCTGCCGAGCTTGAGCGCAGCCGCCTCGGCCTTCGCCGACGCAGCGGTGAGCCGATCGAGATCGGACGTGCCGGATTTGACGCCAGAGCTGTCGACGGAAAGGCCAAGCGCGAAGGTCATGGTTCCCTCAGTCCTTCGTCTTCGCGCACTCGGCGAGGTACAGGTCGTCGATGTCTTCGATCAAAGCGACCTCCCATGGCGCGAGCGGATTGCGGGAATGCCGAACGAAGGCGTCGATGTCCGGCCATTCGATCGGCGCGGGGCCGTTGAAGCCCCACGCCTTGCGCCGCCTGATGCGGTGATATGCCGCCCATAGGTATTCGAGGGCTGAGGGGATCGGTGGAACGTGCAGCGCGGCCTCAAGCTCGTCGATGCGCTTGGCGTTGCCGGATCGGCGAGCCCGCGTCAGCAGGCCCTCGAAATGATCGCGCGCCGAATGCCCGTCCTTGTCGCGCGACCCAAGCTCGAAAGTCTTCTCGGCGAAGGCTCTCAGCCGATCGCCGAGGTCTTCGTAAAAGACTGGTCTTCACCGAGGAATTCGAGCGCCTGAACGAGCAGAGCGCTCTTGCGCCGGTCGAGCAGCAGTTTCTTGGCGTTCTCGGGTGTGAACGGGTAATCCTCGCCGCCCATCTTCACCGGCGACCAGCCGAGCAGGCGATCGGTGACGAACTTGACGTTCCGCTCGCGGATCTCGTCAACGCTCTCGTCGGGCGCCTTCCACTTCTTGCCGTTGACCCGGGCCTGTTCCTGCTCGCGATCCCGGTGAAGCCGCTCGCGCGAGAGGCGATTGGTCTGGGCGATCGTCCGATCGTGGCCGGGGCCGGCGAATCGCCAGATCCACTCCGTCGGATTGCCGTTGGCGATCACCCGCATCTCGGCTTCGTCGGCCGCGTCGATCTGATCGAGGTCGAAATCATCCATGGTCTATGGTCCTTTGTCGGAAGGATGGCGAGGGGAAGCCGACACCACCCCTCGCCTGTTGCGCAACACTCGCCACTGGCGAGCTTGTCCGCTGTCGGGCGGGTTCGGCGTCAGGAGGTGCCGGTGACCTTGTCGGCGGCCTTCTGTGCGGCCTTGGCGGCCTTGTCGGCCGTCTCCGGCGGTACGTCGGCCTCGACGGAGACCGTCACCTTCGCCTTGCCGGTCTCGCTGACGACGATGGAATCGAGATCGGCGACGCGCGCCGGCCATACGACGCTCAGGCCGGCATCCCGGGCCGCAAGGATCGCGCTTTTCAGATCTGCCGCGGCCTTGCGGACCTTCGTCTCGGCTTCGTTGCTGTTCACGGTCGTTTCTCCTGAGGGTTACGCGGCGCTGGACTGGAAGATCATCATCGCCGGGTCATAGGCCCCGCCGCGGGGGTCGGCGCCGATCATGAGGTCGAGCGTCTGTGTTCGCGGCCCGTCCTGCCCGAGTTCCGACTTCGACGAAGACGAGAGCGTTAGGTACGGCACGACGAAGGAGACGAAATCCGCCGGCTCGGCTTCGTTCTCGGCGAACAGCAGGTGCAGGCTGAGATCGGTCTCGTTCAGGAACGCCTGGGTGCGGGTGAAGTCCTGCCGAAGGCCGGTGATCGATCCCGTCATCTGAGCGGTATTATCGAAGACGTCCGGCGTCAGATCGGAGCCGACGACCGGCTGGCCCGCGGCCCGGCGATCGAAGTTCAGCGTCAGGCTGGTCAGGTCGACGACCTCGGTGGCGCCAAGGACGATCTTCGCCTCGACCGCCGTCAAACCTTGCGTAGTCGTGTAGACCGGCGAAGTGAAGTAGGGGCTCTCCGCGTCCTCCAGAACTTCCATGTTCCGGCCGACGAAGTTGAACTGCAGCGTTCCCATGCCGTTCGGCTGGAGGTTGACCGCCATCGACGAGGCCCGGCACCAGTCGAACACCTCGGAACCGTCGATGTCGATCTCGCGCTCCTCGATGCAAAACGCCCGCCGGGTCGTGCCCTGGATGACCTTCTTGGAACGGGCCATGCTGATGCTCGATTCCGCCGAGGCAACGGTCGTCGGCGCTTCAGCAACGGTAATGACGGTCGCGGTGAGACCAACGACGCGAAAGTTGCGGCTGTTGTTGGCCGTGGTTGTGAAGCCGGTGAAGCGAACGACGTCGCCGACACGAACGCCGTCTGTGATCCAGGAGCCGCTTGCGCGGGTGATCGTCTTGGCCGACGAGTCCGCAGTGAGGGACAGGCCCGTCAACGCGAGCGGGGTATCGAACGCGCCCCAGAAGACGGCCTCGACCAGATCGTCGAACGTGCCGACCGAAATATCCCCGGTATAGCTGCCGGTGACGGATCGGGTGCCGTGCCTGCCCCGCGTCGTCATGCCGTCGCGGCGGTTCTCGCCGGATTCGATCGGCGACTTGGTGAGGTTCAAGCCGCCGGTATTGGCGCGAAACCCCTTGGACGTGCCGGCATCCGGCTTGGTCCCGATCGTCGTCTGAGGCGCATAGGCGACCTCGATCTGCCTTGCCGTCTGGTAGGCCATTGCGAATTCTCCTTGCAAAATTGCGAGGTCAGAGGTTGTTCTGGACGAACCAGTCGACGATCACCGGGACATGCCAGCGTGTGTCGTCCTTGAAGGGGCCTGCGGCCCATGAGTTGGCGACCCGCACCGTTATGCCGTCGCGAGTGATCCACGTTCCGCGGGCGTAGAGCGTCACCAGTGCGTCGGCGATTTCGTCCGCCGGGTTGTTGCCGACGCCGAGTGGCGAGCGGACCGAGATCTGAAACAGGCCCTTGAGCGTGTCGGTGCGAAACGCCGTCGGCCGCGTGTTATTCCGCGTGAGCGAGGTTTCCAGATAGGTCGGTGGCGTCGGCGACGGCCCGGTCTTGTTCAGCCAGTAGACCGGCAGCGCTCGATCGGTGACGAAGGCGACGAGATGGCCCTCCAGGGCGTCGCCGATCTTGCCGTTTATTCCAGAGGCCGGCATGTGCTATCCGTTCCCGTGATGGCCGACCGCGACCCGCTTTCCGACGACGACCGCAAACCCGTCCTTACAAGAGATCAGGTCTACGACCTGCTGCGAGCCCACTATGATGCGCTGATGGGTGTACAGGGGGGCGATGATTTTGCGGAAACCGTGCTAGAGGCGAGGCGCCAGACCGACCGTCGGCTTCTCCGGCTTATGACCATGTACGATGAAGTCCGATCGGGGCGTGTCAGCGAGATTCACGGCGTCGATTTCGGCGACCTAATGAAGCGGCCTACCTGAAGGCGATTTTCGCCGAAAGCCGCTGCGCATTCCTTTGGACGATGTTCGGCCAGTTCTGTGCAGCCAAGCCGACAAACATTCTGGGCGATTGACGGTAGACCCGGCCGAGGGTGTCCACGCCTTCGAAGCCGAACTCGAGCCGCGCCGCATAAGCCGCAGTGTAGCCGGCATACAGTACGCTGCCGAAACCTTCTCCAATAATTGATGCGCTGATTTCGGCCGGGGCGTATTTCGCACCATCGGCTGGCTTTTCAGTCTCTTTGATGGCCGGCATCGCCGTTGTCGATAGCAGGAGCGAGTTGACGAGGAAGCCCGTCTTCACCGGGGCATTCTTCTGTGCTTCTTCCAGGAGGTCTTGAACGCTGTCAGTGTAGATCGCCTCGATGGCGCCTTCCACCTCATGCACCCAATCGGCCACCTGCGCGGCGAAGTTCATCGTTTTCATGCCCGCCCCATCCTGGATACCAAGGCATCAACGGCGCTGAAGCGGTATTCCGTGCGGCATTTGCAGAATAGGTTTTCCTTCGGGCCGCCTTCGGGGTCATGGGCGTAGCGCATCATCGTGCCGTTCCCCATGTCGAACATCTCGTTATAACCGACAGTCTTGCCGTCAAGAGCCAGATGATTGAGCCTTGGGTCTTCCTCCGGCGAGTGGTGCCACGTCTTGGTAACAAACCGCTGATCGACCTTCCCGCTGGCGATCTGCTGGCGATAGCTCTCATCCTTTGCCCGCGCCATTGCGGTCATGGTCTGGTCGAGGGCGATGGTGTCTCCGCGGAGCTTCAGAAGGCCGTCAGAGTAGCGTCCGGCAATCTTGGAAACCAAGTCCTGCGGGAGAGGCTTCCCCTCCCTGATGGCCTTCTCAATGGCCCTGTCGAAGCGCTTATCTCGTTGGCCTCGTGTGAGGTAGTTTCGAAGACGCTTCGGATCTCCGGATTGTAGCTCGTCACGCGCGTTCTGAACGTATTGCGCCTGCGGCCGGGAAAGTCCGATGATCCCACCCTCGCGCTTGCCACTCGCGCGGTTAACCCTGCCGACCAACTCCACTGCAGTCTGCGTAGGGTTGCGTCCTGCGGCCAGCCCTTCCACAAGCTTCGTCCGCGCAACCTCTCGCGCTTCCGTCGTCAGGTTCGTCGACAGAACCTCTAGGCTGCGGCGAAGCTCCAGCTCCCCTTGCGTGTTGCGAACACCGAAGCGCCAGATCAACAGGTCGCCGCCGGGGTCGCGAAGCTTCGGGAGCGTCTGGACGATGGCCTGGCCGCCGCCCGTGTAGGCATCTGTGATCGACTGCTCCAGCCTCGCGAACGCCTCGTGATCGAGGTGAAGCGCTTCGACCGCGCCATTGATGTCGTTCCTCTCCAGCCGATCAATAACGATGCGCAGGGTGATAGCGTCGCGGACATCGCTGATCGCATCTAGGAAGGCTTGTCTGACCTGCGGCTCATACCTCGCGACGAGGCCGGCGATGATTTCGCGCTGCGATGCCATCACCTAGCTCGCACCGTCTTCAGCGTGACACTGTTGCGGACATCGTCGATCGCCGAAAAGAACGTGGTCTTGATCCGCTCCTTCGCGACATCGAAGAGGCCGGCAAGCTTGGAGAGGAAGGACATCAGTTCGCCAAGTCGACTTCGAATAGCACCGGCACGCCGGCGGGTGAGACTTCCCGAACGTCGCCGATCTCTTGCCACCCGAGGGCGTCGGCGGCTGCATCCGGCAAGGCTTCGATGTCGGCCTTCTTCGTGCCGGGGAGGATTGTGTCGGCCTCAGAAGGCGTGATGTCACCTGTGGCGTTCAGAAGTAGCGTCGTGATGCTCTCGCCAACAAGACTTCCTGATGCGTCGCGAAACTGTCTCGTCTCCTGGACGCAATGGAATGCGTGGTAGGTCTTCGTGCCATCGTCGTCGGGATCGTAGGGATTCCCCGCGGTCACCCTGCGGATGGTCACAGGGTAGCCCGCCGGCTGCGAGACGTCGGCGATCTCGACGAGCGCGCTCTCGACTTCTGCGGCTATTGCGGCCCAATCTTCCATGGATCACACCACCAAGATCGCGGGCAGGTAGCGCGGAATGAGGAGCGGCGTGAGGATGCCCTCGATCGTCTCGGAGACGAGATAGGCCCGCTCCTCAGCGGTTCCTGTGCCGATGACTTGCCACTTGATGCCCTTGACTTCGGTCAGAACCTTGCGCGTGCCGGGCGTGTAGGAGGCGGAGAGCGAGCCCGGCGTCTTCATCTGCAGGATCGCGGCCTCATAGGAGGCGTTAACGACCCGTGTCGGGATTACGTCGCTGGCAAGCGTCGAGCCGTAGGCTGTGGCGCCCGTGCGGGGCCATTCCCTGTCCTGTTCGATTCCACCCGTCGGCTCGCCGGGAAAGCGATCGCCGTACAGGCTGTCGATGTACGTGCTGCCGATCTGGCGGGCCACGGTGAGGTCAGCACCATCCGAGATGGTGTACCCGACCGACGAGGCATAGGTCATGAGACCGTCGTTGTCGCCATAGCCCGCCATTTGATCAGTCCTCGGCCTTGTTCGCCTCGACGAAGGCGGCCTTGGCCTCGTCGGTCTTGGCGTCGAAGCCCTCGACCGCGTCCTTGCGGAGCGACTTCGTGACCTCGGCGCCGTCCTTGGTGATGACGTACCAGCCAGCGCCCTTGTCCTTCACGGCATAGGCCGACGTGCCGCCGCTCTGGTTCTTGGGATCGGCATCGCCAGACACCGCGATGATGCCGCCGTCGATCCATTTGGAGATGGTGCGGTTCTTTTTCGCCTCGCTCCAGTTCGGAACGTCCTCCGATGCGCCGGGGCGGATATTCACGCCGACGATCGTAAGAGGCGAACCGTACTTGTTCGTAATCGTGGCCATGGTCACACCCCATCCATGTAACGCATCGCACCAGGGCGACGGACTTCGACACCGCCGAGGCGGAAGATGCCGGGCACCTCGTACTTGAGAAGGCGCTTTTCGGCCTCCAGCCATCGCAGCGGCATCGGGATGTGGATTTTTACCACTGCCGGATCACGGCGATAGAAGACCGCGCGCGGCGCCGACGCAGCGCCTGCCGTCTCCAAGCCCCATACGGCGCGGATCGTCAGCGGGCGGTTGGTCCGCATCGTGTAGACGTTCGTCCGCTGGATATGCTCCATGATCGTGGTCGTCATGGTCGGGTCGAGACGCCGGGTCGCCAATGCCTCATACTGCGCCTGCGGAATGAGCATGGTGTCGGCCTGCTCGATCCCGTTGGTGCCGATGAAGATGGCGGACAGGCCGGCGTTCACGTCGGCCTGGATCTGGTCGGGCGTCGTAGCAGGGTCCGACCAGTCGCCGGTCGGGGCCGGAATGACCGTGACGCTCCCTGCATTGACGAGACCGGTTTTGCCGAGTTTCGCACGGCCAAGGAAGGCAGTGTTGTCGACATAGCGCTCATAAGCGCGACGGGCCGCGTCGGCACGCTCGTCCGTCAGCCGGATGCCGTACTGCTGAGCGTGCGACAGTTCTTCGAGGTTATACCGATAGCCGATCGCAGCCATCGTTACACGGCTGTCACCCTTGTCGAGCTGGAAGTCGACAAACGGGATGTCGTCGCCCTCGGCGGCGAACTCACGCGCTTCGCCCATGTCGTCGCCCATCGAGAAGAACTCGATCTGCTTGATCCATTCGGGCGCGGAATTGTCGACAGGGACCAGTTCCCGGTACTGGAAGTCGGGGTACTGGCGCGCGTAGATGCCCGGCTCGATGTAGTTCTGCGCGGTGCGCAGGAAGTTCAGCGCCAGGGAAGGCGCGTCCATGGTGAGCATGTCGCCCTCCCCTTATTTGGTGACGTTCAAGCGGACACGGGCGAGCTGGTTCGCACCAGTCGTCGTGTCCATCCATTCAGCGCTGGCGAGCAGAGCATTGCTCGTCGAAACGTTCGTCAGACCGCCGGTCGGCGTCATATAGACCGGATCGCCCTGCGCGACGGCAGCGATTGCCGTGACGAAGATCGTGCCGTTCCGCATGCAGCCGAACTGGTCGTACTGCTTGAAAACGGAGCCCTGCGCATTCAGCACGGTCCGGTCGGCGACGGCGATGCCGGCAAACTTGCCGCCCGCAGTCGGTTTCTTGACTGTGTCGTCGGTGGCGCCGTAGACGACGGCCGAACCGAACGGAATATCACCGGTGCCGACCTCGCCAATCATCGACGTGATCCAGTGCGGCTCAGTGGTCGCGATCATGCCGGGATATCCCTTGGCCGTCGGCTCGCGATTGTAGTTGACAGTGGGGAACGCCATAGATCAGGCCTCCTGCTTGCCGGCGGTCTGCCAGGCGCTGCGGTCGCGATCGAGCATCGCCTGATAGGCGGAAGCGGAATCGGTGACAGGGTTTGTGGGCCGAACGCCGCCCTCGATAACGGCCTTGAAGCCGTCCACGACTTTGCTCGCCTCCTCGGCGAGGATGTCGAAGCGGGCGTCGATGTAGGCCTCGGACTTGCCGGAAAGCGCCGCATCGCCGAGCTTGGCGGTGACCACAGCCTTGCGGATCGCGGCGTCGGACAGGCCCGCCGTCTTGACGTCCTTGGCGATCTTGCCGGCGGTGGCGATCAGATCGGCGCGGGCCTTGACGCGCTTGTCGAGATCGGCGTCGGACAGGATCTTGCCCTTCAGCGCGTCGATCTCCGCATCCTTCTTGGCGAGATCGGCATCCTTCGCCTTCAGGTCGTCGGCGTGCTTCGTCTCGGCGTCGGCGAGAGACTGCTTCATGGATGCCTTGAAGGCCTCCAGCTTTGTGGCGTCGGAGGCGGCGATCTGCACCGCGCTATCCCCGACGACCACGGTGGTCAGATCAGCCATGGTTGGCTCCTTTTTTGGTTCACTGACGGTCGCCCAGCTATCGCCGATGCGACATTGCGGGCCGGCTCTGCCGGCACTCACAATTGCGATGTGGTCCGCGATGATGTTCGTTTGTCTCGCCTGGAACGGTGTCCCGTCCGGCGCCACGCCATCTTCCCAAACCAGTTCCGTTGAATAGCCGACACTGAGTTCGCGCTTGCCGGCTCTGACGGCTTCTACCGCCGCCTTGTCTGTGATCTTTAGACCGATTTTCAGCCTTTCCCCGTCCCGAAGCACCTCCTCTCCGGTGGTGCCTACAGCGAACTTCCGCCAGTTCTCTGAGTTGACGCCGGTGGGAGGGTGATCAATCGTGATCGGGATCTTCGAAAACGTGTCCAGCGAGCGCCGAGAGAAGACTTCTCGTTCGTCCCTGTAGACGTTCACCATCGCAAGGTCCGGCCGCCCTGCCTCAATCCCGAGGTACTGCTGAACGCCTGTCCGCGCCGTATGTGCGAACGTCTCGAGATAGCCAGCATCGTTCACTCGAACGTCGCCGAGCGTTACCGTGTCGGTGATGAGCATGTGGGCGCCCTATGAAAAAGGCGCCTTATCGGCGCCTCGGAGGTCTTCGGTTGTTGGCCTGTTCTGCCGGAGTTGCCCAACGAACATTGCCGGGCTCGTAGTCTCCATCGTTGTTTGGAAACCGGTCCAGCGAATGTTCAGGCGATGGTCGCGGCCCCATATCCTCGAAGAAGGCCTCGAAGCTGTCGTTCCATCGCTGGCATACAGAGATGCCCCGGCCGCCGTATCGCTCGTAGTTGTGGGCAGTAGGCGTCTGGCACCGATACTTCATGCCCGTCCACGCATGGTATTCCGGGCTTTGATGGTCGCCGGCAGCATGGCGGTGGCGGGTCCATCCCGCCCTAGCCTCTTGGATTTTTGCAACCGCCATCTCGTCGTGCAGGCAGCCGCAGCTTGTAGTCCTGCCGCCCGTCAGAGACGTGTAGATCACGGAACGCTCATTGCCACAGTCGCACAGGCACCGGACATAGCGAATCCGGCGACCTCGATATAGCTTCGGTGCATCTTCTCCAAGGACAGCCAACCGTCCGAAACGGGTTTCACCGCCGAGCAATTCTGCTAATGGTTTTGGAGCCATCGGCATGGGTCACCTCCATGTTGTGGTCAGGGCCGAGGCGGTGTGTCCAGCACCAAATCGGCCCGTTTCTTATAGCAGAACCCTTCTTTTATGTCACTGTCCTTGCTGGCCGCCGTTGGGATCGGCCCCACCCTGCTCTGCCGCGGCCATCGCCAGCGCCGCAGCCTGCTCCTCAGCCGTGGGCGGCTCCTCAAGCGTGCCGCCGTAGCTGTCGATCGCGCTGTCGAGGCCAGGCATCACGCCCATCTCGACGATGGTGTTGACCAGCGCCTCGGAGAATGGCTCCAGCGCGATGATCGACGGCTGCCCGCCTCCGGTGCCGATGATCGACCGAGCCGCGGTGGCGACCTTGGAGAAGACCTCGGCCTTGTCCTTCTCGGAAAGGCCGTAGAGCGGCGACCATTCGTAGTAGACGTCCGGCGGGCGCGAGCCGAGCGCCGAGCGGATAATCACCTCGTCGAGCCGGTGAAGCTGCGGAGAAAGCTCCGTGCGTTGCCTGGCGCCGACGTTGTCGTAATAGGCCGTCAGCGCGCTCTCGCCGTTCGACCCGAGGCCCGATGGTGCCTCGCCGAGAAGGCGGATGGTCGGCACGTCGGCCGCGCCGCAGGCCACCTGCAGATACTGCCGCATCAGCTCTGGCAGCTGAGCGAAATTGATCTGCTTCTGCTCCCACCGTTCGCCCGCGGCCTGATCACCGTTCGCGCCGTTCCCCTCGAGGAGAATGGTCGAGAACATTGACTTGAGCTGCGCCGCGTAGGTGAAGCGCTTGGTCACCGCCTGCTCGCCGCCGGTCGTGGCGATCGCCTTGGACAGGCCGGGAATGTAGATGATGTCCTGCTTCGCCTCCGGGATCAGCGCGGCGACGTGCTCCTGCGCCGAGGTAGCGTTCTGGATCGCGCCGTAAATCACCTGAAGGACGCTATCGCCCCAGCCGTCCTGAGACCGCATGCTCTCGCTGTCGAGGATTTCCATGCCGACGAAGCGAACCATGCGGGACGGATGCACCTGCGTCGTCTGGCCGGACTGGCTGCGGACCTCGTACCACTCCGGCTCGCCGAAGATCGGGCTCGTAACGTCCAGAATGGCCGGCCCGACCGTCACTTCGTCGCGGCCGAGGACATGCAAGTATTCGAGCGCGCCCTTAGCGACTGCGTCGGGCTCCAGCGGCGTGGAATGGTCGGCGTTGCGGATGCCGATGAAGATGGCTGCGCCACCCTTCAGCCGCGACTTGCGCAGCGCCCGGTTGACCTTGCGCACCAGATCGATCTGCGGCGCCTTCTCGACGGCCTCGATCGCCTCGATCTGCGGCTTCTCGGCCTGCCAGTCGCGCCATTCCCGCGTCATGTCGTTCGGGATGATGTCGACGATCTTCCGCGACAGCCAATCCGACCGATACATCGCATCGAGCTCGGCCGAGTCGATCAGCGTCAAACCGAAGCCCATGCCGGCGCGCTTGTCGCGATCACCTCCGAGGCCGAATGAATTGGCCATGCCGGTCACGAAGCTGCGGAGGCCGTCAAATCCGAGCATCAGTCCAGAGCCTCAAGCATTCCGTAGGTGAAGCCTTGCCGGATCATCGGCCCGACTGCGTAGCGAAGTGCGTCGATGTAGTGGTTCCAGGCGTCGACGATGTCCGGCTTGATGTCGCCGCTCAGCCGATCGACCTTGTAGCTGTAGAGCCGCATCTCCTTCGCCAGCTCCTTGCAGCGCGAATGAACCACGATCTCGCGGAAGGAGCGTAGGAAGGCGACGCCGTCTTCGACGCTGCCCTTCCACTTCTCGACCGCCTCCGACCGCGACAGGCCATGCCGGCGGAGATGGCTGATCGACTCCGGCCGGGCGCTGTCCCAGCGCGTGACATGCTCCTCGAAGCCGGGAATGCGGTCGGTGATGAACTTCGCCGTATCGTCGAGCTCCAGCCCGACCTTGCCGGCCTCATGCTCCACGAACAGCCTGTCGCCATGCACCCAGCACCGCACCGCGGCGGTCGGGTCCTGCGAGAAGCCGAAGTCGCCGCCCTGGTACGGACCGTCCCAGTCCGATCCGGGCTCAAACTCGTCGACGCGCCACTTGCCGGCAAACACCTGCCTGTCGCTGTTGACGAGGTAGGCGCCTTCCCAGACATGCGCGTAGGTGTTCGGATCAAGACGCGCCTGGTCAGAGCGCCGTTCGGCCTCCAAGACGCCCGGGAACCACGGATTGTGGTGGTAGTTCAGCTCGACGATCTTCGCGTCCGCCGGCGGCTTGACCACGAAGCGCTTGTTGGTCGGGCTCTCGTCGCTCTCCGGATTCCATGTCAGCCAGATTTCCGATCCGGCCTCTCGGACTGTCGGGATCAGCTTCACCCAGGCGGATTCCGAAACCGCCTCGGCTTCGTCGATCCATGCGATGAGGATCTTCGCCTTGGACTTCAGGCTGTCGATGTTGTGACGAAGCCCGACGAAGCGGTAGTCGACCCGACCCGGCAGACCCTGCGTCCGGATGAACTTCTCGCCGACGTCGAAGAACGGCGTCAGCCATGGCGTCTCGGCGATCGCGGCTTTGACCTCGCTCATCGAGCTTTCGTCGAGGCTGTTCATGAACTCGCGCCCGCAAAGCACGACACCAGACGTCGCCTGTGCCGCGGCCATGTAGGCCCGGACCGCCGTCATCTTGGCGAACGAGCGCGTCTTGCCAGACCCTCGGCCGCCGCGGGCGCCACGATACCGCGCGTCACCCTGAAAGACCGGAATCAAGCGCGGCGGAAGCTCAAGCCTCGCTGTCGCCATCGCCGGGCGAGACGAGTTCGATGCGGGTCACGAGAGGCGAGCCGTCGGGATTTCCATGCCCGACCTGCTCGCGGAATGCCTGCACCTCGACATGCTTGCCGATCAGCTCCAGGCGCTTCACACGGTCGGACAGCTTCACCTTGCGGATGATTCCGATTGTGACGCCCTCGGACTTGATCTCCTCGACGTCGAGGCCGGCGACGAGACCCTTGCGCCAGATGAGCGGCCATTCGCTCACTGGCCTCAAAGAGCCCTGCTCATCGTAGAGATCGGCGACGTCGGCCTCGGCTTCGTCAGCAAGCCGGCGCAGAAGCCAGTCGGCATCGATCTTCGTGCGTTCGGAGCGAGCAGCCTTGGCCTCGGAGATGGCAGCAAGGATTTCAACATCCTTCAACAGCCTCTGCCCTTGTGAGTATGCCGTCTTCGCACTGTAGCCGGCCCTGATAGCCGCCTGGGTCGCATTCAAGTCGTGGAGATATTCCTCGACGAAGCGTCCCCGCTTCTCGCCGAGCGCCATGACTTATCCTCGCAATGTCGGGAGACGAAAAAGGCCCGCCGAAGCGAGCCCCATAGAAAACCAAATCAGGAAGTGACGATCGTCTTCCCCTTGCCCCGGCGTGCAACTCGCGTCTGACGCGGCCCCGCTGCTGTCGAGCAAATCAGTCGATCGGAAAAATGCGGTGAAGACGCCCACATGTCAAGCGGCGTCTCGCAAGTTGTCGACATTCACAATCACGTCTCCGGTCGCGGAAATGAAGTCGGCAATGACCTTGACCTCCCGGCTGTTGCGATGCGCTTCGACGACGACCTCCAATCCGGCCATCGGGCCTGCGGCGATCAACGCACGCTGCCCAGCCGTGAACATGCGCTTCACACTCGATCGCCTCATGACGTCGAAGCGGCCTGCCTCCTGATCGCGACGGACGCCGTCCACGAGATTGGCGCCGATAGGAACTGGGTTCCCCCCAATCTCAAGCACCTTGGCCACGCCGTCGCACTGGCGCACGACGCCCCAGTGGCGAATGCCTGGCATGCCGAGAAAGAGATATCCGGTGAAAAGTGAGCGGGTACGCTCGACCCACATCTTCGTCCGCTTGTGGCGGAACTCGTACCTCATTGTCGGGAGGTACGTCACGAACCCCTCGGCCTCCAGCGAAGCCTTCGCCCTCGCCTCACAGCGTGGGTTGGTTCTGACGACATACCAACTCGCTGGTCGGTGATCGGCTGTGCTGGTCATGCTGGCTCCTCGTGTGGCGGTGAGGAGCCCGTAGGCGTGGCATCGGTGAGCGCGCAGATGATGGCGCGAGACGCGGCGGCGGTCAAGCGGTGCCGGGCGAGTGAGGCAAGTGCGTGCGCACACGCGTAATACCCCCAAATACAATGATCACCGGTTGCAAATTTCCCCTATACGCCCCTCTCTCTGGTTGAAGTCCTCTGACTCCTCACAATATCTACGCACTTGACGCACTTGGTTTTTAGTTCGTCTTTTCAAAGACTTATCGTGCGTCAAGTGCGTAACCGAGTGCGTACCGCTCTACGCACTTGCTTTACGCGGACGTCAATCGAGTGCGTCAAGTGCGTGGCGAGTGCGTAGGCGAGTGCGTAACGAAAAAAGCCGGCTTGAAGGCCGGCTCCTGTCGTTCGATGGGTCACGTCGGCGTCTACTCGACAGCGTACCATTTCGCCTTATGCCCCCCGCTGGACGACGTGACCTCCTCCTCGACGATCACGCCGGTATCGACCATGTGGGCGAGTAGTTCACGCAGGTCTCGGCTGCGCATGTGCCGCATGCGGTTGAAGATCGACCGATAGACGACACGCCCGCCACCATCCCGGATCATCCGAACGATCTTCTGCCAGTTCGCCTCCTGCTCGTTCTCGGCCATGAAGTCGGCCGCACCGGCGATCATCGTGTCCGCAGACTGGCGCGCCAGGTCGATGCCGAAAGCGATGTCCTCGACCGAAACGCTGGCCGATCCGCGCCCGGCCGCGACGATGGTGGCGATCCGCACCGCCATCTCGACCGTCCGGCCAAGAAGGTCTGCCTCAGCCGGGACATCGAACATGCGCTGCTCGACCTCGGCGCCGAACGCTTCCCACGCCCTCTCCGCGCCAGGCCCCCATCCGATGCGCCGCGTCCGGCCATGGTCGGCCGGGTTGGCGCTGACGTCGTTGCGCGAAAGTGCCGGCATCTCTCCGCTGGCGAGGTAGACTCCGCGGACGCCGTCGATGATAGTCTGTGGGACGATCTCGCGCTCGACATCGGGCTTGACCCGCTTCGGCCGCCGCACGCCCTCCACGATCAGAAAACGGTTCAGCGTGCCGTCGGCCACGGCGCCGTTCTCAAGCGCGGTGTAGAACTGCTCGTGCGTCGAGACGCCGAAGATGGACAAGTGCGGCGCCGGCAGCGGCTCGCTCGGCCTGTCCGCCCATTCCGCTGTCGCCACCATGTCGAAGTTCGCGCCCCAGAGCGATCGCAGCACCTTCGGGATCGCCCGGGCATGGATCGACCCTTTGCGATCGAATACGCGGCGCATGAAGTCGCCGAACTCGTCCATGGGCGCAAGGCAGAGCGGCTTGCGCTTCATCGTGTTGACCACGGCCGAAAACGACATGAACTCGTCCGGCCCGAGGTGCATCGTGAGGCCCGCTCCCTGCATGACGCGGCCGATCTGCTTCAGCGGCGTGTCCTTGCCCTGGGCGGTCGGCGCCAGGCCGAGGACGTAGAGCGCGGTCCCGGCGCCGGTCGGTCCCTGGAACTGGCGCCCGGCCGCGCAACCGACGATGGTCAGGGCCGCCGCGATCGAAATAGCTGGCTGGGGCTTCAGAGCCGTACCGACGATCCACTCGGCGATCTCGCCGACGAGCCCGGGCGGGAATGGCGTGTCCGATGGTGGCGCCGTCGCTGCGGGCAGCTTTGCCTCGACAATGACGCCGTCCTCGTCGGTCAGCGTGCCGTCGTCGTGCTGAAGGAGCTGCCGGGCGGCAAACACCTTCTTCCCGCCAACCGTCATGTTCGCAACGATCGCGCGGCTCTGCGCCTCTTCCTCGGCCGTCACCTCCGGCAGCGGTGGAAGATGCCTGATCCGAATGGCGCTGAGGTCAGCTCCGAACTGCTGGGCAATGGCCGCAATGGTCGCGCCGTTGATGCCCTGCGATTTGAACGAGCGCCACTTCCGCGCCACCTCGCCGGCCTTGTACTTCGATCCGCCCGCACTCCAGGCATCGGCGAGCGACAAGCCATCAGACGATCCGCCGGTCGCGGCGTGCAGCGCCATCAGCACCTGCACCCACTCGTGATAGCCGACGTCAGACGGTATGTGGCTGAGGAGGTCGTGGATCTCGTCGAGCGAGGTTTCGGTTCGAACTGATGCAAAATTTGCATGAGTTCCGGCGGGGCTCAAAGCCCTTTGCGGCAGCGGTTTCAGCCCCTCTTTATCGGAAAGACCGGCCGCCCCCTCTTCACCCTTCTCCAGCCATTTCGTCAGCCAGTCAGGCACCGGCGGAGCGGTATCAAGATCGCCGGCCAGCTCGTACATCCGGCCGTCAGCCATGACGGCGCCGGGCGCGACGATGTAGCCGCCGTCGCCGCGAACATCGACACCCTTAGGCAGCCGCCCCTTGCTGTTGCGCAGGCCACCGGATTGGCGGAAGATCCAATGGCTGCCGTCGTTCGGTGTCGCGACGATCGGGATGCCGTCCGGAGAAGCGCCGGCCTCGGCCATTATGCCGGACCACGCCTCCACGCCGTCGTGCTCCGGGTCGTGCCGGTCGGCATCGACGACGAACAGGCCGGACTTCCCGACGTCCAGCGCGGGCGCGGCGTCCGGCCACCGGCGCCACCACTCGCGGATCGTCGCCGCGTCCGTCGAGCTCTGGTCGCGCCAGCGGAAGAACGGCATCGGCGCCTTGGCCTTCGGGCCGCCGGAATGGACCGGGAAGACCGCAAGCCCCTTGGCCGCGAGCGACAGGGCGACGACGAGATTGGCCGGCTCGCCGGGCGGTGGTGGTGCGTCTATGCCCATGGTCAGAAAGGCGCCTCGTCGCGTATCTTCACCTTCAACGCCGACCGGTAGCCGGCGACGATGGCGCGCGCGAAGTCGAGACGCTGATCGTCGGTCATCTCGGCGAGATCGGACGTGCCGATCTCCATCGCCTGCCTGCGGCCGCACTCCAGCCCGTCGATGACAGCCATTGCCTCGACGCGGTCGAACTCGCCCTGTTTCATCTCGTAGCTGTCCTTTGCGATATCGAGGCAATCCGGGTCGTCGCACACCCAGATGATGGGCGATCCGACCCGGCCGTGACTGTCGCGCGGCGCATAGCCGAAGCCGATGGCCGACCGGGCGCAGACGCAGCATGCAGCGTCGTCGAGGCGAGCGGGTGGAAGATCACGCGATGGAGCGGACATGGCGTCCCATCTCCCCGCGCTTCTTCTGGTAGGCCACGACGCCATACAGAACCGTGGAATGGTCGCGACCGCCGCAGAAGCGGCCGATCTGCGGATAGGAGTTGCCGGTCAGGCGTTTTGCCCAGTAGTAGAACGCCTGCCTCGGAATGATCAGGCGCTTCGACCTACCAGGGCTCCGAATATCCATCACCGTCACACCGCACGCCTTGGCGATCCGGTCCATGATCTCCCGCATGGTGAACCGCTCTCGCGGCTTGGGAAGCGTGAATGTGTCGACCACGAGGCGGTAGTAATCAGGAGCAAAGACGGCTGAGCTTTCCGGCGGCGGCAATAGCCTCATGCCTCGCTCTCGCCTGATGCGTTCGATGCCTCGCTGCGTGAAGGAGGAGTGAGCCGTGAAGGTCATGCTGACACCTCGATCACTCGAATGCCCGCATCCTTCGCCCGACGAACCATGTCCGCAGTTCCACGTCCGCCGGGGAACGCGACAACGACGTCTGGCTTCCCTTCATCGATCATGCGCTGGTTACAGATCGGACCGGCCGCCTTGCCGTGCTTCTTCCAATTTGCCCTGAAGGCATGGGAGCGGCAGTTCGTCCGCTGCGCATAGTCTTCGGCAATGCTGTCAGCCCCAGGCGATCCACCGTGGATGATGATCGACGGATCGCCGATCTCATCAAACAGCCGCGAAAGATTGTTCCACGCCGCGTTTTCGTCCGAGAAGTCACGCCCGCCACAAACGAGAACTCGCATCACGCCGCCCTCCTCTGATCGAATGTCCGCCCGACGATGCGGAAGAACTTGCCGTCCGGCCGGACGCTGATTGTGGCCGGAGCCGTCAGCTCGCCAGCACGCTCCAGCGCCTCGTCGGCCGTCTTCGGGAACGGAGCGGCGCCGCCATGGGCCGCCCACCACTCCGAAGCCTTGTGACCGGCATAGCCGCCGTGCTCCGGACACACCCACTCCGGATAGCGCTGCAGGCCGGCCAGGTAGTCGACACGGATGCTGTCCGGCGCGCCCGCCTTGGTCCACCGCTTCAATTCCCAGTCGACAACCGGGATCATCTGCGGCGGCACGCGCTCCGTGGTGAGGATGCCGGCGGTCCCGTCCGCCTCGGCCTCGTGCTTCGGCTTCTCCTCACGCGGCCATTCGTGATCGCAATGCGGGCACCGGCTGGCGTTCAGCGCGACGAGGCTTTCGCACTCCGGGCATTCCTTTGCGCGCACATCGGAGACGGTGGCTTTCTCCTCACCGGAAGAGGATCCTGTCGGAAGAACCGACACGGCGTCGATCGGGCCGTGCATCCGGATCACGTTGGCGAAGTCGAGGATCAGGGCGTTTTTTTTGCCATGAGCCCTGCGGAACCCACGGCCCACCTGCTGGACGTAGAGGCCGGTCGACTGCGTTCCTCGCATCAGCGCGATCAGATCGACATGCGGGACGTTGAAGCCGATCGAAAGCACGTTGACCGAAGTTAGGCAGCGGATCTCGCCATTGCGGAAGCGCCGGATGACGCTCTCCCGCTGGCCTTTATCCATCGTGCCGTCGACCGTCTCGGCGGTGACGCCGCGCGCCCGGATCGCGTCTCTGACGGCATTGGCGTGTCCAATGCCCGAGCAGAACGCCAGCCACGCCTTGCGGCCCTGACCGTAGGCGACGAGTTCCGAGACGGCCCGGTCAACGAGATCGCCGGCCATGGAGGCGGCCTCAAGCGACGCCGGCAGAAACTCCCCGCCCCGCACCGACACCTTGGACAGATCGACCTGCGCCGCGCTCGCCTTGCTGATCAGCGGCGACAGATACCCGCCCTCGATCAGGTCAATGACGCTTGCCTCGTAGACGATCTTGTCGAACATCGCGTCGGCGCCGCTGTCCAGCCGGCCACTGTCGAGGCGATAGGGCGTCGCCGTCAGGCCGCAGACACGCATATCCGGCGTGATGTCGCGCATCCGTTCGAAGAACTTGCCGTACATGGTCGCCGAGTTGCGCGGGATGAGGTGCGCCTCGTCCACGATGACGAGCTGCCGAGGCGCGATCAGATCGACCTTCCGCCATACCGACTGGATGCCGCAGAACAGGATCTTCGCATGGCTGTCGCGACGCCCGACGCTGGCCGAGTAGATGCCCGCCGGCGCGCTCGGCCATAGCCGCAGAAGCTCCTGAAAGTTTTGCTCGATCAGCTCCTTGGAATGCGTCACGATGGCGACGCGGATATCGAACTGCTCCATCACCTCTTCGACGAGCTTCGCGATGACGAGCGACTTGCCGGCGCCTGTCGGCAGGACCACGAGCGGGTTACCGCCGCCGCAGTCCCAGTAGCTGTAGAGGGCGTCGAGAGAGGCGCGCTGGTACGGGCGAAGCTCAAACATGGTCATCCTCCCCGCAACCGCGGCCGACGGTCTCGCCGTTCGGGCCGGATGTGAATACGCGCCACGGCACCCAACCCTTTGGGCAGTGGAACCCCCATTCGCGCAAGCGCGGCCCGGTGATGAATAGCGTCCAGCAATGGCCGTCGGTCAGTTCGATGCGATGGGCGGCGCTGGCCTTTCGGAACTTGATATCGCCAGCCACGCGGCGCGTTCGAACGTTAATGCCGCCGTCCGATATCGTGTGCTCGACATACTGCCCCCGGAGAAGGATCGACAGGTTCCACCACGGATGATCATGAAGCGCTCGGTCGTCGTCGGACCGGCAGAACTCGTGCAGGTAGACGTTGAACCATCGATTGCGCGGGATGAGGAACCATCGGCGAAGGTATGGATCGCGGCGACCGCCGATTTCGACGTTCGGCGGACGTTTGGAAGCCATCGCAATCAGGCGAGGCGCCAGCTTAATGATTGCGTTCCTGATCATGCCGTCGCTCCCGCTAGAAGGTCGCCGACCAGGCGGTTGCCCTCCGCCTCCTTCAGATTGTGCACCGCTCGACGAAAGTATTCCGGCTTCAGCTCGGTGCCGATGAACCTTCGGCCGTGCCGGATTGACACGTACCCCTCGCTGCCGATGCCGAGGAACGGCGAATAGACCGTCTCGTTCGGGTTCGTGTATTGGAGCACGAGCCGCCTCGTCAGGTTGAGGGGCATGGGGCAAAGGTGGCGCTCTTCGTCGGATTTCGCGCCGACATTGAGAACGTCCGTTTCGGGCAAGCCGCGCCACACTGGGTTCGCCCATTCCTGCCAGACGTCGAGCGGGAATTCTGCCGGCGGATGCAGAACTGGATCGGTGTCGGTCATTCCATCCGCCCACTTTCGGAACACGGCGATGTATTCCGGCATGCCGCCGCCGGTCCGCGCAGCGTCCTCGCGGAAATGCTTGTAGAGAAGGCGGTCCGCCTTCGTCTTCTGCATTTCCTTGACCGGGCAGCGCTCGACCGTGATCAGGCGATGGAAGGTCCAGCCGAGATCGACGTGATGACGGATGCAGTCGCCGGTGAAGTGGTAGAGGCCGCGATCGCCCTTGGCGCTGCTGTTCGAGTAGTAGACCAGATCCTTGACGTGGATCGCCGTCAGGCGCCCCGGCCGGGTCACGCGCAGCTTGTCGCGGATCAGCGGCCGATAGCTCTCGAAGAACTCGTCGTGCGACGAGACATTGCCCATGTCCCGCTCGCTCTCCGAATAGATGTAGAGCGACGAGAACGGCGGAGAGTAGACGCTGAAGTCGATCGAGTTGGATGGCATGCCGGCGGTGAATTCAACCGTGTCGGCATTGTAGGCGGCCCATCCGTCGCCTTGAGCTTTGTCGAGAACTTTCATGGCAGCATCCACGCGGGAAGCGCGGCCTCCATCTCGGGTTGATAGGTCTGAAGGGTTCGGGAAGTCAGGGCGACGCGCGCCATTGCGGCGGCCATTTCGGCCTTCATTGCGTCGTGATCGCCGGCCTTTCGGCTGACCACCTGCCAGATCGCGTCCTCGGTGTCGGCGCAGATGACATGCACGTCGACCGGGCGCGTCTGGCGAAAGCGCCAGCACCGGCGGACAGCTTGGTAGAAGCTCTCATAGGAGAACGAGAGCCCCATGAATGCCTGCCGGGCGCAGTGCTGGTAATTGAGCCCGTAGCCTGCGATCGACGGCTTGGTCAGGAGGATCCGGATCGCGCCGGAGGCAAACCCCTGGAGCCTCTCCTCCTTCTTGTCGATCGGCATCGATCCGCGCACCTCAACGGCATCCGGCAGGACCTCCTTCACCGCGTCGGCGTCATAATCCGTCTCGACCCAGATCACCCACGGCTCTGCCGGCTCGGCAGTGACGATCTCGGCCAGCTTCGCCGCACGCGCCGCGGTCGTCAGCCGCTTTTCGCGATGGACGGAAGTTGCCGACAGATCGGGGATGCGGAACAGCATGCCCTGCCCCGTCTTCTCCTCGCCGGCGTCGATGCCGCGATCGGCACTGACGAGGTGCCGGTGCATGTTCAGCGGCGGCATCTCGAAACCGGCATCGGACAGTCCGAGATCGGACGGCTTCGAGACGCAGCGTGCCCAGCTCGCCACCCAGTCCCAATAGTGCCGAACGGCCGGCTTCTTGAGCCGGTAGCGTCCCATGTTCGTCTGGTCCGCGATGAACCAACGCGAGAGCATTTCCGGGCTATGCATCACGCCGAGGAATTCGGAGTGCTGACCTAGCTCGGTATGGTCGTTCGGCGCCGGGGTGGCGGAACAGGCGAGGCGATATGGCGTGCGCTCGAATGTCAAAATCAGCTTGCGCGTCGTCTTGCCAGTGAAGGATTTGAGGATAGACGACTCGTCGAGGATGACGCCGCCCCACAGTTCCGGATTCACCTTGTCGAGCCGCTCGTAGTTCGTCACGACGATCTTCGGATCGACCGGGGCGGCGCCGGTGCGGGACTGAGCGGCTACGATGCCGAAGCGTTCGGCCTCGGCGACGTGCTGCGCAGCGACGGCAAGCGGCGCGAGCATCAAGACCGGCTTGTTGGTCCGACGAACCACCTCGTCGCCCCAGGCGAGCGCCATGCCGGTCTTTCCGAGGCCGGTATCGTAGAACAGCGCTGCCGTTCCGGCGCGCAGCGCGAACGCCGTGCCGTGCCGCTGGTGCGGAAACATCCAGTCCGGAAGTTCGGCCTCGTCGAACGAGGTGAAACCCTGCGGCCGGAACGCCACCGCCTTGCGCGCGATCAGGTCGTGATAGGCGGAGAGGTCGCTCATGCTGCCCTCGCGATCTGCTCGACGGTATATCCGCCCCACTGGTCAGCCATGGCCTCGGCGATGCCGGTGAAGAAGCGCGACCGTTCGCGCCACCTGTCCGGCCCGGGCGACATGCGATGCACCCGCGGCGCGCGCCCCTCGACGATGTTGGTCGGCGTCAGCTTCGGAAGGTTCTTGAGCCACAGACAGGTGCGCTTCGTCTCGCCGTGGCCGAACTGCCATGGCTGCACCGACTGAGCCGGTTCGGCGTAGTTCACGATCCGCTCTTTGGCGTGCCGGTGCATGACCGGGTTTTCGACCGCGATGCGCTCGATCGGGGCGTTCCAGAACGCTGAGAACAGCGCGGCGCCTTCCTCAAGCTCGGCCCACATTTCGGCGCGCGTCCGCCCCGGGGGCGGAGACGAAAGCCAGCGGACGCCGCTGTTGCAGAGGCGAGTGCACGGCGGGTGCGCGACGATGAGCAAATCCCAGCCGTCTTCAAGGATGTCGCGGGCGTCGCCTCTGATATGCCGATTGCTGCCGTCCTCGCTCGGCAGAAGGTCGCAGGACCATGCATCGTGTCCGCGATCGAGGAACGCATTGCGCACGGTGCCGGAAAATTCGCAGGCGACGAGAACGCGCATGGATGGGGTCGCCATCATTCTGCCGCCTCCCGAAGCGGCGCAGCCTCAGGCGCCCACTCTTCAAGAGCCGCAGTAGCGCGCGCATCGTCGCCGCCGCGCATCGGCATCAGCACGGCGAAGGCATCGGCCTCGCCTTGCTGGACGATCATCGGGCCGTCATGGCTCGGCCAGAGCCGCACCGTCTCCGCGCCGCGATGGACGCCCAGGATGTCGCGTAGATAGGCGGGGTTGAACGACGTCACTGCCGTGGCGTCTGCATCGCACCGCGCCCTCGTCAGCCGCTCGACGGCCTGCGCTTCGGAATACTCGCCACCCATCTGCGCAACGACGCCGCGCCTGTCGGCGGCGATCGTCAGCGGGACGCCGCGATCTTTCCTCGCCATGCCAATCCGCCGCAGCGCCGCCGAAGTCTCCGCGACGTCGAGTGAGATGGCCGGAGCGCCCGGCTCGATCGCCGGCACGACGCGGCGCCAGTCCGGGAAGGTGCCGTCGATCAGCTTCGTCGTCAGGGTGACGCTGCCGCAGTCGAAACGGGCCTTCGCGCCGCGCATAGCGGCCGTCTTGACCGGCGGCATCTTGAGCAGCGCGGCCACGGCATAGTGCGGGACGATCATCCCCTGCCAGTCAGCCGGATATTCGAGCGGGTGGAAGGCGAGCCGATGGCCGTCCGTCGCGAAAAGGCCGAAATTCTCATCGCGATCCGCGCTGAGGCAGACGCCCCTGAGGTAGTATCGGATGTCCTCGCCGTAAATGAACGGCGCCACGAACCGGAGCGCCTTGGCGAAAGCCTCACCGTCCAAGGGCTTCGCTTCGGCTTCCGGCCCGGCCATCGTCGAGAAGTCGTCCGCCGGCAGCGATGGGAGGTTGTAGATGCCGGACGAGAACCGGATCGTCGCCGTCGTTCCCTTCGCCTCGATCGTGATCACCTCGTCCGCCGGCAGATGCCGGCACAGCGCCGCCAGCGGTCGGAACGAGATGCAGGCCCGGCCCCTCGCCTCGCTCGCCGCCACCTTCGTCTCGATGGTCATGTCGAGATCGGTCGCCGCGACCTTTGCGCCGTCGAACAGGACGGTTTGCAGGATCGGGATCGTCGCCCACTTCGTCACCGCCGGCTTGACGGTTGCCAGGGCGGCACGGAGATCGTTTGCAGTCGTGACGAGCTTCATCGTCCTGCCCTCACCTGTGTTGCGATTGCCTTGAGGTACGGCCGCTCGGCGATGACCGCGCGCGGCTTGCGCCATGAGCGGCGCCCGGCCCGGCGCTCCCGGTCCTCGGCCCTAAAGTCGGACGCGAGACGGTTGATGGCCTGGAACACGCCGAGCGCCTTCGCATCGGCCCGTTCGAAGCGGTGCGCCATGTAGAGGTCGTAGAGCTCGGCGCCGCGCTGGAGGCGACGGTTGTTCCAGCCCTGCCGGCACTGTGCCGAGCAGAACTCGCGGGCCTGGAACGGCAGGCGCGTGAAACGGCGCCCGCATTCAAGGCATTCGGCGTTTAAACGGTAGGAGGTCACGCAGCCCTCCCGTCGATCCACTCGGACCCGTCCGGCATGCGGTACGTGACCGACGATCCGTCCTCGGCCGCGTCGACTTGATCTCCGGGAACCAAATCGGGCAAAAACAGGTGCTTGCCGCAGCCGGCCCGCTGATCGTCGATCGACAGCTCGCGGCCGTCGCGCTCGCACCACCACTTCGCGTCGCCGCCAGGGACAGGAGTGCTATGGAGGCACGTCCGGCAGTTTCGGAGTGCGAAGGCGCCGCCGTGGCAGACGGGATGCGAAGGACAGCGTTTGCAGATCCAGTGATCCGGTTCATCGCTGATTTTTGGCAGAGGTCGCGACGCTTCGACGACGCGATCCGCCCGTGCCATCAGAGCGTAGCAATGAGCCGCGTCATAGCGGATGCGCTCGCCGTGAAGCTCGTTCGAGTCCTTGTTCTCGACGACGTAAAATGCTCGCTCCAAGCCAAAGAAGTGCATGCCGATCTGGATGGCGGGCATCCGGGCCGGAGCCGCTTCGGCGAGGCCCATTTTTCTGATCTGGTTGAACGCCTTCTCTCGCTGTCTGTCGGTGTAGAGTAGATGCACGCGTTTCGGGGCTTCGATTAGCCCAGAGATCATTCCGTGAACCTTCTGCACGAAATGACCGTCGATCGCGGTGATCTGAAACTCGCGAAGCGTCTTCCGGTCGACGAGATCGACGACCAGATCAGGGACGGAGATCCGAAGGCTGATTAACGCTTGAACGACGTCCTGGATGGCATCGTCACGCCGCAAATTGGCGCGGACGATATATCCCGGAAACGATGCAGGCTCCGCCGCCCATCGGAACTCGAGCCAGATCCGACGATCGCATTCAGCCGCCAGCATCCGGCCAGTCAGGCGCTGATTATGCTTCGTGTCCTGATGCGCCTCATAATGCGCATCGATCGCCGCGATGGTCGGCGAGATGGCGGTGGAAGGAAGCGCGACCATCAGGCGGCCTCCTTCGCGATCGACTGCGCTGCCGCATAGACACGACGCGCCTCTTCGACAGATCGGATTTCGGCGGTGTGGAATTCCGGGATGCCGAGAACGTCGGCAATTGCCGTGTATACGCCCCGACGCGACATCGCTCCGCTCTTCCAAAGCGGGTCGATCAGCCGATGAATGTGCTGCCGCGCGTTCTTGATCTCGGGCGTCGGGATGCAGCCGAGCGGGCGCGTTCGTTTCCTCGTCTTGTGGTGACAGCCGACGAAGTTGCCGCAGCCGTCACACTTCCAGAACGGCAGGTCGGCCAAGTCACGGCGATGCGGATAGACCTCTCCGCCGTCCGTCAGACAAGCGGAGACCTCGGCGCCGCAGCCGCAGCACCAGATTGAGCGGGAGGTCATTGGCCGGCCTCCACATGTCCCGGCGTGTCGCCATCGCGGACGTGGGTCGTCCACATCTGCTTGCCGTCGCGCGTGACCGGGTGGAACTCCTGAACGGAGAAATCCACATCGTCGATCTCATCGGCGTCGAGCTGGAAATCGTCGGCTTCGATGCGCTCAGAGACGAGACGTTCCGCCTCCTCTTTTGAGGCAGCCTCTATCGAGTCGCTCGCACTGGCGTGGAACGTGTAGGAGACGATGAAGCGAGCCATCACGCCGCCTCCGCCGTCCGCGCCACGGCCGCGATCGTGAAGCTGTCGGCGACACCGACCACATCGAAGCGGTATCCGGGATTGAGCGTGGCGAGCCGGCGCGCCTCGGCGGCGGCCTCTTCACGGCTGCCATATTCGAACGGCCACCAGGCGGGCCGGATGCGGCGGGTGTCGTCGCCGCGGCGGAAGACGAACCAGCCGCCGCCGATTGTCTCACCCTTGCGCGCCATCTTGGGGTTCTTGAGCCAGCCGGTGCGGCTCGGGCGCTTGCCCTTTTCTGGGCAAAGATTTCCTGTCATCGCAGAAGCCTCCTTCGCGATGCGAGTTTCGTGTCGGGGTGGGAGAGTGCCGGGCGGGCTAGGACGCCAATCTCAGGACCCGCCCGGCCGCCGCGTCACGCGGTGTTGCGCTTCGGCCAGCCGTTAGACGACTGCTGCGGCGCGCTGTTCGCCGGCGGAGTGAAGCGCTGCGGCGCGCCGCCTCCTTGCGTAGGCCCGGCGCCGGCCACCGGCTTAACGCTGCCGACCTCGTTGCTCGCGCCGTACTGCGGATCGTTCCGGAGCTTCACCCGGATCGTGCAGGGGATGTGCAGAAGCTCGTCCGTGTCCTGCACGATCGGCTTGCCGCAGGCCTGCCGGATCGCGGCGAACTGCGAGTTGGCGATTGAGATGGATTCCTGCAGAACCTGCGCATCCGTCTTATTCGGTTTCTTGCTCTTGAAGTTTTTGGCCCACAGATTGAGCCGCTGCCAAATGAGACGACCGTCGTGCGTGCCCGTTTCGATCTGCCACGTCAGCTTGAGGCACCGACCCTTGTCGTCGTTGGGCGACACGTCTTCGATCGACGCCTCGATGATCTTGGCACGATAATCGCCGGCGGGGATGGGCTCGAATTCGCCCTGTGCCTCGGCCTGCTCGTCGTAACTTCCTGCGATGTTGACCATGTTCGTTGCTCCTTACGCCGCGGCCTTGGCCGTCGCGGTGGTTTCGGTCCAATTCGGGAAGTAGCCGGCCAGCGCCTCGAAGCCCTTGCCGCGATCGAAGCGCAGGCTCTCGGGCATGCCGTAGCGGTTCTTGGCGACGAAGGCCGGCTTGCCGATCGGGTGCATCAGGACGACGGTGGCTGCACCGGACGCGCGGGTGCGGGTGCCGTTGAAGCCCTTCTTCTCCTCCTCGGTCTTCACCGGCTTCTTGAGGAGCAGGATCGCGTCCAGATCGCGCGTCACCTCGCCGAGCAGCTGTTTGTGGAGGTCGATCTCGTAGCGGTCGTAGCTCGCCGTCTCTGGATCGTTGAACGTCGTGACGACGCTGTGGGCGATGAGGACGATCGCCATGCCGCGGTCGCGCCGCAGGAGATCGCAGCCCTCCAGGAACTCCCGCAGCACAACCTTGGCGTTGACGTAGCCCTTGCCGTAGCCGAAATCCTCGATCCGGGCCTTCGCGTTGCCGTACTCGTCGCCGCGCCGGCAGGTCTCGACGAAGATCAGCCGCTGCAGCGCGGTCACGCTGTCGACGACGACGGTGTTGAAGTCGTGCTCATCGTTGTAGAGCGCTTCCATCGCCTCCATGACCGCGCCGAAGGTCGGCAGGGTGCCGAAGGACGACAGCTCGAGTTCGCCCGGCGTGCCCTCCTCTGCCTGCAGGAAGACGGGGTTCGGGAATTCGGACGCGAGCGTGGTCTTGCCGACGCCCTCGTTGCCGTAGATGAGCACGCGCGGAGGCTTGTCGGCCCGCACGGTGCGCAAATCACTGAGGCTGATGGCCATCGTGATCTCCTTCGTTCGACGGCGCTAAGAACCAGGACCCGCACGCGCCGGAAGTCGCGGGCCTGAACTCGACGCGCAGCGGCTCCGTGGCCGGCGCGATGATGACGTGCGTCAGTCCGTTCGCGGGCGGCAGCCATGCTGCCCAGAGCGCGGTGACGAACCGGTCGTCCTGAATGATGCCGGCCACCACGAGCGCGTCGATCGCGCCTTTGAGCCGATTATCGATGTCCGACCGGTCATCCATGCGCTCGATGCCGAACACGAGAATCACGCGGCCGTCGAAGGACGGAACCTTCTGCCGGCGCACGGCGGCGACGGCCATGCGTTGGAAGTCCTCATAGTGTTTCGCCTTGACCCGCCCGACGCCCTTCACATTGCGAAACAAGTGGTTCGCGCTCGGAGGCGTCGGGATCGTGAAGGACACCGGCAGGGAAGGAGCGACGGCATCCGCCGCCCCCTCGCCCGGCTCACCGATCCCCCGTCTCCGGGCTCCGGTCTTGGCGAGCGCCGCAGTCACTCTGCGGCCTCCAAAAATGCGGGCGAGACAAAGCCACGTAGGGTTTCACATGCCGTTGGGTCTCGCCCGCCCGCTGAAGCGGATGGGTTGGTCACGGTTTGCGCCATGCCGAGCCGGGCAGCGAGGTTCGCCGAGACGGTGACAGAAGAGGGCGCGACGGGACAGAGGTTCGCTGGGTGGCAAATTTCAAATGGTCCCGCTGCGCATCGGAGAATGGAGAGGCAACTTGATGTTGGGCCACACCGGTGCGCTGGCCTCCCTCATTCTCCGAACTGATGATCTCGACCTTCACACGCTCTACGAAGTCGCGAGCGACCCGGCGCATGGTGTGGTGAGAAAAGATGTCGCCAATCCACGACTTCTCGAACGTGACGTTGCCGAGGATCGTGTCGACGACGGGCTCGACTGCGAGGTCATTGCTGCGCAGCAACGCGACAACCTCGTCGTGCCCGGATGGAATGGAAATGCCGGCAATGACGGCCAGAGAACGCTTCACGTTGGGTCTCCTTCGGTTTCATCGCGCTCGCGGAAGCGAGCCCTGTCGCGCCGCAGCAAGGCGTTCAGCCAAAGCCGCAGCCTCAATCTCAAAATCTTCCAGAGCATCGATCCGACCTTTCGCGCGCTCGGCGGCGATTTCGTTCTGCAAAGCGACGATCTGGCGCTCGCACTCGGCGAGGTACGCGGTGCGCACCATGGCCGCGAAGTCGTCTCGGAATGTCTTTGCCCGCGTCCTGGCGTGTTCTAGAGACCAGAACGGCAGCCCGTAGCGTCTCGCCAGTCGTTCGATTGCGTTCTTCTGATCGCCCCACCCGCGACTTTCCATCGCGATCATGCGATCGATGTACTGTTTCGTTGCGGCGGTCATTTTCCGTACCGGATACTTAGTTTCTCCGCACGCCATGCTTGGTTCTCCGTGCCAATGTCTCGGACATGGACGGACACACCAGAACGGAGCGAGAGATTGCCAACTGCCAGAGGCCCACCACGCAGAGCAGCGAAACGGGGCCGAGAAGCATCGGAGAGATCGCGGGAACGATCGTCGCCGAAATCAGAAAGCGGAGAGCGGGAGGCGAGAGCCGACCCGCCTCGCCGCGTTTCAAACAAAAGCATGACGAGCGCAGATCCGGCGCAGAACGCGGAGGCTGAAAGGGCGAGTGCGGCGATCATGCTGCGACAGCTCCGGCCGGATCACGGATCAGGCCATGCTCGACAGCAATCTGATGAATGAGAATGATCTCCGGGCCACGCAGCACTTCGCCGCCACGCTTCTCGAGACGATGGATGACCGGCTGACTGACCGCGAGGCGCGCGGCAAACTTCGCCTGGCTTTCGCCCAGCGCAGTGCGGACCGCTTTCACCTGCTTGCCTGTCATGGAAACTTCGCTGCCGGTCATCTCGCCTCTCCGGTTTCAGTGAGGAGACAAATACGCTGCGTATTTATGCGCGTCAATACCCGCCGTATTAAAAAAGCTGCGAAGCGTATCGGATGAGCGATACGAAGGAAGATCGGGCGGCGCGGTTGCGCTCGGCTCGGGTAGCGGCGAATTTTGCGAGCGTGGCCGACGCGGCGAGGTCGATGGGCGTCGGCATTCCGACCTATACCCATCACGAGAACGGTACGCGCGCCTACGGGCCGGACGATGCCGTGACCTATGCCCGGCGCTTCAAGACGACGCCGGAATGGCTGCTCTTTGGCGTTGCTCGACAGACTGAGATTGCTTCCGCAGGCGTGCCGGAGATCGACATCCGCGCCGGAGCCGGCGGCGGCGGCATGGCCGGCGGAGAGATGGCGGCGACATCCGGCCAGGTCATCATCTCGGCCGACGTGATCCGCAGCCGATGGGGCCTGCCCGACGACTATCTGCGCTCGGAACTGCGGATGACCGCCAGCCGCGCGGCCGTGATCGAGGTCACCGGCGATAGCGGCTATAATCCCGACAACGCCTATGCGCCCGGCTCACTCTTCCCCGGCGATCGTGTAATCGTCGATCTTTCGGACACGCGCCCTAGTCCGCCCGGCGCCTTCCTTGTTCACGATGGCCTTGGCCTTGTCGTGAAGCTGGTGGATGTCGTTCGCGGCTCGGAGCCTGTCCGCCTGCGCCTGTCGAGCCGCAATCCGCACTACGAGCCCTACGAGGTCGTCGAGGGGGAAGCGCGGATCATCGGCCGCGTCCGAGGCCGCATCACCGCAATCTGATACGCATCGCATTTTTTCATACGATCGGTATTGACTGCTGTTAATACGAAGCGTATTTGTTGGCTCATCGAGACACCCAAACCGATGGAGCCGCCTAATGCCACAGACGAACCGCCACCCTGTCGACGAGCTGGTCGACGTCAAGGCCAAGATCGCCGAGCTGCAGGAGCGTGAGAAAGCGCTCAAGGCCAAGATCATCGACATGGCCGGCGAGCGCGATGCAGTCGGAGGCGACGAGTTTATCGCCACCATCGCCCTGCAGAGCCGCAAGACGCTCGACCGCAAGGGGCTCGAAAACCGCTTTGGCAAGGACGTCGTCGCTGTCTTCGACCGCGAGAGCGAGCCCTTCTTCGTCGTCCGCACCCAGCCCCGCGCGGCCGAGGCGGCGTGACCTTCTCCACTCGGCGCGTCAGGGGCGCCGAGCACTGAAGGCCATGCAACGGAGATCAGGCAAATGGTAAAGAAGACAACAGAAACCGCAGTAGTGTCGGAAGCGGCAGCCGAAGAGGTCGTCACGGCGATCAAAGGCTTCAACAAGGACTGGACCTGTCGCGGGTTTCAGTACGCGATCGGCGAGACCTACAAGCACGATGGACATGTCGAGGCTTGCCGCGCCGGCTTTCACGCCATTGAGGGCAACCCGTTCGAGGTGTTCTGGTACTACCCGGCTGCGACTTCGGTCTTCGCCGATGTCGATCAGCGCGGCTCGCTCTGCCGACATGACGATGACAGCAAGATCGCGTCGGCCGAAATCACCATCAAGGCTGAAGTGGCGCTGCCGGAGATTATCCGTCGTGGAATAGATTTCGTCTTCGCCAAGGTGAAGGCGATGAAGGCGGATCAGACGTCGTCCGGCGACCGGAGCACGGCGGCCACGTCCGGCGACCGGAGCACGGCGGCCACGTCCGGCTACCAGAGCACGGCGGCCACGTCCGGCGACCGGAGCACGGCGGCCACGTCCGGCGACCGGAGCACGGCGGCCACGTCCGGCGACGCCTCAAGCTCCATGGCGACCGGCGAAGACGTTCGCGTTCGCGCCGACAAGGACGGGTGCGTTCTCTGCATCCACGAAATTCGATGGAACGGCTCGACTTACGCGCATTTCGACGCGGCGTTCGGCGTGACCGGCAAGGACGGCATCAAGGCAGGCGTCCTGTACCGTTGCGAAGGCGGGAAGCTCATTCCGGCCGAGGCGGCGTGATGGACGCCCGCACCCAGGAAGAGCGCAACACCGCCGGGGAGGCGGTGATGCAGCGGATGATCGAGGAAATGTTCTGGGCCGCATGGCTGAACAGGTTCGGCCGTCTCTGCGTCGCCGATCACGACCTCGCCGCACCGTTCCTACCACCCATTGCCGCAACCGAAAGCGCTATCAGGAGGGCTGCATGATGGTTCCGTTCACCGACGCCGCGTTCATTGCCGAGACAGCGCGAGATCTCGGCCACTGTGTCGTCACCGGGTCGCAGATTTCCGAGGTGATGAAGGACCCGGACGTGGCGAGCGCTCCGACGTTCGACGATCTGGACGTCGTGATGCGCCGCCCGAAGATCGTGAAGGCAACGATCAGACTGTTTGGTGGCGATGTCTCGACTGCCGATGCCGTTTACGGCCGCGTCTGGATCAATGTTCGGAACGTTGCCAACGGGCGCCCTCGGATCGAACGTTTCGCAGAGACCGGCATGATCGAGGCAGCAGAATGACCGCCCGCGCCACTCGCCGCACCGGCGCGCTCACACTCGCCGCCCTCCTGTTCCTCCTCGGCCTCGCCACCGGCAACGCCCGCCTCGGCGCGGTCGACACCGCCGACCAGGAGCGCTTCACAGCCTATCGGGGGATTGTCCGATGATCCGCGTGACCTTCGACCTCCTGCCCGGCGGCGATGAAGCCCGCGCCCGCACGATCGGCATCATGGAGATCGCCAATGTCGCGACGCGCCTCGACGGCACGGCGGATTACGCCGTTGCCCTGAAAAAGACGCCGCCTTTTGCTGGCGCGCTGCGCGCGGCTTGGAAGAAGGGCCGCGTGACCAGCGACGACGCCGCTTTGAACGGCGCCATCGCCGGCGAGGACGAAAAGCTGATCACCGCCCTTGTCACCGGCCACCACCGCACCCGCCGCGGCGTCTACGACCTTCTCTTCCGCGCCCTCGTCGCCTGCGGCCTTGACCGGAGGAATCCGCGATGAGGCCCGCCCGCGACCTTCAAGCCGCCGGAGGCAGCATGAGTGAGAAGACGAAACCGCTGGCAATCACGCTGCGCTACACGAACTGGCGCGGCGAGACGGCGGACCGGACGATCATCCCCGAGCGGGTCTGGTTCGGCCATACCGAATGGCATCCCCAGGATCAGTGGATGCTCAACGCCCTCGACGTCGAGAAGGACACCTATCGCGACTTCGCGCTGTCGGGGTTTGCCGCCGCCAGCCTCGACCAGCCGGCGCGTGTCAAACCTCTGGATCGCGCCCCATCAGACCAGAGCAGTCAAGGCTGGACGCTCCCGATCACGATGCTGGAGGATGTTGCTGGCGTCGTCGCTCAACAGAACTGGGAACGGCCGACCATCGAGGTCGTCGAGATCATCATTCTGGAGGCCGAGCGCCGCATCCTCGCATGTCTTCAGCAGGACAGCGAGGGCGCCATCGAAAGCAACTGCTGCATCGAAGACTTCTCGGAACCATGCGGCCCGTTTGCCAGCATGCAAAGGGATTACGAAGACGCCCTTGCCCGGCTGGATCGGGCGGAGAAGGCGCTGATGGCCGCGCGTGAGATCGTCAGTGACCGAGGGGATCACGCAGCGCAGGACGTTCTCGCTGAAATCGACGCCGCCCTCGCCAGCAAGGGAGCGATAAGGTGAAGCTGACGAAAAAGCAGCGCCGCGAATTGAATATCATTGGTGATAAACGTCAGTTTGCGCGAGGTCACGCTGACAATCTACGGGTTGCGAAATCGTTAGAACGCAAGGGATTGGTTGAACTCCGTCGTGAGTGGACCGAGCGACATCCTTCAATGGGGAAAGGCCCGGATTACACTGTCAGGGTTTACTCACTCACCGCATTAGGCCTCGCCGCCCTCACCAGCAAGGAGGGCGAAGACCATGGCTGACGAGATCCCGCAGGACGTCATGACGCTGGCGTGGCTTGCTGCACAAGAGGCGTGCAACACCGAGACGCCAAACGCCGACCAAACAGACCCTATCGCAGAGGCTATACTCAAAGACCGCACTTCCGACGCCCGCCTTGCTGCCGCTAGGGCTGAGGGGATGGAGAGGGCTGCGGAGATTGCGGAACAATGGCTGGAGTCTTCGTGGCATGACGAGGTTTTTGCGGCTCGAAGCATCGCCGACGCCATCCGGCGGGAAAAGGATGGAGGCGCCGCGCCGACGATCAGCCACGGCGGCGGCGATGCCTGACCTCCCGCCCTCCCTCCTCGCCAGCCTCGACGCAGCCTTCGCCGCCGGTCCGCTGGTCTCCGAGGCCGAGGCCGCCCGGATCATCGGCTTTTCGCCGGCGAGCTTGCGCCGCGAGCGGGAAGAGGGGAACATCGCCTTTCGCCTCCGCCGCCGGCGCCGGGTCTATGCCCGCGAGGACATCGAGGCCTATCTGAAAAGGGACGCCGCATGTCCGTCTACCGGCCGAAAGACAAGGACGGCAACTTCAAGACGCCCTATTTCCACTTCGATTTCACCGTCAAGATCCACGGCGAACGTCGTCGCTTTCACGGGTCGACAGGGGAGCGAACTGTTAGAGCGGCTGAAGCGGCAGAAGCGAAGGAGCGCCGCCGCGTCCTCAGAAGCGGGCCGAACGACGACCTCACCCTGACCGAGGCGATCGAGCGCTACGCCCGCGAGGTTCTCGCCGACAAGCCGGGCGGCCTCGACACGGTCATCGGCCTGCAGCATTGCGAGCGCCTGATCGGCGGCGATCGCCGCCTCGCCAACATCACCGCCAACGACATCGCCGAGGCCGTCCTCAGACGCGCCGCCGAGACCCACGGCAGGAAGAACCCGAAGCTCGTCTCCGGCGCCACCGTCAACCGCAACGTCATCGAGCCGATGCGCGCCGTCATGACCAGAGCCGCCCGCGTCTGGGGCGTCGGCTGCGAACCCCACAGGATCGACTGGCCGAAGCTCCGCCGCCGCGAGGCCGCGCCCCGCGAGCGCGAGCTGACCGACGAGGAGGCGGCCGCCTTCTGGCGGGAGTTGCGCGCGGATTTCCACCCCTTCACCGCATTCCTCCTCGGCCGGGGCCTCCGCCTCGCCGCCGCCCTCGGCCTGAAGAAGCTCGACGTCGACCTGCCGCGGCGACGGATCAGGGTCTGGATCAAGGGCAAGGGCCTGCGCTGGACGCCGATCTCCGACGCCGACGCCGCCCTGATCGAAGGCGAGATGAAGAAGTCGCCGCTGCCCGAGGTCTGGACCTACGAGGTCCAGCGCGGCCGCGAAAAGGGCATGCGCCGCCCCCTCACCCTCACCGGCTATCGCCGCAGCCAGGAGACCGCGCTGAAGAACGCCGGCGTCACCGACTTTCGCCGCCACGACATGCGCCACGACTTTGCGACCAAACTCCTGCGCGCCACCCGCGACATCGCCCTCGTCCAGAAGGCGCTTGCCCACTCCTCGATCACCTCGACCATGCGCTACGCCCATGTCCTCGACGAGGATCTCTTCGAGGGCCTCAACGCCAAATCCCGGAATAGTCCCGGAACAAGCGCCCGCAAGGCGCAATAATTGTCGCATGATCTTGAAATCGCTGGCGGATTTTTCGGAAGCCTCGAAGCTCCCAAACCAGATGCGCTACCAGGCTGCGCTACGCTCCGCACGGGGTGACCCGTTCGCCATCAGCGATCTGCCGAGCTTTGCCCGCCGAGTCAAGCTTTGAAGCGGCGTTTGCCGATCGCCATGCGGCGCCGTTGCCGGCGCGTCCCCGCAGGGAGACGCGGGCGGCGTCACTCCGGCGGAATGGCGTCGTGTTCGAGACGGTCGCCGATCGAGACGCCGTAGCGGGCCGCCGCGCCGCCGTTCAGTTCGAGCACGTAGCGCACCGGCTGGCCCGACGGGATGATGGCAAGCGACAGCGGCTGGGCGTTGGTCTTGATCGTCACGATCTCGCCGCTCTCGTCCATGAACAGCATGTCGAGCGGAATCAGCGTGTTCTTCATCCACATGGCGACGTTTCGCGTCTCGTCGAAGCGGAAGAGCATGCCCTGGTCCTGCGGCATCTGCGACCGGTTCATCAGCCCGACCTCGCGCTGCTCGGGCGTCAACGCCAGTTCGACCATGATCTTTCGCTCGCCGCCCTTGGTGTGGAGCACGGCCTTCGACAGATCGCCGGCGGCAAAGGCGAGATAGCCCGCCGCAAGGACCGCGACGATCGCCGCGGCAAGACCGGCGAAGAGCTTCTTCGGTTTCATTCGGACCCCGCGCCCCAGCGTTCTGCAATCCCGACCCGCCGACGCGCGCGCGCCGGCGGCGGCCTTTTCATGCACGGTTTTGCCGCCCCGCGCCAGAGGATGCGTGCGAAGCGATCACCCCGAGGGCCCGTCGGGGCATACCGGCCCTCCCCGCCCGATCCGCCGCGGCGGGTGCGGGCGACGCTCAGTGGATCGCCGGGCCGCTGCCGTTCATGGCCTGGACTTCGGCCGCCATCAGCCCCTTGTCGCCCGCGCCGAAGCGAACCATCACCTCCTGGCCGGGGCGAAGCTCGGACAATCCGTATCGGCGCAGCGTCTCCATGTGGACGAAGATGTCGGCCGTCCCCTCGCCGCGGGTGAGGAAGCCGTAGCCCCGCGTCCGGTTGAACCACTTGACCACGGCCGGGACCAGGTCGCTTTCCGGCACCACGCTGACGTGGGTGCGCGAGGGCGGCAGTTGCGCGGGATGGACCGCGGTCGAATGATCCATCGAGAGGATGCGGAAGGCCTGCAGACCCTTCTCGCCGCGCTGGATCTCGCAGACGAGACGGGCGCCCTCGGGCGCCGCCGCATAGCCGTCGCGCCTCAGGCAGGTGACGTGGAGCAGAATGTCCGGCCCGTGATCGTCCGGCACGATGAAGCCGAACCCTTTCGATGCGTCGAACCATTTGATGTGTCCGGAAACGACGGTGAGGCCGACGTCGCCGCTCGCGGCCTCGTCACCACCGGTACGGATCTGTGTCGAAAGTCTTTCCGGCATTCGGGGGTTCCGCCTTCTACGCCAACCGAATCGCGAACATGAAACTTAGCATTAACTGTGCCATGGACCGCAAGAGGCCGTAGGGTAAAATGGCTTGTCTCACCCGAAAATCCCCAAACTCTTCCCGTTCACTAGATTAGGCTCTATCGGCAGAAGCAACGCTCCCGTCAGCGGATGCTTTCGCAACCTTTCCGTCGTCGTCGCCGCACTGCCGATCGCCCCGTGGCCCCTCATGCCATCGAACTGCGGCAATTCCTCGCCCGCCTCCACCTTCCGGGCAGGGTCCCGGATCGGCGGCACGACGATCCGCAGGGGCGGCGAAGGCCCTTGGCGGGCGCACCATCGGCCCTAAGATACGGGCCGCCGTCGCCTGCCGGCGAGACAAAGGACGGGATTGGACGGCGGAACCATGCGAGCCCACAGCGGCAGGTGCCGGAATTCGAACCAATGCGACGACGCTTTGGCCGACGCCGCTTGCATTCGCTCGCCGCGACGCCGAAAGTCCGCGCGAACGAGGCCGCCCACTTCAGGAGCGATGATGCGCTATCTCCACACCATGGTCCGGATCACGGACATCGACGAATCCCTCGATTTCTACTGCAACAAGTTCGGCCTCGTCGAAACCCGCCGCATCGACAGCGAAAAGGGCCGCTACACGCTGATCTTCCTCGCCGCGCCGGGCGACATGCCGGGGGCTCAGGAAACCAAGGCTCCGCTGATGGAGCTCACCTACAACTGGGATCCGGAGGAATATTCGGGCGGCCGCAATTTCGGCCATCTCGCCTTCGAGGTCGACGACATCTACGCGACCTGCCAGAGCCTCATGGACGCCGGCGTGACGATCAACCGGCCGCCTCGCGACGGGCGGATGGCCTTCGTCAAGTCGCCGGACGGCATCTCCTTCGAGCTCCTGCAGAAAGGCGAGGCGAAGGACGCGGCCGAACCTTGGGCCTCGATGCAGAATACCGGATCCTGGTAACGGCGACTCGCCATCTTCATGAAAAAGTTGTAAACGTCGTATCGCCACATTCTGGACATACGAAGCAACCCGACGTCTCATGGCCTCGTGCCGCAGGGATGACCCTGCGGCTTCCGATGGGGATCGGAAAGCGGCGGCATCGGGGACGACGAAAGAAATGCCGGCTGGCCGAAAAGGTCTCCGGAAACGGTCAATCGGCGCGATCACGCGCCTGGGGGATGACGGATCGGGGGTCGGTCCGTTGCGGAGAGGGAAACGTTGACGGCCAGATCACCGGTCGCCACGGGCCGCTTGGTCGGTTCGGCAATCTTTGCGGGAGCCCTTCTTGCGGCCCTGCCCTTCCTCAGCTCTTGCGTCTCGGCGGTCGACGACACCTCGGCCTTCGGCTTCGCCGGCGCAACGGCCAGCAAGGCGACGTCGCCGGGCGATGGAGCTGCCGGCGGCGAGAGCGCAGCCGAGGCCGTCGCGGAAGCTGCCGATGCGGAGGGGCCAGAGGTCGCGTCCGTCGATCCGCAGCGGCCGACCGCGCCTCGATCATCCGACGACGGCTCTTCCGCCGAGGCTATGCAGGCGGCCGAAGCCGCCACCTTGCGCGACCGGATGACCACGGCGAGACCCGTCGCCGCCTATGCCGGCGGCACCGTTTCGGAAGGCGACGCGATCGCCGGGGATCGCGGCGAGCGTCCGGCGCAGCAGTCGCTCTTCGCCTCGCTCTTCGCCCAGGAAAAGGCGCGCACGCCCATCGCCAACGCCGAGAAGAGCAAAGGCCGGCGGATCGTCCTGAAGCGGGACGAGCCCGCCGATGCTCCCGGCGGCATCGAGAACCTGCCGGGCGTCGATCCTTCCTCGCTCTTCGAGATCGGCCAGAAGGCCTCGGCGAACGAAGCGGATGCCATCGACGACGTGATGTCGACGTCCTACCGCGTCGCCTCGCTCGGCGGCTTCGCGCGGCTGTCGCCGAACGGGCTGCGCGTCGCCCGCGACGACGTTCAGACCTCGTGCTTTCCGGCCGATCTGGTCGCGCAGATCCGCGCGCTCGAACGGCGTTTCGGTTCCAAGGCGGTGATCACGTCGGGCTATCGCAGCCCCGACCACAATCGCCGCGTCAACGGCGCCCGGCGTTCCCAGCACATGGGTTGCAAGGCGGCCGACCTCTTCATTCCGGGCGCCGACCATCTGGCGGTCGCGGCCTATGCCCGATCGCTCCCCGGCCGCGGCGGCGTCGGCACCTACTGCCACACCGACGCGATCCATGTCGACGTCGGGCCGAAGCGGGACTGGAACTGGCGCTGCCGCCGGCGCTGATCGGCCGCAGCGACACTGCAGAGTGCATGATCGGGTCTGCCGACGCCCCCGGCATGGCGTGCGCCGCCATTGCGACCTCGCAGCAACGGCACGCGGATCCGGCCCTCCGGGCTGCACAAGGGGGCGACTGCCACCGGTCGGGTTGGTCATGACAACCGGCGGCCGACGCCCATGATAAACGTTCGACCGGCACCGACCTTACGGATTCGCTCGGATCATTCCCACTCGATGGTACCCGGCGGCTTTGAGGTGACGTCGTAGACGACGCGGTTGATGCCTTTGACCTCGTTGATGATGCGGGTCGCGGCCTGGCCGAGGAAGTCCATGTCGAAGGGGTAGAAGTCCGCCGTCATGCCGTCGACCGAGGTGACGGCCCTGAGCGCGCAGACGAATTCGTAGGTGCGCCCGTCGCCCATGACGCCGACGGTCTGCACGGGCAGGAGCACGGCGAAGGCCTGCCAGATCGCGTCGTAGAGGCCGGCCTTGCGGATCTCGTCGAGATAGATCGCGTCCGCCTCGCGCAGGATGCGCAGCTTGTCGCGCGTCACGCCGCCGGGACAGCGGATGGCGAGGCCCGGCCCCGGGAAGGGCTGGCGGCCGACGAAGTGCTCGGGCAGGCCGAGTTCCTTGCCGAGGATGCGCACCTCGTCCTTGAAGAGCTCGCGCAGGGGTTCGACGAGCTGCATGTTCATGCGCTCCGGCAGGCCGCCGACATTGTGATGCGACTTGATCGTCACCGACGGGCCGCCGGTGAAGGAAACGCTCTCGATGACGTCGGGATAGAGTGTGCCTTGCGCGAGGAAATCGGCCCCGCCGATCCTCTTGGCTTCGGCCTCGAAGGTCTCGATGAACAGCCGGCCGATGGTCTTGCGCTTGACCTCCGGATCCATCTCGCCGTCCAGCGCGTCGAGGAAGGTGTCCTGCGCCTGAACGTGGACCAGCGGGATGTTGTAGTGGTCCCGGAACATGCCGACGACTTCCTCGGCTTCGTTCATCCGCAAGAGACCGTGATCGACGAAGATGCAGGTGAGCTGGTCGCCGATCGCCTCGTGGATGAGGACCGCCGCGACGGAGGAATCGACGCCGCCGGAAAGCCCGCAGATCACCTTGCCGTCGCCGACCTTTTTGCGGATCTCCTCCACCGCCTGTTCGCGGAAGGCCGCCATCGTCCAGTCGCCCTTCAGGCCGGCGACGCGGTGGACGAAGTTCGACAGGAGCTTCGCGCCGTCGGGCGTATGGACCACCTCGGGATGGAACATGATGCCATACATGCGCCGCTCTTCATCGCCGAAGACGGCGTAGGGCGCCCCCGGAGATCGGGCGAAGATCGTGAAGCCTTCCGGCATGTCGATCACCCGGTCGCCATGGCTCATCCACACCTGGTGACGGGTGCCCTCCGGCCAGATGCCCTCGAACAACGAGCAGTTCTTCTCGATCTCGAGAAAGGCGCGGCCATATTCACGGTGGGCGGAGGGCTCGGCGCGTCCGCCCATCTGCACGCACATGGTCATCTGGCCGTAGCAGATGCCGAGGACCGGGATGCCCGCCTCGAAAATCGCCTGCGGCGCCCGCGGCGCGTCGATATCGCCGGTGGAAGCCGGAGAGCCGGAGAGGATCACCGCTTTGGGCTTGAGGCGATGGAAGCCTTCTTCGGCCGACTGGAACGGCACGATTTCGGAATAGACGCCGGCCTCGCGCACGCGCCGTGCGATCAGCTGCGTGACCTGGGAGCCGAAGTCGATGATGAGGACGGTGTCGGGGTGCGCTGTCATGGCGAGGCCTTAGGCAAGAGTGGCGTCATTGTCCAGAAGGCGCAGCGCATTCCGAGCGCCGCGTCCCGACCTCTAGCCAGCCACTTATCCGGGCAAAACGGCCGGCAACGCAGTGGCACGCTTCTCATTGAGTCGCCACGGCAATTCCGCCGCCACGGGACAACGACCATGAGCGTCACCAATCTCGAAGAACTCTTCCTGCATACCCTGAAGGACGTCTACTACGCCGAAAAGCAGATCGTCAAAGCGCTTCCCAAGATGGCCAGGAAGGCCGGCTCGGAGGACGTCAAAGCAGCGTTCGATTCGCATCTGACGGAGACCAGGGAACACGTCACCCGGCTCGAAAGCGTCTTTGCGGCGATCGGCAAGAAGCCGTCGGCGGTCAAGTGCGACGCCATCGTCGGCATCCTGCACGAGGCGACGGAACTGATGGACGAGGTCGAGGACACCGAGACCCTCGACGCCGCGATGCTCGCCGCCGCCCAGGCGGTCGAGCATTACGAGATCGCCCGCTACGGCACCCTCGTTTCCTGGGCCGGCGTTCTCGGCCACAAGGATGCGGTGAAGACCCTCGAGGCGACGCGCGAGGAAGAGAAGGCCACCGACGACAAGCTGTCGAAACTCGGCAAGAGCGGCGTCAACAAGAAGGCGGCGTAAGGGCCGGGCGGGATGACCAGGTAGCGCCCGGGATTGCGGCCCGGGCGTTGCCGGTCGGACTTTACGGGAGCCGATCACGGCCGAGGGGCCGCGGCCTCCAACGCCGTCTCCAGCCGGTCGATCGCCCCGGCGAGCTTTGCGTCGATAACGTGAAGCAGCGTCGCCCAGTCGTCGTAGTGATGGAGATCCGACGCCCCGTCGGAGATGCCCCTGAGTCCGACGAGCGGCGCGGCGAAACGCTGGCAGGCCCGCAGCACCGCAAAGGTCTCCATGTCGACCATGTCGGCGTCGATGGCGTCGTAACGGATCCCGGACACGATGTCGGCGCCGGTCGAGAGCCGGGCAGCCGGAACGCCATCGATCGGCGTCGGCAACGGCGTTTCGACCGGATGATCGAGGAACGGCGTCACGCCCTTGGTGAAACCGAGGAGCGAGGCGTCGATGTCGCGCCAGGAGACCGAGGCGACCTGATAGACCTCGCTTTGTTCCAGCGTCCGCGAGCCGGCCGAGCCGAGGGAGACGACGAGATCGGGCCGCTGGCCTCGTGATTCGAGCATCTGCAGCGCGATGCCGGTGTGAAGCGCCGCCTCGATCGGCCCGACGCCGGTCATCAGCGGGCGGATGCGGCGTTTCAGCTCGTCGCCATATTCGGCATGGGCGGCCATCACGAAAAGCACGTTCTTGCCGCCGACCGTTTCGACGGCGTGCTCGTTTCGGGACGGACTGGACTTCGTCATGGCGGCCTCGGCGTTCGGTGCAGCCGCTAGTTCAACCACCAGAGCGCCGCGTTGAGAAGGCTCGCATAGGCGACCCAGGCGAGATAGGGCAGAAACAGCAGCGCAGAGACCCGCTCCGCCCGCCACGTCGCGGCGAGAAAGGCGACGACCGCAGCGTCGAGCGCGAGGATGACGATCATCGCCGCACCGAGGGCATGGGCGGCAAAGAACACCGGCGGCCAGACGAAGTTCAGCGCCAGCTGCAGCCACCAGAGCCTCTGCGCAGGTGCGATGCCCGCGCGCCAGATCCGCCAGCCGGCCAGGCCGATGAGAATGTAGAGCGTGCCCCAGACCGGCGCGAAGACCCAGTCGGGCGGGTTGAAGCCCGGCTTCTGGAGCGCCGCATACCAGCCGCCGGTCTCGACCGAGAGCCCGATCAGCGCGCCGCCCCCGACGCTCACGAGCAGGAACAGCGGCAGGGCGAGGTGGCGGGTCACGACTTTTGCAGCAGCGCGAAGAAGAATCCGTCCGTGCCGGTGCGCTGCGGCGTCATGGTGATCACGGTGCCTCCTGCGAGTTTGCTGACGCGGCAGCGCCCTCCCCCGTGTGGCAGCATCGCGGCCCAGCGCGCGCCGGCATCGGCGACGGCGAAGCCCTCGCTCGTCTGCCGCTCCAGGAAAGCGGCGATGCGCGCGGCGTTTTCGTCGGCAAACAGCGAACAGGTGACGTAGGCGAGCCTGCCGCCGGGGCACACGAAGGCTGCGGCCCGGTCCAGTACCGCATCCTGCTCCTGCATGCGCTTTGCCAGCGCCGTCTCGGACAGGCGCCATTTGGCGTCCGGCCGCCGCCGCCAGGTGCCGGAGCCCGTGCAGGGCGCGTCGACGAGGGTGAGATCCATACGGCCGAAAAGGCCCGTCATGTCTTCGCGCGGGTCGTGGACCTGGACGTTGCGACAGCCGGCCCGGGCGAGCCGCTCGTGGATCGGGGCGAGGCGATGGCGGTCCGAATCGGCAGCGTGGATCTGGCCGCTATTGTCCATCATGGCGGCCATTGCCAGCGACTTGCCCCCTCCTCCGGCGCACAGATCGAGCACCTGTTCGCCGGGAGCCGCGCCGGTGAGAAGCGCGGCGAGCTGCGAGCCTTCGTCCTGCACCTCGAACCAGCCCTTCTGGAAACCCGCCTCGATCTGCACGTTCGGATGGCGGCCGGCGCCTTCGATGGCGGCGATGCGGATGCCCTGGGGGGCGAGATCGCTCGCCTCGGGCTCGAACGGCTCCAGCGCCTTCAGCACCTTGTCGCGCTCGGCCTTCAGCGTATTGACGCGCAGATCGAGCGGCGGGCGCGCCGACAGCGCCGCGGCCTCTTCCACCCAGCGCTCGCCGAGAGACGTTTTAAGCCGGGCGGCGATCCAATCCGGTACGTCGGCGCGCACGGCGTCTGGCGCTTCGGAGAAATCTGCGGCGAGGAAGCGCCCGAGTCGTTCTCCGTCCGGCATTTGCGGCGCGAAGCGATCACCCTCGAGCGTGGCTGCCAGTGCCTCCGGCTGCATCGCGAGCCCGTCGAGCACCGCGGCGAAGCCCAGCGCCGCCGCGCCGTCGTCGCCCATGCGAAAACCGTAGGAGCGCTTCTTCCTGAGCGCGTCGTAGACGATGTTGCCGATCGCCGCCCGGTCGCCGGAACCGGCGAAGCGATGGGAAAGGCCCCAGTCCTTCAGGGCGTCGGCGACCGGCCGCCGCCGCGCCTCGACATCGGACAGCACTTCGATCGCCGCGGCCAGCCGCCCGCCTAGACGCATGACGGAGCCAAATGTCGGATGAGGGGCGATGCGCGTGTCATGGTCGTCCTGCCGCTGTTCGACGAAGCGCCGTTCGAGGGCGCCGAAGCGGCAGCGTCTATCATTGCCGCTGCCGGCCGGGCAAATGCGCCAAGGATATGACGCTTGCCGCCGACGTTTCGCCGCCTTCCGACGAAGAACGCGTCAGCCCTCGCCGTCAGCGCCCGAGGAACGCCGCAAAGGCCGCCCGCGCTTCGGCCGAGCGAAGCCGGCCGGCGAAGATCTGGAGTTCCTCCTCCATGCGGGCGAGCACGTCCTCGCGGCGGCCGCGCAGCAGGTCGCGGGCGATCCGCAAGGCTTCGGGCGGCTTTCCGGCGAGCCCGGCCGCGGCCCGCAACGCCTCCTCCTCCGGGGCGTCGGCCAGCTTGTAGACCAGCCCCGCCTGCCGCGCCTCGTCGGCATCGAAGCTCTCGCCGAGGACGAGCAGGGCGAAGGCCCGCTGATCGCCCATCATGCGCGGGGCGATCAGGCTGGAGGCCGCCTCCGGCGTCACGCCGAGATCGAGGAAGGGCGTTTTGAACACCGAACGCGGGCTGGCATAGACGAGATCGCAATGCATCAGGAGCGTCGTGCCGATGCCGATGGCCAGCCCGTCCACCGCCGCGATCATCGGCTTGTCGAAACCGGCGACGAGACGCAGGAAGTCGCCCGTCTCGGCCGGCAGCGAGCCGCCCTCGGCGATCGCCATGAAGTCCTTGATGTCGTTGCCGGCCGAAAACGCCCCCGGCACCCCGGCGAAGACGACCGCGCGGATGGCCGCATCGCCCGACGCCCCCTGCAGGGCCTCGAACATGCCCTGGTACATGTCGCGATTGAGGGCGTTCTTCTTGTCCGGACGGTTCATCCGGATGGTCAGCACGCCGTCCTCGGCGCCGGTTTCGATCAGTTCGGACATCACATCGCCTCCTTGACGAGAAGATCGTGGGCGGCCGCAAGGCTCGCCGCCCCCGCAACCACCTTGCGCCGGAGGGACGACGTCTCGGTCACCAGATTTTCCGCGACGAACCGGCAGAGCGCGACCCGCCGGTCCTTCGCATCGGCGAGCGCGCCCTTGGCGAGCCAGACCCCCCCGGCGGCGAGCGCGAAGAGCCTCAGATAAGGCGCCGCGCCGGCGAGCGCCGCGTCGGTTTCCTGCGAGCGCAGGTGGTCGAGGAGATGCTCCGTCGCGGCCCTCAGATCGGCCATGCCGGCTTCGAGGCAGGCGGCCGTCTCGCCGAATTCCGGTGCATTGCGCCGCGACAGGTCGGCGAGGATCGCGTCGAGTTCGGCGAAGAGGCCGGACACCGCCTCGCCGCCCGACTGGCCGATCTTGCGGGTGACGAGGTCGATCGCCTGGATGCCGTTGGTGCCTTCGTAGATCGGGGTGATCCGGGCGTTGCGGAGGAGCCTTGCGGCGCCGGTCTCCTCGACGAATCCCATGCCGCCATGGACCTGGATCCCGAGCGAGGCGACCTCGCAGGCGACGTCCGTCGCAAAGGCCTTGGCGATCGGCGTCAGGAGATTGGCACGCTCCTGCCAGAGGCTTGCCTTCTCGGCGTCGCCGAGCGCATGGGCCCGCGCCCGGTCGGTGGCGATGGCGCAGTTGTAGGCGATGGCGCGGGCGGCGTCGGTCAGGCCCTTCATGGTCAAGAGCGTCCGGGCGACGTCCGGATGGGCGACGATCGGGCTCATCGCGCCGGACTTCTCGGCACCTGGCGCGAGCCGCGTCGCCCTGCCCTGGCGGCGTTCGCGCGCATAGGCGAGCGCCTTGTCATAGGCGGCATCGGCGAGGCCGACACCCTCCATGCCGACCATCAGCCGGGCGTTGTTCATCATCGTGAACATGCAGGCGAGGCCGCGATTTTCCTCGCCGACGAGAAAGCCGACCGCCCCCGGCGCCTCGCCTTCCACCGTCCCCTCGCCGTAGAGCATGGTGCAGGTCGGCGAGGCGTGGATGCCGAGCTTGTGCTCGATCGAATGACAGACCACGTCGTTGCGCCGGCCCGGCGCGCCGGCCTCGTCCGGCAGGAACTTCGGCACGAGGAACAAAGAGATGCCTTTCACGCTCGCCGGCGCGTCCGGCAGCCGGGCGAGCACCAGATGGACGATGTTGTCGGTCAGGTCGTGCTCGCCATAGGTGATGTAGATCTTCTGGCCGAAGATCCGGTAGCTGCCGTCGCCCTGTCGCTCGGCGCGGGCCCGCAGCGCCGACAGGTCGGAGCCCGCCTGCGGCTCGGTGAGGTTCATCGTGCCCATCCACTCGCCGGACACGAGCTTCTCCAGATAGACGCGCTTCAACTCCTCGGAGCCGTGCTTCTCCAGCGCCTCGACCGCGCCGATGGTGAGGAGCGGGCCGAGGGCGAAGGGCATCGAGGCGTGGTTCCACATCTCGCCGACGGCGGCAGCCAGCGCCGTCGGCAGCGCCTGCCCGCCATGTTCGGCCGGACCGGACAGCGCGTTCCAGCCGCCGGCGATCCAATCCCGATAAAGCGCCTTCCACCCGGCGGGCATGGTGACGCCGCCCTTGTCGAAACGTGCGCCCTCTTCGTCGCCGATCCGGTCGAGCGGCGCCATGCGCTCGTCGGCAAAGCGAGCCGCCTCTTCGAGGACCGCCTCGACGAGATCCGGCGAAAGATCCGGGAACAATCCTTCGTCCATCGCCCCGTCGAGACCCGCGATGGTCCGCAGGGTGAAGGCGATGTCCTCGACTGGTGGCCGCGGCATGGCTTGGTCTCCTCCGTCGCTCCGCCCGGCGCGTTCGATCGCCGGCTGTGCAAAATCGTCAAATATCTGGACTGTTTCGTTCGAAAGTGCGTCGACGCCAGGGCGCGTCGTCTCCATATGTCGCGGGTGCGAACGGCCAGCGAGCCTTTCTGCAGCGAACGCGCGCCGGCAAGGAACCCGGCCGCCCGTTCAGCCATTTCGGCCATGATACTTCAGGGAGGTCTCGATGCGGCTTGTGCGGTTTGGCGAGCGTGGTTCGGAGCGACCCGGCCTCGTCGACGAGGCCGGCGGCATCCGGAATCTGTCCGACCACGTCGAAACTCTCGACGGCGCGAATCTCGACCCCGACCGGCTGGCAGCTCTCGCCGCGATCGATCCACGAACGCTGCCGAAGGTCGCGGAGGGGACCCGCCTCTGCAAGCCGATCGAACGCATCGGCAAGATTATCGGCGTCGGGCCGAACTATGCCGACAGCGCCAGCCTCGCCGGCTTCAGGATCAACCCGGAGCCGACGCTGTTCCTGAAGTCGGCGACGAGCGCCTGCGGGCCGAACGACCCGATCGAGATTCCCCGGCTGGCGAATCGCGTCGACTGGGGCGTCGAACTCGCCATCGTCATCGGCCGCGTCGCCAAATATGCGGGCGTCGAGGACGTTCAGCGGGCGATCGCCGGCTACTGCCTCGCCAACGACGTCACCGAGCGGAACTTCCAGTTGCAGCGCGGCGGGCAGTGGACCAAGGGCAAGTCCCACGACACGTTCTGCCCGCTCGGCCCTTGGCTGGTGACGCCGGACGAACTCTCCGATCCCGATTCCGTCGAATTGTGGCTCGATGTGAATGGCGAACGCCAGCAGACCGGCTCGACCAGCGAAATGATCTTCAAGATCCCCTATCTCGTTTCCTACGTCTCGCGCTTCATGCGGCTGGAGCCGGGCGATGTCATTCTGACCGGCACGCTCGCCGGCGTCGGGCTGTCCTACGACCCTCCGCGCTTCCTGAAACCGGGCGATCGCATCCGCCTCGGCGGCAGCGGTCTCGGCGAGCAGGAAAATGTCTGCGTTGCGATCTGACGCGCCGCCCGGAGGGCGGGATTGCCGGGCGGCGCTCATTTGCCGTCTCTGCCGGTTCGCTGATCCTCCACGCGCAATGCGCCGAGAACGAGGGCGCGGGTCATCCTTTCGGTGAAGCCGCGAGGCCGTTCGAGATCGAGCCTGCCCAGCGCGGATCGGTGGGCGTCCGAAGCCTCCCCTCGGAGCCCCCGGTAAAACAAGCGCGCCATTGCCGGCCAGTCGCCCTGGTGCTCTTTCAGCCGCTGCAGCGCCGGCGCCAGCAGCCGCTCGTCCTTCGTGAGGTCGGTGCCGAAGGGATAGGCCGGCAGGACGTCGGCGAAGGGTTCGAGTGCAGCCTCGAGCGTCTGTCTCGAATTCCACCGCTGCGGCCGGTGGCCGATCTCGAGCTTGCGCGCTGCCAGAGCATCGGCGATCAGCGAGCCCTGAATGCTTTCGTCGGCAATCCCGATCATCGCCGCGGCCGTGTCGCGGTCGATGCGGCCCCTGAGATCGGCGATGCCGTATTCGGTGACGACGAGGTCCTTCATGTGCCGCGGCACGGTCGTGTGGCCATAGGACCAGCGGATGTTCGACTGGCGGCCGCCGTTGCGGGTGGCCGTCAGCATCAGCACCGCCCGCGCGCTCCCGAGCGCGAAGGCCTGGTCGACGAAATCGAACTGTCCGCCGACGCCCGAGACCACCCGCCCGTCTTCGAGCTGGTCGGAGCAGACGTCGCCGAGGGCGGTGGCAATCATCGCCGAATTGAAAAAGCGCGCATCGCGCCGGTCCCGCGCATGGCGCGCCCGGTCTTCGGCCGGCAGATCGTTGATGAAGGAGATTTCGCGCATGGCGATCCTCTCCTTCAGTTCGGGCTCCATCTCGCGCAGCCGGCGATAGAAGCTCTGCGGCCCGACGAAGAAGCCGCCATGCAGGATCTTGCCGTCGAAGGTCCGGCGGCGAATGATCCCGGCATAGATGAGCTGCATCAGCGGATCGACGAACATCTCGGACAGGCCGTAGAGGCCTTCTTCGAACGGTTCGGTCTCGGGCTCGATGGACTCCGGCCAGTTGCCGAGCGCTTCCAGCGCCGCCCTGAAGCGGGCTGGATCGCGATGGCGCAGGATCAGAGCGTTGGCGATGGCGTCGCCCATGCCGCCGATGCCGATCTGGATCGTCCCGCCGTCCTTCACCAGCGCAGCGCAATAAAGTCCGATGGCGTGATCGACGGTCGAGATCGGCTGCTTCGGGACGGAGAAGAGCCGGGCGTGCTCGGCCTCGCCGCCTTCGAGGATCATGTCGAAGCGTGTCTCGGGAAGCGCCGCCGCGCCGCCCATGAAGGGCATCTCCCGGTTCGCCTCGCCGACGAGGAGCACGTCCCTCCCCTCGGTTCTCATCCCGTCCAGCACCGGCAGGAGGTCCAGCGTCATGTCGGTGTTCGAGCCGAGGGAATAGTGCGCGCGGTCTTCGGACGGCGCCACCATCTGGGCGACGACGTCGACCCCGCTTTCGACGACGTAGCGGGCGGCATGGGTGTAGTTCGCGGAGATGTAATTCTCCTGCGCCGTCCGGTTCGACAGAAGCGAACCGGCCTGCAGGAAGAACTCGATCACCCGGACGTTCGGCGGCAGCGCGCCCTTCTTGCGGGCGACGACATAGTCGAGCCGCGTCACGCCCTCATAGAGCCTCTCCGCCAGGGGGCCGGCGAAGCGGCCGGCAAGACCGCTTCCGCCGGAAGGCGGATCGAGGGAGAGAGCCGTGAAGATCGTCAGGTCGATCGAGCCGTCTCGCTCGGCCAGGCGGTAAAGCGCATTGGCGACGTGGTTGCCCTTGCCGAGACCGAGCGGCAAGGCGAGCACGATTTTCGGGCCCACACGCTCGACGATGGCCCGGGCAAGCTCGTGCTCGTCGGCGAAGCGCCGAACCATCAGCGCGCCAGCCGCTCCCAGCCCGGATGCGGCTCGAATCGGGGCCCGTGCTTGGCCGCGAGATCTTTCATCCGCTGGACGATGCCGTCGATGCCACGCTGGCGGGCATAGTGGACCGGACCGCCGCGGAAGGGCGCGAAGCCGGTGCCGAAGATCATCGCGCCGTCGACGATCTCCTCGTCAGTGATGACGCCTTCGTCGATACAGGCGACGACGGCGTTCAGCATCGGCAGAATCAGCCGGTCGATCATGTCCGGATCGTCCTTCGATCCGTCGGGCAGCGCTTCCGGGGCGATCTTCTTCGGCTTGCCCGCGTCGTCATAGTCGTAGAGGCCGCGGCCGGTCTTGCGGCCGAGACGCTTCTCCTCGACCATCTTCGTCAGCCAGTCCGGCGCCGGCGGCAGCGTGTTCTCGCCGAGCCGCTCGCGCAGCGAGGTGGCGACGTCGAGCGCGATGTCGAGCCCGACCTGATCGGTCAGCTCGATCGGCCCCATGGGCATGCCGAACTCTTCGGCCCTGAGGTCGATCCGCTCCTTCGGGATGCCCTCGTCGAGAAGCACGAGCGCCTCGGCCATGTACGGCGTCAGCGCCCGGTTGACGAGGAAGCCCGGCGCCGATCCCACCGGCGCCGGCAGGCGGGAGATCTCGGCGGCGAAGGCGGTCGCCCGGCGCGCGGTCTCGGGCGAGATCCGGTCGTGCGAGACGATCTCGACGAGTTGCATGCGCGAGACCGGATTGAAGAAGTGCAGGCCGACGAAGCGGGACGGGTCCTTCAGGCCCGAGGCGAGGTCCGCCAGCGGCAGGGCCGAGGTGTTGGTCGCGAGCAGCGCGCCCTCTTTCAGCTGCGGCTCGATCGTCTCGTAGATCTTGTGCTTCAGCGCGATCTTCTCCGGCGCCGCCTCGATGACGAGGTCGGCATGGGAGATGCCGAGGCCTTCGGGGTCGGGGATCAGCCGGTCGAGCGCATCGCGAACCTTCAGCGGGTCCTTGACGACCTTTTCCAGCATCTTCGCCGCCTTCTTCACGGCGCCGCCGATCGGCTCGAGCTTGATGTCGCCGAGCGTGACCTTGAAGCCCTGCCCGGCGGCCCAGGCGGCGATTTCGCCGCCCATCGCGCCGGCGCCGACGACGTGGAGGTGCTTCACCCCCGACGAACCGTCCTTCAGGCCTTTCATCTTCTCGCGCAGGAAGAAGACGCGCACGAGGTTCTTCGAGGTGTCGGTCTCGATCAGCTCGGCGAAACTGTCGATCTCGGCCCGCTGCATCGCCCTGGGGCTGCCGCCGTGCTCCTCCCAGAGGTCGATCAGCTTGAAGGGCGCCGGATAATTGTCCTGCCGCGCCTTTTCCGCCGTTTTCTTGCGCATCATCCTGGCGGCGATCTGGCGGCCGGGCTTGAAGCCCATCGCCCGCGCCTGAAGCGACTGGGGCTTCCTGCGCAGGTCGCCGTAGAAGGCTGCCTCGACGGCGGCCGCGACATGCCGCTCCTCGACCACCGCATCGACGAGGCCGATCGACCGGGCGCGCTTCGCCGGCATGGCGCGACCGGTCAGCATCATGGTCATCGCCTCGATCGGATCGGCGACGGCCGGCGCACGGAACGTGCCGCCGAGGCCGGGATGAAGGCCGAGCATGACCTCGGGAAAGCCGAGCGAAGCGTTCGAGACGGCGATGCGCCGGTCGCAGGCGAGCGCCAGCTCCAGCCCGGCGCCGAGGCAATGGCCGTGAACCACGGCGATCGTCCGGCACGGCAGCGCCGCCAGCCGGTCCAGCACCTGATGCCCCTGATCGAGCGCCGCCTTGATCTCCTCGGTCGAGGCGCCGACGAACTGGTTGATGTCGGCGCCCGCCGCAAAGCCGGCCGCCTTGCCCGAGCGGATGACGATCGCGGCGGGTTTCTCTTTCTCGAAGCGCTCGACGTGGCCGGCGAGTTCTTCCAGCACCGGGCGGTCGATGGTGTTGACGCGCTTGTCGGTGCGGTCGAGCACCATCCAGACGACGCCGTCGTCGTCTTTCGCGACCCGGAAATGTCCGGTCGGCTCGACGTCCCGCGCCGGTCCGAGTTCGAGATCGCGCTGCGAAAGCGCGTTCAGCATCCTGCCCATATCGTCCGTTTCCGTCCGCTGTCGCCGCGTTTCTTGTCGATTGGAATTCGCCCGAGCAAAGGCTCAGGCGGCTTCGAGCAGCATCGCCCCGCCGAGTCCGCCGCCGATGCATTCGGTGGCGATGCCGCGCTTTCCGCCCAGTCGCTTCATGGCATTGGCGAGATGGAGGGTGATGCGGTTGCCGGACGTGCCGACCGGATGGCCGAGCGCGATCGCCCCGCCGTCGACGTTCAGCTTGTCGAGACCGATCCGGCCGCCGCGTCCTTCGAGGCCGAGGACGCCGTCGGTGACGTCCGTCTGGTCGAAGGCGGCGACGCAGGAGAGTACCTGCGCCGCGAAGGCCTCGTTCAGCTCCCACAGATCGATATCGGCGACCGAAAGGTCCTGACGCTTGAGGATCGGCGCCGTCGACGTCACCGGGCCGAGGCCCATGATCGACGGGTCGAGCCCGGCCCAGTCGGAATCGACGATGCGCACCAGCGGCGTCAGACCGTATTTCTCAACCGCCGCTTCCGAGGCGAGGATCGTCCACGAGGCGCCGTCGGTGATCTGCGACGAGTTGCCGGGCGTCACTTTGCCATAGGGCTTCTCGAAGGCCGGCCGCAGCTTGCCGAGATCCTTGACCGTGGTGCCCGGCCGGATGCCGTCGTCATGATCAAAGGCCGAGCCGTCCTTCGCGACGGCGGGCAGCATCTCGTCCTTCAGCCAGCCGTTCTTCGTCGCCTCGCCGAGCCGGCGATGGCTTTCGACGGCATAAGCGTCGGCGTCCCGCCGGGACACGTCGAAGAGATGGGCGAGGATCTCGGCCGTCTGGCCCATGTTCAGATCGGTGATCGGATCGGTCAGGCCTCGCTCCAGCCCGATGACGGGCTTGAGGTAGTCGGGCTTCAGCTTGGCAAACATGCCGGCCCGCTCGCCGACCGACTTCGCCCGGTTGAGCTTGGCGAACCACTCCACCGCCCCGCGCCTCAGCACCAGCGGCGAATGGCTCAGCGCCTCGGTCCCGCCGGCCAGCACGATCTCGTGGGTGCCGCGCTCGATGTAGCGGAAGGCCGTGTCGATCGACTGCATGCCCGAGCCGCAGTTGATCTGCACGGTAAAGGCCGGAATCTCGTCGGAAATGCCGAGCCGAAGCGAGGCCACTCGCGCCGGGTTCATCTCGTCGGCGACGACGTTGACGCAGCCGAGGACGACGAGGTCGATCGCCGAGACCGGAAAGTCCTGGCGCAAGAGCAGAGGCCGTCCGCACTGGACGGCGAGATCGACGGGGGTGAAGGGGCCGGGACGCCCGCGCGCCTTGATGAAGGGCGTGCGGGCGCCGTCGACGAGATAGACGGGGCGTGAATTCACTCGGCGGCCTCGCGCGATTCGATTCGTTCGTTGCCGGCCTTGCGCTGGGTGGCGTGCTGGTCGGCGAGCGGCGACACGTCGTGCGCGTCATAGGCGTCGACCGCGACCACCTTGGCGACCGCCGTCTTCACCTCGATGAGGCGCTCGTACTCGTCCGGGGTGATAACGCCCGCGTCGCGCGCGGCAAGGGGATCCTTCACCTTCTTTTCGCGCATCTTCTTCTCGATCGGCGCCGCGTCGCAGACCAGCTCGAAGGCATGTTCGAGGTCCTTGACCGGATGGGATGCATGGCGCTCGCCGAGATAGACGTCCGGCGTCAGCCGGTCGCGCTGGGACGACGGCCGCATCACCATGTTCGCCACCTCGCTGGTCAGTTCGTCCGACGGCTCCTCGTAGGGAACGCCGAGCGGGAAGGCGAGGAAGCGCACCAGCACGGCCGCCCAGCGGGCCGGCAGATTGTCGAGCACGCCGTTGAAGGCGATGCCGAGCCGGCAGTAGCCCTTCTCCATGACGTATTCGACCAGCGGCTTGTCGGCTTCCGGCCGCCCCTCCACCTCGAAGCGCTTCAGCACCGCGCCGAGGATGTAGAGTTCCGACAGGATGTCGCCGAGCCGCGCCGACAGCATCTCCTTGCGCTTCAGCGCCCCGCCGAGGGTGAGCAGCGACAGGTCGGAAAGCAGCGAGAAGGCCGCGGCGTAGCGCGACAGCTGACGCCAGTGACCGGTGAAGGCGGCGTTCTTCGGCGCCGGGGCGGCGAGGCCGCCGGTCCAGCCTCTGGCAAAGGAGCGCCACGCGGTCTTCATCGAGTGGCCGACATGGGCCCAGAAGTGCTCGTCGAAGTCGGCGAGGCCCTTCTCGCGATCCTCCTCCGACAGCGCCAGCATCTCCTTCAGCATGTAGGGATGGGCGCGGATCGCCCCCTGGCCGAAGATCATCAGGTTGCGGGTGAGGATGTTGGCGCCCTCGACGGTGATGCCGATCGGCACCGACATGTACATCGGCGCGAGATAGTTCTTCTCGCCCTCGATGATCCCCTTGCCGCCATGGATGTCCATCGCCCGCTCGACGCATTCGCGCATCCGGTAGGTGGCGTGCGCCTTCATGATGGCGCCCAGCACGGAGGGCTTGTGGCCCTGATCGAGGGCGGCGACCGTCAGCCGCCGGGCGGCGTCGATCGCATAGGCGTTGGCAACGATTTCGGCGAGCGGCTGCTGGATGCCCTCGAACATGCCGATCGGAACGCCGAACTGGGTTCGCACCCGGGCATAGGCGCCGGTGACGCGGGCGCAGTAGGCGGCGGCAGCGGCCGACTGCGAGGGCAGCGAGATCGAGCGGCCGGCGGCGAGCGCCGTCATCAGCATCGTCCAGCCCTGGCCGATCTGCTCCTCGCCGCCGAGGATCCAGTCGAGCGGAATGAACACGTCCTCGCCGGAAAGCGGCCCGTTCTGGAAATAGGAATGGAGCGGGATGTGCCGCTCGCCATGGGTGACGCCCGGATGGGAGGTCGGCAGCAGCGCCACCGTGATTCCGAGTTCCTCGCCCCGCCCGAGATGGTTCTCCGGGTCGGACATCTTGAAGGCGAGGCCCATGACCGTCGCGACCGGGCCGAGGGTGATGTAGCGCTTGTGGAAATTGAGACGGATGCCGAGGACGCGCTCGCCCTCGTGCTCGCCATATTCGACGACGCCGGTGTCGGTCATCGCCGCCGCATCCGAACCCGCATCGGGCGAGGTCAGGCCGAAGCAGGGAATGTCGCGGCCGTCGGCAAGGCGCGGCAGCCAGTAGTCCCGCTCTTCCTTGCGGCCGAAATGCAGAAGCAGTTCGCCCGGTCCGAGCGAGTTCGGCACCATCACCGTGACGCCGGCGACGACCGAGACGGACGAGACCTTGCGGACGATCTCCGAGTGGGCCGTGTTGGAAAAGCCGAGGCCGCCATATTCCTTCGGGATGATCATGCCGAAGAACTTCTTCTCGCGCAGGAACGCCCAGACCGCCTCCGGCAGGTCGTGATCCCGCGAGGCGATCTTCCAGTCGTCGATCATCCCGCAGAGTTCGTTGACCGGGCCGTCCATGAAGGCCTGCTCTTCCGGCGAAAGGCGTGCCGGCGGCGTCCTGATCAGTTCGTCCCAGTCCGGATTGCCGGAGAACAGCTCGCCGTCCCACCAGACGGTGCCGGCACCGATGGCCTCTTGCTCGGTCTTCGAGATCGAGGGCATGACGCCCTTGGCCCATTTGAAGATCGGGCGGGTGATCTTGTCCTTGCGAAACGACATGGAACGGCTCCCTTTCGGTTCCTTGCCTGGGGCGAAGCCGTAGCTGCCCCGAGTGCGGCCTAGCTGGCGGCCTGATACGCTACTTTTACGTAAACGTCAAAACGCTGGTCCGCGCGATGCGGTGCCGTCGTACGAGATTTCGAAGTCAGATAGGCGGAGGCGGGACATTGGGAATCCCGCAGGAGATCCCTCGAACTGACGACCCGAAATCGTCCGCCGCGGCCGCGAGCGCGGCGGCAAAGCGACCGCGACGGTCGCCCGAGCCGTCCAGCGCACTAATTCGTGATGCCGAAGCCGGGGCGACGCCACGACCTGCCCCGTCACCTCGTCTTCCGGAGCGACCTGCCTTGCTGACCGTCCATCATCTGAACAATTCCAGGTCCCAGCGGGTGCTGTGGCTGCTCGAAGAGCTCGGCGCGCCCTACGAGGTCAAGCGCTACGAGCGGACCAAGGACCTGCAGGCGCCGCCGGAATTGAAGAAGGTGCATCCGCTCGGCAAGTCGCCGGTCATCACCGACGAAGGCCGCACCATCGCCGAGACCGGCGCGATCGTGGAATATATTCTGGCGAAGCATGGCGACGGGCGGCTGATGCCGCCGGAGGGCAGCGACGACTACTGGCAGGTCCGGCATTTCCTGCATTACGCCGAAGGTTCGGCGATGCCGCCTCTGTTCCTGATGCTGGTCCTCTCGATGATCCCCGACCGGACGCCCTTCTTCGCCAAGCCGATCCTCAAGACCGCGATGGAAAAGGTCGACGAGATGCTGGTGAAGCCGCAGATGGCGCTGCATCTCGACCACTGGGAGCGCTCGATCGAAGAAACCGGCTGGTTCGCCGGCCCGGACCTTTCGGTCGCCGACATCATGATGAGCTTTCCCGTCGAAGCCGCCGCCCAGCGTTTCGGCTACGAATACCATCCGCGGCTGCGCGACTTTCTCCTGCGCATCCACTCCCGCCCGGCCTATCGCGAGGGGCTGAAGCGCGGCGGACCTTATGCCTATGCTTGAGGCGTGACGGAGGCCGTTGCGTACACGGTCAGCGACGATGCCGGGCACCCCACCCGGCATCGTCGCAGCTTCATGCCTCCCTTCGGGCCAGCCCCCCTCGCGACCGGCCCGTTCATGCCGCCGCCCGCTACGCCGAATGCCATGCCCGTCGGGACAAGGGGCGCAACGGTCCGCCAGGGCGCGGTTCAGAAGCGGTAGGTCACGCCCGTACCGATCAGCCAGGGATTGAGCTTGGCCTTGCCGGACAGCTTGTTGCCGCCGACGACGACGTCGAAGTCCGGCTCGAGGAAAATCTTCTTGACGTCGACGTTCCAACCCCAGTGATCGTCGATCATGTAGTCGAAACCGACCTGCAGGGCCGCGCCGAACGTGTTCTCGATGTCGAGATCGTCGACGCCGTCGGCGTCCTGACTGTAGAAGATCGCATAGGTCGCGCCGGCGCCGACATAGGGCTTGAACTTGCCGAAATCGGTGAAGTGATACTGCAGTGTGAGTGTCGGCGGCAGCAACCAAGTCTTGCCGACCCGACCCATGCTGGTCAGCGAGCCGTTGCCGGTGACGTTGGCGTAGGTCGTGCCGAGAATGAGTTCGGCCGCGATGTTGTCGGTGAAGTAGTAGCTGATGTCGAGTTCGGGGATGACCGTGTCCGAATAGGACAGGTCCGATCCGGCGACGCCGTCGACATAGCCCTCGTCTTCGGTGACGACGCCGAGGCCTCGCAGGCGGATCTGCCAGGGGCTTTGATATTCGACGGGCGCGGCGATGCCGGTGAGATCGGCCGCCGTGGCAGGCCCGTTGGAGCTGAAGGCGAAAAGGGCGACGCCCGTGAGAAGCGCGGCGGTCTGATTTCGGATTTTCATGGGATCGACTCTGGTAGGATCTGCGATGGTGGGCAGCCCATGATTAGTCAGTCTGCCATGCGATCGATTTGATCCAGGTCAAATTCCCGCCACAATCGGCCGGGCTTTTTGCCCTGCCGATCGCAGGCTCGTTCGCCTGCTCGGCGCTTGCCCCCGTTCAACGCCGCCGGAGGCTCGGCGACATGAATCTCCTCGTGTTCTACGGCTCCTATCGCCGCGACAGGATGGGCATCCGCCTCGCCGACTTCGTGGTCGACGGCTTCGAGAAGCGCGGCGCCGACTGCGAGCTGATCGACGCCAAGGCGCTCGACCTGCCGATGCTCGACCGGATGTACAAGGAATATCCCGCCGGCACGGCGCCGGACGCGCTTGAGACCCTGGCGCGGAAGATCAAGGACGCGGACGGCTTCGTCTTCGTAACCGGCGAATACAACTGGGGCATCCAGCCGGGGCTGAAGAACCTCACCGACCATTTCCTGGAGGAATGGTTCTGGCGCCCGGCGGCGATCGCCAGCTACTCTTCCGGGCGATTTTCGGGCGTCAGAGCCGCGCTTGCATGGCACGGCACCTTGTCCGAGATGGGCATGGTGGTGATCTCTTCCGCCCTGGCGGTCGGGCCGATCGCCGCAACGCTCGATGCCAACGGTCGCCCCACCGGCGATGCCGGCGGCCATCTCGAAAAGGCTTTCCCGCGCTTTGCCGCCGACCTCGAATGGTGGGCCGAGGCGGCGCGGAGCCAGAGGGCGAAGACGTCGCCGCCCTATTGAGGGCCGAACGTCCAGACGTCGTACCGAGGGGTGCATCCATCGGCCGGCCAGCGTAAGGTGACGCTGCGTCATCAACCGGCTGCGGTTCGCCCGATGAAGTGTCTGCTTTCCGCCCTCATGGTCTGTCTCGCGCCGACCCTCGTCATTGCAATGGAGTTTCGCTTCGATGGCGAGGCGATCCGCGCCACGGGCGCGATCGAAAAGGGTGACGCCGACCGCTTCGCCGCCACCGTCGCGCCATCGATCGACGGTCCGCTCTTCACCGTCTCGTTCGATTCGCCGGGCGGCAGTCTGCTTGAGGGCATGCGGCTCGGCGAGGCGATCCACGCCGCCGATGCGGGCACGATGGTCGAACGCGGCAAAAACTGTCTCAGCGCCTGCGCCATCGCCTTTCTCGGCGGCAAGACTTTCGGCAGCTACGCCCATCAGGTGCGCCGCGAGATCGAACCCGGCGCCCGCCTCGGCTATCACGGCTTCTTCTCCGGCCGCCGGGATCAGGTCGAACTGGTCAACGAGGTGCTCGACCAGTCGCGCCTCGTCAACGCGCTCCTCCTCGACTATGCGACGCGCATGCGGGGGGTCGATGGCGGGCTGTTGTCCAGGCTCCTGACGACGGCTCCGGCGGAAATGGAATTGATCGACACGCCGGCCGAGATCGCCGGGCTGGGAATCACCCTCCTCGGCGACCCCCTGCCCTTGCCGGAAGACTGGCCGACCCTCGCCTGCCGCAACGCCGTCCAGCGGATGATCGGCGCCTTCGCCGATGCAAAGCCGCTCGTCGGACCCGGCGCGAAAAGGACGGCGAGCCTCGAAGCCCTGCGCCGGCAGATGCTCGACGACAAATATCCGGCCAACGCGGACGCGGGAGCGATACGGTCCGCCCTCGCGGGGCTGGCGCCCGGCGACGCGATCGACCTGATGGTCGGCGAGCCCGTCTATGCCGATCCCGAAAATCCGCCCGTCCGCGTGCCGCTGAGCCAGGGCGGCGGGTTTCTCGGCAATGCCTGCTATGCCATGGCCGATGCGAGCTTCGTCACCACCATCGTCGTCGACGGCATCGACCGGAAGGCGACGCTTCGCCAGGACGACCCGCTCTTCGCCTACGACCCCGACCGGCCGCTCTGGTAGCGACTGGAGGGTCGCTCAGCGCCCCTGGGTCAGCAGGATCTTCACGGCGAAGACCGAAAAGACGCTGGCGAACACCCAGTCGATCGCCCGCGTGATCGTCGGCCGTCGCTTCAGCGCCGCCGAGAGCCCGTCGGCCGCAAAGATCATCGCGATGCAGAAGGGGACCGAGAAGACGATGAAATAGACCCCGAGGAAGAACAGCTTGCCGCCGGCATGGGGATCGCCGGCCTCGATGAACTGCGGCAGGAAGGTCACGAAGAACAGGATGATCTTCGGGTTCGACAGGTTGATGCCGATGCCGGTCAGCCAGCTGCGCTTGAGCGAGCGGGCTTTCGGCGCCCCCTTCGCGTCCACCCGGAAGGTCGAGCCGAAACGGATCGCCTGGACGGCGAGGAAGATCAGATAGCCGGCGCCGACGATCTTCAGCACGAAGAAGGCCTCCGGCGAAGCCGCGATCAGCGCCGACAGGCCGACGGCGGCGAGGGTCGTATGGATCAGCGAGCCCGTCGAGGCGCCGGCGAAGGCCGCGATGCCCGCCGCGCGGCCGCCGGCGAGCGTGCGGCCGAGGAACAGCGTCATGTCCGGCCCCGGCGTGATCGTCAGGATGAAGCAGGCGAGGGAGAAGGCGAGAAGGGTGGAAGGGTCGGGGATGAAGGTCATGGCTCGTGCGTCCGTCGTCGCTTTGGCGGTCCTTCGCTCTACTACGCCGCGACGGCTTTCTCCACGCGCTGCGCGCGATTGGGCTTTGACGCCGTCTGCCCTCGCCAATATACAACCTATGCGATATTTTTTGACGGGATTGCACGCATGAAGATCGGCTTCTACCAGGTGCGCTCTGGCGATCAGCTCTACAAGATCCTGCGTGCCCATTACGGCGATGCCGCGTTCCTCAGGGATCGCGAGGCAGTTACGCGGCTGATCCTCGAAAACAATCCCGCGGTTCGGGATCCGGACCGCATCTATCCCAATCAGATCATCGTTCTGCCACCCTTGTCACCCATTCCCGGCCATCTGCCGCTTCGCGCGGCGGGTGGGGTCAGCCCCGCCGCGGTCGGCTCGGACAAGAACGCTCTGCCACGACCGCTATCTGCAGACAGCCGAGGCGCCTGCGAAATGATTTCGGCCAGGCTGAACGGCCTGACGCCTTCAGAACGTGATTTCCTCGGAGGTTTCGATCTCCATAAAGCCGCTTCCGCTGGCGCCGACGTGTTTTTCGGCGCTGTCAAGAAGGCGACCGAGGAGGCTCGGCAGCCGATCCGCGAAATCATTCAGCTCTATGGAAACAAGAGCATCGGCAAGATCACCAAGGGACAATACGACTATGGTCGCCGCGTCCGGGTGAAAACCGTGGCTGCAAAGCTCGGTCCACTGCATCGGTTGATCAATCCAGGCAAGCGCCCGGGCGAGGTCCTGCGCATCGACCCCCACTCGGTGAACAAGGTCGCCGCCCACAGCAAGGAGATTGCGAAGCTTGCCCGCATCAACAAGGTGGCTCGCGCCGGCGGAGTCGTGCTGGGCGTGATGAATGTTGGACTGACCGCAGTTCGGGTCGCAACGGCCGAGAGTGACGATGAGCGCACCGTGATCGTCGCGGAAGCGACGGGCGGGGCGCTGGGATCGTTGGCGACGGGTGCTGCGGCCGGGCTCGCCATCGCCGCAATGGCGACGCCGATCGGTTGGGTCGGCTTTGTCATCGTGGCTGGCGCGAGCGCCGTCGGGGGCCTCGCTGCCGGCGAAATCAGCCGGCGGGTCGCCGAAAACGAACTCTACGACGACGACTGCTCCAAGTTCGACATATGGTCCGACAAGGCGTGGGAGAAGTTGAGGTCGATGGCGGGGCGCTAGCACATCGGGCTCCTTGTTCCCTTCCTCCGTCGTTTTGTGTAGACGCCCGTAAACTACAATTCTACAGCGGGCAGACTACGAGCCATGGCACTCCCACGCGACGTCAAAAAGGTCGTCCTCGCCTATTCGGGCGGGCTCGACACCTCGATCATCCTGAAATGGCTCCAGACCGAGCTCGGCGCCGAGGTGGTGACCTTCACCGCCGATCTCGGCCAGGGCGAGGAACTCGGCCCGGCGCGCGAGAAGGCCGAGCGGGCCGGCGTCAAGGAGATCCACATCGAGGACGTGCGCGAGGAGTTCTGCCGCGACTTCGTCTTCCCGATGTTCCGGGCGAACGCCGTCTACGAAGGCACCTATCTCCTCGGCACCTCGATCGCCCGGCCGCTGATCTCCAAACATCTCGTCGACATCGCCCATGCCACCGGCGCCGACGCCATCGCCCACGGCGCGACCGGCAAGGGCAACGACCAGGTGCGCTTCGAACTGTCGGCCTATGCGCTCGACCCAGACATCAAGGTCATCGCGCCCTGGCGGGACTGGGCGTTCAAGTCGCGGACCGACCTTCTCGATTTCGCCGAGAAGAACCAGATCCTCGTCACCAAGGACAAGCGCGGCGAAGCGCCCTTCTCCGTGGATGCCAACCTCCTGCACTCGTCCTCCGAGGGCAAGGTGCTGGAGGATCCGGCCGAGACGCCGCCGCCTTACGTCTTCATGCGCACCGTCAGCCCGGAGGAGGCTCCGGACAAGCCGACCGTCATCACCATCGGCTTCGAAAAGGGCGATCCCGTCTCGATCGACGGCAAGGCGATGAAGCCCCACGAGCTTCTGGCGGCGCTCAACGATCTCGGCCGCGACAACGGCATCGGCCGGCTCGATCTCGTCGAAAACCGCTTCGTCGGCATGAAGTCCCGCGGCGTCTACGAGACACCCGGCGGCACCATCCTTCTGGCCGCCCACCGGGCGATCGAATCGATCACGCTCGATCGCGGCGCGGCGCATCTGAAGGACCAGATCATGCCGCAATATGCCGAGCTGATCTACAACGGCTTCTGGTTCTCGCCCGAGCGCGAGATGCTGCAGGCGCTGATCGACAAGAGCCAGGAGCATGTCGAGGGCGAGGTGCGCCTCAAGCTCTACAAGGGCAACGTCATCGTCGAGGGCCGCTCCTCGGAAAAATCGCTCTATTCCGACGCCCTCGTCACCTTCGAGGACGATCACGGCGCCTACGACCAGAAGGACGCCGCCGGCTTCATCCGGCTGAACGCGCTGCGGCTGCGCACGCTGGCAAAGCGCGACGGGCGCTGAGCGCGCAGCGCCCTCGCCGGCTCTCGGCAAAATTCAAACACATCTCGGCCGCGCTTCTCGGCAAGGGGGTTTCAAAGGGCTTCGGCGATGAAGGGCGGTGGTCGAGTTAGAAGCTCCGTCATTCTCGGGCCCCGTCCCGAGAATCCAGGAATCGTAAGGCGCCGTTGGTTTCAGATGCAGCGGGCGTAAGCGGCCGATGCAGCGGCAGTCGCCCCTAGATTCTCGGGACGGGGCCCGAGAATGACGACCCGTTGGGGCTGGCGCCCCAGTTTCTGAGCCTCGGCATCCCTGATCTCATTGAAAACCATGATCTTGGGGCGCTTTCCGAAATGGGTGAATGTCGTAGCTCCAGCCCCCGAGAATTCGGAGGGCGGAGTCAGGGGGACGAGACTTTCATGAATGGCCGGTCCGGGTTGTGGGCCGGCCTTTTTCGTCCGGCCGGCCGCGCATGTCCTCGTAGAACCAGACCATGCGGTCGCAGAACCACAGCTTGCCGCCCATGGCGAGCGCGAGGCCGAAGAGCGTCGCCCACGGCTCGAGGACGGCCAGCCCGTAGGCGAGCGGCACGATGCCTGCGATCGAGACGCCGGTGAGGAGCAACGCCGGCCGTTCGTGTCCGGCAGGGACCGGGCACTCTGTCCGGGCGAGGAACAGGCGCTCGCCAAAGGTTGCCCGCGCCGCCCAGCTGTCCCTGCGGACAGGCGGCGCGAAAAGCCGCGGATTGACGAAGACGAAAAGCGCCACGGCCGCAATCGGCAGGAGGCACCACCAGCCGATCCAGACCCGTGTCCAGACGGAGAAGGCAAGCAGCGGCAGGGCCGCCACCCGGCTCCAGACGCTCAGCGGGTTCGCATGGCGCTCCCACGTCGCGTCGTCCATGCGCATCAGCCGCTCAGTGAGCGCGAAGACGTCCATCGCCACCGCCCCCGCCCGTCGCCCGACCGTCAGCTCTCGTCGGCAAGGCCCTCGAACAGCGCCGTCGAGAGATAGCGCTCGGCGAAAGAGGGGATGATGATGACGACGTTCTTTCCCGCCATCTCCTCGCGCTGGCCGACGACCACTGCCGCGCGCACCGCGGCGCCGGAGGAGATACCCACCGGAATGCCTTCGAGCCGTGCCACCAGACGGGCGTATTCGAAGCTCTCGTCGTTCGAAACCTTGACGATCTCGTCGTAGATCTCGCGGTCGAGGATCGCCGGGGCGAAACCCGCCCCGATGCCCTGGATCTTGTGCGGACCCGGGTCGCCGCCGGACAACACCGGCGAGGCTTCCGGCTCGACGGCGACGATCCTGATCGCCGGGTTGCGCTCCTTCAGGACCTGCCCGGCTCCGGTGATCGTGCCGCCGGTGCCGATGCCCGCGACCAGCGCGTCGACCTTGCCGCCGGTGTCGTTCCAGATCTCCTCGGCCGTCGTCCGGCGGTGGATTTCCGGATTGGCCGGGTTCTCGAACTGCTGCGGCACAACGGCGTCCGGCAGGCTCTGCACCAGTTCCTCGGCCTTGGCGATGGCGCCCTTCATGCCCTTTGCGCCCTCGGTCAGGACGAGATCGGCGCCGAGCAGACGCAACATCTTGCGCCGTTCCATCGACATCGTCTCGGGCATGGTGAGGACGAGCTTGTAGCCCTTGGCCGCAGCGGCAAAGGCGAGGCCGATGCCGGTATTGCCCGAGGTCGGCTCGACGAGCGTGGTCTTGCCCGGGGTGATCCTGCCCTCGGCTTCGAGCTTCTCGATCATCGCGACGCCGATGCGATCCTTGACGCTGGCGATCGGATTGAAGAATTCGAGCTTGGCGAGAAGATTGGCCTTCACGCCGTGCTCCTTCGCGATCTTGTCGAGCCGGACCAGTGGCGTATCGCCGATCGTGTCGGTGATGGAATCGTAGATCCGTCCTCGCCCCTTGGTTCGCGGCAGGCTGTCGGTGGCGGGCTTGTCCATGATGTCCTCCATGTTTTGACCGGTGTCGCCGGGACGATATCCCGTCCGACGGCACCGTCCGGCGTTTGTTGACCGCCTCGTGACGCAACCCCTCCCGCATCGCTGGGGATCTGGCGGGCCGTTGCGTCGAAACGTCGCTCACCCCGCAACATAGGACGCCCGACCGCCCGCAAGGAGGCCTGTTTTTCCCAAACCAGCAGCGATCACGGGAAAAGCTTTGCGTCACGGCCCGCGGCTCGAAAGAGAGATCGGGAGTAATTGAATGAAATTGCAACGGCGCCGAGGAACCTCTCTTCAGACATTATCGGCAGGCTCGAAATCAAGCAAAGTACATGCCGGAATCCGCAATGTTTTGGATGACATCATGAACCAGTCGAACGACCAAACCAAAACCGTCTGCGCGGAATTCATTCTCCTCGCGGTCGTCGTGACACTCGCGACCACGGCCCTCGCGCTGTGGTTCTTCAAACCCTTCGGCGAGACGGTGATGATCCGGGGCGTCGGCTTCGCCGCCGGGATCTCGGTCGCCAGTGCACTCCCCTATCTCGCCTATCTCGCCTTCAGGGTCTCCTCGCTCTACGCCGACAATGACGGCCTGATGCGCGCGGCCCTGACGGATCGGCTCACCGGCGCGCTCAATCGCCAGGGCTTCGACCGGCGGTTCCGCAGCCATCTGCGGTCCCTGCTCGGTCAGAGCGACAAAGGCCTGATGCTCCTCATCGTCGATGCCGACCACTTCAAGCGGATCAACGACCGCCTCGGCCATCCGGTCGGCGACGTCGCGCTGAAGAAGATCGCCGGTACCTTGAAGCGGCTGACCCGCGAGAGCGACGCCGTCGGACGGCTCGGCGGTGAGGAGTTCGTGATCTCGCTGCCCTGCAGCAACGTCGATCAGGGCGAGATGGTGGCCGAGCGTCTTCGCGCCGCGATCAACCGGCTCTATGTCGGCTCGGGCACCAAGGGCGCACAGCTCTCCGTCTCGATCGGCGGCGTCTTCATGCGCTCTCCGCAGCCCTTCGCACGGGTCTACGAGGCGGCGGACGCCAATCTCTACCGCGCCAAGGAAGGCGGGCGGAACCGCTGCACCATCACGGCGATCACCACCCATGGGCACGGCCGTCTGCGCGGCATCGACGGACTGCCGGCCGCAGCCGCGCCCCTGGCGCGCTGAACGGCAGGCCGCCCGGAGGATTCTTCCGAGATGGACGGCCGTCGACGGGAACGCGTTCAGCCGGCCGCCATGGCCGGCTTCAGTTCCGCCCGGTCGAGCCGAAGCCCCCCTCGCCCCGGGCCGAGCCTGAAAGCACCTCGGCCGACACGAACTCCGCCCGCGTCACCGGGGCGATCACCGCCTGGGCGATCCGGTCGCCATTCGAAATCGTCACGGCTTCGGCGCCGAGATTGATCAAGAGCACCTTCACCTCGCCGCGATAGTCGCTGTCGATCGTGCCGGGGCTGTTGAGCACCGTCACCCCCTGGCGCGCCGCAAGGCCGGAGCGCGGCCGGATCTGCATCTCGAACCCTTCGGGAAGCTCGACCGCCAGCCCCGTCGGCACCAAAGCGCGCTCGCCGGGCGCGAGCGTCAGCGGCATTCGAAGGGCTGCGGAGAGATCGGCTCCGGCAGCCCCTTCGCTGGCATAAGCCGGAAACTTGGCATCCCGGCCGTGATCGAGCCGCATGACTCGGACGGTTACGGGGCCCGGAGATCGTGACGGGGTCATTGGCGCCCGCCCCGCCCGAGCCGCGCCGCAATCCATTCCGCCAGCCGTTCCGCCGCCGCCTCCTTGGCGAGCTTCGGCCACTCATCGACCCCCTCGATGGTGACGAGGCGGATGGTGTTCTCGCTGCCGCCCATCACACCGCCCTGCGGCGAGACGTCGTTGGCAAGGATGGCATCGGCGCCCTTTCTTTCCAGTTTTTTCCGGGCATTGGCCAGGAGATCGTCGGTTTCCGCCGCAAAGCCGACGACGAGGCGCGGCCGCATCGCGTGATGGCCGATCGTGGCGAGAATGTCCGGGTTCTCGGCGAGGGCGAGCGCCGGAGGACCTTCGGCGGTCTTCTTGATCTTGCGATTGCTCTCGGCCGCGACCCGCCAGTCTGCGACGGCGGCGACGAAGACGGCGATGTCGGCCGGCAGCGCGGTCTCGACCGCGGCGAGCATTTCCGCCGCCGTCTCGACGTGGCGCGTCGCGATCCCCTCCGGATCCGGCAGCGTCACCGGCCCCGAGACGAGCGTGACCTTCGCGCCGGCGTCGCGCAGGGCGGCGGCGATGGCGTGGCCCTGGCGACCGGACGAACGGTTGGCGATGTAGCGGACGGGATCGATCGGTTCGTGCGTCGGGCCGGAGGTGACGATCGCCGAGAGGCCGTCGAGGGGCCGCGCCGCCGGCACCAGGCTGGCTGCGGCGGCGGCGACGATTTCCAGCGGCTCGGCCATGCGGCCGGTGCCGGCCTCGCCCCTCTCGGCCATCTCGCCGGTGCCGGGGCCGACGAGGCGAACACCGTCCGCGACGAGTTGCGCCAGATTGCGGCGGGTCGCCGGATGGTCCCACATCGAAGGGTTCATCGCCGGTGCCATCAGAACCGGCGCCCGCGTCGCCAGAAGAACCGCCCCGGCGAGATCGTCGGCGAGCCCGTTCGCAAGCCGCGCCATGCGGTCGGCGGTCGCCGGCGCGAGGACGACGAGATCGTGCTCGCGCGCGAGCCGGATGTGGCCGACATCCTGTTCGTCCTCTCGGTCGAAGAGATCGGAATAGACCCTGGTGGCGGCGAGAGCGCCGACCGACAGCGGCGTCACGAACTCGGCGGCAGCCTGCGTCATCACCGGCGTGACGCTGGCGCCTCGCTCCCTGAGCCGTCGGATGAGGTCGAGTGTCTTGTACGCGGCGATTCCCCCACCGATGACCAGCAGGATGCGCTTTCCGGCGAGCGCACTCATGCCGAAAGCGCCGCAGTCACGTCGGTGGCGGAAAAGTCGTCACCCTTGAAGAGCAGCGGCACGTCGAGCGAGCGGGCGAGAGCATAGGAAAAGCAGTCGCCGAAATTGAGTTTCGCGGGGCTGCCGGAGCCGCGGCCGTACTTCCGATAGGCTTCCGCGGCGATGGCTGTATGGGCTTCAGTGAAGCTGACGATCTTCAGATCGACCTCTCTCAAAATTTCAGTCAACCGCACCGTACCGTCCCGACCGAGCCTGCCATGGACGACGATATCGACTTCCAGGCGCGTCGCCGCTGACATCGCAATCTCGTTCGTCAGCATGATCCTGGCGAAGTTGGACGCGTCGGCTTCACCGGCCACCAAGGAAAACAGCGCGGAACTGTCGACGACGATCACTCGACGAAGCTCCAGAGCTCGTCGGTATAGGCTTTCTGATCAAAGGGCTGATGCGGCTTCCGGCCAAGAGAAAGGATCCTCTGAAGCCGCCGCTCCTTGTCGTCGTCCCAGTCGCGCAAAGCCGTTGCGCCGGCCGGCTCGGCGTCGATTTTCGAGGAAATCAACGCCCGCACTTCGTCCGCCGGCGAGCGACCGTGTTCTTTCGCGCGCGCCTCGAGCCGGCGCATCACGTCGTCGTCCAGATCGTCGATCGTCAAGCTCGCCATGGGAACCTCCGCCCACGCTCAACCGCCACCATCGCGATTTCGCCCGGTCCTATTTAACCACGGACCGCACGCCGGGCAACGCGCCGGCGCCCGCCTCAGCCGAAGACCAGCGCACCGGCGATCGTCACCAGCGCCAGGGCGATGACCCAGCGCTCGACATGGCCGAGAATGATGCTCGCCTTGCCGTCCTGGACGAGGTCGTAGAGCGTATCGTCGTTGAGGCGGATGCCGTTCTCGATCAGTTCGGGGAGTTCGCGACTGAGGACCTCCAGGCCGACGGCGAGTTCGGGCGCCTTGCGCAGAAGCTTCAGCCCGGCCTCCAGGCCGTCGCGCGCCTCCTGGAGCTTCGCGGCGGGGCCGAGCTCGGTCATGATGTAGTCGGAGACCACCGGTTCGGCGGCGACCCACATGTTGAACTTCGGATCGAAGCTGCGCGCGACGCCTTCGACCACCACCATGGTCTTCTGCAGAAGCACCAGCTCGGGCCGCGTCTGCATTTCGAACAGCTGGGTGACCTCGAAGAGCAGCGACAACAGGTGCCCCATCGAGATCGTCTCGGCCGGTTGGCCGTAGATCGGCTCGCCGATCGCCCTCAGCGCCTGGGCGAAGCTCGCGACGTCCTGGGTGCGCGGCACGTAGCCGGCCTCGAAATGAACCTCGGCCACGCGACGGTAGTCGCGCTGGATGAAGCCGTAGAGGATCTCGGCGAGGAAACGCTTGGAGTCCCGGCTCAGCCGGCCGACGATGCCGAGGTCGACCGCGACGATCGTGCCGTCCGGCGCGATGAACAGATTGCCCTGATGCATGTCGGCGTGGAAGAAGCCGTCGCGCATCGCATGGCGCAGGAACGACTGGACGACCGTGACGCCGATCTTCTTGGTGTCGTGGCCGGCGGCGACCACCGCGCCGACGTCCGAAAGCTTGATCCCGTCGATCCACTCCATGGTGATGACGTCGCGGCCGGTGCGCTCCCAGTCGATCGCCGGAACGCGGAAGCCTTTGTCCCTGGCGACGTTCTCGGCCATTTCCGAAGACGCCGCCGCCTCGAGCCGCAGATCCATCTCGATGCGGGTGGACTGGGTGAGCGTCTCGACCACGGCGACCGGCCGCAGCCGGCGGGAGGATTCGACGAAGCGCTCGAGAAAGTCGGCGATGAAGCGGAACGTGTCGAGCTCGCGGCGAAAGCGCGCCCGGATGCCAGGGCGGATCACCTTGACCGCGGCGAAGCGCTCGGTGCCGTCCGGGTTGCGGATCCGCGCCTTGTAGACCTGGGCGATCGAAGCCGCGCCCACGACCTCGCCGAGATCGAGGAAAAGGTCGCCGAGCGGCCGGCCGAGGGTCGTCTCGATTTCGGCGACGGCGAGGTGGCGCTCGAAGGGCGGCACCTTGTCCTGCAGTGCGCCCAGTTCGCCGGCGATGTCCGCGCCGACGATGTCCGGGCGCGTCGCCAGGAACTGGCCGAGCTTCACATAGGAGGGACCCAGACGGTGCAGCGCCCGCGACAGCCGGTCGGAGCGGTCCCTGCCCTTCGTCGAGCCGCGCTGGATCAGCCGCGCGAGACGGTGCAGCAGTTTGGCGCCGGCCGGCAGCCCCTCGGGGGGAAAGGCGCCGACGACGCCTTCACGCGCCAGCACGTAGGCGGCCCTGACGAGCGCGAAGGTTCCGGAGATCGGATTGGTCACGATCCTTGCCGCCTCAACCGGCCGAACTTGGGCGCGATCGGAGCCATTCGCGCCTCCCCTCCAAGGATCCCATCAGGCACGGAGCGGTCCGGCGGTGCGATGTCGACTGCAAGCGTCACCGGCGTCAGAGCTTCCATCCCGAATGGATGGCGGCGATTCCGCCGGAGAGATTGCGGTAGTCGACGCGCTCGAAACCGGCCTCTCCGATCGCCGCGGCGAAGTTCGCCTGGTTCGGGAACCGGCGGATCGACTCCACCAGATAGGCATAGGATTCGCGGTCGCGCGCGACGATCTCCCCGATCCGCGGGATCGCCTGGAAGGACCACGCATCGTAGACCTTGTCGAGAACCGGCAGGTCGACTTCGGAGAATTCGAGGCACATGAACCGGCCCCCGGGCTTCAGCACGCGATAGGCCTCCTTCAGCGCCTCCCCGATCCGCGGTACGTTGCGGATGCCGAAGGCGATCGTATAGGCGTCGAAGTGGTTGTCCGGCAGGGGCAGTTCCTCGGCATTGCCCTCGGTGAAGGTGAGGTTCTCCCCGAGCTTCTTCTTGATCGCCCGCTCCGCCCCGACGGCGAGCATCGAGGCATTGATGTCGAGAACGGTGCCGTGGGCCCGCCGGCGCGTCGCCTCGACGATCCGGAAGGCGACGTCGCCGGTGCCGCCGGCCACGTCGAGGAAGCGGTATTCCGGCCGGTGCGGCGGGCTGAGCCATGCGACCATCGCCGCCTTCCAGGCCCTGTGCAGACCGCCGGACATCAGGTCGTTCATCAGGTCGTAGCGTTCGGCGACACGATGGAAGACCTCGTTGACGCGCTCCTGCTTCTCGCCCCGGCCGCTGACGGTCGCATAGCCATAGGCCGTCTCCATGGCTTCGGCTCCGGTGACGCGCGACTGCGACATGACATTCGACCTTCGTTGCAACGCATCGCTTCGATGCGGATATTGCGCGCACCCGACTCATCGCCTGGCGGGCAGCGAGGAGACGTCGCGCGAGACCGGCCTAACGGCTTCTTCGCGCCCCGCCAAGAGGCGACATCGAGGCCCCCGTTCGAGCAGAGGACTTAAGCGCACATGCCGGAATTGCCAGAGGTGGAGACCGTGCGGCGCGGCCTCGAGCCGGTCATGGCGGGCGCCCGGATCGAGCGGGTCGTGCTTGCCCGCCCGGATCTGCGCTTTCCCTTGCCGGAAAACTTCGCCGAGCGGCTCGAGGGCCTAAGGATCGAGGGGCTCGGACGGCGGGCGAAATACCTCCTCGCCGATCTCGAAGGCGGCACGGTGCTCGCGATGCATCTCGGCATGTCCGGCTCGTTCCGCATCGAAAGCCGCGCCGGAACGCAGACGCCCGGCGTCTTCGTCCACCCGCGATCGAGCGAGCGGCTGCACGATCACGTCCGTTTCGAGCTGGAGACCGCCGAGGCGACCCCCGTCTCGGTGGTCTTCAACGACCCGAGGCGCTTCGGCTATATGAGTTTGATCGAACGCTCGGCCTTCGACGCCCATCCGCATTTTCGCGGTCTCGGCATCGAGCCGACAGGCAACGCTCTGTCCGGCGCCGCGCTGGCGCCGCTCTTTGCCGGTCGCGCCGCGCCGTTGAAGGCGGTGCTGCTCGACCAGAAGGTCGTCGCCGGCCTCGGCAACATCTATGTCTGCGAGGCGCTGTGGCGGGCGAAGCTCTCGCCGAGGCGGGCCGCCGGCACCCTGGTGACGGCGAAGGGCGCACCAACGAAGCGGCTCGACGAACTCGCCCGGCAGATCCGCGAAACGATCTTCGATGCGATCGCCGCGGGCGGGTCCTCGCTGAAGGACTACCGCCAGGCCGACGGCTCGCTCGGCTATTTCCAGCATTCCTTCGCGGTCTACGACCGGGAGGACGAGCCCTGCCCGCGCGGCGGCTGCCGCGGCATCGTCAAGCGGATCGTCCAGTCCGGCCGCTCGACCTTCTTCTGCCCGCTCTGCCAGCGCTAGCCGCCCCACATGCCCGGTGGACCTTCGCCGCCAGGACCCGCGCTGCCACGTCGTATTGCGTTCGCTGCCTCGTTCGTCCAAGCATGGCGAAAATCAAGCGCCGGCGTTTCGTCCGGCGCCTGTCGAGACGGTGGAGCGCCATGAACTACGAGACGATCAAAGTCGAGACCCGCGGACGTGTCGGCCTCGTGACCTTCAACCGGCCGAAATCGATGAACGCACTGAGCATCCAGATGATGCGCGAGGTCGTCCAGGCGCTGCAGGCGTTCCAGAACGACGCCAGGATCGGCGCGGTGGTTCTGACGGGGTCGGAAAAGGCCTTTGCCGCCGGAGCCGACATCAAGGAGATGCAGGGGCTCGACTTCGCCGAGGCCCTGACGACCGATCTGTGGGCCGAATGGGAAGGTCTCGGCGAATTCCGCAAGCCGACGATCGCGGCCGTCGCCGGCTATGCCCTCGGCGGCGGCTGCGAGGTGGCGCTGATGTGCGACATCGTGATCGCCGCCGACAACGCCAAGTTCGGCCAGCCCGAGATCACTCTCGGCGTCATTCCCGGCATGGGCGGCACCCAGCGCCTCGCCCGATCGATCGGCAAGGCGAAGACGATGGATCTGTGCCTCACCGGCCGGCTCATGGACGTCCAGGAAGCGGAACGCTGCGGCCTCGTCGCGCGGATCGTGCCGGCGACCGACCTCGTCGAGGAGGCGCTGCGCACCGCCGACAAGATCGCCAACTTCTCGTTGCCGGCCGTCATGCTCGCCAAGGAATCGGTCAATCGCGCCTTCGAGGTGCCGCTGTCGGAAGGACTGCGATTCGAACGGCGGGTCTTTCATTCGCTGTTTGCCACCGAGGATCAGAGCGAGGGCATGGAGGCCTTCGTCCAGAAGCGCTCGCCGCAGTTCAAGAATCGCTGAGGCGCCCGCCTGCCCGCCTCTCCGCCCGCCCGATGGCGAAGCCCGCCGAGGGAGTGACGGCGACGTCGAAGGTTGACGCGGGGCCGCCTCTTTCTTATAAGGCGCGCCAATTGGCGGTGCCTTGCGGGCGCCGCCCCGTTCTTTTGTGCGCTGCGGGCCTTGCTGAACGCTGGCGCTGCATGGTCCGATCAGGAAAGAGAGACGACAATGGCCAACACTCCTTCGGCCAAGAAGGCGACGCGTAAGATCGCTCGCCGTACGGCCATCAACGGTGCCCGCCGCTCGCGCGTGCGGACCTTCCTGCGCAAGGTCGAAGAGGCGATCGCCGCCGGCGACAAGGAAGCCGCCGTCGCTGCCTTCCGGAATGCCGAACCGGAAATGCGCCGCGCCGCCTCCAAGGGCGTCTTCCATCGCAACACCGTCTCGCGGAAGATCTCGCGCCTGTCGCATCGCGTGAAAGCGATCGCCGAGGCCTGATCGGCGCATTTCATGTCTTTGAGAAAGCTCGGCTCCGGCCGGGCTTTTTTGATTCGTGACGTCTTGCGGACGCCGGGCCGGCGAGTCGCCCGGAACGGGCGCCAGATCCTCACGAGGCAGCCCAGCCACAAGATCGTGTTAGAAGAAATCTATTTAAATCAATGCCTTGGAAGAGGTCGTCGATCGGGTTATGATTGCCGGCTAACCAATTTCTGCCAAGCCTTTGAGTCAAGTAGGCCGCCACGAATCCGGCGAAATTTATTCTTTCGCTCCCATCGCCTACGGGACAGAACCAGCCAAACCGCCCGGGCATAAGGGGTTCCGGCAAGGACCCTCCGTCAGAGCGATGTCGGAGTCGCAACAAGGGCACCCTCGGCGACTCGGAATCGCGTCGAGTCGGCTTGCCCCGGCCGCTCGGGTCTCGTAAATTCTCGCCATGACAAGAGCGGGGACAGACGTAGTGCGGGGACAAGCGAACTTATCCAGAACTTCAAGCAGTGCTGTGATGGGTTCGCGGACATTGATCACAACGTCAGCCTCTTAGACTCTCAGATTCTATCACGAAATTAGTGACGGTGGACGGCCCGCCCCAAGGGCAGCCGGCTGGATACTGTTGTTTTACTGACCGGTGGGAAGGTGTGATGGCGCAAGGCTACGAAGGCGACGTGAGCGTCCGGCAATGCTGGTCGGACTTGGCGGGCGATCCGGCCGCGATCCTCGTCGACGTCAGGACGGCGGCGGAATGGACCTATGTCGGGATTCCGGATCTTTCGCCGCTCGCCAAATCGGCGGTCCTGGTCGAATGGCAGTCCTATCCCTCGATGGCGGTCGATCCCGATTTCGTCGAGCGGGTCGAGGCAGCGCTCGGCGGGGGCCCGGGCAAGTCGGACGGACGGATCTATCTCCTCTGCCGCTCGGGGGTTCGCTCCGTCGCGGCCGCTCGCGCCCTCACGGCGGCCGGCTTCCGGCACTGCATCAACATTCTCGACGGCTTCGAGGGCGCTCCGGACCAGGATGGTCACCGCGGTACCATGGCCGGCTGGAAAGCGGAGGGGCTTCCGTGGCTACAGAGATGATTCACGCCCGCCCGGCGGCAACGGGCCCGGCGCGAACGAAGGTCGACGGCGCCATGAACGCGCAGCAAACGAAGAGCGGCAAGCACGGGGCAATGATGACGGAGGTTGACTCAGACCGGGCGGAGGTGATCGAGCGCGTCAAGATGCGTCTCAAGGCCCAGCTCGGCCAGGACATCTACATGAGCTGGTTCCAGCGCATGAAACTCGACACTCTCGGCAAGGGTGTCTGCCAGGTCTCCGTGCCGACTGCCTTCCTGCGCAGCTGGATCCAGTCGCACTATCAGGAGCTCTTGACCGAGATCTTTGCCGACGAGGTGCCCGGCACGCTGCGCGTCGACGTCGCCGTGCGCTCCGCCGTCCGGGGCGGCGGGGTCACCATCCGCTCGAGCCGCATCGGCGGGCGGACCGAGCAGGCGGCCCCGCTGGCCGCGGCCGACGCCCGGCTCGCCCAGCGACCGGAGGCCGAAGAACCGGAGGCCGTCGAGGCGCCGTTCACCGTGTCCGGTTCGGCCGACTTCGGCTCGCCGCTCGATCCTCGTTACGTCTTCGACAGCTTCGTCGAGGGGGCCTCGAACCGGGTCGCGCTGGCGGCGGCGAAATCCGTGGCCGAGAACGGGCCGGGTTCGGTGCGCTTCAATCCGCTCTTCGTTCATGCGGCTGTCGGCCTCGGCAAGACCCACCTCCTCCAGGCGATCGCCAACGCGGCGGTTCGCCGGCCGGACCGGCCGCGGGTGGTCTATCTGACCGCCGAATATTTCATGTGGCGCTTCGCCACGGCGATCCGCGACAATCGGGCTCTCGATCTGAAGGAGACCCTGCGCGGCATCGACATCCTGATCATCGACGACACCCAGTTCCTGCAGGGCAAGTCGATCCAGCAGGAATTCTGTCATCTTCTGAATGCGCTGATCGATTCGGCCAAGCAGGTGATCTGCGCCGCCGACCGTCCGGCGGCGGACCTCGAGTCTCTCGATCCCCGGGTGCGCTCGCGGCTCGCCAACGGCATCACGCTGGACATCGGCGTCCCCGATTATCCGATGCGCAAGGCGATCCTCGAAAGCCGCGCGGCGGCCATGCGCGCCGAGGATCCGACCTTCGCCATGCCGGACCACATGATCGATACGATCGCCAGACGGGTGATCGGCTCCGGCCGCGACCTCGAGGGCGCCTTCAACCAGATCGCCTTCCGCCACTCGCTCGGCCAGCCGCTCTCGGCCGAGCATCTGGAAGACCTGCTCAACCAGCTGACCCGGGCGAATGTCGAGCGGAAAGTCAGGATCGAGGACATCCTCAAGTTTGTCTCGCGGCACTACAACGTGACGCGCACGGACCTTCTGTCCGCGCGCCGCACCAAGACCATCGTCCGGCCCCGCCAGATCGCCATGTATCTCGCCAAGACGATGACGCCACGCTCCCTGCCGGAGATCGGCCGGCGCTTCGGCGGCCGCGATCACACGACGGTGCTCCACGCCGTGCGCAAGATCGAGGGCGAGCGCTCCAAGGACGAGACCTTCTCCAACGAACTCGACCTGATCCGCAGGATGATCGAGGAATAGCCGGCTCGCCGGCGTACCCGCCACCATTACGGCCGACAAGACGGCGGTGCGGCGCGCTTTTGGCGCGTCGTCCCGCCGCTGCACCCTTTTCAAGCCGCCGGCGAGCCTCTAAGAACATTGGTCCCGGAGGGCTCTTGTCCGGGTCCCGGGACCCTATGGAACGGCAGACCCCATGCGTATCATCATCGAGCGTTCGAACCTTCTGAAGTCGCTGTCGCACGTCCACCGCGTGGTCGAGCGGCGCAACACGATTCCGATCCTGTCCAACGTCCTGGTGCGCACCGAGGACGACGGAATGCGGCTGAAGGCGACGGATCTCGACATCGAAATCACCGAAACCGTTCCGGCGATCGGCGAGGAGACGGGCGCGACCACCGTTCCGGCCCATCTTCTCTACGACATCGTCCGCAAGCTGTCCGAGGGCTCGGAGGTCAAGCTGGCCACCAATGGCGAGGGGACGCAGATGACGATCTCCTCCGGCCGGTCGAACTTCCGCCTGCAATGCCTGCCGGAGTCGGATTTTCCGGACATCACCGCCGGCGGCCTCAGCCACAGCTTCTCCCTCAAGGCGTCGGATCTCCTGCGACTGATCGAGCGGACCCAGTTCGCGATCTCCACCGAGGAGACCCGCTACTATCTCAACGGCATCTATCTCCACACGGTCGACGCCGACGACGACCTGTCGCTCCGGGCCGTCGCCACCGACGGTCACCGGCTCGCCCGGGCCGAGGTCAAGGCGCCGTCGGGCTCCGAGGGCATGCCGGGCATCATCGTGCCGCGCAAGACCGTCGGCGAGGTGCAGAAGCTGCTCGGCGAATGCGGCGAAGACGACATGGTGGCGATCGAGCTTTCCGATTCGAAGATCCGTTTCACCATCGGCGCCGTGGTGATGACCTCCAAGCTGATCGACGGCACCTTCCCGGATTATCAGCGGGTCATCCCGCAGAACAACGACAAGGCGCTCACTCTCGACCGGCAGACCTTCTCGGCCGCCGTCGATCGGGTCTCGACCATCTCCTCGGAACGCGGCCGCGCGGTGAAGCTGTCGCTCTCGCCCGATCAGCTGATGCTGACGGTGAATTCGCCCGACAGCGGCACCGCGACGGAAGAACTCGCCGTCGAATACGGCTCCGACGACATCGAGATCGGCTTCAACGCCCGCTATCTCCTCGACATAACCAGTCAGCTCTCCGGCGAAAGCGCCGTCTTCATGCTGGCCGATCCCGGCTCGCCGACTCTCATCCGGGACGGCGGCGACGAGACGACGCTCTACGTCCTGATGCCGATGCGGGTGTGAGGAAGACGGCGGAGCCGGCCTTGAGCGACACTCCGCCCTCGTCCGCGCCGCTGCCCTCGACGCGGGTGGAGCGGCTGCGGCTCGGCGACTTCCGCAACTATTCCACGCTCGATCTTTCCTTCGACAGCGGCTTCGTCGTGTTCTTCGGCGACAACGGCGCCGGCAAGACCAATCTGCTCGAAGCCCTGTCGCTGCTCTCGCCCGGCCGCGGCATCCGCCGTGCGACCTATGGCGAGATGGCGCGCAAGGGCGGCAGCGGCGGGTTCCTCGCCCGAGCGGCAGTGATCTCGGGGGACGGCGCGGTGATGGTCGAGTCGCGGCTGCATCCGCCGGCGGACGGGCCCGCGAGCCGCGCCCTCAGGATCGACGAGACCGCCACGAAGACGGCCGACGAGCTGCTGGAGATCTGCCGCGTCCTCTGGCTGACGCCACCGATGGATGGCCTCTTCACCGGCCCCGCCGCCGACCGCCGGCGGTTTCTCGATCGCATGGTGCTCGCCATCGATCCGGCCCATGGCCGCCGCGCCAGCGACTACGAGCGGGCGATGCGCTCGCGCAACCGCCTGCTGTCCGAGGACCGCATGGACGACGCCTGGCTCTCCGGCCTCGAGGCGCAGATGGCCGAACTCGGCATCGCCATGGCGATCGCCCGCGCCGAGCTCACCGACATGCTGGCGACGAAGATCGCCGCGGCGGCGGATGCGAGCCCGTTTCCGGCCGCGCGGCTCTCGCTCCAGTCCGGCTTCGAGGACCTGGACCTGTCCCTGCCCGCCGTCGACGCCGAGGAGGCGGTACGGCGTGGGCTCCAGCGCTCGCGGTCCGGCGACCGCGCAGCAGGGCGGACCAGAGAGGGCCCGCACCGTGCCGATCTTTCGGTGTATTTCGCCGCCAAGGACATGCCCGCCGCCCTCGCCTCGACCGGCGAACAGAAGGCGCTCCTGATCGGCCTCGTCCTCGCTCATGCCCAACTCGTCGCGCAGGTTTCGGGTTTCCGGCCAATCCTCCTCCTCGACGAGGTGGCTGCGCATCTCGATCCCGGCCGGCGACAGGCGCTGTTCGATCTCGTCGCCTCGCTCGGGGTGCAGGCCTTCATGACCGGGACCGACGAAGCGCTGTTCGAAGCGCTCACGGGGCGGGCGAACATGATCCCGATCGGCCGGACGAGCGGAGAATGAAGCGATGAGCCAGACGATTGGAGCGGCGCTCGAGCGGGACGAAATCGCGCGCTATGCCCGCCACATCGTGCTGCCGGAGGTCGGCGGTTCCGGTCAGCAGAAGCTCAAGGCGGCGCGGGTTCTCGTCGTCGGGGCCGGCGGTCTCGGCTCGCCGGTGGCGCTCTATCTCGCGGCGGCCGGCGTCGGGCGGATCGGCATGGCCGACGACGACGAAGTGTCGCTGTCGAACCTGCAGCGGCAGGTCGTCCACGCCACCGCCGACATCGGCCGGCCAAAGCTCGACAGCGCCGGCGAGCGTGTCGCAGCCCTCAACCCGCACGTCGATTTCGCGTCCCATTTCCTCCGGATCGATGCCGAGAACGGCCCGGCGATCGTCGCGGACTACGATCTGGTCGTCGACGGGTCGGACAACTTCTCCACCCGTTATCTGATGGCCGATCTCTGCGAGGCGGCGGCGATCCCGCTGGTGACGGCGGCGGTGCAGCGCTTTTCCGGATCGCTCACCGTCCTCGCCCCGCATCTCGTCGACGCCGAAGGGCGCCTGAACCCCCGCTACCGCGATCTCTTTCCCGAGGCCCCTCCCCCCGGCGTCGTGCCGAGCTGTGCCGAGGCGGGCATCCTCGGCACCACCACCGGCGTCCTCGGCACGCTCGCGGCCAACGAGGCGGTCAAGCTGATCTGCGGCATCGGCGAGCCGCTGATCGGCAAGCTGTTGATGGTCGACCTCCTTGCGATGCGCTTCGAGACCATCCGCTACAAGCGGCCGAGGACCGCCTGACATCCAGGGGCGACGAGACACTGCGCCGACGGACGCCGGCTATTCGGCGGCGACGGCATTCCCTGCGGCGGCGGGTGCCGCTGGCGCATCGGCGGCGTGGTCGGGAATCGCCAGCGACAGGATGATCGCCGAGAGGCCCGACAGGGTGATCGGCGTCGCGAAGACCTGCCGGATGAAGTCCGGCAGCTGCTGGGTGGCGTCGGGCACCAGCGTCACGCCGAGGCCGAGACCGAAGGACACGGCCATGATGTAGGCCTTGCGCCGGTCGATCTCCTCGCTCGCCAGGATGCGGATGCCGGCGACGGCGATCGTGCCGAAGAGCACCAGCGTCGCCCCGCCGAGCACCGGCTTCGGGATCAGCAGGAAAGCGCTGCCGATGATCGGCAGGAAGCCCATCACCACCAGGATGCCGGCGATGTAGAGGCCGACATGGCGGCTGGCGACGCCGGTCATCTGGATGACGCCGTTGTTCTGGGAGAAGGTCGTGTTGGGGAAGGTGTTGAACAGCGCCGCAAGCCCGGAATTGACGCCGTCGGCGAGCACGCCGCCCTTGATGCGGGAGAGATAGAGATCGCCCTTCACGGGCTCGCCGGCGATCACCGAATTGGCGGTGAGGTCTCCGGTCGTCTCGATGGCGGTGATGAGGTAGATGAAGGCGATCGGCAGGAACAGCCCCAGATCGAAGTCGAGGCCGTAGCGCAGCGGCATCGGCAGCGCCACGACGGGCCCGGTGCCGATGGACGAGGCGTCCACCTTGCCGAGGACGAGCGCGACGACGAAGCCCGCAATGAGGCCGAGCATGATCGCCGAGATGCGGATCATCGGATTGGAATGGAAGCTCAGCACCAGGATCACCGCGACGACCAGGAAGCCGAGGGCGAGATTGACCGGATCGCCGAGATTCTCGCCGGCCGTCGCGCCGCCGGCAAAGTCGGTGAAGCCGACCTTGACCAGCGACAGGCCGATCACGGTGATGACGACGCCGGTCACCGTCGGCGTGATGATCCGTCCGAGCCTGCCGATGAACTGGGAGAGCACGATCTCGACCAGGCAGCCGACGAGGCAGAGACCGAAGATCATCGCCAGGATGTCTTCGGGCGTCCCGCCCCGTCCCTTGACGGCGAAGCCCGCCGCGAGGACCGCGCCGAGAAAGGCGAAGCTCGTTCCCTGCAGGCTGAGGAGGCCCGAGCCGACCGGGCCGATCCGGCGGCACTGGATGAAGGTCGCCACGCCCGACACGAACAGCGACATGGCGATGAGATAGGGAACCTCGGAGCCGAGCCCGAGGACACCGCCGATGATCAGGGTCGGCGTGACGATGCCGACGATCGCCGCGAGGATGTGCTGGACCGCGGCCAGGGTCGCAGGCCCGGGCGGTGGCACGTCGTCGAGCTTGTAGATGAGGGTGCCGAGCGGCGCTGCCGTCTTTTCGCCCATTCCGTCTCTCCTCTGGTCACTCCGGTGACGCCGCGACCGCTTCCGACGGCATCTCGCGCGTCATGGGACATGCCAAGCAGGAAGCGTACCAGTCGGGGGCGGGTGGAGAGCCGGCCCTCAGGGAAGAGAGCGGCTACCGCGTCGGCCCGAAAATCGGAATCGATTTTCGGAAAGCACGATGCGTAGGTTCGATGGCTTGGAGCGCCCTTTGTGCGTCCGATTGGACGCACGGCGCTCGAGGACGAAACGAAACGCCCCCGGCCGCTGGCCGAGGGCGTGGTATGGTCGTTCGGTGCCCCGTGCGCCCGGCGCGCGGGGTCCGGTCCCGGCGCTGTGGGTTCAGGCCGCGGCGGCCTCGATCTGCTTCTCGTTGGCGTTGCCGGCGCCCGAGGCGATCTCGATCTTGCGGGGCTTCATCGCTTCCGGAATGATCCGGACGAGATCGATGTGCAGGAGGCCGTTCTTCAGGCTGGCGCCCTTGACCTCGACATGCTCGGCGAGCTGGAAACGGCGCTCGAAGGCGCGACCGGCGATGCCGCGATAGAGGGTCTCGCTCGATCCGTCTTCCTTCTCGGCCTTCTCGCCCTTCACGGTCAGCGTGTTCTCACGCGACTCGATCGACAGCTCGGTCTCGTCGAAGCCCGCCACCGCCATGGTGATGCGGTAGGCGTTCTCGCCGGTGCGCTCGATGTTGTAGGGCGGATAGGTCTGGCCGTTGTCCGGCTGGGACAGCCCGTCGAGCATCGAGACGAGGCGGTCGAAGCCGACGGTGGAACGATAAAGGGGGGCAAAATCAACGTGACGCATGATGTTCTCCATGGGAAGCAACAAGTTTCGTCCATGACCGATCGAGCAACCCGTCTGGCGTTGCTTCGGTCCTGCAGCCCTTTTCAGCGACTGCATCGATGAGTTGGTTGCGCCTCTTTCGCCGTTCAAGAGGAAATTCGAAGCCGGCGAAAATTTTTGGTGATGCCGCGAGCGGATCCGCACCGGTGCCCGCAGGATCGGACGAGCCGGCCGGCACCCTGAACGACAGATGAACGGCGGCTTCCGGCCCCGTTCAGGGGGCTCGTGCGATCTTTCGGGTCATGGAGAGGCAAGTCGTTCGGAAAGCCCGACGATCTGCCGCTTCGCCGCCGACCGTCTTCGATGTTTCATCGGCGGAAAGAAACGGTCGCAGTGTCCCGTCCCTTCCACTGTGACCGCTCGACCGGGAGTCTTGAAGACGGGGCTCCCGGTCTCTTTTCTTCTTTGCGATAAGACGGCAGCCCGTCCGCATCCGGCCGGTGCCCGATCCGCGGCCTCAGTGATCGCGTAACGTCATGCCGTGACGCCTCGGTATTCGGCTTCTCGGCGGCGAATCGACCGCGACGGGAGCGGCTCGGGCTCGTGGGCCCCTCCCCTCGTTCCGCCTCAGGCCGCGCGCGCCGCCGGCACGAGGGCGCGCGAGGACGCTCCGCTGGCTGCAGCCACCCGGTCCTCCTCCAGCATACGGATGCGCTCGTCCTTCTGGCCGGACTCGCGATGCAACCGCTCGATCTCGTGCTTGCGCTTGTAGGCGGCCCGGCGATGGTGGTTCTGGGTCAGGAACGTTCCGATGCCGCCGAGAACGAGACCGACCACCACCGCGCCCATCAAAAGAAGCGAAAGCGATACGGCGAAGCTGAGCTGCGGAATGCTGCCGAACGGATCGAGGCTGACCGTGACGTCGCCTCGATTGACGACCATGAACACCACGAGCACGACGGTGATCGGCAGGAGAACGATGGCGGCGGCGATTTTGGCGATCATGTCTCTTCGTCCAGTCTGGTCGGGGGGCGCGGCGACGCAGGAGGCATAAGATGGCAGACGGACGGCCCGCGTCAACGCGCCGAGCGCATTCTCGTCGTCGTCCGCGCCTGCCGATGCGCCGGCGGCGTCACTTGCGGTTCAGCCGTTCCCGCAATTCCTTGCCGGCCTTGAAGAACGGCACCCACTTCTCCTCGACGGAGACGGCCTCGCCGGTGCGCGGATTGCGGCCCGAACGCGGTGGCCGGTTCTTCACCGAAAAGGCACCGAAGCCTCGCAGTTCGACGCGGTTCGAATCGCACAGAGCCTCGGTGATTTCGTCGAAGATGGCGTTGACGATCGTCTCGACGTCCCGCTGGTACAGATGCGGATTGCGGTTGGCGATGGCCTGGACGAGCTCGGACTTGATCATTCTCTATATCCCTCATGCAAAGCGCCGCAGCCGGCAGACGATGTGCTTGTCTCCCACCGCTGCGGCAGGTCGGCAAAACTGATAAAGATTTCCGAGGCTTCACTGAACACTTGCACCGCTACTCAAAGGCTGCCAGAGCGATACGAGCCCGTCAAGCTGCCCTGCCTCCATCATCAGCGCCGCGGGGAGATTTCCGGCCCGCCGATCCAATCCGACGATCCCGTAGGCGAGCGAGCGGGCAGAGCCGAGCAGGGAGAAGGAAGAATCGTCCTCCGGCTTGCGGTCGACGAATTCCAGCCCCTTCGGAATCTTCCTGTCCGTCTCCAGCCAGCGTCGGACCGCCTCCTCGCCGCCGATCTCGTCGACGAGCTTGAGACCGAGCCCCTGCTGGCCGGTGAAGATCGAGCCGTCGGCCAGCCGTCGTGCTTCCCCGGGCGCGATGCCGCGACGCTCTGCGACCAGCCCGACGAACCAGTCGTATGTATCCATCACCAGACGCCGGATCATGTCCTCGGCGCCGGGCGGCGGCGGACCGAAGGGCGAGGGTTCGGCCTTGAGCGGGGCGGATTTGATCGCGTTGACCTCGACGCCCACGGTATCGAGGAGCCTTTCGGCATTCACGTACTGGAAGATCACGCCGATCGACCCGACGATCGAGGTGCGCCGGGCGACGATGTGATCGGTGCCGGCCGCGATCATGTAGCCCGCCGAAGCGGCCAGCGTGCCGACCTGGGCGGCGACCGGCTTCTTCTCGGCGACCGCACGGACGGCCTGATAGATCGATTCTCCGCCGGCCGTCGTGCCTCCCGGGGAATCGATGCGCATGACGACCGCCTTGACCCCGTCGTCGTCCTTCAGCTCGTCGAGCAGCTCCAGGAGCTTGCGATCCTCGAGGATCATGCCCTCGATCGAGACCCGGGCGATCTGGTCGGACAGCCGGCTGTCGAAAGCGCTCGGAAGCCCGACGAGGAAAGGCACGGCGATCAGCGCCAGGACGGCGATCGCAACGGCCGTGATGCGCCAGAAGCTCAGCCTGCGCCGAAGTCGGCGACGATCGATCAACTCGCCGGCCAGATTGACCATTCCGCTCTCCGTTCCATCACCACGTCTCACCAGACAGGTGGCTAGCGAAAAGCGCGGCACCTGTGAAGTTCGAATGTGAGATCGGCGTTGGCGGTGAGGCGGATCCGGGGGGAGGTTCTCTCGAACCGCCTTCATCAGGACACCGAGAACCGGTAGTGGCGGTGCGGACCGTCGCCGTGTTGATATGTCGCTTCCGTGCTATTGACTGTCGCAAATCGCGTTGATTGATGCTAAAGAGCGCCGCCTTGAGGTTTAGAACAGCTCGCAAGACGGCTCGAACTCCGATCGAGGAGCCGGTTCCGATGAGAGGTTTCCTTGACATTACAGATGGTTGATCTCGACCCGCCGCGCCGGGGCGACGCGGGCCGGGCCGAATTCTCGGCGAGCCGGCAGGCCGAGTTTTCGCGCGCCGCCCGGCATTCGCGTCTGGTGCGGATGCTGAAGATCGGCCTTCCCGTCGTCGCGGCGCTGATCCTTCTCGGCGGTATCGCGCTCATCTGGCTGGCACGCAGCGTGACCGACGACGTTTCGGTGACGAGCGCCGCGATCGACGACGGCAGCGTCGTCATGCAGGATCCGCGCATGTCCGGCGTCGACAGCAAGAACAGGCCCTACCAGCTCATCGCGACACGGGCGGTCCAGTCGCTCGACGGTGGCGGCATCACCCTCGACGCCATTCAGGCCAAGGTCCCGGTCGGCGACGACGTCACGGCTGACATCCGCTCGGACTCCGGCTACTACGACGCCACGGTCGGAACGCTGCAGCTGAGCCAGGGGATTTCGGTCGAGACGACCAGCGGCACCTCGGTGCGACTGGCCGGCGCCGACATCGATCTGTCGTCGGGCACGATGGACGGAAAAGGACCGGTGCTGATCAAATCCGGGACGCAGACGATCGAGGCGCAGAGTTTGAAGGTGTCCGACGGGGGGCAATTCCTGTCCTTCGGAGGCCGCGTGAAAATGCTGATCAACCCGGCCTCGCTGAAGAGCGAGGCTTCCGCTTTCCAGCCGAAAGAGTGACAGAGCATGAGCTCGCAGAATTCGTACGCAAAGGCCATTGCGGTCGCCATGGTGATGGCATTGAGCGGCCCCGCGGCAGCCCAGAGCGAGGGCGGCGCCAGACAGACCTTCACCGGCCTGCAGCTCCGCGGCGACCAGCCCATCGCGATCGAGTCCAACCAGCTGGACATCGACGACCGGAACAGTGTCGCGACCTTCGCGGGCAACGTCTCGGTCAAGCAGGGCGAGGTGCAGCTCAGTTCCGGCAAGTTGATCGTCTATTACAAGAGGAACGGCAGCAAGGCGAACAAGGCAGGCGGAGACGCCGCCGCGCAGTCGGAGCCGGGCTCGCTGCCGGGCGGCTCCAGCCAGATCGATCGGCTGGAGGCGACCAACAACGTCTATGTGAAGTCCGCCAACCAGGTCGCCACGGCCAACCAGGCGTCCTTCGACATGGCGCAGAATCTCGTCACCCTGACCGGCAACGTCGTCCTCACCCAGGGCGAAAACGTCGCCGAGGGGTGCCGTCTGACGATCCGCATGGACACGGGTGTCGCCAAACTGGAAAGCTCGCAATGCGGCAACGCCTCGGGTAGCGGTCGCGTCCGTCTGATGCTGACGCCGGGTCAGAGCGGCTCCTCCCAGTCGCGCTAGAGAGGTCGAAGGCTTGAACGTTCGTTCGCAGCCCGAGGGCGATGCCTCGAGCGCCGGCAGATTCGACGGAACGCTGGTCGCCGCAGGTCTGACCAAGACCTATCGCGGCCGGCGGGTGGTGGACGACGTCGGGCTCGTGGTGCGCCGCGGCGAAGCCGTCGGCCTTCTCGGTCCGAACGGCGCCGGCAAGACCACCTGCTTCTACATGATCACCGGCCTGATCCCGGTCGACACCGGGCGGATCGGGCTCGACGGCCACGACATCACCAAGGTGCCCATGTACCGGCGCGCTCGCCTGGGCATCGGCTACCTGCCGCAGGAGGCCTCGATCTTCCGTGGCCTTTCGGTGGAGGACAACGTCCGGGCCGTGCTCGAGGTGGCGCAGCCCGACAGGAAGCGGCGGGAAGCCGAACTCGACGAGCTGCTCGAGGAATTCCACATCTCCCACCTGCGCAAGCAGCCCTCGACGTCGCTCTCCGGCGGCGAGAGACGCCGCTGCGAGATCGCCCGGGCGCTCGCCTCCAAACCGACCTTCATGCTGCTCGACGAGCCTTTCGCCGGCGTCGATCCGATCGCCGTCGCAGACATCCAGGGCCTCGTGCGGCACCTGACGGCGCGTGGCATCGGCGTCCTCATCACCGATCACAACGTCCGGGAGACGCTCGGCCTGATCGACCGCGCCTACATCATGCATGCGGGCTCCGTGCTGACGCACGGCACCCCCCAGGCGATCGTCGACAATCGCGACGTCCGCAGGCTCTATCTCGGCGAGCAATTCAGCTTCTGAATTAACCTTGCGTCATTCCCGCGGCGGATGGCGACATCGCCGATTGACAAGCCATGACCTCAACCGCTTTGATGGCGACGTTGGGGCTCGGGAGGGGACGAGGCGCCTTTCCCCGAACCTTTGCACGTCGCCGCGTGACCATGGCACGACGCCGCATCACGCCCGGTTCAAAGCGAGTTCGATCGGCGTAAATGGCACTTTCCGCAAAGTTGCAGATCCGGCAGTCGCAGTCGCTGGTGATGACGCCCCAGCTGCTCCAGTCGATCCGTCTCTTGCAATACAGCACCACGGAACTGCAGGCTTTCGTCGACACCCAGATGGAGTGCAATCCGCTGCTCGCCCCAGGCGCCAGCCCGGATGGCGAGTCGTCGCGGAGCGTCGCCGCGCCGGCGGCATCCCCCCCGGCAGCCTCGGCCGACCCGGGCCCCGCCTCGACCGGTGGTGAAGCGGCGAACCGTCAGACCGCCGCGCCGCGGTCCGGCTCAGAGCGGGGCCGGTCCGGCGACGGCGACTTCAGCATCGAGGATCTCGCCGACCGCCGCATCTCGCTGCACCAGCATGCGTCGAAGGAAGTCGCCGACATTCTCCTCGACCGCACCTCGCAGCGGATCGGGGCCGTCCTGGTCGAGCATCTCGACGAAAGCGGCTATCTGCGGATCACCGACGCGGAGGTCGCGGCAAGCCTCGGCGAGCGCCCCGAGGCCGTCGAAGCGGCGATCGCGAAGCTGCAGAACGAGGTCTCCCCGGCCGGTCTCTTCGCCCGCGATCTAGCCGAATGCCTCGCCATCCAGCTCAGGCGTAAGAACCGCTACGATCCCGTCATCGCGGCGGTGCTGCAGAATCTCGACCTGCTCGCCCGCCGGGACTTTTCCACCCTGCGGCGCCTCACCGGCGAGGACGAAGCCGAGCTGATGGACATCCTGGCGGAGATCAGGGCCCTCGATCCGAAACCCGGGCATGCTTTCGACCACGACGGAACCGAGGCGATCGTGCCGGACGTCTTCGTCGCGGAAGCGGCCGATGGCGGCTGGCTGGTGGAACTCAATTCCGACGCCCTGCCGCGCGTGATCGTCGACAACAGCTACCTTGCCGCCGTGCGCGACGGCGCACTGAAGGGCGAGGATGCGAGCTTCCTCTCGGAGTGCCAGCAGTCGGCCAACTGGCTCGTGCGGGCGCTCGATCAACGCGCCAAGACCATTTTGAAGGTCGCGACCGAAATCGTCCGTCGCCAGGACGGGTTCCTCGCCCACGGCGTCGGCGGTCTCAAGCCGATGACGCTGATGTCCGTCGCCGAAGCCATCGGCATGCATGAATCGACCGTCAGTCGCGTCACCGCGCAGAAATACATCGCAACGCCTCGCGGCACCTTCGAGATGCGGTTCTTCTTCACCGTCGCCATCGCCTCGGCCAATGGCGGGGACGCCCATTCGGCCGAAAGCGTCAAGCACCGCATCAAGATCCTCATCGATTCCGAACGCGTCGACGAGGTGATGTCCGACGACGACATTGCCGCCGTCCTGAAGAAGGAAGGCATCGATCTGGCCCGGCGGACGGTGGCGAAATACCGCGAGGCCCTCGGCATCGCCTCGTCGATCCAGCGGCGACGGGAAATGAACGCCCGCAGGCTCGCCTCCTGAGCCCGGCCCTGCCGCTCCCATTCTCGCAATGCATTCCGGCTTCGGCTTCCATTGTGACGGTCCCAGCCATATCTAGCTGGATCGGAGCCCGCCGCGTTGACAGGTCCGAGCGACGTTTCTAGAAGGCCGCACTTCCGGGTGCGGCTCGGCCTGTCGCCGAGCAATCGCTCCGGCGCCTCCGTGCCGCCTTCGGAAGCGTTGCCTACCGGTCGGCCGAAACGTCGACGGCTCGACGGCGAAGCACAGGAGAGATGGAATGGCCTTGCGCGTATCGGGAAAGCACATGGATGTCGGCGAAGCCTTTCGCCAGCGCATCGAAGAGCGTCTCGGCGAAGCGGTCGACAAATATTTCGACGGCAACTTCTCCGGCACCGTCGTCGTCTCGAAGGAAGGCAGCCGCTTCGCCACGGACTGCACGATCCATCTCGATACCGGCGTGGTGTTCCAGGCAGCCGGCGAGGCCCATGATCCAGAGGCGAGCTTTTCCGACGCCGCCGAGCGGATCGAGAAGCGGCTGCGCCGCTACAAGCGGCGGCTGAAGGACCATCAGAACAACAGCCACCGCGAAATGGCCTATCAGGTGATGGCGGCGATCCCCGAAGAGGCGGAGGAAGTTCCGGCCGACTACGCCCCGGCGATCATCGCCGAGACCACCCTCAAGGTCGGCACCCTCTCGGTTGCCGGCGCCGTGATGGAACTCGATCGGCAGGACAGCCCTTTCGTCTTGTTCAGGAATGCCAATTCGGGCGATCTCAACATCGTCTTCCGCCGCGCCGACGGCAATTACGGCTGGGTCGATCCGTCGAACTATTCGCGGGAATCGTAACGGCGCGATAAGCTCCGCCCTTTAGGGTGAAGTGCCTGAAGCGAGAAGGCTGATCTTCGATGGATGTCAATACGCTGATTGACCCCGGCGCGATCATGCCCGACTTGCGGGCCAACTCGAAAAAGCAGGTACTGCAGGAGTTGGCCGGCAAGGCTGCCGAAATCACCGGCATTTCCGAGCGCGAGATTTTCGAGACCATCCTGGGCCGGGAGAAGCTCGGCTCGACCGGTGTCGGCAACGGCATCGCAATCCCGCACGGCAAGCTCGCCGACCTCGACCGGATCGTCGGCCTGTTCGCCCGTCTGTCGCGGCCCGTCGACTTCGACGCGCTCGACGATCAGCAGGTCGACATCGTCTTCCTGCTTCTCGCACCCCAGGGCTCGGGTGCAGATCACCTCAAGGCTCTTTCGAAGGTCGCCCGGCTGCTCCGCAACCGCGAGATCGTCGACGAGATCCGGGCGACCCGAGACGGCAATACCATCTACGCCTTGATGACCAGCGCCATGGCCCAGAACGCCGCCTGATCGAGCGCTCCTTGCGCTGCCCGCGTCGGTGCGAGACCGGCCGCGAAGGCTGCTGACCGGGAATCGATCTGCAACGTCTCCCGGCGACGGCCTCATCCTCCTCTCGCCAATCCGGGGCGCCACGCCGCTGGCGCGGCATTTTGCTCGCTCTGCGAGCGGCATTTTCGTCATGCACATAAAGGTTGTTGATCCGCCGCCTTCTTTGCTAGGCTGAGCCCGTTCGGGACTGCCGCAGGACGGCCTCCCGCCGGACGATCGCCGCGGGACGGACGGCAGTGGCTTCCGGCGATCCCCGGGATGGAAGGGATGAAACGGCTTCGATGAGCGGACCGCTTCTGCAACGCACACGGATCGGCGAGCTGACGACGCCGTTCGGCACCGACGTTCTGGTCCTCCACAGGCTCACCGCAACGGAGGCGATCAGCGAGAATTTCGAGCTGCGGGTCGACGCCCTGTCGAAGCAGGCCGATCTCGATTTTTCCGCGGCGATCGGCGAACACGCGACCGTTCGGCTCAACACGATCCGCGACGGCGTCCGCTTCTTCGACGGCATCCTCACGGAGGCCGAATGGCTCGGCGCGGAAGAAGGGGCCTACCGCTACCGGCTGACCCTGAGGCCCTGGTTCGAACTCCTCGGCCACCGCGTCGACCGGCTGATCTTCCACGAGATGACGGCGCCCGACATCGTCTCGAAGGTGTTTTCCGCCCATGGGGGCCTCGCCCGCTTCGAAAAGCGCCTGACCCGCTCCTATCCGACCCTCGAATACACGGTGCAGTTCGAGGAAAGCGATCTCGCCTTCTGCCGCCGGCTGATGGAAGCACACGGCATCGCCTACTACTTCAAGCACGGCCGCGGCGACCACACGCTGGTTATGGCGGACGGCATTTCCGGCTACGATCCGGTGCCGGGCGCCATCCGGAACTATTATCCTCTCGATCGCCAGTACCGGCGCCCCGAGGAACATCTCTCGCGCATCGTCGCCGGCCGTCGCTTCACCCACGGCCGCACCACGCTCAACGACTACGACTTCAAGAAGCCCGGCGCCGACCTGAAATCCGAGCGCCGCGGCGACACGGATTTTTCCCATGGCGACCTCGAGATCTATCGCTTCCCCGGCCGCTACAGCGAACGCGGCACCGGCGAGGACCTGGCGCGCGCCGGGATCGAGGCGACGCGCGCGCTCGACCGGCAGATGACCATGGAGGGCGATTGCATGAGCCTCTCGCCCGGCCATCTCGTCACCCTCGCCAACCACCCGACCGGCGCGCTCAACCGCGAATATCTGACGCTGTCGGCCAGCCACCACTACCGGGCCGAGGATTACGTCAGCGGCGCCTCGGGCGACGCGGATTCCTACGAGGGCGCCTACACCGTCCTGCCCGCCGACCTCCCCTTCCTGCCGCTCTGCGTGACCGCCCGGCCAAAGGCTCCCGGGCCGCAGACGGCGAAGGTGGTCGGCGACGGCGAGATCGACTGCGACGAGCACGGCCGCATCCTCGTCAGGTTCCACTGGGATCGCAAGGGCGATCAGTCGATGCGCTGCCGGGTCACCCAGGTCTGGGCCGGCAAGGGCTTCGGCGCCATCTTCATCCCCCGGGTGGGCATGGAGGTGATCGTCGAGTTCCTCGACGGCGATCCCGACCGACCGGTGGTCACCGGCTGCGTCTACAACGGCGAGAACGAGCCGCCCTACCCGCTCGACGACGACAAGACCGTCGCCGGCTGGAAATCCCGCTCGACGGTCGGCGGCGGCGGCTACAACGAGTTCGCCATCGACGACACCAAGGGCGACGAACTCGTCCGGCTGCACGCCCAGCACGATCTCGAGGCGAAGGTCCTGAACGACGAACGTCGCCGGGTGCTGAACGACCGCAAGAGCGGCATCTCCCGTGACGACACGCACGACGTCGGTCGCGACCTCACCGTCACCGCCGGCCGGCGCATCACCCTGAGGGTCGGGGCGAGTTCCATCGTCATGGACGGCCAGTCGATCACCATCCGGTCGCCGAACGTGGAGATCAAGGCCGGGCAGGAGTTGACCACCGACGCCGGCCTCAATGCCGCGCATCGGGCCGGCGTCACGATGGACATCAAGGGCGGCCTCGTGAAGATCAACACATGAGCGAGCCCCTCGACGCCAGCCTTCCCACCGCCCGGGGCGGCGACGGGCCGCCGGAGCCCCGCCCCGCCGGGCTCGCCGGGCTCGCCTCGGAGGTCTTCGCGGCCATTCCGGAGATCGCCGACGACATGCGGGCCCGGCCGGGCGGGGAGACCTGCCCGCAGTTTCTCGCCCGGCTCGTCGCCTCCGCCACACCCGAGGAGGCCGTGACCTTCTGCGCCTATCTGCTGCCGCCGGCGGCAGCCGTCGCCTGGGGACATCGCTGCCTCGCCGCGAAGCCGGCAGCGAGCGGGCCGGCGGACGCCTTCCTGATGGATCTGATCGCGGCGTGGCTCGCCGCACCTTCGGACGGTCCGGAAAGCGAGGAACTGCGGCGGGAGATCCTCGCCATCGCCGAGGCGTCGCGGCCGCGCAGCCCGGCCGTCTGGATCGCCCTCGGCCTCGGCTGGAGTTCGGGCAGCATTTCGGCGCCGGATCTGCCGGCCGTGCCGGCCCCGGCCTTCGCCACGCCGCGGGCGATCAATGCCGGCATTCTCGGTCTCCTCGCCCGGGGCGAGATCGCCGGGCGCGCCGCGGAGCTTCAGGACTTCGTCGCCCTCGCGCGGCGCATCGCGGCGGCGATCGTCGCCGGCGAAGATTTTCGGCCGCGGCGCTGAGAGGACCAGAGAGATCATGCGCATCGACCTCGTCATCGAAAATCTCGACAGGCTGGACGATGGCGGTCCGATACGGTTCTCGGCCACGGACCGGTCCTTCGAGATCGGCCGCGAGCCGCCGCGCGACTTCGTGCTGCCCGATCCCGAACGCTTGATCTCCAGCCGCCACTGCGAGGTGCGCTTCGACGGCGGCGGCTTCCTGCTCGTCGACCATTCGACCAACGGCACCTTCGTCAACGGCTCGGACGGCCGCCTCGCCCGTCCCAAGCGTCTGGAGACCGGCGACCGCATCGAGATCGGCCGCTACGTCCTCGCCGTCAGGATCACGGCCGCCGCCGGTGGCTGGGACGATGCGCCGTCGCCCCAGCCCCTCCCCGCCGTCCCGCGGCGCGGCGCGGCGCCCTCGCAGGCGGCCGCAGGCGAGTTCGGACCAGCCTCGAACCCCTGGGCGATCGACGGCCCGGTGGCACCGCCGGTCGATCTGCAACCGCCCCGCCAGCCGAATCCGCCGGCTTTCGAGGACGAGGTCTTCGGCTTCGACCTGCCGGGACCGGCCGCGGCATCGCCCGGACCCGGCGGCGGCTGGTCCCCCGACCGGTCGGACGCTGCCGACGGGCCGGCCGCGCGCGGCGAGATCGACGCCGCTGCCGGAGCGTGGCCCCGGGACGACGAGGGCCTCGATCGACCCGACCAGAGCAAGGACGATCCCTTCGAGATCAACCAACCGGCGCCGGCAGCTCCACCGGCTTCGGCGGGGGCTTCATGGCCGCAGCCGGAGGCCCGGCGACGCCGCGCGGCGACGCCGCCCGATCCGCGCCCCATCGCCTGGCAGGAAATGCCGGCGGGGCCGTCCGCCGTTCCCGAAGCGCCGGGCGCCCCGCAGCCCGCCCCCTCGCACGCGGGAGCCGAAGCCGAAAGCCTCCTTTCGGCGATCGCCGTGGCGGCGGGCCTCGACGCCGGCGCCTTCGCCGATCGCCCGCCGGAAGACGCCGCCCGCCAGATCGGCGTGCTCCTCGCCGTGGTCGCGGGAGGGGTCGGCGATCTCCTGAAGATGCGGGCGAAGGCGAAGACCCTCACCCGCAGCGCCGACCGCACGACGATCGAGGCGATCGGCAACAACCCGCTGAAATTCTCGCCGACGGCCGAGGCCGCGCTCGCCAGGATGTTCGGCGGCGGGGAGCGCGGCTACCTTTCGGCGCGGGAAAGCTTCGAGGAAGCCTTCCGCGATCTGTCCGAACACGAACTGATCACCTTCGCGGCCATGCAGAAGGCCCTGAAGCGGCTGATCGACGATCTTTCCCCCGAATCCGTCATGGCGAGGGTGCCGACGTCGGTCGTGCCGTACTCCCGGAAGGCCCAGGCCTGGGATGTCTTCGTCAACCGCTGGGATGCCAAGACGGAACCCTTCGAACACGGCATGCTGGACGTGTTCCTGCAGTATTTCCGCGAGATCTATGACGAGGCCGGCCGGGCGCGGCGTCGCTAGCGCAGCGACGACGAGCCGCGCTCGTCATCCCGCTCCGTCTTCCCGTTTGCGCGTGATCTTCCCGAAGACCGGCCGCCACGCCATCGACGCCGCGCGTCGACGTCGCAATTCGTCGCCCCGGCACCATCCCAGTCTCACGTGACGCATTGCATGGCGCGGCGCAAGCCGGTATGAGACCGGCCCACGGCCTTTGGGGGCCATTGGGGCGTCGCCAAGCGGTAAGGCAGCGGCTTTTGGTGCCGCCATTCGCAGGTTCGAATCCTGCCGCCCCAGCCAAGTGATCCAACGCACGGAAATTGCTCGAGTTTCTGCCCTTCCACGGGGTCATACCCCGAAAGTGGTACACAAGGGTGGGACACAGAACTGCGGCACAACCCGAACTCGGGACGTGTCGAATGGGTCTTCATACGGGCATCGCCCGACGCGGCGCCGTCTATTACTGGCGCAAGCGCCTGCCGGACGGACTCGCTGAGCGAATCGGCGTGACGCATGTTAAGTTCAGCTTGAAAACCCGAGAGGCGAAGGAAGCCCGCTATCTCGGCGCATGCCTCAACGCCCGAGCCGCCGACGTCGTGATGAGCGAACCGCCGACAATCAGTCGCGAACAACTAGAAAGTCTCTTTCGGGAGACGTTCGAGCAGCATCGCCGGAAACTTTCGCTTCTCGCCGACTTCTCGCGGTCGGAAGCCGATTTCGATCCGAAGGCGGAGGAAGCCGAGGAGACCGCAGCTGGCTGGGCCTATCGGTTGTTCTCGCGCAAAGGGCTCGCAGCGACGGTCGACGAAGACGACAGGGAGGGCTTCCGCAAGGCCGGGCTCCCAGAGGACATCGTCGACAAGATCGAACCGACCCTGGAGCGGATGAAGGCCTCCGGAGAGGCGAAGCCATCGATGGCGCGGCTCGCCGATGCCATCCGCGCCACCGGCGCGGAGGTGTCTGCCGGTACGACCGCAATGGCACAGCCCATCTATCTGCGGGCGCTCGGCGAGGCGCTTCTCAAAGCCAGTGAGCGATACAATGATGATCCCCTCGATTTCGACACGCTCCTTGGATCGACGAGCTCGTCGTCCACCGAGGCCATGCACGCGAGCGCCCCGCCAAATGCCGATACCACTTCCAATCCTGCAGAGGCGGCGGCCAGCCGCGCCGATGACGTTCAAACCGAACCTTCCAGATCGGAGCAGCCCTCCCACGCATCGGCGTCTCGGACAGACACGATCGAAATCGTCGCGGAAAAGCTGGCCGGCAAGAAGCTGGCGGATGGCGTCTGGGATGAAAAGACAGCCCGTCAGGCGCGGATGATTTTCGACCTCTTCGATCGCTTCCTTCGTGAAGAGGCGGCAATCTTGGGCCTTTCCGAACTCAAGCAGTCCCATCTCGACGCGTTCGAAGAGTTCTTGCGGACATTACACAAGTCATACGGGAAGAGCCCGAAGGATCGGGAGCGCTCGATCGCCGAGCTTCGGCGAGAAAGTGCGGCAAAGCCGGAAGCGGAGCGAGGCCTCTCCGGCGGGACGCGCAATCGGCATCTGACGTTCCTCGGTCAGCTGCTTCGCCGGGCGAAGTCCGCGGGCATCTCGATCAATGCGGATCTCGACCTCACCGAGTTCCGCGCCCGAAAGGCCAAAAGAGGGCGGGATGATCGTCCGGTCCCCTCCCGTACCCAGATCGAAACGTTCTTCCGCCAGCCTGTCTTCAGGGGTTGCAAAGACTGGAATGCAATGCACCACGAAGGCCCACAGGTCTTCCACCGCGCCGCATTCTTCGGTCCGCTCCTTGCGAACTACCAAGGCATGCGTCGCGAAGAATATTGCGGACTATCCGTCGACGACATCGTCGTCGACAACGGCGAACACCCGTATATCCATCTCTGCTTCAACGAGTTTCGCCGTCTCAAGAACCATCAGTCGGTGCGCAATCTTGCACTTCATCCCGAGCTGATCCGGCTGAACTTCCTCGACTACGTCGAAGCGATCAAGGCGCTTGGGTATCGGCGGCTGTTCCCGGATCTCTACTCCCCGACGAGCCAAAGCCTTCTGGGAGATCGCCTCTACGACGAGTTGCGACCCTCTTTTAAGTGCCCGATTCAAAAGTTCAGGTGTAGATCCAATACCTTGCGATGCGTCGGGTGAGGAGGCGGATGTTGGCGATGAAGGCCCAAGCGGTCGCGCTTTCGGTGGATTTCTCCCAATCCTTGGCGAGACGTCGGCATCGGCCGAGCCAAGCGAAGG
>NZ_JAJUWU010000008.1 GCF_021390325.1 Jiella avicenniae | reverse complement strand
TCACGGCTGGGAGGAAAAACGCCCGACCAGACCTACTTCAACCAGCCGCTTCTCGCAGCAGCGTAAACCCGGCAGACGATCCACTTATCAAGCCGCCGAGGCTGTTCAGACAAACCAAGCCACTTCTGCCCCCGTCCTATTTTGAGATAGCACATCCATTGAAGCAGGTTGGGCAGGGAGCTGCGAGATCATGGCAGACGAGCGTATCCTCCTGACCGGCGCGTCGGGCTTCATCGCCAAGCATGTCGCGCTGCAGCTGCTCGAAGCTGGCTATCGCGTGCGCGGGACGGTGCGGACCGAGGAGAAGGGTGAAGCGCTTCGTCAAACGCTTGCCGCCAACGAGGCCGACGTCTCCCGACTCGAGATCGCCCTGGCCGATCTCATGGGCGAAGCGGGTTGGGACGCCGCGGCGGCCGGTTGCGACAGGGTCTGCCACATGGCCTCGCCCCTGCCGCTCCGACAGCCGCGCGACCGCCAGGCGCTGGTGCCGGCCGCCAAGGGAGGAGCGCTGCGGGTGGTCGCGGCGGCGGCCAAAGCGGGCGCCCGGCGGCTGGTCATGACCTCGTCGGTTGCGGCGATGTCCTATGGCCACGGCAAGAAGCATTCGGGGGTCATCGGCGAGGCGGACTGGTCCAACACCGAAGCGCCGGACATTTCCCCTTACGCGATCTCCAAGACCGAAGCCGAGGCCGCGGCCTGGACGGCGGCGAAGGCGGCCGGCCTCGACATGGTGTCGATCAACCCGGTCCTCGTCGTCGGGCCGCTCCTCGACGACGAGCCCGGCGCGTCGATGCAGCTGGTGCGGCTGATGATGCGCGGCCGGATGCCGGCCGTTCCCGCCATCTCCTCCGGCTTCGTCGACGTCAGGGACGTCGCGGCCGCCCATGTCGCCGCGCTCGGCGCCGACGGCGCGGTCGGCCGACGTTTCCTGCTCTCGGCCGGGACGCTCTCGCTGATGGAGGTGGGGCGGGCGATCGGTTCGGCCGTGCCCGAATATCGCCCGAAGCTGCCGCGGTTCGTCCTGCCGGATTTCGTCGTCCGGCTGGCGGCGCTCGTCGTTCCCGATGCCAGGTCCGTGGCCGCCGAGCTCGGCCGCGGCAAGACGCTGGTGTGCGACCCGGCAAAAGCCGTGCTCGGCTTTTCGCCGCGCACGCCTCAGGACGCCACCGCCGCTGCGGCGCTCAGCCTGCGCGAGAAGGGCGCGGTCGATGATCGAGGCTCACGGCGTATTGATTGACGCTAGGTAAAGCGCGGTGCTACAACACAGCCCACCGAAACGCGCACTGTGGCCGAAATGACATCGCCGCATCCAATCCCGTGTGCGATAGGCTCCGCACATTCGATTTTCGGTCGAAGCGAGGCAACCAAATCGCGCCTTAACCCTTTGACGTCGTGAATGGGGCAAGCGCCACAACATTGTGGCAACGTTTACGCGGTTGAAACAATCTTCATGAATGATGCGAGCACAATGAACACGACGGGCTGGAGCACCATGCGTCGAACCCTCCTGACTCTCCTCGGCGCGATCGCCGCCTTCGGCGTGCTGACGGCGAGCTACGCCACGGCGGATCTGCCGAGCGACGGCGTTTCGAGCGAAATCGTCGGCACGACCGGCAACTGAGCCGCGGCCATATGAGACGAGACGAAAGAGGGGCCTTCGGGGCCCCTTTTTCGTGGCATTCGTCTGGTCTATCCCGTCTTCGAGATTCGCGGCTTTGCTCGAGGATGACATGAGGCTGAAATTCCTGGCGCTCGCCGCCGTGCTTCTGATCGGCACGGCCTTCGCCGTTCCTTCGGTCCTGACCGAGGGCTCGTCGCTCCACCGGCTGCTGGCATCGTCCGCCGACCGCGAGCCGGTGCGGCTGGCGCGCAGCGACGACAGCCTGCGGCAGGAATTGCGACGCGACGAGGCGCCCCGATGGGACGAGAGCGACGCAGCCGAGCCGGAAAGCAAGCGGATTCAAATCGCCGAAGCCGAGAGCAGCGACCGGATCCCGAGTTCGGCGGCCGAAATCAAGCTGAGCTTCGCTCCGCTGGTGAAGACGACCGCCCCGGCGGTCGTCAACGTCTATGCAGCGCGCAAGGTCGCGGCGCGGCGCTCGCCCTTCGCAGACGATCCGTTCTTCGGGCAGTTCTTCGGCAACCGCTTCGACAACCCGCCGCGGATGGAACAATCCCTCGGCTCCGGAGTGATCGTCGACCCGTCCGGGCTGGTGGTCACCAACAACCACGTGGTCGAAGATGCGGACGAGGTGAAGGTCGCCTTCGCCGACGGGCGCGAGTTCGACACCAAGGTGGTGTCCAAGGACGCCACCGTCGATCTCGCCGTGCTCAAGATCGATGGCGACGGGCCTTTCGCGACGATCCCGATCGCCGATTCGGACGATCTTCAGACCGGCGACCTCGTGCTCGCCATCGGCAATCCGTTCGGCATCGGCCAGACGGTGACCAACGGCATCGTCTCGGCGCTCGCCCGCAACCACATCGGCGTCAACGACTTCGGCTTCTTCATCCAGACCGACGCGGCGATCAATCCCGGCAATTCCGGCGGGGCGCTGATCGACATGAGCGGGCGCCTCGTCGGCGTCAACACCGCGATCTTCTCGCGCTCGGGCGGCTCGAACGGCATCGGCTTCGCGATCCCCTCCAATATGGTCTCGACCTTCGTGCGCGCGGCCGAGAACGGCGGGCGCTACGAGCGGCCGTTCATCGGCGCCGACTTCGCACCGGTGACCGCCGACATCGCCGAGGCGCTGGGGCTTCCCCGGCCGACCGGCGCGCTGGTGCGATCGGTCTATCCCGACGGCCCCGCGGCGAAGGTCGGGCTCAAGGTCGGCGACGTCGTGATGAAGGCGGACGGCAAGGAGGTCGCCACCCCCGATGCGCTGAACTATCGCTTTGCGACACGCGGGATCGGCCAGAACGTCGAGCTCGCGGTGCTTTCGGCCGACGAGACCGAGGACCTGACGCTGCCGCTCGAACAGGCGCCGGAGACGCCGCCGCGCGACGAGCGGGCGATCGACGGGCGGAACCCCTTTGCCGGAGCGACGGTCTACAACCTGTCGCCGCGGGTCGCGGGCGAGTTCCAGTTGCCGCAGGATGCCACCGGCGTCGTCGTCGCCAAGGTCGCGCCGCGCTCGCTCGCCGCGCGCTTCGGCCTGCAGCCGGGCGACATCCTGCTCGAGGTGAACGGCGAGAGCGTCGAGACGACCGAGTCGCTGGTCGCGATCGCCGGCGAGGATTATCGCGGCTGGCAGTTCGACATCGAGCGCGGTGGCCGGCGTCTCACCCAGGTCGTGCGCTGAGATGAGCGACCTCTTCGGCGACGACCCGCCCCCGCCATCGCCGAAGCCGCGCCAGGGCGGCAGCGCCGCCGCTGGCGAGAGCGCCCCGGCGAGCCGTGCCGTCGGGCGGCCCGAGGCCGCCCGGCCGCTCGCCGACCGGCTGCGGCCGCAGAAGTTGTCCGAGGTGGTCGGCCAGGAGCATCTGACCGGGGAGGGCGGAGCGCTCACCCGCATGTTGGCAAACGGCAGCCTCGGCTCGCTGATCTTCTGGGGCCCGCCCGGCACCGGCAAGACCACCGTGGCGCGGCTTCTCGCCGGCGAGGTGGACTACGCCTTCGAGCAGATCTCGGCCATCTTTTCCGGCGTCGCCGATCTGAAGAAGGTGTTCGAATCGGCGAGGCTGCGGCGGCGGAACGGGCGGGTCACGCTGCTCTTCGTCGACGAGATCCACCGCTTCAACCGCGCCCAGCAGGATTCGTTTCTGCCGGTGATGGAGGACGGCACGGTCGTTCTCGTCGGCGCGACGACCGAAAATCCCTCCTTCGAACTCAACGCCGCGCTGTTGTCGCGGGCGCGGGTGCTGACCTTCCAGTCGCTCGGGCCGGAAAGCCTCGGGCGGCTCCTCGACCGCGCGGAGCAGGACACCGACCGGGCGCTGCCGCTCGATGCGCAGGCGCGCGAACTCCTCCTGCAGCTCGCCGACGGCGACGGGCGGGCGGTGCTGACGTTGGCGGAAGAAGTCTGGCGGGCGGCGGGCAAGAACGAGGTGCTGGACGCCGAGACGCTGCTGTCCGTCGTACAGCGCCGTGCGCCGATCTACGACAAGGGCCAGGATGGGCACTACAACCTGATCTCCGCGCTGCACAAGGCCGTGCGCGGCTCGGACGTCGATGCCGCGCTCTACTGGCTGTGCCGCATGCTCGATGCCGGCGAGAACCCGCTCTATCTCGGCCGCCGGCTGGTGCGGATGGCCTCCGAGGACGTCGGCCTCGCCGATCCGAACGCGCTCACCGTCGCGCTCGCCGCCAAGGACGCCTACGATTATCTCGGCTCGCCGGAGGGGGAACTGGCGCTGGCCGAGGCAACTGCCTATCTCGCCGCCGCGCCGAAATCGAACGCCGTTTATGTCGCCTACAAGGCGGCGATGCGGGCGGCGAAGGAGCATGGCTCGCTGCTGCCGCCCAAGCACATCCTCAACGCCCCGACGAAGCTGATGAAGGAAGAGGGCTACGGCACGGGCTATCTCTACGATCACGACCAGCCGGACGGGTTCTCCGGCCAGGACTATTTTCCACAAGAGATGGGCCGCCAGCGCTTCTACCAGCCGACCGACCGGGGCCGGGAGGCGAGAATCGGCGAGCACCTCGCACGTCTGGAGGCGCTGCGACGGGAACGCGGGGGCTCGTGATCCGGCGCGGCTGCGCGTTCGCCTTCGTCACGGGATGGCCGGACGAAGTGGCGTCATTCCCGAAAGAGAAGGCTGCAGACGCCCGCGATCGACCGAGCGAGTTGCAGGATTTTTGCCGAATTGGGGCGAAAGGCCGGCGGAAATCGGTCTCTCGGGCTTGATCACTGCGGCCTTAAGCCATTTTAAAGTTCTTATGGACTGAGGCCGATTGAGGGCTCATCATTCGCGCGCCCGGCAAGGGCGCATTTTTTCATTCAAAGACGAGGTCTCGATGTCATCACAACAGACCACCGAGATACCCGACGTATCGGTGACCGACTACGAAGTCGGACAGGACAACATCCAGCGGTTCGGGCTCGACATCCACAACCCGGTCTTCCCGATTTCGGCGAGCGTCATCATCGCCTTCGTCGCCTTCACCCTGCTCTTCCCCTCTTTCGCCGACGACTTTTTCGGCTGGCTGCGTCCGGCGATCACCTCGACCTTCGACTGGCTGTTCATCATTGCCGGCGACATCTTCGTCCTGTTCTGCCTGTTCCTCGTCGTCTCGCCGCTCGGCAAGATCAAACTCGGCGGCAAGGATGCGCAGCCCGAATTCGGCTATTTCGGCTGGTTCGCCATGCTGTTCGCCGCCGGCATGGGCATCGGCCTGATGTTCTACGGCGTTTCCGAGCCGATCACCCATTTCTCCGCTTCGATGGCGGGGGGCGCCGACGCGCCCTTGATGGGCGCCGCCGGCGACACCGAGGCGGCGCGCCGGCTCGGAATGGCGGCGACGATCTATCACTGGGCGCTGCATCCCTGGGCGATCTATGCCGTCGTGGCATTGGCGCTGGCCTTCTTCAGCTACAACTGGGGCCTGCCGCTGACCATGCGCTCGGTGTTCTATCCGATGCTCGGCGACAAGGCCTGGGGCTGGCCCGGCCACGTCATCGACATCCTCGCCGTCTTCGCCACGTTGTTCGGCCTCGCCACCTCGCTCGGCTTCGGCGCGGAGCAGGCGGTCGGCGGCCTGAACTACCTGTTCGGCATCCCGGACACGATGCTCTCCAACATCGTCCTGATCGTCCTCATCACCGGCGTCGCACTGACCTCGGTGGTCGCCGGCCTCGACGCGGGCGTGCGGCGGTTGTCGGAGGTCAACATGGTGCTGGCGCTGGTGCTTCTGCTGTTCATCTTCTTCGTCGGGCCGACGATGCAGCTGGTCCAGGGATTCGTCGGCAATACGGTGGCTTATCTCAGGGAGTTCATCCCGCTTTCGAACCCGTTCGGCCGCATGGACGACGGCTATCGGACCGGCTGGACGACCTTCTACTGGGCCTGGTGGATGAGCTGGTCTCCCTTCGTCGGCATGTTCATCGCGCGGGTCTCGCGCGGGCGGACGGTGCGGGAATTCATCACCTGCGTGCTGATCATCCCGACCATCGTCTCGATCATCTGGATGACCGTCTTCGGCGGCACGGCGCTGACCGAGACGATCGGCGGCTTCTCCGGCATCGTCGACGCCGAACTCGAGGTGAAGCTGTTCGAGATGCTCGGCCAGCTGCCGCTCACCCAGATCACGTCCTTCATCGGCATCGTTCTCGTCATCGTCTTCTTCGTCACCTCGTCGGACTCGGGCTCGCTGGTGATCGACACGATCACCGCCGGCGGCAAGATCGACGCACCGGTGCCGCAGCGGATCTTCTGGGCGACGTTCGAGGGGCTGGTGGCGATCACGCTGCTGCTCGGCGGCGGGCTCGCGGCGCTGCAGGGCGCGGCGATCGCGACGGGCTTCCCCTTCGCCATCCTGCTGCTGTTCCTGTGCTGGTCCACCTGGAAGGGACTGGTCGACGAGAAGAGGCAGCCGTTTCTCGAGAAGATGAAGGCCAAGGGCCACAAGGTCTGACCGGACCGGGCGGTCGTCACCATGTCGGCCGGCGCATCCCGCGCCGGCCGCTTTTCGTCCCAGGGAATCGTCCGGATATCTCCAGCATGGTCAACGTCCTCATCGTCGCGCTCGGCGGCGGCATCGGCGCGGCATTGCGACATTTGTCCGGGATGGCCGCGATGCGGCTCCTCGGCGCCGGGTTTCCCTACGGCACGATGTTCGTCAACGTCCTCGGCTCCTTCGTCATGGGCGTCTTCATCGAACTTCTGGCGCGGCGGTTCGGCGCCTCGCCGGATCTGCGCCTGTTCTTCGCCACCGGCGTTCTGGGCGGCTTCACCACCTTTTCGTCCTTCTCGCTCGACACCGCGTTTCTCTACGAGCGCGGCGATCTCCTGCTGGCGGCCGTCTATGTGATCGGTTCGGTGGTGGTCGGCATCGCCGCGCTGTTTGCCGGGCTCGCGCTGGTGCGCGCCCTCGCATGACCATTCGCCGCAACGACATGGGAACCGTCGGATGCGCATTCTTCTGACCGGGTCTTCCGGCTGGCTCGGCCGGTTTCTGGCGCCGAAACTGAAGGCGCGGGGCGACGTCGTCGTCGGCCTCGACGTCGCGGCGGGTGCTCACACCGACGTCGTCGGCACCGTCGCCGACCGGGCGGTGGTCGACCGGGTCTTTGCCGAAGAGGGCATCGAGGCGGTGATCCACGCCGGGGCGCTGCACAAGCCGGACATCGTGCGCTACGGCCGGCAGGCCTTCGTCGACGTCAACGTGACCGGGACGCTGAACCTCCTGGAGGCCGCGGCACGCGCCGGGCACCAGCGCTTCGTCTTCACCTCGACGACCTCGCTGATGATCTCGCAGCAGATCCGCGACGAGGCGGGCGAGGCGGCGGTCTGGCTCGACGAGACGACCGGCCCGCTGGCGCCGCGAAACGTCTATGGCGTGACGAAGCTCGCCGCCGAGGGGCTCTGCCGGCTGTTTCACGCCGAGCATGGGCTGAACGCGGTGGTCCTGCGCACGTCGCGGTTCTTCCCGGAAGAGGACGATACGCTCACCGACCTGCCGGGGGAAAACCTCAAGGCCAACGAGTTCCTCAATCGGCGGCTGACGGTCGAGGATGCGGCGGATGCCCATCTCGCCGCGCTCGACAAGGCGCCGGGGCTCGGCTTCGAGGTCTTCATCGCCTCGGCGCCGACCCTGTTCGAGCGGTCCGAGGCGGGCGAACTGAAGCGGGACGCGGCGACGGTGGTCGCCCGGCATTTTCCGCAGGCGCCGGAGCTATACGCGAAACGCGGCTGGCGGCTGCCGAGGTCGATCGGCCGCGTCTACGACGCCGGCCGGATGGAGCGCCTCCTCGGCTTTCGCTGCCGGACGGACTTCGCGGCCGTCCTCGAGGCGTTGGAGGAGGGCGGGAAACTGCCGTTCCACCACGATCCGGCCTATGTTTCGCCGAAGGAAAGGGGTCGGGCTTCGGCGTGACCGGTCGCCTTCCGGGTCATTCTCCGTATCGCGTTCCGGCAATGGCAGAATTGGCCGCCGGATCGCTTTTGAGGCAGCCTCTCTCAACGAAGCGATTGCATGCCGCGGTCGAGAAGCTCCCGCATGAATCTCTGATATTTCATTCCTCGCCGGGCAGCCTCGATCTTGATCGCCGCGAGTTGGCGCTCCGGCATACGCATGGTGACGCGGGCCGACTTATCGTCGAACTCGTGGTGGATCGGTTCGATCTGGCTCCAATCGTATTCCGTCAGGTCCGCCTCGGCGACGAACTGCTCCGCCGCCTCATCGCTCGGAAGACTTGGCCAAGGCTTTTTGTCGTTGCTGGTCATAAAGATCGACCTCTTCTCGATGCATGTACCGGGCGCTGATGGGCCGGATGAGCGTTCCTTCCCGCGTCTCCCGATAGGTGATGACGACGAAGACGTAGCGCCCCGATTCTGCCGGCGCGGCTATCCGCCAACGCTCCTCCGTCGGATGCGGGTTGACGACGCGAAAATCCGCAACGCGGACTGCATGCTCGATCTCGTGGCGATCGACGCCATGCTTGCCGCACTTGGGCCAGTTTCCGGCGTCCCAATCGAACCCGACGATTTGCATCTTCCTAGAGATGCACATTTGTATGTACATCTCAAGTCGGCATGCATCGCCGTGCCGATACGACGAGGCCTGCCGGCGCGCGACGTCCTGCCCAGACGTCGGCCGCGGGACCGGGCGTCACGTCGGGCAAATTCTCCGCCTTCATTGCCCATCGCTCCACCATTCTTTAGGAAACGGGCAACGATCAAAAGCAAATTGGAGCGCAAGGCGCGAAATGGCGACTGTCGAGCAGAAACGGGTGGAGGAGGACGAGGCGGGGCTGCGGCTCGACCGCTGGTTCAAGCTTCATTATCCGGGGCTCGGCTTCGGCCATCTGCAGAAGCTTTTGCGCTCCGGCCAGATCCGCGTCGACGGCGGGCGGGCGAAGTCCGACACCCGCATCCAGCCGGGTCAGACGATCCGCGTGCCGCCGGTCGGCAGCGACGCCAAGACCCTCGACACCAAGCCGCTGACCGCCAACACCATGAAGCACCGGGAGGACGGCGACGTCCTGTCGAAGATGCTGATCTACGAGGACGACAAGGTGTTCGTCTTCAACAAGCCGGCGGGTCTCGCCGTCCAGGGCGGCTCCGGCGTCGTGCGTCACGTCGACATGATGCTCGAGGCCTGGCGCAACAGGAAGGGCGAAAAGCCGCGCCTCGTCCACCGCATCGACCGCGACACGACGGGCATCCTCGTGGTGGCGCGGACGCGGGGCGCGGCGATGCAACTGACCAAGGCGTTCCGCGAGCGCGACACCCGGAAGCACTACTGGGCGATCGTCAAGGGCGTGCCGGCGCCGCACGAGGGGCGGATCTCGACCCATCTCGTCCGGGAGCAGACGCCGGACGGCGACCGGATGCGAATCGCCAGACATGGCGAGGAGGGCGCAGACCACGCCCTGTCCCACTACCGGGTGATCGACCAGGTGGCGCAGAATTTCGCTTGGCTGGAAATGCAGCCCCATACCGGCCGCACCCATCAGCTGCGCGTCCACGCCGCCCATATCGGCCATCCGATTCTCGGCGATCCGAAATATTTCGAGCACGACACCAACTGGGAGTTTCCCGGCGGCGTCCAGAAGCGGCTGCATCTGCATGCGCGGCGGATCGTCATCCCGCATCCCGACGGCGGCGTGATCGATCAGATCGCGCCGCTGCCGCCGCACATGGTGCAGACCTTCAACCTGTTCGGCTTCGACGAAGCCGCTCTCGACGATTGAGCAGACCTCGATGAAGGCCGTTCTCTTCGACTGCGACGGCACGATCGCCGATTCGGCCGGGCTGATCTGCCGGATCATAGAGCGCGCCTTCCGGCGCTTCGATCTGGAGCCGCCGGCGCCGGAGGCGACCCGGGCGATCATCGGCCTGTCGCTGGAGACCGCCGTCGCGGCGCTGCGCCCGGGGCTCGGCGAGGCGCGGACGCGCGACGTCGCCGAGGGCTACCGCATCGAATATCGCGCCGAGCGGGCGCGGCCGGATTTTTCCGAGGCGCTGTTTCCCGGCATGGCGGAGCTGGTGCGCGATCTGGCGACGCGGGATGCCGTCCTCGTCGGCATGGTCACCGGCAAGTCCCGCCGCGGCGTCGCCGCGCTGACGGCCCATCACGGCATCGCCGAGTGTTTTCAAGCGGTGCGGACCGCCGACGACTGTCCGTCGAAACCGCATCCGGCGATGGTGCTCGAATGCTGCGCCGAGTTCGGCATCGGCGCGGAACGGGCGGTGGTCGTCGGCGATACGAGTTTCGACATGGAAATGGCCAAGGCGGCCGGGGCGCGCGCCCTCGGTGTCCGATGGGGCAGCCATTCGGCGGAACTGATGCGCGCCGCCGGTGCGGACGAGATCGTCGCGGACGTCGGCGCACTGACGCGCTCGATCGAACATTTTCTCGCAGGCTGACGGGCACGTCGCCAGGGCAGCTTCATCCGAAACGACCGCCGACCTCGGTCGCTCGTCATCGAAAGGGCCGACAATGTCGAACAACCCGCTCCTCGCCCGGCCGGATCTGCCGAAGCGCTTCTACGCGGCCGTCGGCGTGGTCGAGACGCCGGACGGCTTCGTCGTCGAGCTCGACGGACGGCCGATGAAGACGCCGGCGCGCAAGCCGCTTGCGGTTCCGAGCCGCGACGTGGCGGAGGCCATCCGCGCGGAATGGGACGCGCAGGCGGAACGCATCGATCCCGGCACGATGCCGATGACCCGGCTGGTCAACACGACGATCGACGGCATCCTCGCCGATCCCGGGCCGGTCGGCACGGACGTCGCCCGCTTCGCCGAGACGGACATGCTCTTCTACCGCGCCGGCGCGCCGGAGGGGCTCGCCTTGCGCCAGCGCCAGCGCTGGGACCCCGTGCTCGACTGGGCGAAGGAACGGCTGGGGGTCCGGTTCGTCCTGACAGAGGGTGTGATGCACGTCGCCCAGCCCGAGGAGTCGCTCGCGGCCGTTCGCCGGCACGTCGCGGCCTTCGATGACGGCTTTGCGATCGCCGCGCTGCATCAGGTCACCACGCTCACCGGCTCGGCACTTTTGGCGCTCGCACTCGCCGACGGCAGGGTGACGGCAGAGGAGGCCTGGGCACTCGCCCATCTCGACGAGGACTGGAACGTCGAGCAGTGGGGCGCCGACGAGGAAGCGATGGCGCGCCGCGCGATGCGCTGGCAGGAGATGCTGGCGGCGGCGATCATCCTGAACTCGCGGCGAGAAGGCTGATCGATCCGCAGGGATTGGCGATCGCCAGCCCGGTGCTTGATGCCGCCACCGGCTGCAACCAGAGACCGTGACATCTTTGCCGCATCGTCGCCAAGAACGCTTGCGACGAGGCCCGGCGCTGAAAAAGACGATCGATGTAAGCTTATCAGGCGTTGTGCGGAAGGTGAGAACCGCCTAGCGATCCTCGAAGGAAATCACTTGGGGAATCGCCGTGCATTCGTTGAATTTCATGAAGTATTGCTTTCCTGCGGCGATGATGTTGCTGGCCGGATGCGTCAGTCCCGTCGTCGACGAGACGGGACCGCTGAACGTTACCAGCGTGAGCGTCGTAACGGCGCCGACGGTCCAGTCCGAAACGGTGATCGGGCCGAAACTCCAGGCCGCGGTGAGCGAGACGATCGTCGGCAAAGACCCGGCGGGCAAACCTTCCACGGTCGCCATCAAGATCGAAAGCGTCTTCTACAAAAACGCCCTTCTCTCGGCGCTGGCCGGCAGCAGCAACTTCATCACCACCGAGGTGACGATCGCCGATCTGGCGGGCAATCCCCTGAAGGTTCTGCCGCTCAGCTATTCGCGGGATGCGGCGATCAACGGCGTGATCGGAGCGGCGATCTCGCTGCTGCAGGAAAAGGCGCTGGTGGACCAGCGGTTGGTCGAAGGCTACAGCCAGGAGATCCAAAAGCGGATCTACGGCCCGCCGGGTCACGTCCCGGCCGTGAAGGCGCAGCCTGCGAAGACCCCGGCCGCAGCGCCGCAGCCGGCCCCGGCGCCGACAGCAGCGCCGGCCGGCGTGCCGACCTCCTGAGGGTCCGGCGGCGGCGTCATGCCGCCAGCTTCGAGCCGGGCGTGCGCACGCAGGCGCGCCCGGACTGCTTGGCGGCGTAAAGCGCCGCATCCGCCGATCCGAGCAGCTCGTCGAGCGTCGCGAGGCGGTTCTCGGCGTCATAGGCGGAGGCGCCGATGCTCATCGTCAGCCTGCAGTCCGGCCCCATGCCGGGATTGCGGATGCGCGCGAGATCGACGGCCCGGACGATCCGCCTGGCGACGGCCACGGCTCCGGACAGATCGGTGTGCGGCAAGATGACCGCGAACTCCTCCCCGCCATACCGGGCGCAGACGTCGCACTCCCGGCGGGTCTGGGCACTGATCAGTTCGGCGATGCGCTTCAGGCAGTGATCGCCGGCGAGATGGCCGAGCGTGTCGTTATAGGCTTTGAAGTGATCGATATCGATCATCAGGAGCGCGAGGGGGCGATCCGTCGCGGTGGCGATCCGCCACTCGCCCTCGAGATACTCGTCGAACAGGCGGCGATTGGGAATACCCGTCAGCGAGTCCTGCCGGGCCAGGACCTCCAGCTTGTCCTGGGCTTCCTTCTGGATGGTGATGTCGCGCAGGGTTTCGACGACGGCGATGAGATTGCCGTCCTCGTCGTGGATCGGCCCGGCGTCGATGGCGAGATAGCGCAGCCCGCCGGCGATCGGCAGATGACACCAGTTCTCCGCCGAAAACACCTCGCGGTCGGGGTCGGGGGAACAGTCGACCGAGTAGAGCGAGGGGATCTGCGAAGCCCCGTGAGCGATGACGAGATCCGCCAGGCAGGGGCGCTTCTCGGTATAGAAGCCCGTCCAGTGACGCTTCGTCCCGATGACGTCCGACGCCGGAATGCCCGTCAGCCGTTCGCAGGACTTGTTCCAGATGATGACGCGGCCGGTTCGATCGAGGACGAAGGTCGGAACGACCAGATGCTCCATCAAGCGCACAGCGAAGTCGCTGTGGTGTTTCTTCGCCTTCATGAGAAAAAGGTCTCCCACCGCCTCGTTCTCAGGAAAGCAGACCTTCCATAACATTTATTTAATTGAAGGTTGTGAAGACGACGGGTGACGCACGGAAAACAAGCAATCGTGAAGTCAAGAGTCAGATCCCGGCAAACCATTCGTAGCCGCGATCCTCCCAATATCCACCATTTCCGCCGCCGTGACCGCTCAGATCGTCGATGACGACAATGGAACGGATATATTTTGCCATCTTGTAACCTAGTTGGCGCTCGACTCGGACCCTCAGAGGCGCGCCGTTCGCAACGGGGAGCGTCTCGCCATTCAGGCCGTAGGCGAGAATCGTCTGCGGATGAAGGGCATCGCGCAGATCGATCGACTCGTAATACTTCACCGGGCCGGTGAAGCCGTTCTCCATCGTGTCGAAGCATTCGAACAGCACGAATCGCGCGGTCGGCCCGACCCGGGCCTGTCGGAGCAGTGCGGCGAGGGGCACGCCCGTCCACTTGGCGATGCAGCTCCAGCCTTCGACGCAGTCGTGCCGGGTGATCTGCGTACGGCTCGGCATCGCCCGGAGCTCGTCGAGCGAGAGTTCGAGCGGCGTCTCCACCAGCCCCGAGATCTTCAGCCGATAATCGGCGAAATTCCGGCTCGCGAGGTCGCGGTAGTCGGCGTCCCGCGGATTGGTGGAACCGTTCGGTCGCTGCGGCTGGCGGATCTCGCTCTCGGCATATTCCCGGGCGAGGTCGTCGCTGCCGAGCAGCAGGCGCTGGGCGCGGTAGGTCAAAGAATTGGCCGTTTCGAGAACGTTGCGGACGCTCGAATCGCGATCGCCGAGCGGATCGAAACAGCCCGCGAGACTCGCGGTCGAGGCGAGAGTGGCGCCCGTAAGGAAGTGGCGGCGGGTGAGGGCGAGACGGGTCATGGACGCTTCTCCGCAGAGGTCCGGTACCAGCCGGTCACGATCGAGCGCAGCTCGTTGATCGGCCCGGCGAGCACGACCATCAGGATGTGGACGACGAAGAACAGAAGGAGGGCCAGCATGACGGCGAAGTGGATCGTCCGCGCGGTCTGCCGTCCGCCGAAGACGTCGAGGAGGATGGGAAACTTGGCGACGACGCCCGGCGACATGGTGAGGCCGGTGAGAATCATCAGCGGCAGGGCGACGAAGAGCACCCCGGCATAGGAGAGCTTCTGCAGGACGTTGTAGCGGCCGTCATGGACGAAGCGCAGGCGCAGATGGTCGGCGACGTCGCGCGGCAGGCGTTTCAGGTCCCGCCCGCTCGGCCACAATTCGCGCAGGTGGCCGTTGAACGCGCTGGCGAGGAGCCAGACGAACAGCGTCGCTACGAGGAGCCAGGCGAAGAAGAAGTGGACGATCCGGCCGGTCGCCAGATCGCGATATCCGGGGATCGTCAGCCAGCCCGGGAAAGCCTTGCGCGCCAAGCCGTCGCCCTGCGGGACGAGGCCCAGCCAGCCGGTGGTGTCGAAGCTCGCCCCGAAGAGGCTCGTCACGCCCCGCATCTCGCCGCCGACCTGCCGGGCGCCGATCGACAGGACGGTGTTGTCGAACCCGAAACCCGACTGCTGGCCGATGTAGAGATCGGGCCTCGCCATGAAGATCTGCAGCCCGGACAAGAGCATGAAGAACAGGCTGATCGCCCAGAGCCAATGGGTCAGCCGGGTGGCGAGGCGCTGGCGGTAGACGAGTGTTCCGCCGCCCTTCGGCACGTTTTCTCCCGATTCCTCGGCCTCGGTGAGCGTCACCATGATGGGTCTCCTGCGCAGCGTCGCGCCGGCTCGGCAAAGGCGTTCGGCCGGCATCGTTCCGAAGGATTCGCCGGCTCGGGCCGGAAGGTTTCATCCCGCTCTCTTCATCGTGAAGGCGGCTGGCCCGTCAGCCGCGTCAGGATCCGATGCAGAGCCTCGAGAAAACGGGCCCGGTCGGCGGCGGTGAAAGCCGCGTTGTAGCCTTTCGATTCGCCCGTCTCGCGCAGATGCTGGTTGAAGGCGCGCATCGACAGGGCGGAGCCGATGGTCGCTTCGGTGAACTCCCGCCCCGCCGGTCCGAGAGCCACCGCGCCCTTCTCCAGCGCCCGCGCGGCGAGGGGAATGTCGGCGGTGACGACCACGTCGCCGGCCTGGCAGTTCTCGACGATCCAGTCGTCGGCGACGTCCGGCCCGTCGGGGACGACCACGATGCGGGCCTGCGGATAGCGAGAAGGCCGGATGCCGCCATTCGAAACGATGACGACGGCGAGGTTCCGGCGGCTGGCGACGTCTACCGCCTCGTCCTTCACGGGACAGGCGTCGGCGTCCACGTAGAGGATGGTCATCGGCGAAATCCGTCGTGGTCCGGGTCGAGGCAGCTTTGCGGCAATTCTGGCTCCCGGTCAAAGATCCTTCCGCGCCACTCGCCTTGCGTGGAGGGATCGAGCCAAAAATTCGCGGCTATGCTGCGGATGCGAATTGCAGGATACTGCGCTTCGAAGGGGACCGAACCGATGACGAAAAGCCTGCACGTCGAAATTACCGGCCGGGTCCAGGGCGTGGGTTACCGCGCCTGGGCCGAAGAGGAGGCGGGCCGGCTCGGCCTGTCGGGCTGGGTGCGCAACCGCCGCTCGGGTGCTGTCGAAGCGATCCTCAGCGGTGACGAGACCGCCGTCGACGCGATGATCGAACGGTTGCGGGAGGGGCCGGCCTGCAGCAGCGTCAACGACGTGCGCGTGATCGACGAGGTGGAGGCCTATGACGGGCCCTTCGAGGTCCGTCCAACGGAGTGATGCGGGCGGGCGCGCTCGTGCCACTCCCGTCTTCGAGAAATGAAAAAGAGGACGAGGGTCACGGCGATCGCAATGGGCGGAAAGAGTGTCGGACCATAGTTCGCAACGGCGACCCATGTCGCACTTTGGATGACCGGCTGATCGAACAACCGGTCGAATACGCCGAGCCCGAACAACATTGGAAGGCCGACGGAAGCCACTGCGACGACGTTGGACAGAGTTCTAATCGACGATCCCTTCCGCATATCTCAAATCCCCGGTTCACTACCGCTCACAGATGGGACTTTTCCAAACGTCGACAAAATTCCCGTTGTACCGAGACCCGTCACGATGGCTTGCTGGATCGTCTTCGGATCAGTGAGAAGATAAACGACCAAGCCTCCCAGTGCACAGGACACCAAAATATCGAGAGTGAGGACGATCGGGTGGCGGGTGACGATATTGATCGCCCGGAAAACGGAAAACGGTTCGCGACCCTTGTTGCGATCGAGGACGAATAGCATGACGGCGCCCAGCAACACGTAGCTGTACATATGCTCAAGCATCAGCGTCAGCAACTTTCCTATCACCCGATCATCCTGCTCCACCTCGTCTTCCTCAGATTAACGCGAGGTTGCGTCGCCCGCAAATGCGCGCGTCTCTCCGAACACCGCCTCGAATTTCCGGCGCAGCAGGGCGTCGACCTCCGGCATCGAGACCAGGATGCCGAGATCGGCGAGGCTGGTCACCCCATGGCCGCGGATGCCGCAGGGAACGATGCCGGAAAAATGCGACAGGTCGGGATCGACGTTGAGCGAGATGCCGTGGAACGTCACCCAGCGGCGCACCCGGATGCCGATCGCCGCGATCTTGTCCTCGGCCGTGGTGCCGTCGAGGGCGATGGGGCGTTCGGGGCGCCGCACCCAGACGCCGACCCGGTCCTCCCGCCGCTCCCCGGCGACGTGGAACTCGGCGAGCGTCGCGATGATCCAGGCTTCCAGCGCGGCGACGAAGGCGCGGACGTCCTGGCGACGGCGCTTCAGGTCGAGCAGCACGTAGGCCACCCGCTGGCCGGGGCCGTGATAGGTGTACTGGCCGCCGCGGCCGGCGGAAAAGACGGGGAACCGCCGATCGAGGAGATCGCCGTCCTGCGCGCCGGTTCCCGCGGTGTAGAGCGGGGGATGCTCCAGAAGAATGACCGCCTCGTCGGCGCGACCGTCGGCGATGGCGCCGACCCGCGCCTCCATGGCCGCGAGCGCGTCCGGATAGGGCGTCAGACCGTCGAGCACGTGCCATTCGACCGGCGGGCTGCCCGGCTCCGCGAAAAACTCGTCGGTCGCCGCGCCGAGGCGCGGTGCGGGCGAGGGGGCGGCTTTCTGCGAATGAGAAGAATGAAAAGACGTCATCGGCTTCATATAGCGAATTGGCGGCCGGGCGAAACCGGCGTGGCAGGCGCAAAGCGGAAGGGACTCTGGCGCGCCGGCGCAAGAGGCGTGATTCCCGCTGGCAGGGCGGATGGAGACGAGATCCGCGGCCCAGGCCGTCGACCGCTCCCTGGGGTTTCCGGCTCCGCGGCAGGCCCGATCCCGGCATTTCGCTCGCTCCGCGGCAACCCTCGAGGCGTCGGCGAACGAATTCCACCCCTCCCGCCAAGTTAGCCCTTGTGCCGCCTGAAAAGTCTTGTTACACGCCCGCCACCGATGGCCGACGGCCTTCGGCAACACGGCGTGCGGTCGTGGCGGAATTGGTAGACGCGCAGCGTTGAGGTCGCTGTGGGGCAACCCGTGGAAGTTCGAGTCTTCTCGACCGCACCAGCTTTTTCCCAGCACTATTTCTCGACCAGACCGATGGGCGCGTGGCGCCGTGACCGGCGTTGTGCCGGTCGCCGGCCGGGCAATGGCAGCGCTCTTGGTTCGCGTTCGGCGGAAGATCGGGGCGGCGATGCCGGCCGTCGATTTGCCGACTCGTCCGCTCTCTCCTGGAACTCGTGACGCGAGACGAAAGGGCCGGCGCATGGCCAGCCCTTGCTTGACGGCAGTCGTCTGCGTCGGCGGTCAGCCTTCCGCGGCCGGCGCCATGCCGAGCGCCTGGAGATAGAGGTCGAGGATCGCTTCCTGTTCGTTGCGCTCGTCGGCGTCCTGCTTGCGCAGCGAGATGACCCGGCGCAGCACCTTGGTGTCGAAGCCGTTGCCCTTCGCCTCGGCATAGACGTCCTTGATGTCGTCCGAGATCGTCTTCTTTTCCTCTTCGAGACGCTCGATCCGCTCGACGAAGGAGCGGAGCTGATCCTGCGCGACTCCGTTGACGTCAGACATGTGGCACTCCGTGTTCATGGACCTTGTTCGGTCGCCAGCCTTTAAAGGGCTTTCCTAAGGCTTTCGTTACCATGGCGTCGACGCCGGAACGAACCGGCGCGCCCGACGGTGGATGTGGAAAGCGAGGACGAAGGCCGTTGCCGTGGCCGCGCCGGCCACTGCCGGAGCGCGGCGCTCGGCGTCAGTGGTCCTTCGGCGCATTCGCCGCGAAGGCCCGGCTCGCTTCGGCCGAGGCCTCGCGCTGGTGCTTTTGCCGCCACTCGTCATAGGGCATGCCGTAGACGATCTCGCGCGATTCCTCCTTGCTGATCGCGATCCCGTCGTCTTCGGCCGCCTCGCGGTACCAGTTCGACAGGCAGTTGCGGCAGAAGCCGGCGAGATTCATCAGGTCGATGTTCTGCACGTCGGTGCGCTCGCGCAGATGGTCGCGGAGCCGGCGAAAGGCGGCGGCTTCGAGGGCGATACGCTGGTCTTCGGACAGTTCCTGCATGTCCCGTCTCCATTTCTCACGAGTTAGGCCTGATATCGGCCTTCGGGCGGCCCGCATCAACACTCTGCTGCAAGGCCGAGCAGGGCGGTCGCCGGCGCGGCGCGAGAGCCGGAGTCCGGCCGGCTTTGCCGCGGCATCGCAAGCGGCGTATGTGGGGTGCGGCTGCAAAACCCGCTTCACCGAATCGCCGGAACCGTTCGCGTCGATGAGACCTCACCAAACCCCATCGCCCGGCGCAAGGCTGGCCATCGCCCCGGACGAGACGGCGGCGGTCGCCGTCGTCGACGCGGCCATGGCCCGGCCGGTGATGACGGCAGGCGTGGCGCTGGGGCTCCTGATGCTCGGCGCGGCGGCGATGGGAATTTCGCCGGTCTTCGTCAGGCAGGCCGAGGTCGGGCCCTTCGCCAGCGCCTTCTGGCGGGTCTTCGGCTCCCTGCCGCTGCTCGCCTTGTGGGCGTTGGCCGAAGGGCGCATGCAGCGGCGGCGTCCGGCAGCGGGGCGAATGCGGGTCGATCTCAGGGTGCTCGGACTCGCCGGGCTGTTCTTCGCCGGCGACCTCGCCTTCTGGCATCTCGCCATCCTCCACACGACGATCGCCAACGCGACCTTCTTCGCCTGTCTCGCACCGCTCTGGGTGGCGTTGCTCTCCCGGGTGACGATCGGCGAGGCGGTCGGCCGCAAGACCTGGGCCGGGCTGGCGATCTGCATTCCGGGCGCCGGACTCTTGATCCTGCAATCCAGCACCGGGGCCGGCTCGCTCCTCGGCGATGGATTCGGCCTCGCCACCTCGCTGTTCTTCGGGCTGTATTTCCTTGCCGTCCGGAAGGCCCGCGGTGGGCTGGGGGCCGGCATGACGACGCTCGTCTCCAGCCTCGTCACCGCGGTGATCCTCCTGCCGATCGTGCTGTTCGCCGGGGAGGGGCTGTTGCCGGACACCTCCGCCGGCGCACTCAACCTCGCCGCACTCGGCCTCGTCAGCCATGCCGGAGGCCAGGGGCTTCTGTCGATCGCGCTCGGCGTGCTATCGGCTTCCTTCTCGTCGCTGGTCATCTTCGTCGAAGCCGTGGCGGCAGCGCTGTTCGCCTGGATCTTCGCGGGCGAGACGCCGCAACCGGCGCAGATCGCCGGGGGATGCATCATCTTGACCGGTATTTTCCTGGCGCGGCCGGGGCGCGCCGCGCCGGCGTCGTCACGGCGTGATAGAGATGACGACACAGGCGCTTCCGGCCGTTGACAGAGCCTGACGCAACGCAAAAACTGCGGATTGAGAGTTGATCGATTTCAGGACATTCCACATGAAGCTTGCTGGCGTCATCGCAGCGCTGCCGAAGCCCCTTCGCCTGGCCTTTCTGGCCGCCGCCGGTTTCATGCTGAGCGCACCCCTGACGGCTGTCGGGGCGCGGGCGGACTTTCGGGTGTGCAACGGCACCCAGTCGCTCGTCGGCGTTTCGATCGGCTACCGGGTCGAGGCCGGCTGGACCACCGAAGGCTGGTGGCGGATTCCGGCGACGACGTGCAAGTCGATCATCGAAGGGCCGCTCTCCTCGCGCTACTACTACGTCTATGCCGAGGACGCCGACGGCCGCAGCCGCTGGGCCGGGCCGATCGATCTCTGCATCGCCGAGAACGAATTCAAGATCACCGGACGCAAGGATTGCCTCAAGCGCGGCTATCAGCGCATGGGGTTCCGGGAATACGACACCGGGGAGCAGGCGAGCTGGATGGTACAGCTCACCGAGGCCCCGCGAAGCGAATCGGGGAATCAATGAGACGCAACCGTAGGGTCAAGATCCTCGCGACCTTGGGGCCGGCCTCCTCGTCCGAGGAGATGATCCGCAAGCTGCACGAGGCGGGGGCCGACGTCTTCCGCATCAATATGAGCCATGCCGACCACGATCTGATGCGGGAGCTCGTCCAGCGCATCCGAAACGTCGAGACCGAAGTCGGCCGGCCGATCGGCATTCTCGCCGACCTGCAGGGGCCGAAGCTGAGGGTCGGCAAGTTCGCCGAGGGCAAGGTGGCGCTGACGGTCGGCCAGACCTTCACCCTCGACGACAATCCGGAACCCGGCGACGCGACGCGCGTGCAGCTGCCGCATCCGGAGATCCTGGAGGCGGTCGAGGTCGGTCACCGGCTGCTCATCGACGACGGGCGGCTGCAGCTCGAATGCGTCGCCACGGACAAGCGTCACATCGAATGCAAGGTGTTGGCCGGCGACAAGATTTCCGACCGCAAGGGCGTCTCCCTGCCGGACACGACGCTCGCCACCGGCGCCCTGACCGACAAGGACCGGAAAGACCTCGACGCGGTTCTCGCCGCCGACGTCGACTGGGTGGCGCTGTCCTTCATCCAGCGGCCGGACGATCTCGCCGAGGCGCGCAAGATCGCTCGCGGCCGGGCGTTCCTGTTGTCGAAGATCGAGAAGCCCCAGGCGGTCGAACGGCTCGACGAGATCATCGAACTGTCCGACGCCATCATGGTGGCGCGCGGCGATCTCGGCGTCGAACTGCCGCTGGAAGCCGTGCCGGGCATCCAGAAGCGCATCACCAGAGCCTGCCGCAAGGCCGGCAAGCCGGTGGTCGTCGCGACGCAGATGCTGGAATCGATGATCGCCGCGCCGGTGCCGACGCGGGCCGAGGTCTCGGACGTTTCCATCGCCGTCTTCGAGGGCGCGGACGCGATCATGCTTTCGGCCGAATCGGCGGCGGGCGACTATCCGGTCGATGCGGTCGCGACGATGGATCGCATCGCTCAATGGGTGGAGAAGGACCCGCTCTATCCGGGGATCATCTTCGCCCAGCGCCCCGAGCCGGAGGCGACCGGAGCCGACGCCGTTTCGCTCGCCGCGCGGCAGATGGCCGAAACGCTCGGCGTCGCGGCGATCGTCACCTACACCGCCACCGGCACCACGGGCCTTCGCACGGCGCGCGAGCGGCCGCAGATCCCGATCGTCGCGCTGTCGCCGGTGCTCGGCACCGCACGGCGCCTGTCGCTGGTCTGGGGGCTGCACTGCGTCGTCACCGAGGACGCCCAGGACCTCGACGACATGGTCAACCGCGCTTGCCGGATCGCCGTCGAGCAGAAATATGCCAAGTCCGGCGACCGCGTCATCATCACCGCCGGCGTGCCGCTGCGGACGCCGGGTGCGACGAACCTGTTGCGGATGGCCTATATCGGCTCGGACGGGCTTTCGGCGGTGTAGGCTCGGGTTGATCGCGTTCGGTGTCAGCTCGACAAAGCATCTGTGACGTCTGATTTTACAGTCGCTCACCTCACCGCGTCGTCATCCTCGGGCTTGTCCCGAGGATCTACTGCGGGTCGATGTCGGGCGCTTCGCGGTTGAAGCAGACATTCTGCGAACATTCTGTCGTTGAACCGGCAGTAGATCCTCGGAACAAGCCCGAGGATGACGCAATTTCAGCGGTTTCCGAAACTTTTTTGACGAGGCGGGGCTTCGAGTCGCATCAGTGGCTCTCGGAGCGGGTTTCCTTGCAACGCGAGAAACGAGGCCTCTCCCAAAACGAAAACGGGCGGCCCGAAGGCCGCCCGCTCGATGTGTGGGACGTGAGGTCCGCGTTCAGTTCGAGGACGTGGTGTCGCTCTCGGCGGCCGCGCGGGCTTCTTCGAGCCAGCCGTTCCAGGTGTCCTGATGACCCTTGATCCACGCCTCGGTGTGGCGCTCGATGTCGGATTCGGAATCCTCGCCGTTCTGGATGAGAAGATTCTCGGCGCTGATGTCGTTGGCCGGGAGCTTCATGATCGAGAAGAGCTTCGCCGCCGCCGGGTTGGCGTCGGTGAATTCCTTGTTGGCGGCGATCTTCTGGACATTGACCTCGAAACCGTAGTTCGAGCCGTCCGGCAGCGCGGTATCGACGCCGCTGCGCGAGCCGGGGAGGGCGGATTTCGGCACGTTGAGCCAGGTGACGTCCTTGCCCGGAACCAGCACGCCGGAAACCCAGTAGGGCGTCCAGGTGTAGTACAGGATCGGCTGGCCGTCCTTGTAGCGCGAGATGGTGTCGGCGATGATCGCCGAGTAGGAGCCCTGGTTGTGGGTCACCGTGTCGCGCAGCTCGAAGGCATCGAGCTGATGCTCGATCACCTTCTCGCAGCCCCAGCCGGGCGTGCAGCCGGTGAGATCCGCCTTGCCGTCGCCATCCGTGTCGAACAGCTTGGCGATCTCGGGATCCTTGAGCTGGCCGAGGTTGGTGATGTCGTGCTCTTCGGCCGTCTTCTTGTCGATCAGGTAGCCCTGGAGCGCGTTGTCGGAATAGACGCCTTCCCGGAAGAGCTTGTCCTCGCCGCCGGCTTCCGCGAAGAAGTCCGCATGCAGCGGATCCCAGCTGTCGGCGAGGAAGGTCCCGTCCCCGTTGGCGACGGCGACATAGGCCGTGGCGTATTCCAGCTCCTTGATGTCGTTGACCTCGTAGCCGAGTTCCTCGAGCGCCTTCATCACCAGCATGGTCTGGAAGGTTTCGCCGGCGAGCGAGGACTTCAGCGGGGTCACGGTGACGCCCTTGCCCGGCATCTCCTGCGCGGTGGCGGCGCCGGCGGCAAGAATCGCTGCGATGCCGGCCGAAGCTGCGAGCGCCCGAAGTGCGCTTTTCCGGATCGGTTTGGTCATGCTCGATCTCCTGTCTGTTGGTTGGGTTCACTGGGAATGGCGCCGGACGGATTCCGTGCGCCGGAAGATGCGGACAGGCGCGGGGCGCCCGTCCGCCATGCGGGGGTCAGGCCTCTTCGGCCCTCGTCGCGGCAGCCCTGCTCGTCCGGCCGTTGCGACCGAGAAACCGGGTCGCGAAGCCGATCGGTCCGGTGGCATACCAGGCGACGTTGCCGCGATCGCGGCGTGACACGCCGAGCGACTGGGTCATCCGGTCGATGATGATCGCCAGGATGACGATGCCGAGGCCGCCGACCGTGGCGAGGCCCATGTCGAGCCGGCCGATCCCGCGCAGCACCATCTGGCCGAGGCCGCCGACGGCGATCATCGACGCGATGACGACCATGGACAGCGCCAGCATCAGCGTCTGGTTGAGGCCCGCCATGATGGTCGGCATCGCGATGGGCAGCTGCACCTTGTAGAGCAGCTGGCTCTTCGAAGCGCCGAAGGCGCGCGCCGCCTCGATCAGGTCCGCCGGCACCTGGCGGATGCCGAGATTGGTCAGACGGACGAGCGGCGGCAGGGCGAAGATGATGGTGACGACGACACCGGGCACGTTGCCGATGCCGAACAGCATGACGATCGGCACGAGATAGACGAAGGCCGGGGTCGTCTGCATGGCGTCGAGAATGGGCCGCACGACGCCCGCGACCCGGTCGTTGCGGGCGATCCAGATGCCGAGAGGCAGGCCGACGACGGCGCAGAAGAAGACGGCCGTGATGACCAGCGACAGCGTCACCATCGCCTGGCTCCAGGCGCCGATGAGACCGACGAAGGTCATCGCCACGACGGCGCCGACGGCAAGCCGGGGACCGGCGAGCTGCCAGGCGAGCAGGCCGATGAAGGCCAGCATGAGGAGTTGCGGCGTCCCGAGCAGGAGCGCGTCGACCCAGGAGAGGACGCCGTCGATCGGCCAGCGGATCGCCTGGAAGACCGGCCGGAACTGCGACACGACCCAATCGAGGAAATGTTCGACCCAGACCTGCAGCGGGATCACCGAATGGTCGAAGGGATGCAGCGGATCGAAATGCTGCACCGGCGCGGGCGCGGCATTGCTCAGCCAGTCCGGCGTCGCCGCGGCATCGGCGCCGTCGGCGGCGGGAGCTTCTGCGGTGCCCGCCGCGTCAGCGCCGGAACCGCCGCCGCCCCATGGATTGGGCGCCGCGGCGCCGCTGCCGGCCGCAGCGTCGGGGGCAGGGGCGGCCGCGCCTGCGCCGGCCGCTCCGTCCGCATTGCCGGCGTCCGAGGAGGAGCCGCCGCCCGTGGCCCATGGATTGGAAGCTTGGGCGAGCAGCATCGGCTCGCCGTGATCGGCCGTTTCGATCGCCGTCCTGGTCATTGCATCCGTCAGAAGATCAGTCATGGGCGGCCTCCCCGCGGTCGAGCGCCTGCAGCAGCCGGCTGCGCGATACGACGCCGAGATAGCGGCCGTCGGCGTCGACGACCGGCAGCCCGCAGGGCGCCTGGGCGACCGGTCCGATGATCTCGCCGACCGTGGCGTCGGCCTTCAGCGGCTCGACACCGGGCAGAAAGGCCGTCTGCATGCTGGCATTCTCGCGCCGCAGCGCCGCCTCCAGCGAGGCGATCGAGACGACGCCGTGAAACTGCTGGCGGGCGTCGAGGACATAGGCGAATTCGCGATCCGCTTCGTTGATGCGCTTCAGCGCGCCCCGCAGATTGTCGTCGCGTTCGTAGACGGTGACCTGTTTCCTGGCGGCGATGTCGCCGGCGGTGATGATGTTGGAGACGTCGACGCCGCGGAAGAAGGAGCGGACGTAGTCGTCGGCGGGATTGTTCAGGATCTCGTCGGGCGTTCCGACCTGGACGACGCGGCCACCCTCCATGATGGCGATGCGGTCGCCGATGCGCATGGCCTCGTCGAGATCGTGGGAGATGAAGACGATGGTCCGCCGCTGCTCGGCCTGGAGTTCGAGGAGCTCGTCCTGCATTTCCGAGCGGATCAGCGGATCGAGGGCACTGAAGGCCTCGTCCATCAACAGGATGGACGGATCGTTGGCGAGCGCCCGGGCGAGGCCGACGCGCTGCTGCATGCCGCCGGACAGCTCGTTCGGATAGGAACTGCCATAGGGGCCGAGGCCGACCTGATCGAGCGCCGCCCTGGCCCGCTTCTCGCGGGTCGGCACGTCGACGCCGGAAAGCTCGAGGCCGAAGGCGGCGTTCTGGAGCACCGTCAGATGCGGCAGCAGCGCGAAGGACTGGAACACCATCGCCACGTGCTTGCGCCGGAACTCCATCAGTTCCTTATCGGACATCTTGGCGATGTCCGCGTCCTTGACGATGATTTCACCGGCCGACGGCGCGATCAGCCGGTTGAGCATGCGCACGAGGGTGGACTTGCCGGAGCCCGAAAGGCCCATGACGACGAAGATTTCGCCTTCCCTGACGTCGAAACTGGCGTCGGAAACGCCAAGCATCATGCCGGTTTCGGCGAATATCTGGTTCTTGTCCTTACCGGAGCGATAGAGTTCGATCGCGTCCTGTGGGCGATCGCCAAAAACTTTGAAGAGGTTGCGAACAGTGAGCGCGTTCGTTTCACTCAAATCGACGGCCTCGATCTCGACGATGGGATGCGGCGGAAATCTCTACGGAACGGGATGATCATGGTCGTTGTCTATGAAATTATGGCGGTGCTGTCGAGTCTCGCGCCCCGCGGCAGATTACCTTCGTGGAGGGTGGTGTCGGCGCGCGAGCGCGGGGCCTCCGCGCAGAAAGGCCCGGCGCGAGGGCGCCGAGCCTTGGTTCGTCCGGCTCCGAAAAAGACCGGAGCGGATAGGGGCATGCTCAGTTCGACGAGGCGTTGCTGCCGTCGTTCGTGGTCGAGCCGGTATTCGTGGTGTCGTCGCTGTTTGACGACATGCCGGTCGAACCCGACTGGCCGCTCTGGGACGTCTGACGCTGGGAGCCCATGACGCGACCGCTGGTATCGATCATCATCACGACCCTTTCGCCGTCCGGCGTGGTCGCCCCCACGAGATAGGCGGCGTCCATGATCGCGGCGTCCTCATAACCGGCGGACTTCAGCGCGCTCAGGACCTTCTTCTGGGATGCCACCATGTCCTCGGCCGACATGTTGCTCGCGCCGGACGTCGCATTCGCACCCGAAGTGGTGGTGCCGGCGTTCCCGGACTTGTTCATCGTCTTGGTCTGCTGGCTCGTCCCAGCGTTCGAGCCGGAATTGCTCGACTGTGCGAGCGCCGGCGCGGCGGTGAATGCAAGAATCGTCGTGGCGAGAATCGTCTTTTTCATAATATTTCCTCCAATCGTTGCTGCGACACGTCTGTGCGCGTCACTCGAGAAGGACAATCCGCACTTTCGGCAATCGTTCCGATCGGGACGTTACGAAAACATTACCATCCCTTAGCCACCGAAGCGCCGCTCCCGGCACCATGACCGTGCTGCCGATGATGGCTGCCTCGCGGCTCGTGAGGGGCGCTGAGGGCGTTTGCGCGCTGGCGCCGAGCCGCGCTGCGCGCCCCGCGGAGAGACGCCTCGCGTCACGAAGCCGAGGCGGTGCGGCCCTAGTCCGGGGAAAGGGCGCGAGGGCAGCGGCCGGCCCATCGCAGGGAGGGTCTCAGATGACCGGGCCGGTGATCTCGTCGGCCAGACGGCCCGCGGCGTCCTGTGCGGACTTCAGCGCCGGATAGACGGCGAGCACCCGCATGTAGGTGTCGAACGCCTTTTCCTTCTCGTCGAGGCGCTCCAGGATCATCGCCAGACCCATGAGCGCACCCCAGTGACGCGGCTCGCGCGCCAGGGTCTGCTCGATGTCGGCGAGCGATTTGCCCCAGCGGTCCATCGCGAAGTTCAGCGTCGCGCGGCGGTTCCAGGCCTCGGCATAAGCGGGATCGAGCACCAGCGTCTGGTCGAGGACGTCCATCGCGGCGGCGTTGTCCTTCTTGCCCATCGCCGTGGCCGCGCGCTGCATCAGGAGGTCGATGGTGGCGCTGCCCGACCGGCGCCATTCCCGCTCGATCCGCCCGGCGATCCGGCCGGCCTTGGCGCCGTCGGGCTGCTTGCGCAGTTCCGAGAACAGCCGGTCGATCTTCTCCTCGCGGCTCTCGTCGGGCCTGACCGCATCCTCGGCCTGATCGACCGGGGCCGCATCGGGCTCGTCCTCGGCGCTCGGCGCGCTGCCGAAAGCGTCCGGCGTCTCGTCGGGCGATTCGTCCGGCGGCGGGACGATCATCGGGGAATTCTCGTCACCCGGCGGGGGAAGGACGTTGGGCGCCCCATCGTCTCCCGGTCCTTCCCCCGGGGGCGTCAGCATCGGCGGGGCGCTCTCCTGCGCCGTGGCCGGCACGGCCGGTGCGAGGACGAGGGTCAGGGCGACGGCGAAAGACGAGGTGATCCGCATCTGGCGAGGTTCGTTCATCGTCTTGCCGCTGTCAATTCGACGATGTCGTGAGGTCTAAAATACGAAAACCCGCCCGGGACGGATCCGCGGGCGGGTCTGAGATCTGGCAAGTCTCGCGCGCCCGGCGACGAGCCGGGGCTGCGGCTTCAGCCCTGGCGGGCCTTGAAGCGCGGCGCTTCCTTGTTGATGATGTAGATGCGCCCCTTGCGGCGAACCATGCGGTTGGCGCGATGGCGGGACTTGAGGGCCTTCAGGGAATTCTTGATCTTCATGACTTCACCGGATCGATCGTCGCGACGATCGGGTCCTTCCGCTCCGCCGCATGATGAAAGGCGCACCGTTCGGGGTGCGCCAGGATGGATGCGAGATAGCCAGAAGACGGCGGGTTGTCAATCTCGACCGACCGCATTTCGCGCCGTCACGCCCGGTCGGCGCGGGGCGTGACGCGGGTGACGTGGCCCATCTTGCGGCCGCGGCGTGCCTCCGCCTTGCCGTAGAGGTGGAGCAGGCTGCGCGGTTCGGCGACGAGGCCGGCGAAGCGGCCGACGTCGTCGCCGATGAGGTTTTCCATCACGCAGTCGAAGTGGCGCTCGGGGCTTGCCAGCGGCAGGCCGGCGACGGCGCGCACATGCTGCTCGAACTGCGAGGCGAGGCAGGCGGCCTCGGTCCAGTGCCCGGAATTGTGGACCCGGGGCGCGATCTCGTTGACGAGCAGCGCGCCGTCCCGGGAGACGAAGAACTCGACGCCGATGACGCCGACATAGTCGAGCTTCGCCAGGATCGTCGCGGCGATCTCGCCGGCGGCCTCGGCGAGCGCCGGCGTGACCTTCCCCGGCACCGTCGACGTCTTCAGGATGCCGAGGCTGTGGACGTTCTCGGCCGGATCGAAGGCGGCGATCTCGCCGCTGCGGCCGCGGGCGGCGACGACCGACATCTCGAAGCTGAAGGGCACCTTCTTTTCGAGGATGGCTGGAACGCTGCCGATCGCTTCGAAGGCGTCCGTGAAGGTGGTCTCTGCGCTGATCCGGGCCTGGCCCTTGCCGTCGTAGCCGAAGCGCCGGGTCTTCAGGATGCAGTCTCCGCCGAGGTCGAGGAGGGCGTGACCGAGCTCGTCGGCCCTGTCGATCGCCCGCCACTCGGCGGTGGCGACGCCGATGCCGTTGAGAAACGCCTTCTCGACCACCCGGTCCTGGGAGACTTCGAGCGCCTCGGCGGAAGGGAAGAGCGGCGTCTGCCCGAGGGCCTGCCGCAGCGGCTCGACGGCGACGTTCTCGAATTCGTAGGTGACGACGTCCGACAGCGAGGCGAGGCGTTTCAGGCAGGCCTCGTCGTCATAGGGGCCGACGACGGTGGTGTTCGCGACCTGACTCGCCGGGCAGGCCGAATCGGGATCGAGTACGGCGATCTTGTAGCCGAACCGTGCGGCGGCCATCGCCAGCATGCGGCCGAGCTGGCCTCCGCCGACGATGCCGATGGTGGAGCCCGGCTTCAGCGGCAATGGGCTCACGGCTCGTCCCTCGGCGTCTCTTCGACCGCAGCGGTCTGGGCGGCGCGATAGGCATCGAGTCTTTCGGCCAGCGCTTCGTCCGACAGCGCCAGGACCGAGGCCGCGAGCAGCGCCGCGTTGACCGCGCCGGCCCGGCCGATGGCCAGCGTTCCGACCGGGATGCCGGCCGGCATCTGGACGATCGAGAGGAGGCTGTCCTTGCCGGAGAGAGCCCGGCTTTCCACCGGCACGCCGAACACCGGCAGCGGCGTCATCGCCGCGGTCATGCCGGGCAGGTGAGCCGCGCCGCCGGCCCCGGCGATGATCACCCTGAAGCCTTCCGCGCGCGCGCCCGCGGCGAAGCGATAGAGCCGCTCGGGCGTCCGGTGGGCCGAGACGATGCGGGCCTGATGGCCGATGCCGAGCCGTTCCAGCGTCTCGGCGGCATTCTTCATCACCGGCCAGTCCGACTGGCTGCCCATGATGATCGCGACGGGGGTGGTGGAAGCCATGCTCACGCGATGATGTCCGGAATGATCTGATCCTCGAGGTCCTGCAGCCGGTCCTTGATGGCGAGCTTCTTCTTCTTCATGCGCTGCACGCGCAGGCGGTCGCAACCCATCGCTTCCATCGCGTTGACCGCCGCATCGAAATCCGCATGTTCCTGGCGCAGCCTCGCCACTTCGAGCCTGAGGCCCGCCTGCTCCTGTTCCCCCATCTGTTTCCTTTCGAGACACTTCGTCGCGGGGCCGAACGGCTCCCGCGAGGAAGCTCTTGCCACACCGTCACGATTTGTAAACCGACCAAGTGCGTGACCCGGCGGAATCTTGCTTCCTCGTTCGACAGTACCAAAGTTCTATGACACGCTCGCCGGGTTTCAGTCACGGCTGAAGTTTGGCGTGCCGGACCCCAACCCTCGAAGGGAGATGCCCATGTCCTTGAACACCCACATCACGACGCTGGAGCAGCGCCATTCTGCCCTCGATCAGGAGATTACGGCAGCGATGGTCTCGAAGCCAGCCATGAGCGATGCGGAACTCGGGGAGATGAAGCGCAAGAAGCTGAAGCTCAAGGAGGAGATCGAGCGGCTGAGGCGCGAAGAGCACTAGTCGGGAAAAACGGTCGAGGGGACGCGCGAACGGCGGCCCGGCGACCGTACTGCCGAACGTGGCGCCAGCCACGTTCGGATCGCGGGGGTCCTTCGGGGCCCATTTTTTTTGCCCCCGGCTCGCGGCCGGATCACTCGCCGGTCATCTTCCGCAAGACATATTTCTGGATCTTGCCGGTCGAGGTCTTCGGCACCTCGGCAAAGCGGATCTCCTTCGGGCATTTGAAGCGGGCGAGCTTTTCCCGGCAGTGGGCGATCAGCTCTTCCTCGGTGGCCTTGCGGCCGGGCTTCAGTTCGACGAAGGCGAGGGGAACTTCGCCCCATTTCTCGTCGTGCCTGGCCACCACCGCCGCCGTCTGCACCGCCGGATGCTGGTAGAGGGCGTTCTCCACCTCGATCGAGGAGATGTTCTCACCGCCGGAGATGATGATGTCCTTCGCCCGGTCCTTCAGCTCGATGTAGCCGTCCTCGTGGCAGACGCCGAGATCGCCGGAATGGAACCAGCCGCCGCGAAACGCCTCGGCCGAGGCCTCGGGGTTCTTCAGATAGCCGCGCATGACGATATTGCCGCGGAACATCACCTCGCCGATGGTCTCGCCGTCGGCCGGCACCCTCTGCATCGTCTCGGCGTCCATCACCGCGAGATCCTCGAGCGCCGGATAGCGCACCCCCTGGCGGGCCTTCCTCGCCGCCTGGGCCGGCCCGTCGAGTTCGTCCCATTCCGCCTTCCAGGCGTTGACCACTGCCGGGCCGTAGGTCTCGGTCAGGCCGTAGAGATGATTGACCGCGAAACCGGCCTCGCGCATCCCGGCCAGCACCGACTGGGGCGGCGGAGCCGCGGCCGTGTTGAAGGTGACGATGTGGCTGAAGTCGCGCTTGTCGCTCTCCTCGGCGTTCACCAGCGTCGCCATGACGATCGGCGCGCCGCACAGATGCGTCACGCCATGGTCGGCGATGGCGTCGTACATCGCCTTCGGCCGAACCCATCTGAGGCACACATGGGTGCCGGCCTGCAGAGCCAGCGTCCAGGGAAAGCACCAGCCGTTGCAGTGGAACATCGGCAGGGTCCAGAGATAGACCGGATGGCCGGTCATGCCCGCCGCGACGATGTTGGCATAGCCCATCAGCGCGGCGCCGCGATGGTGGTAGACGACGCCCTTCGGATTGCCGGTGGTGCCGGAGGTGTAGTTCAGCGAGATCGCGTCCCACTCCTCGCCCGGCATCTGCCAGTCGAACTCCGGATCGCCCTCGGCCAGCAGAGCCTCCCACTCCAGGCTGCCGATCGCGTCGCCCTTCTTCGCCGGCGCGTCTTCGGGAAAGTCCGGATCGTCGTAGTCGACGACGAGGGGCGAAACGCGCGCCTTCTCCAGCGCCGCGGCCATGACGGCGGAGAACTCGCGATCGACGACGACGACCTTCGCTTCGGAATGGTCGAGCTGGAAGGCGATGATCTCGGCGTCGAGGCGGGTGTTGATCGACAGGAGGACGGCGCCGGCCATCGGCACGCCGTGATGGGCCTCGAGCATCGCCGGCGTGTTGGAGAGCATCACCGCGACCGTGTCGCCGCGGCCGATTCCCCGCCGCGACAGCGCCGAGGCGAGCCGGCGGGAGCGGGCGTAGAACTCCCGATAGCTGCGGCGCAGCGAGCCGTGGACGATGGCGATGCGCTCGGGATGGATCTGCGCGGCCCGGGACAGATGGCTGAGAGGCGTCAGCGGTTGGTAGTTCGCAGCGTTGCGATCGAGATGTTCGTCATAGATGCCCATCAGGTCCTCCCGTCGTCCCGTCCGTCGGTCTCTGCCGACTTCGCTCCCATGGCGCACCCTCAGAGCAGCGCCGTCACACCGTCATAGACGAGTTTCAGCCCGATCGGCAGCAGCAGCCAGTAGATGATGCGATAAAACAGGCCGGTGTCCGTTCTCCTGACCAGCCAGACGCCGGCCAGCGTCGCGACGGGGGCGATCGGCAGCAGCGCGGCGGAGGTGGCGAGGTTTTCGTGGGAGAACTGGCCGAGCAGGAAATAGGGTATCAGCTTCATGGCGTTGACGGCGGCGAAGAAGATCACCGACGTGCCGGCGAAGACCTGCGGCGCGATCCGCAAGGGGACAACGTACACCTGGAAGGGCGGTCCGCCGGCATGGCTGACGAAGCTGGCGAAGCCGGCGGCCGCTCCCCAGAAGGCGCCCTTCAGCGGCTGCTGGGGCCGAGCGGCGCGGGCCTGCCGCTGGCCGAGGAGCCAGTTGGCGAGGAACCACAGTGCCAGAAGGCCGATCATCGCCCGGATGGCGTCCTCGGAAACCGAACTGGCGGTGAGATAGCCGGCGAGGACGCCGAGCGCCGCCGCCGGCAGCATGGTCAGGACGACGCCGCGATCGAAGCGGCCGCGCCAGGCGTAGAGGCCGATCACGTCCATCACCACGAGGATCGGCAGGAGCACGCCGGCGGCCGTGACCGGATCGACGGCGATCGCCATCAGAGGGACGCCGACCAGCGCCCCGGTGCCGCCGAAGCCGCCCTTCGACAGGCCGATCAGGACCACCGCCGGAATGGCGACGACATAGAACAACGGGTCGGTGATCACGGAAACGCGAGGTCCTTCTCCTGCGACCGCCTTAGGCTCGCGGCCATTTCTGCGCAAGAGCGGTCCGCAACCCGGATGCGAAGCCTGCCTTTCCCGCGGCGCGTCGGCCACGCATGTCGAAGCCAATAAAAGCAAACGTTATCGGTTCACTGCCGTTGTTATTTCATTCTTTGCATGAACTTTATTCGGCGGCGCGGCCGGCGGTCGAACGTCGAGAGTGCGCCGCGGCGTCCGCTCGCGGCGGGCAAGGCCGTCGCGGGCGGCCTTCACACTCCCGTCCGACTGGAGTATCGACGAGACACCATGATTTCCGATCCCATCCGCCCCCGGCTCGTGCTCGTCACGACACCGCTCACCGACGCCGACGCCGAAACGAAGACGCGCGCCGCGCTCGCTGGCGGCGACGTCGCCTCCGTGCTGATCGATCCGGCCGGCCGCGACGCTGCCGCGTTCCAGGCCTTCGCCGAAAGGCTCGTGCCGCTGATCCAGGCGGCCGGCGCCGCGGCGATCGTCGTCGACGACACGCGCGCTGCCGGGCGGGCGAAGGCCGACGGCCTGCACCTTTCGGACGGCGACCTCGAGGCCCTCGGCGAAGCCGTCTCGCGGCACCAGCCGCGCCTGATCGTCGGCGCGTCGGGCTTCGAGACCCGGCACGAGGCGCTGGAGGCCGGCGAGCGCATGCCCGACTACCTGATGTTCGGCCGCTTCGGCGGCGATGCGGAGGCAGCCCCCCATCCGAAGAGCCTGGCGCTGGCCGAATGGTGGGCGGAGATCGTCGAGATCCCGTGCATCCTCCTCGGCGGCAGCGACCTCGCGACGCTCGATGCGGCGGCGGAAACGGGGGCCGAGTTCGTCGCCCTGTCGCGCGCCGTGTTCGGCGCCGAGGCCGATCCCGAGGCTGCCGTCCGGACCGCCAACGCGACGTTCGACGCCTTCTTCGAACGGATCTCGCAATGATGAGCGCGGCGAGGACAAGCCCGGCAGGCCGCGAGGAGGGACCGAAGCGTCGCTCTGTCGGGCTCGCCGCGGCCGGCCTTCTCGCGGTGGTCCTTGCCGGCGGCGGGGCAGGGCTGCCGGTGGCCCATGCGGCCGGTGATGCCGTTGCGACGCCCTTAGAACGGCCCGAGCGGGGAGAGGCCGAGGGCAGTGGCAGGCGCACCGCACAGACCGGCGAGGCGAGCGATGCCGCGGGAGGTTCGAAGGATCCCGTCGAGGCTCCGGCCGGCGACGCGGCGAAGGCCGCACCGGGGCCGACGAAGACCGATCTCGCCTACGGTGCCTTCCAGCGCGGCTACTACCTGACCGCCGTCGAGCTCGCCGAGCCGCTCGCCAATCTCGGCGACCCGGCGGCGCAGACCCTGCTCGGCGAGATCTATTCGCGCGGGCTCGGCGTCAAGCGCAACCCCAAGGAGGCGGCGCGCTGGTACAAGGCGGCGGCGAGCGCCGGCAATTCCGAGGCGCAGTTCCGCTATGCGATGATGCTGATCGAGGGCTCGGCGGTCAAACAGGACGAGGCGCAGGCGCGCGACCTGATGAAGGCGGCGGCCGAGGCGGGGCTGCCGCTCGCCGAATACAACTTCGCCCAGATGCTGATCGAGACCTCGCCGGCCGGCGGCTTCGCCGAGGCGGCCCGCTATTTCCAAAAGGCCGCCAGCGCCGGCGTGGCCGAGGCGCAATATGCAATGTCGCAGCTCTATGCGAACGGCCGGGGCGTCACCGCCGACCCCGCCAGGGCGCGGGCCTTCCTGCACGCCGCGGCGCTGAACGGCTTCACGATCGCCCAGATCGAATACGGGATCTGGCTGATCAACGGCAAGGGCGGGCCGGCCAAGCCCGAGGAAGGCTTCCGCTTCCTCAGGTACGCCGCCGACCTCGGCAACGCGATCGCCATCAACCGCGTCGCCCATCTCTACAAGGACGGGATCGGCACCGAACCGGACCTTGCGGCGGCGGCGAAATGGGCGGTTCTCGCCAAGCGGATGAAGAACAGCGACGCCGTCCTCGACGATTTCTTCCGCGGCCTCGACGCCGACGCGCAGAAGGCGGCGCTGGAGGCGGCCAACCGCTTTCGGACCGGTTGAAAGGCCGCGCCTGCCACCACGGCTTGAACGGGACCGGGATTTATGGTCTTGAGCGCCGACCGGAGGCGGGAGCAGCGAGCGGCGAACGCCGGCACCAGCGACGGTGCATGGCGACGAAGCGCCACCGCGCCCCAGAAGCCTTGTGAAGATTTGCGGCCGGCGACGACGTCGCGGCCGAACGCGAACCAGACGAATTCGAGAGATCCCATGAAGATCAACGGCAACGAAATCCGGCCCGGCAACGTCATCGAGCACAATGGCGGCCTCTGGGTGGCGGTCAAGACGGCGCATGTGAAGCCCGGCAAGGGCGGCGCCTTCGCCCAGGTCGAACTGAAGAACCTGATCGACGGCACCAAGCTGAACGAGCGCTTCCGCGCCGCCGAGACCGTCGAGCGGATCCGGCTCGAGCAGAAGGACTATCAGTTCCTCTATGCCGAGGGCGAGATGCTGGTTTTCATGGATTCGGAGACCTTCGAGCAACTCGAACTGCAGCAGGACTTCGTCGGCGAGCGCTCGGCCTTCCTGCAGGACGGCATGACGGTGACGGTGGAAAGCCACGAGGAGCGGCCGATCGGCATCAAGCTGCCAGATCAGGTGGTTCTCACCATCGTCGAGGCCGACCCGGTGGTGAAGGGCCAGACGGCGACCTCCTCCTACAAGCCGGCGGTGATGGAAAACGGCGTGCGCGTCATGGTGCCGCCCTTCATCGAGGCGGGCGAGAAGATCCTCGTCGACACCAACGAAATCACCTATCTGCGCCGCGCCGACTGAGGGCCGGCCCCGAGGGGGCCGGCGGGCCCTATGCCCCCGGCCGCATTGGCACATATCCTGAAAGGTCAAGATGGCCCGTTCCGCGCTGCTCAACGTCATGACGCAGGCCGCCATGATGGCCGGCCGCTCGCTGATCCGCGACTTCGGCGAGGTGCAGAACCTGCAGGTCTCGGTGAAGGGACCCGCCGATTTCGTCTCGAACGCCGACCACCGGGCCGAAGAGGTGGTCTTCCGTGAACTGTCGCGCGCCCGGCCCGACTGGGGCTTCCTGATGGAGGAGCGCGGCACGGTCGAGGGCAAGGACCCGCAGCACCGCTGGATCGTCGATCCTCTGGACGGCACCACCAACTTCCTCCACGGCATCCCGAACTTCGCCGTCTCGATCGCCCTCGAGCGCGACGGGCAGATCGTCGCCGGCGTGGTGTTCAACCCGGCGCAGGACGAGCTCTTCGTCGCCGAAAAGGGCGGCGGCGCCTTCGTCAACGATCGCCGCATCCGCGTCTCGGCTCGAAGCCGGCTGCCGGAGGCGCTGTTCGGCGCCGGAGCACCCTTCCTCGGCCGCGGCGACCATGCCGGCTATCTCTACGAGCTGCGCCAGGTCATGGCGGAGTCGGCGGGCATTCGCCGGATGGGTGCTGCCTCGCTCGACCTCGCCTATGTCGCGGCCGGCCGGTTCGACGGTTTCTGGGAACGCGCCCTGAAGCCGTGGGACGTCGCTGCCGGCGCGATCCTGGTTCGCGAGGCCGGCGGCTTCGTCACCGACGTCGACGGCGGCAAGTTCGATCACGTCACCGGCGACGTCGCCTGCGGCAACGAGCAGATCCACAAGGCGCTCGTCGGGCTGCTCGGCGAGGCGACCAGGAAGCGGGCCGCCGCACGGGCCGGCGACACGGCAGCCGCCGGCGAAAAATGAGCGGGGCGGGAACCGGCCGCTGACCGGCGCGGCAAGGGTCGCCCCATGGCGCTGCTTCACGGATCATTTCGGCCGCTGACGTTTCCATTCCGGACGATCTTCACTATGGTTTTCCGTGCTGGATCCGTGATCGCCCGTCAGAATCGGTTCCAGTCGTGGCGCGGCCGCGCCCGATCGGGGCGCAGCCGGCGTGACGATGGATTTCCTTTGGCGGGCCAAAGAGTTGAGTGAAAGATCCGATGCAGGTCTTCGACGCGCCGACTGAAAAGACGGGAAGACCGGTCGACTTCGATCCGAACCGGCTGTCGAGCCCGCTCGTCTTTCTCTGGTCGATGCTCGTCTTCCTGGCGCTGGCCGGCTTCGTCGCGGCGATCCTCGGTCGGCAGATCTCCTCCGCCTTCGTCACCAATCCCGGCCTCAACGGCCTGATCCTCGGCGTGCTCGGCGTCGGCATCCTGCTGGCGCTCGTCCAGGTGATCCGGCTGTCGCGGGAAGTCCGATGGGTCAACGCCTATCGCGACGGCTCGGCGGATTTCGAAAAGCTGCGCGATCCGGTGCTGCTCGCGCCGATGCGGGCGCTGATCGGACGGCGGCGTTCGGTCTCGCTGTCGACCATGTCGATGCGCTCGATCCTCGATTCGATCGCGACGCGGCTCGACGAGACGCGCGACATCGCCCGCTATCTCATCGGGCTGCTGGTCTTCCTCGGCCTTCTCGGCACGTTCTGGGGCCTGTTGCGCACCATCGGTTCGATCGGCACGACGATCCAGGGGCTCGATCCGGGCGGCGGCGACACCAACGCGGTCCTGAATTCGCTGAAGGCCGGCCTTTCGGCGCCGCTCTCCGGCATGGGCACGGCGTTCTCCTCCTCGCTGTTCGGCCTGTCGGGCTCGCTCGTCCTCGGCTTTCTCGACCTGCAGATCGGCCGGGCGCAGAACCGCTTCTACACCGAACTCGAGAACTGGCTCTCCTCGATCACCGACGTCGGCTCCGACATGCTTCTGCCGGCTTCGCCGGTGAAGGATGGCGGCGATGGAACCGAAGAACTGCGGATGCTGTCCGACCGGCTGAACAAGATGATCAGCGACCAGAGCGCCAGCCCCCGCACCAGCGCGGCGATGGCCAATCTCGCCGAGAGCATCCAGGGCCTCGTCCAGCACATGCGCTCCGAGCAGCAGCTCTTGCGCGACTTCGTCGAGGGGCAGGCGGAAGAGCAGCGGGAGCTGCGGATCGTGCTCGACAGGCTCGCCGGCCACATCGGCCACGACCGGCCGTCGCTGAGCGGAGGGGCCGGGGCGGACAGAAAGCCGCGGTCCGACCAGGAGAGCTGACGCCATGGCCCTGTCGAGGAACCGCCGCAGCGAGCGCAGCATCGATTACTGGCCGGGCTTCGTCGACGCCTTGTCGACGCTGCTCCTCGCCATCATGTTCCTCCTCTCGGTCTTCGTTCTCGCGCAGTTCCTGCTCAGCCGCGAGATCAGCGGCAAGGACGCGGTGCTCGACCGGCTGAACAGCCAGATCAACGAGCTGACGCAGCTTCTCTCGCTGGAGCGCTCGACGAGCCAGGACTACCAGGACCAGATCGCGACGCTGCAGGCTTCGCTCTCCTCCGCCGAGGAGGCGCGGTCCAGGCTGCAGCAGGCGCTGGACTCCGGCAGCGGCTCGGCGGCCACCGCCAACGCTCAGGTCGCCGAACTCGAAGGCGCGCTGGAAGACGAGCAGGCGGTCTCCCAGCGGGCGCGCTCGCAGATCGAACTCCTCAACCAGCAGCTCACGGCACTGCGCCAGCAGATCGCGGCACTGGAGGATGCGCTGGAGGCCTCCGAGACCCGCGACAAGCAGAGCCAGACCCGGATCGCCGATCTCGGCCGGCGTCTGAACGTCGCGCTCGCCCAGCGGGTGCAGGAGCTGTCGCGCTATCGCTCGGACTTCTTCGGCCGGCTGCGGGAAATCCTCTCCGACCGCGACAACATCCGCGTCGTCGGCGACCGCTTCGTCTTCCAGTCGGAGGTGCTGTTTCCCTCCGGCTCGGACGTGCTGCAGCCGGCGGGGACCGAGGAGATGGCCAAGCTCGCCGACGCGATCAAGGAACTGGTCCGGGAAATCCCCTCCGACATCAACTGGATCATCCGCGTCGACGGCCATACCGACAGCGTGCCCGTCTCCAGCAACCGCTTCGAGGACAACTGGGAGCTTGCGAGCGCCCGCGCCGACGCCGTGGTGCGTTTCCTGATCGAGCAGGGCGTGCCGCCGACGCGGCTCGCCGCCACCGGCTTCGGCGAGTTCCAGCCGCTGGAGGAGGGCGACAGCCCCGAGGCGCGGGCCCGCAACCGCCGCATCGAGTTCAAGCTGACGGAGCGGTGAAAAGGCCGGCGAGTGTACGCCCTGTCACGGCCCGAACGGGCTCGCCGTCGCGCCGGATGCGCCGAACCTCGCCGGCGACAGCGCCTATTACCTGACGGCCCAGCTGAAGGCCTTTCGCTCCGGCGAGCGCAAGCACGAGCAGATGTCGATCATCGCCAAGGGCCTGTCGGACGAAGACATCGCCGACCTGGTGGCGTGGTTCTCGGCGATCGAGTTGAAGGCGACCTTGCCGACGGTGAAGTGACGGGCGAGGATCGGCAAAGGATTCGGCCGCGCCTGCCTCCGAACGCGGCGCTTTCGACGGCAGTCTACCGCCCATGTCCCGTTCCGCGCGTCTCCTCAGGTTGATCGAGTGTCTGCGTGCCCACCGGAGGCCGGTGGCGGGCGCGACCCTGGCGCGCGAACTCGGCATCAGCCTGCGCAGCCTCTACCGGGACATCGCGACGCTGCAGGGCGAGGGCGTGCCGATCTCCGGCGAGGCCGGCGTCGGCTACGTGCTCGGGCCGGGCCTCACCCTGCCGCCGCTCAATTTCGACGCCGTGGTGCTCGGGTTGCGATTCGTGGAAAAGCGCCTGCCGGAGGGGCTCGGCGACGACGCGCGCCGAGCGCTCGCCAAGATCGAGGCCGTGCTGCCGAAGGGACGCTCGGCTGCCGACGTCCATCTCCTCGTCGGCGCCCCGGCGGCGGGGTCGGCCGCCGTGCTCGACCAGATCCGCGAGGCGATCCGCAAGGAGGACGCGCTCAAGATCGCCTATCGCGACAAGAAGGGCGATGCGAGCGAGCGAACCGTCTGGCCGATCGTCGGCGGCTTCTTCGACGCCGCGGAGATGGTCGCGGCCTGGTGCGAGATGCGCGGCGACTTTCGCCATTTTCGCCTCGATCGGATCGAACGGATCGCGCTCGCCGGTCGCCCCATGGAGCGGCGTCACCGCGTGCTGCTGGCGGACTGGCGGCTCTTTCGGGACAGTCGCGACGCCGGCTGAGACCCGCGACGAGAAGGCTGCTGTCGGAAACTGACAGTCGCGAGGGTTAGGTCTGTCGCCGTTTCGAACACCGAAGGAAACGGACCCATGACCCAAGCACTCACCGGCGCGCCCTACACGCTGCTCTACACCGACGACGTCAGCCGCAATGCGGCGAAGCTCGAGCGCTTCTTCGGCTTTGCGCCCGTCGAATACACGCCGGGCTTCGCCCTGTTCTTCTTCGGCGAAGGCAGGCTGGGGCTCTGGAAGCTCGACGCGGTCGAGCCGCGGGTGAAGGTGCGGCCGGGGGCGTGCGAATTCGCGCTTTCCCTGGACGGCGGGCCGGCGGCGGTCGACGCGGCGGCGGCGCGCGCCTTCGACGCGCAGATGACGATCCTGCAGGAGCCGACGGAGATGGATTTCGGCTACACCTTCGTTGCGGCCCTCGACGACGGGAACCGCATCCGGATGTTCGCCCGGTCGCAAGCCTCCGCATGACGGACCGAGGAGGGGACCGGCCGACGGTCGCGCTCCCGCCTTTCGCGAACGTGATCGTCCGTGATCGCCGCAAGCGGGAGGTTTGCGGCGATCCGGCTTGCCTGATCGCCCGGGACGCTAGTTGCCGCTTCGGTATGCCACCCAAGGGTTGGCGACGACGTTCAAGGGAGCCTTTCATGCAGAAGACAATCGCCGCCATGCTCATGGTCGCCGCCACCGGCCCGGCGCTCGCACAGGACGCAAAGCCGACGACCGGCGGAGAAGCCGGCCAGGGCGTGAAGGTTACGCCGCTCGGAAGCCATGACGGCGAGTTCTGTTCGCGGGATCGGGCGATGGTGTTCGAGGACCCGGACGGGACGCGCATCCTCTACGACGCGGGACGCACGGTCGCCGGTGCGGACGACCCGCGGCTCGGCGACATCGACGCCGTGCTCGTCAGCCACGTCCATGGCGACCACCTCGGCGACCAGCGCATCGAACGGGTCAACGCCGGCACCTGCGCCTCGCCCGAGACGGGCGTCTCGACGGTGCCGAATTCCAACAGCGCCGAGATCGCCGCCGGCAAGAACGCCAAGATCGTCGTCGGCAGCGAGATGGCGAGCTTCCTCGGCACCAAGCTCGCGGCCCTCGGCTCGAGCGCCGACGACGCCCAGCTCGTGCGTTTCGGCGCCTCGCGCAAGATCGGCGGCGTTTCCATCACCACCGTGCCGGCGGTCCATTCCAACGGCCTGTCGGGGGACTTCATCGACGGGCCGCTCGGCGAGAATCTGAAGACCGCCGGCCTCAACGCCTATGTCGGCCCGCCGACCGGCTACGTGCTGACCTTCTCCAACGGCCTCGTCGCTTATCTCTCGGGCGACACCGGCGTCACCGCCGAGCAGGAGACCGTCGTCACCAAGCAATACGGCGCCAAGCTCGTCGTGATGAACATCGGCGACGTCTATACCACCGGCCCGAGCGAAGCCGCCTTCGTCGTCGACGAGATCATCAGGCCCGCCTCGGTGATCCCCTCCCATGCCAACGAGCAGGCGACCGAGGGCGGCAAGGTCGTCGCCGGCTCGAAGACCGAGGCTTTCATGCAGGCGGTGAAGGCGGACGCCTATCTGCCGCTCAGCGGCAGGACCATGACCTTCGACGAAAGCGGCGCCTGCACCGAGGGGTGCTGATCGCCCGCCCCGGCGAAAGGGAGACAACTTCGACGCAAACGAAAAGGAGCCGGCTCGTCGCGCCGGCTCCTTTCGCTTTGGCCGATGAAGCGGACGGCCGCCGGCTCAGTCGGCCGTGATCGTCGCGGTGACGAGTTCGCCGCCGACGCGGATCGGGCCGTCTTCCTTGGCACCGAGCGTGTATTCGAAGACGCCCATCTCGTTGCCGCCGGCCTCGGAGTGGACCATCAGCATCAGCATGTCGCCGCTGGCGACGTCCTCGGTGAGTTCGGCGGAAACGTTCTCGTTCATGCCTTCGTTCAGCGGCGCGTGGCCGACCACCGGGCCGGGCTTCATCTCCGCATCGGTGCGGTGGACGACGAGCCAGCCCTTTTCGGGCGCGGTGACGGATTCGGCCATGACCGAACCGCCGGACACGTCCTGATCGGAGGCGGTGACGCCCGGCGTCATGGCCTGTGCGACGGCGGCGCCGGCCATGCCGGCGGTGGCGAGGAGGGCGATGACGATGCGTTTCATGGAGAAACCCTTTCTTCGGTGACGAACGTTGCGTCCGTCAAAAGATACGATTCGCATCTTGTATGGATCGCATCGTCACGACGCTGTCAGATGCTTCACGTGCTCGATGACAATGGTGTCAGACCGGCGTTCTTATCTCGTCGATACGTTGACAATACCATTTTTTCGACTTGGCTCAGGGGACTCTCGGGCGCGCTGCCGGTGCAGCGGTTCGCCCGGGCGATCCAACGCCATTCGAGTCACCAGACCGGACGAGGGTCCGAAGGCGACGACGGGGCCGCTGGAACGGATGTCGCTCAAGCCGTCGCGAGCGCCGTGGCGGCCCACTCCGCGGCACCCTCGTCCGTCCCGCCGGTAAAGGCTGCGACGGTCACCGACGCGTCGAGATCCGGAAAATGATAGACGGCGTTGACGCCGAACGGTCCGCCGCCCGAGTGGCCGATCGCCCGGCCGGCGCCCTTCACGGTGCCGATCATCAGGCCGAGACCGTAGCCGTGGGTCGTCCACGGCCGACCGGGGATGGCGCCGCCGACGGCGTGGCGGTCGCGCATCGCCGCCAGCGTGCCCGGTGCCAGCAGCCGGCCGGGCGTCATCAGCGCCGAAAGGATCGCGGCGGCGTCGCCGGGGGTGCCGACGACGAGGCCGTGATAGACCCAGCGCGGATCGTAGCCGCGCAATGCCGGCCAGAAGACGCCGGCAAGGTCGGCGGGCTGCATGGCGACCCGGGCGCTTTCGAGACGGAGCGGCGCGAAGACGAGTTCGCGGAGCGCCGTGTCGAGATCCGACGCCGTCGCCGCCTCGATGGCCTCGCGGACGAAGAGATAACCGACATTGCTGTAGGCCCAGCCGGTGCCGGGCGCAAAGTCCGGCGTATCGACATCTACCGCGGCTAGGAGCCGTTCGCGCGGCCAAGCCGGATCACCGCGTGCCACGGCGGCATGATACGCGGCGAGCTTGCCGTAGTCGGGCACGCCCGCCCGATGCTGAAGGAGTTGGCGCAGCGTGTAGGGACGGCCCCGATACGGCGCGTCCAGGTCGAGGGCGCCCCGTTCGCTCAGCTGCAGAGCGGCGATGGCGAGGATCGTCTTGGTGAAGCTCCACCAGGGAAATGTCGCGTCGGTCCGGCCGGAATGGACGGCCTTGCCGTCGGCCGTGAGCCTGACTGCATGTCCGTCCGGCTGAGCCATCCGCGCCTCCTGTGTGGCCTCGGCCGGACCGCCAGGGAGCTATTCCGCCGCGTCGTCCAGCCGCCCGGCCTCGAACTGCAGCCTGGCGAGGCGGGCATAGATCCCGCCTTTGGCGATGAGGCTCTGGTGATTGCCCTCTTCGGCGAGGCGGCCGTGATCGAGGACGAGGATGCGGTCGGCCTTGAGCACCGTCGAGAGGCGATGGGCGATGACCAGCGTCGTGCGCCCGACCATCAGCTCGTCGAGCGCCTTCTGGACCAGCACCTCGCTTTCGGCGTCGAGGGCCGAGGTCGCCTCGTCGAGGAGGAGGATCGGCGCGTCGCGCAGGAGCGCCCGGGCGATGGCGATGCGCTGGCGCTGGCCGCCCGACAGCGTCACGCCGCGCTCGCCGAGAAGGGTGTCGTAGCCGCCGGGAAGGGCGGTGACGAAGCCGTCCGCGAGCGCCTGTCGCGCGGCCCGCTCGACCTGCCCGGGGCTGGCGCCCGGATCGCCAAAGGCGATGTTGTCCCGCGCCGAGGCGGCGAAGATCGTCGTGTCCTGCGGCACGAGGGCGATGCGCGAGCGAAGGTCGATCGGGTCGGCTTGGGTGAGATCGACGCCGTCGACGAGGATGCGGCCGGATGCGGGATCGTAATAGCGCTCGATCAACGCGAAGACCGTCGACTTGCCGGCGCCGGACGGGCCGACGATCGCGACGGTCTCGCCCGGCTCGACCGAAAAGGACAGGCCGTTCAGCGTCGGAAGATCGGGCCGGCTCGGATAGGCGAAGGACACGTCTTCGAAGGTGACGCGCCCGGTGGCGGGGGTCGGGAGGGCGGCTGGGCGCGCAGGCGCGACGATCGCCGGCTTTTCCGCGAGCAGCTCCGCCAGCCGCTCGGCCGCGCCGGCGGCGAGGGAAAGTTCGCCCCAGACTTCCGAGAGCTGGCCGAGCGCCCCGGCGGCGAAGACCGCGTAGAGCAGGAACTGGCTGAGCGTGCCGGGCGACAGCGTGCCGGCGGTGACCCGGGAAGCACCGATCCACAGGACCGCAACGACCGAGGCGAAGATCAGGAAGATCGCGATCGCGGTGAGCAGCGCCCGCGCCTTGATCGAGGCCCTCGCGGCGCCGAAGGCCTCGTCGACGGCGGCGCCGAAACGGCCGGCGACGGCGCGCTCGGAGGTGAAGGCCTGGACCGTGCGCATCGCGCCGATCGCTTCCGAGGCATAGGCCGTCGCGGCGGCCAGCGTGTCCTGGGCGTGCCGGGAACGCCGCCGGACGCCGCGGCCGAAGGCGACCAGCGGCAGGACGATGAAGGGAATCGCCGCGATGACGATGAGCGACAGCGCCGGGCTCGTCCCCACCATCATCGCCAGGGCGCCGAGAAACAGGATGGCGTTGCGCAGGAACAGGGAGGCGGTCGACCCGACGGCGGATTTCACCTGCGTCGTATCTGCGGCGAGACGCGAGACGATCTCGCCCGATTCGGCGGTGTCGTAGAAGGTCGGCGAGAGCCGGGTGAGATGGGCAAAGACCGCCTTGCGAAGGTCGGCCACCACCCGCTCGCCGAGGGTGATGACGAAGAAGTAGCGCCCGGCGCTGGCCAGCGCCAGCACGGCCGCCAGCACCATCAGCATGCCGAAATAGGCGTTGAGCAGCCCGGTGTCGGATTCGATGAAGCCGTGATCGATCACCCGGCGCACGGCGAGCGGCAGGGACAGTGTGGTCAAGGCGGCCAGCGCCAGGAAGAAGCAGGCGCCGGCCACCATGGCCTTGTATCGCATCAGATAGGGAACGAGGCTGCCGAGCGGCTTCAGGTTCCGGCGCGGTTTCCCTCGGCCTTTCGTGGCCGCATCTTCGTCGCGCAAAACAAACTCCGTCGTCCATTCTCGGGGACCCGAGCGTCTGGCCGCCCGGACCTTGTGCCGACCCCGGCTCTGATGTATAGGCTCGAACCCGATTTTGGAAGCGATCAAAGCTCGACGATCCCCTCGACATCCGGCAGGCTCTCCGGCGACGGACCGGGCCTTCGGCTGCGCCGGGGATGTTTTTGCGAACAGAGTTCAAGGACCACGTGCGATGAAGAAAGACATCCATCCGAAGTACCACGCCATCACCGTGGTCATGACCAACGGCACCGAGTACCAGACCCGCTCGACCTGGGGCTCCGAAGGCGACAAGCTGAACCTCGACATCGACCCGACGAGCCACCCGGCCTGGACCGGCGGCAACCAGCAGCTGATGGATCGCGGCGGCCGCGTCTCGCGCTTCAAGAAGCGCTACGAGGGTCTCGGTATCTGATTTCGCTTCGCCGACACGGCGAAGGACATTTCGAGAGGGGCCGGATGCGGGCGACGCATCCGGCCCTTTTTCGTGGCGGAACGGATCGCCGGCGACTCGACGGCTGCTGGTTCTCAGCCGCGACGGCGCTGGGCGCCGCGCTCGGCGAGGGTGATGCCGCCGAGGACGCAGGCGAGTGCGACCACGTGGTAGAGATGCAGCGCCTCGCCGATGATCGCCACCGCCAGCAGCGCACCGAACACCGGCACCAGATTGATGAACAGATTTGCCCGATTGGGTCCGATCATCTCGACGCCGCGGATATAGAGCGTCTGGGCGATCAGCGACGGGAAGACGACCGTATAGAGCGCCACCGCCGTTCCCTGGAAATCCGGCAGCCGGGTCATGCCGAGGGCGAACTCGATGCCCGCATAGACGACCGAAATCGCCAGCGAGGCGCAGGACAGGACGAAGATCGTCGACAGCCAGTGGATGGGCGGCTTGAATCGGAGCGCCACCGTGTAGCCGCCGTAGAACAGAACGGCGAGAATCATCAAGGCGTCGCCGCGATTGAGGTCGAGGGAGAGGAGCGTCGACAGATCGCCGTTCGCGGTCGTCACCGCGACGCCGACCAGCGTCAGGGCGAAGCCGACGACCTGCAGCCAGGCGACGCGCATCCGGAACAGGACGAAATTGGCCAGAAAGACCACCAGCGGCATCGCCGACTGCTCGATGGTGATGTTGATCGCGGTGGTGAAATTGGCGGCGAGGTAGAAGATCGCATTGAACGAGGCGAATCCGACCATGCCGAGGATCGACAGATAGACGAGGTGCCGGCGGATCACCGGCCAGTCGGCGCGCACGTGCGGCAGCGCGAAGGGCGCGACCAGAAGCGTCGCGAAGAACCAGCGCGTCAGCGTCAGCAGCATCGGCGAGATGTGGCCGGCGGCGAGCTTGCCGGCGACCGCGTTGCCGGCCCACAGCAGGGCGACGGTGGTGAGGACGAGATAGGGGTGGACGAGGCTCTTCGGCATTTCTCTTCCCAATCGCCGACGCCGGTCCTCTCGTGCGGCCGGAGGCGGTAGCGGCAGGGCCCCGTCTAGTCGGGATTGCCGGAACTGGCCAGAGCCCCTTATGTTTTTCGCAAATCCGGAGCGGCCGACGCATTATCGGCAAGTTCTGTGAGTTTACGCAGTCGCGTGTCCGTGTTCATGGACAGGCGGGGCTCCGACGCGTTACAGGCCAACGGGAATTCTCGCCGTCCAGCTTGACGAAGGTCTCGCATCGCAACTTCGGCGGCATGTCGTCGCCGTCGCTCGGCCGGCGCGCCACGGGCGCGACCGGTCGGTTTTCGTGAGGAAGTACATGGCAAACGTCGTCGTCATCGGGTCGCAATGGGGTGACGAAGGAAAAGGCAAGATCGTCGACTGGCTTTCCGAGCGAGCCGACGTCGTCGTGCGTTTTCAGGGCGGCCATAATGCGGGTCATACCCTCGTCGTCGACGGCGTCTCCTACAAGCTGTCGCTGCTGCCTTCCGGCGTCGTGCGCCAGGGCAAGCTGTCGGTCATCGGCAACGGCGTCGTCTTCGATCCGCATGCCTTCGTCGCCGAGCGCAAGCGGCTGGCCGAACAGGGCGTCGCCATTGACCCGTCGAGCCTTCGCATCGCCGACAACGCCGCCCTGATCCTGTCGCTCCACCGCGAACTCGACGCCACCCGCGAGAACGCCAATTCTGGGACCAAGATCGGCACCACGGGCCGCGGCATCGGCCCGGCCTACGAGGACAAGGTCGGCCGCCGCGCCATCCGGGTCATGGATCTCGCCCATCCCGAATCCCTGCCCGAGCGGATCGAGCGGCTGCTCGCCCATCACAATGCGCTGCGCCGGGGGCTCGGCCAGGACGAGGTCGACGCCGCGGCGATCCTCGAGGAGCTCACCTCGGTCGCCGGCGAGATCGTGCCGTTCATGGACCGCGTCTGGCGGCTGCTCGACGAGCGGCGCAAGGCCGGTGCGCGCATCCTCTTCGAGGGCGCACAGGGAACGCTGCTCGACATCGACCACGGCACCTACCCCTTCGTCACCTCGTCGAACACCGTGGCCGGGCAGGCGGCAGCGGGATCCGGGCTCGGACCCGGCAGCCTCGGCTTCGTCCTCGGCATCACCAAGGCCTACACGACGCGGGTCGGAGAGGGGCCGTTCCCCAGCGAACAGGACAACGAGATCGGCCAGTTCCTCGGCGAGAAGGGCCGCGAGTTCGGCACGGTGACGGGGCGCAAGCGCCGCTGCGGCTGGTTCGACGCCGTGCTGGTGCGACAGGCGGTGGCCATCAACGGCATCGACGGCCTCGCCCTGACCAAGCTGGACGTGCTCGACGGTCTGGAGGAAATCAGGGTCGTCACCGGCTATGAATTGGATGGGAAGCGGATAGACTATCTTCCGGCAAGTCTATCCGAGCAGAAGCGGGTCGAACCGATCTACGAAAGCTTCGAAGGCTGGCAGGCGACGACGGCCGGCGCCCGCAGCTGGAGCGACCTGCCGGCCCAGGCGATCAAATATGTCAGACACATAGAGGAGCTGGTCGCTGCGCCCGTGACGCTTCTTTCGACCTCGCCCGAGCGCGAGGACACAATACTTGTTCGCGATCCGTTTCAGGACTAGAGTCGGGATCGCAGGGACTTAATCCACCACGACAAGCGAGTGACTGCATTCCATGGCGGATCTGAGCGGCGTTCTTCGCAAGACCATCGACGGCCTGCCGCGCGCAACGCCGCAAATGCGGGAAAAGGTCTACGAAAAGGCCCGGGCCGCGATCCAGCGGCAGATCGGCGCGGCCAGCCCGCCGCTCGCCGACAACGTCGTGGCGGCGCGGCTCGCCGCGCTCGAAGATGCGATCACCCGCACCGAAGAGCACTACGTCGCGCAGGAGGCTGCCGCTGCGGAGCAGGCGGGGGCTCCGGCATCGCCGGCGCCTGCCGCCGCAGCCGAGCCCGCCGCGCCGAAACCGGCCGGCCCCGTGCCGCCGCCGGCACAACCCGCCCAACCGGCCCCCACCCAACCGGCACCCGTCCAGCCGGCTCAACCGCCGCGCCCACAGCCGCCGGCGGCGGCGCAGCCCGCGGAAAATCGTCCTGCGCCCGCCCCGCAACCCGGCCCTGCCGCCGGTCCGGCGCCTCAGTCTCCGCCGCCGCAACGACCGGCGCCCGAACCGGCAAAAGCCGCTCCGGCCCAGCCGCTGCAGGCGCGCCCGGACCAGGGGCCGCCCAAGGCAGAGGCTCCCGCCCCCTCGGCGCCGAAGCCGGCGCCCCAGCCGAGATCCGACGCTCCGGCGCCCGCTGCGCCGCAGCAACGATCCGTCGAGGCCGGGGAAAGTCCGCGGCCGCAGCAGCAGCCCGCGCAGGCCCGGCCGTCGCTTCCGGCTGCGACCATGCCGGGGCAGGCGGCGGCACGAACCCCTGACGGTGTGCGGGACGAGGGGGCGTTCTTTCCCCCGGAAACCGCGGAACCCGACGCCGGCGACCAACCGCCGGCGATCGGGGCGCCGTTCCTGGTGCCGGAGGAGCGGGATGCCCGTCCCTCCGGCGGCGCGGCGCCCGGCCCGGCAGCGCATGAGACGCCGCGCGACGACGACTTCGACGGCGACCTGCGCGTCCCCCACGACATCCGTGTCGACGACAACGACATCCCGGAGGCGGACGTCAGCGCGCCGCGCTATTCCGCCCGCCGCTCCGGGCGCTCTTCCGGCCGCGCCGGCAAGGTCGCGGCAGCCGCCGCCGTCGTCCTGCTGCTCGGTGCCGCGGGCACCGCGGGGTGGATCTACCGCGACGACATCGAGGCCCTTCTCGTCACCCCTGCGGACATCGGCACGATCGCCGAGCGGTCGGGCACGGAAGCTCCGCCCACGACGAACGAAAGCGCGCCGGCCCCGGGCGAGACGGAAAGCCAGACCGCCTCTGCCGAGGAGCCGCCGGCATCGACCCGGCGGTTCACCCAGCGGCTCCTGCCGGATGGAACCGAGGTCGACGAGGGACCGGCGCAGAAGACGCCCAATGCCTTCGACGAAGGCACCAACGTCGCGGCCGCGACGAATGTCGACACCAATGCTCCGCCGGCGGGCGCGACCCCGACGATCTCGAGCGAGATCGGCGAGGACCCGGCGATCGTCGGCGGCGAGACCGAGGCGCCCGGCGTCGCGGCGCCCGAGGCGGGCGCCGATGCAGAGTCCCCGGCCGGCGTCGCGACGGATTCGTCCGCCTCAACGCCATCGGCCGCGCCGGACGCGGCCCCGGGCGAGAACGGGCTGGCCGTCGCCCAGAAGGCGGTCTTCTATCAGGAAAAGACCGAGGATCTTCCGGGCACGCAGGAGACCGGCACGGTGGTCTGGTCGCTGGTGGACGAGCCCGGAGCGGACGGTGCCTCGGCGGAGCCGGCCGTCCGGGCCGTCGTCGACGTGCCGGAAGAGAAGCTGAAGATGACCATGACGATCAAGCGCAACGCCGATTCGACGCTGCCGGCGAGCCACGTCATCGAACTGGAATTCGACGTGCCTCAGGACTTTTCCGGCCGCAGCGTCGCCAACGTCCAGCGGCTGGCGCTGAAGGAGACCGAACAGGCGCGGGGCGAGCCCCTGATCGGCGTCGCCGGCAAGATCTCCGACAACTACTTCATCATCGCCCTCAACAATCTCGACCAGGCGGTCCAGAACAATCTGGCGCTGCTCGAGAACCAGAAATGGATCGACATCCCGATCGCCTATCAGTCCGGCCGCCGAGCGCTGATCTCGATCGAGAAGGGGATTCCGGGCGAGCGCGTCTTCAAGGACGCGCTGAAGGCCTGGCAGGCGAAGACGTGAACCGATGGGAAGGGGGGCGACGTCCCGCCCGCCCGACATGTCGCAGCGCGATTTCGGCGCGAGGCCGAAGGTGCGGCGATATCGCAGTGCCAACCGGGGACATCGCCTCGCGAGCCCGCCGATGAGCCTCTGATCGAGGATCGCCGAAGGCACCGCCGCGCCGACCCGGAAGGTCTCGGGCTGGCCGTCAGCCGGCCTGCCGGCCGAGACGCTGCATCAGCGCCATGGCGCCGTGCGGCGCACGGGGTTTTCCCGACCGGATGAAATAGGCGAAGACGTCGCGCGGCGCCTTCTCGATGGGCGCATCCGGCGCGGCCTTGCAGAGGTCGCCGGGCTCGCCGCCTGCTGCAAAGGTTGCGAGCCGCTCGGACCATTCGTCCAGCGCGTCGGGCGGGTAGCAGGTCTCGACCGCGGCGTCGCCGCGCTGCAGGCGCAGATAGACGAAATCGGCGGTGACGTCGGCGATCTGCGGATGATCGTCGCTGTCGGCGCAGACGATGGCGACGCCGGCCTTGCGGCAGAGGCCGGCGAAATCGGGCGTGACGAAGCTTTCATGCCGCGGCTCGACCACGTGGCGGAGCGCAATGCCGCCGGCCGATTTCGGCAGCAGCTTCAGAAAGCCGGCGAAGTCGTCCGGGTCGAACTGCTTGGTTGCCGCGAATTGCCAGAGGATCGGGCCGAGATGCTCCCCGAGTTCGGCGATGCCGGAATTGACGAAGCGCTCGATCGACTCGCCACCTTCCGAGAGAATCTTGCGATTCACCGCGAAGCGCGGTGCCTTCAGCGAAAAGACGAATCCCTCCGGCACCTCGCTCGCCCATTTGGCGTAGGTCTCGGGCTTCTGGCTGCGATAGAAGGTGCCGTTGACCTCGATCGTCGTCAGCTTCGAGGCTGCATATTCGAGTTGCCGCTTCTTCGGCAGGTCGGAGGGATAGAAGGTCTCGTCCCAGGGCTCGAAGGTCCAGCCGCCGATGCCGGTGCGGATCGTGCCGCTCATGATCGTCTCCCGATTGTGGTTGGCGAAGGCGCTCGCTACATTGATGACGTGCCGAAGGAGAAGAGGATGGCTGTCGTCACCATACAGAAGGCGGAAACCGGCCTTGCGGAGCTTCTGGACCGGGTGGAAGCGGGCGAAGAAATCGTCATCGCGCGGGGCGACGAGCCGGTGGCGAAGCTGGTGCGGGTGGACCCCGACAAGCCCAAGGTTCGCGGATATGGTGCCCTTGCCCATTTGCGCGACAAGATCCCGTCCGACCTCTTTCTCCAGCCGATGTCCGAGGACGACTTGGCGGCTTGGGAAGGCAAATACTCGTTTCTCGGCGATAATGGCGAGTGAGAGTACTTCTCGATACTCACGCATTTCTCTAGTGGCTCACCGCCGATCCGCATCTCAGCGATGCGGCCAAATCGACGATCGAGGACATCGAAACGGATCGCTACGTGAGCGCGGTCACGGCCTTCGAACTCGCGAATAAAGTCAGAATTGGTAAACTGGAGGTCGCGCGGGAGATCATCGAAACGTTCGATGATTTCATTAGGCAAGGCCGCTTCTCCAAACTGCACGTCACCCATTCCCATGCGCTCATGGCTGGCCAGATGCTCGGAACCCACAAGGACCCGTTCGATCGTCTACTTGCCGCTCAGGCGAAGATCGAAGAACTGGCATTGATCACGGTCGACCAGGCCTTCGATCAGTTTGGCATTACACGGCTTTGGTAACCGAGAATGCCTGCGCAACGGCCTTGGAGCTCGCGAACCCTACTCCGCGGCCTCCTTCTTCACCCGCGGCCGCCGCTCCAGAAGCTCCTTCAAGAACTGTCCCGTATAGGACCGCTCGACCGTGATGACGTCCTCCGGCGTGCCGGTCGCGACGATCTCGCCGCCGCCGTCGCCGCCTTCAGGGCCGATGTCGATCAGCCAGTCGGCAGTCTTGATCACCTCGAGATTGTGCTCGATCACCACCACCGAATTGCCGCGGTCGACGAGGTCGTGCAGCACTTCGAGGAGTTTCGCGACGTCGTGGAAATGCAGGCCCGTCGTCGGCTCGTCGAGAATGTAGAGGGTCTTGCCGGTGGCCTTGCGCGACAGCTCCTTGGCGAGCTTCACGCGCTGGGCCTCGCCGCCGGACAGCGTCGTCGCCTGCTGGCCGATCTTGATGTAGCCGAGCCCGACCTCGTTCAGCGTCACCAGCTTGTCGCGCACGGCGGGGACGGCGGCGAAGAAGTTCACGCCTTCCTCCACCGTCATGTCGAGGACGTCGGCGATCGACTTTTCCTTGAAGGTGACCTCCAACGTCTCGCGATTGTACCGCTTGCCCTTGCAGACGTCGCAGGTGACGTAGACGTCGGGCAGAAAGTGCATCTCGATCTTGATGACGCCGTCGCCCTGGCAGGCCTCGCAGCGCCCGCCCTTGACGTTGAAGGAGAAGCGGCCGGGCTGGTAGCCGCGCGCCTTGGCTTCGGGCAGCGCCGCGAACCAGTCGCGGATCGGGGTGAAGGCGCCGGTATAGGTGGCGGGGTTCGAGCGCGGCGTGCGGCCGATCGGCGACTGGTCGATGTCGATCACCTTGTCGAGCAGTTCCAGCCCTTCGATCCGGTCGTGCTCGGCCGGGATGTCGCGACCGTTGGCGATACGGCGCGAGGCGGCCTTGAACAGGGTCTCGATCAGGAAGGTCGACTTGCCGCCGCCCGACACGCCGGTGACGCAGGAAAACACCCCGAGCGGCAGTTCGGCCGTGACGTTCTTCAGATTGTTGCCGCGTGCGCCGACGACCTTCAGGCGCTTGCCCTTCGGCGCCTTGCGGCGCTTCTCCGGCACCGGCACGCCGAGATCGCCCGAGAGATACCGGCCGGTCAGCGACTTCGGATGGGCCATGATCTCGCCGGGTGTGCCCGAGGCGATGACCTCGCCGCCATGGATGCCGGCGGCCGGGCCGATGTCGACCACGTAGTCGGCGGCAAGGATCGCGTCCTCGTCGTGTTCGACGACGATGACGGTGTTGCCGATGTCGCGCAGATGCTTCAGCGTGTCGAGCAGGCGGGCGTTGTCGCGCTGGTGGAGGCCGATCGACGGCTCGTCGAGCACGTAGAGCACGCCGGTGAGGCCGGAACCGATCTGCGAGGCGAGGCGGATGCGCTGGCTTTCCCCGCCGGACAGGGTGCCCGAGGCGCGCGACAGGGTCAGATAGTCGAGGCCGACGTCGTTGAGAAAATTCAGCCGCTCGCGGATCTCCTTGAGGATGCGGACGGCGATCTCGTTCTGCTTGTCGTTCATCGCGGCGGGCAGCGCCTCGAACCAGCCGGCCGCATCGCGGATCGACAGCTGCGTGACCTCGCCGATGTGCCGGCCGGCGATCTTCACCGCCAGCGCCTCGGGCTTCAGTCGGTAGCCGCTGCAGGCGGGGCAGGGCGTCGCCGACATGAAGCGCTCGATCTCCTCGCGCATGAAGGCGGAGTCGGTCTCCTTCCAGCGGCGGGCGAGATTGTTGACGACGCCCTCGAAGGTCTTGGTCGTGGTGTAGGAGCGGATCCCGTCCTTGTAGCGAAACTCGATCTTGTCGCGCCCCGTGCCGTAGAGAATGGCGGTCTTCGCCGCGTCCGAAAGTTCGACCCAGCGGTCGGTCTGCTTGAAGCCGTAGACCCTGCCGAGCCCGTCGAGGGTCTGGCCGTAATAGGGCGAGGTCGATTTCGCCCAGGGCGCGATGGCGCCGGCTTTCAGCGTCAGGGCGTCGTTCGGGACGATGAGCTTCGGATCGACCGCCTGCTGCGAGCCGAGGCCGTCGCAGGTGGGGCAGGCGCCGAAGGGATTGTTGAAGGAGAAGAGGCGCGGCTCGATCTCGGAAATGGTGAAGCCGGATACGGGGCAGGCGAACTTTTCGGAAAACAGGAGACGCTCGTGGGTCTCGTTCTTGCTGCGATTGGCGCCCGCATCCGCGAGCCGCTCCTTGGGCAGGGGCTTGTCGGCGAATTCGGCCACCGCCAAGCCATCGGCGAGCCCCAGCGCCGTCTCGATGGAATCGGCGAGGCGCGCCTTCATGTCCTCGCGCACGACGATGCGGTCGACCACCACGTCGATGTCGTGCTTGTACTTCTTGTCGAGCGCCGGGGCGTCGGCGATCTCGTGATACTCGCCGTCGATCTTGACGCGCTGGAAGCCCTTGCGCTGCAGCTCGGCGAGTTCCTTCCTGTACTCGCCCTTGCGGCCGCGGATCATCGGGGCGAGGAGATAGAGCCGCGTTCCTTCCTCCAGCGCCAGCACCCGGTCGACCATCTGGCTGACCGTCTGGCTCTCGATCGGGAGCCCGGTCGCCGGCGAATAGGGCACGCCGACGCGGGCGAAGAGCAGCCGCAGATAGTCGTAGATCTCGGTGACGGTCCCGACCGTCGAGCGCGGGTTCTTCGAAGTGGTCTTCTGCTCGATCGAGATCGCCGGCGACAGGCCGTCGATCTGGTCGACGTCCGGCTTCTGCATCATCTCGAGGAACTGCCGGGCATAGGCCGAGAGGCTCTCGACGTAGCGGCGCTGGCCCTCGGCATAGATCGTGTCGAAGGCGAGCGACGATTTGCCCGAGCCGGACAGACCGGTCATCACGATTAACCTGTCGCGCGGCAGATCGAGATCGACGCCCTTCAGATTGTGCTCGCGCGCGCCGCGTATGGAAATCGTCTTCAATTCGGCCATGAGATCCGCCGGTCCGTCCGTCGTCCGTGTCTGAGAGGCAAGGCGACTACTTAAGACTCCCGCCCGTCGACTCCAAGGCAGGGAGGAGCCGGGGATCGAATTCGCGACTCGCCTCTTGCGTGTTCATACTTTGTTCTGTAGCGTATTTCCAGTCCGGAGGCGTCTTGCCGGGCACGTCAGTTGCGAGAAGCCGGCGGATCGTGGTGGACACGGGACGCCGTCCGGAAGATGGGGACGGCGGCGCGGCGCGCCTTTCGCCGAGGGTGCGGCTCGTCTAGGGTCGGGGCGATTTTCGGAAATTTGGAGTGCGATCATGGCGGGAAGCGTCAACAAGGTCATTCTGGTGGGCAATCTCGGCGCCGACCCGGAAATCCGGCGGCTGAATTCCGGCGATGCCGTCGCCAATCTGAGGATCGCGACGTCCGAGACGTGGCGCGACAAATCCTCCGGCGAGCGCCGCGAGCGAACCGAGTGGCACAATGTGGTGATCTTCAACGAGAACCTCGTGAAGGTCGCCGAGCAGTATCTGAAGAAGGGCTCGACCGTTTACGTCGAGGGCCAGCTCCAGACCCGCTCCTGGGAGGATCAGTCCGGGCAGAAGAAATACACCACCGAGGTGGTTCTGCAGCGCTTTCGCGGTGAGATGCAGATGCTCGGCGGTCGGGGCGAGGGCGGCGAAGGCGGCAGTCGCGGCGGCGGATACGATCGTGGTGGCGGCGGCGGCGGATACGACCGGGGCGGGCCGGATCGCGGCGGCGGCGATCGCGACTATGGCGGCGGACGGTCGAACGACCTCGACGACGAGATCCCGTTCTGAGGGCGTTCGTGGATCATTCGGCGCGCTGCGCCTGAACGAGGTGCGGCTGAACGAGCGGAGACGAGACGCGATGCCGTCGACAGCGATTGCCGGACGACTTGCCGCGGCCGTCGGCGGCTTCACGCGCAGGGCCGCCGTGCTGGTTCTGCCGGCGGGTCTCGTCCTGGCCTCGTTCGCGGGCGCTGCGACGGCCGAGGGCGCAGCCACGTCGCCGGCGGCAGCGGCCGCCGCTCCCGCGGCGCAATCCGACGCCGCGACGAACACCGTGCCGCGGATCGCGGTGGTTTCCGCTTTCGAGCCGGAATGGCAAAGCCTTCGGGCGGACCTTCTCGACCCCGAGACGGTAAGGATCAACGGCACCGATTTCGTCACGGGCGAACTCGCCGGCAAGGACGTCGTCCTGTTCCTCAGCGGCGTCAGCATGGTCAATGCCGCGATGACGACGCAACTCGCTCTCGACCGTTTCGACGTCGAGGCGATCGTCTTTTCGGGGATTGCCGGCGGCGTCGATCCGGCGCTCGACATCGGCGACGTCGTGGTGGCCGAGCGGTGGGGCGAGTATCTGGAGGCGGTGTTCGCCCGCAAGGAGGGCGAGGGTTGGACGCTGCCGCCCCACGCGGCGAAGTCCTTCGCCAATTACGGCATGATCTTCCCGCAGGACGTCGAAGTTCGGTCCGACCGGGCGGATGAGCCCGAAAAGCGGTTCTGGTTCGGGGCCGACGAGGAGCTGCTCGACGTCGCCCGCGCGGTGTCCGAGAAGGTTTCGCTGGAGCGCTGCGCCGAGGCCGACACCTGCCTGTCGCGTTCGCCGAAGATCGTCGTCGGCGGGTCGGGCGTCTCCGGCATGGCCTTCGTCGACAATGCCGATTTCCGCAAATACGTGGCGGCGACGTTCGGTGCCTCCGTCCTCGACATGGAAAGCGCCGCCGTCGCCCATGTCGCCTATGCCAACGACGTGCCCTTCATCGCCTTCCGAAGCCTGTCGGACCTTGCCGGCGGCGGCGAAGGCGCGAACGAGATGGCGACGTTCTTCGCCCTGGCGTCGGAAAATTCGGCCCGCCTGGTGAAGGCGTTCGTGAAGGCGATGCCCGCGGAGGCAAACTGACCCGACTTTTGTCCGTTGCATGCGCCGAATTCCGGTTGCCCGAACGAGCCGGCCGCGGCGGATACCGCCTCGCCGTCGCGGCGGGAGCCGGACGGCAGATGGGCAGATCAGACGGCGGGCCCCTCACGTCGCCGGATTTTCTTCCGCATCCTGCGCCGCCAGGTCGCGATGGCCCGATTGCGACTGGACCTCGATGTAGACCTTACGGATGATCGGGAAGCGCTCGCGAATCCGTCGCTCCGTCTCGCTGACCATCGCCTCGATCCGCTGCGACACGACGTCGTCGCGGAAGTCTACGCTCATCGTCAGGAGGACGTCTTCGGGGCCGAGATGCAGCGTGCGCAGTTCGTTGACCGCGACGATCTCCGGCCGGTCGCCGAGCCTTTCGCGGATCAGGTTCTCGATCTCCGGGCCGGCCGGTTCGCCGATGAGCAGGCCCTTCACCTCGATGGCGAGGAGAACGGCGGTCACGCCGAGGAGGATGCCGATGACGATCGAGCCGATGGCGTCGAACTCGTGGATGCCGGTCGACCAGGACAGGCCGACGCCGATCGCGGCGATGACGATGCCGATGCAGGCGGCGCTGTCCTCGAACAGGACGACGAAGATCGACGGGTCCTTCATGTCGCGGAAGTCGCGCAGCAGGCTCTTGCCGTTGCGACGCTGCTGGAATTCCCGGAAGGCGACCGACCAGGAATAGCCCTCGAAGCAGAAGGCGAGGAACAGGACGCCGAGGGCGACGAGAGGCGAGGTCAGTTCGCTCTCGCCCGACAGGAGGCCCATCACGCCTTCATAGGTCGAGAAGCCGGCACCGAGGGCGAACAGGAAGATCGCGACGAGAAACGACCAGAAATAGATCTCGGCGCCGTAGCCGAAGGGGTGTTGGGCATCCGGGGGCTTCTTCGACTTGGCAAGACCGATCAGGAGAAATCCCTGGTTCGCCGTGTCGATCACCGAGTGAAATCCTTCCGCCAGCATCGAGGACGAGCCGGTGAACAGCGCAGCGCCGAATTTCGTGACCGCGATGGCGAGATTGGCTCCGGCGGCCGCGATGATCGCTCCCTTGCTCCCCTCGGAGCCGCCCGAATTCTGCGCCTTGCGGCTGGATTTCGCCATGGTTCGTCCTTCCGGTTCGTCTGCCGCGATGATGGCGTAATTCGCCCGGCCGCTTTTGGTTCACGCGCCGCGTGATCATTGCGTGATCGCGGGGCCCGGCGCGGGTCGGACGGCTGAATCGAGGCGGGCCTGCCGGCAGGGCGAAAGCAAGGGCGGGAGAGGGTCAGATGGCGGCCGGGGCGACGTAGGTGGTCGAATGGAGCAGCGCCGCGACGCCGTCGGCGACGAACTGGACGGCTAGCGCTGCGAGCAGCACGCCGAGAAGCCGCGAAATCACCGCCCGGCTGGTGACGCCCAGAAAACGGTCCAGGCGGTGGGCCACCGCGAGGAAGGCGAAGGTGACGAGAACCGCCGCGAAAATGACCGCGAGGAGGGCGGCCTTGCCGGTGATCCCGGGGAGATTGCCGGCAAGCAGGATCACCGCCGAGATCGCGCCGGGACCGGCCATCAGCGGGATGGCGAGGGGAAACGCCGCGACGTCGGCGGTCTCGTCGTCGTCGAGGACGCGACTGGCGCTCTGTTCCTTGCGTTCGCGCCGGCGCTCGAAGACCAGCTCGAAACCGATCCAGAACAGGAACAGGCCGCCGGCGAGACGGAAGGCGCCGAGCGTGATGCCCAGCGCTTCCAGGACGGCGAGGCCGGTGAGGGCGAAGAGCGCTAGGATGGCGAAAGTGATCGCCGACGCCCGAAGCGCGATCTTGCGGCGCTCGGTGGCGCCGGCGCCCGGCGTCAGCGCCAGGAACAGCGGGACCAGCCCGAGCGGATCGAGAATCACGAAGAGGGTGGTGAAGCCGTTGAGGAGGACGTCGAACATCGTTCCGGCCCGAAGCGCGAGGGACTGACGATGGGTAACAGGTTCGACCGCCGGAACAAGCCGGGCAGCGGCCTTTCCGGTATTTCCGGCGACGATTCGCGTCTTGGGCGCCTTCGACACGGGAATGTCGCACCAGGCGCGGGAGAATTCTTTGCTCGATCTCGCAAAGCTCTGAAAGTCATGAAGAATTTATGGTCGCCGCAGGACGCCGAAATTTGCGCTCGCGGCCTTGCCGGGCTATAGCGAAGGCTGAAATTCCCGCTGATCAGGACATCTTCTTGGCAGACGAAAACGACGACACGACGCCGCCCGCTCCGCCTTCCGGCCCGGGCAGCGGAATCGATACCATCTCCATCATCGACGAGATGCAGCGCAGCTATCTCGATTACGCCATGAGCGTGATCGTCTCGCGCGCGTTGCCCGACGTGCGCGACGGCCTGAAGCCGGTGCATCGGCGCATCCTCTATGCGATGCACGAGATGGGGCTGAACTCCACCAAGTCCTACCGCAAGTCCGCCGGCGTCGTCGGCGAGGTGATGGGTAAGTTCCATCCGCACGGCGACTCGGCGATCTACGATTCCCTCGTGCGCATGGCGCAGGACTGGTCGCTGCGTGCGCCGCTGATCGACGGACAGGGCAATTTCGGCTCGATCGACGGCGATCCGCCGGCGGCCATGCGCTACACCGAGTGCCGGCTGCAGAAGATCGCCGATCCGATGCTCGAGGACATCGACAAGGAAACGGTCGATTTCCAGGAGAATTACGACGGCCGCGAAATGGAGCCGGTCGTCCTGCCGGCGCGCTTCCCCAATCTTCTCGCCAACGGCTCCGGTGGCATCGCCGTCGGCATGGCGACGAACATCCCGCCCCACAATCTCGGCGAGGTGATCGACGGCACCATCGCGATGATCGACAATCCGGCGATCACGCTGGACGAGTTGATGGAGCACATTCCGGGGCCGGACTTCCCGACCGGGGCGCTGGTCCTCGGCCGGGCGGGCATCCATTCGGCCTATTCGACCGGCCGCGGCTCGATCCTGATGCGCGGCAAGGTGCATGTCGAGACGATCCGCGGCGAGCGCGAAGCGATCGTCATCACCGAGGTCCCGTTCCAGGTGAACAAGGCCTCGATGATCGAGAAGATGGCCGAGCTCGTGCGCGACAAGCGCATCGAGGGCATCTCGGACATCCGCGACGAATCCGACCGCGAGGGCTACCGCGTCGTCGTCGAACTGAAGCGCGACGCCTCGTCCGACGTCATCCTCAACCAGCTCTACCGCTTCACGCCGCTGCAGACGTCCTTCGGCGCCAACATGGTGGCGCTGAACGGCGGCAAGCCGGAGCAGATGACGCTGTCCGACATGCTGTCGGCCTTCATCGCCTTCCGCGAAGAGGTGGTGAACCGGCGCACGAAGTACCTTCTGCGCAAGGCGCGCGAGCGCGCCCACGTGCTGGTCGGCCTCGCCATCGCCGTCGCCAATATCGACGAGGTGATCAAGCTGATCCGCCAGGCGCCGGATCCGGCAACGGCGCGCGAGCAGCTGATGACGCGCGAATGGGACGCCAAGGACGTCGCGCCGCTCATCCGGCTGATCGACGATCCGCGCCACCGCATCTCCGAGGACGGCACATACCGCCTGTCGGAAGCCCAGGCGCGGGCGATCCTCGACCTTCGCCTGCAGCGGCTGACGGCGCTCGGCCGCGACGAGATCGGCGACGAGCTGAACAAGATCGGCGCCGAGATCCGCGAATATCTCGAAATCCTCTCCTCGCGGACCCGGGTGCGCGAGATCATCAAGGCCGAACTCGCCGCCATCCGCGACGAGTTCGCGACGCCGCGCCGCACCCAGCTCACCGAGGGCGCGGCGGACATGGAGGACGAGGACCTCATCCCGCGCGAGGACATGGTGGTGACCGTCTCCCACGGCGGCTACATCAAGCGCGTGCCGCTCGGCACCTACCGCGCGCAGCGCCGCGGCGGCAAGGGCCGCTCCGGCATGTCCTTGAAGAACGACGAGGATTCGGTGACGCGGCTGTTCGTCGCCAATACCCATACCGCGGTCCTGTTCTTCTCCTCGCGCGGCATCGTCTACAAGGAGAAGGTCTGGCGCCTGCCGCTGGCGACGCCGCAGTCGCGCGGCAAGGCGCTGATCAATCTCCTGCCGCTGGAAAAGGGCGAGCGGATCACCTCGATCCTGCCGCTGCCGAGCGACATGGACGCGGCGGAGCGGCTGAACGTCATGTTCGCGACCACCCGCGGCACGGTCCGGCGCAACAAGCTGTCGGATTTCGTCCAGGTGAACCGCAACGGCAAGATCGCCATGAAGCTCGACGAGGAGGGCGACGAGATCCTGGCGGTGGCGACCTGCACCGAGGACGACGACGTTCTCCTCACCGCGAGTTCCGGCCAGTGCATCCGCTTCCCGACGACGGATGTGCGCGTCTTTGCGGGGCGCAATTCGGTCGGCGTCAGGGGCATCTCGCTGGGCAAGGGCGAGACGGTCGTCTCGATGGCGATCCTTAGGCACGTCGATGCCACGCCGGCCGAGCGCGCCTCCTATCTGAAGATGCGCCGCGCCGTCGAAGGCGATCTCGGCGGCGATCCGGGCGGCGATGCGCCGAGCGTCGACGAGGAAGGCGTCGAGGACGTCGCGATCGATCCGGAGCGCTACGGGGAACTCGGCGCGAAGGAGGAGTTCATCCTCACCATCTCCGAATATGGCTACGGCAAGCGCTCGTCGTCCTACGAGTTCCGTACCTCCGGGCGCGGCGGCAAGGGCATTCGCGCCACCGACACAAACCGCCTCGACAAGCTCGGCCAGCTGGTCGCCGGCTTCCCGGTGGAGAGCGAGGATCAGCTTCTGCTTGTGACCGATCGCGGGCAGGTGATCCGGGTGCCGATCGAGGGCATCGGCATGAAGGGCCGGGCCACCGGCGGCGTCACCATCTTCCGCACCGCAGACGGCGAACGCGTCGTCTCGGTCGAGCGGATTCCGGATCAGGGTGCGGACGAGGCCGGCGAGGCGGAAGAGGATCTGACCGGTCCGAGCGCCGAAGGCGAAGGTGGCGGTGTGGACAGCGGCGGGGACGACTCGGCGCCGGACGAAGGTCCCGATGCGACCCCGGACGACGGGACCGACGATCCGCAGGACTGAGCTGCAAACCGAGATCCAAAGACGAACGGCCATTCCGCGGAGGCGGAATGGCCGTTTGCACGATGGACTATCGCAGCTTGGGTCGCGTCAGAACAAGACGGTCGGAATAAAATTCGTTTCAAGCCGGAATTGCGTTTCGCCGCCGACCCTTGCGGGTGCCGAAAAGTCGCACAAGTAGCCGGATGTTGAGGTCGGCTGCAGCACAGGCGCAACTTTCCCATGCGGGGCTGACTGAACGGGTGCCCCTCAGCGGCGGAGACCCTGGTCATCCAGCGTTGCCGCCGCATGACGGCCGCTCGCGCGAGCCCGCCTGAGATATGCGAAATCGGCAAGACGATCGCCGAGTGACCGAGTGACGATCAGGGCCCGAATGTCAGCGGGGGCCGAGGCCGAAACCGCTCTGCTTTTTCGCCAGCACCTTGACCCGGGCATCCTGGCGTTCTTCGTTCATCGCGATGGCGGTCGCCGTCACGAGGGTCACGACCATGGTCATCGACAGGGCGATCATCAGCATGTGCGCATCTCCATTTTCACCCTCAAACTGCCGAAGAATGCAATTCGTTCCAATTTTTAGCGACTGCGCGTCGTGACGGGGTGCGGTATGTCGGCGCGTAGACGTCTCATCCTCCGGGTGTCGACGTGACGAAAGTGTATATGCGCGCGGTCCGAGGCCAATAAACTTTCGTCCGCGGCGCGCAAATGAGCGTGATGAGGAACGGGACATGACGAGACGAGCATTCTACCCGGGCTCCTTCGACCCGATGACCAACGGCCACCTGGCGGTTCTCGAACAGGCGATGCGACTGTTCGACGAAATCGTCGTCGCCATCGGCGTCCATCCCGGCAAGAAACCGCTGTTTTCCTTCGAAGAGCGGGCGGCCCTGATCCGCGAGGCGACCGCAGGGATGGAAAGTGCCGCGGTGGTCTCCGTCGTCGCCTTCGAAGGGCTGGTCGTGGAGGCCGCGCGCGAGGCGGGGGCGGTGGCGCTGATCCGCGGAGTGCGCGACGGAACGGACCTCGACTACGAGATGCAGATGGCCGGCATGAACGGCGCCATGCAGCCGGAGATCGTGACGCTGTTTTTCCCGGCGACTCCGCAGACGAGGCCTATTACCGCCACATTGGTTCGCCAGATCGCGGCCATGGGCGGGGATGTTTCGCGTTTCGTTCCGGCCCATGTCGCGACGGCGATCAGGGGGAAACGCAGCTCGCAATAGCGGGCCGGACATCGATTGGGGTGACAGGATGAAATTCATTGCAACGCTCGGCTTGGCAGCCGTGCTCTCGCTCGCGGCCGCACCGGCTTTCGCACAGTCGAAGGCCGAGCCCGAGAACACGCTGGTGATCACGACCAAGGACGGCGAGATCGACATCCAGCTGCGCCCGGATCTGGCGCCTCAGCACGTCGCGCGGATCAAGGAACTCGCCCGCCAGAAGGCCTATGACAAGGTCGTCTTTCACCGGGTGATCGACGGCTTCATGGCGCAGACCGGCGACGTCGAGTTCGGCAAGGAAGGGGCCGCGAGTTTCGATGCGAGCCGGGCCGGCATGGGCGGCTCCAAATTGCCCGATCTGAAGGCCGAGTTCTCGCAGGAGACCTTCGATCGCGGCACCGTCGGCATGGCGCGGGCGCAAGACCCGAATTCCGCCAATTCGCAGTTCTTCATCATGCTGGCGGACGGCGATTTCCTCGACGGCCAGTACACCGTCGTCGGCGACGTGATCTCCGGCATGGACGTCGTCGACAAGATCAAGAAGGGCGACTCCCAGGCGAACGGCGCGGTCGACGATCCCGACGAAATGCTGAGCGTCCGCGTCGCGGCTGACGAAAAATAGGCCGAGCTCCGACGGCCCGCCGCTCTTCGCTTCGCGCGGGCCGCGGCGGGTCCGATCCGGCCCTCCTCTTGCGTGTCCGGCCAAAAACGCCCAAACAGCCGCGATAGACAGCCGGGGCGCATCGACGCCCCGCAACGCAAACGGCAAAGAGGACGTCCCATTGGCTTACGAAAACCCCGAAGACACGCTCGTTCTGGAGACCACCAAGGGCAAGGTGGTGATCAAGCTGCGGCCGGACATCGCTCCGAACCATGTGGCGCGGGTCAAGGAACTCGCCCGCGAGGGCTTCTACGACGGCGTGGTGTTCCACCGGGTGATCGACGGCTTCATGGCCCAGACGGGCGATCCGACGGGGACCGGCAGCGGCGGTTCGGACAAGCCCGACCTCAAGGCGGAATTCTCCGACGAGCCGCACAAGCGCGGCACCGTCTCGGCGGCGCGCACGGCCAATCCGAACTCGGCCAATTCGCAGTTCTTCATCTGCTTCGAGGACGCCCCCTGGCTGAACAAGCAGTATTCGGTCTGGGGCGAGGTGATCGAGGGCATGGACGTCGTCGACACGATCAAGCGCGGCGAGCCGGTGCGCGATCCCGACCAGATCACCACCATGCGAGTCGCCGCAGACCTCTGAGGCCGTCGTCGCGCACTGCCACCGGCGAGTGACGCCACACGGCGGCGCACGGCAACACGGTGAGCGAGGGAACGGGCGCCGAACCATGCGCGTCGATCTTTTCGATTTCGAACTGCCGGAGGAGCGGATCGCGCTCCGGCCAGCCGTGCCGCGCGAAGCGGCGCGGCTTCTGCATGTCGGCGCGGGCGGCAGGCTGGCGAATCGTCACGTCCGCGACCTGCCTGGGCTGCTCGAGCCGGGCGACGTTCTGGTCTTCAACGACACCAGGGTCATTCCCGCGCGGCTGACCGGCATCCGTCGCCGCGACGGCAGAGCCGACGGCGAGGGTGTGGCGCGGATCGAGGCGACGCTGCACATGCGGCTGTCGCCCGAGCGCTGGAAGGCCTTCGTCAGGCCGGCCAAGCGGGTGAAGGTCGGCGACCGGATCGTCTTCGGCGCCGAACGGGACGGGGCCTGTGCGATGTCGAGCCTCGTCGGCGTCGTCGAGGAGCGGGGCGAGGGCGGCGAGGCGACGCTCTGCTTCGAGTTCTCGGGGCCGGCTCTCGACGAGGCGATCGCGGCGGTCGGCGCCATTCCGCTGCCGCCCTACATCGCCTCCAAGCGGGCCGAGGACGCGGCCGATCGTCGCGATTATCAGACGATCTTCGCCAAAGAGAGCGGCGCCGTCGCGGCTCCGACGGCGGGGCTGCATTTCACGCCGGAGCTGATGGAGGAGTTCGCCGCGCGCGGCGTCGGCACGGCCTTCCTGACGCTGCATGTCGGGGCAGGGACGTTCCTGCCGGTCAAGGCGGAGGATACCGGCGACCACCGGATGCATGCCGAGATCGGCCATGTGGACGAGCCGACGGCCGAGCGGCTGAACGAAGTTCGAAGAAGCGGCGGGCGGATCGTCTCCGTCGGCACGACCTCGCTGCGGCTCCTCGAAAGCGCCGCCGGCGAAGACGGCGTGATTCGCCCGTTTTCCGGGCCGACCGACATCTTCATCACCCCGGGCTACCGGTTCCGCGCGGTCGACCGGCTGTTGACCAACTTCCACCTGCCGCGCTCGACGCTGTTCATGCTGGTCTCGGCCTTCGCCGGCCTTGAGGCGATGCGGGGCGCCTACGCCCATGCGATCGAGACGGGCTACCGGTTCTATTCCTACGGCGACGCCTGCCTGCTCGATCCCGCCGGGCGCTGACAGTTCCCCTACGCAAAAAAAAGACGGGGCAGTTCGTGCCCCGTCCATCATTGCTGCGGGTCCTCGGACCGACGGTCAGTCGAGGATCTGGATGACGTTGCGGTTCTCGTCGACCACGACCGTACGGCCGTCGACGACGCCGTATTCGTAGGGGCCGACGTCGTCCGGAAGCCGGTAGAGCGGCACCGGCTCGGGCAGCGGCGTGCCGACGGTCACCGTGTAGCCGGTGGGCGCAGCCACGGATTCATGACGCTCCTTGGTGACGTAGGTACGGATCGTGCCGTAGTCCGGTTCCGTGGTCTGGACGGTGGTGGTCGTCGTGGTGGTGGTCTGGGCGAGCGCGGCCGCCGGTGCGCCGGCGGCGATCGCTGCGGCGAGGAGCAGGTGTTTCATCGTACAAGTTCCTTTCGGATTTCGTCCCGCCTCGAAAACTCCGTTCGCGCATTCCCGTTCCCGCGACCCGGTCGCGTATCGTATCGCTCTGCAACAATTCTCGATGGGCGGAAGACAAGTCGTCAGGGGCGGGATAGTCGGCTCCACGCGATGCGGGGCGTGAGGCGCGTTGCCAGCGGGCGCCGGTCGCGCTACCGGATGCCGGCCATGACAGAACGCTTTTCCTTCCGCCTTACCGCCACCGACGGCAAAGCCCGCCGCGGCGAGATCACCATGCCCCGCGGGATGGTGCGCACGCCCGCCTTCATGCCCGTCGGCACCGCCGGCACGGTCAAGGCGATGTATCTGTCCCAGGTCCGCGAGCTCGGCGCCGACATCATCCTCGGCAACGTCTACCATCTGATGCTGCGGCCGGGCGCCGAGCGGGTGGCGCGGCTCGGCGGACTGCACGAATTTGCCCGCTGGCCGTATCCGATCCTCACCGATTCGGGCGGCTTCCAAGTGATGTCGCTCGCCGATCTGCGGAAGCTCGACGAAAAGGGCGTGACCTTCCGCTCGCATGTCGACGGCTCGGTCCATTCGCTGACGCCGGAACGCTCGATCGAAATCCAGGGTCTGCTCGACAGCGACATCCAGATGCAGCTCGACGAATGCATCCGCCTGCCGGCGGAGCGCAAGGAGATCGAGCGGGCGATGGAGATGTCCCTGCGCTGGGCGGAGCGCTGCAAGACCGCCTTCGGCGATCAGCCGGGCAAGGCGATGTTCGGCATCGTCCAGGGCGGTACCGAAATCGACCTGCGCCAGCGCTCGGCGGCGGGCCTGTCGGCGATGGATCTGAAGGGCTATGCCGTCGGCGGGCTGGCGGTCGGCGAGCCGCAGGACGTCATGCTGGCGACCCTCGACGAGACGCTGCCCGTCCTGCCGCAAGAGAAGCCGCGCTATCTGATGGGCGTCGGAACGCCCGACGACATCATCCAGTCGGTGGCGCGCGGCATCGACATGTTCGACTGCGTGATGCCGACGCGGGCGGGGCGCCACGGCCTCGCCTACACCCGCCGCGGCAAGATCAACCTGAAGAACGCCCGCCATGCCGAGGATCATCGTCCGCTCGACGAGGAATCCGATTGCCCGGCCGCCCGCGACTATTCGCGCGCCTATCTCCATCACCTCGTGCGCTCGGACGAATCCCTCGGCGGCATGCTGCTCACCTGGAACAACCTCGCCTATTACCAGGACCTGATGGCCGGCATCCGCGGCGCGATCGAGGCCCGGCGGTATGGGAATTTCATGGGCGAGACGAAAGAAGCCTGGGCGAGGGGCGATCTGCCGCCGCTCGGCTGACATCGGCCGTTCCTTCGCCCGTCACCGCCTTTCGCTGCAGCGAAAGATTGCTCAGACCGCGACGTCGTTGCCCTTGCGCAGCGAGCAGCCGGTGATCTTCATCGACCCGTCCGGCTGGCGCTGCAGCGTGTAGCTGGCGATCCAGCTCTTGCCCTTGCGGTCGGTGAGGTAGACCTCCTGACGGAAGCCGTCGCCCTCCGGCTTCAGCGCGCCGAAGACGGCACTTCGGGAATGATAGACCGGATCGTAGGCGGACTGCACCATGCCCATGAACTGGCCGGGGCTCGGGAAGATGGCCTGAATGTTCGGCGCGGCGTAGGAATAGGCTTCGGCGCCGTTGCCGGCGTTGAAGGCCTCGAGCTGGGCGGAGATCGCCGCGCGGATCTCGCCGGCATCGTCGGCGCGGGCGGAAACCGGCGCCGCGAAGGCGAGGGCGGCGCAAAGCAGCAGGGTCGGCGCGGATGTCATCGGCGGTCCTCCGTGGTCTCGATGCGGAAGATTCGCCCATGTCGCCGCCACGGACACCGCCCCCGCGGTCAATTGCCCGTGATGACCGGATATCTGCCGACGCCGTCACGCCTCCCGATCACGCCGATCGCGCGGGATCGGGATGTCAGTCGTCGTTGGCGGAGGAAAGGTCTTCGGGCCGCAGGCCTTCCTGATGGGCGCGATGGCCGAGTTCGACGACGTTCACCTCGGGACCGGGACCATCGGGTGTCAGCGGCTCGCTGACGATGGCGATCGACAGGGCCACGTCCCGGCGCGCCGCCTCGCGCAGGGCGTCGTTCAGCGTCTCCGCCGCGGCTTTCGCCCGGGCGAGGATGTCTGCGGTGCCGGCGGGAGCGCCGGGCGTTTTGTCGGTGGTGTCCATGCCCGCACATTCGAGCAAGCGCGCCGGGAAGGCAAGCGCGTCCGGGCGGATGGTCCATTCGCCGGGCGTGTATTCCCACTTCGAGGCCGCCCTCTTCTTCAACTCGCCACGAATCATAGGCAAGAGGCCTACGGGGCTTCAGACGTCGTCCTCGACGCTGCTCGGCGGTTTGCGCCGCCGACGCTCGCCGGCGTCTCGGGTCATGACATCGGAGATCTCATGCGCAAATTCCACATGATCACCACGGCCACGCTCGCGGCGCTTCTGGCGACGACGGCGCTCGCCGGCGCCCAGTCTTCCCAGCCGAACGCTCCGGCGCCGGCGGCGAGCCGGGCCGGCGGCGCGGCGCTTTCGGCGTCGGCCGAGCCGACCCGCACCGGCGACATCCGTAGGATCGTGCTCTATTCGGGCGGCGTCGCCGAGATCGTTCGCTCGGCCGAAGTCTCCGGCGATGCCACGATCGGCATGGAAGTTCTTCTCGACCAGGTCAACGACGTCCTGAAGAGCCTCGTCGTGCGCAATCCCGGCGGCGGGGTCGGTCAGGTGTCGCTGGAAGGCTCGGTCAATGCCCAGGAGCTTTCGCGCGCCGCCCTGTTCACCCCCGCCGATCTCGATTCGCTGCCGCTGCTCCTGAACAAGCTGAAGGGCGCCAGGGTGCGCATCGAGGGCGACCGCTCGGTAACCGGCACCGTGCTCGGCACCTCGCAGCCGCCGGCAGGCGAAAGCGCGGAAAAGTCGCAGAGGCCGCTCGCCATCGTGGCGGTGCTGGACGAGACCGGCTCCGTCCGCTCGCTGCCGGTCTTTGCCGACACTTCGGTGGAGATCCTCGACGAAGACACGGCCGAAGAGCTGAAGAAGGCCGTCCAGTCGCTGTCGCGCAGCCTCTCCGACGACAGCCGCCTCGTCTCCGTCAAGGTCGACGGGACGGGCGCGCGGACCATCGAGTTCGACTATGTCGTCGCCGCGCCGGTGTGGAAGTCGTCCCATCGGCTGGTGCTCGGCAAGGACGGCAAGGGCCGGCTGCAGAGCTGGGCGGTGATCGAGAACGCCACCGGCGAGAACTGGAGCGACGTCACGGTCGCGCTGTCCTCGGGTTCGCCCGTGACGCTGCGCCAGAACCTCTTCGATCCGTTTTTCAAGGAGCGGCCGGAAGTGCCCGTCTTCGTTGATAGGCAGTCGATTCCGGATGCCGATCGCGGGACGGTGCCGAGCCCTGCGATGAGCGCCAAGGCCGGCCGGTCGGTGGGCGGCGCCGCTGCCTTTGCCGACAATCTGATGGCCGCCGCGCCGATGCCGGAATCGGCCGAGTTCTCGATCGGCGAGGCGAGCGAGGTCGGCGAGGCGGTCGAGGGCGACGTCTCCGTCACCTATCCGCTGCCCCAGCCGGTGACGCTCGACGCCGGCTCGACGCTGTCGGTCCCGGTGGTCGATTCGGATGTGCCGGCCGAGCGCATCGCCGTGTTCACGCCGGATCGGGGCGAGATCCATCCGACCGCGGCGGTCCAGCTCGACAACGAGACCGGTTCGGCGCTGCCGGCCGGGATCGTCACGGTCTACGATCCCTCGGGCTATGTCGGCGATTCGACGCTTCTGCCGGTGCCGGCGGGCGAAGAGCGGCAGGTCCAGTTCGCGCTCGACCGGAAGCTGACGGTGAACACCACCGAAAAGCCGCAGGAGCTCGTCAGCGAGCTGCGCGTCGTCGACGGCGTGTTGCGCTACAAGTCGATCCAGGAGCGCCACACGGTCTATACGGCGCAGAATGCGGCCGAGGACGAGCGCAAGCTCGTCATCAACCATCCGAAGCTGTCCGGCTGGCAGCTCGTCGCCGACGGCAGGGTCGGCGAGACGGAAGACTCCTATCGCCTCGAAGCGGTGATCCCCGCAGGCGGGACCCGCGACATCGCGGCCACCTATCGATTCGTGCGCGACGAGGGCTTCGCGCTGGTCGACGCCAGCCAGTCAGAACTTCTGCGTTTCTCCAGCCAGTCGCAGGATCCGGCGCTTTCGGCCGATCTGAAGGCGATCGCCGGGATCCAGGGCGAGAAGACCGATCTCGACCGCCGGATCGACACCCTCAGCGGCCAGAAACAGGACATCTATGCCGCCCAGGACCGCATCCGCGAGAACGTCAAGGCGGTGGGTCCCGGCGATCTGCGCGACCGCTATCTCGACACGATGCGCGATCAGGAAGATCAGCTGAAAGCCATCGACCGGGAGATCGCGACGCTGAAGAGCCAGCGCGAGGAAGTCGAGGCGCGGCTGCGGGAGAAGATCGGGGCAATCTGAGGGGCCGAGGGGCGAGAGCGCAGCTGTCGCAGAGGGTCGGCGCCCTTCGCGCCCCCCTCTGTCCTGCCGGACATCTCCCCCTCGAGGGGGGAGATCGATCTCGTTCGGACGAGCCCGCAAGCCAGTCGACGGTCGGGTCGGAATCGACGCCGCAAAACAGCGCTCGGCCGCTGCCGCTGCCTGATCTCCCCCCTCGATGGGAGATGGGCGGCCGCCCAGAGGGGGGGCGCCGTAGAGCGCTTCCGTTCGCTGTAGACGCCGCGGACTTTCTTTAGCGCGTCGAAAAGCCAACGCACCTCACCCCCACAGCCGCGGGTCGGGCGGGGAGACCATCGAACCGGCATAGGTGAGGGGATGCGGGCGGTCCTTCGCCAGGAGCAGCGGGCCGTCCAGATCGACGATGTCGGCGGTCTGGGCGAGGAGGATGGCCGGGGCCATGGCGAGCGAAGTGCCCACCATGCAGCCGACCATGACGCCGAAACCGTGTCGCCGCGCTTCGCGCGTCAGCCGCACCGCCTCGGTCAGCCCGCCGGTCTTGTCGAGCTTGACGTTGACGAAGTCGTAGCGGCCGAGGAGGTGGTCGAGATCCTTGCCGACATGCAGCGATTCGTCGGCGCAGACCGGCACCGGATGGGGAATCTCCGCAAGGATCGCGTCCTTGCCGGCCGGGAGCGGCTGCTCGACGAGGACGGCGCCGGCGGCCGCGGCGGCGAGGAGATGGTCACGCAGATTGGCGTCCGTCCAGCCCTCGTTGGCGTCGAGAATGAGCCTCGCGCCCCGGGCCGCGGCCCGCACCGCGCGGATGCGCTCGCGATCGTCCTCGGTGCCGAGCTTGATCTTCAGAAGGTCGCGGCCGGAAGCTCTGGCGGCGCTGGCCATCGCGTCGGCGCTGTCGAGGCTGATCGTATAGGCGGTCTCGACCGGCCGCGGCGTCTCGCCGCAGACGATGGCCGAGACGTGGCCGCCGGTGGACTTCGCCTCGAGATCCCAGAGGGCGCAGTCGAGGGCGTTGCGGGCCGCGCCGGCGGCGACCGCCTCTGCGAGACTGTCGCGCGAACCGCCCCGTTCGATCAGATCCCGGACCCCCTCGATCTGATCGCAGACGCTCTCGATGCTTTCGCCATAGCGCGGATAGGGAACGCATTCCGCCCGGCCCCTGCCGTATTCGTCGGCGATCTCGCAGCTCACCACGGCGGCTTCGGTCTTGACCCCCCGCGCGATCCGAAACGGCTGGAGCAGCGGAAAATGCTCCACTGTGACCGAAAGACGACGCGGCATGGTAAATGATCTCCTTCACGGCGGCTTTGGTTTATTCCCACGAAGCCCTGTGCCAGTGAAGGGGGGTGCCGCGACTTCGCCGGACGGATCGCCGCGGATCTTCGGCGGACCTCGGGGAGACGGCCGATGCCGACGGCCGGAATGAATGCGGATCGAGGAACGATGCTGGAGGCCGTGAAGCCCGAGGAGACCGCCAAGCGCGGCCGCCTGTCTGCCGTCAAGCCTGCTCTCGAAGGCGAGAAGCAGGACGGCGGCGTGCGGCTCGTCGCCAGCGGCGACTGGCTGGCCCGCACCGTCGGAGCGATGGAATCCCTCCTCGCCGAAACCGCCGGCTCCGATCTCGGCAAGCGGATCACCGTCGACTGCTCGAAGGTCGGCCGGATCGACACCGCCGGCGCCTTCGTCATCGAAAGGCTGTCGCGCGAACTTTCGGGCGAGGGGCGCGATGTCGAACTCGCCGGCGTCTCGAAGCGGGACGCGGCGCTCTTCGCGGCCGTCCGCGGGACGATGGACCGGAAGGTGCCGCCCGGCAAGCCGGCGCAAGTCTCGCCGCTGACCGGCTTTTTCGGGGCGATCGGCGGCGGCGTCTACGGCGCCCGGGACGAGGCCGTCGCGTGGCTGAACATCATCGGCGGTGCGATCTACGGCGCCGGCTACCGCCTGACGGGCCGCACCCGCTCGCGCCCGGCCGCCGTGTTCAACCAGCTCGACCAGATGGGGGTGAAGGCGATTCCGATCATCGTCCTCATCACCTTCCTGATCGGCGGCATCATCGCCCAGCAGGGCGCGTTCCAGTTGCGCCGCTTCGGCGGCGAGGTCTATGCGGTCAATCTCGTCGGCATCCTGGTCCTCAGGGAAATCGGCGTGCTGCTCGCCGCGATCATGATCGCCGGACGCTCGGGCAGCGCCATCACCGCCGAGATCGGCTCGATGAAGATGCGCGAGGAAATCGACGCCCTGCACGTCATCGGGCTGAACCCGATCGGCGTCCTGGTGTTTCCGCGTCTCGTCGCCCTGACCATCGCGCTGCCGCTCCTGACCATCCTCGCCAATCTGGCGGCGCTGCTCGGCGGCATGCTGACGCTGAAGCTCTATTCCGACATCTCCTTCGCCAACTACCTGCAGGGCATCCAGAACAGCGTCGATTTGTTCACTGTCTTTGCCGGCCTGATCAAGGCACCCTTCATGGCGATCGTCATCGGCATCGTCGGCGCCCTGGAGGGAATGAAGGTGGGTGGCAGTGCCGAAAGCCTCGGCCTCCACGTCACCTCCTCCGTGGTCAAGTCGATCTTCCTCGTCATCGTCATGGATGGCCTGTTTGCGATCTTCTACGCCTCGATGGGACTGTGACCCGGTGACACTCGACCCTGCGGTTCAGAACGAAGAAACTGCGGATCCGGCCGCCTCGGCGGCACCGGATGCGGCGGACGACGTGCTGATCCGCGCCCGCGGCGTGAACGTCTCCTTCGGCTCCAAGAAAATCCTCGAAAACCTCTCGCTCGACGTCAGGCGCGGCGAAATCCTCGGCTTCGTCGGCCCGTCCGGCGCCGGCAAGTCGGTGCTCCTGCGCACCATTCTCGGCCTCAATCCGAAGCAGGGCGGCACGATCGAGGTCTTCGGCATCGACTATCACCAGGCGAGCGAGCGCGAAAAGCTCTCGGTCGAGCGCCGCTGGGGCGTCCTGTTCCAGCAGGGCGCGCTGTTTTCGGCCCTGACGGTCGCCGAGAACATCGAAGTGCCGATGCGCGAATATCTCGACCTGTCGCCCAAGCTGATGCGCGAACTGACCCGGCTGAAGATCGATCTCGTCGGCCTCGCCCAGGATGCGGCGGACAAATATCCGTCCGAGCTGTCCGGGGGCATGATCAAGCGCGCGGGGCTCGCGAGAGCGCTCGCCCTCGATCCGGAGATCGTCTTCCTCGACGAGCCGACCTCCGGCCTCGATCCGATCGGCGCGGCCGATTTCGACCAATTGATCATGACGTTACGCGACACGCTGGGTCTCAGCGTCTACATGGTGACCCACGATCTCGACAGCCTGTTCCAGGCCTGCGACCGCATCGCCGTCCTCGGCGACCGCAAGGTGCTGGTCGAGGGACCGCTGTCGAAGATGCTGGCCTACGATCACCCCTGGGTGAAATCCTACTTCCACGGCAAGCGCGCCCGCACCATCGTCACCGACGATGCCGAGGCGGCGCGGCCGATGCCCTCCGATGGAGCCGCCTGATGGAAACCAAAGCCAACTACGTCCGCGTCGGCATCTTCACGCTCGTCGTCCTCGCGCTCGCCGTCGGCTTCACCTATTGGAGCGTCTTTGCCTCCAGCGGCGACAACCGCGTGCCGCTGCTGGTCAGGATCGAAGGCTCCGTGACCGGGCTCCAGCAGGGCAGTCAGGTGCTGTTCAACGGCCTGCCGGTCGGCCAGGTGACGTCGCTGCGGATCGACAACAACAATCCCGGCGTCGTCATCGCCACGACGATGGTCGACCCGTCGATCCCGATCAAGGAGAACACCCAGGCCAATATCGGCTTTCAGGGACTGACCGGCTACGCCTTCATCGAACTGAAGGGCGGCAATCCCGCGGGTGACAATCTCATCGACGAAGCCAGGCAACAGGGCGTCACCCCCGTCATCCGCGCCAATCCCTCGGACGTGACGGACATCCTGGCGACGGCGCGCGACATCGCCGACCGGGCGAACACCATCCTCGGCGAATTCGAGAGCATCGTGAAAGGGGCGGGGCCGGGCGTCCAGACCACGGTCGCCAACGTCGCCAAGACGTCGGAGAACGTCGAGACCTTCACCGCCGCACTCGCCCGCAACACCGACAACATCGATTCCTTCGTCGACAGCCTGTCCGCCCTGACCGTCAGCGCACGCAACGTCGCAGATGCCTTGCCCGGCGCGATCGAGCGGGCGCAGGACATTCTCGCCTCCGTCGACACCGACGAGGTCGGCCAGATCGTCGACAACGTGACGCAGGTGACGGCGAACATCCGCGAAGGCTCGGAACGGATCGGCAGCGTCATGGATTCGGTCCAGTCGGCGGCGAACGGTGTCGGCAAGATCGGCGACGTGATCAACCGGAACGCCGACGGCATCGACAATTTCGTCAGCGCGCTGGGTCCCTTCGCCGTCACGGCGACGGGTGTCGCGAACCAGCTCGACACGACGCTCCAGAGCGCCGATCGGGTGATCGCCGCGGTCGACCCGGAGAAGGTCTCGACCACTCTCGACGGCGTCTCGACCACGGCGACCAACGTCGCGGCGCTGAGCCAGAAGCTGAGCGACCAGTCGGGCGCGATCGACACGATCGTGCAGGGCGCGTCGAACGCCGTCACCAACGTCGAAGCCGTGACCCGAACCGTCGCCGACCGTCGCGAGGATCTCGACCGGACGCTCGCCAATCTGGCACCGCTCTCCGACACCGCGAACCGGGTCGCCAACCGTCTCGACGTAACGCTGCAGAACGCCGACCGGGTGGTCGCATCGATCGATCCGGACAAGGTCGCCTCGGCCGTCGATTCCTTCTCCGCCGTCGCCAGCAACGCCGCATCGATCACCGACACGGTGAACCAGCAGAAGGAGGCGATCTCCTCGGCGATCAGCGGGCTGTCGAACTCGGCCCAGAACGTCGACCGGATCACCACCACCGTCGCCCAGCGCTCGGACGACATCGACGCGCTGCTCGCCAATCTCGGGCCGGTATCCGATCAGGTCGGCCAGGCCGCGACGACTTTGAACCAGACGCTCGACTCGGCCAACCGGGTGGTGGCGGCGGTCGATCCCGAAAAGGTCTCGGCGACGCTGGACCAGGTTTCCAGCGCGGCGACCGACGTCGCCTCGATCACCCGGACGGTGGATCAGCAGAGGGAGGCGATCTCCTCGGCGATCAGCGGCTTCGCCAACTCGGCGCAGAACGTCAACCGGATCACCACCACCGTCGCCCAGCGGATGGACGCCATCGACCAGCTTCTCACCAGCCTCGGCCCGATCAGCGCCAACGTCACCGAAGCCTCGACGAAGCTCAATTCGACCCTCGACAGCGCCAAGGGCGTGGTCGATTCGGTCGACACGGCGATGATCAACAAGTCGCTCGACAACGTCGGCGCGATCACCGATGCGGTGCGCGAGAAGACGCCGGAGATCCAGTCGATCGTCGAGCGGGTGAACTCCGCCGTCCTGACCATCGACACCGCCGTCAAAGGCTTCTCCGAGACGCGGGCGCAGCTCGACACGCTCCTCGCCAGCATCGATCCCGGCAAGGTCAACCAGGCGGTTGAGAACGTCTCGGCGGCCACCGACAACGTCGCCAAGGCCGCCGATTCGATCGCCGGCGTTGCCAACGACATCGGCGAGAAGCGGCCGCAGATCGACAGCATCATCGAGAACGTCCAGACGACCAGCGAGAGCCTGAAGGCCGCCTCGGCGAAGATCGACGGCGTGTTGACGTCGATCGACGGGGTCTTCGCCGGCGCCGGCAACGGCACGCAGCTCGGCTCCGACCTTGCGGGAGCGCTCCAGTCGGTGCGGGGGGCGGCGCAATCGATCCAGGAGCAGGTGACGCCGATCTCGGCCAATCTGCAGCGTTTCTCCACTCAAGGGCTGCAGCAGTTCCAGTCGCTGGTCCGCTCGGTCGACAGGACTGTGAACCGCATCGACGATGCGGTCTCAGAGTTCTCCGACAATCCGAGCCGTATCCTCTATGGCGGTGACAACGTGAAGCAGTACGACGGGCGGACGCGGCGCTAGCCGAGCCGCCCGGCCGGCCCACACACCTGAAGACGGCGTCGAACGCCATCTCCGGCTGCGGTTTGTGGCAATCTCGTCCCGCCGTGGAAGTTTGTGCGCAAGCCGCCTGGGCGCGGCCTTTGGTGCGATTGACAGGCCCGGTTGCGGATGCAAGCAACGGGGTGGCCTGCCGAACCGGCGGGCTTCCGGGCGTCTTGCGGAAAGCCATGCCGCCGCGCCGTTGGAAGAGGGGATGACCGCGACGATGACCGGCGTGAAGCTACCAATGATGGCCGCACTCGTGGCGGCTCTTCTCGCCGGCTGCAGCTCGGTGCCGCCGGACACGTTCGAGATCGCTTCGCCGACCAACGTCGCCGTGCGCAGCGGCAGCCGCGCGCAACTGCTCATCCCCGAGCCGACCGCGATCAAGACGCTCGACAGCGACAAGATCGTCGTCAAGACGTCGCCTTACGCGATCGAATATCTCGGCCAGAGCCAGTGGAGCGACAGGCTGCCGCGCATGGTGCAGCTGCGGCTGCTGCAGGCCTTCGAGAATACCGGCCGGATCGGCGCCGTCGGCGTGCCGGGCCAGGGGCTGGCGATCGACTATCAGCTGATCATGGAAATCCGCCGCTTCGAGATCGACACGGCGGGCGCCGCGACGGCGCGGATCGACATTTCGGTGAAGGCGCTCAACGACCGCAACGGCACCGTCCGGCAGACGAAGATCTTCTCCGCCTCGTCGCCCGTCTCCGGCGCCGGCAATTCCGCCTATGTGGCAGCGCTCAACCGTGCCTTCGACCAGATCTCGGGCGAAATCGTCACCTGGACCCTCGGGCTGATCTGAACGGCAGAGGCGTACGGCGCTCGTTGGGCTTGCGTCGTCGGGGGCGGGGTCGGGGACCTACAGCATTCACACGTCTCATCTCGCCCTTCAGCGGTTGGCGCAGCGCTTCGACGTCGCAGAGTGGGCCGAAGCATCACCGCTTCGTCATCCCGGGCTTGACCCGGGACCCATTCCAAATCGGTGACGCCGTTTCGCCTGCCGTTCCCAACGCATTGTTTCTTGCAACGAATAGGCGCTTCGAGACCGAGGAATGATCCCGGCTCGGGGGCCGGGATGACGAAGCTTTGGGCCTTGCGCCGATTGTTAGAAGCGCATGCCATCGCCCTTCCTGGCTGATCCCAGTTGCATCTGCCCGGATGCGCTCCGGCGTCTTCCTACGGTCCGCCACCCTCCGCGAGCCGGGTCGTCGAATGGCGGACGCTCGCCACGGTCGCCTCGACGTCCTGCCAGGGGAGGCGTCCCCGGGCAAACTGGCTGCGGACGTAGCGAACGAGGTCTGCGATCTGCCGGTCCGTGAAGGTCTCGGCGAAGCCGGGCATGGCGCTGTGCGCGCCGCTCTTCGCCGGCTCGACGCCGGAGAGAATCACCTGGATCAGATTGTCCGGGCGTTCGGCGCCGACCGCGCTCGTCAGGGCGAGCGGCGTGCCGGCATTGAACAGCGTTCCTTGCGCCTCGCTGCGGTGGCAGACGGCGCAGGCGCCGTCATAGAGGCGGGCGCCCGAGCTTCGGGCGGGGCGGATGTCCGCCTCGCTGTCCGCCACCAGTCGTGCCGCCGAGGCCCTGCCATCGCTCGTCGGCGCGGGCTCGTCACGGGATGCCAGATAGACGGCCATCGCCCGGATGTCGGCGTCCGGCAGTTCGGCGAGGGAGGCGACGACCGGCGCCATCGGCCCGGCGGCGGCGCCATGTTCGGCAGAGCGGCCGGTCCTGAGATAGGCGTAGAGCGCATCCTCGGTCCACGGCACAGGGGCGTCGCTCGCTCTGCCCAGCGCCGGCGCCTGCCAGCCGTCGACGAAGCCGCCGGCAAGATGCGCCGAGCCACGCTTTTCCGCGCCCAGCGCATTGCGCGGCGAATGGCAGGCGCTGCAATGGCCGAGGCCTTCGACGAGATAGGCGCCGCGATTCCATTCCGTGCCTCGGGCCGGATCGGAGACATAGGGTGCCGCCTTGTGGAACAGCGCGTTCCAGCCGGCCATCAGGGCACGGACGCCGAAGGGAAAGGCAAGGGTGGTCTCCGGCGCTTTCGCGCGCACCGGCGGCGCGGCCATCAGATGGGCGTAGAGCGCCTGGAGGTCGGCCTCGGAGGTCCGGGCGAAGGACGTATAGGGAAAGGCCGGGTAGAGATGCCGGCCGTCGCGGGAGATGCCCTCGCGCATTGCGCGGGCGAAGGCCGGGTAGGACCAGGCGCCGATGCCGGTCTCGGGGTCGGGCGTGATGTTGGTCGAATAGACGGTGCCGAACGGCGTCTCGATCGCCCGTCCGCCGGCATTCGTCGCGCCGCCCGGGCTGGTGTGACAGACGGCGCAGTCGCCGAGAGCGGCGAGCTGGCGGCCGCGCGCCAGCGTTTCGGCGGAATAGACCGTGGGGTCCGGCGGGGCGACCGGAGCGATCGGCGCGCGCAGGGTCAGGCCGACAGCGGCGGTGCCGAGCGTCGCCGCAAGGCCGGCGGCGAGCGGCGCGGCAAGGCGGCGCCAGAGTTTCGGGCGGGCGGGAGGAGCCGAAGCCGCCGGCCAATCTGACGGAGAGCCGCCGAGCTTTGCAGCTTCGGGCTTCGCGCCGGCCGCGGCGTCGAGACCGGCCTTGATCCGTTCCGGCGTAAAGGGCAGCTCGCGGAACCTCACGCCGGTGGCGTCGAAGATCGCGTTGGCGATGGCGGCAGCGCTCGGCACCGAGGCGGATTCGCCGACGCCGAGGGGCGGCTCGGCCGGGCGCGGCAGCATCAGGACGTCGACGTCCGGCACCTCGGGGAAGTTGGCGATCGGATAGCTGCCCCAGTCGCGGCTCTCGACGGTCGAATTCTCGAACGTCACCTCTTCCTTCAGCACCCGGCTGGCGGACTGGACGACGTTTCCGTGAATCTGATGCTGGACGCCGGCGGGGTTGATCATCATTCCGGCGTCGTGGCCGACGGTGACCCGCTCCAGCGCAACCTCGCCGGTGCGCCTGTCGACCGCGACCTCGGCGATCCAGGCGGCATGGGCAGCGGCCGTGCCCGGGAAGGCGCCGTGGACGTAGACGGCATAGGCGAACCCCTGGCCGTAGAGCGTCTCGCCGTCGCTCGTGCGCCGGGGCGCGGTGCGCTCGACCCAGTTGCCGCGCTCAGCCGTCGCGCGGACGAGCTCGGCGGCGCGCGGGTCCTTCAGATGCTTCAGCCGGAAGTCGACGGGGTCGGTGCCGGCTTCGGCGGCGAGTTCGTCGACGTAGCTTTCGTGAGCGAAGGAGTTCGGCATGGCCGAGACGCCGCGCATCCACGAGGCGCGGACGATCGGCGCCATGTCCTGAACGCGGATGCGCTCGGTCTCGTAGCGATAGGGCGGGATCGCCGTGCGGTCGCCCATGTCGGAGGGCTGCGGGTCCGGCGTGATGGCGCCGGTGAGAAGCAGCGCGAGGTTCGGGCCGCGATTGGAAGGGTAGCGGGTCTCGAAATCGTAGGCGGCGAGGGCGCCGTCTGCGCTAAGGGCGCCGTCGATTTCGATGAGCTGCGCCGCGCCCTTCGGCTCCCAGGCATGTTCCTGCTCGCGGGTGAGCTGTACCCGGACGGGACGCCCGACCGCGCGGGACAGAAGACACGCATCGGCGCTGACGTCGTCGGCACAGTTGCGGCCGTAGCAGCCGGCGGCCTCGTGCCGGCGGATGTCGATCGATTCCGGCCGCATCTGGAGAAGCGTCGCAAGATCGCCGCGCAGCATGTGCGGGTTCTGGGTGCCGGACCACAGCGTCAGGAAGCCGCCGCGAAAATCGGCCACCGCGCAGGAGGGACCGATCGAGGCGTGCATCTGATAGGGCCAGACGTAGCGCCTTGTCAGCCTGTGGGCCGCGCCTTCGAGGGCGGCGTCGACGTCGCCTCGCTCCGAAAGGGTTCGGGGCTTGCCGGGATGGGTCTTCAGCGTTTCCGCGACGTCGTCCATGTCCGGCAGCGGCGGCGGGACGGCCCACTCGATCTTGAGGCGTCGGGCGGCTTCCGCCGCCTGTTCCTCGCGCTCGGCGACGACGCCGACGAAATCGCCGATGACGACGAGGTCGACGAAGCCCGGCAGCGCGGCGACGGAGCCGCGGTCGACGGCGATCAGGCTTCTGCCGATGAAGTCGCCGCTGTCGCGCCCGGCATAGGGCGGGCGGACGACGCGGCCGTGCAGCATGCCGGGAACACGGACGTCGTGGACGTAGATCGCTTGGCCGCTCGCCTTGTCCGGGATGTCGACGCGGGGCTGGGACGTGCCGACGAGACGGTAGCTTTCGGGTGCCTTGACCGGTGCGGCGTCGTCGAGCGCCACGCGGGTCGTCTCGCCGCCGAGGAGTTCGCCGAAGCCGAGGCGGCGGTTGCTGGCGGGCGCGAAGACGAGACCGTCCTCGATCCGGAGCTCTTCGGGCGAGACGTCGAGGATCGCCGCCGCCCTTGAAAGGAGGACCTGCCGGGCCGTTGCCGCGGCCCGGCGCAGCGGCACGGCGGCGACCTGGATCGTCTCGCTGGCGATGGTCGGGCCCTGGTCGGGGGTGCGCGCCGTGTCGCCGAGCACCATGGCGACGGTGTCGGCGGAGACGTCCAGCTCCTCGGCGACGATCTGGGCGAGGGCGGTGGCGATGCCGGTACCGAGATCGACGTGGCCGTTGTAGCCGGTGACGTGGCCGTCGGCATGGACGACGAGGAAGGTTTCGGTGGTGCCGCCGCCGGCGGAGATGCGCTCGACGACGAGGGTGGCGGCGGTCGCGGCAGGGGCGCGCTCGTCCGTCATTGGACGGAGCTTTCGGACTGAACCCTGCCGGATGTGCGTGTCCCTTCGAGGCATTCGTGGCCGCGGCCATGCTGACGGTTGGGCGCGGCCTCCGAAACCTCGTCATTCTCGGGCACCGTCCCGAGAATCCAGAGATCGAAAGGCGCGATCGGCTTCAGCTCCGAGAGGCGCAAGCGGCAGGCGTCGCGGCAGCCGCCCCTGGATTCTCGGGACGGGGCCCGAGAATGACGAAGCGGCGGGGTTTCGGCATCGCCGGTCAATGCAGACACCGTTGGGTTTGCCGCTGAAGCCGCTTTGAGGTGTGTTGGCCCTGCAGAGATCGGCTTGCGACGAAGCGTCGACGTTTGCGCCCCCAATTCATGCCCCCGCGTTATTTTGAAGCTTTGTCGGAGGATGTTGTCTAGGTGTCGTTTCCTCGCCATTGTGCATCTTTTGCAGCCGTTCCGCTGGGGCCAACCCACAGGCTCGCCGCGCGGCGGCGAGGATCTCCAGATGCGTCCCGCAGCGACAGAGGTTGTAGCGGAGCGCCTCGCGGATCTGCCGTTCGTCGGGTGCGGTTTCGCGAAGGGTCAGCGCCTTCAGCGCCATGATCATGCCGTTGAGGCAATAGCCGCACTGGGCGGCCTGCTCGGTGACGAAGGCCTCCTGCACCGGGTCGAGACGGCCGTCTTTCGCGAGGCCCTCCAGGGTGACGATGCTGCGGCCGGCGAGGGAGCCTACGGGAATCGTGCAGGCGCGGGCCGCCATGTCGTCGATCAGCACCGTGCAGGCGCCGCACTGGCCGAGGCCGCAGCCGAATTTCGGACCGTTCAGTTCGAGATCATTGCGCAGGACGGTGAGAAGCGGCGCGGTGGCGGGCACGGCGAGGCGGTGGCTCGTGCCGTTGACGGTGAGGGTGATCTCGGCATCCGGTGAGGGGGACATGGCGCTGCGTCAGACGGCGAGATACTGGTCGCGCACCGCCGTATTCGCCTCGAGTTCGGCGATCGTTCCGGAAAAGCGGATGCGACCCTTTTCGAGGATATAGGCGCGGTCGGAGATCAGCCGGGCGAAGTGGAGGTTCTGCTCCGACAGAAGGATGCTGAGCCCCTCGCGCTTCATGGCGAGGATCGCCTCGGCCATCTGCTCGATGATCTTGGGGGCGAGGCCTTCCGACGGCTCGTCGAGAAGGACCAGCGACGGGTTCCCCATGAGCGTCCGCGAGATCGTCAGCATCTGCTGCTCGCCGCCGCTCATCTGGCCGCCGGGGCGCCGCCGCATTTCGGCGAGGTTGGGGAAGAGGTCGTAGAGCCGCTCCGGGGTCCAGGTGGTGACGCCGTCGCGGGCCGGCTGGCGGCCGACCTCGAGGTTTTCCTCGACGGTGAGTTCGCCGAACACCCGCCGGTCCTCCGGCACGTAGCCGAGGCCGCGCCTTGCGATCTCGTATGTCGGCTGCCTGGAAATCTCGGCATCCTCGAAGCGGATCTCGCCCTCGCGCCGGTCGACGAGGCCCATCAGCGACTTGAAGGTGGTCGACTTGCCGGCGCCGTTGCGGCCGAGAAGGGCGACGACCTCGCCACGGCCGACCGAAAGGCCGACGTCGAAGAGGATCTGGATCGGCCCGTAGAAGCTGTTCAGCCGGGCGACGTCGAGCTTTGCCGCTGCATGCGTCATGCGCTCGCCCTCCTCGCCGCGGCCGCCTGGTCGTAGACGAGGCCTTCTCCGAGATAGACGGCCCGAACCTGCGGGTCCTGGCGCACGTCCTCCGGCCGGCCCTCGGCGATCAGCCGGCCACGGTTCAGAACCATCATCCGGTCGGCATGGGCGAAGACGACGTCCATGTCGTGCTCGGTGAAGAGGACGCCGATCTGCCTCTCCTTGGCGATCCGCGCCGTCAGCCCCATCAGTTCGACCCGCTCCAGCGGCGCCATGCCGGCGGCCGGCTCGTCCATCAGGAGCAGCTTCGGATCGTTGGCGAGGGCCATGGCGAGTTCCAGCCGCTTGACGTCGCCATAGGCCATGTCGGCACAGGGACGATCGGCGAAATCGGCCATGCCGATGAGGTCGAGGACAGCCTCGGCTTCGGCGCGATGGGCCTGGCCGGCCCGGGCGAGAAAACCCCAGCCGCTTTCGCGCGAGGCGAACACGGTCTGGACGTTCTCGCGCACGGTCATGGACTTGAACACCTGTGCCACCTGAAACGTCCGACCGACGCCGAGATGCCAGATCTGGCGGGGCGACAGGCCCGAGACGTCGCGGCCGTCGATCCTGACGCGGCCGGAGCCGGCGGGGATCTGGCCGCCGACCATGTTGAAGCAGGTGCTCTTGCCGGCGCCGTTCGGCCCGATCAGCGCCAGCATCTCGCCGGGGTGGAGTTCGAAGGAGACGTCCTGAACGGCATGGACGCCGCCATAGGACTTCGACAGATGCTCGACCTGGAGCAGCGGCGCGGCGCTCATCGGGAGCCCTCCGCCGGCAGGGCGATGGTTCGCTCGGTCCGGCCGCCGCTGCGCCAGCGCTCGACCGGGCCGGCCACGAAGGCCGAGAGCGAGCCGACGATGCCCTGCGGGAAGGCCACGACGAGGAAGACGATGAAGCCGCCGAGGACGAGCCGCGACAGATCGGTGGCGCTCATCAGCCAGATCGAGGCCATGGTGTAGACGATCGCGCCGACCACCGAGCCCGAGACCGTGGCGACGCCGCCGAGCAGCACCATGACGAGCGCGTCGATCGAGGTCGGGATGGCGAGGACGTCGGGAAAGATGCTGCCCTTCAGGAACGCGAAGAGCGCGCCGGCGAGGCCTGCCGCCGTGCCTGAGATGGCGAAGGCGACGTATTGCGTGCGCTGGCGGGAGATGCCGACCGCCTCGGCCCGGACCGCCGAATCCCGCACTGCCCGCAGCCGGTAGCCGAAGGACGAGAAGACGAGATGGCGCAGGGCGAGGACCGCGACGACGGCCACGGCAAGCGTCAGCCAGTAGAAGGTGGCGGGGCTCGACGCCCAGTCGGCCGGCCAGACCCCGAGAATGCCGTTGTCGCCGCCGGTCACCTCGACCCACTGGAAGGCGATCGACCAGGTGATCTGGGCGAAGGCTAGGGTGAGCATGGCGAAATAGACGCCGGAGAGCCGGACGCAGAACCAGCCGAAGACCAGGGCGCCGACGAGGCCGGTCAGCGGGCCGACGAGGAGCGCCAGTTCCATCGGCAGGTCGAACCATTCGACGGTGAGCGCCGCGCCATAGGCGCCGAGGCCGAAATAGGCGGCATGGCCGAAGGAATCGAGGCCGCCGGTCGACATCTGGAACTGCAGGCTCATGGCGAAGACGACGGCGATGAGGATCTGCGCACCGACGCTGAGGCCGTAGGAGCCGAGGACGAGCGGCAGCAGCGCCGCGACGAGGACGGCGGCGGCGACCGCGGCGGCGGTGGCGTTCGACCAGGGCCGCCAGGGCCGCGTCGCCTCGCCGATGGTCGTCACGCCGGTCTGGATCGGCTTGCCGAGGAAGCCCCAGGGCCGGATGACGAGGACGACGGCCATGACCAGGAACATCAGGACGAGCGAGATGCCGGGCAGGACGAGAATGCCGAAGGCGTTGAGTTCGGAAATCAGCACGGCGGCGAGGAAGGCGCCGGTGATCGAGCCGAGGCCGCCGATGACGACGACGACGAAGACCTCGGCGATGATCGTCAGATCCATCTGGTGGGTGACGGCCGTGCGGGGGATCTGCAGCGCGCCGCCGAAGGCCGCGAGGAAGATGCCGAGGGTGAAGACGCCGGTGAACAGCCATTTCTGATTGACGCCGAGCGCCGCCACCATGTCGCGATCCTGGGTCGCGGCGCGCACCAGGACGCCCCAGCGGGTGCGATGCATCAGGAGCCAGAGCGCGCCGAGGACGAGGGGGCCGAGGACGATCAGCAGGAGATCGTAGGTCGGCACCGGCAGGCCGAAGACCGGTACGGCGCCCTCGAGGCCCGGTGCGCGGGGGCCGACGAGGTCCTGCGGACCCCAGATGATGTGGACGAGATCCTCCACCATCAGCGTGACGCCGAAGGTGGCGAGTAGCTGGAACAGCTCCGGCGCTTGGTAGATACGGCGCAGGAGCAGCATCTCGAGGATGGCGCCGAGAACCGCGACGATGGCAGCGGCGAGGAGGATGCCGGCCCAGAAGCCGAAGACGCCCTCCAACCTCAGGGTCAACGAGTACGCGACATAGGCGCCGAGCATGTAGAAGGCGCCATGGGCGAAGTTGACGATCCGGGTCACCCCGAAGATCACCGACAGGCCGCATGCCGCCAGAAAGAGCGACGAGGCGTTGGCGAGCCCGGTCAGGAACTGCGCGATATAAAGTGCCATCGGTCCGCAGTCCCTGCCCAGATTGCGTTGCTGCCTCGCGCCGTTCTCAGTTCTGCGGCCGCAGCTCCTTCACCTCGTCGTCGGACGGCAGGTAGTCCGCCCCGTCCTTGTAGGTGAAGTCGACCATCACGCCCTTGCCGTCCTTGACGGCGGTCTTGCCGACATAGGCGCCGAGGGTCGACTGGTGATCGATCTCCCGCAGGGTGATCTCGCCGAACGGGGTGCCGAGCTTCAGGCCCTTGGCGGCGGCGATCAGGTCTTCCGTCTCCGTCGACCCGGCCTTCTTCAGGATTGCGGCGATGGCCTTGAACTCGACATAGCCGACGAGCGAGCCGAGATAGGGGTGCTCGCCGTATTTCGCTTCGTAGGCCTTCATGAAGGCGGTGTGCTCGGGCGTCTCGATGGCGTACCAGGGATAGCCGGTGACGATCCAGCCCTCCGGCGCCTCGGCGCCCAGGGGCTCGAGATATTCCGGTTCGCCGGTGAGGAAGCTGACGACGGAGCGATCCTCGAACAGGCCGCGGGTCGTGCCCTCGCGCACGAACTGAACAAGATCGGCGCCGAACTCGACGTTGAGGATCGCCTCGGGATCTGCGGCGGCGAGCGCCTGAGCGACGGCACCGCCGTCGATCTTGCCGAGCGGCGGCCACTGTTCGGCGACGAATTCGACGTCGGGCTTGGCCTTCTTCAGGAGTTCCTTGAAGACCTTCACCGCGGACTGGCCGTATTCGTAGTTCGGAGCGACGGTCGCCCAGCGCTTGGCCGGCAGCTTCGCCGCCTGCTCGGCGAGCATCGCCGCCTGCATGTAGTTCGATGGGCGGAGCCGGAAGGTGTATTCGTTGCCCTCGGACCAGGTGATCGCGTCGGTCAGCGGTTCGCCGGCGAGATAGAGCACGTCCTTGTGGCTGGCGAAGTCGGCGATGGCGAGACCGACATTGGAAAAGAACCCGCCGGTCAGAAGCACGACGCCGTCGCGCGAGACGAGTTCGTTGGCGGCGGTGACGGCCGCCGCCGGCTTGCCGCCGTCGTCCTTGGAAATGACGGTCAGCGTGTCGCCGTTGATCCCACCATTCGCGTTGATCTCCTCGACGGCCAGCTGCCAGCCCTTGCGGTAGGGCTCGGTGAAGGCGGGTAGGGCGGAGTAGCTGTTGATCTCGCCGATCTTGATGTCGTCGGCCCAGCCGGTGGCGCCGGTGGCCATGAGGCCTGCGCCGACCAGCATCGAGATGCAGCCCAATCGAGACAATGTCTTCAGCATTTCCAGCCTCTCGTCCTGTTGCTCGTAGGCCGCCGCCGCGCCCTCGCGAACGTCCGGCCCTCGGTCCATGCCGTTAGTATACGAACGATCTTTCTGCCCGCCGTCAAGTCACTTCGCGGCTGCGCCCAGAATTTGTTCAGGCGTCGGCCGGGCGCGGCGCCGAGCCTCGACTGTGGCCGCTTCGCCCGTTCACCGCAACGCCCTGAGGCAGCGCAGGAACACCGCGCGATCCCGCTCGTCCAGGACGGAGAGGGTTCGGTCGCTGGCCTTGCGGGCATTGGCGAGATGACCCTCGAAGGCGGCGCGCCCCTCGTCCGAAAGCGATATCAGCAGCTGCCGGCCATCGTCCGGGTCCCGCCGGCGCAGCACGAGACGGCGGGCCAGAAGGCGTTGCACGACGCCCTTGATCGTGGCGACGTCCATCGCCGTGTAGCGACCGAGCAGGTTCTGGGAGCATTCGCCGATCTCGGCGAGTTTGGCGAGGACCGCCCACTGGGTCGGCGTCACGTCGCCGCCGAAACACTCGGAAAACAGGCCGGCGTGGCGCTGCTGGGCCTGGCGGAGCAGGAAGCCGACCTGCTCGTCGAGAATGTAGTCCCCGGCTTCGTTCGGCGCGTCGGCGAGATGTCGTGCTGTGTCCAAACCGTCGTTCCCCTTCGTTGCCCGGCCGGGCAGCCGCCGGCAATCATACGATGTATTCGCCCCGCGGCGCACTGGCGTCCCGCCGTCCCGGGGAGCCGCCCGGTTGCCAAAGCCTGCTTCGCGCATCATAGTCCGAAGATCGTTCGTATGCGAATGATATGTCGAGACACTCACCGGAAAGAAGAGGGGCCGTGCATGGCGCATGAGGTGCAGCAGGCGGGCAAGCCGGACGAGAAGCTGGTGATCCGCAATGTCGGGCTGATGCTGTCGGGCGACATCGAAACGCCGATCCTCGATGCGGACACCATCGTCTCGGTCGGCGGGCGCATCGCCGCGATCGGCAAGGCGGCCGATCTCGATCTCGACGGGGCCGACACGATCATCGACGCCAACGGCACCGTCGTGGCACCGGGGCTGATCGACAGCCACGTCCATCCCGTGGCCGGCGACTGGACGCCGCGCCAGAGCCAGCTGAACTGGATCGACTCGACGCTCCATGGCGGGGTCACCACGATGATTTCGGCGGGCGAGGTGCACACGCCGGGCCGGCCGCGCGACGTCGCCGGCGTCAAGGCGATGGCGATCTACGCCCAGCGGATCTTCTCGAACTTCCGCCCGAGCGGCGTGAAGGTTCTCGCCGGTGCGCCGGTCATCGAGCCCGGCATGGTCGAGGACGATTTCGCCGAGATGGCGAGCCAGGGGGTGAAGTTCCTCGGCGAGGTCGGGCTCGGCGGGGTGAAGGACGGTGCGACGGGCCGCGAGATGGTCGCCTGGGCGCGCAAGCACGGCTTCAACTCGACGATCCACACCGGCGGCCCGTCGATCCCCGGCTCCGGCCTGATTGACGCCGACGTGGTGCTGGAGGTCGATCCGGACGTCGTCGGCCACGTCAACGGCGGCCACACGGCGCTGCCGGACGGCGAGATCCGCTGCATCTGCGAGGGCTGCCGGCGCGGCCTCGAGCTCGTCCACAACGGCAATGAACGCGCCGCGCTCTATACGCTGAGAATTGCCCAAGAAATGGGCCAGCTCGAGCGGGTGATCCTCGGCACCGACGGCCCGGCCGGCTCGGGCGTCCAGCCGCTCGGCATCGTCCGGATGGTGTCGATGCTTTCCTCGCTCGGCGAGGTTCCGGCCGAAATCGCCTTCTGCTTCGCGACCGGCAACACCGCGCGGATGCGCGCCCTCGACTGCGGGCTGATCGAGGTCGGCAAGTCGGCCGACTTCGTCTTCATGGACAAGGCCCAGCATTCCGCCGGACGGGACTTCCTCCACTCGATCGCGCTCGGCGACCTGCCGGGAGTCGGCATGACGGTGATCGATGGCGTCGTGCGCTCGCATCGCAGCCGCAACACGCCGCCGGCGGAGAAGATCCCGAGCCTCGTCGGCGGGTGAGGAAGGGCCGCGCGGCGACCTTTCCCTCTCTCGTTTTCCGGCGCGCATCGGAAGGTTTTCCGGCGCAGCCGATGGGAAAGCGCCGGAGCCGCGGCCCGGCTATTCCGGCCGCACCAGGACGTGTTTCTTGCGCCCGACCGAGAGCTTGATGACGCCGTCCTTGAGATCGGCCTCGCCGAGGCTCGCGCGGGGATCGGACACCGTCTGGTCGTTGACGCGCACGGCACCGCTCTGGACGTGGCGGCGCGCCTCGCCGTTCGAGCCGGCGAGACCGGCCGCGACGACGAGCGACAGGAGCCCGGCGCCGCCGGCAAGTTCGGACCGCGCCACCATGACGGTCGGCAGCGTTTCGGCAATCGCACCTTCCTCGAAGGTCACGCGCGCCGTCTCGGCGGCTTCCTCGGCGGCTTCGCGGCCATGGACGATCGCGGTCGCCTCGGTGGCGAGCACCTTCTTGGCCTCGTTGATCTCCGCCCCGCCGAGCGCCTCGAGCCTGGCGATCTCGTCGAGCGGCAGGCGCGTGAAGATCTTCAGGAAGCGGCCGACGTCGGCATCCTCGGTGTTGCGGAAATACTGCCAGAAGTCATAGGGGCTGAAGAGGTCGCCGTTGAGCCAGACGGCACCCGACGCGGTCTTGCCCATCTTGGCGCCGGAGGCGGTGGTGAGCAGCGGCGTCGTCAGGGCGTAGAGCTGCGGCGTGCCCATGCGGTGGCCGAGATCGACGCCGTTGATGATGTTGCCCCACTGGTCCGAGCCGCCCATCTGCAGCCGGCAGCCGTAGCGGCGGGAGAGCTCGACGAAGTCGTAGCCCTGCATGATCATGTAGTTGAATTCGAGAAAGGACAGCGACTGCTCGCGGTCGAGCCGGATCTTGACGGAATCGAAGGAAAGCATCCGGTTGACGGAGAAATGCCGGCCGACGTCGCGCAGGAACTCGACGTAGTTGAGCTTCAGCAGCCAGTCGGCATTGTTCACCATGACCGCGTCGGCCGGCCCCTCGCCGAACTTCAGGATGCGGGCAAAGATCTTCTTGATCCCGCTGATGTTCTCTTCGATCGCTTCGACCGTCAAAAGCTTGCGCTGCTCGTCGCGGAAGGACGGGTCGCCGACCATCGAGGTGCCGCCGCCCATCAGAGCGATCGGCCGGTGGCCGGTCTCCTGCAGCCAGTAGAGCATGGTCGCCGAGATCAGGTTGCCGATGTGCAGGCTCGTCGCCGTGGCGTCGTAGCCGACATAGGCCGTCACCGTCTCCGTGGCGAAGAGTTCGTCCAGCCCGGTCTCGTCGGAGACTTGGTGGATGAGGCCGCGCTCTGCGAGCGTGCGGAGAAAGTCGGACTTGAAGCCGGTCATGGGGGTGCAGGTCCTGTCGATAGGGTCGCGGTTGGCTGTGGCCATACCTGCGGGGTGTTTAACAGCCTGCGGCACGATTTCCAGATGCGATGGGTAGATTCGCGAGCGTGGCTGGGTTGGGTGGTGGATGCATGATCCAACGGCCTCGATTTTCCACTGGAAGCGCGCCGGAGGCTCGCAACATGTTGTGTTTTCGGCTGAAGCGACACATCGTCCGTTTGCCATGCCCGCCAACAAGTCTCAGCACTTTGTACCTCGGTGTTATCTGCGCGCCTTCTGCACGGACGTTGAAGGCGCCGCCATCAATCTATTCAACATGGCTCGCGAGCGACCGATTGAAGCGGCGCCGGCGAAGGGACAGTGCGCAAAACCTTATTTCTACGGGCGCGACGGCGCTCTCGAGCAAGCGTTGCAAGGGCCCGAAGGTGAATACGGCGAGATTATCCAGCATGTCTCCGAAGATCCTGCTGCCGCGACAACAGAGGACGTCCGACGCCTTCACGCGTTCATGCTGCTGCAGTCCTACAGGAGCGCAGCATGGATAGACGGCGCAATGCGGTTGGCGGAGGCGGAACGGATGATGGTAGCCGACGAGGCTACACCAGAGTTGCTGGAAAGCCTAGTTATGACGCACGAGATGGCCCTTCATCTCGCGCTCAATGCTTTCAAGGACAGCGTGAGAGATACGGCCCACCTACGCACGCGGGTTATCCTTAATTGCACGGCGGTGCCATTCTTCACATCCGACGATCCGGTAATCTACACTAACCGCTTCCACCTGCAAAAGGACGTGTTGGGAGGGGCAGGCCTTGGCAGTCCGGGCGCCATGATACTCATGCCGCTAACGCCACAGCTTCTGCTGCTGTCATTCGACCCGGCCATCTACCGTCTAGAGAAAAAGCTGGGTGAACTTGGTGTCATGGAGCGTGCCACAGACGTGGCCGCCTTCAACGATCTGCAGGCGGTCCGTGGTCATGCCAATCTATATTTCCGGGACTGGAGTGACCGGCAGATGGTTGCGTCAACTTATCAGAACGCTAAGTCGCGTCGCAGGTCGACATGGTTCAGCGTGGAAATGCTGCAGGAGACAGCTCCCGAAAGCCATACCTTCGTTGCCGTATCAGGCGACCGGGTCGACGACCCTAACCGCAGGGAAATCATTCATACGCAGCGTCATGTACCTGCGCCGGCGGCGTGGCCCATGTTGTTGACATACACGGCGCACGCCCGACGCGCCCGACGTGGCGTCAACTCTGCCACCCTGTGGGGATGAACTTCGCAACTGCCAAGCCCGTTCAAAGATCGACATTGCCCCGGGTCTTTGATTGGCAACGATCCGCAACGCTCTCAACGTCTGCTAGCTTATTCTCGGCATCTAAATGTACTAAGCGACTCAAAGCCGCGGGGACCTCCCTGCGGCTTTTCAGTCTCGTCCGATTGCGCGAATTTGATGGTTCAGCGCAGGCGCTTCGGTCGCGGATCGGAGAGTTCGCCGGCGAGCCGCCGGTCGAGATAGTCGGCGCATTCGGCGATCAACTCGTCGGTGTGCTCGGTATAGAAGTGGTTCGCCTCTTCCATCGTCTTCTGGGTGATGACGATGCCCTTCTGGGTCTTCAGCTTGTCGACCAGGGTCTGGACGTCGCGCGGCGGAGCCACGCGGTCCTTGCCGCCATGGATGATCAGGCCGGACGAGGGGCAGGGGGCGAGGAAGGAGAAGTCGTAGGAGTTCGGCTGCGGCGAGACCGACAGGAACCCCTCGATCTCCGGCCGGCGCATCAGGAGCTGCATGCCGATCCAGGCGCCGAAGGAATAGCCGGCGACCCAGGTCTGCTTGGAATCGGGATGCAGGCTCTGCACCCAGTCCAGCGCCGAGGCGGCGTCGGAGAGCTCGCCGGTTCCGTGGTCGAACTCGCCCTGGCTGCGGCCGATGCCGCGGAAATTGAAGCGCAGCGTCGTGAAGCCGCGCTCCACGAACATGTAGAACAGCTGATAGACGATCTGGTTGTTCATCGTCCCGCCGAAGCGCGGATGCGGGTGCAGCACGATCGCGATCGGGGCGTTCTTTTCCTTGGCGGCCTGGTATCGGCCTTCCAGGCGACCCGCCGGGCCATTGAAGATCACTTCGGGCATATAGATACTCTCTGATCGCGGGCGGAACCGCAGCATTGGCGACGGTTGACGAAGCCAGGCCGGCTCCGTAGGTTCCAGTTTGGAAGAATTCAAAACTGGCGCTGCCGTGTAAGGGCGCTTTCTAGTCCTTTCGGGGACGAAATTTCAAGAAATTTGCGTCGGCGATACGAGACGACCTCTGCGAGTTGAGATGACCGGGCGCCGCGAGCGGATCTATCTGGACCACAACGCCTCGGCACCGCTGCTGCCCGAAGCCCGGGACGCGGCGGTGGCTGCGCTCGACCTCGGCAATCCCTCCTCGGCCCACCGCGAAGGCCGCGCGGCCCGTGCCGCCTGCGAAGAGGCCCGCGCGTCGGTGGCACGGCTGATCGGCGGGGCAAAGGGTTCGATACCGGCCGAGAACGTCGTCTTCACCAGCGGCGCGACCGAGGCGGCGGCGCAGCTTCTCTCGCCGCACTGGCTCGTCGCCGGCCAGCCGGTCGAGATCGCGCGGCTCGCCGTCGTCGAGACCGATCATCCGGCGACGCGGGAGGGCGGCGCCTTCGCAGCCGAGGCGGTCACGCGGCTGCCGGTCGACCGGAACGGCATCGTCGATCCCGGCGCGCTGGCGGCGTTCGTCGAAGCGGCCGGGTCGGTCGGCCCAGCGATGCTGGCGGTCTCCTGGGCCAATTCCGAAACCGGCGTCATCCAGCCGATCGAGGCGATTCGGGCGGTGCTGGAGGCGCGGCGCGGGGACCATCCGGTGCTCGTGGTGCTCGACGCCGCCCAGACGGTCGGGCGCATCGCCGTCGATCTCGCCGCCACGGGCGCCGATGCGATCGTCCTGTCCGGCCACAAGATGGGGGCTGCGAAGGGCGTCGGCGCGATCGCGCTCCGGAGCCTCGCCACGCGCCCCTTCGCGCTCCTGCGCGGCGGTGGACAGGAGCGCGGCATGCGCGCCGGGACCGAGGCGCTGCCGGCCATCGCCAGTTTCGGCGCGGCGGCCGGAGCCGCGTTTGCGCGAGGCACCGGGGCCGGGGAGCGGCTCGGCGCCCTGCGCGATCGCCTGGAACGGGACCTGCTGCGGCGCCTGCCGGAGCTCATCATCCTCGGAAAGGACGCCGAGCGGCTTCCCAACACGGCCGCGATGGTGCATCCCGGCGTCAAGGCGGAGACGGCGCAGATCGCCCTCGATCTTTCCGGCATCGCCGTATCGGCCGGCTCGGCCTGTTCGTCCGGCAAGGTCGGGCCGAGCCATGTCGTCGCAGCCATGGCGAAAGCGGGACTCGACGTCGATCCGGCGCTCGGCGCGATTCGCGTCAGTTTCGGTCCCGAAACCAGCGAAGGGGCTCTCGAACGGTTCGTTTGCGAGTATGAGAAGCTGGCCCTTCGGGCGGTCGCGAGAACGGGATCCGCAGCCGCCGCCTGAGCGCTTGCGATTATTTGGAATGGCACTAAAAACGCGGCCATTCGAGACTTATCTTGACGAGCGGGAGCAAGTTTTCCCAATCGTATCACCCGACCACCGGACCTTGACTCCGGCGAGTATGGAGCGAGACGTATGCCTGCAGTCCAGGAGACCATCGACCAGGTCCGACAGATCGACGTCGACCAGTACAAATACGGCTTCGAGACGCTGATCGAGATGGACGTCGCCCCGAAGGGGCTGAACGAAGAGATCATCAAGCTCATCTCGGCCAAGAAGGGCGAGCCCGACTGGATGCTCGCCTGGCGGCTGGAGGCGTTCGAGCGCTGGAAGACCATGGAGAGCCCGGACTGGGCCCGCGTCGACTATCCGCCGATCGACTATCAGGACATCCACTACTACGCCGCGCCGAAATCGATGTCCGGCCCGGCCTCGCTGGACGAGGTCGATCCGGAGATCCTGCGCACCTACGAGAAGCTCGGCATCCCGCTCAGGGAGCAGGAGATCCTCGCCGGCGTCGTCAAGCCCTCGGAGGAGGACGTCACCGAAGACGACGATCGCCTGCCGGCGCCGAGCGGCCGCGTCGCGGTCGATGCGGTGTTCGACTCGGTCTCCGTCGCGACGACCTTCAAGAAGGAGCTGCAGAAGGCCGGCGTGATCTTCATGCCGATCTCCGAGGCGATCCGCGAGCATCCGGAACTGGTGAGGAAATATCTCGGCTCCGTGGTTCCGACGTCGGACAATTTCTTCGCGACGCTGAACTCGGCCGTCTTCACCGACGGGTCCTTCGTCTACGTGCCGAAGGGCGTCCGCTGCCCGATGGAGCTGTCGACCTATTTCCGCATCAACGAGCGCAACACCGGCCAGTTCGAGCGAACCCTGATCATCGCCGACGAGGGCGCCTACGTCTCCTATCTCGAAGGCTGCACCGCGCCCCAGCGCGACGAGAACCAGCTTCATGCCGCCGTGGTAGAGCTCGTCGCGCTCGACGATGCCGAGATCAAATATTCGACCGTCCAGAACTGGTATCCCGGCGACAAGGACGGCAAGGGCGGCATCTACAACTTCGTCACCAAGCGCGGCGACTGCCGCGGCAGGAACTCCCGCATCTCCTGGACGCAGGTCGAGACCGGCTCGGCGATCACCTGGAAATATCCGTCCTGCATCCTGAGGGGCGACAACTCGCGCGGCGAGTTCTACTCGATCGCCGTGTCGAACGGCCGCCAGCAGATCGATTCCGGAACGAAGATGCTGCATCTCGGCAAGAACACGACGAGCCGCATCATCTCCAAGGGCATCTCTGCCGGCAATTCCAACAACACCTATCGCGGCCAGGTGATGGCCAACCGGAAGGCGACCAACGCCCGCAACTTCACCCAGTGCGACTCGCTTTTGATCGGCAACGACTGCGGTGCGCACACCGTGCCCTATATCGAGGCGAAGAACGCGACGGCCCAGTTCGAGCACGAGGCGACCACCTCGAAGATCTCCGACGACCAGCTGTTCTACTGCATGCAGCGCGGCATCCCGGAGGAGGAGGCGATCGCGCTGATCGTCAACGGCTTCGTCAAGGACGTCATCCAGCAGCTGCCGATGGAGTTCGCGGTGGAAGCGCAGAAGCTGATCGGGATTTCGCTGGAAGGCTCGGTGGGGTGAGTGTCAAACGATCGTCATCCTCCCCCTCGTGGCGAGGATCTACTGGGGTTTCACAGCCAGAAGCGTCACCGAATGAGACGCCAGTAAGACGGTTCATCGCCTCATCGGCAGTAGATCCTCGCCACGAGGGCGAGGATGACGGCGCCGGAAGGGAGGCGGAGGCGCCTCGACATAGGCTAACCGTCATGCTTGTGGCGACGACGTGATGTCGTGACCGGCTTCGTCTACATGATGTCGGACAAGCCGCGAGGTGTCGTCTACATAGGAGTGACGAGCGACCTTACGGGTCGCGTCTGGGAGCATAAAAGCGAGGTTCATAAGGGCTTCACGTCGCGATACGAAGCGAAGCTTCTCGTCTGGTTCGAGCTGCACCCGAACATCGTCCTGGCGATCCGGCGGGAAAAATCGCTGAAGCGTTATTCGAGGGCGTGGAAGATCAATCTCATCGAGGGGCTCAACCCGACATGGCTGGATCTTTACGAGCGGGTGGGCGAGATCGAAAATGTCTACATGCCGCATCCGAATTCGCGGGAGTGGTTGGATTACAATTAGGGGCCGACGGTTTTGAGTTGAGATGGCGGTGGATCCTCGGGACAAGCCCGAGGATGACGCCGCGGTGGGGTTGAAGGGCGCGCATCAGCCGCTCCGGTTCGTCATCCTCGCCCCTGTGGCGAGGATCTACCGTCCGTGCCGGATCAAAAGCACTTGCCGGGGAACGGGCGGGCGATCGGTTGCGTAAACATGAGAGGCCGGGGCAATGAGCATTGATTTATCACCACGCTACGCCCGCCTTCGCGAGATCGAGGACCGGATCGAACAGGCCCGCGAGGCGGTGGCGATGGCCGAGGGTTCGATGACCGACCCGGTCGTCGCCGACGAGATCGAGGCGCTGCAGGCCGAACGCCAGGGGCTCCTCGCAGAGATTGAAACCGCGGATGCTGCCGATCCGGCGCGTCCCGACGACCACACGAACGAACGCTAGAGACGAAAAGAAACCATGCTCGAAATCAAGAACCTCCACGCCCGCGTCGCCGATGAGGGCACCGAGATCCTCAAGGGCGTCGACCTGACGGTGAAGGACGGCGAGGTCGCGGCGATCATGGGGCCGAACGGCTCCGGCAAGTCGACCCTGTCCTACATCCTCGCGGGCCGCGACGACTACGAGGTGACCGAGGGCGACATCCTCTACAACGGCGAGTCGATCCTCGAGATGGACCCGGCCGAGCGGGCCGCCTCGGGCGTGTTCCTCGCTTTCCAGTATCCGCTGGAGATCCCCGGCGTCGCGACGATGACGTTCCTCAAGACGGCGATGAACGCCCAGAGGAAGGCGCGCGGCGAGGCCGAGCTGATGACGCCGGAGTTCATGCGCCGGGTCAAGGCCTCCGCGGCGGAGCTGAAGATCGACGCCGAGATGCTGAAGCGGCCGCTCAACGTCGGCTTTTCCGGCGGCGAGAAGAAGCGCGCCGAGATCCTGCAGATGGCGCTGCTCGAGCCGAAGCTCTGCGTCATGGACGAGACCGATTCCGGCCTCGACATCGACGCGCTGAAGATCGTCGCGGACGGCGTCAACGCGCTGCGCGGGCCGGAGCGCTCCTTCCTCGTCATCACCCACTACCAGCGCCTGCTCGACTACATCGTGCCGGACACGGTCCACGTCCTCTACAAGGGCCGGATCATCAAGTCCGGGGACAAGGACCTCGCGCTGCAGCTCGAGAACGAAGGCTACGGCCAGATCATCGGCGAGGCTGCGTAATCATGAGCGTCACCGAACTGAGACCGAGAACCCCGGCCGAGACGGCGCTGGTCTCGCTGGCGGAAGCCACCGGCAGCGGCGAGGACGCGCGCCGCGCCGCGATCGAGGCGCTGCGTCGCGAGGGTCTGCCGCATCGGCGCATCGAGGCCTGGCACTATACCGACCTGCGGAACCTGATGGGACGCCGGCTCGGCAAGGATCAGGCGATCGAGGCGCTCGCCGCGAAGGAAGCCGGCGAGGCAGAAACGGTGCTCTCGCCGCTGGTCGCCGGTTCGACGGTGGTCGATCTCGACGCGCCGGAGCGGGCGAGCGCGCCAGAGGGTGCGACGATCGTGGCCGGCGACGAACTCGCCGACTGGCACGAGAGCCCGAACCATCTGGACCGGCCGGTCGACACGGTGCGGCTCGTCAACGCGGCCTTCGGGGCCCGCGCGGCGACGCTCGCGGTCGCAGCCAAAACCGAGCTTGCGGCGCCGATCGAGCTGCGCAGCGGCATCGGCGCGCAATCCCATTCCGCCGTCAGAGTCAGCGTCGGCGACGGGTCGAAGGCGACGTTCGTCGAGCGCGTCGAGGGCGGTGGCTCGCCGGCTCCCTCCAGCGCGGTGTCGCATCTGTCGATCGGCGACGGCGCCGAGGTGCTGTGGGTCATCGATCAGACGAAGGGCGAGGCGGCAGCCCATCTCGGCCAGCTCAACGTCTCCGTCGGCGCCGACGCCACCTTCAAGCTGTTCCTGCTCAACGCCGGCGGGCAGCTGGTTCGCCAGGAGGTCCATGCGGTCACCCGGGGCGAGGGGTCCGAGATCGTCATGCGCGGGGTGAACCTTCTCGAAAAGGACCAGCATGTCGACGTGACGACGACGCTGCGCCACACCCATCCGAACACCACGGCGACCGAGACCTTCCGCAACGTGCTGATGGGCGGCCACGGGGTCTTCCAGGGGATGATCAAGGTCGCGCGGGAGGCACAGAAGACCGACGCGAAGATGGCCTGCAACACGCTGCTTCTGTCGGAGGATGGCGATTTCTCGGCCAAGCCGGAACTCGAAATCTTCGCCGACGACGTGCAGTGCGGCCACGGCGCCACGGCGGGCGAGATCAACCAGGACCATCTGTTCTATCTGATGTCCCGCGGTATTCCCGCGGCTCAGGCGAAGGCCCTTCTGGTCAAGGCTTTCGTCGACGAGATGGTCGAAGAGCTGGAGATCGACGAGGCCCTGGGCGAGGCGCTCACGGCCAAGATCGACGCCTGGCTCGAAAAGAGCCACTGAGGCGCGGCCCCGTGACTGCCTCCGTAACCCTCGATCACTGCGTGATCCACGTCTCCGACTGGGATCGGTCGGAGGAGTTCTACCGCGAGGTCATGGGCGCGGAGATCATCCACGAAGACGTCGGCTTCGCCATCCGTTTCGGCGAGCAGCAGCTGAACTGCCACGGCCCCGGCAAGGATGCGGTCCCGCTGGCGCGCCGGCCGGTGATGCCGGGCAACAGCGACCTGTGCTTCCGCTGGCATGGTCCGATCGCCGGCGCGGCCGAGCATTTGGCGGCGAAGGGCGTTGCCGTCGAACTCGGTCCGGTCGAGCGCCGCGGTGCTCTGGGAAGCGGACGAAGCGTTTATTTCCGCGATCCCGACGGATCGCTCATGGAGTTCATATCCTATGACGGCTGAAGCCAGACTGCGGGATCCGCTCGGCTACGACGTCGAAGAGATCCGTGCCGACTTTCCGATCCTGTCGAAGGAAGTCTACGGCAAGCCGCTGACCTATCTCGACAACGGCGCGTCGGCCCAGAAGCCGAAGGCCGTGCTCGACGCCATCATGCGCGCCTACAGCGAGGACTACGCGAACGTCCATCGCGGCCTGCACTATCTCTCGAACCGTTCAACCGAGGCCTTCGAGGACGCACGCGCCAAAGTCGCGGCGTTCCTGAACGCAGCGTCGGCCGAGGAAATCGTCTTCACCCGCTCGGCGACGGAATCGATCAATCTCGTCGCCTATGGCTTCGGCATGGAGACGATCGGCGAGGGCGACGAGATCGTCGTCACCCAGATGGAGCATCATTCCAACATCGTGCCGTGGCACTTCATCCGGGAGAGGAACGGCGCCAAGCTCGTCTTCGTGCCGGTCGAGGACGACGGCTCGATCAGCGTCGAGGCTTTCGAGAAGGCGATCACGCCGAAGACGAAGCTGATCGCGACGACGCATATGTCGAACGTCCTCGGCACCGTCGTCGACGTCAAGGCGGTCTGCGCACTGGCTCGCGCGAAGGGCATTCCGACCCTCGTCGACGGCAGCCAGGGCGCGGTTCACCTGCCGGTCGACGTGCAGGACATCGGCTGCGACTTCTACGTCTTCACCGGCCACAAGGTCTACGGGCCGACCGGGATCGGCGTTCTCTACGGACGTCAGGCGATGCTGGAGGCGACGCGGCCGTTCAACGGCGGCGGCGAGATGATCGCCGAGGTCACCGAGGAGGGCGTCACCTACAACGCCCCGCCGCATCGCTTCGAGGCGGGCACCCCGCCGATCGTCCAGGCGATCGGCCTCGGCGCGGCCCTCGACTACATGGCGAGGGTCGGCCGCGAGAAGATTGCCGCCCATGAAGAGACGTTGCGCGCCTTCGCCCATGAGCGCCTCAAGGACATCAATTCGCTGCGGATCTACGGCGAGGCGCCGGGCAAGGGAGCGATCGTCTCCTTCGACCTCGAAGGCATCCACGCCCACGACGTCTCGATGGTGATCGACCGCGAAGGCGTCGCGGTGCGCGCCGGCACCCATTGCGCGCAGCCGCTCTTGAAGCGTTTCGGAACCACCTCCACATGCCGGGCTTCGTTTGGTATGTACAACACCCTGGCCGAGGTCGACCGACTGGCTGAAGCCCTCGAAAAGGCGCGGCGCTTTTTCGCCTGACGCCCAAAGCGAGAAGACGACACCGATGACAGACCGAGCCGAAACCACGACCAGCGCGCCGGCACCGAACGAACTCGCCCCCGCCGCGCCGACGGACGACACCGCGGCGGCCAACATGGCGATGGCTTCGGGCAGCGAGGCTGCTACGGCGATCCCGGCCGAAGAGCTCTCGCGCCTCACCGACGACATCGTCGGGGCGCTGAAAACCGTCTACGATCCGGAGATTCCGGCCGACATCTACGAGCTCGGCCTGATCTACAAGATCGACATCGACGACGAGCGCAACGTCGACGTCGAGATGACGTTGACTGCGCCGGGCTGCCCGGTCGCCGGCGAGATGCCGATCTGGGTCGAGAATGCCGTCGGCTCGGTGGACGGCGTCGGGCAGGTGAAGGTCGAGATCGTGTTCGATCCGCCCTGGACGCCGGAGCGCATGAGCGAGGAAGCCCAGGTCGCCGTCGGCTGGTTCTGAGGGGGGAGGCGGATATGGCACCGCCGCTCGCCGGGCTTCTCGAAACCTGCCTCTATGTCGACGACATGGCGCGGGCGAGCGGCTTCTACCGGCGGCTCCTCGGGCAGGAGCCCCTGTTGGCGGAGCCGCGGATCACCGTCTTCCGGCTGGCGGATGGGACCGTCCTGATCCTGTTCCAACGCGGCGCGACGCTGGAGCCGGTCGAGATACCGGGCTCGGGCGCGATTCCGCCCCATGACGGCAGCGGACCGCTGCATTTCGCGCTGGCGATCCCCGAAGGGTCCGAAGATCGCTGGCGCCGGCATCTCGCCGAAATCGGCGCTGCCGTCGAAAGCGAGGTGGACTGGCCGAAGGGGAGGGGCCTCAGCCTCTATTTTCGCGATCCGGACGGCCATTGCGGCGAACTCGCCACGCGGCGCTTGTGGGAGCGCATTTGACCTCGCCATCGCGGCACGGCGCTCGGACCCGTTCGTGGCTCGAAGGTCGTCCGACCGGTCGAATCGTGCAGTTCGTGGCGATCCGCCCCTCCGCCGGCTCGCTCGGCAACGGCCCGGTGCAGCGGAAAAGGTTGCAGTCTCCCGTCCAAATTGCCATTTCTTTAACCGTGATCAAGCTCGCATCCAGCTTTGTCCGGCACCTTCCGCTTCGGCATCTTGCGGCTCGGAGCGGGTTCGCTAGGTGACCACGTAATTCTCGAAGACTGAAAGGAGCGATCCCATGGGCCGTTTCACCGTCATGAGCATGACCAGCGCCGCCGCCGAGCGGATCAAGGGCATTTTGGCCGCCAGCGACATGGCCGCGCAAGGCGTCCGCGTCGGCATCAAGAAGGGTGGCTGCGCCGGCATGGAGTACACGATCGACCTCGCAGGAGAAGGCCGGGCGAACGAAGACGTCATCGAGCGGGACGGCGCCAAGGTGTTCGTCGCGCCGGAAGCCGTGCTGTTCCTGCTCGGCACCGAGATGGACTACGAGGAAACGGTGTTGCGGTCCGGCTTCGTGTTCAAGAACCCGAACCAGACCTCCGCCTGCGGCTGCGGCGAATCCGTCGAGTTGAAGCAGGCCGACCTCGCGGCCATGGCCGCCGCACAGCAGGCCGGCTGAAGACTCTGCTGCGGAAGGAGCCGGAGGAGACGGGAAGGCGATGGACGAAGAGTTCCTGCGCGATCTCTTCCGTTCGCTGAATCAGATCGCGATTCGCCGGCTGTTCGGCGGTCAGGCGATTTACAGCGAGGGCCGCATCGTCGCCCTCGTCATCGGCGGCACGCTTCACCTCAAGGGCGATCCCGAGAGCGAGGTGGTCTATGCCGAAGCCGGTCTCGATCGCTGGACCTATGCGCGGCCGGGCAGGGCAGCGGTGAACATGCCGTATTGGCGATTTCCCGAAGACGCCTATGACGATCCCGACGAAGCGGAGCGATGGATCGCGGTGGCCGATGCCGCCTCCCGGCGCGTCGCCACCCAGGCGGAAGGAAAGCCCGGCCGAAAGACCCGACACAGGTCGACCGGCCGCTGACCGCCGCATTTCAGAACACCGGCGGGCGTTCGCAGCGTGGCCGGAGGGACCGCCGTCGACGGGCCGACGCGTCTTGCGTCCTCAGCTGCCGGCATCGCGTGCCATGGCGGGTTCGACGAAACTTCCTCCCCGGACGACGAAAAAAGGGTGGATCGGCCTTCGATCCACCCTCAAGTCTTCAGGCATTGCCAGTGCATCGGCCCGTCACGTCCAGTCGCCGCGCCATTCGATCCTCTCGGCCGCCCGCAGGGCCTCGTCCCGCGACAGACCGACGTCCCTGAGCTGATCCGCGCTCAACGCCAGCAGGTCCCGCCGCATCTTCCTGCGCCGTCCGGCAGCCCGGACGACGAATAGCGCGCCGGCGACCATCGAGCGCAAGCTGCTCGACAGTCCGGGCAGGGCGTTCACCCGATCCTGCGTCCGCGCGACCCGCCGCAGCGGACGAGCCTCGATCTGGGCGATACGGGCATGGTGCATTGTCATGGTGACATCTCCTTCGATTGCACCCATGATGTAATGTCGCTCTTGTACGCCGATCGAATATGCTTACAATGCGATTTTCAGCATGGTGACAAAGAGAGGCGTTAGGGTGACAATACAATTCGACATCTCGCCCGACGAGACTTCGCCCTTCTATCTCCGTCTGGCCGACGCGATCGAGCGGGCGATCGTCGAGGGCGTGCTGAAGCCGGGTGACAAATTGCCCCCCCAGCGCGATATCGCCTTCGACCTCAAGGTCACCGTCGGGACGATCGGCCGGGCCTACCAGATCGCCCGGGAGCGGGGCCTGACCACCGGGGAGGTCGGCCGCGGGACCTATGTCCGGCAGATCGATGCCGAGTCGGAGAAGCCCGAGGCCCGACAGTTCCTGACGAATGCCACCGCGGATTCGCTGCCCGGCCAAGAGAGCGACGACGTCAAGCTCGACTCCACCTCGGCGCCCATGGTCGGACAGGCGGAGGACGTGGCGTCGACCTTCGCGGCCGTTCTGCAGGATTCGACGGCCAAGGCGCTCGATTATGTCCGCGGCGTCCCGCAGGGCTGGCTGGAGGCCGGTGCCGCGTGGCTGGAGACGGGCGGCTGGACGCCCGAGGTCGGCAATGTCGTGCCGACGCTGGGGGTCAATGCCGCGATTCAGGGGATCATTGCGGCCGCCACCCATCCCGGCGACCGGATCGTCTTCGAGGACCTGTCCTATGCATCCGTCGCACGCGCCGCGACGATGATCGGCCGCATGCCCGTTACCGTGGGCATGGACGACGAAGGCATAATTCCGGAAGAGCTGGATCGCTGCGCGGCGCGGCAGCACCCAAGGATGATCTTCCTCATGCCGGCGGTGAACAATCCGCGCGGCACGACGATGTCCCTGCGACGCCGCGAACAAATCGTATCAGTTGCACGGCGGCACAATCTGCTGATCGTTGAGGACAATATTTACGGCAAGATCACGCCGGTGGACATTCCGCCGATCGTCTCTCTGGCCCCCGAGCGGACCTTCTTCGTCGGCGGACTGTCGAAAAGCGTTTCGGCGGGGCTGCGGGCCGGCTGGGCGAGCTGCCCGCGGGGCCAGTCGGTGCGTGTGACCGTGGCCCACAATCAGCTCACCGGAGGCCGGCCGTTCCTCAACATGGAGGTCGCCGCGCGGCTGGTGCTCTCGGGCAAGGCCGAGACGATCCGCCAGGCGGTCATGGGCGAGATCGCGGCGCGCGGTGCCTTGTTCGACGACATCTTCCAGACCCGCACGGCAGGGCGGGCCGCAGCGGCGGTGCCTTATCGCTGGGTCCCGCTGCCGGCGCCCTGGACCTCGCCGGCCTTCCAGCTCGCGGCGCGCAACCACGGCATCCGGATCGACGGCGAGGACGAATTCCGCAGCGTCAGAGGCGATCATGCCCATCATTCGGTCCGGATCGGCCTCTCCGCCGTCGCCGAGCGCGAAAGGCTGGCGAATGCGCTGACGATCCTCAAGGGCCTCATCGACAGCGGCAGCATCTCCTACATGAGCGTCGCCTGAGCGGCCCGCCTCCGGTGTCTCCGGGGAAAATCGGCGGGCTCCGCGGTCCGCGGGCATGCTTCGGCCGAACGCCGCGGCGCTTTGCAGCGTCCGGCCGCCGCGTTAGAAACGTGACGGGGCTGCCGGGAAGGAGAACATCGCGTGTCTCGCACGATCTTCGCCATGCTGTTGAGCGCCGCCCTCGTCTGTCACACGCAAGCGAGGCCCGCGGCCGGCCCCGAGATGGAAAAAAACCCGCCGTCGGACGCATCGGCGACCGGAGCCGGCGAGGCGCCGGAGCGGGATTTGATCCTGGCGGCAGGGCCGGCCTCCTCTTCCCCCGCCGGCCCGCCGCGGCAGACCCGCAAACCTGCCGGTGCTCTCGGCGCAGACGGCTACAGGCTGCTCGCCCGGATCGGGGCCGAAGGCGGACCCGATGGGACATCCGCCGGTGTCGTGGTGCTCGAACTGCCCCGGCCCGCGCCCAATCCCGGCCCGCAGCGCGACATCGACGTGAGGAAGCTGGCTTCGGGGCCTGATCTGGAATCCGTCATCGCGACGGTCCCGGCCATCGGGCCTTATGATCGCACCCTCGGCGAGCCTTGTCGCATCGACTGGATCGATCGCTGCGCATGGATGCCGGAGACGCTCGCCGACGGGCTCTACGATTCGCTGCGCGAGGCGGGCGTCGAGCCTTCGCGGCACGAAGAGCCCTATTTCTACGTCTCGCGCTTCGGCCCGGCGGATCGCATGATCATCTCGCGGACCGCCCGCTTCGGCGATGGCAGTCTCTCCCTCGTCAACGCCGTCGCCGACCGCGACGGAACGATACAGAAACTCTTCACGATCCCGGTGTCGCGGGACGTCCAAGGCTTCGAGGCAGGCGAGGCGGCAGCCACCGTCGCGGTGCTTTCGGCGAGCGAGGGCGAGGACGGGGCGATCTATCTGACCATCGACACACCGAGCCGCTGCGGCGACAGGGCGCGGCGGGCCGGACTGCTGGTCAAGACCGACGCCGAGTTCTCCGCGGTCGACTGGGTCTCACCCTTCAACGTTTCCGACACCAACGTCGCCATCAGGGGCGGGAGGATTTATGCGGCGAGCGGCGGCAGCTGCGAGAAGGACTATCTCTACGAACTCGACGCGGCGACGGGCCGGGTCACCGCCCGCAACGTCCTGCCGACGGCGGCGGACTTCCTCGTCGGCGCCGGGGACCATCTGCTGATCGATCTCTACGAGGGCGCCGAGGCCTACGGGTTCCGGTAGGAACGGCCGCGTCAGGTCGCGCCGGTTTTGCCTTCGATCGTGTGGACGCCCCGATAGATCTCCGCCAGCGGCAGCGAGACGCCGAGAGACGGGACGGCGACGCTGCCTTCCGTCAGGACCTCGGCGGCCTCCGGCCAGCCTGCCGGGGTGCGTTGCCAGACCCAGAGGCGGGGCTCGTCCTGGGCGGCGATGACATAGGTGTCGAGGTCGGCGAGGCCGAGATATTCGAGCCGTTTGCGATTGAAGTCGATCCTGGCGGTGGACTCCGACAGCACCTCGACGATCAACACCGTGCGCTCGGAGATCCGCCCGGCGAGATCGTCGTTCGAGGGCTCCACCAGGACATCGGCGAATCGGATCGAGCGGGGACCGGTCCGGATGGCGAAATCGCCCTGCGTCACCATATATTGTAAGCGATCGATCCGAGACTGCAGACAAAAGTCGAAATTGCTGACGATGCGGGCATGGGCGCGCTTGACGAAGGGCATCATGATGGGCGTCCCGTCGACGAGTTCGTAGTGGTCTTCGTGGGTGTCCAGCCAATCGAAGAACTCGTCGATCGTCATGTTCGTCGGCAGATCGTCCCGCCGATGCGGGTCCACAAGCGAGCTCATGGTCGGCTCCGTCGTCGTCGCGTTCGCCACGATAGCAGAGTATCGCGGGCTTCGCAGCATCAAACCGGCCGCACGGACGTGCTGCTCGGGGCGGCGAGCTTGAACCCGCTGTCGCTTTCCTCTAGCCAAATCCGACGCCATTTCGCACCGATCCGGACACGCCCATGACCATCGTCGACACCCGCACGCCCGATCCGAAGACCTTCATCTCCGGCGCCACCGGAGACTGGGAGATCATCGTCGGCCTCGAGGTCCACGCCCAGGTGACGTCCGAGGCCAAGCTCTTCTCCGGCGCCTCGACCGGCTTCGGCGCCGAACCCAACTCTCATGTCAGCCTCGTCGACGCTGCGATGCCGGGCATGCTGCCGGTGATCAACGAGGAGTGCGTGAAACAGGCGATCCGCACCGGCCTCGGCTTGAAGGCTGAGATCAACCACCGCTCGGTCTTCGACCGGAAGAACTATTTCTATCCCGATCTCCCGCAGGGCTATCAGATCTCCCAGTACAAGGATCCGATCGTCGGCGAGGGCACCGTGATCGTGTCCGTCGGGCCGGACTCCAAGGGCGAGTTCCAGGACATTAAGGTCGGCGTCGAGCGGCTGCATCTCGAGCAGGATGCCGGCAAGTCGATGCACGACCAGCATCCGACCATGTCCTTCGTCGACCTGAACCGGTCCGGCGTCGCGCTGATGGAGATCGTCTCAAAACCGGACATGCGCTCGGCCGACGAGGCCAAGGCCTATCTCACCAAACTGCGGACCATCCTGCGCTATCTCGGCACCTGCGACGGCAACATGGACGAGGGCTCCATGCGCGCCGACGTCAACGTCTCGGTGCGCCGCCCGGGCGGCCCCTTCGGCACGCGCTGCGAGATCAAGAACGTCAACTCCATCCGCTTCGTCGGTCAGGCGATCGACTCCGAGGCGCGGCGCCAGATCGCCATCATCGAGGACGGCGGCGTCATCGACCAGGAGACCCGGCTGTTCGACCCGGTGAAGGGCGAGACGCGGGCGATGCGCACGAAAGAGGATGCGCACGATTATCGCTATTTCCCCGATCCGGATCTTCTGCCGCTCGAATTCGACCAGGCCTATGTCGACGCGCTCCTGGAGGAGCTTCCCGAACTGCCCGACGACAAGCGGGCGCGGCTGATCAAGGATGCCGGCCTGTCGGCCTACGACGCCTCGATCCTCGTTTCGGAAAAGGCGATCGCCGACTACTTCGAAAAAGTCGCCGCGGGCCGCGATGCCAAGCAGGCGGCGAACTGGGTGATCAACGATCTCCTCGGTGCGCTGAACAAGTCGGGCAAGGAGATCGACGACACCCCGGTTTCGGCCGACCAACTCGGCGCGATCCTCGATCTCATCCGCGAAGGCACGATCTCCGGCAAGATCGCCAAGGACCTGTTCGAGATCGTCTGGACCGAGGGCGGCGACCCGAAGGCGATCGTCGAGAAGCGCGGCATGAAACAGGTGACCGACACCGGCGCCATCGAAAAGGCCGTCGACGAGGTGATCGCGGCAAACCCCGACAAGGTCGAGCAGGCGAAGGCGAAGCCCTCCATGGCCGGCTGGTTCGTCGGCCAGGTGATGAAGGCGACCGGCGGCAAGGCCAACCCGCAGGCGGTCAACGCGCTGGTGAAGGAAAAGCTGGGGGTGGAATGACCTTTTTCGTCCGCACCGCCAGCCGCAGCGATCTCCAGGCGATCTCGGACCTGCTCGGCGAGACCTGGCACGACACCTATGACGGCATCTACGGGCCGGCGAAGGTCGCGGAGATCACCGCCTCCTGGCATTCGGTGACGGCGCTCGAGCCGCGCCTGACGCGGCCGGAGTCGGAATTCGTCGTCGCCGACGACGGCACGCGGCTCGGCGGCGTCGCCTTCGCGGCGTCGTCCGATCCGGAGAAGAAGCTGGTCGTCCTGCACCAGCTCTATGTCCGGCCGCAATGCCAGCGTCAGGGCATCGGCCGCGACCTTCTGGACGAGATCGTCGACGCCTTTCCCGATGCCGCGCGAATTCGAATCGAAGTCGAGGCGGCGAACGAAAAGGCCATCCGCTTCTACGAGACCCATGGCTTCGCGGAGGTCGGCAGGACCGCCAATTGCGGCGCCGAGGACAGCGGCATTCCGGCGCTCGTCTACGAGAAGACGCTATAGCAAGCCGAGCGACCCGCAAACGGTTGTGCCAGGGCGATCACTCGAAGCCGGCGCCGGCTGGCACTTGCCTTCAGGTGATTGCCGCGGGTTGTGCGCCGCATGATGGACAGTCGCTCCCCGCCGATCCACATTCCTCAACCAGCGGAGCGATCCTCGTTTCGCCGCGGCGGGAGCGGCGGCATGCATTTGGTGAAACTCTATTTCCGCTTCGAGCGGCTGGTCGCGCACATCCTTCTCTTCGGTATGGTCGGCGTCGTGCTCCTGACGTTATGGAGCTTCTTGCGCGCGACGGGCCTCGCACTTTTCGATCTCGGCCAGCCCCTGGAATACTCCGCGTTTCAGACGCTGTTCGACCGGGTTCTGGCGGCGATCATCGCGCTGGAACTCGCCCATTCGATCCATCAGATGGCGCTCGGCGACCACCGGCTGGCGCAGGTCCGCACGGTCATCGTCATCGGCGTGCTGGCGGTGGTGCGGAAGCTGATCCTGCTCGAGGTCGACCACACGAGCGGCGCTTTCCTGGCCGGATTGGCCGCGACCTTCATCGCTCTCGGTGGATTGCTGGTGATGGTCCACTTCGTCGATTCCCGCGAGCAGAAGGACGCCAGGACGAGCGTCACGGGCGGAGGAGAGGAACGTTCGGCCTCGGATTGAAACGCCGCGCGCTGTCGGGGTTTCGATCTCGAATGCCGCACTGCAGGGCGGGTGGACATTTCCGGCCGCGGGACGCATAAGGAGCCGACTTGCGACGGATCGGAAATCCCCATGAAAGCATGGCTTCTCGAGATCTTCACCTGGTGGCAGAACCAGACGATCGGCACGCGTTTCCACACCTGGCGCTTCGGCAAGAAGGTCGGCGAGGACGAGTTCGGCAACCTCTATTACACCAATGCCGACGGCACGCGCCGCTGGGTGATCTACAACGGCCCGGCGGAAGCTTCGGCGATCCCGACCGGCTGGCACGGCTGGATGCATTACCGGGTCGACCAGCCGCCAAGCGAAGAAAGCTACGCTCCGCGCGAATGGCAGAAGGGCTTCGAGCCGAACCACACCGGGACCGCGAAGGCCTATCGTCCGTCGGGCTCGTTGCTACGCCCCGGCAAGGAACGCCCGCGCGTGACCGGCGAGTACGACGCCTGGACCCCGTGAGGAGCGGGCAGGGCGCGATGCGGTGATCAATCTGGCGCCGCATTCCGGGCCTAACCCTTCCGGCAGACGGGCGAAGCCTCGAAAGGCGTCGTCGAACGACTTGGCTGCGGTCGGCTTTCGGCCAGAGCCAGAATCCTCGGACCATCTATCCATCGTATGACGCGGACGAATTCCCGAATGATCCTGGCAATCGCCTTGGCCGCCTTGGTCATGCCGGGCGTTTCGGGCGCCATTGCGCAGGACGGCCAGCCCGATCCCCAGATGGCGACGCCGAAGCCGCGGGCCAAAAATCCGGTCGCGGTCTTTTCCGGCATCGACAAGATCACCGGACGGATCACCAGCTTCGACGTCTATATCGACGAGACGGTGCAGTTCGGCGCGCTGCAGGTGACGCCGCGGGTGTGCCTGACCAGTGCCGAGGGCGAGGCGGAGCGCACCGACGCTTTCGTGCAGGTCGACGAGATCACCCTTGACCGGAAGATCCAGCGGATCTTCTCCGGCTGGATGTTTGCCGATTCCCCTGGCCTCAACGCCGTCGAGCACCCGGTCTACGACGTCTGGCTGAAGAGTTGCAAAACCGACTCGGCCGTGCCCGCCCCGGCCGGATAGAAGGTCGCCGCCACCGACAGCGCCTGCCCGAGCAGCGCGTGATACTCGTCCCGCTCGATCTCGACGGCGCCGAACCGCGCCAGATGCGAGGTGATGAACTGGGTGTCGAGCAGCAGGTAGCCGCCGCGGATCAGCCTTTCGCTGAGAAAGGCGAGGGCGATCTTCGAGGCGTCGGTCTTTCGGGAAAACATGCTCTCGCCGAAAAAGGCGCCGTTGATCGAGACGCCATAGAGCCCGCCGACCAGCGCCTCGCCCTCCCAGCATTCGACCGAATGGGCGAATCCCTCTTTGTATAGTGCCAGGTAGAGATCGCGGATCTGCCGGTTGATCCAGGTCTTCTCGCGACCGGGCGCCGGCTCGGCGCAGCCGTCGACCACCGCCGCAAAGGCCGTGTCGACGCGGACCGTGAAAGGCGCCTTGCGGATCACCTTCTTCAGGCTGCGGGGCAGGTGCAGCCCGTCCAGAGGCAGGATGCCCCGCTCGGTCGGGTCGACCCAGAAGATCTGCGGATCGTCGCTCGCCTCGGCCATCGGAAAGATGCCGGACGCATAGGCCTTGAGGAGGAGTTCCGGAGTGATCGCCGGTGTCTTGCCGCGTCCCGCCATGCCCGCCTCAGCCCGTTGCCTCAGCCCGTTGAAGGAAAGACCTGCGCCGCCGTCACGAACGCCGACACGGCGCCATCCGCCGACGACGAAACGTCCCGATCGAGCGGACGCGCATGGGACAACACGTCCACGCTCGGCCGTCCGCGCCGCGAGACGCCCCATCGCCGAGAGACGGCAACCGCCTTGCCGTCGGGCGGTTGCAGACCGGGCGTCAGGCCCTGGCGTCGCCGGCCAGATATTTCTCCAGCCAGTGGATGTCGTAGGCGCCCTTGCCGACGTCGGCATTGTCGACGAGATCGCGAAACAAGGGAAGCGTCGTCTTCACGCCGTCGACGACGATCTCGTCGAGCGCCCGCCTGAGGCGCATCATGCATTCGGTGCGGTTGCGGCCGTGGACGATCAGCTTGCCGATCAGGCTGTCGTAGAAGGGCGGGATCGAATAGCCCTGATAGACCGCCGAATCGACCCGCACGCCGAGGCCGCCGGGCGCGTGGTAATAGTCGATCTTGCCGGGCGAGGGCGCGAAGGTCCGCGCGTCCTCGGCATTGATCCGGCATTCGATGGCGTGGCCGGAAAAGACGATCTCCTCCTGGGTCGCCGACAGTCCCTGGCCGCTGGCGACGCGGATCTGCTCGTGCACGAGATCCATGCCGGTGATCGCCTCGGTCACCGGATGCTCCACCTGCAGGCGGGTGTTCATCTCGATGAAATAGAACTCGCCGTTCTCGTAGAGGAACTCGATCGTGCCGGCGCCGCGATATTTCAGATCGCGCATGGCATTGGCGCAGATCGTGCCGATCCGCTCGCGCTGCTCCGCGGTGAGGGCAGGCGAATTCGCCTCCTCCCAGACCTTCTGATGGCGCCGCTGCAGCGAGCAGTCGCGTTCGCCGAGATGGATGGCGTTTCCGGCGCCGTCGCCAAAGACCTGGACTTCGATGTGGCGCGGCTTTTCCAGATATTTCTCGATGTAGACGGCGTCGTCGCCGAAGGCGGCACCGGCTTCCTGCCGGGCGGTCTGCAGCGCCAGCACCATGTCGTCGCGGGTCCTGGCGACCTTCATGCCGCGCCCGCCGCCGCCGGCCGATGCCTTGACGATGACCGGATAGCCGATCTCGTCGGCGATCTTCAGGGCCTCGCCGTCTTCGGTCACGGCGCCGGCCGAGCCGGGAACGACGGGAATGCCGAGCTGCTTCGCCGTGCGCTTGGCCTCGATCTTGTCGCCCATGATGCGGATGTGATCGGCGGTAGGCCCGATGAAGGTGATCCCGTGGGCGTCGAGGATGTCGGCGAAGCGGGCGTTTTCGGACAAAAAGCCGTAGCCCGGATGAACGGCGTCGGCGCCGGAGATCTCGCAGGCGGCGACGATCGAGGGAATGTTGAGATAGCTGTCGCGCGAGGGCGGCGGGCCGATGCAGACGCTTTCGTCGGCGAGCCGCACGTGCATCGCCGCGTTGTCGGCGGTGGAGTGGACGGCGACCGTCGAAATGCCGAGTTCCTTGCAGGCCCTGAGAACCCGCAGGGCGATCTCGCCGCGATTGGCGATGAGGACCTTCTTGACCATGAAGTTCCCCCTTACGCGATGACGACGAGGGCTTCGCCGTACTCGACCGGTTGGCCGTTCTCGACCAGGATCTTCGTCACCGTGCCGGCGCGCGGGGCCGGAATCTGGTTCATCGTCTTCATCGCCTCGATGATCAGCAGCGTCTCGCCTTCGGCGACCCTCTGGCCGACCTCGACGAAATGCTTGGCGCCGGGCGCAGCGGCGAGATAGACGGTGCCCACCATCGGCGAGGGGACGCTGCCGGCCTCGGGGCCGCTCGCCGGAGCACTCGGTGCCGGGGCCGATGCGGCGGCGGGCTGCGGCGCCGGCGCATGATGCTGCGGCGGATAATAGGCAGGCTGCATCTGCATCTGCATCTGCTCGATCTTGCGGGTCACGCGGACCTTCATCGCGCCGTTCTCGACCTCGATCTCGGTGAGGTCCGTCTCTTTCAGGATCGACGCGATTTCACGAACGAATCGCGGGTCGACCGTCATGTCTTCTTTGGGCATATTCTTCCTTGGCCGATTAGGACTGAGGGAAAGCGTGGACCGGGCGAAACCTGTCGCCGTCTGGCCCCGGCGCCGGACGCCTTCGCTTCCCCGACGATGCTCGACGTCCGGGCGGCCCGAAAGCAATGCGCAGGCAGGCCCGCCCGAGTTCCCGGACGACCGTGCCGCAAGGAACGGATATGTCCGGACGGTATCTCGACGGCGGCGATCGGCATCCTGGCTCTACGCTCACGGACGGGACGTTTCGACGTTGGCCGTCGATGTTCAGGACGCCGTATAAGGCCAAGCGCCTCTTTCGCAAAGCGCTAATTGCGAGCGGCCCGGCTCGCCCGCCGCATTTCAGCAGGCCGTGCTGCCGCAGGATCTGACGTTGGTGATCGCCGCCTGGAGGTTGTCGATCCCGACCGCACCGGGCAGGACCGCATCCTCGATGACGTAGCTCGGCGTGCCGTTGACGCCGAGGGCTTCCGCCACCTCCTTGTCCTTGGCGATGTCGGCGGCGATCTCGGGCGATGCCATCGCCGTCTTCAGCGCCTCGGCATCGACGCCGAACTCCGCCGCGACCGCGATCGCCCGCGCTTCGTCGGCGGTCCCGCGCGAAGCCAGCAGCTTGCGGTGGAAGTCGCCATAGGCCTCCGGCTTCAGGCTGCGGAAGGCCAGGCTGACCCGCGAGGCCTCGATCGACTGCGGCCCGAGTACGGGGATCTCCTTGAGGATGAAACGAACGTTCGGATCGGCTTTCAGGAGGGCGTCCATGTCGGAGAGAGCGTGCTTGCAGTAGCCGCAATTGTAGTCGAAGAACTCGACCACCGTGACGTCGCCCTGTGGATTGCCGAGCGCGGTGCCGTCGGGGCTCGAGAAGATCGTCGCGGCATTCTCTGCGATCGCGTCCTTCTGCGAGGCCGCCGCCTCGGCCGTGCGCTTGGCCTCGAGCGCGTTGATCGCTTCGACCAGCACTTCCGGATGGGTGACGAGATAGTTGCGGACGATCGCCTCGATCTCGCCCATCTGTTTGGCGTCGAAGGACTTCGCCGGCTCCTCGGCACGGGCCTGAGCGCCGAAGGCGCCGGCTGTCAGGATCGTGGCGAATGCCACCGCGGCGGAGCGTTTGAAGACCATCGGGGCGATTCCTTCGCGTCTGTTCGTTCGGCAAGTGGAAGTGGCGGACACCAATTTCCGGAATTGTGGCGTTTTGGCGGGTTCGGAGCGAGGCGCTCGCGATCTCATCGCGACTTGACCTTCAGGATGTCCTGGGCGCGGCGCCAGGCGGGAGAGCCGGGCTGGAGCTTGCCTTGCGCCCGTGCGGCGAAGACCTTCGCGTCGGTGAGCGAGCCCGCGTTCCAATGTCCCTCCGCCGTCGCGAGTTCGGCCCGCCCGACGTCGCCGAGGCGGGCATAGGCCATCGCCAGATAGCGGTAGGCGGCGGTGTTGATCGGATCGCTCTGCAGCCCGGCCTGGATCAGCTCGATGGCCTGCTTCATGTCCGCCCCGTTGCCCGCGACGACGAGCGCCTGGCCGATCTCGGCCTTGAGGAGGCCTGAATTGGAGCGGTCGAGCTTCGCCGCCTTGGCGAACGACGCGGCGGCTTCCTTGCCGCGGCCGGCCTCCAGGAGGATTTCGCCGCGCATCTCGTGGAACCACGGATTGTTCGGCCGCGCCGCGATCAGCCCGTCCATCTTGCGAAGGGCGCTCGCCGTCTCGCCGGCGAGGAACGTCGCGATGGCGTCGCCGTAGAGCGCCCCGATCCCGCGCGGATCCTTGACGAAGAGGCGGCGCACGTCGCTCATCCCGCCGGCATAGGCCGCGATCTTCGCCCGGGCGAGAGCGTGGCGCTCGGCGAGGGCGGGCGGATCGGTCCGGTCGTAAGGGGTGAGGCGTCTCGCCGCTTCCTCGACGGCGGTAACGCGGTCGCGCGGGGCAGGGTGCGAGGACAGGTAGTTCCGCCCCCGCGAACCGCTGAAGATGCTGCCGCGCTCCAGCGTCTGAAAGGTCTCGACGAGGCCGCGGCCCGACTGGCCGGTCTTGGCGAGAAACGAGATCGCCGAGCGGTCGGCGATGGATTCCTCCCCTTGCATGTAGTTGAGGATGGAGCGCTGGGCCGCGGCCCCGCCGCCGGAGATGATGCCGGCGCCGGCGCCGGCCGCGCCGCTGGCCCCGGCCACCGATCCGCCGATGGCCACTCCCGCGCCGAGCAGCGTCGCGGCGATCGCCATCACCTTGGCGCCTTCCAGCCGATCGCGCAGGCGCTGCTGATGGCCGCCCTTCAGATGGCCGATCTCGTGGGCGATGATGCCGATCAGCTGGTTCGGCGTCTCGGTGAAGGCGACGGCGCCGGTGTTGACGAAAATGCGGCGCCCGAGGACGAAGGCGTTGAAGTCGTTCGAATTGACCAGCACCGTCTCGATGCCGGAGCGCGACAGGCCGGCGGCCTTGAGCAGGGGGCGGGCATAATCGGCGATCAGAGTCTCGATCTCGGCGTCGCGCACCACCGGCAGATTGCTTCGCTCGCGTGCCTCGGCGACGGAGGGGAAGGGAGCGCCGGCGCCCGTCAGGACGAGGCTCGTCGTCAGGGCGAAGGCGCCGACGCACCGGGTGATGGAGCTGAGAAAACGTCGCATGTTCCGTCCTTTGTCCACTTCCGCTAGTGGACCCGATCGGCATCGCGTATCAAGCGCGCGACTTCAATCTTTCGTCAGCTTCGCCCCATCGGCGCGGCACAGTGGACTTGCCGACACAATACCGTCGAACGATACCAAAAGTTGATCCCACCATGCATGACCGAAAAGCCTCCCGCCGTTCCGACGTCCTGCCGTTCCGCGCGATGGACGTGCTTGCCGAGGCGAACGTCCTTCTGGCCCGCGGCGAGCCGGTGATCTCGCTCGCCGTCGGCCAGCCCGAGGCGCCGACGCCGAAGGCGGCGATCGAAGCGGCCAGGGACCATCTGGCGCGCGGACGGATCGCCTATACCGATGCGCCGGGCCTGCCGGCCCTGCGCGAGCGGATCGCCCGCCATTACCGCGAGGCCCACGACGTCGCGGTGGAGCCGTCGCGGGTGGTCGTCACCACGGGCTCGTCCGCGGGCTTCAATCTCGCCTTCCTCGCCGCCTTCGATCCCGGCGCCCGGATCGCGCTGGCTTCGCCCGGCTATCCCGCCTATCGCAACATTCTGCGCGTTCTCGGCCTCGAACCGGTCGAGATTCCCGTCGACGTGTCGACCGGCTACCTCTTGACGGCCGATCACCTCGCCGAAGCCCATCGCGAGGCGCCGATCGACGGCGTCCTCGTCGCCAGCCCGGCGAACCCGACCGGCACGGTGACGCCGCCGCAGGAACTGAAGCGCCTGATCGACTTCGCCGACGAGGCCGGCATCCGCTTCATCTCCGACGAGATCTACCACCGGCTCGCCTATTCGGGCGGCGAGGCGACGGCGCTCGCCTTCTCGCAGACACCGTTCGTGGTGAACTCGTTCTCGAAATACTACTGCATGACCGGCTGGCGGATCGGCTGGATCGTCCTGCCGCCGGAGATGGTGCGCGTCGCCGAGCGGATCGCCCAGAGCCTCTACATTTCGGCGCCGGAACTCTCCCAGGTGGCGGCGACGGCGGTGTTCGATGCGACCGAAGAACTCGACCGGGTCCGCGAGGTCTATGTCCAAAACCGCGACCTGCTGATGCGCGAACTGCCGGCGCTGGGTTTTCGCGACATCGCGCCGATCGACGGGGCGTTCTACGCCTATGCCGGCATCCCCGAAGGCGAGGCGAACGCCTCGGACTTCTGCCGCAGGCTTCTGGCCGATTCCCACGTCGCGATGACGCCCGGCATCGACTTCGACCTCACCCGCGGCGAACGCTTCGTGCGGATCTCATACGCCTGCGGCCATGCCGCGCTGGAGGAGGCGGTCGGGCGGTTGAAGGTGGCGCTTCCTTCGCGATGAGGGATCGAGCCGGAGCCGCCCCGGGAAAGTGCCGCCGTCCGAGGGCGACCGCAGACCCGTTGCTTGACAGGGTCCGGGCACTACCATACCAGCCCTTCGCCAACGACGCCGCATGACGGGAGGACGATCGTGGCACTTCTGGACGACGACAGGCTGTTTCCCGCCGACGCGGCCGGGCGCAGGATCGCCCGCGCCCTTTACGACGCCGTCAAGGCGCTGCCCATCGTCTCGCCGCACGGCCATACGGAGCCGCGCTGGTTTGCCGAAAACCTGCCGTTTGCGGACCCGGCGCAGCTCATCGTCGTGCCGGACCACTACATCTTCCGCATGCTGGTCTCCCAGGGCGTCGGCCTGGCCGAACTCGGCGTTCCCTCGGCCGACGAAACGCCGGTCGAGACCGACGGGCGGACGATCTGGCGGCGCTTTGCCGAGCATTATCACCTCTTTCGGGGAACGCCGACACGGCTCTGGCTGGACGACACGTTCCAGAACCTCTTCGGCCTCGACGTGCGGCTTTCGGCGAAGACCGCGGACCACTATTATGACCACATTGCCGAGAGGCTCACCCGGGACGATTTTCGCCCGCGGGCGCTCTACGAGCGGTTCGACGTCGAAGTTCTCGCGACCACCGAGAGCGCCCTCGACGATCTCGCCCATCACCGGGCGATCCGCGAGAGCGGCTGGCAGGGCAAGGTGATCACCACCTATCGACCCGACGCGGTGACCGATCCCGACGTCGCCGGCTTTGCCGAAAACCTGAAGACCTTCGGCGCCGTCACCGAGTGCGATACAGGCAGCTTCGCCGGTTACCTGGACGCCCATCGCCGGCGCCGCGCCTTCTTCCGCGATCACGGGGCGACGGCCACCGATCACGGCCATCCGACCGCGCGCACGGCAAACCTTTCCGGCGATGCGGCCGCTGCGCTCTACGAGCGGGTCAAGGACGGAAGCGGCACGGCGGAAGAGCGCGAACTCTTCCGCGCCCAGATGCTCACCGAGATGGCGAAGCTTTCGGTCGAGGACGGCATGGTGATGCAGATCCACGTCGGCTCCTGGCGCAGCCATTCCGACCGGATCTTCCGGAGCTTCGGCCGCGACCGGGGCTTCGACATTCCGCAGCCGACGAACTACGTCGCCGGGCTGAAGCCGCTGCTCGACGTCTGCGGGCTGGACAAGGACTTCACGCTCATCGTCTTCACCCTCGACGAGACGGTCTATTCCCGCGAACTCGCGCCGCTCGCCGGCGTCTATCCGTGCCTGCGGCTCGGGCCGCCCTGGTGGTTCTTCGATGCGCCCGAGGGGATGATGCGGTTCCGCCAGGCGGTCACCGAGACGGCGGGGTTCTACAACACCGCCGGCTTCAACGACGACACCCGCGCCTTCTGCTCGATCCCGGCCCGCCACGACGTCGCGCGGCGGGTGGACTGCGCCTATCTCGCCGGCCTCGTCACCAGCGGCCGGCTCGACGAAGACGAAGCCTTCGAGGTCGCCCACGACCTGACCTACCGCCTCGCCAAAGACGCCTACCGGCTCTGACCGGCGGGTCGTCCATCCCGCAACGATCGAGGAGCGCTCCGGCATGACTTCCCAAAGACGCCTGTCCCTCGAGGCTCTCAAGACCCTGCCGGCGGCCGTGCAGCGACCGGCCTACGATCCGGCCGGCACCACGGCGGGCATCGTTCATCTCGGCGTCGGCGCGTTTCACCGGGCGCATCAGGCGGTCGTGCTCGACGACATCCTCGCGGCCGATCCGCAATGGGCGATCGTCGGCGCCTCGCTGCGCCGCCCGGACATGCGCGACGCGCTGGCGGCTCAGGACAATCTCTACACCGTAGCGGAACGCTCGGGCGAGGGGACGCGGCTGCGGGTCGTCGGCTCGATCAAGTCCATTCTCGTCGCTCCGGAAGACCCGGAGGCGCTGCTCGCCGCGATGGTCGATCCGAAGGTCAGGATCGTCTCGCTGACGGTGACCGAAAAGGGCTATTGCCACGATCCGGCGACCGGCGACCTCAATCCGCGCCACCCCGACGTCGTCTCCGACCTCGAAAACCCCCATGCGCCGACCTCGGCGCCGGGGCTGCTGGTCGAGGCATTGCGCCGGCGCAAGGCGGCGAACGTCGTGCCGTTCACCGTGATGCCCTGCGACAACCTTCCCGCCAACGGCCCGACGGTCCACCGGATCATGGCGCAATATGCGGCGCTGATCGATCCGGATCTCGCCCGCTTCGTCGAAAACGACGTCGCCGTCGCCGGCACGATGGTCGACCGGATCGTGCCGGCCACCACAGAAGCGGACATCGCCGAGATCGACGCCGCCCTCGGCCTTTCCGATGCCTGGCCCGTGGTCACCGAGCCGTTCATCCAATGGGTCGTCGAGGACCGGTTTCCGACCGGGCGACCGGATTTTTCGGCGGCCGGCGCCGAGATGGTGTCGGACGTCGAGCCCTATGAGCGGATGAAGCTCAGAATGCTGAACGGCTCCCATTCGACGCTTGCCTATCTCGGCTATCTCGCCGGCTACCCGACGGTATCCGAAACCATGGCGGACCCGGCCTTCGAGCGGCTGGTGCGCCAGCTGATGACCGAGGAGGTGATGCCGACTCTCGAAATGCCCGGCACCGACCTTGCCGCCTATCGCGACGCGCTGATCGCAAGGTTCCACAATCCGGCGCTGAAGCACAGGACCTGGCAGATCGCCATGGACGGCTCGCAGAAGCTGCCGCAGCGCTTTCTCGGAACCGTGCGCGATCGTCTGGCGGCGGGCCAGCCGATCGACCGGCTGGCGCTCGGGGTCGCCGGATGGATGCGCTACGTCACCGGCACCGACGAGAGCGGCGCGGCGATCGACGTCCGGGACCCGCTGGCGGCCCGGCTGAAGGCGCTCGGCGATGAGGCCGGCGGCGACCCGGAGCGGCTCGCGACCGCCTATCTCGGTGTCGAAGACGTGTTCGGCCGCGATCTGCGGGAAGATCCCGCCTTCGTCCGGCCCGTGACCCGGGCGCTCGCCGGACTGTTCGAAAACGGCGCCGCGGCGACCGTCCTCACCCATGCCCACTGAATGGCGCCGAGGCTCGCCGGCGGCGATGAAATCCGCTATGGCCTCGCCACCTTCGTTTCCAGGAAATCCACCCGTGAGCAGTCTCGACATTCGCAGGGCAACCGAGGCCGACCTGCCGGCGATCGTGGGGCTCCTCGCCGACGACTATCGCGGCCGCGAACGGGAGGATCCGAGACTGCCGCTCGATCCGGCCTATCGCGAAGCCTTCGCGGCGATCGCCTCCGACGAGGGCCAGTTCCTGGCCGTCGCCCTTCTCGGTGATGAGACCGTTGGGACGCTGCAACTGTCGTTCCTGCCGGGTCTCAGTCACAAGGGCGCCTGGCGCGGCCAGATCGAGGCCGTACGCATCGCCTCGCATCTCAGGGGAAAGGGGCTCGGCGCCGAGATGATCGCCTGGGCCGTCGACGCCTGCCGCGCGCGCGGCTGCCAAATGGTACAGCTCACCTCGGACGCCACCCGGCTCGACACCCACCGCTTCTACGAAAGGCTCGGCTTCATCCAGAGCCATCTCGGCTTCAAGCTGACGCTCTGACGCTCCGGCGGCGGGTGTCCGGGATGCCGATCAGCCCGGCACGGTCATCGCCTCGATGAAGCGCGGCGTCTGCTTGGCCTCGAAATCGGCCTCGCGCACCAGCCCGTCGAAATGCCGGGTCAGCTCCAGCACCTGCCGACGCTCGGAAAACACCAGATAGAAGCGCCCCACATAGACGCTCGCCTGCAAGGGACCGAAGATCGTCACCGGGGCGGAGAACACCTTCTTGCGGTCGAAGAGATACAGGCGAAGCGAGGGATAGAGCTCGTCGGTGAGGGCGGCGAGGCGCTCGAGCTGGGCCCGCCGTTCCGCCGCGGCGAGGCCGCGCCAGTAACCCTCGCCGGCGGCGAAGCCCTCCAGCGTGTCGAGCGGCATGGCGATCTCGTAGTCGGTGTCGGGCGCCCGCAGATAGGCCAGGCGGTCGCGCATGTCGGCGATCGCCTGGTCGGAGGTGCGGCCGGCGAAATCGCCGTATTCGAACCGCAGCACCGCCTCGGACTTCAGCATGTCGGGCAGGGTCGCCGGCACGTGGCGGATCTTGTAGCCGCGAGCCTCCTCGTGCCAGCGGAAGATCCGCTCGTCGGAGGGGGCCCGCGCGGCCTCCTCCATGCGGATCGCGGCCTGCAGAACGTCGGCGCCGCGTTCGCGCCGGTCCGTCAGGCCGAGCAGCCAGTCGCTGGAGACGGCGAGGGCACTGGCGCATTCGGCGGCGAATTGCGCGTTGGGAAGACGCCCGTCCTCGGCCGACAGCGCCAGCGACACCGTCGAGCGGTCGGCGCCGGTCTGGCGGGCGAGCGCGCTCTTGGTAACGCCGGCCGCCTGCATCGCGCCGGCGAGACGGTCTCGAAAGAGGCGGGAGCGTTCGCGCTTGTCCATGGCATGACGTGATAATGGTCAACCGATTCGTCGAATATCGCCGATCGTGACGTCACTCAGCAAGCCCGGCGATATGCCGAGCCAGCGCAACCGCGGGATGGCGTCCTTCGGCCGCAGCGGCGACCAGGCAGCATGGCGGGCGCGACGGTCGTCGGCCCTGGAGCGGTCCCCGCGTTGCCGCCGGCCATTCGGTGCCGACGCCAAGGGGAGGAGGGGCCGGACGAGGCCCTTCGGACGGGCGAGGCGTCCATGCCGCAGATGCGGTCGAGCGTCTCGCATGGAGGGGACGGCAAGGGACATGACAGCGCAGGTCTTCGCGCCAGTGAGTTCCTCGCCGCGGCCCGCCCTTCGGAACAAGGCGAGGGGAGATCTTCGAAAACGTCTTCCGCCATTAAGTCTATTTTGGGCTCTGCCGTGTTCGGATGGCCAAAGTTTCCACCGTGCGCTCGCGATTGTCTCAGGTCCTTGCGTCAATCAACCCGGAGAAGGGACGAAGGACATGGAATCCAAGAAGCGAAGCCTCGCCAAGGCGGTCTCCTGGCAGCTCGTCGGTCTGGTCTCGATGGCGATCCTGGGAGACGTGTTCACCGGATCGTTCTTTGCCGGCGGCGAACTGGCGCTGACCTCCTGCGCCTTCGGTTTCGTCGCCTACATCCTGCACGAGCGCGTCTGGGCCGGGGTGCGCTGGGGTCTCGAAAAGGCAGCCGCCGCGGGCGGCCCGCGCCTTTCCGCGGATGCGGGACAGAGCTGAGGGGAACGCGGCGGCCAGAGGCTCGGCATCAGGCAAGTCGACGAGCGCATCCGGGCGTCCGCCCTTTGCGCTGCGACTCCGAACGGAGACCTCTTCAGATCAGCCCCACCCCGTCCGATACGAGATCGTCACCCATGTCTCAGGAACGATATGCTTCCGATGTCTCCGGGCAGGATAGGTGAGCGACCTGAGACATAGGATCCTTGTGGCGGATGGGGTGGGATTCGAACCCACGGTACGGTCTCCCGCACGCCGGTTTTCAAGACCGGTTCCTTAAACCGCTCGGACACCCATCCGGTGAGCCTGTCGTAACCGCGTCAGTGGCGGATAGGCAAGACGGTCGGGCTCGGAACCGGCCGGTTTTCGGGGAAGGGCGTTTGTAACAAATCGTGATGCACGCCCCGGACAAGGTTTGGCAACCGCCGAATTGTGGCAGAAATGCGGATTTTGCCGCATTTGCGCCACCTTTTCCCGCGGATCTCGCGGTTCCGGCACCGCGCGTCGTCCGTTCAACCGAAAAAATCATCACCGAAAATCAGGCTTTTGCCGTCCCAGCGCCGAATTCCGTGGGAAAGTGGCGGATCATGGCGGCCGAAATCGCATCGTCACCGGGACGCAACAGTCAAGCCTCGCGGCGCGCTCAACGCGCTCGAAACGTTGACGATCATAGGATTGCCTGACCGAAGGCTTTTGTTACATCCTCGTTTCAAAGCCGTGATCGGGCCGCAAGCGGGCGTGGGGACGCCACCTTTCGGTCACGGGAACGGCAAAACCAAGAACGAAAAATGGCGGGGGTGTCATGCAGGAGAGTGGGGGCGTCGGCCGGCGAGCGGCCGGCCTGACGATCATCGGCCTGGCGGGGTCGCTGGCGCTGTCGGGATGTCAGGGCGCAGGGTCGGAGGCCGGTTCGCCGCTGGAACAACTGGCCGAACTGTCGACCTCGGTGAAGTTCGCCAGCAAGACCTACGGCGTGCCGGCGAGCCCGCGCGTCACCGCGATGAAGCGGGTGCCCAAGGGCGGCGGCCGCGCCCAGGTGGGCAAGCCCTACAAGGTCCGCGGCAAGTGGTATTATCCGAAGGACCAGCCCGGCTACGTCAAGACCGGCAAGGCCTCCTGGTACGGGCCGAACTTCCACGGCCGGCTCACCGCCAACGGCGAGATCTACGACATGCACCACCTTTCGGCGGCGCATAAGACCTTTCCGCTGCCGTCCTATGCGATGGTCACCAATCTTCAGAACGGCAACAAGGTGATGGTGCGGATCAACGACCGCGGGCCCTTCGCCCACGGCCGCGAGATCGACGTGTCGGCCGAGACGGCCGAACTCCTCGGCTTCAAGTCGATGGGCACCGCCGACGTGAAGGTCGAATATGTCGGCCGGGCGCCGGTCGACGGCGACGACACCAAGATGCTGATGGCGAGCTTCCAGCCGGGCGACGCCGGCAGGTCCACGCCCCGGACGCCGGACAGCCTGATGATGGCCGCGGCGCAGACGCGCGGCGCGACCGAACGACTGGCCGTCGCGAACGCCTATGGCGAGGAACTGCCGGGCGTACAAGTGCCGGGCGCGCCGGTTCCGCAGGGCCGGCCGACGAAGGCCGGCGAGAGCTTCGCCGCCTCGCTGTTCCGCAATTCCTTTGCCGAAGAGCGCCGGCGCAACGGTGCCGCCGGTGCGCTGCAGAAGTTCGCCGCGTTCCCGAAGCCGGCGACCTCCATGGCGGACGAAGGCCGGCAAGCCGAGACGATCGCGCTCGGCCTGATCGACGATGCGCTGCTGGCGCGGGTCGGAGCCGTCGCGACGGGCGAGGGGAGGCTGGCCGTCGAGGGCGATGCCGATACCCGGACGGCGAAGATCGTGGTCGCGGCGGGCGTCGACACCGACGCGCTGTTGCAGCGGCTCTGGCAGGTCGGGGCGAGGGACGCCTTCGTCGTTCACGACTGACGTCGTTCGCCGAGCGCCGAGGATGGCACGGTTGCGACAATTCTTCTCGATCGCGTGAAGGACGCCGGCCGGCGCTTGCGCGTCGCGCTCGCCCGGCGATAACTGGGGCGATGACGAACGCAACTGCCTTCCGCCGCCCCGGCGCGCCCGTCCGGCGACGTCGGGGCCACAGCTTCCACGAATTCGCCGCGGCCCTGGCTGCGGCGGGCCTTCTGGCGCTCGCGTCTTCTGCCGCGCTGGCACAGGATGCCGCCAAGCCGGCGATCGAGACGAAGGCGAAGGAGGCGCTGCTGGTCGACGGCGAGACCGGCACGATCCTTCTCCGCAAGCAGCCGGATGCGCCGTTTCCGCCGGCCTCGCTCGCCAAGATGATGACCATGGAGGTGGTGTTCGAGGCGATCGCCTCCGGCGAACTCTCCCTCGACACGGAATATCCGATCAGCGTCCATGCCTGGCGCACCGGCGGCGCGCCCTCCGGAACCTCGACCATGTTCGCCGACGTGAAGTCGAGCGTGTCGGTCGAAAACCTCGTCCACGGCGCCATCATCCAGTCGGCCAACGATGCCTGCATCGCTCTTGCCGAGGGGATGGCGGGCTCGGAGGAGGCATTTGCGGAGCTGATGAACCGGCGGGCGGCCGAACTCGGGCTGACGGGCTCGCATTTCGTCAATCCGACCGGCCTTCCGGCCGAAGGCCAGCACGTCACGGCGAGCGATCTCGTCGCGCTGGCGAGGCACATTCGCACCGCCCATCCGGAACTTTACCGGATCTATGCCCAGCCGGACTTCACCTGGAACAAGATCTTTCAGAGAAACCGCAATCCGCTCCTGACGATGGATGTCGGCGCCGACGGCATGGAGACCGGCTATACCGAGGCCTCCGGCTACGCGCTCGTCGGCGTGACGAACCGCGACGACCGGGTCAGCTATCTCGCCATGAGCGGCCTTTCCTCGTCGAAGGAGCGCACGGAAGAGGCGCGGCGCCTGCTCGATTGGGCCGACCAGTCCTTTGCAATCCGCCGGCTTTATCGTAAGGGCGCGGTGGTGGGTTCTGCGAATGTCTTCGGAGGCACGGCGGGGGCCGTTCCGCTCGCCGCTCCCGGCGACATCGCGGCGCTTTTGCCGCGGCAGGAGGGCGAACGCCTCTCGGCGCGGATCCGGTATGATGGTCCGCTCGCCGCTCCTGTCGAGAAGGGGGCCGAGGTCGCCCGTCTCGACATCCTGGTCGATGGCGAGGCAGTGTTGAGCACGCCGCTGGTCGCCGGGCGGGCCGTCGAGAGCGGCAGCTTTTCGGACCGGGCGATGGGGGCGGCCGGCGAGCTCGCCCTCGGGTGGCTGCGGCGGTTTTGAGGAAAGGGCATTGGACGGGCGTGGGCGGATATCTGGTGACATTCGAGGGCGGCGAGGGCAGCGGCAAGTCCACGCAGATCGCTCGCCTCGCGGCGCATCTGAGAGCCCTCGGCCACGAGGTGGTGATCACCCGTGAGCCCGGCGGCTCGCCCGGCGCCGAAGCCGTCCGTCACATCATCCTGTCCGGCATGGCGGAAGAACTCGGCCCCGACTGGGAAGCGGTGCTGTTCGCCGCGGCGAGGGCCGATCACGTCGGCGAACTGATCCGGCCGGCGCTCGATCGCGGCGACGTCGTTTTGTGCGACCGGTTCCACGATTCCACCCGCGTCTACCAGTTCGCCGGGCGCGACCGGGACACGCGGCTGATGGAACGGCTGGAGCGGGCGGCACTCGCCGGCACCTATCCGGACCTCACGATCGTCCTCGACGTTCCGGCCGAGATCGGCGGCGACAGGGCCAGAAAGCGCCGCGGCACGGCGAATGCCGATCGCTTCGAAAAGGACGACGCGACCATCCAGGAGGAGCGGCGCCGGGCGTTCCTGAAGATCGCCGCCGAGGAGCCCGACCGTTGCGTCGTCGTCGACGGCAATCGGCCGGTCGAAGCCGTGGCCGCCGAGATCGCGACCATCGTCGACGACCGGCTGGAGGCCAAGCGCTTCGAGGCGATCGACCGCTCGCTGAAGATCGGCCAGAGCCGGTGAACCGGCCGGTATGAGTGTTTCGGCGATCGACGCATATGCGACCCATGACGCACTCGAGGGTGTCCCGCAGCCCTTCGTCACGCCGGAACTCTTCGGCCATCGCGAGGTCTTCGCCGAGATGGTCGAGGCGGCGCGGTCGGGCCGGATGCACCATGCCTGGCTCTTGCAGGGGCCGGCCGGCATCGGCAAGGCCACGGCTGCCTTCGCGATGTCCCGGCTGCTCGGGGGGGCGGCGACGCGCGAGGATGGCGACGCCACCATCGCCTTTCGCACCGACGATCCCGTCTTCCGCCAGATCGCCGTCGGTTCGCTGCCGGGGCTCATCCACATCACCCGGCCCGCGGTTGAGCGCGGCACCGGCTTCAGGACGCAGATCACCGTCGAGGAGGTACGCCGGCTCGGCCGCTTCTTCCATGCCACGGCCTCCCGCGAAGGCTGGCGCATCGCCATCGTCGACCCGGCCGACGACCTCAACCGCAGCGCCGCCAACGCGCTGTTGAAGCTGCTCGAGGAGCCGCCGGCGCGCTCGCTGTTCCTCCTCGTCAACCACACGCCCGGCAGGCTGCTTCCGACGATCCGCTCGCGCTGCCGGCTGGCGCGGTTTCAGCCGCTCGACGCGGGCGACATGCGGCGGGCGTTGACGGCCTTCGGCCACGGCCCGGATGCCGACGAGGCCGCCACGATCGTGTCGGCTGCCGAAGGCAGCGTGCGCCACGCCTTGATGCTCGCGACCCACGGCGGCGTCGAGATCGGCCAGACGCTGGAGCGCCTGCTCGCCTCCCCCGACGCCGACGTCAACGCCATCATGGCGCTGATCGACCAACTGACTCTGAAGGGCAGGGAGGCTTCCTACGATCTCTTCCTCGCGGGGCTCCTCGCCTCCATCGCCAGAGAGAGCGAACGGCTCCTCAGGGCGGGCGATCTCGCCGCCGCCGCGGCCCATGCCGAACTCTGGCAGGACGAATCGCGGCGGCTCGGCGAGGCGGCCGCCTTCAACCTCGACCGCAAGCAGATGGCGATGACCACCGTCAGCCGGCTCTTCGCGCTCAAATCGGCGGTTCGCGGGCGTGAGGGGGGCGAGGCAGCCGACGCCTTCGGGGATTGATTGAGCCGCCGGCCCGAATGCACTATCTGCCTCGAAGGCGGAGAGCGATCCGCACGGCGCGGCGAAACGCGAGCCGCGATCTCTTCGACAGCAAATTCAGCGAAAGCGCCATGGCCGAACGCTATTATCTGACCACCGCGATCTCCTATCCGAACGGTCGCCCGCATATCGGCCACGCCTACGAGTTCATCGCGACCGACGCGCTGGCGCGGTTCAAGCGGCTGGACGGTTACGACGTCTTCTTCCTGACGGGCACCGACGAGCACGGCATCAAGATGCTGCAAACCGCCCGCAAGGCCGGCATCGAGCCGCGCGACTTCGCCGAAAAGAATTCGGCCGAATTCCGCGACATGACGGTGGCGCTGGGTGGCTCCAACGACGATTTCATCCGGACCTCCGAGGAACGCCACTACGCCGCCAGCCAGGCGATCTGGAAGCGGATGGCGGACGCCGGCGACATCTACAAGGACAGCTATTCCGGCTGGTATTCCGTGCGCGACGAAGCCTATTACGGCGAGGACGAGATCACCCTGAAGGAAGACGGCCAGCGCTACGGCCCGCAGGGATCGCCGGTCGAGTGGGTCGAGGAAGAGAGCTACTTCTTCAAGCTGTCGAAGTTCCAGGAGCCGTTGCTCGAACTCTACGAGACGAACCCGGATTTCATCGGCCCGGCCGAGCGGCGCAACGAGGTGATGTCTTTCGTCCGCTCCGGGCTGAGAGATCTTTCGGTGTCACGCACGACCTTCGACTGGGGCATTCCTGTCCCCGGCGACGAGAAGCACGTGATGTATGTGTGGGTCGACGCGCTCACCAACTATCTGACGGCGACCGGCTTTCCGGGCGAGGGGGATCGTTCGGACTTCTGGCCGGCGGATCTCCACGTCATCGGCAAGGACATCGTGCGGTTTCACACGGTCTACTGGCCGGCCTTCCTGATGTCGGCCGGGCTGCCGCTGCCGAAGCGCGTCTATGGCCACGGCTTCCTGTTCAATCGCGGGGAGAAGATGTCGAAGTCGGTCGGCAACGTCATCGATCCCTTCGCGCTGGTGGAAACCTACGGGCTCGACCGGCTGCGCTATTTCCTGTTGCGCGAAGTGCCGTTCGGCCAGGACGGCAACTATTCCCACGACGCCATCGTCAACCGGACGAACTCCGAACTCGCCAACGACATCGGCAATCTCGCGCAGCGGTCGCTGTCGATGATTGGCAAGCACTGCAATGGCGAGGTGCCGACGCCCGGTGCGTTCAGCGAAGCCGACGAGGCGATCCTCGCGCAGTCGCATCAGCTCCTCGTCAGTGCCCGCGAGGCCATCGACCGGCAGGAAATCCACCATGTCCTCGCCGGCATCGTGACCCTCGTCTCGGCGACCAACCGCTATTTCGCCGGCGAGGAGCCCTGGGCGTTGAGAAAAACCGATCCCGACCGGATGGCGACGGTGCTCTACGTCACGGCCGAAGTCGTGCGCCGGGCGGCGATCCTCCTGCAGCCCTTCGTTCCGGGAAGCGCGGGCAAGCTCCTCGACATCCTCGGCGTCGCGGCGGACCGGCGGAGCTTCAGCGAACTCGCCCCGGAGCGTAGGCTGAAGCCCGGGACGCCGTTGCCGGCTCCACAGCCGGTGTTTCCGCGTTTCGTCGACAAGCTCGCCGAGGAGGATGGCGCGAAAGGCGAGCCGGCATGAGCCTCTTCCTCGTCGACAGCCACTGCCACCTCGATTTTCCGGATTTCGACGGCGAGCGGGCCGATCTCATCGCCAGAGCCAGGGACAACGGCGTCCAGCGCTTCGTGACGATCTCCACCTTCGTGTCGAAGCTCGACCGGCTGCTGGCGATCACCCGGGAGTTCGACGAGGTCTACGCCTCGGTCGGCACCCATCCGCACAATGCGGCCGCGGAGCCGGACGTCTCGGTGGCGCAGCTCGTGGAACTGTCGGGCCGCGACAAGATCGTCGCGATCGGCGAAGCGGGGCTCGACTATCACTACGACAAGAGCCCGCGCGACGTGCAGGCCGAGGTCTTTCGCACCCACATCGCGGCGGCGCGCGAGACGCAGCTGCCACTGGTGATCCACGCGCGCCAGGCCGACGAGGACGTGATCCGCATTCTGGAGGAGGAAAGCGGGAAGGGCGCCTTCCCGTTCATTCTGCATTGCTTTTCCTCCGGTCGGGCGCTTGCCGAAGCCGGTCTCGCCCTCGGCGGCTACGTGTCCTTTTCCGGAATCCTGACCTTCAAGAACTCCGAGGACATCCGGGCGATCGCCGCCGACGTGCCGATGGAGCGTCTCTTGGTCGAGACCGACGCGCCCTATCTCGCGCCGCCGCCTCATCGCGGCAAACGCAACGAACCGGCCCATACCCGGCTCACCGCGGAGGTTTTGGCCGGGGTGAAGGGCGTCGACCTCGACACCATCGCGCGGCAGACCTCCGACAATTTCTTCCGTCTCTTCGAGCGGATCGAGGATCCGCGGACGGCCGGCTGACCGTCGTTCGCCGCCAGCTTTTCCGAGAATCGCCAGACATGACAGACCGGCTGCGCCTCACCATTCTCGGCTGCTCCTCCTCGCCCGGCGTGCCGCGCATCAATGGCGACTGGGGCGCCTGCGACCCGGCAAACCCGAAGAACCGGCGGCTGCGGGCGGCGGCGCTGGTCGAGCGGATCGGGGCCGAAGGCGTGACGACCGTGGCGATCGACTGCGGCCCGGATTTTCGCGAGCAGATGCTGGCCGCCAAGGTGAAGCATCTCGATGCCGTCCTCCTGACGCATCCCCATGCCGACCACATCCATGGCATCGACGACCTGCGCGGCTTCATGCTGGCCCAGCGCACCCAGATCGCCGTCCATGCCGACGACGCGACATACGAGCGGGTATACGAGGCGTTCCGCTACTGTTTCGAGACGCCGAAGGGCAGCAACTATCCGCCGATCGTCCGCCGCGTTCCGATGTACGACGGCGAGACGTTCCGGATCGCGGGACCCGGCGGCGCGCTGGAGATCCGGCCGTTCCGGCAGGTTCACGGCTCCATCCATTCGCTGGGATTCCGCATCGGCCCGGTGGCCTACTGCACGGACGTCTCGGACTTTCCGGACGCGGCGATCGCAGCCATCGACGGCGCCGAGCACATCGTCATCGACTGCCTGCAATACAAGCGGCATCCGAGCCATCTCAGCGTCGAACAGGCGCTGTCCTGGATCGACCGGCTGGGCGTGCCGCAGGCGACGCTGACCCACATGCATACGCCGCTCGATTACGAGACGCTCTGCCGCGAACTGCCGGCGCATGTGCGGCCGGGCCATGACGGGCTGGTCGTCGAGCTGCCGCTCGCATGAGCGATCCCGGGCCATCGGGCGGCATGGCGCCGCCGCGATTTCTGGCGATCTGCGGGAGCCTCCGCCGGGCGTCGGACCAACCGCATCCTGCTCGAGGCGTTCGCGCGGCATGGCTCGACGAGCGCCACGATCGCGATGGCACCCGATCTCGCGACGATCCCGCCGTTCAACCCCGATCTCGAAGGCGCTGCGACCCCGGCCGCCGTGTCCGCTTTTGCATCAGCCGTCGCCGTCGCCGACGGTCTGCTCATCGCGACGCCCGAATATGCCCACGGCATTCCCGGAGCGCTGAAGAATGCGCTCGACTGGCTGGTGTCGCGCTCGGAGATCCCGGGCAAGCCGGTGATGCTCGTCCACGGCTCGACCCGCGGCACGTATGTTCGAGACCATCTCCGCGAAGTGCTGCAAACGATGTCGGTCCGACTGTTCGATCGGGAGGCTTTCGAGCTGCATCTCATCGGCAAGCCGGTGGAAGACGCCAGAGCGATCCTCGACGACGCCGACCAGCGAGCGCGCATCCGCGCCCATGTCGCAGCCTTCGCCGACTTTGCCGCGGGCCCGGGACTGCCGACGGCCTGACCGCCGGGATGCGACGGCCTGATGCACGGATTGGGCCGCGCGGACGGATCCGAGATTCCGTCCGGTCCCGTCGGCTGACGCAGGCCCGAACGCGCGTTGGACGCCACGACCGTTTCGTCCGCCGCGGCATCGAACATCGCAACGGCGCATTGACCATGATTCCAATCCGTCGTGGCCGGCTCCTTCGGCTTCTGCAACAGTCCGTCGACAGGCCATCACGCCAGTCGCCGGTGGCGTCGAGATGCTACGGCGTCGGTGCTGCTTCCTCACTCCTGTCCATTTTAGTTCCATAATCTATCTTATGACACTTTGCTGTATGGGTGTGCCTGCGCATGCCGGTCTACGCGCAACCTGATGCCCTGAAATCTCGGGCGACGTCCGATGGCTCCCCTCCCGATCGAACCATCCCGACGCCTGAACGTGGTGTTCGCACGGGTATTCCGCACGACATCCAATCCGGCCGGTTTTCCGCAGCCGGGATTTCGAGGGTTTTCGCGGCTCGTCAGCGTCTCCGTCCGGCGCTAGAAGCAGGTTTGCGCGGCCGCAGCCGGTCGCAACCCTCGCCAGCCTGACCGGAGTGATACCCATGGAACCCGCCCGAGACGTCTCGCGCCTGATCGCCATCATGGCCGCGCTGCGCCATCCCGAGACCGGATGCCCGTGGGACGTCGAGCAGGATTTTTCGACGATCGCGCCATATACGATCGAGGAAGCCTACGAGGTCGCCGACGCCATCGAGCGCGACGACGCGCTCGACCTCAAGGAAGAGCTCGGCGATCTGCTGCTGCAGGTCGTCTATCATGCGCGGCTCGCCGAAGAGCAAGGGCTGTTTTCCTTCGAGGACGTGGTCGAGGCGATCACCCGCAAGATGATCCGGCGCCATCCGCACGTCTTCGGCGACGCCGAGGCGCGCTCTGCCAGAAGCGCCAAGGGCCAGTGGGAACGGATCAAGGCTGACGAAAAGGCCGAGCGCCGACAACTGCGGGAAAGCGCCGCGATGACGCGGCTATCGGGCGCGACGGATGCGCCGTCGGATCGGTCGGAAGCGGGGCCTCGTCACCTCGAGGGGGTGCCGGGCTCCCTGCCCGCTCTGACGCTGGCGCTGAAGATCCAGGCGAAGGCGGCGGATGTCGGCTTCGACTGGGACCGGCCGGAGCCGATCCTCGCCAAGATCGAGGAGGAACTCGCCGAACTCGGCGAGGCCGTGTCGGCGCGCGACGCCGATGCCACCGAAGCGGAGATGGGCGACCTGTTGTTCTCCGTCGTCAACCTCGCGCGCTTTCACCGCGTCGATCCGGAAAAGGCGCTCCGGCGCTGCGTCCGCAAATTCCGCGACCGCTTCGGCTTCATCGAGGACGGACTGGCGGCAAGCGGCCGGACGCTCGACGGCGCCAGCCTCGAGGAGATGGAGGCGCTGTGGGTTGCGGCGAAGGCGCGGGGCAATGGACGGGCGGGCTGAGGCTGCGGTGTGTCGGGATGGCCGCGGACGGGACCGCTTCGTCATTCTCGGGCCGCGTCCCTATAACATTCACACATCTCATCCTGGTCCAGCGGTCAGCGGATTGCGCGGCGCAACGACCTTGCAGAATGGGCGGGAGCGTCAAAACCTCGTCATCCCGGGCTTGACCCGGGATCCATTCCAAATCGTTGCCCTCGTTGCGGCGGCCGTTCCCAACACATTGTTTTATCTGCACTGAACGGGCGGCGTTACCGCTTAGGAATGGATTCTGGGTCAAGCCCGGGATGACGAAGCTTCAAGCTTGGCGACCATTCCTCCATGCCGAGCAAGCCGACCCACAAGTGTGAATTTCGTCGGCACGGCGCCCGAGAATGACGACGCGTTGGTGTTGGTGACCTCTCTGTCATCGATGCATGGCGTCGAAAGAGCTGGAATGCCGGGAGGACCAGCCCTGCTAATCCGTCCTTCCCAGCTCGTTTCCCGGACGACGCGTCCCCATGCCAGCCGCCGCGACACCATCAGCCGGACGACTTTTGAGGCGCCTCAGGCGCCGCCGCACATATGCTGCGAATCCGGCAGCGTCCAGCTTTCGCCGGTGCGCTGGTTCGTCACCAGATAGAAGCGTCCCCGATCGTCGCCGGGCGGGCAGCCATGCGGGATCGAGACCAGACACATGACCACCGGATCGCCCGGCCTGGAGCGGAGCAGCGCCGCCTCGCGCTCGTAAGACACGCCCCGGCCGCCATTGTCGTATTCGACGCCGGTGCCGAAGTCGTAGTCGGAATCCTTCGGCGGGCCACCGTCGCCGAGCCGCGGATGGACGGAGGCGATCGCCGTCGTGACGCAGGCCCCGATCGTTTTCGGCAGTTCCTTCGAGCGCGGCGCGTTGCCCTTGGCGATCGTCTCGGCCGTGACCTCTTCCGAGGCTGCCGCCTTGGCGCCGATGTTCTGAAAGAACTGCAGCAAGCCGACATAGGAGGCGACGAGACAGGCCCTGTCAGTGTTGCAGCCTGCGCGATCGGTGAGAAAGTTGCGGGAGGCGGTCTTCGCCTCGTCGGCAAAGCTGCCGGCCCGCGCCACCCTGTAGGCCCTGCCCAAACGGCCATCGAGCTCGGAGAGGAGCGGGTCGGCGCAGACCGCCTTCTCGTCGGGGCTCGACGCCTTGATGCAGTCGAAGCTGGCCGCGGCGGCCGGAGCGGCGGCGAGGGCGCTGCCGATCACGAGCCCTGCCAGAAGGACGAGACGCATCGAACCACCCTCCCCGATCTTCCGTCATGCGCAGCGCCGACGGAGGTTTGTGCTACCACCACTTCTGCGGCGTGAAACGCCCCGCCGCCTTCTCGATCACCGAGCCGAGCGCAAACAGCGTTTCCTCGTCGAAGGGCCGTCCGATCAGCTGCAGGCCGAGCGGCAGGCCGCCTGCGTCGAGGCCGGCCGGAACGGCGATGCCGGGAAGGCCGGCCATGTTCACCGTCACGGTGAAGACGTCGTTCAGATACATCTTCACCGGATCGGCCGCCATGTCCTGATCGCCGATGCCGAAGGCGGCCGACGGCGTCGCCGGCGTCAGGAGCGCGTCGATGCCGTCGGCATAGACGGTCTCGAAGTCGCGCTTGATCAGCGTGCGGACCTTCTGGGCCTGCAGGTAGTAGGCGTCGTAATAGCCGGCGGACAGCACGTAGGTGCCGATCATGATGCGCCGCTTCACCTCGCGGCCGAAGCCGGCGGCGCGGGTCTTTTCATACATGTCGGCGATGTCCCTGCCCGGCACCCTGAGGCCGTAGCGCACGCCGTCGTAGCGGGCGAGATTGGACGAAGCCTCGGCCGGGGCGACGATGTAATAGGCCGGCAGCGCGTATTTCGTGTGCGGCAGCGAGACGTCGACGATCTCGGCGCCGGCCTCCTTCAGCCATTCGATGCCCTGTTGCCAGAGCGTCTCGATCTCGCCCGGCATGCCGTCCATGCGGTATTCCTTCGGCACGCCGATCCTCAGGCCCTTCACCGAACGGCCGATGGCGGCCTCGTAGTCCGGCACCTCGCGGTCGACCGAGGTGGTGTCCTTCGGGTCGACCGAGGCCATGGATTTCAGCAGGATCGCGGCGTCGCGCACGTCGCGGGCGATCGGCCCCGCCTGGTCGAGCGAGGAGGCGAAGGCGACGATGCCCCAGCGCGAGCAGCGGCCATAGGTCGGCTTGATGCCGACGGTGCCGGTCAGCGCCGCCGGCTGGCGGATCGAGCCGCCCGTATCCGTCGCCGTCGCGCCGGCGCAAAGATGCGCCGCGACCGATGCGGCCGAACCGCCGGACGAGCCGCCCGGCACGAGATCCATGTTGGAGCCGCGCTTGCGCCAGGGGTTCTTCACCGGGCCGTAATAGGAGGTCTCGTTGGACGAGCCCATGGCGAACTCGTCCATGTTGAGCTTGCCGAGCATCACCGCGCCGTCGGCAAAGAGGTTCGCCGTCACGGTCGATTCGTAGCGCGGCTCGAAACCGTCGAGAATGTGGCTCGCGGCCTGGGTATGGACGCCCTCGGTGGCGAAGAGATCCTTGATACCGAGCGGTATGCCTTCGAGCGGCCCGGCCTCGCCCCTGGCGATCCGCTCGTCGGAGGCCTTGGCCATCGAGCGCGCCTTGTCCGGCGTCACCTTTACATAGGCGTTGATCTGCGGATTGGCCGCCTCGATCGCCGTCAGATAGGCCTCGGTCAGTTCGCTCGCGCTGGTCTGCCGGGCAGCCAGCTTCTCGCGCGCCTCGGCGATGGTCAGGGCGGTGAGATCGCTCATGATGACAGGCTCTTTTCGTAAAATCGGCTGTATTCGGAATCGGGATAGTCGAGGACGGCGGGGCAGGCGGTGAAGCCGGCGCCCTCGTAGAGCGCCCAGGCCGGCTCGAAGCCCGGCGTCGCGCCGGTTTCGAGGACGAGGCGGGCGAGCCCGAGGTTTCGGGCCCGTGCCTCGATCGCGCCGAGGATCGCCCGGCCGAGGCCCCTGCCCCTGACGTGGACTTCGCAGAACATCCGCTTGACCTCGCCGGTCTCGCCGTCGTGCACCTTCAAGGAACCCATGGCGACGGCCGTTCCCGTTTCGTCGCGGGCGACGAAGACGGTGGCGTCCGCGCCGGCCATCTGCTCCACCGTCAGCTGGAACTGGAACTGCGGCGGCGACAGGGGCTGAAGATAGGCGTTGAGCCGTTCGACCATCGAGCGGATATCGTCCTGGAGCGGTGTCTCGGCGGCGATCGACAGGGCCATGGCCTATTCGACCACTTTCGGCACCATGAAGAAGTGGTCCTCGCTCGCCGGGGCATTGGCGACGACGTCGTCGGCCTTCTCGCCGTCGGTGACGCGATCCTCGCGCTTCTTCATCGCCATCGGAATCACCGACGTCATCGGCTCGACGCCCGAAACGTCGACTTCCGAGAGCTGCTCGACGAAGCCGAGAATGGCATTCAGCTCGCCCTCCATCGCCGTCACGTCCTCGTCGCTGACGGCGATCCGGGCGAGCTTGGCGACGCGGCGCACGGTGGCGGAATCGACGGACATGATGTCTCCGGCGGCAGGTTCATCGGGATTTGCCGTGCTATAACGGCGGCATCCCCGGGTGGCAACGGCGAACCGAGGCTCGAGTGGGCGTCGCGCCACCTGGCCGGACGCTCGGTCGGATACGATGGAGCCGGCGCCTCGTGTCTCGTGCGGAACCCGACGCGCCGTTTCCTGGGGAACGGTCAAATTCGAGCCGCTGTCGGCGGAGCGCAGTTTCAGTCGAGGCGTTCGTCCACCGAGGATGGCTCGTTCTCGATAGACCCTGGAGGGCGATGCCGTGAGGCGAGCCGCCCCCCGGGCCGACGCTGTCATGCGTTTCGAGGAAGCCCTGCTCTCAGACCTCGAAGGCCTCGCCGATCGTCGGCGTCAGCACCTTGCCGGCGTCTCCCTCCATGGCTTCCTTGAACTTGTCCGGATTGGCGTCGAGGATCGGCATCGTTCCCCAGTGGATCGGGATGATCTTGTCGAAATTGAAATAACGCCGGCAGGCCACCGCCGCGACGGCGCCGCCCATGGTGAAGCGATCGCCGACGGGGACCATCGCCACCTTCGGCTGGTGAAGTTCCTCGATCAGGGCCATGTCGCCGAAGATGTCGGTGTCACCCATGTGATAGACGGTCGGCCCGTCCTTGAAGTGGAAGACGAGCCCGTTCGGCATGCCGAGATAGACGATCCGGCCGTCCTCTTCCGTGAAGCTCGACGAATGGAACGCCTGGGTCAGCGTCACCGAGAAATCGTCGAAGGAGACGGTGCCGCCGGTCCCGGCGAACTCCGCCGTCTCGATGCCCTTCTGGCCGAGCCAGGTGTAGATCTCGAAGTTCGCGACCACCTTGCAGCCGGTTTCCTTGGCGATGGCGATCGCGTCGCCGACATGGTCGGAATGGCCATGGCTGATGGCGATGTGGGTGACGCCCTTCGTCGCCTCGGCGACGTCTCCCTCGAAATGCGGGTTGCCGTTGAGAAACGGGTCGACGAGAATGACCGACGAGCCGGTCTCGATGCGAAACGCCGAATGGCCGAAATAGGTGATTTTCATGGAGCGGGCCTCTTGATGGGTGAGAATCTGGCGTCGGCCCTCGCACCGGTCGTCGCTCGCGGTGGAAAGGCGTCGTGGCCGGTAAGTGCTCGGCCGGTCCGCCGGGTCAAGGCGTGACGGGCCGATGCTCGATCTCGACGCCTTTCTCGCCGCCGTTCCTCCCGGCCTGCCGATCGCCGGTCTCGACCTCGGAACCAAGACCATCGGCGTCGCGCTGTCGGATCGCGGCTGGCGCTTTTCGACGCCGCGGGCGGTGATCCGTCGGAAGAAGTTCACCCTCGACGCGGCAGCCCTGAAGAGGGCGCTGGACGCCGAACAGGTCGCCGGCATCGTCATCGGCCTGCCGCTCAACATGGATGGCAGCGAGGGCCCGCGGGCCCAGTCGACCCGGGCCTTCATGCGCAACTATGCGCCGCTGGACGACCGCCCGGCCCTCTTCTGGGACGAGCGGCTGTCGACGGTGGCGGCGGAGCGCGCGATGATTTCGGCCGACGTTTCGCGGGGCAAGCGGGCGGAGCGGATCGATTCGGCCGCGGCCGCCTTCATTCTGCAGGGGGCGCTCGATCGTATCGCGGGCTGGCGCGGCTGAGGGCGGGCGAATGTAGCCCGGCGTACCGGGCGGCGAGCGCGCGGCGGCGCCTGAAAGCCAGGAATCCGAGGAGCAACGCGGCGTCGGTGGCGATTCCGGAAGCGAGCATTCCGGGCAGGCGGTCCGGACTGACCTGCAGGAGACCTCCCAACAAAAGGAAGACCCCCTCGTTCGCCTCGCGGGAGAGATAGACGCCGCCGACGATCTCGCCGACGTCGGCCAGAGACAGCCAGTACCAGCCGAACAGCATCGCCCCCGGCGCCAGCGAGAGGATCAGGACCGCCCGCATTAGCGGCGATCTTCGTCGGCGTTGCGTCCTTCACTGCGGCGACGATCGGCGATCGCCGCGCGCTTGGCCTCTTCGAGCTGCGTCATGATGGCGTCGAAGGCCGCGTCCCCTTCGTCGTCCTCCTGATCGGCGATCACATGGTCGAACAGAAGCGCGGCGAGGCCGAGCGCGATGAACACGGTGACGAGCGGCCCGTTTCCGAACAGCGCGATCGCGGGCGAGCCGGACAGCGCCAGCGCAGCGTAGAAGCCGAAAAGAGCGGAGAATGCGGCGGCGGCGAACGGCTCCGAAAACCGGTCATGCGCCTTTGCGAGGTGGATGATGCCGGCGGTCGCGACCGCGAAGGCGACCGTCAGGGCGACGAGGATCGCGGCGAGCCCGAGAAGCTCCTGTCGCGGGGCGCCCAGCGGCGCGAACGCCGCTTCGCCGATCAGCCCGGTGAGGAAGGAGCCGAAGACGAGTTCGGAGATCCCCGCCTCATAGGTGCAACGCACGGCGGCCACGCCGCAGAAACCCGCCCAGCCGGACAGCGCAAAAATGGATGCGATGCGGTTCGTCACGGCATCTTTCCCGTCATCAATGGTTACCGATCGGTTAACGGCACCATCGCTTTTTCGGTTTCGCCCGGCAACGCCTTCGCCGAGACATGCTTAACGAGCCCGGCATTTCCGGGTTTCGGGCCGGTTCACGACGGAGCGTCAGCGCAGCGGCGGGCAGAGGTCGTCGAGAATGGCGCGGCAGTCGTGGCGCGGATCCATCATCCCGTAGGTGTGGTTGAAGACGCCGCCGAGGCGGGTTTCGGCGAAAGCCGCGGCGATCGGCCCGAGGCCGAGCCGCTTCAGGCTGGCGCTCGCGGCGGCCAGCGCCAGCTGCTCGGCGAGGAGCCGGCAGGAGCCCTCGTCGGACAGGACGACGTCGACCGCCGCCCTGAGGACGCCGGGCGTTCCGCCGGCACCGTCGCCGAGATCCCGCTCGATCGTGGCGATGACCGTCTCGAAGGCACCGGGGTCGCGCTTCAGAACCCGCAGCAGGTCGAGCGCGACGACGTTGCCGGAGCCCTCCCATATGGCATTGACCGGCGCCTCGCGATAGGCGCGGGCGAGACGGCCGTCCTCGACGTAGCCGTTGCCGCCGAGGCATTCCATCGCCTCGTAGGTGAAGGCCGGCGCGAGCTTGCAGACCCAGTATTTCGTCACTGGCGTCATCACCCGGGCCCAGGCCTTCGCCTCGGCATCGTCCGGCGCGGCATCCCGCCGATCGAGGGTCTCGGCAAGGCGAAAGGCCAGCACCGTCGCCCCGACCCAGTCGAGGGCGAGTTCGCCGAGGACGCGGACCATCTGCGGCTGATCGATCAGGTGCTTGCCGAAAACCTTGCGCTCGCGGCAGTGGTGGACGGCCTCCGCCAGCGCGCCGCGCATCAGCCCGGCCGAGGCGAGCGCGCAATCGACCCTCGTCAGCGTCACCATGTCGAGGATGGTGGCAATCCCCCTGCCCGCCTCGCCGACCGGATGGGCTTCGGCCTCGACGAACTCGACCTCGGAGGACGCATTGGAGCGGTTGCCGAGCTTGTCCTTCAGACGCTGGACGAAAAGGCCGTTGAGCGTGCCGTCGGAGCGGCGCCGGGGCATCAGGAAACAGGACGGGCCCGCATCGGTCTGGGCCAGAACCACGAAGGCGTCGCACATCGGCGCCGACAGGAACCACTTGTGGCCGGTGATCGCATATCGCCCGTCGCCGAGCTGGACGGCCCGTGTGGTGTTGGCCCGAACGTCGGTGCCGCCCTGCTTTTCGGTCATCCCCATGCCGAGGGTGAGGCCGGCCTTCTCCATCGGCGGCTTGACGCCGGGATCGTACTGCCGCGAGGCGATCAGCGGCAGCCAGGCCTCCCGCAGCCCCGGCTCCGCGGCGAGCGCCGCGACCGAGGCGCTGGTCATGGTGATCGGGCAGAGATGTCCGCATTCGACGCCGGCGCTCATGTAGAAGCGGGCGGCCCGTGCGCGGTGGCGGATGCCCGCCTCCGAATCGGCTCCCGACCAGATCGAGGAACTCAGACCCTCGGCCACCGAGCGGCGCATCAGCGCGTGGTAGGCGGGGTGGAAATCCACCATTTCGAGACGCCGGCCTTTCTCGTCGAAACGGCGCAGCGACGGCTTTTCCAGATTGGCGAGCCGGGCGAGATCGTGCGCCTCGTGCGAGCCGCAGAAGCGGCCATGCTGGTCGAGGGAAACGACGACGTCCGGCGGAAAGGCCGCCGTCAAAAGCTTCAGCAGCGGATCGGAGCGATAGGCGTTGAAGCCGGCATAGTCCGAAGACTGGTTGAACACCTCGTGGGTGGCGGGAAACGTCTCGGCCATCACGCTGCCTTCTCGTTTTCTCGGGTTGCGGAGTTCTTGCCGCACATACGGGAAAACCTTATAGGCCTTGTTCCTGATGATCGCACCCGCCCAAAGCCTTCCGACCGGCCGCCGCCATCTCATTGGCATCGCCGGCCTTTCGCCCCAGGACATCACCGAACTCCTCGATCTCGCCGAGGCGGAAGTCGCCGTTTCGCGGCAGGTCGAGAAGAAGAAGTCGGTGCTGAAGGGGCGCACCCAGATCAACCTGTTCTTCGAGGCTTCGACCCGGACGCAGGCCTCGTTCGAGCTCGCCGGCAAGCGGCTCGGCGCCGACGTCATGAACATGTCGGTGGCGAGCTCCTCGGTGAAGAAGGGCGAGACGCTGATCGACACGGCGATGACGCTGAACGCCATGCGGCCGGATCTCCTCGTCGTCCGGCACCATTCGGCCGGGGCCGTCGCGCTGCTCGCCCAGAAGGTCGCCTGCTCCGTCGTCAATGCCGGCGACGGCGCCCACGAACATCCGACCCAGGCGCTGCTCGACGCGCTGACGATCCGCCGCCACAAGGGCCGGATCGCCCGGCTGGTCGTCGCCATCTGCGGCGACGTCCTGCACAGCCGGGTCGCCCGCTCGAACATTCTCCTCCTCAACGCGCTCGGCGCCGAGGTGCGCGTCGTCGCGCCTTCGACGCTTCTGCCGAGCGGCATCGACCAGATGGGCGTCAGGGTCTTCCGCCGCATGGACGAGGGGCTGAAGGGCGCCGACGTGGTGATGATGCTGCGGCTGCAGCGCGAGCGCATGGAGGGTGCCTTCGTCCCCTCGGTGCGCGAATATTTCCGCTACTTCGGGCTCGATGCGGCGAAGCTCGCTCATGCCAAGCCAGATGCGCTGGTCATGCATCCGGGGCCGATGAACCGCGGCGTCGAGATCGCCTCGGAGATCGCCGACGGCCCGGCGAGCGTGATCGAGGAGCAGGTCGAGATGGGTGTCGCGGTGCGCATGGCGGTGATCGAACATCTCATCGGCCTCTCGGCGGAGGGCAACACATGAGCGAGCGCCCCCTCGTCGTCGAGACGATCCGCATCGTCGACCCCGCCCGCAAGCTCGATGCCGTCGGCACGATCGTCGTCGAGAACGGGGTGATCACCGCCGCCGGCCCCGACGCGCTCAATCAGGGACGGCCGGAGGGCGCCATGTTGATCGACGGCAGCGGCCTCACCGCCCTGCCCGGCCTCGTCGACGCCCGCGTCTTCATCGGCGAGCCGGGCGGTGAGCACCGCGAGACGATCGCCTCCGCTTCCCGCGCCGCGGCCGCCGGCGGCGTCACCTCGATCCTGACCATGCCGGACACCGATCCGGTAATCGACGACGTGGCGATCGCCGAATTCGTCATGCGCACGGCCAGGGACACCGCCCTCGTCAACGTGTTTCCCGCCGCGGCCCTCACCAAAGGGCTGAAAGGCAGGGAGATGACCGAGATCGGCCTTCTCGCCGACGCCGGCGTAAAGGCCTTCACGGAAGGGCGCAAGACCCTCGCCGACCCGGCCCTGATGCGCCGCATCATGACCTATGCCCGGGATTTCGGCGCCGTCGTCATGCACGAGACGACGGACGCGGCGCTCGCCGGCAGCGGCGTCATAAACGAGGGCCTCTACGCCTCGTGGCTGGGGCTCCCCGGCATTCCGGGCGAGGCCGAGATCATCCCGCTGGAGCGCGACCTCCGCCTCGCCGCGCTGACCGGCTGCCGCTATCACGCGGCGAAGATCTCGCTCGGCGAATCGGCGGCCGTCGTCGCCAACGCCAAGCGACGCGGCCTCGCCGTCACCGCCGGCGTGTCGATCAACCATCTGTCGCTCAACGAGAACGACGTCGGCCAGTACCGGACCTATTTCCACCTGTCGCCGCCGCTGCGGCGCGAGGAAGACCGCCTCGCCATGGTCGAGGCGCTCGCCGACGGCACCGTCGACGTCATCGTCTCCTCCCACGACCCGCAGGACGCCGACGACAAGCGCCGCCCCTTCGCCGAGGCGGAGGCCGGCGCGATCGGTCTCGAAACGCTGCTTCCGGCGGCTCTCAGGCTCCATCATTCGGGCGCCGTGCCGCTGATGCGGGTCGTCGAGGCGATGACCAGCGCGCCGGCGGCGCTTCTGGGGCTCGATCAGGGCACGCTGAAACCCGGCGCGCCGGCCGATCTCGTCCTCGTCGACCTCGACCGGCCCTTCGTCTTCACCGAGGATCTGATCCGTTCGCGCTCGAAGAATTCCGCCTTCGAGAACGCCCGCTTCGCCGGCCAGGTCTTGCGGACGATCGTCGCGGGCCGCACAGTCTTCGAAGCGGCACGATAGGCGCGGGGGCGCGCGTAAGCCGACCAGCGGATCGGGGCCATAGAGGGCGATCGGCCGGCAAAGCGGCGGCCTCAGGATCGAAGACGGAGGAGATATCTTGCTGGAGGATGCGTCCCTGAATCTCGGCTGGGCAGTCGTCTGCCTCGCCGGTGGCTATGCCTGCGGCTCGATCCCCTTCGGTCTCGTCCTCGGCTACGTCTTCGGCCTCGGCGACATCCGCAAGATCGGCTCGGGCAACATCGGCGCGACCAATGCGCTGAGAACCGGCAACAAGGCGATGGCGGCGCTGACGCTTCTCGGCGACATTCTGAAAGGGACGGTGCCGGTCTTCGTCGCGCTCTCTTATCTCGGGCCGTTCTATGCGGCTGCTGCCGGCGTCGGCGCTTTCCTCGGCCACCTCTTCCCGGTCTGGCTCGGCTTCAAGGGCGGCAAGGGCGTCGCCACCTATCTCGGCATCCTGCTCGGCATCGCCCCGCTCGGCGTCGTCGTCTTCGCCATCGCCTGGCTCTCGGTCGCCTATCTCACACGCTATTCGTCCCTCGCCGCCCTGACGGCGACGCTGCTGGTGCCGATCGCCTACTTCTTCCTCGGCTATCCCGCCGCCGCGATCCTGACGGCGATCCTCACGGTGCTGGTGTATATCCGCCATCACGCCAACATCCGCCGGCTCGTCGCCGGGACCGAGCCGAGGATCGGGGCTGGCAAGGCATGAGGATGCGATCCGCAGACCCGACACGCGGCCGCAAACCGCCCGACCGTAGTTCGGGAGAGGCGGCATGAGCCTTCCCGCCGCGCCGCGGCGCGGCGTCGTCCTGACCGAGGCGATGCGACTGTCCTGGCTGCGGCTGATCCGCAGCGAGAACGTCGGGCCGGTCACCTTTCGCGAACTCGTCAACCGCTTCGGCACGGCGGCGGCTGCCCTGGAAGCCCTGCCCGATCTCGCCTCGCGCGGCGGCCGGCGGATCGTCGTCTGCTCCGAAGCGGCAGCGAGCGAGGAAATGGCCCGGGCTGAAAAGCTCGGCGCGCGCTTCGTCTGCCGCGGCGAGCCGGACTATCCGGTGCATCTGCGCAGCCTCGCCGACGCCCCGCCGGTGCTGGCGCTGATGGGCGATGCCGCCTGCCTGCAACGGCCGGCCCTCGCCATCGTCGGCGCCCGCAACGCCTCCCTGTCCGGCATCAAGCTGACGCGGATGTTTTCCACCGGGATCGGCAAGGCCGGCTATGTCGTCGTGTCCGGCCTTGCCCGCGGCATCGACGCCGCCGCCCACGACGCGGCGCTCGCCACCGGGACGGTGGGCGTCTTCGCCGGCGGCCTCGATCGGCCCTACCCGCTGGAAAACCGCCCGCTGATGCGAAAGATCGTCGACGAGGGCGGCGCGCTCGTCTCCGAAATGCCCTTCGGCTGGACACCGCGGGCGATCGATTTTCCACGGCGCAACCGGCTCGTCGCCGGGCTGTCGCTGGGACTTCTCGTGGTCGAGGCGGCCCTGCGCTCGGGATCGCTGATCAGCGCCAGGCTGGCGGGCGAGTTCGGCCGCCTGGTCTTCGCCGTCCCTGGCTCGCCGCTCGACCCGCGGGCCGCCGGCACCAACCGGCTGATTCGCGACGGCGCGATCCTCGCCTGCGAGCCCGCCGACGTGATCGAAGCGCTGGACCCGCTGGCGAAGCGGTCAGACCAGTCGGACGACGCTGCGCTGGGCGAGCCCGAGATGGAGGGGCCGATGGAAGAAGCCTCGGAAACCGAGCGGGCCCGGATCGTCGAAACCCTCGGGCCGACCCCGGTGTCGATCGAGGAGATCATCGTGCACACCGGGATCTCGCCCGGCGCCGTCCAGCTGGTGATTCTCGAACTCGACCTTGCCGGCCGGCTCGAGCGCCATGCAGGCGGTATGGTGTCGCTTCTCCTGTAGGGCTGCCGTCCGGCAGGCTCTCGCGGGAAAAGCTCAGGCAGGCGGACCCTCGGCCGCCTGATCGAGACGGGCGATCCACGCTTCCGTCTCCAGCTTCGCCATGTCGAGGAAGTAGAGCAGAATCGCACCCTTCTCGACGCCGGACACGACCTTCAGTTGTTCGATCATGTCGCGAACATATTCGAGATTCGCGCGTGGATCGCTGCCGTCTTCTTTCATGCTTCTGAACTCGACATGGATTGTGGCTTTCCGCGCGGAAACTGCCCGCTGCCAGCCTTTTCGTTCGGTTGCATGGTTATAAACACGTTCGTCTAATGGTTGCAACCACGAGCGCCGGAGGACGCTTCGGGCTTGACCGCTCCGGCGTGACTGTCCATCTGTCGCATGCCTCGCGCCCGGTTCATGCCGAACCGACACGGTCCGAGGTCGAACTGCCACGCCCTCACGCGAACAGGACTCTTATGGACGTCGTCATCGTCGAATCGCCGGCCAAAGCGAAGACGATCAACAAATATCTCGGCAACGGCTACAAGGTCATTGCCTCCTACGGCCATGTTCGCGATCTGCCTCCGAAGGACGGTTCGGTGCGTCCGGACGAGGACTTCGCCATGAGCTGGGAGGTCGGAAAGCCGTCCCAGAAGCGGCTGAGCGAGATCGCCCAGGCGGTGAAGGGGGCCGACGGCCTCGTTCTCGCAACCGACCCCGACCGCGAGGGCGAGGCGATCTCCTGGCACGTCCTCGAGGTGCTGCGGCAGAAGAAGGCGCTCGGCAAGAAGCCGGTGAGCCGCGTGGTCTTCAACGCGATCACCAAGAAGGCCGTGCTCGACGCCATGGCCAATCCGCGGCAGATCGACGAGCCGCTGGTCGACGCCTATCTCGCCCGGCGCGCGCTCGACTATCTGGTCGGCTTCACGCTCTCGCCGGTCCTGTGGCGCAAACTCCCCGGCGCCCGCTCGGCCGGCCGCGTCCAGTCGGTGGCGCTGCGCCTCGTCTGCGACCGCGAAGCCGAGATCGAGCGCTTCGTCCCGGAGGAGTACTGGTCGATCGTCGCCCATCTGGCGACGCTGCGCGGCGAGGCCTTCGATGCGCGGCTGACCGCCTTCGACGGCGAGAAGATCCAGCGCCTGACCGTCAAGAATGGCGACGTCGCCGGCACGATCAAGCGGATGCTCGACGCGTCGACCTTCACGGTGGAGAGCGTCGAGGCGAAGCCGACCCGGCGCAACCCCGGCCCACCCTTCACCACCTCGACCCTGCAGCAGGCCGCTTCCGCCAAGCTCGGCTTTTCGGCCTCGCGCACCATGCAGGTGGCGCAGCGGCTGTACGAGGGTGTCGACCTCGGCGGCGAGACTGTCGGCCTCATCACCTACATGCGAACGGACGGCGTGCAGATGGCGCCCGAGGCGATCGAGGGTGCCCGAGGAGCGATCGGTTCGGGCTTCGGCGCCAGATACGTACCGGACAAACCGCGCTACTATTCGACCAAGGCGAAGAACGCCCAGGAGGCCCACGAGGCGATCCGCCCGACCGATTTCACCCGCTCGCCCCAGGAGGTGAAGCGCTTCCTCGATCCGGACCAGTTCCGGCTGTACGACCTCGTCTGGAAGCGCGGCATCGCCAGCCAGATGGCCTCGGCCGAGATCGAGCGCACCACCGTCGACATCGACGCCAGGGGCGGCGGCAAGACGGCGAAGCTCAGGGCATCCGGCCAGGTGGTCAAGTTCGACGGCTTCCTCGCCGCCTATGTCGACCATCGCGACGATTCGAAATCCGCCTCCGACACGGACGAGGACGGCGACGACGCCCGTCTGCCGCAGATGGCGGCGAAGGAGAGCGTCGAGCGCAGGAGCATCGACGCCGACCAGCATTTCACCGAGCCGCCGCCGCGCTTTTCCGAAGCTTCGCTGATCAAGCGGATGGAAGAGCTCGGCATCGGCCGTCCCTCGACCTACGCCGCGACGCTGCAGACGCTGCAGGACCGCGAATACATCGTCGTCGACAAGAAGAAGCTCCTGCCCGAGGCGAAGGGCCGGCTGGTCACCGCTTTCCTGCACAATTTCTTCGAGCGCTACGTCGAATACGACTTCACCGCGGATCTGGAAGAAAAGCTCGACAAGATCTCGGCGGGCGAACTGTCCTGGAAAGAGGTTCTGCGCGACTTCTGGCAGGATTTTTCCGGCCATGTCGAAGGCACCAAGGAGCTGCGAGTCTCCGACGTCCTCGACGCGCTCAACGAGGAGCTGGCGCCGCTGGTCTTCCCGCCCAAGGAGGACGGCACGGATCCCCGCGCCTGCCCGCGCTGCGGCGACGGCAAGCTGTCCTTGAAGCTCGGCAAGTTCGGCGCCTTCGTCGGCTGCTCGAATTATCCCGAATGCGGCTACACCCGCCAGCTCGGCACGAGCTTTACGGCCGACGGTGCCGACGGGGAGACGGCCGACGGGCCGAAGGATCTCGGCACCGATCCGGAGACCGGCGAGCCGGTGACGCTCCGCTCCGGCCGCTTCGGCCCCTACGTCCAGCGCGGCGAGGGCAAGGAAGCCAAGCGCTCCTCGCTGCCGAAGGGCTGGCAGGCCTCCGAAATCGATCTGGAAAAGGCGCTGCGGCTGTTGTCGCTGCCGCGCGAAGTCGGCCTGCACCCCGAGAGCGGCAAGCCGATCCTCGCCGGCCTCGGTCGCTACGGTCCGTTTCTCCAGCATGACGGCATGTATGCCAATCTGGAGACCATCGAGGACGTCTTCGAGGTCGGCCTGAACCGCGCCGTCACCGTCATCGCCGAAAAGAAGGAAAAGGGCGCGCGGGGCCGGGCGAAGCCCGCTGCGATCGCGACGCTCGGCGAACATCCGACGCTGGGCGGCGAGATCACCGTCCGGGACGGCCGCTTCGGGCCCTATGTGAACACCGGCAAGATCAATGCCACGCTTCCCAAGGGCAAGGACCCGGCCTCGGTGACGCTCGAAGAGGCGATCCAGATCCTCAACGAGCGGGCCGAGAAGACCGGCGCCAAGACCTCCGGGGCGAAGAAGAAGGCCGCGTCCTCGACCAAGAAGGCGCCGGCGAAAAAGGCCGCCAACGGCAAGGCTTCCGGCGCCGAGAACGGCGAGACCAAGCCGGCCAGGGCGAAGACCGCGACCAAGGCGAAGGGAGGCTCGGCTTCCAAGACTTCTGCGGCGAAATCGAAGGTTTCGGCGGAGGCGTCCGACGGCGTCCCCTGGGACGCGGACTGACGCCATGGCGAGGCGCAAGGCCGGCGAGGACGAGACCCCGACGCTCACCAGAGAAGCGGTGCTGCGCTTCGTCGCCGACAATCCCGGCCGGGCGTCGAAGCGCGAGATCGCCAAAGCCTTCGGCGTCAAGGGCGACGACCGCATCGCGCTGAAGCACCTCCTGAAAGAGCTGCAGGAGGACGGCGTCATTTCCGGCGACCGCCGCAGGTTCAAGACCCCCGGTGCGCTGCCACCGGTCGGCGTCTTCGAGATCCGCCGCCGCGACGAAGACGGCGCGCTCGTCGCCGAGCCCGTCACCTGGGACCGTGTCGAGGACGGAGATCCGCCGAGCATCCCCGTCCGCGTCGATCGCGCCAAGGGCCAGGCTCCCGGCGTCGGCGAGCGCATTCTCGCCCGGGTCGTCGAACCGGATGACGAGAACGACGCAACCGGCGAACGCCACCTCAGGATCATCCGCGTCCTCGAAAAGCGCCGCAGCCTGGCGCTCGGCGTTTTCCGGGCGATGCCCGGCGGCGGCGGCCGGGTCGAGCCGGTCGAGCGCAAGCAGTCCGAATACATGATCCCGCCCGGCGACACGAAGGATGCCAGGGACGGCGATCTCGTCGAAGTCGAGGCCGGCCCGCGTCGGCGCATCGGCCTGCCGACGGGGACGATCGTCGAGGTCGTCGGGTCGCTGAACTCGGAAAAGGCGATCTCCTCGATCGCGCTGCACGCCCACGGCATTCCGCACGTCTTTCCGAAAGCCGTGCTGGAGGAGGCCGAAAAGGCCGGCCCCGCCGGCATGAAGGACCGCGAGGACTGGCGCAAGCTGCCGCTCGTCACCATCGATCCGGCCGACGCGAAGGACCACGACGACGCCGTCCATGCCGCGCCGGACGAGGATCCGGCCAATCCCGGCGGCTTCGTCGTCACCGTCGCGATCGCCGACGTCTCCTGGTATGTCCGCCCGGGTTCCAAGCTCGACAACGAGGCGCGGCTGCGGGGCAATTCGGTTTATTTCCCCGACCGGGTCGTGCCGATGCTGCCCGAGCGGATCTCCAACGATCTCTGCTCGCTGCGCGAGGGCGTGGAGCGCCCTGCCCTCGCCGTCCGGCTGATCCTCGGTGCCGATGGCGAGAAGCGCCGGCACACGTTTCACCGCGTGATGATGAAGAGCCGCGCCAAGCTCGCCTACGAACAGGCGCAGGCGGCGATCGACGGGGCGACGGGCGACGTCGACCCCGCCGTCGTCGAGACCGTGCTGAAGCCGTTGTGGGAGGCCTACCGGCTGTCGCGGCAGGCCCGCGAGCGGCGGCAGCCGCTCGATCTCGATTTGCCCGAGCGGCGGCTGAAGCTCGATGCGAACGGCCGGGTCGAGAAGGTCGTCGTGCCGCTCCGCCTCGACGCCCACAAGCTGATCGAGGAGTTCATGATCCTCGCCAACGTCGCGGCGGCCGAAAGCCTGGAGAAGCAGCGCCAGCAGCTGATCTACCGGGCCCACGACGCGCCGTCGCTGTCGAAGCTCGAGGGTCTGCGCGAATTCCTGAAGAGCCTCGACATCTCGCTCGCCAAGGCCGGTTCCCTGCGGCCCTCGCACTTCAACCAGATCCTCGAACGGGTGAAGGGCGGCGACAACGAGCAACTGGTCAACGAGGTGGTGCTGCGATCCCAGTCGCAGGCGGTCTACACCCCGGACAATCTCGGCCATTTCGGTCTCAATCTCGCCCGCTACGCCCATTTCACCTCGCCGATCCGCCGCTATGCCGATCTGATCGTCCATCGCGCCCTCGTGACCGCCCTCGGCCTCGGCGAAGGCGGCCTGTCGAAGGAGGACGAGGAACTCTTGGCCGAGACCTCCGAGGAGATCTCGCGGGCCGAGCGCCGCGCCATGGCGGCCGAGCGCGACACGGTCGACCGGCTGATCGCCCATCACCTCGCCGAGCGGGTCGGCGAGAGCTTCGACGGCCGCGTCGCGGGCGTCACCAAGGCCGGGCTTTTCGTCCAGCTGCCGACCTACGGCGCCGACGGCTTCGTGCCGATCGCCACCCTCGGCAACGAATACTTCCATTATGACGAGGCCACCCACAGCCTGGTCGGGGATCGCTCCGGCCATGGCTATCGCCTCGGCGATACGGTAGAGGTCCGCCTCGTCCAGGCCCTGCCGCTGGCGGGTTCGCTGCAGTTCGAAATGCTGAGCGAGCCGCGCGCACTGCCGCGTGCCACCGGCTCGTTCCACAAGACGCAGAAGCGCGGCCGCCTCAAGGACCGCGACCGGAACGTCAAGGCGAAGGTGAGGAGAAGGCGATGACCGAGATGGGCAACGCGGTTTCGGCCGCAGACGCCGATTGGCGCCCGAGCGCCGAAGAGCGGCCGATCGGCCGGTCCCTCTGGCGCGGCTTCAAGTCTCGCTGTCCGCAATGCGGCGAGGGCCGGCTGTTCAAGAGCTTCGTCAAGTCGGTCGACGAATGCGGCGTGTGCGGCCTCGAGGTGCATCACCACCGCGCCGACGACCTGCCGCCCTATCTCACCATCTTCATCGTCGGCCACATCGTCGTCGCCGGCTTCATGGGGATGGAGGAAGCCGTCGAGCTCACCATGTGGCAGCATCTGGCGATCTGGGTGCCCGTCACCATCCTCCTCAGCCTGGCATTGATGCAGCCGCTGAAGGGCGCGACCATCGGTCTGCAATGGGCCCTGAAGATGGGCGGCTTTTCCGACGAGCCGCAGCCCGGGGAGCATCGCGGGTGACGATCGGCGCCTCGCTGCTCGAGGGCCTCGAAGCCGAGCGGCGGGAGGTCGTCGCGCGGGGCGACGAAGGAGCGCGGGTCCACGACGCGGCGACGCTGATCATCGTGGACGAACGCGCGGATCTGCCGCGCTTCCTGATGGGAATGCGGGGCGCACGGCACGTCTTCATGGCGAACCGCTTCGTCTTTCCCGGGGGCCGCGTCGACGCGTGCGATCGCGATCTCGCCGCCGGCACCCCGCTCTCCCGCCCGGTCCTCGAACGGCTGACGGGCTGCGTCTCCGCAGACTTCACAGCCGTTCATGCCGGCGCGCTCGCCTTCGCGGCGATCCGCGAGACTTACGAGGAAACCGGCCTGCTGATCGCCGGGGACGGCCCCCCTGCCGGACCAATGCCACCGGCCTTCGCCATTTTCGCCGAGCGCGGCGTGACGCCGGCGGCGGAGGCGCTGGTCCCGGTCGCCCGGGCGATCACACCGGATGGGGCTCCACGGCGCTTCGACACGCGGTTTTTCGTCATCGGCGCGTCGTCGATTGCCGGGATCGGCGAAAGCTTCGATCCGCCGACGGACGAGCTGGAACGGGTCGGATGGATCTCGGCGGACGCGCTGGACGATCATTCCATCGCGCCCATCACCCGGGCCGTGCTCGGCGACGTCATGGCGCGGATCGCGGACGGCTCATGGCAGGACGCTACGGTGAAGATGCCGTTCTACCGGGTGGTCGACGGCCGCTTCCAGAGAGATCTCGTCTAGCGATGAGACGCAAGATCGGAGATCCACAGCGCTTCCGGGCCCCGGCCGGGCTTTCGGGCGCATCGACATCGCCGGCGCTGGCCTGCCGCCGCTTCGCCGCGGCGTCGGGCCTGCCGCCGGCTCGCACGCATCGGGGATAGCACCTTGGATCGATCGACCGCGGACGACATCGTCGCCGAAGCCGAGGCCGAGCTCGAATCCGTCGACTGGCTATCGGCCGCAGCCGCCATCGCCTCGATCTCGGCGGTCGGCATCGCGCTCGGTCTCGGGCTGCCGCTGCTCAGCGTCATCCTTGAGCGACGCGGCATCTCGGCGTCGCTGATCGGCGCCAATTCCGCCGTCGCCGGCCTCGCCTCCCTCGCCGCCGCCCCGTTGGTCACCCCGATCGCCCAGCGCATCGGGGTCCGCGTGGCGATGCTGGCGGCGATCGTCGTCGCCGGGCTCTCGGCGATCGGCTTTTACGTCTTCACGCCGTTCTGGACGTGGTTTCCGTTGCGGCTGACCTTCCACTTCTCGATCACCGCGCTCTTCGTCCTGTCCGAATTCTGGATCAACGCCTCGGCGCCGCCCCGCAAGCGCGGGCTCGTCCTCGGCATCTACGCGACGGTGCTGTCGCTCGGCTTCGCCGCCGGGCCGTGGATCTTCTCGCAGACCGGATCCGAGGGCTTCCTGCCCTTCGGGATCGGCGCCGGCGTCATCTTCCTGTCGGCGATCCCGCTCTTCTTCGCCTGGGATCGGGAGCCGGCGATTTCCAAGGACCGCCGCAGGGGCTCGTTCTGGCGCTACGTCTACGCGGTCCCGACGGCGACCGGCGCCGTGCTGATTTTCGGCGCGGTGGAGTCGGGCGGCTTCACACTCTTCCCGGTCTTCGGCGAGCGGGTGGGCTTTTCGGAAGCCGCCGCCGCGCAGCTTCTCACTGCCGTCGGCATCGGCAACGTCGTGATGCAGATCCCGATCGGACTCCTGTCCGACCGGGTGCGCGACCGCCGCACGCTGCTGGCGATCTGTGCCGCCGTCGGCCTCGTCGGGACGCTCTGCCTGCCGATTCTCGTGCATGACTGGTGGCTGATGGCCTCGGTGCTCTTCGTCTGGGGCGGTGTCGTCGCCGGGCTCTACACCGTCGGCCTCGCCCATCTCGGCTCCCGCCTGCCAGCCGCGGATCTCGCCGACGCCAACGCCGCCTTCATCTTCTGCTATTCCGCCGGCATGCTGGTCGGCCCGCAGGCGATCGGCAGCGCCATGGACCTCTTCGGGCCGGGCGGCTTCGCCTGGTCGCTGGCGGTCTTCTTCGCGATCTATCTCGCTTTGGCGCTCGGGCGCATGGTCGCCGCACGGTCATCGTGACCGCCCGTTTCGACCGAGGCAGACATGCCGGGTCTCGTCGCCGTCATACGGACAAAGCCTTGACAGAAGCGCGCTCATGGCTATTGTCCGGCCGAATTTGCCGGCGCTGCGCGACGGGCGGCTCGCTGTATCTGCGGGAATCCCCCTTCGGCTCCGCCCGGCGAAAACTCCATCGGCGCAGGCCAGCGGTCGATTGCGGAAGGGTTCGCCCGACCGGGATCGTTCCTGCGTAACATCAAACGAGGAAGACCATGGCCAAGGCGACCACCATCAAGGTCAAGCTGCTGTCCACCGCCGACACCGGCTTTTTCTACGTCACGCGCAAGAACTCGCGCACGATGACGGACAAGATCACCAAGACCAAGTACGACCCGATCGCGCGCAAGCACGTCGAGTTCCGCGAGACGAAGATCAAGTAGGCTTCTTCTGCCGGGCCGGCTCACGCGTTAGAGCCATGGCAGAGCCTGCGAATTCGGAACGGCCGCGGCTGGGCATCAGCCGCGGCCGTTCGTCGTTGCGATTGCCCGGAGCGCCGCAAATCCGAACGCCCTCATCCTGCGGTGCCGCCCCTCGCCCTTCGAGGTGATTCGCCGCTCTTGCGAGCGGCGGATCACCTCGGGACGAGGGGCTCTGGAACCGCTGCCTGACGGAAGCTCAGTGGCTGCCGGGTTGCTGACGCACCTTCGTCGCCGCCTTTGCGAAGGCTTCGTCCGGGACGAAGAAGTCCGCCATCGGCACGCCGGTCTCCGGCCCGTATTTCGAGAAATCTGTGACACCCTCTTCCATCAGCAGGAGCTCGTCGATGACGAAGCGGCCGGTGAATTCCCGCGACGGCTTCGTCAGGATCGCATGGGCCGCATCGGCGACGATCTCCGGCGACCGGCTCATCGCCGCCAGCGGGGCGCCGCCGAGGACGTTCCTGACCGCCGCCGTGTCGATCACCGTCAGCGGCCAGAGGGAGTTGGCGGCGATGCCGTCGGCCTTCAGCTCTTCCGCGAGGCCGAGCGTCACCATCGACATGCCGAACTTCGCCATCGAATAGGCGACGTGCCCGGCGAACCATTTCGCCTGCATGTCGAGCGGCGGCGACAGCGTCAGGATGTGGGGGTTCTCCGCCTTCTTCAGGTGCGGGATGCAGCATTTCGAGACGAGGAAGGTGCCGCGGGCGTTGACGCCGTTCATCAGGTCGTAGCGCCTCATCTCGGTCGACAGCGTGTCGGTCAACTGGATCGCCGAGGCGTTGTTGACGCAGACGTCGATGCCGCCGAAGTGCTCGGCCGCCTTCGCGACGGCCGCCTCGACCTGCGCATCCTCGCGGATGTCGCAAAGGACGGCGAGGCCCTTGCCGCCGGCCTTTTCGATCTCCTCGACGGCAGTGTGGATCGTTCCAGGCAGCTTGGGGTGCGGCTGATCGGTTTTCGCCGCGATCACGACGTTCGCCCCGTCCCGCGCCGCTCTCAGCGCGATGGCGAGGCCGATGCCGCGCGAGCCGCCGGACATGAAGATGGTCTTTTCCTGAAGCGTTCCGGCCATGAGTCGTCTCCTCCGATTGACGTTTACGTCAAAGTGGACCGGCGCGGCCCGCGACGCAAGCCTCGCCGCTGCGCGCGCTTCGACCTGTTTGAGTGATCCGCGCAATGATTTCGCCGGCGGCATTTCCGACTTTTCCGCGTCCCGCCCTAACTGCGGCACCGAAGAGAGTTGGCGAGAGGGAAGACATGTCCGGCAAATCCATCGATCATGCCTTCACGGCCACCGAAAGCCTCGGCGCGGCCGCCGACCCGACCTATGCCGGCGCCCTCTCCTTCATGCGACGGCGCTTTTCCAAGGACGTCGCGGGAACGGACGTCGCCGTCTGGGGCGTTCCCTTCGACAGCGCCGTCTCCAACCGCCCGGGAGCACGCTTCGGGCCGCAGGCCCTGCGCCGGGCATCGGTGATCTTCGACAACGATCCGCAATATCCCTTCGACCGCGATCTCTTCGCGGCCCTCGCCGTCGTCGACTATGGCGACTGCCTGCTCGACTATCGCCTGCCGGAAACCGCCCATGCGAAGATCCGCGCCGAAGCCGCCGACCTCCTTGCGAAGACCGGATTTCTCCTGACCCTCGGCGGCGACCATTCGATCACCTATCCGCTGCTGCAGGCCCATGCCGAGCGGCATGGCAAGCTGTCGCTCGTCCAGTTCGACGCCCATCAGGACACCTGGCCCGTCGCCGTGGCGGCGGACGGTTCCGCGCGGGTCGATCACGGCTCCTTCGTCAAACAGGCGGTAGCGGACGGGCTGATCGATCCGGCGACCTCCATCCAGCTCGGCATCCGCACCCATGCGCCGGAGACCTGCGGAATCGAGATCCTCGGCGGCGAAGCGGTCGAGGAGATGACGAGCGCCGAGATCGCCGCGAGGATCTACGAGCGCACCGGCGGCACCAATGTCTATCTGACCTTCGACATCGACTGTCTCGACGCCGCGTTTGCCCCCGGCACCGGCACGCCCGTTGCCGGCGGCCCGTCCAGCGCCAGGATGCTCGCGGTGCTGCGCCACCTGAAGAACCTGCAATTCGTCGGCGCGGACGTGGTCGAGGTTTCGCCGCCCTACGACCATGCCGACGTCACGGCGATCGCCGGCTCGACGGTGGCGATGTACGTGCTCGGCATTCTGGCGGAGAAGAAGGCCGGTTGAGGCTGCGGGATCGGCTTCCTCACCCGGCCTCGGTCGCAGCGTCGCGCCTTCGGCGATCACCACGTTAAGCCGCCGTCACCAAAGTTGAGTGGCGCAGCGGCGCATTTTCGCTCAACTCCGCCCATAGCCCGCTCTTTCAGCGATTCGCATCGTCCGCAAAGGCCACCAGCATGCAGCCCATTCCCTTCATCGATCTTCAGACCCAGCGCGACCGGATCCGCGACAAGGTGGACCGCCGCATCGCCGCCGTGCTCGACCACGGCGCCTTCATCATGGGACCGGAGATCCGCGAGCTGGAATCTGCCCTGTCGAGCTTCGTCGGCATGGAGCACACGCTCTCCTGCGCGTCGGGCACGGACGCGCTGGCGCTGCCGCTGATGGCCTGGGACATCCGGCCGGGCGATGCCGTCTTCTGCCCGAGCTTCACCTTCGCGGCGACGGCCGAAGTCGTCGCCTGGCTCGGCGCCGTCCCCTATTTCGTCGACGTCGACGCGGCGACCTTCAACATGGACCCCGAAAGCCTGGAAGCGGCGATCGCCGAGGTGAAGGCGGCCGGCAAGCTGAGGCCGCGGGTGATCATCGCCGTCGACCTGTTCGGCCAGCCGGCCGACTATCCGGCGATCCGCAAGATCGCCGATGCGAACGGGCTGAAGCTGATCGCCGATGCCGCGCAGGGCTATGGCGGCACGATCGACGGCCGGCAGGCGAGCGCCTGGGCGGACGTCGTCGCGACCAGTTTCTTTCCGGCCAAGCCCCTCGGCTGCTACGGCGACGGCGGCGCCGTGCAGACGAACGACGGAGATCTGGCGGCGATCATGACCTCGCTGCGCGTCCACGGCCAGAACCTCGAAGACAAATACGACAACATCCGCATCGGCATGAACGGCCGCATGGACACGCTCCAGGCGGCGATCCTCCTGGAAAAGCTGGCGATCTTCCCGGACGAGATCGAAGCCCGCGGCAAGATCGCGGCGCGCTACAGCCAGAAGCTCTCGAACGTCGCGACGCCGCAAAAGCTTCTGCGCGACGCGGTGTCGAGCTGGGCCCAATACACGGTGCGACTGCCGGAAGGCGCCGACCGGGGCGCCGTGCAGGCGAAGCTGCGCGAGGCGGGCGTGCCGACGGCGATCTATTATCCCAAGCCCCTGCACCGCCAGACGGCCTATCAGCATTTCCCGGTCGAGGGGGGCGAGCTGAAGGTCTCCGACGCGCTCTCGCGCGACGTCGTCAGCCTGCCGATGCACGCCTATCTCGGCGAGGAGACGCAGGACCGCATCGTCGAGGCGCTGGCCGGCGCACTCGCGGGCTGATCGCGTCCGGGTGTGACCCGGCCTCGCTCGGCAGCGAGGCGTTCGGGCGCGGCGGGATCCATGCGCCGCCTACCGGAAATTCCGCGCCTTCACCTTGATCGTGTCGAGGTGGAGGTCCGGGATGTAGATGTCCCGCGTGCGCATGGCGCGCGGCGGCTGGTCGCGCGGATCGGGCGACGGCGGGCCGTGGTGGAACTCGTCGCCACGGCCGTGCGGCAGCGGAAACGGCGCCTCCCGCTCGCCGATGCCGGCCAGAGCGGCAGACAGATCCGTCAGCCTGTGAACGACGAGATGCACCACCTCGCCTTCGCGCTGGATGCGGCCATGGGCGGCCAGCATCGACGCCGTCAGCACGATGCGGCGGAATTTCTCGAAGGTCTTCGGCCAAACGACGAGATTGGCGATGCCGCTCTCGTCCTCCATGGTGATGAACATGACGCCCTTGGCGCTGCCGGGCCGCTGACGCACAAGGACGAGGCCCGCCGCCTCCAGCCAGCGTCCGTCGCGGCTCGCCATCGCCATGGCACAAGGGACGATGCGGCGCTTCGACAGGTCCGGCCTCAGGAACGACACCGGGTGGGCGCGGAGCGACAGGCCGACATGGCGATAGTCGCCGACCACCTCGCCGCCCGCCGCCATCTTGCGAAGCGTCACCTCCGGCTCGATCAGTTCGGGCGTCGTTGCCGCGGCTGATACCGTCTCCGGCAATGTCGCCCCCTCCCCCTCCTCCGCCTGTCGTGCAGCCGCCTTGCCGGCAGCGGCGAACAGCGGCAGCGGCTCGTCTCTCAGCGCCCTGATCGCCCAGAGCGCCTCGCGCCGCGACAGCCCCAGCGCGGCCTCGAAGGCGTCCGCCTCGGCGAGCCGCGCCAGCGCGGCGACCGGCACGCCCGCCCGGCGCCAGAGATCTTCCACCGACGCGAACGGCGTCTCGCCCCGGGCGGCGACGATCGCCGCGGCGTCCCGGTTGGCGAGGCCCTTGACCATGCGCAGGCCGAGCCTGACGGGGAGATGGCGATCGCAGCTTCCGTCTTCCGGCGGGCGTCCTCGATCCTCGCTCGCGCGGTCGTCCGAACCGCCGTGCGGGGCATCCTCCTCATGCTCCAGCGTACAGTCCCAGCGGGAGTGGTTCACCGAGACGGGCCGGATCCCGACTCCGTGGTCTTTGGCGTCGCGGACGATCTGGGCGGGCGCGTAGAAGCCCATCGGCTGGGCGTTCAGGAGCGCCGCGCAGAAGACGTCCGGGTGCCAGCATTTCAGCCAGGACGAGGCATAGGCGACGAGGGCGAAGGAGGCGGCGTGGCTTTCCGGAAAGCCGTAGGAGCCGAAGCCTTCGAGCTGGCGGAAGGTGCGCTCGGCGAAGTCCTTCTCGTAGCCGTTCTTCATCATGCCGGCGACGAGCTTGTCGCGGAAGGCCGAGACGCCGCCGGTGAACTTGAAGGTCGCCATGGACTTGCGCAGCTGGTCCGCCTCGCCCGGCGTGAAGCCGGCGCATTCGATCGCGACCCGCATCGCCTGCTCCTGAAACAGCGGCACGCCGAGGGTCTTGCCGAGCACCTTTTCCAGCTCGGGCTTGGGATAGTTCACCTTCTCCTTGCCCTCCCGGCGGCGCAGATAGGGATGCACCATGTCGCCCTGGATCGGGCCGGGCCGCACGATCGCCACCTGAATGACGAGGTCGTAATAGGTTCTCGGTTTCAGGCGCGGCAGCATCGACATCTGGGCGCGCGATTCGATCTGGAAGGTGCCGAGCGTATCGGCCCTGCGGATCATCGCATAGGTCTTCTGGTCTTCGGCCGGAATCGTCGCCAGGTCGTAGTCGATCTGCTTGTGCGCTTTCAGGAGATCCAGGCCGCGCTTCATGCAGGACAGCATGCCCAGCGCCAACACGTCGACCTTCATGAATTTCAGGCTGTCGATGTCGTCCTTGTCCCATTCGATCACCTGCCGGTCGTCCATCGCCGCCGGCTCGATCGGCACGAGGTCGTCGAGCCGCTGGTTGGTGAGGACGAAGCCGCCCGGATGCTGGGAGAGATGGCGCGGAAAGCCCCGCAGCTGGCCGGCAAGCTCCAGCGTCATCCGCAGCCGCCGGTCCGACAGGTTGAGGTTCAGTTCCTTCAGATGCTCCGGATCGACCGGCCCCTCCGACCAGCCCCAGACCTGGCCGGAGACCTGGGCGATCAGATCTTCAGGCAGGCCGAGGGCCTTGCCGACGTCGCGCAGCGCCCCCTTGGTGCGGTAGCGGATGACCGTCGAACACAGCGCCGCGCGGTCGCGGCCATAGGTGTCGAAGATCCACTGAATGACGATCTCGCGCCGCTCGTGCTCGAAATCGACGTCGATGTCCGGCGGCTCTCGGCGCTCTTCCGAGACGAAGCGCTCGAACAGGAGATCGGAGCGGACCGGATCGATGGCGGTGATGCCGAGGACGTAGCAGACCGCCGAGTTCGCCGCCGAGCCGCGGCCCTGGCACAGGATGTCTTCGGACCGGGCGAAACGGACGATGGAATTCACCGTCAGGAAATAGGGAGCGTAGTTCAGCCGGCCGATCAGTGCGAGTTCGTGGGCAAGGCTCGCCCGCACCTTGTCCGGCAATCCGTCCGGATAGCGCTGCGCCGCGCCCTCCCATGTCAGCCGCTCCAGCGTCTGTTGCGGGGTGAGCGCCGGATCGTCCCGCTCTTCTGGATACTGGTAGGCGATCTCGTCCATGGAGAAGCGGCAGCGTTCCGCGATCTCGATCGTGCGCGCCAGAGCGTCCGGGTATCGCGAAAACAGCCGGTGCATCTCCTGCGGCGGTTTCAGATGCCGGTCGGCATGGCGCTCGCGGCGAAAGCCCAATTGGTCGATGGTGACGTTGTGGCGGATCGCGGTGACGACGTCCTGCAGGATGCGCCGGCCGGGTTCGTGAAACAGGACGTCGTTGGTGACGACCGTCGCCACGCCCGCCCTTGCCGCGAGATCCGACAGGGCCTCGAGCCGCAGCCGGTCGCCGGGGCGGCGGAAGAGAGTGAGCGCCAGATAGGCCCGGTCTGCGAAGGTGGCGGCGAGCCTCTCGGCCTGACGGGCGCAGTCCGCATCGGCAGGGCCCGGAAGGAGCACGGCGATCAGCCCCTCCCGATGCTCTTCGAGATCAGCCCATTCGAGATCGCACTTGCCCTTGCCGGCCCTGCTCTTGCCGCGAGACAGGAGGCGGCAGAGGCGGGAATAGGCCGGAAGATTCGTCGGATAGACGAGAACCGGCAGGCTGCCTGAAAGATCCAGCCGGCAACCGACGATGAGCCTGACGCCGGTCGCCTTGGCCGCCTCGTGGGCTCGCACCATGCCGGCGAGCGAATTGCGGTCGGCGACGGCGAGCGCGTCGAGGCCCATCAGCGCCGCCGTGGCGAAGAGTTCCTCCGCCGAGGAGGCGCCGCGCAGGAAGCTGAAATTCGTCGTGACCTGCAATTCCGCATAGGCCGGACCGGCCTTGGGACCACGCAGCGTGCGGACCGCGCCGCTCATCCGAACAGACCGTGGAGGAACCAGCGCTGCGAGCCGGTCTCCATCGCTTCGCCGTCGCCCGACCGGAAGATCCAGAAGCGCTCGCCGTCCTCCGCCTCGACCTGGAAATAGTCGCGGACGGCGGAGAGCTCCTCATCGCGCTTCCACCATTCGCCGAAGATCCGCTCCGGACCGTCGGCGGCGCGCACCCGGCGGCGGACGCCCCGCCAGGTGAAGGAGGCCGGCGGATGATCGGGCAGAAGCGCCAGGGTCTCGATCGGCTCGGGCCGCCTCAGCAGCCGGGCAGGCCGCGGCCAGTCGCGCCGCCAGCTTTCGCCGGTCTCCGGGGCGAGCGGCGGAATGCGCCGCACCGAGCGCTCCGGCACGTCGCTTTCGACCGGCGCCAGACGGTAGAGCCGCTCCTCGCCCACCCGGTTGGCGATCACGTCGACCAGGCTCGCAACGTCGGGCAGGATCTCGTCGGTCAGGGATGCGAGCTTCTGGGTCGGCGCCAGGGGCTCGGCCAGGGTGGCGACGAGCGTCATTTTCTCGATGCCGAAACCCGGCGCAATCGTCTCGATCCTGTCGCAGAGAAGCCGGGTGAGCCGGCCGACGTCGCGCACCGGCCGCGCCGTCGAAACCCGCACCGCCTCGATGCGATCGTCCACCCGGCGGCAGAGGAGATCGAGCCGGCGCACGCCGAGGCCTTTTTCCTCGAGTTCGGCGCAGAGCGTCACCACCAGCTTGCCGAGATGGCGGGCGATCGTTTCGGCCGCGCCGATCGGCTCGGCGAAGTTGCGGCTGGCGACGATGCTTTCGGCCGGGCGCAGCGGCTCGATCGGTTCGGAGCGCCGGCCGACCGCCTGATCGATCCGGCGGGTCAGCGCCTCGCCGAAGCGGAGCGCCAGCGGCGCGCGCGGCGTGTTCGAAAGATCGCCGATGGTGGAAAAGCCGAGATCGCGCAGGGCCTCCGACGTTTCGGAAGACAGCCGCAGCGCCTCGACCGGCAAGGGCTTCAGGATCGCGGCCCCATGCTTGGGCGGCGCGACGAAGACGGGCTCGGCGCCATGGCGGGCCAGCGCATGGGCGGCGCCCCACGTATCGGCGACGGCGGCGCGGGCCGAGATGCCGGCCACCGCGAATCGCCCGACGAGGCTCTTCAGCATCGCCGCCTCGCCGCCGTGGAGATGGTCGGCGCCTTTGGAATCGACGACGATGCCGTCCGTCCCGTCGACGGCGACGATCGGCGAAAAGCGCTCCAGCACCCACAGAGCCAGCCTTTCCAGCGCCTCGGCATCGGCCGCCGGATCGTGCTCCTCGACGTCGAGCTCTGCGACCGCGGCCGTCGCTCTGGCAGCCGCCATGCCGACGCGCAGCCCCTGCCCCCGCGCGAGGCCGTCGGCCGCAACCACCACGCGGCGGTTCTTTTCCCGCCCGAGGAGAACCAGCGGCAGGTCGACGGTCGCCCCGTTCTCAGGCGCTCGCCCGGCGGCGGGGCCGCTCCACAGGCGGCGCAGCCGATCGGTCGGAAAGGTCGGAAGGAAAAGCGAGACGACCCGACGCATCGCAGGCCTCCAGTTCGAGATTGACGGTTTCGCCGCCACGGGATCGGATGAGTTCCACCCGCCAGCGCGCCCGCCCGACGCCGGGAACCGGCAGGGGCGCGGCGGGCAGAGCGGAGATGCGCCAGCGTGTGGCGGCGGCCGTCGGCCGGCCGAATTCGGCGGCATCGTTCGGCCGCGACCAGCGGCGCAGGCAAAGGGCGATGGCGCCGGTCTTTTCGGCCGCCAGATTGAGACGCCGCGAGGCGGTCATCGACAGGCGCGCCGCCTCGCCGACGACCACCGCCGGGCCGCCATGGGCGAGCCCCTCCTCCATGCAGGCGAGGACGGTCTTCTCGTCCCGCGCCTCGACATAGATCACTCGGTCCGGCAGAAGCCCCACCTGGGCGAGCGCCGGGGCGAAGAGATCCGGCCGCGACAGGCACCACAGCACCTTGCCCCTGGTGCGCGCGGCGATCCCTGCGGCAAACAGCGCCGCCGCCGGCCCGTCGCCCGCCGTCCGGCCGCCGCCGGCGATTTCGTGCAGGACGCCGCGCGCCAGACCTTTGTCGGGCAGCCGCTCGTCCAGCGCCTCGAGACCGAAGGAAAGTGCCGATTTCGCACGCCGGCGGCCGCCCTCGATCCGTTCGATCCGGGCGCGCAATGACTCTATGGCAGTCATGGGGGCAACTGCGGACGACACTTCGACTGGACTCCGGGACCGGTGTTTTGTTCCACTTTTGTTCTATGAGCTTCCGGCAGTGAGTCAAGCGATTAGATTTGTGGCCGCCTTCGCCGAAGCGACCTCTCGGCCTCGCCATCGGGCGCCCCCACTGGACGCCGGGAGGAAATGCTTTAAACCCCGCCTCGACTGCCGGGCGGCCGCTTCACGAGGAAGCGAAGGTCCGCCAAACCATGGAGACGGACATGGCTGACAAGATCAGGATCGGCGTTCTCGGCGCCAGCGGCTATACGGGCGCGGATCTGGTGCGCCTCGCCCTGCGCCACCCGAACATGGAGATCGCGGCGCTGACCGCCAACAGCCATGCCGGCAAGCCGATGCGGGCCGTCTTCAAGCATTTCGCCCATGTCGATCTGCCCGATCTCGTCACCGTCGAGGAAGCCGACTGGGGCTCCGTCGACGCGGTCTTCTGCGGCCTGCCGCACGGCACCACCCACACGATCACCCGCGAGATCTTCGCCAGCCACCCGAACGTGAAGATCATCGACATGTCGGCGGATTTCCGCCTGCGCGATCCGGCGGTCTATCAGGAATGGTACAATGTCGAACATAGCGCGACCGACATCCAGCCGGAGGCCGTCTACGGCCTCACCGAGGTCTATCGCGACGAAATCCGCGATGCCCGGCTGATCGCCTGCCCGGGCTGCTATCCGACGGCGGTGCTCCTGTCGCTGATCCCGCTGGCGCGGGCCCGGCTGATCGATGCCTCCGACATCGTCATCGACGCGAAGTCGGGCGTTTCCGGCGCCGGCCGCGGGCTGAAGGAGAACACGCTGTTCTGCGAGGCCGGCGAGGGCCTCTCGCCCTATTCCGTCGGCAAGCACCGGCACATGGCGGAGATCGAGCAGGAGGTGGGCCTTGCCGCCGGCATCGCCGACCTGCGGGTCAACTTCACCCCGCATCTCATCCCGATGAGCCGGGGAGAGCTGTGCACCAGCTACGTCAAGCTCGCCGCCGAGACGACGGCCGAGGATCTCCGCGACCAGCTCGTCGAGACTTATCGGGACGAGCCTTTCGTCACCGTCGCCGAAGAGGGCGTCCTGCCCCAGACCCAGATGGTGCGCGGCTCGAACTACGTCGTCGTCAACGTCATCCCCGACCGCATCCCCGGCCGGGCGATCGTCATCTCGACGCTGGACAATCTGGTGAAGGGCTCCGCCGGCCAGGCGGTGCAGAACTTCAACGTCGCCTATGGGATCGAGGAGACCACGGGCATCGAGCAGCTGCCGCTGTTTCCGTGATCGGAGACGGGTCGACGGCTTCGACCTAACGGTCGCCGAGCCAATATTCGACATCGCGGCCACCCCAGTAGACACCGAGGATGATGACCATCTCCGGATCGACCGAGAAGGCGATCGTCACCCGTCGACGAAACCCGACCAGGCGCAGGCCCGGCCGAAGATCGTTTCTCGCTCTTCCACGCTCGGGAAACTGCGGCAGCCCTTCGCAATACGCGATGATCGAGTTTACGAAATTCGCCGCCGTCTCCACTGAACTTCGAGATGTAATATAACTTTCGATCGTGCCCAAATGCTCTGTCGCTTCGGGCGAGAAGATGAGCGCACGCATGGTGGATCAACGGGTGTTGCCGGGACCGCGCCTTTTCGCAAGTTCGCTTCTGACTTCTGCCGCCGAAATGCCGCGTGACGGGTCACTCTTCATACGATCATATGTCGGGACGACTTCGTCCTGAAGCCATTGCTCCAAATCATCTTCTCGGCGATCGAGAGCTCTCAGTCCCTCCTCGATCACTTCGTTGGAATTGGCGTATTCTCCCGAGGCCAGTTTCTGCCGGATGAAACCCTCCATTTCTTCCGACAACTTGATCGTGATCTCAGACATGAAACACCTGGATTTCGAGAAAACGCGCAACGAAAATAGTTCATCGTCTGGCGCTTCACCATAGCGCGAGATCGCGTTTCAAGCTCGGGCATCTTCTCCTGAGACTTCGCCGGCCCATCGGGTCTGGCAGGCCGGCGGTTTTCAACTGACCAAAAAAAACGGATGGGTCTCAGCCCTCCTTGCCCAGATATCGCTCCATGAAGCTCTGGAACGCCTCCCACGATTCCTCGTCCGCCACCTCGCGATAGCGGTCCGAGCCGAACACGGTGAAGGCATGCGGCGCGCCGGAATAGACCTCGAGTTCGTAGGTGATGCCCTTGTCCTCCAGCGTCTTGGAGAGTTCGAAGGCCTCGCTCGGCGTCACCGAAGTGTCGCCGCCGCCTTGGGCGATGAGGATCGGCGCGGTGCCGTCCGGGTAGCTCTGGCCGTCCGGCGTCGCCAGCGTGCCGTGGAAGGTGGCGTAGCCGGCGACGTTCTCGGCCTTGCCGGACCGCGCGAGTTCGAGAACCCCTGCCCCGCCGAAGCAATAGCCCATGACGACGGCTTCGCTCTCGCCCGACTGCTCGCGCGCCTCGGCCAGACCGGCGCTGACGCGGGTCAGCATCGCCTCCCGGTCGCCATAGAGCTTGCCCGTTTCGGCCTTTCGCGCGTCCATGCTTTCCGGCCTGTTGCCCTTGCCGAACAGGTCGAGGGCGAAGGCGTCGTAGCCGAGTTCGGCGAGCATGTCGGCCCGCTTCTTCTCGTAGTCGGTCAGCCCGTCCCAGTCGTGGATGACGAGGACGAGCCCCTTCGCCTCGCCGCTCGCCGGGGCGTAATAGCCCTCGTAATCGGCGCCGGCCGCCTGATAGGTCACCGATTCCCCGGCCATGGCCGGCCCGGCAACCACGGCGCAGAGCGCGGCCCCGAATGCGAGTTTGGCGGTCGTGGTCATGCTGAGCCCTCCTCTGAGACGTCTTCGCGCTCAAGGGTAAGGGATGTGCGGCGTCTGGCGAGCGGCGGGACCCCGTTTCGGGCAGGATGCCGTTCAAAGCTTCGTGCAACCGCCCGTGATCGGGAGCTATCGACCGTCCGGCTCTCCCGCGGTCGTCCCGCAAAGGCTCACGAAGGTGGCGCTTCGACGCGTTGGCCCGGTTCTGGCTCATCGCGACGATTGCGTTCGGCGCCGAACTGTCGCATCGCTCTCGGCGAACGATTTGCGATCCGAAAGGCGACGCGCGATGAACGAGATCTGGTTCCGCACCGGCGAGGCGACGGTGCTCGCCGCCGAGGGGCAATTCACCGATGCCATGCCGGAGGTCCTGATCGGCTCGGTCAGGGGGCCGGTCGGCCAGGCTTTCGCCGGGATGATGGGCCAGGTGCAGGGCCACACCCGAATGTTCGTCGTCCGCGACATCAACCAGATGGTCCGCCCGGCGACGATGATGACCACCAAGGCGACGATCCAGTCCCTTGCCTATGTCGAACTCCTCGGCGGCGTCGTCCAGGCGGCGACGGGCGACGCCATCGTCGACTGCCTGATCGACGGCACGCTGCCCGAGGCGATGGCCGACGAGATCTGCATGATCGTCATGATCTGGCTCGATCCGCGCTGCGCCGACCATGCCGAACTCGACCAGGCCGATCTCTACCGGACGAACTACGAGGCGACCAAGCTCGCCATCGCCAGAGCCATGAAGGGCGAACCGAGCGTCGAGACGCTGATCGCCAACCGCAGAAACGTCAAGCACTACGCGCTCGACGGCGTCGTCGATTACGAGTGAGGACGTGGGCGAGCGCCCCGTCCCCTCCACTCACGCTTCTTGGTGTGAAACGCCGAGGCAAAGACCGACGACGCGGTTTCTCGTACGAACGTTGACTTGTTTCAGCCGCTGACGGCTCCGCGGCGTCATCCTCGGGCTTGTCCCGAGGATCTCCTGCGGTTGGATCATCGGCCCGTCCGCGGGCAGAAGAGCGTCGGTAAAGATCTTGGAGCGACAGCGGCGGTAGATCCTCGGGACAAGCCCGAGGATGACGAAGCTTCAATGGATCAGGCCCGCGTTCACCCGCCGGTTCGAGCAGAGCGACCCCGCCGCCAGAGTCGCATCTATGGGGCTCGTGAACGCTGCCACGCCTTGCCCGAACCGCCGCTCGCCGCCCGTTCGACGACCGCGGCCGGATACCCCCCATAGAGGCTCCTGGCGTGGATCACCGCCGTCGCCAGGACGATCAGACCGCCCGCCTGATGCATCAGGGCGAGGTCGATGGGCACGACCATCAGCAGCGTCGCGACGCCGATGCCCGCTTGGGCGAGCACGGCAATGGCGAGGATCATGGCACCGCCGGCCTCGCGCGTCCTCGGCGCCGCACGCCAGAGAAGCAGCGCGTGAACGAAGGTGACGGTCAAAAGCAGATAGGCGCCGCAGCGATGGACGAACTGCACCGTCAGGTGGCTTTCGAAGAAGTTCCGCCAGACCGGTTCGATCGACAGGAGGCCGCTCGGCACCAGCGCCCCGTCCATCAGCGGCCAGGTGTTGTAGATGAGGCCGGCGCGCAGGCCGGCGACGAGGCCGCCGAGATAGATCTGGACGAGCGTCAGGGCGACGATGCCGAGCGCCAGCCGGCGCGACAGGCCGGGCGCCCGCCCGGCCGCCGGTCGCGGCACCAGGCCGCGGGCCACCCAGAGCGTCGCGGCGAAGATGATGCAGGCGATCGTCAGATGGGTGGCGAGCCGGTACTGGCTGACCTCGGTCCGCTCCGCGAGGCCCGAGGCGACCATCCACCAGCCGATCGCCCCCTGCAGGCCGCCGAGTCCGAGAAGGCCGACGAGGCGCGGCTTCAGGAACGGCTCGAGCCGCCCGCTCAGCCAGAAGACGACGAGCGGCAAAGCGAAGACGAAGCCGACGCCGCGGGCGAGCAGCCGGTGGCTCCACTCCCACCAGTAGATGGTCTTGAAGCCGTCGAGGCTCATCCCGCGATTGATCTGTTCGTATTGCGGGATCTTCTTGTAGAGTTCGAACTCCTCCTGCCACTCGGCGGTCGACAGCGGCGGGATCACCCCGTGGATCGGCTTCCATTCGGTGATCGACAGGCCGGATTCGGTGAGGCGCGTCGCCCCGCCGACGAGGACGAGGGCGAAGACGACCAGCGCGACGGCATAGAGCCAGACGCGCACGGCCCTTCTGTCGCGTTCTCTGCCGGTTGCGGGCTCGTGTTCGAGGCTATAGGCAAGGGTGCTCATGGACGAGGGCTTTGCACCCAAAGCCGGCCGCGATCAAGAACGAGCCGCGGGCCCCATGGTCGCAAAGCCGTGAATGTCGGCAGATGTCGAGCGGACCCGCAGCAAGGGGCAGGAGCAACGATGCCGATCAGGCTGAAGAAATTCATCGGCACGATCGCCCTGATCGTCCTCGTCGTGGTCTACGCCGTCCTCGCGACCGCCTACGCCTCGCTGCATCTCGCCGATGCCAGCGGCTGGGTCCACCTTCTCTATTTCTTCTTCACCGGCATTCTCTGGGTCGTGCCGGCGATGCTCCTCATCCGCTGGATGGAGGCGAAACCGAAGCGTTGAACCGGCGGTTTCGTCAGCCCTCGTTCTGGCGCCGGACCATCGGCATGAAGACGATGTCCTCGATGCCGATCATGCGCAGATCGTCGGCGACGTCGATCATCCGGTCGTCGATATGCGGCAGGCCCGCGATCACCACGGCAGTGGTCTCGTCGAGCAGTGCCGGGAGTTCGGGAATGTCGAGCGGATCGGCCTCGACGACGGTGTAGTCGTAGGCCTCGGCGAAGGCGTCGAGGACATGGCCGAGATGGGCGAGATCGGCCTCCTCGGCTTTCTCCATTTCGAAGCCGCCGGCCGGAACGAAGTGCGTCGACGTGTAGTGGTCGCGGTAGATGATGTCGGCGAGCCCGGCCCCGCCGGACAGAAGATCGGCATAGCCGAGCGAGTCCGGCGGCAGGCTCATCCGCCCGCCGATCGAGCCATCCGGCGTCAGGTCGATCAGCACCGTCCCGCGGTGGGCGCTCGACAGCCGCCGGGCAAGCTCCAGCCCGCCGAAGCTGCCGAATTCGCGGTGCGTCGAGAGAACGACGATGCGAACGATGTCCGTCGCCTGGATGGCGGTGGCGAGTTCGCTCGCGGTGGCGATCTGCTCGCCCGCCTCGCCGCTCGCGGCCCGGCCGGGGGCGCCGGCTTTCGAGGAACGCTCGCGGTCGGCGAGGTCCGGGCCGTGGCTGGAGGCTGCAGCTCGCACCCCCTCGAAGTCGTACCGGGCGTCTCGGGACTGCTCGATCGTCATCGCATCTCTCCGGCAGGGCCGTCCGGAGAGATCGGCGGATGGATGACCGGCGCCGCACGGCAAGGCCGAACCGGCCTTGCCGCCGTGAACCATGCCGGCGACCCTTCGAGCGCGAACTCCAGACGAGCGCATCAGGTTGGCCCGACCCTAGTCCCGCGGCGTAACCGTGAGGTTAAGTTGCGGGCGGGGAAGCCAGATCGGTCGGAGTTTACCGTCGGTTAACCCTAAGGAATTCATAATGGCCGCATGCGGTCGCGACGGGGCGGCGGCTTATCGGGCAAGAGCTTCATGAAACATCTGCGGCTGGCAATTCTCGCCGTTTCGGCCCTGACCCTCCTTCCGGCCTGCGCCTCCTATCAACCGGCGCCGGACGCGTTTCATCGCAGCCTCGCCCAGCCCTATCGGCTGGACAGCGGCGACCGGCTGAAAGTCACCGTCTTCGGCGAGGAAGGGCTGACCAACGCCTACAATGTCGACAAGGCCGGCTTCGTCGCATTCCCGCTGGTCGGCGAGGTGCCGGCCCGCGGCCGCACCCCCGATCAGGTGCAGGAGGAAATCACCCAGCGCCTCGCCGACGGCTATCTCAACAAGCCGGACGTCACCGTCGAGGTCGACCAGTATCGCCCCTTCTTCATCATGGGCGAGGTCGCGAATGGCGGGCAATACCAGTATGTGCCCGGCATGACCGTCCAGAATGCCGTCGCCGTCGCCGGCGGCTTCTCGCCGCGCGCCGAACAGGGGACCGTCGACGTCACCCGCAAGAGCGGCGGCCAGGTGACCACCGATCGCGCTCTGCCTTCCGATCCGGTCATGCCGGGCGACACGGTCTATGTCCGCGAGCGCTGGTTCTGAGGCATCGCGGTCGCGGTTTGGTCGCGCCTCAGGCCCTGACGACCCGCGCCTGAAGCTCCGGTGACAGCGACCTCGTGGCGCCGCGGCTGTCGACGACCAGCGGAACCCGGCGCACCAGCGCCTCGAAGTCGATGCCGTCGTGATCGGTGGCGATCAGCGCCGCGTCGTAGCGGGCGAGTTCCTCCTCGTCCCAGGCGACCGAGCAGCGCCCTTCGAGCTCGCCGTGCTTGCGCGTCCGCCGCATCACCGGCACGTACGGGTCGTAATAGTCGACGACGGCGCCGCGCTCCTGCAGCATCTCCATGAGAACCAGCGACGGGCTCTCGCGCAGGTCGTCGACGTTCTTCTTGTAGGCGAGGCCGACGACGAGGATGCGGGCGCCGCGGATCGGCTTTTCCAGGCGGTCCGACAAGGCCTCGACGAGCCGCGCGACGACCCATTGCGGCATCGCCGAGTTGATCTCGCCGGCAAGCTCGATGAAGCGGGTATGGATGCCGAATTCCCGTGCCTTCCAGGTCAGATAGAACGGATCGACCGGGATGCAGTGGCCGCCGATGCCGGGGCCGGGATAGAAGGGCATGAAGCCGAAGGGCTTGGTCTTGGCCGCGTCGATCACCTCGAAGACGTCGATGCCCATCTGGTCGAAGATCACCTTCAGCTCGTTGACGAGGGCGATGTTGACGGCGCGAAAGACGTTCTCCGTGAGCTTCACGGCCTCGGCGGTGCGCATCGACGGCACGCGCACCACCCGGCTCGCGACCGGCGCGTAGAGCGCCTCGGCCATGTCGCCGGCCGGCACCTGATCGGCGCCGACGACCTTCGGAATGGTGGTGGTGTCGAAATCGGGATTGCCGGGGTCTTCCCGCTCGGGCGAATAGGCGATGGCGAAGTCCCGCCCGGCCTTCAGGCCGGAACCGCGTTCGAGGATGGCGGCGAGCAGATCCTCGCTGGTCATCGGATAGGTCGTCGATTCGAGCGTCACGAGCTGCCCGGGCCGAAGATGCGGAGCGATCGCCTCGGCGGTCGCGACGACGAAACTCATGTCGGGATCGCGATAGGTCGTCAGCGGCGTCGGCACGCAGATGAGGATCGCATCGACCTCGGACAGGCGCGAATAGTCCGTCGTCAGCCGGCAACGGCCGGAACCGACGAGTTCGGCGATCCGCTCCGGCGCGATGTGATGGATGTAGGAGCGCCCCGCCTCGAGCTTCTCGATCTTTTCCGGGTCGATGTCGAAGCCGGCCGTTCGAAACCCGCGCTTGTGAAAGGCGAGCAGCAGCGGCAGGCCGACATAGCCGAGGCCGATGATCGCGACGACGGCCTCGCGCGCTTCGACGCGGCGGACGAAGGCGGAGGCCATGGCATCGAGTGCGGATGTTTCTTCGGTCTGCATCGGCAAGCTCCAGCAAGCGCCTTCGTCCGGCCCGGACGGTTTCAGCCCTCACTGGCGCAATTCGGGGGCCGGCGGCAAGGGCGGAGCGGCGGACATCGCGGCAGCGAGCCGTGGGAATACCGCGCTCCCTGACGTTATCGCTCCGGATAAGCCGAACCGCTTGAAACTTTGTCATCCTCGGGCTCGTTCCGAGGATCCACCGCCGCCGCCACAGCAAAATCCTCACAGGACGCTCTTTGGCCCGCGGACAGCCCTACGATCATCCCGCGGTAGATCCTCGGGACGAGCCCCACGATATTCACACATTTGGGCGGACTTCCTCGGCATGGAGGAATGGTCGCCAAGCTTGAAGCTTCGTCATCCCGGCCCCCGAGCCGGGATCCGTTCATCAGCGGTGAATCGGCCTGTTCGGTGCAGATAAAACAATGCGTTGGGAACGGCCGCCGCAACGACGGCAACGATTTGGAATGGATCCCGGGTCAAGCCCGGGATGACGAGGTTTTGATGCCTCCCCCCAGTCTGCACGGTCGATGGGCCGCGCAATCCGCTGACCGCTGGACCGGGATGAGACGTGTGGATGTTGCAGGGACAAGCCCGAGGATGACGGCGAGAAGAGGGCAAGCGCCTCACAGATCCGGCGACAGCGCCCTCTGCCTTCAGGCCCGCTCCAGCGCGATGGCGATCCCCTGCCCGACGCCGATGCACATCGTCGCCAGCGCACGGCTCTTGCCGGTGAGGGAAAGCTCCAGCGCCGCGGTGCCGGCGATGCGGGCGCCGGACATGCCGAGGGGATGGCCGAGGGCGATGGCGCCGCCGTTCGGGTTCACCCGCGGGTCGTCATCGGCGACGCCGAGGTCGCGCAGGGTCGCGAGCCCTTGCGAGGCGAAGGCCTCGTTGAGCTCGATGACGTCGAATTCCTCGACCTTCAGGCCGAGCCGCGCCATCAGCTTCTGCGAGGCTGGCGCCGGGCCGAAGCCCATGATGCGCGGCGGGACGCCGGCCGTCGCGCCGCCCATGATGCGGGCGATCGGCGTCAGGCCGTGCGCCTTCACGGCAGCCTCGGAGGCGACGATCAGCGCGGCGGCGCCGTCATTGACGCCGCTGGCGTTGCCGGCCGTCACCGAGCCACCGTCGCGAAACGGCGTCTTGAGCTTGGCAAGCGCCTCCAGCGTCGTCTCGGGCCGCGGATGCTCGTCGGTGTCGACGATCTTCGGCTCGCCCTTTCGCTGGGGGATTTCGACCGGGACGATCTCTTTGGCGAGCCGCCCCGATTCCATCGCCCGTCCCGCCTTCTGCTGCGAGCGCAGCGCGAAGGCGTCCTGGTCCGCGCGGCTCACCGAAAAGTCTTCCGCGACGTTCTCGCCGGTCTCCGGCATCGAATCGACGCCGTACTGCTTCTTCATCAGCGGATTGACGAAACGCCAGCCGATCGTCGTGTCGTAGATCTCGGCCGAGCGGCTGTAGGCGGTCTCGGCCTTGCCCATGACGAAGGGCGCGCGCGACATCGATTCGACTCCGCCGGCGATGGCGAGGTCCAGCTCGCCGGCCTTGATCGCGCGAGAAGCCTGGACGATCGCGTCCATGCCGGAGCCGCAGAGCCGGTTGATGGTCGTGCCCGGCACGCTTTCGGGAAGGCCCGCGAGCAGCAGCGACATGCGGGCGACGTTGCGATTGTCCTCGCCCGCCTGGTTGGCGCAGCCGTAATAGACCTCCTCGACGGCGGCCCAGTCGATGTCGTGGCGCTTCGTCAGTGCGCGGATCGGGATGGCGCCGAGATCATCTGCCCTGACGCTGGCGAGCGCGCCGGCATAGCGTCCGATCGGGGTGCGGACGTAGTCGCAGATATAGGCATCGCGCATCAGGAAAGCTCCGGAACTTCGAGTTCGCCGACGTCGCCCTCGACATGGAGCTTCGCGCCGGTGACGGATTGCAGGTCGTCCATCGACAGATGAGCGAGTTTTTCGACGAGGACGAAACGGGCGTTGGCGATGTCGACGTCGATCACCGCCAGCGAGGTGTATACGCGGGTGACGCAGCCGACGCCGGTCAACGGAAAGGTGCAGGCCTCGACGAGTTTCGGCTTGCCGTCCTTGGTGACGTGATCCGTGAGGACGGCGACGCGCTTGGCACCGTTGACGAGATCCATCGCCCCGCCGACCGCCGGCACGCCTTTGTCGCCGACCCGCCAGTTGGCGAGATCGCCGTTCGAGGCGACCTGCAGCGCGCCGAGAATGGCGACGTCGAGATGGCCTCCGCGGATCATCGCGAAGCTCGTCGCATGGTCGAAGAAGGCGGCCCCCGGCTTCAGCGTGATCGCCTTCTTGCCGGCATTGATGAGGTCCCAGTCCTCCTCGCCCTTCGCCGGCGCGCGGCCGAAGCCGAGGACGCCGTTTTCGGTGTGGAAGATCGGCTCGCGCCCCTCGATGGTGTAGGCGGCGACCTTCTCCGGGAAACCGATGCCGAGATTGACATAGGCGCCGTCCTCGATGTCCTGCGCGGCGCGCCAGGCGATCTGCTCCTGGCCGAGCTGTCCTTGAATGGTCATGGGTAACGCGCCTCCGCCTGGTTCAGCACTTCTTCCTGCCGGGGATTGGCGATCTCGACCAGTCGGTTGACGAAGATGCCGGGGGTGACGACGGCTTCGGGGTCGATGCCGCCGGCCTCGACCAGCCGGCTCACCTGTGCGATGGTCTTGCCGGCTGCCGTCGCCATCAGCGGATTGAAGTTGCGGGCTGCCAGCCGGTAGGTGAGATTGCCATAGGGGTCGCCGAGTTCGGCCTTCACCAGTGCGAAATCGGCCTTCAGCCAGCGCTCCTGGACATAGGGCTTGCCGTCGAATTCGGCGGTCGGCTTCTTCTCGCCGAGTTCGGTGCCGTAGGCGGTCGGCGTGTAGAAGGCGGGAATGCCGGCGCCGCCGGCGCGGATGCGCTCGGCGAGCGTTCCCTGCGGCACCAGTTCCAGTTCGATCTCGCCGGCCAGATAGCGATCGGTGAAGGCCTTCGGATCCTTGCTCTTCGGGAAGGAGCAGATCAGCTTCCTCACCATCCCCTGCTCGATCATCGCGGCGAGACCAACATGGCCGTTGCCGGCATTGTTGTTGACCACCGTCAGGTTCTTCGGTCCGGCGTCGATGAGCGCGTGGATCAGCTCGATCGGCGCGCCGGAGCCGCCGAAGCCGCCGATCATGACGGTCGCCCCGTCGAAAACGTCCGCGACGGCCTCGGCCGCCGTGGCAAAGCGTTTGTTCACGAAATCCCTCCTTCCCGGGTGCCGGATCGCGGCCCGGCTTCGCCCATCGGGACCGCCGTCGGCGCCGGCGAATGCCGTGCCCCCGGGGATCGCCGTTTCAGGGTCGGAGAAATAATCGCAAGTCCCGTCCGGCGCCACGCGCTTTCGTTCGCATCTTGATCGTTGTTCGACGTTCGGACAAAAACGTGCGCATGTTGAACAAACCGACCGATTTCGTCGCCTCGCTCGCCAAGGGCCTCCGCGTCGTCGAGGCCTTTCGGGCCGAACGCCCGCGCCTGGCCGTCACCGACGTCGCCCAGGCCACCGGGCTCGACCGGGCGACGGCGCGGCGCTGCCTGCTGACGCTGCACGCACTCGGCTATGCCGACTACGACGGCAAGTACTTCACCCTGACGCCGCGCATCCTGCGTCTCGGCATGGGTGCGCTCGCCACCCTGCCCCTGCCGCAGATCGTCCAGCCATGGCTCGACCAGCTTTCGGAGCGGATCGGCCAGTCGACCTCCGTCGCCATTCTCGACGAGACCGAGGTGGTCTATGTCGCCCGGGCGGCGCAGAAGCGGGTGATGACCGTCGGCCTGATGCCGGGGTCGCGGCTGCCGGCCCATTCGACCTCCCTCGGACGGGTGCTGCTCGCCGCCCTGCCGGAGGGCGAGGCACGGGCGTTGATCGAGCGGGCGAACCTGACGCCGCGGACGGCCCGGTCACTGACCGCGCCGGGCGAGATTTTGGCCGAACTCGAGCGGGTGCGCGCCCAGGGCTACGCCGTGATCGACCAGGAGGTGGAGATCGGCCTGCGCTCGATCGCGGTTCCGCTCTTCGACGCACGCGGCCGCACGGTCGCGGCGCTGAACACCGGCGTCGCGGCGATCCAGGCAGAACCGGAAGACCTCGCGCGCGACTACCTGCCGGCGCTCCTGAAGGTGCAGGAAGCGCTGCGGCGCATCGTTCACTGAAGCGAGAACCCCACCGAGAGCCGAACTTGAAGAAAAGCCGGCAAAGGTCTGGTTGGAGAGCGAGAATTCCCCCATCAGACTGCGCTCCGTCTTCGCCGGCCGACGCGTCAGAAGTTCAGGTCCTGGCGCAATCGGTCGAGCGCGAGGCCGGCATAGACCTGATAGCCGAGCGGGGTGAAATGCACGCCGTCGCTAGCCCGGATGATGGTGCTCTTGCCGTCGACCGTGAAGTTCGTGGTGTACTCGCCGTTCTCGTCGGCAAAGGCCTTCCAGGCATCGATGAAGGTGGCACCGTTCGCCTCGGCCTCCTGACGGAAGATCTCGTTCAGATAGGCATAGTCGGCCTGAAAGCGGTTCTTGCGGGTGATCGGCAGGCTGAGCCAGTAGACCTTGACGCCCCGGCCCGCAAAGGCCTTGACGATATGGGCGACGCGCTTGCGATACCGCTCCTCCCAGGCCGCCTGCTTGTAATAATAGGCCTTTCCGCTCTCGCGGATGGTCTGGAGATCGTTGGCGCCGAAGACGAGAAGCGCGACGTCCATCGGCTTTTCCGCCAGGTCGTCGGCCGCCTCCGGCCAATCGTAGCGGTCGCTGCGCGCGATGCCCGTGTTGACCTTGGCATATTTCTTCACGTCGACGTTCGGCTCGCCCCGGACGAGTTGGGCAAGGCCGGCATATACGCCTTCGCCGAGAGAATCCCCCAGAACGCCGATCCGGAAGTCGCGGGGCCTGGGCGCCTCCGCCGCCGCGGAAACCGTCGGTCCGGCCTCGGCCGGGCTGTTCGCGGCGACGTCGACCGCAGCGGCCGGACCGGCCAAGAGGAGAAAAGCTCCGACGATCAGCGGGCCCGTCACGGCGCCCGCCACACTCCACCTGCCCTCACTGCCCAAAAGCTTCATCGACCGGGTTCCCCAGTTGAACGTCGCCGCCCCAGAGGCGGAACACTATACGGCTTCCCTCACGCAAGATGAAGATATTCTGCCACACCGTCGAACTTTCGCCGCAGTCATTGCATTCTTAACCTTGACGGGGATCGAAGCGTGGACAGGGGCCACGTTTACGGAAAATTACCCAAAATCTGAAAGGGTCGGGTAACCGATCTTTCGATGCGGCATGGAGAATCGATCATCTTTCGATGGGGGCGATCGTGACAGAGCGGAAATTCGTGAGGCCCGCATCGGGCCATCGGCACGCCTCGTCTGTCGTCCGGCTCCGACCGGCACGCTGGCCGCTTACCACGACCCTGTGCCTCGCCGCGATGCTCGCCGCCTGCACCGACAAGCCGATGGAAATCGCCGAAGCGCTCCAGCCCGGCGCCCGGCCAGCCAAATCGGGTCGTCTGGCCCTCGCGGAGACGAAACCGATGGCCGAAGGCCGCATCGCCGCCGGCAAGACCGGCCGGGTGTTGATCCGTCCCGATACCGAGGGCGAGCTTCAGATGGCCGAGGCGCGAAGCGAACTGTCGTCCCCGCCGCCGGCCCTGATGGTCAGCAGCGAAGCCGGAAGCGCCATCGCAGCAGGGTTTCCGGTGCAGCCGGTGGTCGCGACGGCGGCCGGCCCTGCGCCGTCCCTGCTGGTCGCTGCCGCCTACGGGTCCGACGGCATCCAGCGCGGCCTCACCCAGAAGAGCCTGTTCGGTGGCGAGAGTGGCGCGGCACCCGCCCTCGGCGACGGCCCGCTCGCCCGCTTCCACGCCAAGCTCGAGGCTTTGAAGAACGGCACCCGGACGGAACCGGTGACGGTTCTCCACATCGGCGATTCCCACGTCGCCGCGGACTCCTTCACCCGCGGCATCCGCTCGCGGCTGCAGAAGGCCTATGGCGATGCCGGCCGTGGCGCGGTGATCCCGCCCAAGGTCTTCCCCTATGCCGCCGCCGCGCAGGTCTCGATGGACCGGTCCGGCCCCTGGCAGGCGGCCTCCAGCCTCAAGGTCAAATCCGGCCCCTACGGCGTCTCGGGCGTCCGGCTGTCGTCCGCTTCAAAGGCAGCGAAGCTCACCTTGAAGAGCGACACCGGCCCGTTCGACTGGACCGAGGTCTCGATGATCACCGGGCCGAAGGCCGGCGGCGTGACGATCAGTGCCGGCGGCAAGAGCGAGACCTTCTCGGCGAAGGCCGACGCGCCGGGCTCGAAGACCGTCCGGCTCGAAGCGAAGGCCGACGCCGTGACCGTCAACCCGGCGGGCGACGGCACGACGACGATCCTCAACTGGGGCACCGGGCGCGACCGCCCCGGCGTGCGCTACGTCAATTTCGGCATCGTCGGCGCCACCGTCGACGTCACCAAGCGCTGGGACGACAGGCTGGTGACGAACGACGTCGCGGCAATCAGGCCCGACCTCATCGTCTATGGCTACGGCACCAACGAGGGTTTCGACGACAATGTCGACCTTGGCGCCTATCGCCGGACGGCCAAGCATTTCGTCGAGGTGCTCAAGGCCGCCGCGCCCCAGGCCGATTTCGCTTTCGCCGGCGCCGCCGACGGGCTGACCAAGCGCTCGCGCCGCGGCCCCGGCTGCTCCGGCGGCTGGTATTCGCCGGTCAAGCTCGCCGGCATCCGCGATACGATCGAAGATCTCGCCAAGGCCGAGAAGGCCGGCTTCTGGAACTGGTCGGAGGCCATGGGCGGTCGCTGCCGGATCGACGCATGGGCTGAGCTAGGCTTTGCCGCGAAGGACCGGGTGCATCTGACGTCCAAGGGCTACGATCGCAGCGCCGAGAGTTTCGTCGACGGCCTGCTCATGCCGGATTCGGCGGGCAACACCCCGGTCGCTTCGCTGAACTGACGGGGTGGCCCGGCGTTGCGCCGGCCGAGCCTTGTCGCCCACGAGCCGGCATTTCAACGGCTCAGCCCGCGCCTTCGTCAAAGCAGTATCCGAAGGACGTTCCAAGGCTCGGGACGCAAACCGGAAGCGCCACCCCAGGCGCTTCGTCGTTCCCGCAATGGCGCGGCAGCATTCGAACATTTCTTTCCAGCCGCACTCGGCCGGCCGACCGCGCCACGCGACGACGTTTCGCTGCGCCGATGGGGCATGGCAGGAGCCGATGGCTGCGGAATGGCTCAAGGCGCACGGTCCCGCCGCCCAGGTAAAATCTGCCGCTGCGTCATCTTGGTGACAGCGCCAGACTATCGTTCATGAAAATTGTCGATTTCAGGCGAAACCTTTCCGATGGAGGCGCAATCGCCGGCGGGATGGGGTAAAAAGTCGCCGGCCGTTCCGGCCGCCTCCATCCCCGCCCAAGGCTTGCCGACTTGCTGTTCCCGACGCTCGATTTCGCCGTGTTCTTCCTGGTGGTCTTCGCGCTCGCCTGGGCGTTGCGGAGGATGGCTTCGGCCCGCAAGACGCTTCTCCTCGTCGCCAGCTATTTCTTCTACGGCTATTGGGACTGGCGCTTCTGCTTCCTGCTCCTCGGTGCCTCGCTCATCGCCTGGGTGGCGGGCATCGCAATCTCCGGCGCGACGGGCGAAAGAGCGCGGCGGGGGATCGTCGCCGTCTCGGTCGGCGTTCTTCTCCTGATCCTCGGCTTCTTCAAATATTACGGCTTCTTCCTGGAATCGCTGGGCGACCTCCTGCGCGGGGCAGGGATCGAGCGCGACCTGCCGCTGATGGCGGTGATCCTGCCGGTCGGCATCTCCTTCTTCACCTTCCAGGCGATCTCCTACGTCGTCGACGTCTATCGCCGGGAGATCCCGGCGGCGCGCTCGCCGCTCGACCTTCTCCTCTACGTCTCGTTCTTTCCCCAGCTCGTCGCCGGCCCGATCGTGCGCGCGGCCGACTTCATGCCGCAGCTTGCCGAGCGGCCGCGGCTCACCCGTTTCATGCTGTCCTACGGCCTCGTGCTCGTCCTCGTCGGGCTGTTGAAGAAGATGGTCGTCGCCAACTGGCTGGCGACCCATCTCGTCGACGACGTCTTCCTCGTTCCCGAAAGCCACGACATGCCGACGCTGCTGCTGGCCGCCTATGGCTATGCCGTGCAGATCTATTGCGACTTTTCCGGCTATAGCGACATCGCCATCGGCACGGCGGCGCTGCTCGGCTATCATTTTCGCGAGAATTTCCGGCAGCCCTATCGCGCCGCCTCGTTGCAGGAATTCTGGCGGCGCTGGCACATCTCGCTGTCGCAGTGGCTGCGGGACTGTCTCTACAAGCCGCTCGGCGGCAGCAAATCCGGCAGGATCGCCACCTATCGCAACCTGTTCCTGACGATGTTCCTCGGCGGGCTGTGGCATGGCGCCGCCTACAACTTCGTCATCTGGGGCGCGATGCACGGCGCGGCGCTCGGTCTCGAACGGGCGGCGCGCGAGCGTTTCTCGCCCCGACCGGGCGGCCCGCGCGACGCCGCCTTCAAGCGCATCGCCTGGGCGCCCCGGCCCTGGCACGGGCACGGCCTCGTCCGCTTTCTGGCGATCCTCGCGACCTTCCATTTCGTGACGCTCGCCTGGATCTTCTTCCGGGCCGAAAATTTCACGACGGCGACGGCCTATCTCTCCGGTCTCGCATCGCTCTCCGGCAGCTTCGAGGCCTGGACGCCGTTCCACCTCCTACTCGTCTTCGTCCCGCTCGCCTTCCATTTCACGCCTCACGACCTCGACATGCGCTGCGGCCGGGCGCTCCGCCGCTGGCCGGCGCTCGCCCTCGCCTTCGGCTTCGCCGCCTGCCTCGTCCTGATCCAGCTGATCTCGCCGCCGGGCACGGCGCCCTTCATCTATTTCCAGTTCTAAGTGAGGCCGATGCTCCCCTCCGCCCCCATCGCCCGACCGAAACCGGCCCCCCCGTCGCCGGCCGTCCCTCGCGCGGCACGGCGCCGCCGCCGGCCGCGCAAGGACGGACGGGACACGGCAGCGAACGTCCGCGCCGGCCTCTTCGTCTTCCTGGCGGCTTTTGCCGGTCTCGCGCTCTTTCGCTCCGGCGATCTCGTGAGCACGACCTACGACCTTCCGCCCGGCGAGACGAGCGAAGCCGTGATCGCCCTCGCCGAGACCTGGCATGGCTGGATGGAGGCGATCGGCACGGCGCAGGCCGGGGACGCCGTGGTCGAGACGGTCGGCGCCTTGGCGAGCGGGGATCTGTTCGAGGGGACCAGCTTCTTCCCTGCGACGGATGGCTGAACGATTGAGGCTTGCCCCCCGCTCTGTTAGACGGCGGTCTTCCCGCAATCGCCATCCGGAACACGCCCGATGATCCCCCGCTACGCCCGCCCCGACATGGTCGCCATCTGGTCGCCGGAGCAGAAGTTCCGCATCTGGTTCGAGATCGAGGCCCATGCCTGCGACGCGCTGGCCGAGCTCGGCGTGATCCCCAAAGAGGCGGCGAAGACGATCTGGGAGAAGGGCGGCGCGGCGACCTTCGACGTCGAGCGGATCGACGAGATCGAGCGCGAGACCAAGCACGACGTCATCGCCTTCCTCACCCATCTGTCGGAAATCGTCGGGCCGGACGCGCGCTTCGTCCATCAGGGGATGACTTCGTCCGACGTTCTCGACACCTGCCTCGCCGTCCAGCTGACCCGCGCCGCGGACCTTCTCATCGCCGATCTCGACGCGCTGCTCGCCGCGCTGGAGCGCCGCGCCTTCGAACATCGCGACACCGTCACCATCGGCCGCTCCCACGGCATCCATGCCGAACCGACGACCTTCGGCGTCAAGCTGGCGCTCGCCCACGCGGAGTTCCAGCGCTGCCGCGAGCGGCTCGTCGCCGCGCGCGCCGAAGTGGCGACCTGCGCGATCTCCGGCGCCGTCGGCACCTTCGCCAACATCGACCCTCGTGTCGAAGAGCATGTCGCCGAGGCCATGGGCCTCAAGGCGGAGCCGGTGTCGACGCAGGTCATCCCGCGCGACCGGCACGCCATGTTCTTCGCGGTCCTCGGCGTCGTCGCTTCATCGGTGGAACGGCTGGCGACGGAGATCCGCCACCTGCAGCGCACCGAGGTGCTGGAGGCGGAGGAGTATTTCTCGCCGGGCCAGAAGGGCTCCTCGGCAATGCCCCACAAGCGCAATCCGGTGCTGACGGAAAACCTCACCGGCCTCGCGCGCATGGTGCGCTCATACGCCCTGCCCGCCATGGAGAACGTCGCGCTCTGGCACGAGCGGGACATCTCGCACTCCTCGGTCGAGCGCTATATCGGGCCCGACGCGACGATCACGCTGGACTTCGCCCTCGCCCGCCTCACCGGCGTCGTCGACAAGCTCTTGGTCTATCCCGAGCGCATGGCGAACAACATGGACCGTCTCGGCGGTCTCGTTCACTCCCAGCGCATCCTCCTCGCCCTCACCCAGGCCGGCGTTTCCCGCGAGGACGCCTATCGCCTCGTCCAGCGCAACGCCATGAAGGTGTGGGAGAGCTACCACGTCGCCGGCTCGGCGACGGTGGACTTCCTCGAAGAACTCCTGAAGGACGACGAGGTCCGTGCGGCGCTCCCCGAGGAGGAAATTCGCAAGCGCTTCGACCTCGGCTACCACACCAAGCATGTCGGCACGATCTTCAAGCGGGTGTTCGGCCGGGAGGGGTGAGGCAAAAGCCGGGCCTTCGGCCAGCACCGGCGCGCGAGGCGATCGACCCCGCCGGCGGATCGCGCTCGGAACCAGCGCCAAGACTTTTCGGTTCGTCACGGAATCGGCAGCGCCGATGTGCTGCCGGGCAAGCGCGAGGAGGAGCTTTTGGCCGATCGACATCAGCATGCCCCGGCGCGCGGACCGGAAGCGCGCCGCCGCAGCCGCCACGCCCTCTGGATTGCGACCGCCGTCGTTTTGGTCGCCGTCATCGCCTATTTTGCGCTGTTTACGCGAACGCCCGAGGAAGGAACTCGGGTCGACGACCCATCTCGCCTGACCGCAGAGCCCGTGCAGTGATCGGCCTCGAGCCCGATGCGTTTCTGTCCAACAGTATCAGCCGCGGGGGCAGGAGCGGCTGATGCCGCGGCAACCGCCCCTGGATTCCCGGCACGGGGGCTGAGAATGACGAAGCTCCTGCCGTCGCCACCACCTTTCGCCGCAGACGTCCTCTGAATTCGCCTTGCTACGACGTGCTGCGGCGCTGTCCCGCCGGGACACGTCCGAAAATGACGAAGCGTTGAGGATTTGGCGCCTCCGCTTGTTGCCTCGCGGCACAAACGCGTCCGGCAGACGCTCGCTTACGAGCTTAAGGGTGGTTCGCTTCGGCTCATTTCAAAACGAAAAAGCCCCGGCGCTTCTCGCGCCGGCGCTTTTTTTGCACATGCCTCTGGGGCGGAAGCGGCTCAGGCCGACTTCTTGCGCTGGTCGTCGTCGACTTCCTCGTAGTCGGCGTCGACGACGTCGTCCTTCTGCTCGCCCGACGCCTCGGCGGAGGCGTCTTCGCCGCCCTCGCCTTCACTGGCCTGGGCCGCCTCGTACATCGCCTGGCCGAGCTTCATCGAGGCCTGGGCGAGCGTGTCGCTCTTGGCCTTGATCGTCTCGGCGTCGGCCTCGGGCTTCTCGAGCTCGGCCTTCAGGTCGTCGATCGCCGCGCGGATCGCACCACGGTCGGCCTCGGAAACCTTGTCGCCATAGTCGGCGAGCGACTTCTCGGCCGAATGAACGAGGCTTTCGGCCTGGTTCTTCGCCTCGACGCCTGCGCGGCGCTTCTTGTCCGCGTCGGCATTCGCCTCGGCGTCCTTGACCATCTGCTCGATGTCGGCGTCGGACAGGCCACCCGAAGCCTGGATGGTGATCCGCTGCTCCTTGTTGGTGCCCTTATCCTTGGCCGAAACGTTGACGATGCCGTTGGCGTCGATGTCGAAGGTCACCTCGATCTGCGGAACGCCGCGTGGTGCCGGCGGGATGCCCTCGAGGTTGAACCGGCCGAGCGACTTGTTGTCGGCCGCCATCTCGCGCTCGCCCTGATAGACCTGGATCGTCACGGCGTTCTGGTTGTCCTCGGCGGTCGAGAACACCTGGCTCTTCTTGGTCGGGATCGTCGTGTTGCGATCGATCAGCCGGGTGAAGACACCGCCCAGCGTCTCGATGCCGAGCGACAGCGGCGTCACGTCGAGCAAGAGCACGTCCTTGACGTCGCCCTGGAGGACGCCCGCCTGGATCGCCGCGCCCATGGCGACGACTTCGTCCGGATTGACGCCCTTATGGGGCTCCTTGCCGAAGAAGTTCTTCACCGTCTCCTGCACCTTCGGCATGCGCGTCATGCCGCCGACGAGCACGACCTCGTCGATGTCCGACTGCGACAGACCGGCATCCTTCAGCGCCGACTGCATCGGGCCGACGGTGCGCTGCACCAGATCGTCCACGAGGGCCTCGAACTTCGAGCGGGTGAGCTTGATGTTGAGGTGCTTCGGGCCGGTCTGGTCGGCGGTGATGAAGGGCAGGTTGATTTCGGTCTGAGAGGCGGAGGACAGCTCGATCTTGGCCTTCTCGGCGGCTTCCTTGAGGCGCTGAAGGGCGAGCTTGTCGTTCTTCAGGTCGATGCCCTGGTCCTTCTTGAACTCGGAGGCGAGGTAGTCGACCAGACGCATGTCGAAGTCTTCGCCGCCGAGGAAGGTGTCGCCGTTGGTCGACTTCACCTCGAAGACGCCGTCGCCGATCTCGAGCACCGACACGTCGAACGTGCCGCCACCGAGGTCGTAGACCGCGATGGTCTTGCCGTCGTTCTTCTCGAGGCCATAGGCGAGCGCCGCGGCCGTCGGCTCGTTGATGATGCGCAGGACTTCGAGGCCGGCGATCTTGCCGGCGTCCTTGGTGGCCTGGCGCTGGGCGTCGTTGAAGTAGGCCGGAACGGTGATGACCGCCTTCTCGACCTTCTCGCCCAGATAGGACTCGGCGGTCTCCTTCATCTTCTGAAGGATCATCGCGGAGATCTGCGACGGCGAGTACTTCTCGCCCGAGGACTCGACCCAGGCGTCGCCGTTGTCTGCCTTGACGATCTTGTAGGGAACGAGGCCCTTGTCCTTGGCGACTGTCGGATCTTCGTAGCGCCGGCCGATCAGCCGCTTGACGGCAAACAGCGTGTTCTCGGGATTGGTCACGGCCTGGCGTTTCGCCGGCTGGCCGACGAGACGTTCGCCGTCGTCGGTGAAGGCGACCATCGAGGGCGTCGTGCGCGCGCCCTCCGAGTTCTCGATGACCTTGGAATTCTTGCCGTCCATGACGGCGACGCAGGAATTGGTCGTACCGAGGTCGATACCGATAACCTTCGCCATGTTCATAGTCTCCTTGTTATAGCGAGCCGCCCGGGACCCTCGTCGAGGCGTTCCCGCTGGGCGACCCCCACGTGGCGTCTTCGAATTTCGTGAAGCCGCGTCGCCCCCGTTCCGAGGCCACCGGCCAACCCGTGATGGCGGCTATATATGAATGGCTCCAAACCTGCGCAAGGCAGGTTCTGACGCTTTCGTGAGCGGATTTGAGGCGGCTGACGGGGCGAATTGCCGGCGTCGCGATTTGCAGAAAATGCATCGGCGAAGGGAACCACAGGCCTCGTCGCGCGCTACCGGTTCGGATCCTATGGGGCGATCCGCCGCATATCACCCCGAAACGCCACTATCCGGAGCGCAGACCTTGAACAGCATCATCTATCTCGTGGGCCTCGTCGTCGTCGTCATCGTCATCCTGTCGCTGATCGGCATCGTCTGAGCCGAAAGGCCGACACCGGAGCGAAAAAAAAGCGCACCTCCATCGGGTGCGCTTTTTTCGTTCGCGATCTTTGTTCGGGATCAGCCGCCGAAGATCCGTCGGAACAGGCTGCCGTTGTCCTCCCGCCGGGGGGAGACCCGCTCCTGAACGACGACGCCGGGGGGCGGCGCGCGGTCGTAGATCCGCCGTTCCTGCCCACGGCCGCCATCGTCGATCGGCACGCCGTCGTCGCGCGGCAGCTCGCTGTCGTAGTATTCGCCGCCATTGCCGTCGGCGACCAGCGGCGCTTCGGGCTCGCCGATCGCATAGTTGCCCGGCAGCGGGACGTTGGGCGTGCCGTCGAGCGCCGCGCTCATGAATTCATGCCACGCCGCCGCCGGTAGCGAGCCGCCGGTGACGCGCTTCATCTTGGCGCCGTTGTCGTTGCCGAACCACACGCCGGTGACGAGCTCGGCCGTGTAGCCCATGAACCAGGCGTCCTTGAAGTCCTGGGTGGTGCCGGTCTTGCCGGCCGCGTCGAACCCCTCGATCGCCGCCTTGCGGCCGGTGCCCGAATTGACCACCCGCCGCAGCATGGCGTTCATCATCGACACCATGTCCTCCGACAGCACCTTCGGCGGCACCTCCGCTCCGCGCTCCCAGATCACCTTGCCGTCCTCGCTGGTGATCCGGTTGACGAGATGCGGCGTCGCCTCGTAGCCGCCGTTGGCGAAGGGCGCGAAGGCGCCCGTCAGTTCCAGGAGCGACACCTCGGACGTGCCCAGCGCGATCGACGGATTGTCGACGATGTCGGACTTGATGCCGAGGCGGTGGGCGGTGTCGATCACCGCCTGCGTCCCGACATTGTCGATCAGCTTGGCGGCGACGGTGTTGAGCGAGAAGCGCAGGGCGTCGGCGACCATCACCGGTCCGCGATAGGTGTTCTCGTAGTTCGACGGCTTCCACTTGCCGATCTGGACCGGGCCGTCGACGATGATGCTCTCCGGACGCCAGCCATTTTCGAGGGCCGTCTCGTAGACGAATGGCTTGAAGGTCGAGCCCGGCTGGCGCTTGGCGTCGACCGCCCGGTTGAACTGGCTTTCGGCATAGTCCCGGCCGCCGACGAGCGCGCGGATCGCGCCGGTCCCGTCGAGCGCCACGAGGGCGCCCTGGGTAACGTTCTGCTTGGAATTGTCGATCGTCTCGCGAATGGCCTTCTCGGCGATGCGTTCGAGCGGCATCTCGATCGTCGTCTCGACGACGACGTCCTGCTTGACGTCGCCGATCAGCTTCTTGATGTCGCGCATGACGAGATCGGCGGCGTAGTGCTGGGCGCCATCCCAGTAGCTCTTCGCCTTCACCGGCTTCTCGGCGACGGCGTCCTCGTATTCCTGCCGGTCGATCTTGCCCTCTTCGAGCATGGCGGCGAGCACCACCTCGGAGCGCTCCTTGGCGGCCTTCGGATCGCGCGCCGGCGAGAGCCGCGACGGCGCCTTGAGAAGACCGGCGAGCGTCGCCGCCTCAGACAACGTCACCTCGCTCGCCGACTTGCCGAAATAGCGCCGCGCGGCGGCCTCGACCCCCGTCGCCCCCGAGCCGAAATAGACCCGGTTCAGATACATGTCGAGGATCTGGTCCTTGGTGAACTTGTGCTCCAGCCAGATCGACAGGATCGCTTCCTGGACCTTGCGCTGGATCGTCTGCTCGGGATCGAGGAAAATGTTCTTCGCAAGCTGCTGGGTCAGCGTCGAGCCGCCCTGGACGGTTCCCCCGGCCTGCCAGTTCTCGACCGCGGCGCGCACGATGCCGAGCGGATCGACGCCGAAGTGGTCGTAGAAGCGCCGGTCCTCGATGGCGATGACGGCCTCGGGGATGTAGGGACTCATCTCGTCGAGGGAGACTTCCTTGCCACCGGTGAGACCGCGATTGGCCAGAAGCTCGCCATTGACCGAGACGATCTTCACGTTCGGCGGGCGGGCCGGGATCTCCCAGGCTTCCTGCGGCAGCTTGACGGCGAAATAGCCGATGACGGCCGCTGCCGCGAGGCCGCCCCACAGGGTGCCGGCGATGCCGAGCCGCACGACGTGGCCGAGAAAGCTGCGCCGCCGCCGGCCGCCACCGCCGCCGCCATTGCCGGACCCGCCCCGGCCGGAGCCTCGTCCACCGCCACTATTGCCGCTGCGCGCCGCCGCCGTCTTACCCTTGCCGGTCTTTGCCGCGGGCTTGCGCTTGCGATCGTTCGCCGCCGTCGGCACCGCCCGGTCGTCCGAGCTGATCGAAAGCCCGGCTTCGCTCACCCCTTCCTCGCGTTCGAAGCTCGGTTCGATCCGCTCGCGCCGTGCCGCCATGCGCAGCCTTTCATCCTGATGTCGGAGGCGCGGAGCAGCCGGTCCGGCGCTCCTCATCCCCTTCGCTTCCCCATATGCCGCGATCCGAGGCGAGACCGCCCGTCGTCGGCGACGTCGCCCCGAAACGTTCTTCCAGAAACCCGTCTTTCAGAAGCCTGTCCCCACAGGCCCGGCCACTGCCGGAATTTCTCCGGCGGCCGGAATCGGCAAGCTCATCTATCCGTTTTAAATGAGGCGATTTAACGGGGCTTTAAGCAATCTCGGCAGCCCCGTTCCAGCTTGCCGGACGCACCGTTTCTTCTCGCGGCCCCTTCCCCGCGCAGGCCATCGCCTAGTTGCGAGGCGAGCCGCCCAGTTGCGAGGCGCACAGGCCGGCCGACGTCTTCCCGCCACCCAAAGCGAGTGTTCCCATGTTCATCGATCTTTCCGGAAAGACCGCCCTCGTCACCGGCTCGACAGGCGGCATCGGGCTCGCCGCGGCCAAGGGGCTCGCCGGAGCCGGCGCCCGCGTCGTCGTCAACGGCCGCGACACCGAGCGCGTCGAAACGGCGATCCGAGCCGTCCTCGATGCCGTTCCGGGCTCGGACGTTTCGGGCGTCGCGATCGATCTCGGCAATGCCGGTGGCTGCGACAGTCTCATCGGGGCGGTGCCGGAGACCGACATCCTGCTCAACAATCTCGGCATCTTCGGCCCGAAGCCGTTCTTCGAGATCGACGACGCGACCTGGGAAACCTTCTTCCAGGTCAACGTCATGTCGGGCGTCCGCCTGTCGCGCGCCTATCTGCCGAGGATGATGGAGAAGGGCTGGGGCCGCGTCGTCTTCATCTCTTCGGAATCGGCGCTCAACATTCCCGCCGACATGATCCACTACGGCTTCACCAAGACCGCCCTGCTCTCGCTCTCGCGCGGCCTCGCCAAGCTGGCGGCCGGGACCGGCGTGACCGTCAATTCGGTGCTGCCGGGGCCGACCATGTCGGAAGGCGTGAAGGAGATGCTGAAGGAGATGGCCGCAGACGAAGGCGTCTCGATCGAGGAGGCCGGCGAGTCGTTCGTGAAGTCGCAGCGACCGAGTTCCGTCCTCGGCCGGCCGGCGACCGTCGAGGAGGTCGCCAACATGATCGTCTATGCCTGTTCGAAGCAAGCCTCGGCGACAAGCGGCGGGGCCCTGCGTGTCGACGGCGGCGTGGTCGATTCGATCGTGCCGTGAAAGGCCCCGAGTGCGGCCGGGAGGCAGGCACGCGGCCGGCCTCCCGATTCCGGGGTCTTCCGGGTTCGCCTCAGCGGGCAAAGGCGGCGAGATCCTCGATCAGACGGTCCTGCTCGGTGTAGTGCAGGCCATGGGGCGCGCCGTCATAGGACTTCAATTCGGCCCGGGCGATCGCCGCGGCTGCGCGCTTGCCGGCTATGTCGAAGGGCACCGTGGAATCCGAGGTCCCGTGGATCACCAGCGTCGGTACGTCGAAGGCCTTCATGTCCGGCCGGAAATCGGTGCGCCCGAACGCGTCCACGCATTTGATGGTTGCACGCAACGAAGCCTGCAGCGCCATCTGCTTCGTCCATTCGAGATAGGCCGAGGAGACCGACCAGTCGAGCATGCCGACTCCGTAGAATTGCTTGCCGAAGGTCTCGAGGAAGCCCGGCCTGTCCTTCTTCAATTCGGCGACGAAGCCGTCGAAGGTCGAGCCGTCGACGCCGTCCGGATTGCTGTCGTCCTTGAGAAGATAGGGCGTCACCGCCGAAACGAGGGCGGCCCGGGCGACGCCTTTGCCGCCATGGCGCGACATGTAGCGAGCGACTTCGCCGCCACCCATGGAGAAGCCGACCAAAGTCACGTCGGAAAGGCTGAGGCCGTCGATCACCGCAGCGAGATCGTCAGACAGGGTGTCGTAGTCGTAACCCTCGCCCGGCTGGCTCGAACGGCCGAACCCGCGGCGGTCGTAGGCGACGACGCGAAAGCCCTTTTCGACGAGTTCGTGGGCGACATGGTCCCACATGTCGGCATTCAGCGGCCAGCCATGGATCAGGACGAAGGGGCGTCCCGTGCCCCAGTCCTTCACGAAAAGCTCGGCGCCGTCGGTGGTCTTGATGCTGGGCATGGGTTTGCCCTCCTCGATGGTGAAAGTCGAGGAAGGAACGGGCGCGAGCCGGCAATGTTGCGTTGGACGCGACAATCCGCGGCGGATCAGCAGGCGTCCCATCGCCGCACCGCCTCGAGGGAGGCGCGGCGGCGAAGCGGCGCGCGGTGCTCAGAACAGATCGAGCGAGAACCGCTTGGAGATGCCGAGGGAGAACGAATACTGGTTCTTGTCACCCGCCTCGACGATCGGCGAATCCGCCGCGTCGCCCACCAGACGGTCCCACGACGCGTCGGCATTGAGGAACCAGTCGGGCGTGAACTCGTAGCGGGCCGAAGCCGCGACGCCGACGCTCTTGAAGCCGCCACCGGCGTCATAGGCCGCGAACCGGCCACCGCTGGCGACCGACTCTGCCGGGCTGACGGAGAAATAGTCTTCCATGTAGTCGCCCGAGGCGAAGCTGACCGTCGGACCGAGCTTCAGCGTCACCGTCTCGGTCGGCCGGGCGATCACGTTCGCACCGGCATCGCCGACGAAGCCCTCGGCCCCGCCGAAGGCATAGCGCGCCGAGCCATAGACCTCGGCATATTCCCACTCGTAGGAGACCTTGATGCCGGCCTCATAGGTGGTGTCGACGTCGTCGAGACCGGTCAGCTCGGGGTGATCGTCGGCCTTGCGATCACCGACGACGTTGAAAGAGGGGCCGATCGAGAAGCCGAGGCCGTCCGGGCCGCCGAAGGAGCCGAGACCGGGAAGGTTCAGATATTCGATCGAGAAGATCGCGCCGGGCAGGATGCGGTAGTCGTCGGAGCCGAGATATTCCGGATCGACGACGCCCTTGATGCCGAGTTCGAAGACGAGGTCGTCGCCGGCGTAGTAATCCGCCGCCGGTTGCGGCGCCGCGGGCGCCGGATCGTAGGGCACCGAGACATCGGCCGCGCTTGCCAGGGCAGTCGAAGCGAAAAGCGTGGTGGCGACCACCGAGGCAAAGCGCAAAGCCATACTGATACTCCTTCGCATGCCTCGTTCTGATTGATCCGGAGCGTCGCCGGCCGACGCGCCCCGTCGGGCATGCTGTGGGACAAGACATGCAGGACCATGCGCCGCGGCGCAATTCACACAGCGGCGAAAACCGACCGTGGTGGGATGTTTCAAATCAAGGCGTTGCAGGAGGGTGACAGGGACGGCTCGGCACGGCGAAGCGACACGGTGAAACGGATCGACGACCGGTCTCGCCGTTCCAAACGCAAGAAGGGTGCGGCGATCCCCCGATTGCCGCACCCTTCCAGCTGTCCCCCGCATCCTCTTTCGAGGCACGGTATCCCCACACCGCAAATCGGCCTATCGCATGATCGTGACCAAAAATCGATCAGTGGTCGCGATCGCGTGCCTTTTTCGGTGTCCCCTATGTCGATCAAATTAGCGACGTTCTCTTAAGGAGACGTTAATAAGCGGGCAGGCTTGCCCGAGGCTGGCCGATCACCCCTCGCCCAGCGCTGCCAGGATGCGCGCCCAGGAGCGCTGGCCCTTGTGGAAGGACGACATCTCGTACTTCTCGTTCGGCGAGTGGATGGCGTCGTCGGCCAGGCCGAAGCCGACCAGCAGCGATTCCATGCCGAGCCGGTTCTTGAACTCGCCGACGACGGGGATCGAGCCGCCCATGCCGATCATCACCGCCGGGTTCGGCCATTCGTCGGACAGCGCCGTCCGAACCTTCTGAAGCACGGGAGAATCGAATGGCAACTGGATCGCCGGCGAGCCGCCATGGGGATGGAATTCGACGCTGCAGTCCGCCGGCAGCCGGTCCTCCACGAACTGGCGGAAGGCGGCGCGGATCTTGTCCGGATCCTGCGAGAACACCAGCCGGAACGACACCTTCGCCGTCGCCTGTGCCGCGATGACGGTCTTGAACCCCTCGCCGGTATACCCGCCGGAAATGCCGTTCACCTCTGCCGTCGGCCGCGACCACGTTTGCTCGAGCACCGAGCGGCCGGTCTCGCCGGCGGGCACTTTCAGCCCGACTTCGCCGAGGAAGGATTCATCCGACAGTCCAAGCCCTTCCCAGCTTTTCTTGACGTCCTCCGGCAGCTCCTCGACGCCGTCATAGAAGCCGGGAATGGTGATCTTTCCCGCGTCGTCGCGCATGTCGGCGAGGATCTTCGCCAGGACGTGGATGGGGTTTCGCGCCGCGCCGCCGTAATAGCCGGAGTGAAGGTCGCGGCTGGCGGCCTTGACGACGATCTCCTCGCCGACGAGGCCTCTGAGGCCGGTCGAGATCGCCGGCGTATCGCGGTTCCACATATTGGTGTCGCAGACCAGCGCCACGTCGGCGGAAAGCTCCTCCCGGTTGGCGTCGAGAAACGGGTTGAGCGAGGGCGAGCCGGATTCCTCCTCGCCCTCAAGGAAGATCGTCACGCGGCAGGGCAATCCGCCGGTCTCCGCCTTGAAGGCGCGGCAGGCCTCGATGAAGGTCATCAACTGGCCCTTGTCGTCGGCCGAACCCCTGGCGACGATGCGCTTCGTCCCGTCCGGCATCGTCTCGACCACCGGCTCGAACGGGCCGGTCTTCCACTCGGAGACCGGATCGACGGGCTGGACGTCGTAGTGGCCGTAGAAGAGGACGTGGGGCGATCCGTGCGGGCCGTCGTGATGGGCGACGACCATCGGATGGCCCGGCGTCTCGCGCACGGCGGCTTCGAAGCCGATGGCGCCGAGATCGCCGGCGAGAAACTCCGCCGCCAGACGGCACTGCTCGCCATAGGCCGGATCGGTCGAGATCGAGGGGATGCGCAGAAGCGCGCTCAGCCGCTCGACGGAGCGGTCGAGATTGAGATCGAGGCAGCCGAGAACGCTGTCGAGATCGGCCATGACGATTCCTTTCAGACAAAATGGCGCTTGGGCTCCGTGGTATCGGTTCGGCGGCGCCGTCCGCAAGCGCTCTTCACCGAACGAAAATCTCGCCGCGACGTTGCGCCCTGCCCCGATCCGGCTATGTTCCGCGGCACTGGCGTCCGCATCGTCGCGGAGCCTCTCCTTTCGTTTCCCGGGACCTTCTGCGATGAAATACCGTCCGCTCGGCCGCACCGGCCTGTCCGTCAGCGAGATCTGCCTCGGCACCATGACCTGGGGCTCGCAGAACACGGAAGCCGAGGCGCACGCCCAGATGGATCTCGCCGTCGAAATGGGCGTGAACTTCTTCGACGCCGCCGAAATGTATCCGACGACGCCCGCAAAGGCCGAGACGGTCGGCCTGACGGAAGAGCTCATCGGCACCTGGTTTGCCGCCAACGGCCGGCGCGAGGACGTCGTGCTCGCCTCCAAGATCACCGGCAAGGGCAGCGCGCTGGTCCGCGACGGCGAGCCGATCACCGCCGATTCGGTGCGCCGCGCCCTCGACGCAAGTCTGAAGCGGCTCAAGACCGACCGGATCGACCTCTACCAGTTGCACTGGCCCAATCGCGGCTCCTACCATTTCCGCCAGAACTGGACCTACGATCCGAGCGGCCAGATGCCGGACGCGGCGAAGGCCAATATCGAGGAGGTGCTCGACGAGCTCGGCGAACAGGTGAGGGCCGGCAAGATCCGCCATGTCGGGCTCTCCAACGAGACCGCCTGGGGGGTCATGCAATTCACCCGGATCTCGGAGCGGGACGGCACGCCCCGCGTCGCCTCGATCCAGAACGAATATTCGCTGATGCACCGGATCTTCGATCTCGATCTCGCCGAGACAGCGGTCAACGAGGAGGTCGGCCTTCTGGCCTATTCGCCGCTGGCCGCGGGCCTCCTCACCGGCAAGTACACGGCCGGCGCCGTTCCGCCGGGATCGCGCGGGGCGATCAACAAGGGCCTCGGCGGGCGCCATACGGAATACGCCACGCTCGTCGCCGACGAATATTGCGAAGTGGCGAGAAAGCACGAACTCGATCCGGCACAGATGGCGATCGCCTTCGCGCTCACCCGTCCCTTCATGACGTCGGTGATCATCGGCGCCACCGATCTCGACCAGCTGAAGACGAACATCGGCGCGGCCGAGGTCGAGCTGTCCGACGACGTGATGGCCGACATCGCGGCCGTCTATCGCCGCCATCCGCTGCCGCTGTAACCGCCCCGGGGCGGAACCGAAACGGTTTCGCCCCTTCCGATTCGGCCGCCTGCGACTGAACCGGCATTTCCCTTGATGGGACGCATGGCGCAAGGACGGGCCGACCGTCCGGCAGAGCGCCCGCAGCGTCCCGCCGATTTCAGGTTTTCCGGTGACCGACGAACCGACGTCCCTGCCCTCCGCCACGACACCCGCGCCGACCGTCCCCGAAGCGCCCCACGGCGAGGACCGCTTCGCCGCCTTCCGCAACCGGCGCTTCCTGCTTTACTGGCTGTCCCGGTTCGCCGCGACCTTCGCGACGCAGGTCGTCGTCGTATCCGTCGGCTGGCAGATCTATGCCTTGACGAACGACCCGTGGGACCTCGGACTCGTGGGTCTCTGCCAGTTCGCCCCGGCCTTCTTTCTGGTTCTCGTCACCGGCACCGCCGTCGATCGGTATTCGCGCCGAATGATCATGGCCATCGCCGTGGCCATCGAGGGCCTCGGCGCAGTGGCGCTCGTCGCGTTGACCTATCACGGACTGGTCACACCGGTCCCGATCTTCGCCATCCTGTTCGTCTTCGGCATCGCCCGCGCCTTCTTCGGCCCGGCTTCGAGTTCGCTGGTCGTCAACCTCGTCAGCCGGGACGAACTCGCCAACGCGATCGCCTGGAATTCGTCTTCCTGGCAGATCGCGGCGATCGTCGGACCGGCCGCCGGCGGTCTCCTCTACGGCGTCTCCGCGCTGGTCGCCTATGGCGTCGGTGCGGCGCTGTTTCTCCTTTCCGCGATCTTCGCCCTCGTGATCGAGGCGCCTTCCCACCGCCGCTCCAGCGAACCGGCGAGCATGGAGACGATCGTCGCCGGCTTCCGCTTCATCTGGAGCGAGCCGATCGTCCTCGGGGCGATCTCCCTCGACCTCTTTGCGGTCCTTCTCGGCGGCGCCGTCGCGCTAATGCCGGTCTATGCCCGCGACGTCCTCGATGCCGGTCCCCTCGCCCTCGGCGTCCTGCGGGCGGCGCCGGCCATCGGGGCGCTGCCGATGGCGCTCTACCTCGCCGCCTATCCGATCCGCAATCACGCCGGCGCGATCATGTTCGTCTTCGTCGGACTGTTCGGAGCCTTCACCATGATGTTCGGCCTGTCGACGGTCATCTGGATCTCGGTGCCGGCGCTGATGTTGATGGGCGCTTCCGACATGATCAGCGTCTATGTCCGCGAGACGCTGATGCAGCTGTGGACGCCGGATGACGTGCGCGGCCGGGTCAACGCGGTCAACAACATGTTCATCGGCGCCTCGAACGAACTCGGCGAGTTCCGCGCCGGCGGCATGGCGCGGCTGATCGGCGCGGTGCCGGCCGTCGTGGTCGGCGGAGCCGCCACGGTCGGCGTCGCCGCGCTCTGGGCGTGGATGTTTCCGCAGTTGAGGAAGGCCCAGAGACTGGCGCGCGATTGACGCCGTCAGGAGCTCGCACTGCGGCGCCGCGCCATCACCCGCCCTCATGCTGCCGGCAACCGTCGCACTGCGGCCGCTGACGGCCCGGTGGGACGACCGCGGCCGCCCCATCCACGAGAAGGCGGGTCCATAAGCTCGAAGGCGCGCACCGCCCTTGCAGAGCCGCGAACGCGCTTCCCCTGGCACGCCGGGCGAACGGCGAGCGGTCGCCGCGCCTACTCTTCCGCCACCTCGACCGGGCAGGGAACGCCCTCACGCCGGCATTTGTGCTGATAGGTATAGGCCCAGAAAGCGGGATTGCGGCCGCTTGCCGCGATCCGGGCGATCAGCGCCTCGATGAATTCGCGCTTGGCGGCAGCCCCGCCGTGATGCGGGAAGGAGTCCTTCTCCGCCTTGGTCATCGAACAGCCGATGCAGCGGCCCTGGCGCTTGTATTTGCACACGTCGATGCAGGGCGAAGGGGCGCTTTCCCAGACGGCCTCGTCGTCCGGGAGCTGCGCCGGATCGGAAGCCGACGTCATGAGAGGGCGACGTGCTCCGTCGTCATCGGGATTCCCAGGCTCTGCGACAGGAAGGGCCGGTTTTCGACGAGATCGGCGATCGAAAATCGCTCCAGCGTCGACAGAAAGGCGTCGAGCGCCTGGCGCAGAGCCGCATTGAGTTCGCACTGGAAGACGAGAGGGCAGTCGGTGACGCCGCCGTCGAAACACTCCGCCATCACGAAGTTCTCTTCTATCAGCACCACGACCTCGCGGAGATTGATGGTGCTCGCCGGACGGCCGAGCCTGATTCCGCCGTTGCGGCCACGGACGGTCTCCACCAGACCCGAGGAAACCAACGGCTGCAGGATCTTGAACATGAAGGGTTCCGGGGCGGCGTAGGAGCGCGCCACGTCTCCGAGCTTGCTGAGCTGACCCGGATTGGTGGCGAGATACATCAGGATCCGGATGGCATAGTTGGTCTGCCGGGTGAGGCGCATCTGCGAGTACCCTTTTCATCGAGCGGCATTCGCCGCTCCTCCTCCTGACCCTTCAACTAAGGTCTTTTTAGAGCAATTAAAAGGTAGAAGGCAAATTCGCTTGTGAACTCCTGGACGCACCCGCGCTTCTCCGGGCCTGCGACCATCTCGACCGGCCCGGCACCGCACCCCGCCCTCGCCCGCAACGTGACCTGACGGGCGAGCCCGGCGAATCCAGCCGGCCCGAGGACAACGGCCCCGGACACCGACGACGGGTGCATATTCCCTTTCGTAAGCTTATCGGCTATCCACCGCGAACCAACCGAGAGGGGAAATGACCGTGTTGCGTAGACTGGCCGCCGTGCTCTGTATTTCGCTCGCTTCGACCGCCGCCTCGGCGCAGGAGTTCGATCTGAGATTTTTCCAGACGCTGTCGACGGAGTTTCGTGGCGGCGACATGCGCCTCGACGTCTATAATGGCGGACCGAAGAACGACATGACGCATCTGGCGCCGGCCGAGGACGTGTCCGGCCAGTACTGGCGGCTGACGCCGGCCGGCAACGGCTATTACAAACTCTCGACGATGTTCCGCGGTCGCGGCATGTGTCTCGACGTCTTCAATGGCGGCCAGCGGAACAACCAGGTGCATCTGGCGCCCTGCGGCAACTATTCGGGCCAGTTCTGGCGGTTTTCGCCCGAAGGTGACGCCTATCGCCTGACCACGCAGTTTCGCGGGCCGAACATGTGCCTCGACATCTTCAACGGCGGCCCCGACGACAACGAGCCGCATCTGACCCGCTGCGCCAACTATTCCGGCCAGTTCTGGCAGGTCTCGCCGACCTGGAAGGAAGTGCGGTAAGGCACCGCTGCGACCTCCCGTCGAAGCGCTGGCGGGCCGCTCGGCCCGCTTGCGGTGGCCGCGCGGCGAACGGGCGCGGTCGGCCCTGCGGCGACCCGGGCGTTCAGTCGCGGAAGATCGCGTCGCCCTGCTCGTCGATGACCTGCTCGGCCTTGCGCAGGGCGAACCGGGTCGCGTCGTCCTTCGACGGGAAGAGGTCCGCCCTGATCATCCGGTGGGATTTCACGGCGCCGCCGATCTCCTTCTCGATCAGTGCCGCGAGTCGGAACTGGCCGCCCTCCGGAATCGGCGTCGCCTTGATGGTGAAGCCGGCATGCTCCCGCGTCTCGGTGATCGTCGGCTTGGCGGAAGCCGCGTCGGTCGCCTGGCCGGAGCCGCCGAAGAGCTTCTTCAAAAAGGACATTGGGTCTCCTCGTTCGTGCTGCGGCATTCCGGTCCGTGGCACAGGCCGGGTGCGGAGCCCGGACGGTGATCCTCGCCGACGCACCGCCACGGCGAGGCTCGTCCGGCAATGGTTCTTCAGCAGCCGCCGATGTCGCCGGACGGCATGTCGCCGGCTGGCGCGTCAGCTATAGTCGGAAAGCGTAATGGCGAGGCCCGCGACGAATGTGGGCGTCAGCATCGCCTCGGTCCGGACGTCGGTCACCCGGCGATAGCCGAGCGGCGCCGGCTCCAGAAACACGCGGGTTTCCAGCCTTACCGCATCGATCACCCACAGCTCCCTGACACCGAACGCGGCGTAGATCGACGCCTTGCGGCCGCGGTCGTAGGCAAGGCTGGAATCGCCTACTTCGATGGCGAGAAGGGAGCTGGGGCCATTCAGCCCCTCAAGAGCGGCAGGATTGTCGTAGACGACGAAGTCCGGTTCGACGAACGTGTCCTCTGAGAGGCGAAAGGTCGTCTCGGGGGTGAAGGCCAAAGGCTCCGGCAGCTTGCGCGCCAGTTGCATCATGACGAAGGTCTTCAACCGTTCGTGACGAATGCCCTTGGCCGACATCGGCACCAACTCCCCGCCGATCAGTTCCACGCGCTCCTTCGCATCCATGATGCCGGCCCGAACCATCGCCTCGATCTCGGCGACGGTGAAACGCCGCCGAGGGAGCCCTTCGGCCGCCTGGGTGGTCCCGGGGACCGGTCGCTCGAAAGTCTGCGGAACCGGTTCGTGATGTTCTCTCAACGCGCTCATGGAAGCATCATAGCACGAGTAGAAACGAAAGTGATCGGGAGCAGCGGGTCATGCTTCCAATTGGCAGTGACGTGACGACTGGGCCGACGACTGACTGAAGAGCCTTGAAACGCATGAAACCCGGACCGTGTCCGGGTTTCGAGAAGAATGCAGATTTTCAGACAACGCCTCAACTGTCGAGGAAGCTCCGCAGTTTGCGCGACCGGCTCGGGTGCTTCAGCTTCCGCAGCGCCTTCGCCTCGATCTGACGGATGCGCTCGCGCGTCACGGAGAACTGCTGGCCGACCTCTTCGAGGGTGTGGTCGGTGTTCATGCCGATGCCGAAGCGCATGCGCAGGACGCGTTCCTCGCGCGGCGTCAGCGAAGCGAGGACGCGCGTCGTCGTCTCGCGGAGGTTGCCCTGGATCGCCGCGTCGATCGGCAGGATGGCGTTCTTGTCCTCGATGAAGTCGCCGAGATGGGAATCCTCCTCGTCGCCGACCGGCGTTTCGAGGGAGATCGGCTCCTTGGCGATCTTCAGGACCTTGCGGACCTTTTCGAGCGGCATGGCCAGCTTCTCGGCAAGCTCCTCCGGCGTCGGCTCGCGGCCGATCTCGTGCAGCATCTGGCGCGAGGTGCGGACGATCTTGTTGATCGTCTCGATCATGTGCACCGGGATGCGGATCGTGCGGGCCTGATCGGCGATCGAGCGGGTGATCGCCTGGCGGATCCACCAGGTCGCATAGGTCGAGAACTTGTAGCCCCGGCGGTACTCGAACTTGTCGACCGCCTTCATCAGGCCGATGTTGCCCTCCTGGATGAGATCCAGGAACTGCAAGCCGCGATTGGTGTATTTCTTGGCGATCGAGATGACGAGCCGAAGGTTCGCCTCGACCATCTCCTTCTTGGCCTGCCGCGCCTCGGCCTCGCCCTTCTTGACCATCTGGACGATGCGGCGGAACTCGACGATCTCGAGACCGGTCTCGGTGGCGAGGTTCTGGATCTCCTGACGGAGATTCTTGATCCCGTCCTTGTCGTTCTGGACGAATTTCAGCCAGCCCTTGCCGGACAGATTGGCGACGTGGCGGGTCCAGTTCGGATCTAGCTCGGAGCCCTGATACTCGCGCAGGAAGTCGTCGCGCTTGACGCCGTGGGATTCGGCGAGGCGCAACAGTCGGCCCTCGTTGCCGACCAGCCGCTTGTTGATGTCGTAGAGCTGGGCGACCAGCGCGTCGATGCGGTTCTGGTTGAGCGACAGGCTCTTCACCGCGGCGACGAGGTCTTCCTTCAGCTTCTTGTAGGAGCGCTCCTGGCTCGGCGAGAGCGTGCCCTGTGCCGCGAGCCGGTTCTCGACCTGCTGGTCCTGGAGTTTGCGCAGCCGCCGATAGCCGTCGGCGATCTGGTCGAAGATCTCCATGACCTGCGGCTTGATCTCGGCTTCCATCGCGGCAAGCGACAGGTTGTTTTCGAGATCGTCTTCGTCGTCCTCGTCCTCGCCGCCGGCCGACTGCTCTTCGCCGTTGCCGTTCAGGCGATCGTTGCCCGCACCGTTGACGCCGGGCGCAGAAGCGCCCTCGCCGGTCGGCTGGGCCGACGGGGTCTTCGCCTCCGGTCCGGCATAGGTCGCTTCGAGATCGACGATCTCGCGCAACATGATGTTGCCTTCGTTGAGTTCGTCGCGCCAGATGATGATGGCCTGGAACGTGAGCGGGCTTTCGCACAGCCCGGCGATCATCGTTTCGCGGCCGGCCTCGATGCGCTTGGCGATGGCGATCTCGCCCTCGCGCGACAGGAGTTCGACCGAGCCCATCTCGCGCAGATACATCCGCACGGGGTCGTCCGTGCGGTCGCCTGCCTCGCGCTTCGGCGCAGCAGCGACCTGGGTCGAGCCGGTTTCGGCGACCTCGGTCGATTCGGACTCGTTCGACGCCTCTTCCTCGCCGCCTTCCTCGTCGTCCTCGACGACATTGATGCCCATGTCGTTGAGCATGGCCATCATGTCCTCGATCTGCTCCGACGTCACGTCGTCGGAGGACAGCATCGAGTTCAGCTTGTCCATGGTCACGAAGCCGCGCTTTTTCGCGGCCTTGATCATCTTCTTGACGGCGTCGTCCGAAAGGTCGAGCAGCGGTCCGTCCGGCGTATTGTCGTTACGCTCCTCGACGGCTGCTTCGCTTTCCTTGGCCTTTGTCGCCATACGTTTCATTCTCCAGTTCGCATACCCTTCGGGCGATCCCCTCGAGGACGAGGATGGCCGCCACGCTGCGACCCTTCGGGTCACCATATGCGGCATTTGCCGTTAACGACGGCTTAACCATAAACTGACCCCCGTTCGACGGCGGACGTCCCATGGTTTTGCCGGAAGGCGCATCTAAGAAGGCGCAGTTCCGCAATCTTTCAAGCAGGCAGGTCGAATAGTTTGCCGTCTCGACCGAACGGATATGTTCTGTCAAGCATTTATGCGCAATGCCTTGCGACGATCTGATCACGTTTCGCCAATTCGACGGGTCGACTTGGTTCCCCTGCGTGGTCCTCAGATGGCCTTCATCGGGCGTCCCGACAAGAGGCCGAAGCCGTCGATCAACGCTTCGGTGCCGTCGACGCGCTCGATCTCGCCCTTGATTTCCATGATATGGGCATAGGCCGCTTCCGTCGGCTCGCGGCCGAAGACTTCCTCGGCATGCCGCAATTCGCGTTTCAGCGCGAGGAACCGGTGCTGGAGGTGCAGCATCTGGCGCAGCGCCTCGCGGGCGTCCTCGAAGGCTGCCTCGGCGAGCACCGGCCAGAGACGCACGGCCTTGAGCTTCGCCTCGAAGGCGAAGAACAGCGATTCGGCGCCGTGCCGGCGAAGTTCGACGAGGAGTTCGTCGCGGTCTCTGGGCGGATTGGTCGCATGGGCGTCGAGCACGGCCGATCGCAGCCGCGACAGATCGCCCCTGGCGAGATCGAGGCCCGCGAAGACCTCGAACTCCTCCTCCATCAGAAGCGGGTGATTGACGAAGCCGACGACGATGGCGATCTCCCGCAGGGAAGGCGCGGAGCCGCCCGCGGGCGAAGCGAGGCGCGAGCGAGCCAGGCGGTCGGAGATCGCCGCGCGGCCCGGTTGCTGGCCCCTGCCCGGCTTGCCGTCGCGCCGGCCGTAGCCGCCGCGGGCGTTGCCCTTGTCCTGCCAGCCGCCGCGCTGGGATCGGCCCACCGACGTTCCGGTTCCGAAGAAGCTCGAGAGCCGCGCCGAGAGATCGTCGAGATAATGCCGGCGCACCGCCTCGTCGCCGATCGTCCGGTAGAGGCCCTTCAACCGGTGCTCCAGTTCGGCGCGCCGCTCGGGCGTGTCGAAGCTGCCCCCCTGGGTCTCGCGCATGAAGACCAGATCGGCCAGCGGCCGGGCGGCCGACAGCACCGCCGCGAAACCCTCCGGGCCGCCGTCGCGAACGAGATCGTCCGGGTCCTTGCCTTCGGGCAGGAGCGCAAATCGCAGCGAGCGGCCGGGCTTCAGCGCCGGCAAAGCCAACTCGGCCGCGCGGTTGGCCGCCTTCAGCCCGGCCGCGTCGCCGTCGAAGCACAGGATCGGCTCACCGGCCACGCGCCAGAGGAGGTCGAGCTGGCGCTCGGTCATCGCCGTGCCGAGCGGCGCGACGGCGTTGGCGAAACCCGCCTGAGCCAGCATGATGACGTCCATGTAGCCCTCGACGAGGACGACGGTGCCTGCTTCCCGGGCCGCACGCCGCGCCTTGGCGAGGTTGAACAGCATCTCGCCCTTGTGGAAGACGTCGGTCTCCGGCGAGTTGAGGTATTTCGCCTGGGCGTCGGCGGCCATCGCCCGGCCGCCGAAGGCGACGACCCGCTCGTTGACGTCGTGGATCGGAAACATGATCCGGTCGCGGAACCGGTCGTAGGAGACGGCAATCCCCTCGCCATGGACGACGAGCCCGGCCCCCTCGATCTCCTCCCGGCCGAAGCCCTTGGCCGCCAGATGCTCCTTCAGCCGGTTGCGGGAATTCGGCGCGAAGCCGAGGCCGAAGCCGGCTTGCGTGCGCGCCGTCATGCCGCGATCGCGCAGATAGGCTCTCGCCTTGGCGCCGTCGGCGTCGTGGAGCTGCTGGGAGAAGAAGCTCGCGGCCTCGGCCAGCGCCTCGACGAGGGTGCCGCGCCGCGCCTCGCGCGCCTCGGCCTGCGGATCGCGCTCGGGCATTGGAAGCCCGGCCTCGGCGGCCAGCCGCTCCACGGCTTCGGGAAAGGCAAGTCCCTCGAGTTCGGTCAGGAAACGGAAGTGATCTCCCGACACGCCGCAGCCGAAACAGTGATAGCGCCCCTTGCGGTCCTCGCAGTGGAAGGACGGCGTCTTCTCGCCGTGGAACGGGCAGCAGGCCCAGAAGTCGCCACGGCCGGGCTGCGACTTCTTGCGATCGAAGGTGACGCGTCGGCCGATCACCTCGGAAATCGGCACCCGGTCTCTGATCTCGTCGAGGAAGGATGGTGGAAAGCGCATGAGACTTTCAAATGGTGGCCCAACGGCGAGCGGTAGCACAGGCCATAGCCGATTTGGTGCAGCATCGGCACGTTGTCACCGACTTTCACCGGACGGGCAGCAACCGGACGACACGGCGAATGTGATCTGACCCTTTCCGTCAGCAGGCGATCGCACGAACGTGGCCAGCGGCACCGTAAGCGAGGATGGCTCTGTCGCGCGTCAAGACCGTCAGCCCCCGTTCTCGGGCGCTGGCGATCAGGATGCGATCCATCGGGTCGCCATGCACCGATCCCGGCAGAAACGACGCGGCGACGAGGATCGTCGGCGTGACGGCCTCCACGGTGACGCCCGCGACGCGGACGAATTCCTCGAACCATCGATCGGCGGGCATGCTGGCCGGCAACCGGCCCTTCGCCACCAGCATCCCGAGTTCCCAGGCGGTCATCACCGAAACCCGGATGCCGTTCCCGGACCTCCGGGCTTCTTCGATCGCATTCTCCGCCGCGGCCGAAACGCCGACGCCTTGGGAGAGCCAGATGACGGCGCAGGTGTCGAGAAGCAGCGGCGGTTCAGGCTTCGTCATACGCTCCGGCCCATTCGGCATCCGCGGGCTCGGTCAGATCCACGCCGTCCAGAAGCGTGAGCGTGCCGCTCATACAGCCGAAGATGCGGTCTCGTCCCGGCGCCGCGCCGGCATCCGCATTCTCGGCCTCGGGTCCCGGACCGTCTTTTGCTCTTGTGGTCCGCGCCGGGAACTTCGCAGGATCGATGCGGCGAAAGGTCAGCCGTTCGGCGGCGATATCGACCGCCTCGGTGGCATAGCCCGCCCTCAGCCACTGATGCGTCATGACGTTGTTGTTCGGGTTGTTGCTCCACCAGGCGCGATTGGCCTTGGAGGGGGGGAGCGGAAAATTGAGAATGTGCTCGATCTCGCGGAACGTCATCGCGATCCGAGTTTCGCTTCGGGCGCCGAGATGGATCCCCAAGGGATCATATTTGCTCATGGCAGTCTCCCACTCATCGTCTCGGCAAGATAGATACACACTCACACAAGCATTGTCGAAGTGTGTTTTTCGAGTGGCGCCGAATTCACGGTCGGGGAGCCGAGCCGAGAGGCCGGATCAAGTCGTGCTGCACGGGACCTTCCGGGCGTGGAATCGGCAAGGCGCGTTGCTGCGGTTCAGCCTGCCGCTACATCCCGGTCACCTCCAGACCTTTCCTTCCACGATGATCCGATGCTGCAAGCCCTGACCGCCATCCTGCTCTGCCAACTCGCCGGCGAGACGATCTCGGCCGCGAGCGGCCTGCCCTTGCCCGGACCGGTAATCGGGATGGTGATCCTGTTCGCCGTTCTGGTGATCCGCAAGGGCGTCCCGCGAGACATCGGCGTCGTCGGCGACGCGCTGCTCGCCAATCTTTCGCTGCTCTTCGTGCCCGCCGGCGTCGGCATCATGCAGCATGCGGCCCGGCTGGAAGACGAGGCGGGAGCCGTCGTCGCCGCCCTCGTCGGCTCAGCGCTGGTGACGATCGCCGTGACCGCCTTCGTCATGAACCGCCTCGGACCGGGGCGCGGCGCCGGTCAGTCGCGATCGAACGAGGCGGAGAGCGGAGGAGAGCGAGGATGATGCCCGAGACGCTGTCCGACATCTGGGTCTATCTCGCGGCGAGCCCGCTCCTCGCGCTGACGATCACCCTCGTCGTCTATCAGGGCGCCCAATGGCTCTACGGCCGGGCCGGCCGACCGGCGCTGCTCAACCCCGTGCTCATCTCCGTCGTCTGCCTCGTCGCCATCCTGGCTGCGACCGGCACCCCCTATCAAACCTATTTCGAGGGAGCGCAGTTCATCCACTTTCTGCTCGGCCCGGCGACCGTGGCTCTGGCGATCCCGCTCTACCGGCAGTTCGAGAAGGTTAGGCGCAGCGCCGTCGCCGTCCTCGCCAGCCTCCTGCTCGGTTCGATGACGGCGATGGGGACGGCGCTCGGCATCGGCTGGCTGATGGGGCTCGACCAAGTCAGCCTGGTTTCGCTGGCTCCGAAATCCGTCACCGCGCCGGTCGCCATGGGCATCGCCGAAAAGCTCGGCGGCCTGCCGTCGCTGACCGCGGTCTTCGTCATCCTCACCGGCATTCTCGGCGGGGCGCTGGGCCCGGCCCTTCTCGATCGAATGAAGATCGGCGATCCGGCGGCGCGGGGCTTTGCCCTCGGCACCGCGTCGCACGGCATCGGCACGGCGCAGGCGCTGCAGGAGAGCGAAGTCGCGGGTGCCTTTTCGGGCCTCGCCATGGGGCTGAACGCCCTGGCCACGGCGATCCTCCTGCCACTGATCTGGTCGTTCTTCGGCTGATCGGCGACCGTCATGGACGCATTGCAGACCGATCTCGGGCCTGCAAGCAGATAACCCGGCTGATGCAAAACATCAAAAAACGAATTCATCTACTTGACTTATATGGATTTTAGACAATTCCTGATCGCGTCCTGAGAGAAAACTTGTCTTCGGGTCCTTCCTCCTCGGCGATCCTTGCCGGGAAGACGACAAGGATCCGACCATGGCCGACACCACCGACCGCCTCGCCCTACCCTACATCCTCGCCGACCAGGCCCAGAAGCACGTCACCCACAACGACGGGCTGGTCCGGCTCGACGCCCTCGTCCATCTCGCCGTCCTCGACCGCGACCGGACCGAGCCTCCCGCAGCGCCTTCGGCTGGGGATCGGCACATCGTCGCGGCGGAAGCCTCGGGCGAATGGGCGGGACGCGGCGGAACCGTCGCCGTCTGGCAGGACGGCGTCTGGATGTTCCTCGAGCCCCAGGCCGGGTGGCGCGCCTGGTGCATCGCGGACGAAGCGCTGCTGGTTCACGACGGCGACGGTTGGGCACCGGCGATGCTCGGCCCGACGGATTTCGCCGGCGGCGCCCTCTCCCGCCTCGGCGTCAACACCGCGGCCGACGATTTCAACCGGGTCGCAATCAAGACCTCTGCCCTCCTCGTCAGCCACGACGACGCCTCGGGCAGCGGCAACGGCAGCGTCCTCGGCACCTTCAACAAGGAGGACGCGGGCAAGGATGCCGGCTTCAACTTCCAGAGCGGCTGGTCGACCCGCGCCCTGATGGGGCTCTATGGCGACGAGGATTTTCGCATCAAGGTCTCGCCGGACGGCGCAGCCTTTCACGACGCGCTGGCGATCGACCGGACGACCGGGCGGGTGAGCTTTCCCAAGACGGGTTCGATCGGCGCCATCGCGAGCGGCCTGTTCCACAAGGCCGACGCAGGCAGCGTCGCCTTCGCCCGGACCGGCAGCGGGACGCTGGAGTTGAAGGCCGGCAGCTACGTCGAGGTCGCCGGCTTCGTGCATGGCTTCGCCGCCCCGACATCGGTGCAGATGCCGGCCCTTGCGGCCGGAACCGACTACGCGGTCTACGTCTGCTCGGACGGGACGGTGCGTGCGGATGCGGGCCTCGTCGCCCCCGCCGGTTTCACGGCTGCCGACAGCCGCAAGATCGGCGGCTTTCACTACGCCGCCGGCGGCAATGCGCCAGGCTACAACGCCGGCGGCGACACCACCCCGCAAATCAACCCCTACAGCCTGTGGGATCTCAAATGGCGTCCGGCCTGCGCGGATCCGCGGGGCATGGCGCTGGTCGCAGGACGTTTCTGGTGCGACGTCTATCTGACGGGTGTCGACGCGGGCCTGTACGGCTCGTCACGCTCCGGCGTGGCCGTCGCGACCGGCGCGGCTCCGCCCAAGATCCCCGTGGCCTTCGGCGGCGACGGCACGGCGACGTACGGCTCGTTCACCTGGTACGAGGCGGTCGAACTCCTGGCATCGGTGGGCAAGGGACTGCTCGACTACGACGATTACGTCGTGGCGGCCTTCGGCACCACGGAGGCCGCGACACGCGGCAACAATCCTTTCACGACGGGGCTCGGAACGACCAACGCCGGGTCCACCAATTCCGACCAGAAATTCACCTCGATCTGGGGCATCATCCAGTCATCGGGCTGCTACTACACCTGGGGAAAGGGGTTCGGTGGATCTTACACCACCGGGTGGAGCGAGAATTCCGAGGGGCGCGGGCAGATGGTCAGTCAGCCCTCGGCGCTTTTGCTGGGCGCCAACTACGCCGACGGGGCTCGTGGCGGTTCGCGTACGGCGGCGTGGAACAACCCGCCATGGACGTCGGTCGGATTTTTCGCCAGCCGCGGCCGGTGCGAGCATCTGGCTCACCTTTGAGAGGCCGTCGGAACCGCAACCTTCGAAGGGCGAGCGACGCCGCGATCCGCAGGCGCCTGAGGAACTCCCTCCTCAGCGCACGATCCGGTCGACGAACCAGCGCGTCAGCCGGGTCCAGACCTCGTCCTTCTCGATCTGGTCCTCGACGCCGTGCTCGAGGTTGGGATTGTCGTTGACCTCGATGACGAAGACGCCGTCGTCGGTCTCCTTCAGGTCGACGCCATAGAGCCCGTCGCCGATGCAACGGGCGGCCCTGAGGCCGGCGTCGAGCACGTGCGGCGGCGTTTCGCCGAGGGAGAAGGTCTTGAAGCCGCCTTCCAGCGGCCTGCCGCCGGTCTCGTGATTGATGATCTGCCAGTGGCTCTTGGCCATCAGATACTGGACGGCGAAGAGCGGTTCGCCGCCCAGAACGCCGATCCGCCAGTCGAACTTCGTCGGCATGAACTTCTGGGCGATCAGCAGATCGCTGTCCTCCAGCCAGGCGCCGGCGAGCTTTTCGAGCCCGACGAAATCGTCGACCTTCTTGACCCCGCGCGAGAAGGAGCCGTCCGGGATCTTCAGCACCATCGGAAAGCCGAGTTCGTCGGCGGCGCGCTTGAGATCCTCGCGTCCGGCGATCATCAGGCCGGGCGGACAGGCGACGGCGTTCGCCGCCATCAGCTCGTTCAAATAGACCTTGTTGGTGCAGCGGATCATCGAGATCGGGTCGTCGATGACCGGCATCCCCTCCTGCATCGCGCGGCGCGCGAAGCGATAGGTGTGGTTGGAGATCGACGTCGTCTCGCGGATGAACAGGGCGTCGAAATTCGCCAGCCGCGGCAGATCCTTGCGGGTGATCGGCTCGACGTCGACGCCGAGCCGGGCGGCGACCCGCGCCCAATGCTTCAGCGTCTCGACGGAAGACGGCGGCAATTCCTCGCGCGGGTCGTAGAGCGTGGCGAAGGTGTATTTCGCCGGGGTCTTGGTCTTGGCCGCCCGCCATTCCCGCCCGGTGTAGCGCTCCATCGAGGCATAAAGGCGCGACATCTCGCCGTCGTCGAGCTTTCCGAGCGGCGAAAAGCCGATCCGACGGATCGTCGGCGTCGCCGCATGGGGCTCCAGGTGAATGTCGAGGGCCGGGGCGCGGAACCAGTCGAAGACCAGCTTGGCGAAGCGCTCCAGCCGGTGATCGCCCGAATAGCCGAAATAGACGCGGATCGGAGAGGCCGGCGCCTCGCCCTTGTCGCAGGCCTTGCGAAGCACCGAATCGAGTTCCGGCAGGGCGTTTTCGTAGAGCTTCTTCTCCGACAGATCGATCATCGTCTCGACCGACGGGATGATGCGGTGGCCGCGCGCCTCGGCCAGCAGCGAGGCGTAGTAGCCGCGGCTCTGATAGGCGTAGGAGCGGGAGAGATTGATGATCTTCGGCCGCTGGCCGCGAAACAGCGCCGGACGGGCGAGATAGTCCCGGCTGGTCATCACCTTGTGCGGGGTGGCGCTGTTGTCGAGTTCGGCCAGGCGGCCGACGAGGACGACCCATTGGGACATGAAGACGCGTCAGCTCCGTCGGGGCGAGAGAAAAACCGCTGCCCTGAGGCTCGCCTTGCCGAACCGGGCCATCTTGTCGAAGGTCTGATAGGGCAGCGGCAGGTAGGCCGCGTCCGCAATGGATTCGCCCCGCTCGTCGGCGACCCAGGGATCGTGGATGATGATGTGCCGCCCGTCGTCGCCATGGGCGAGCACCCAGTGCGGCACCTTCTTGGCGAACATGTGGTAGCCCGAGACGAGAACGATGGCGGTGCCGCCCCGCCCGAGATGGGCGCGCAGCGTGTCCAGCGTGAAGGGTTCGATCACCGTCGGAATCTCGTATTGCACCGCCCGTCGGCGAAAGTCTTCCTGAGCGAGCGCCATGACCTTCTGCTTCTCGAGGCTCCGGACGCCTTCGAGAAACAGATCGCCGGCCTGGGAGACGTGGATCGCGGCATCGAGGCCGAATTCGTGGGCCGTGACCGCGAGGCCGAAGGGATCGCAGCCGCCGGGCCCCGACATCATGAAGATCGTCGTCGCCTCGCGCCAAAGCCGGATTTCCATCACAGGGTCGAGCTGAAAACCCTCGACGTCGCGGGCCATCGCCATCATCAGGCAGCACGAGCCGCAGGTGAAATCGGTGGTCTGCTCGTAATAGGGAACGCCCGTGTCGAACGGCTTGTCGCCACGCAGCGTCTTTTCGAAGCGGAGCGCCGGCATGTGATCGGCATAATAGTCGAGATAGCGGCCGATCGGCCGAAAGCCTTCCAGGCGGTAGAGTCTGATCGCCCGTTCGTTGTCCTCGCGGACCTCGAGTCTGAGGCAGACCCGGTCCCTTTCGAAGGCCGCCGTTTCGGCGCCCTTGAGCAGCGCCCGGCCGATGCCCTGGCCGACCGACGTCGCCGACACGGCGATCGAATAGAGCCGCGCGAGAGCCGTGCCCCGGCGGAACAGCAGCGCCGCATAACCGAGAAGCTCGCCGCCGGCGTGATCCTCCGCGACGAGGATCAGCGCACTGGATGATCCGAGAAGGCTCTTGAACGAGCGCCGGGTGATCCGGTCGGAAACGAAGACCGCCTCTTCAAGGGCGACCAGCGAATCGACGTCCTCGGCGACCGCCGGACGCAGGACGAAACGCGGCGCGGCGGCGGGAGACGATTCAGGCTGACTGGAGGGGACGCCGGAGGCGCGCATGGTGGCGGGTTGCCCGGGAAATTCGATCGATCGACGACGCCCTTATGCACCCGCGCCCGGGCAAAAGCGATGACGAATTTTGCCTCGCCAAGACGCAGTTCGAAACGCTCGGACCCATGCCACCACCGATCCCCGGTTCTCCCTTCGGCAAGGCGCAGGGCCGTCTCCCGCCGTCGCAGCCTCCAGCCAAGCGACAGCATGGCGCGCTAAGCTCCGCGCCGATCCTCCATGCTGCGGCGGCCTCGCGAGGCGGCAGTAAGGACCGGCATTCGACAACCCGACGGATGGAACGACCCTTGACGACGTCTCTTGAGACCCTGGCAGGCCAGGTCCCGATCAACAACGCCCCGATCGAGATCATCGCCTTTTATCTCGGCGACCAGCAGTTCTGCGTGCGCACCACCTCGATCCGCGAGATCCGCGGCTGGGCGAAGTCGACGCCGCTGCCCCATGCCTCGCCCGAAGTGATGGGCATGATGAATCTCCGCGGCGCCGTGATCCCGGTGATCAACACCGCGCGCAAGCTCGGTCAGGGGTGGTCGACGCCGACCGAACGCAGCGCCATCGTCGTCGCCGAACTGGACGGGGCCATCTTCGGCCTGATGGTCGACCGGGTGTCGGACATCCTCACGCTCGACCAGTCGATGATCCAGCCGGTGCCGGAAATGACTTCCGGCTACGACAAGGGCTTCGTCGAAGGCATCTTCGCCCATCAGGGCGAGATGATCTGCTTCCTCAATCTCGACCGGATGTTCTCCGAGCCGGGCAAGGCCGACTTCTTCTGATCCCGGGCGGGGAGCCGGCACCTCGCCCCCATGGACGCGGCGCCCATCCCGAGGCGCCGCGATCCTCGACGACGGCAGCCTCTCAGCCGCGGCCGACGAAGGGCATCTGGTTGGCCATCACCGTCATGGTGAAGACGTTCGCGTCGAGCGGCAGGCTGGCCATGTAGGCGACGGCGCGGGCGATGTGCGCCGTATCGATCGTCGGTTCGGGCTTCATCGAGCCGTCGGCCTGCATCACGCCGCCGGACATCTTGGCCGTCATCTCGCTCGCGGCATTGCCGATGTCGATCTGGCCGACGGCGATGTCGAACCTGCGCCCATCGAGCGACGCCGACTTGGTGAGCCCGGTGATGGCGTGTTTCGTCGCGGTATAAGGGGCCGAGTTCGGCCGCGGCGTTGTCGCCGAGACCGAGCCGTTGTTGATGATCCGCCCGCCTCGCGGCTTCTGCGCCTTCATCATCCGGAAGGCCTCCTGGATGCAGAAGAACGAGCCGGAGAGATTGGCGCCGATGGCCTTGTTCCATTCCTCGACGGGCAGATCCTCCAGCGGCACCGACGGCGAGGAAACACCGGCATTGTTGACGAGGAGATCGAGCCGTCCGAACTTTTCGCCGACGGTGCGGAAGAGAGATGCCACCGCCTCCCGGTCCGAGACGTCGCAGGCGACGGCGTGGACCGACCCGGCGTCGATCTCCTTCGCCGCGTCCTCCAGGACGCCGGCGCGCCGTCCGGTGATCACCACCTGAAAGCCTTCGCCGACGAGCGCCCTGGTGATCGCCTTGCCGACGCCGGTTCCCCCGCCGGTCACCAGCGCAATCTTGTCTGCCATGTGATCCTCCCGTTTCGATAGCGGCGCGACGCTAGTGGATCGCCGCGCGGAATCCAACACGTGCCCATCGGCCGCCGAACGACGGCGACGGCCACGTCAGTCGCCGCGCAGCCGCCGCACACTGGTCACCGCGACGCCCTTGGCGGTCAGCCGTTCGATCGTCGCCGACAGCGGTTCCTTCGCCACCATCATGTGGTGGGAGTTGGCGTGGAGGAGCGTTCGGCCGTCGGCCATCATGCCGACATGGCCCTTCCAGAAGATCAGGTCGCCGCGCTCCAGCCCCTCGACGCCGGCGAGCCGGGTGCCGAGCTGGCGCTCCTGCAGGTCGGCGTCGCGCGGCGCCGAGGCCCCCGTCGCCTGCAGGGCCAGTTGCAGCAGCCCCGAACAGTCGATGCCGAGCGCGCTCTTGCCGCCCCACAGATAGGGAACGCCGAGAAACCGCTCGGCGACCGCGACGAAATCGGTCTCGACCTCGGCGAGCGGCGCGAGATGCTGACGGACGACGAAGCCGCCGGAAGCGAGTTCGGCATAATGGGCGTTGTGATCGCTCGCTTCGCCGACGACCGAGACGAGAGCTCCCATCGGCAAAGCGGCGAGCGGTGGCCGCTTGATGTCCGGCGCCGGGAAGACGAGCGTCCGGGGCACAGAGACACGCGCAGCGGGCGGCGCGGCGTCTTCGACGCGGCCGAGGCACGCGGCGGGCGCGTAGCCGACATAGGAATCGGCTTCGGCCTGCAGCCAGCACCAGCCGTCGCCGGTCTCTTCGAAGACCATCACCCGCTCGCCCATCAAGAGTTCGGTGTCGAGGGGCGCGCCGTCATCCGGCCGGCGCCTCAGCGGCGCGATCGGCGCAACGACGCGCCGCGCCTTCCCGGCGACGAACCGCTCGGCCTCGACGCGGCCCTTCAGCCGCGCGTCGGCGAGATCCGGCCGGAAGGCATCGAGCCGGGCGTCCAGCGTGTCGGACATGGTCGTTTCCTCCATCAGTCGCGGCCCTTGGCTCTGCGTCGGCCTCGGCGTCGCGGCAGTGTCCGCTGCGCTCGCCGACCGCCGCAGTCCGACCCGGCGTCTCAGCCGGTCTTGCCGAAACGCTGCTTCAGGACATCGTACAACGCCCGGATCGCCTGAGCCTCGCCGCCGACGGGACCGATCGGAGACGCCTTGGGGCGCCAGCCATAGACGTCGAAATGCGCCCAGGTCCCGGCCTTTTCGACGAAGCCCTCCAGGAACAGCGCCGCCGTCACCGAACCGGCGAAACCGTCGCTGGTGACGTTGTTGACGTCGGCGATCTTGGAGGAAAGATTATCGGCATAGGGCTGCCAGAGCGGCAGTTGCCAGATCGGATCGGCCACCCTTCTGGCGCTCTCCGACAGGCTTTGCGCGAAGGCACCGTCGGCCGTGTAGAACGGCGGCACTTCGGGCCCGAGGGCGACGCGGGCCGCCCCGGTGAGCGTCGCCATGTCGATCAGGATTTCCGGCGCCTCGTCGTCCGCAAGGCTCAAGGCGTCGGCGAGCACCAGCCGCCCCTCGGCGTCGGTGTTGCCGATCTCGACGGTCTTGCCGTTGCGGCTTTTCAAGACGTCGCCCGGCCGGAAGGCCGAGGCGGAAATCGAATTCTCGACCGCCGGGATCAGGACGCGCAGCCTCACGTCGAGGCCGCTCGCCATGACGAGGCATGCGAGGCCGAGGACGTTGGCGGCGCCGCCCATGTCCTTCTTCATCAACAGCATTCCCGAAGACGGCTTGATGTCGAGCCCGCCGGTGTCGAAGCAGACGCCCTTGCCGACCAGCGTCACCCTGGGCGCGTCGCTGCGGCCCCACGAAAAGTCGATCAGCCGCGGCGCCGAAGCGCTGGCGCGCCCGACGGCGTGGATCATCGGGAAATTCTGGTCCAGAAGCTCGTCACCCGTCGTGACGGAGACCGCCGCGCCGAATTGGCCGGCGAGCGCCCGGGCCGCGGCCTCGAGTTCGGCCGGTCCGAGATCGTTGGTCGGCGTGTTGATCAGGTCGCGGGTGAGAAAGGCCGCCTCGGCGATCCGCACCGCCTCGGAAACGTCCGCACCCTCACCGGCGAAGACCTCGGCCGGCTCCGTCTCGGCGCCGCCGCCTTTCCCCGACTTGTAGCGGGAGAAGCGGTAGCCACCGAGAAGCATGGCGACCGCCCCCAGCGTCGGATCGCCCGCGCGTTCCCCGGCCTCCACATGCCAGGCGCCGGCGGGAAGCCGCGCGGCGAGCGCGCCGAAAGCGAGCGACACCGCCTGTCGGCCCCAGTCGTCTTTCGCCGGCTTGCCGAGGCCGAGAACCGCCGCCGCTGCGTCCCCGCCCTCGCCCGGCACCAGCAGGACCGAACCCGCCTCGCCGGCAAAGCGCATCGTCGACGCCCATTGCCGCGCGCGATCCGGCAGCGTGTCGATGCCATCGGCGAAGACGGTATGGATGGGACGCGAGGCGGCGCCGGGCTTGGCGGACAGCAAGATCGCCATGGACAAACTCCTGGAATTGGACGGGCTCGTCGCCGAGCCGATGGCGCACGTTGTCGGCGCCTCGGGGCGCAGAATCAAGCGCCGTCGCGTCACCGGTCGTTTCCCGCCGCTGGAAGGGGAGCCGACCGCGAAAATTAACCTTCGGGTAGGGTTAACAAAATATTGTCCGTCATCGGAAGGCCCTGCCCGCAAGGGCCCTCGCACATCGGTTCGCCATGGAGATCGCTCGATGACCGCTCGCAACGCCCCGACGTCGCCACGTTTCACGCGCCTGGCGCTGGGGTTCGCTGTCGCGGCGCTCCTGGCCGGCCAGGGCTGCGCCTCGGTCTCGCGAGAGACCACGGGATCGATCGACCGGGATGGCTCCGGCCAGGTCGCTGCGATGCCCGCCACGCAACTCGACGGCGCGCTGCGCTCCTACGGCGCGGCCTACGAAAAGAACCCCAGGGACAAGGGCAGCGGCATGGCCTTTGCGGCCGTCCTGCAGATGGCCGGGCGGAACGACCAGTCACTCGCGGTCATGCAGCAGGTGGCGATCGCCAATCCCAAGGATCGCGACGTGCTGTCGGCCTATGGCAAGGCATTGGCGGCTGCGGGCAACCTGCCGAAGGCCCTGGAGACCATCCGCCGGGCGCAGACCCCCGATCGGCCGGACTGGCGGCTCTTCTCGGCGGAGGGCGCGATTCTCGATCAGATGGGACAGTCGGATCAGGCACGCACGCTCTACCGCAAGGCACTCGACATGCAGCCGAACGAGCCGACGGTGCTGTCGAATCTCGGCATGTCCTACGTTTTGACCAACGACCTCGCCTCGGCCGAGCAGCATCTGCGTCAGGCATCAACCGCGCCCGGTGTCGACCCCCGGGTCCGTCAGAACCTGGCACTGGTGGTCGGACTTCAGGGACGCTTCGACGAAGCCAGACAGATCGCCACCGACTCGTTGCCGCCCCAGCAGGCGGAGGCAAACGCCGCCTACCTGCAGAAGATGCTGGCTCAGCAAAACACCTGGTCGATGCTGAAGGAGAAGGAAAAGCGTGGGTGATGGCACGGCCGACGGCGGTATGCCCGCCGTCACCAGTCTTTCCACGCGGTATCGGCCCAAGCGACGGAACTTGCGATCGAATCGGGCGAGGCCGGACGACCCGGCGGTCTACAGACGCGCGCCGCCGGCCCGTAGTGCCGGCTTATCGGCTTGCGGCGCCCTCCTGAAGGCTTCGCCCGAGACCGCGTGACGCCGCCATATCGGCCGCGGCTCCGGCACTTCGTTCGGATACAGCTCGGGAGAAAACGGCTCGGGGGTCCACAACGCCTGCCTCAGGCGATCGATTTCCGACCGCCCGGCGGACACGACCTTCATGCCGCTTGGGAGATCCTCGGGTTTCGGATCGGCGGGATGGAGCTGTGCATAGATCCGGTTGGCCTGAGCCCAATGCTCATGCTCTCGCCCGGTCGGGCACCCTTCCTGTTCCCAAATCTGATATGCAAGAGCCCGGACCTCGGCCGCATCGTCGATCCTCGGCATCGTTTCTCCTCCCGCCCGCCCAACGGCAGGAATGCTTTTACCAATCGTTTACGATCCCAACTCGTTTCGCCGCAATTGGTTGCGGTGAATCTCGCGATGATCGCCCGGCATTTGTGTGGCGATCTACGAATTTTTTCGTCCGCACCACCTTGATCTGGGTCAAGCGCCCCGAGCTTCCCGGCAATTCATACGCCGAACAAGTACGCCGCTGCGACGACGAGCAGCCAGAAGCCGATCGCCACGACGAGGATCACGTCCTCCGCAGTTCTATAGTTCGCCATTCGCAGAGCTTTCCTTTCCGTCGGAAATCGACGAAGTTCGAAGCCGCATCCACGAAAGAACCTAGAACACTGAAATCAAAGTCAAATTGGACGATCGAACATTCGTAGCAGCGAATCGTCGCATCGTGCGAAAAGACCCGCTCATCACGCCTGACCGGCGCGAAGACTTGGAAAGCGGCGAGGTCTGTTCAGATCAGGGTGGAGAATAGTTGCGGCACCGAAGCGAGACCCTCCGCAGTGGCATCGGCGCCGAGTTCTTCCTTCGACAGGACGGTATAGCCGCCGACGATCGCCACCACCTTGATCGCCGCGGCCCTGGCGGCCGCCACGTCGTTCTCGCTGTCGCCGACGAAGAGGACGTCCTGCGGGCCGAGCCCGAGCTTCTCGCAGGCCAGGAGCAACAACCCCGGCTCCGGCTTCTTCGCCGGCCCCGCGTCGCCCCCGACGATCACGTCCATCAGGTCGAAGAGGCCGAAATGCCTGAGGATCTCCGACGTGGCCTGGCCGGGCTTGTTGGTGACGACGCCGATCGCCCGCCCTTCCTCCTTCAGCCGCCGCGTCACTTCGCTCGCCCCGGCATAGAGCGTCGTCAGCTCGGCGCTGCGGGGCTCGTAGATCTTGAGGAACCGCTCGACGATCCTGTCCTGCGTCGCCGGGTCGAGTTGCTTGTCGAGCGCCGCATAGGCCCGCTCGATGAGCTTGGGAACGCCGGCGCCGATCATCCGCGTCACCGCTTCGAGCGTGAAGGGCGGCTCGCCATAGCTCTCCAGGGTCTGGTTGAGCGCGGCATGGATGTCCGGCGCCGAATCGACGAGGGTGCCGTCGAGATCGAAAAGGACCGCTTTCGGCCAAGGGCTCCCGGCCATCAGGCGGCATCCTTCCATTTGATCGAACAGCCGATGGACGGGATCTGCTCGCGCGGCCCCTCGCCCGTCTCGGCCACCTGGCGCATCGCCTCGAAGAGATCCCGGCGTGTGCCTTCCGGCGCCAGTTCCTTTCGCGAGGCGTCGATGCGGCCGCGATACCGCAGTGTCAGATCCTTGTCGAAGCCGAAGAAGTCCGGCGTGCAGATCGCGCCATAGGCGCGCGCGACGCTCTGATCCGCATCGTGCAGATACGGGAACGGAAAGCCGTGCGATTCGGCGAAGCGCTGCATGTTCTCGAAGGAGTCCTGCGGATAGGCGTCGGCATCGTTGGAACAGACCGCCACGGTGCCGACGCCGATCGCGGACAGATCCCGCGCGTCGCGCACGAGGCGGTCGACGATCGCCTTCACATAGGGGCAGTGATTGCAGATGAAGGCGACGAGCAGGCCGTTGTCGCCGCGGCACGCGAAGATCTCGTGCATCTTGCCGTCGGTGCCGGGCAACTCGGCATCGCGCGCCGGCCAGCCGAAATCGCAGACGGGTGGTTGCGAAGCCATCCTCGCGCTCCTCTCTTCATGCCGGTGCCGACAACGATTATGGAGCGGCCAAATGAAGAGTGAAGCGCCTTGCCGTCAGCGTGGGACGATGTCCGCATGGCCGCATCCTCGCGGGAGTCGGCTGGGGAGAGGCGGTGGCTCAGATCGCCTTGCGGCGCTGCTGCGGCCATTCGCACCGCCACTTCGCCACGCGCCACTTCGGGTGATTTCCCGCCCACTCCGCGACATAGGGCGACGAGAGCATCATGCATTGCGCGCTCGTTGCCCGCGCCTGATAGGTCAAGCGTTCTTCCTTGCAGTCCGCCGGACTGGCGACGAGGCAGACGGTCAGGACGAGATCGATCATTTGATGGTTCCTCCCGGATGTTCGGCGGGCCGCCGACCCGACGACTACCGAAGCTTCGTCGATGGTAGGAGCGCGGATCCCAGGAAGAAGGATCGCAGGCTTGCGACAAATCGGCGCTCGACCGCCCTCTCTGCCGCCGCCTGCCGATGCGTCAAAGCGGCAGAAAGACCTCGCCGAGGCCGAGCACGGCCGTATCGCCGCCGAGCCGGCGCATGGGGCGACCGTCGAACGGCACCTCGCCCACCTCGCCCCTCGTAAATTCCGACGCCATGATCTTCAGGATCAACAGATCGGCCGGGCCGTTGTCGACGAAGGTCGGCGCAAATCGTTCGGCCCCGCCGCACAGGAACAGCGTGCCGCGCTTCATCAGCCGCCCCGGCGTTGCCGCCGCCCTGCCGCCGACGACGATCGTGCCGGCGATCATCCGGCTGGCGAGATCCTCGTCGGCTGTGCCGTTCACGAAGATCACCCCGCGGCGCATGCGGTCTCCCGCGCGGGCGCCGACGTTGCCGCCGACGGTGATCGTGCCGCCTTTCATACCCATCATCTCGCCGGCAAGCGGCCCGCCGAGCCGTTCGCCGGCATCGCCCGCAATGGCGATGACGCCGCCGGTCATCGCCGAACCGGCATGGGCGCCGACCGAGCCGGAAACGCCGACCCGGCCGCCGGCGAGCATCCGCCCGAGTCGGACGCCGGCGTCACCCTCGACGGTGATCTCGCCCGTCTCCATCGCCTCGCCGATCCGGTCGAAGCGGTGCGACCCGCCCTCGAAACGGACCGTCGCGGCGTCGCCCATGACGACGTCGAAGACGTCGCCGACGCGAAGGCCCATCCGGCTGGTCCCGACGGCCAGCGCGGCGATGTCGCGTTCCGCCATCCCGGCGAGCCGCGACGGGGTCAGCGGCGAAAGGTCCAGCCGCTCGGCCGGCTCTTCCCTCTTGCGAAAGGTCAGACCGGTCATGGCAGGAGGTCCTTCAGATGGAAGTGATGCGGGCCGAGATTGCCGCCGTAATTGCCGGCGCCGATGCGCAGCGCGCCCTCCTCCGGCCCGAGCTCGGTGACCGCCTTGATCCCTACCCGCATGGCGTCCGCCACGGCGCGGGCCGACAGCCCGTCGATGACGATCTCCAGCACCGAGCCGATCTCCGGCGTCAGCTCGGTCTTCGTCACGCCCTTCAGCGTCGGGCAATAGGCGTCGTTGGTGGACGCCATCATCCCCTTGTACTTGCCGCCGACCTTGGAACCGGAGCGCACGATCCCGCCCGGAAACGGCATGATCACGTCCGGCACCTTGCGCATCGCCGCGATCGCGGCCTCCGAGGCGGCGAGAGCCTGCGCCGTGGTGCGTGCCATCAACAGAAGGTTGCCGCCGCCGACGCCCTCGGTGGTGACGCCGGTCTGCGCCTCGCAGAGAAACTCGCCCTCCATCACCGGCATGCGCCAGAAATGCCTGCCCTCGAACTTCTTCGAGATCTGCCAGCCATCGGCGAAATAGCGGATGGCCGAGCCGAGATCGATCTTTTGCTCGCCGTCGAGATCGGCGTAGCAGGCCGAGGTCGGGCTGGTGAGGACGCACTGGCCGAGCCGCGTCGTGACCTGCTTTTCCAGCCCGCCCGCGTCGAAGGAGAAGAACAGGACGCGCACGCCCGGCCGCCCGTCGCGGGTCTCCTCCGGCGACAGAACCCCGTCGATGCCGCCCTCGCAGCCGCAGGCGATGACCGAGGTGGCAAAGCCGGTCATCGAACGGGCCGCTTCCAGCGCCCATTTCTCGTTGACGGCGGTGATCTGGAGCGCCGTCCCGGCCATCGGGAAGGCCTCGGCGAAGCCGTCATCGACCGCAACGCCGTTGATCACCGTGTCGTCCTTCACGCCCGGCATGGCACCACCTTGAACGGCTCGTCGCGGCCGAGCGCCCCGTCGGGCACCTCGAACCAGCGGGCGGAGAGCCCGTATCTGTCGTCGAAATAGCGGTCGAGCCGCGTCTTCATCGCCTTGTCCGGCTCCGGCCGCAGCGTCAGCGCCCGGCCGAACTTGCGTTTCACCACCGCGCCGTCCTTCACCACAACGTCGCCGTCCTTGAGGACATAGGCGGCCTTGCCGAACATCTTCGCCTTGTCTTCGCCCGGCCGGTAGACGGCGACGTCGGCCACCGCGCCGGCGCCGAGATGGCCGCGGTCGGGCGTGCCGAGCAGGCGGGCCGGCGAGGCGCGGGTCATGGTGGCGATCTCGCCCAGCGTGTATTCGCGCTCGATCTCCGGCAGCGCGGTCATCTTCACCACCGATTTCGGCAGCGCCTCGAGCCACCGTGCCCGCACGCTGCGATCCATCAGCAGCGCGAAGATGTCCGGATAGGTGGTGAAGGGCGCGCCGTTCGGATGGTCGGTGGTGAAGAACACCCGGGACGGGTCCTCGATCAGGAGGAACAGCTCCAGCCCGATCGCCCATTGCAGGGCGTTGAAGTAGCTCTTCTCCTTGTAGTTCATCGGCACCACGCCGCCGCCATTGGCCTCGTGGTCGAAGATGATGCTCTTCTTCGGGCTCGCCTGTTTGGAGCCGGCGAACTGGCGCAACTCGTCGGAGGAGATCGTGACCGTCTGGCCGAACATCACCTGGCCGATGTCGACGGTGACTTCCGGCGTCGCGTTGACGAGATCGGCGAGCGCCTGGCCGCGCGAGGAAAAGCGCCGCTTGCCCTCGGTGCCGTAGCCGTAGAACTGGATGTGGGCGAGATGCAGCGGATCGCCCTCGGCGGCGCGGATGGTCGCCTCGATCGAATCCGACGAGGCGCCCGGCACGCCGAGATTGTTGCAGTGGACGTGCAGCGGATGCGGGATGCCGAGGCTCGTCACCGCCTTCTGCAACGTCTTGACGATCTGGCGGGAGGAAACGCCGTAATCCGGCACGGCGTCGTCGAAGTCGAACTTGCGGACGTTCTCCTTGAAGGCCGCCGAGCCGCCGGCATTGATGCACTTGACGCCGAGCGCGCGGCTGGCGGAAACCGTCCAGGCGACGTAGTCGGCGATGGCGCTCTCGCTCTCGCCCTCGCGGATCATCGACATCAGCATGTCGTCGTTGCCGAGAACGACGAGCGTCGCCTTGTCGATGATCGGCGTATCGGCGAGTTCGAGATGGGCGTGGAGCGCCGAGGACGGCGCCATGGCCGGCTCGACGACCGTGGTGAACCCCATTTCGGCATAGAGAAGGCCGGTCTCCTCGGTGGTCCAGCCGACCTTGGAAAGCGCCGTCTCGCCGGGACGCGCCTGGAAGGCCCGGTGCCATTCGGGCAGCAGCAGCCGGGCGGTGTTCACGTGGCCACCGGCGATGTGGGAGTGGATGTCGATCGCTCCCGCCATGACGACGAGGCCGGTGCAGTCGATCGTCTCGTCCGCCGCCCGTCCGTTCGAGGGCGGATCGACGACGAGGCCGTCTTCGACGTAGATGTCGGCGACGCCGTCCCGGCCGCTGGCCGGATCGACGACATGGCCGCCGGAAAGCCGTGTCAGCATGTGCTAAATTCCTCCCGGCCGCTCTGGTTCAGGCCGCATCTCGGGCGCGCTCGCCGAGTTGCTCGGTCAAGGCGTCGAGGATCGCGGCCGCCGACGGCAGCTCGCTGTTCCTCTGCGCGGCCTTGGCGACGAAACTGCCGAACCGCGGCTCGTAAAGGACGCCGTCATAGTCGCGCCCGGCGGTCGCGACGTGAAAGGCGATCCGCGCAGCCCCGGCCGAGGCCGGATCGGCAGTGATCGCGATGGTGGGAATGGCGGCTTTCGCCTCGGCCGGCGCCGCGCCGTCGAGCGCATCGATAAGGATCGCCAGATCCGCTTCGCCCGCACCCGAAAGCTGGCGCTCGCCAGCGTTCAGCGCCGCGTCGTGCTCGCCCGCGCCTCGCCCGAAGGCGAAACGCAAGGGGAACCCCGCCGTCCAGGTCGCCTGCAGCGCCGCGCCCATGGCGTCGGCTGCGGCGAGGACCGGCAGCGTGCTCGCCCGCGTCGTCTCGTTCAGGTCGGCGACGAGGCCGAAGATCTGCTCGGTGCCGAGTTCGCCGAACTCGGCCGGCGAGAAGACGATGCAGCAGAAACCAGCGTCGGTGAGGAAAGAGGTGATCGTCGCGACGGTCTCCTCGCCCAGAGCGCCCTCGCCGCTCCGGCGTCCCGCCATCCCCGCCCGGACCATGCCGAGAACGTCGACGATCTCGCTGCTGGCGCAGTCGACGTGGCGGCTCGCCGTGGAGCCCGGAGAAGCCGCGTTCTTGCTGCCGAGCGTCATGAAGAGCCGTTCGCTCCCGCGCGTCCCGATGCCGAGATCCGGGCTCGCGTCGGTCAGCATGCGGATGACGTCGGCGCCGATCTCGGCGGCCTCGTCTCCCATGACCACCACCCGGTCGGCGCGCCGCCTCATCTCTGCGGGCGCGGCCAGAAAGGCGCCGTTTTCCCGCGCGGCGACGATGAAGGGATAGATCGCCGCGGAGAGGCGATGATCGACGACGGCGCCGATCCGGCGAGCCAGCGAGAGTGCCGAGCGCAGACCGGCGACGTCGGTGCGCAGGCCGCCGACGAAGGGCAGACGCGATCCGTCCAGGAGACCCGCCGCCGCCTGCAGGGCGTCTTCAAGCGTTGCCGGCCGCCCGTCGATCCACGCTGTGTCCACTGTCATTCGCCTTCCGTGCCCGGCGCCAAACTATCGTCTGACGCGCCAAGGTCAAATGCCGGGACTCCGGCGTCAGGACTTGTCGTGCTTGATGTAGGCGAAGCGCGGATCGTCCGGCGTTCCGGAAAGCGGACCGCCCTCCTTGCCGGGCTGCCACGTCACCACCTCCTCGATCTTCTTCGCCAGGGCGAAATCCGAATCGGTGATGCCCTTGGCGGCATGGTTCATCAGCCGCACCTCGACCCAGGCATAGGACGCGGTGATGTCCGGATGGTGGAAGGCCGCCTCGGCGAGATGGCCGACGGTGTTGATCACCATCAAGGTGCCCTTCCAGCCGTGGGTCTTGTAGGTCCGGCGGATCCAGCCGTCCTCAAGGCGCCACGTCGGCAGCTCGGTCTTGAGCCGCTCTTCGACTTCGGCATCGTTGTAGGTCTTGGCAGCCATGGAATTTCTCCCTTGCCCCTGTGTCTGAGGCCGCAATAATAGAGCACGGGCACTTCGAAGGCAGGATGTTTTTTTGATCGACGATGTCGTCACCGTCTCGGCGCCCGCCCGTCTGCATCTGGGGTTTCTGGATCCCGGCGGATCGCTCGGGCGGCGATTCGGCGGGATCGGCCTTGCCCTCGAAGCACCGTCGACGACGATCCGGATCCGCCGCGCGGCGAGGGACAGCATCTCGGGCGAAAGCGCCGAACGAACGGAAAAGCATCTCGTTCGGCTGCGCGAGGCGCTGGGGATTGCCGGCGCCCACGATCTCACCGTCGCCTCACAAATCCCGCCCCATGCCGGTCTCGGATCGGGAACGCAACTGGCGCTCGCCATCGCCTGCGGACTGCGGCGGCTCGAGGGCCTGCCGCTCGATCCCGGCTCGGATGCCGCACTGCTCGGCCGCGGCAGCCGGTCCGGCCTCGGCGTCGCCTTCGTCACCGGCGGCGGCGTCGCCGTCGACGGCGGCAAGGGCGCGTCGGAACTGCCGCCGCCGCTGATCGCCCATCTCGACTTTCCCGATGCCTGGCGCGTCGTCCTCGTCGTCGATCCGCACGACGCCGGCTTCCACGGCCAGGACGAACTCGACGCCTTCGCCGCCCTGCCACCCTTTCCCGAAGCGCATGCGGCGCGGATCTGCCAGCTCGTGCTGATGCGCGCCTTGCCGGGGCTTGCGGAAGGCGACCTTCCGGCCTTCGGCGCGGCGATCGCCGAAATCCAGGAGAAGGTCGGCGCCCATTTCGCCTCGGCCCAAGGCGGCGTCTTCACCAGCAAGCGGGTCGCCGCCGCCTGCGAATGGCTGGCCGCCAATGGGGCCCATGGCATCGGCCAGAGTTCCTGGGGCCCGACGGGCTTCGCCTTTTGCGAAAGCGAGGCGGCGGCGGAGCGTCTGGTCAGCCGTCTCGTCGCCACCGGCCTCGGCGAGAGCCTCGACCTGCGCATCGCCCGCGGCCGCAATCGCGGCATCGAAATCGACCCGCCGTCCGCCATGTGAGCCGAGACGCTCTCCGGCCTCGACGAATTCGGCATGACGGCAACACGAAGACATTCGAAGGAGGACACTGCCATGGCAGCCAAGAACATTCTTCACATGCTGACGCCGCACAAGCACGTCAGCCCCTTCGACGTGAACATGGCGCTCGACGCCGGCTACGATTCGGTCACGCCCTACGAGGAAGTGACGCTCGAAGAGGTGACCGATCTCGTTCAGGACGTGATCTTCTCCCGGCCGCCGGATCGCGGCGTCAATTCCGCGGTGTTCTTCGGCGGCGACGACGCGGTGCTCGCCCTCGACATGATCGAGGCGGCGAAGAACGCGCTGGTGCCGCCCTTCGGCTGCAACATCATGGCCGACCCGGCGGGCTCCTTCACTACGGCCGCTGCCATGGTCGCGCTCGTCGAGAAGAAGCTGAAAGACGAAAAGGGCAAGTCCCTGTCGGACGTCTCGATCGCCGTCTTCGGCGCGACCGGCGTCGTCGGCTACTGCGCCGCGGTGATCGCCGCGCTCGAAGGCGCCAAGGTGAAGATCGTCGGCTATTCCGGCATCGAACGGGTGCAGAAGCGCGCCGACGAGATGAAAGAGCGCTTCGGCGCAGAGGTGGAACCGGCCGACGGCTCCAGCGACGAGAAGAACACCGCCATCGTGAAGGATGCGGAGGTCGTCTTCTCGGCCGCCAAGGCCGGCGTCCAGGTGCTGAGCCTGAAGCAGCTCCAGGCCGCCCAGCATCTCCTCGTCGCCGCCGACGCCAATGCCGTCCCGCCCCTCGGCCTCGAAGGCATCGACGTCATGGCGAATGGCGAGCCGATCGAGGGGACGAATGCGCTCGGCATCGGCGCGCTCGCGGTCGGCCCGCTCAAGTCGAACACCGAGCAGGGCCTGCTCAAGCGGATGATCGAGGCGGGCGAGCCCCAGAGCCTCGACTTCCGCGACGCGTTCCAGCTCGCCCGCAAGCTCGCCTCATGACCACCGCCGCCCGGCCGACGATCCTTACGGCCGCCTTTTCAGCCCGTCAGATCGCGGCGAGCGCGCAGCTCGCCGGGATCGACGCGCTCGCCGTCGACTTTTTCGGCGATCTCGACCTCCGGGATCACGCCAGGAAGAGCGAGGTGCTGCGTGGCCACTATCCCGACGGCTTTTCGGGCGACGACCTCCTCGCCGCCCTGGAGAACCTCGCGGCCGGCGAAGAGCCGCTCGGCTTCGTCTATGGCGCGGGGTTCGAGGACCGGCCGGAGCTTCTCGATGCAATCGCCGAGCGCTGGCCGATCCTCGGCACGGACCCCGCGACGGCCCGCCGCCTGAAGGATCCGGAGGCCTTCGCCGCGATCTGCCGGGACGCCGGCATCGCCCATCCCGAGATCCGCCGGACCCGGCCGGATGATCCGGCCGGCTGGCTGTCGAAGAAGGTCGGCGGCAGCGGCGGCAGCCACGTCGTCCGCGGTGGCGCCCCGCCGTCGCCGGACCGCTACTACCAGCGTTTCGTCGCGGGCGAGCGGATCTCCATGGCCTTCGTCGCCGCCGGCAGCCGATACGCCTGCCTCGGCTATTCCCGGCAATGGACCGATCCGAGCCCGGCCGAACCGTTCCGCTATGGCGGCGCCGTCGGGCCGGTGGCGGTTGCGGCCGACGCCGATGCGGCCATGCGACGGGACGTCGCCGGCATTCTCGCCCGCCTGCCGCTCACCGGCCTGTGCAGCGCCGACTTCGTCCTGCGCGAGGACGCGCCGGTGCTCCTCGAGGTCAATGTCCGGCCGGGCGCGACGCTCGACGTCTTCGACGATCCGGCGAGACCGCTGATCGCGCTCCATCTCGCCGCGGTTCGCGGCGAGTTGCCTTCGCCCCGGGTCGAGACGTCCGGCGAAATCCGCGCCTCCGGCCTCGCCTGGGCGGACCGTCCGCTCGGCGCCCCTGCCGGCTTTCAGTGGCCGGACTGGGCGCGCGACCGCAGCCATCCACCCATTCGCTTCGCCGTCGGCGAACCGATCTGCACGGTCGTCGCCGCCGGCGAAAGCGCCGAGGCCGCCGAGCGGCTCTTTCATGCTAGAACGCGTCATATCGGCGACGTACTGGGGAGTATTGCGGCATGAGTACCACGAGGCTGTTGTCCGTGAACGAGGGGGTCCTGCCTCTCGTCGCGGAGCTGAAGCAACGGGCACAGGAACTGAGGCTCGCCGTATCGACGGGCGCGGCCGGCGAAACGGTGATCGACGCCGGCGCGACCGTTCCCGGCAGCCTGGAAGCCGGACGGCTGATCACCGAGATCTGCCTCGGCGGCCTCGGCACCGTGGCCATCGCGCCGTCGGAGCGGCTCGCCCGCTGGCCGTTTGCCCTGACGGTGCGCACGTCGAACCCGGTGATCGCCTGCATGGGCAGCCAGTATGCCGGCTGGCAGCTGACCAACCAGGAGGGCGAGGACGCCTATTTCTCCATGGGCTCCGGCCCGGCCCGGGCGCTCGCCGGCAAGGAGGCGCTGTTCGAGGACATCGCCTATGCCGACCAGAGCGAGACGGCGACGATCGTGCTCGAGGCCGCGAGCCCGCCGCCCGAGGCGCTGGTGCGCCGCATCGCCGACGATTGCGACGTCGCCCCGGAACAACTGACGATCATCTTCACCCCGACCCAGTCGCTGGCCGGCAGCGTCCAGATCGTCGGCCGGGTCGTCGAGGTCGCCCTCCACAAGGCGCACGAACTGCATTTCGACATGGGCGCCATCGTAGAGGGCATCGGCACGGCGCCGCTCAGCCCCCCGCATCCGGACTTCCTCACCGCCATGGGCCGCACCAACGACGCGGTGATCTATGGCGGCCGGGTGATGCTCGCCGTCACCGGCCCGGCGGCGGCGGCAAAAGACCTCGCGGAAAAACTGCCGAGCAGCACCTCCGCCGACTACGGCAAGCCCTTCAAGGAGATCTTCAGCCGCTACGAGGGCGACTTCTACAAGATCGACGGCATGCTGTTCTCCCCCGCCGAGGTGCAGGTGGTCGCGCTGGAGACCGGCGAGACCTTCTCGGCCGGCAAGGTCGATCCGGAGCTGATCGATGCCTCCTTCGGCTGAGACTCGGCCGCCTGCCGCTCCGCGCGTCCTCGTCGTGACGGCCAGCCTCGACCGGCATGCCCGCGAACTTCGGGCAGCCTTCGAGGCCAAGGGCGCGCGCGTGACGATCTCGGGTCTCGCCGATGTCGGCTTCGACACCGAGGCGGCGCATGGTCTCGTCTTTCCGGAGTTCGGCGACGCCCTCCCCGACGCGGTCTGCGTCAGGACCATGGACGGCGGCAGCTTCGAGGCGGTGACGCGGCGCCTCTCGATCCTGCATGCGCTGGGCCGGCTCGGCGTCCTCGTCTCGAACGACGCCAGGGCCGTCGAGAACTGCGTCGACAAGGCGATGACCAGCTTCCTCGTCGCCTCGGCCGGCCTGCCGGCGCCGCGAAGCTGGGCGGTCGAGTCGCGCCGTGAGGCCGAGCGGATCGTCGCCGCCGAGAATCGGGCACTCGTCCTGAAGCCGCTGTTCGGGGCGCAGGGCAAGGGCCTGAAGCTGATCGGCCGCGCCGAGGACTTGCCGCCGGCGGACGAGATCGTCGGCGGCGTCTACTATCTCCAGCGCTTCATCGGCCATTCTTCCGATGGCCGCTGGTCGGATTACCGGGTCCTCGTCTCGCGCGGGCGGGCCGTCGCGGCGATGCGCCGGGAGGCGGCCTGCTGGATTACCAACATCAAGCAGGGCGCCCTCGCCCGGCCGATCGAGCCGGACCGCGAGCTGGAAGACCTCGCCGTCCAGGCGACGGCGGCCGTCGGCGGCGACTTCTGCGGCGTCGACATCCTGAAGGACGCGGGCGGCAGACCGCATGTGCTGGAGGTGAACTCGATGCCGGCGTGGACCGGCCTGAAGAAGGCGAGCGGGCGGGACATCGCCGCGATCCGGGCCGAGGATCTCCTCGCCACCCTCGCCGAGCGCCGGTCCGTGGAGCTTCGGCCCTTGCCGGCCTTCGCATGAACCGGAGACGGCGACGTCCGGACCCGGCCGCAATCGAGGCGGCCTTTCGCGACGCCTGCCGGACCGAGGTCGAGACGCTGAAGCCCGGCAACGTCCATCGCTTCGCCCCTGGCCACGGGATGACGATCGACACCTTCCTCGACGCCGCGGCGGCCGCCGCGCCGATGATCGCCCGGCCCGGCGCCTCCGTCGGCGAGCGCATCTCCGCGGCGACGAAGGCGAGTTTCGAGACGGTCGGCGTCAACGCCAATCTCGGCATCGTGCTCCTCTGCGCTCCGCTGGCGGCAGCGGCGGAGACGATCGGCGTGCCGGCCGAGCCGGCCCGGCGAAGCGAGGTGGTTGTCGCGCTGAGATCTGCCGTGGCGAGCGTGCTGGCACATCTCGATGCCGAGGACGCCCGGCTCGCCTTCGCCGCCATCGCCCTTGCCAATCCGGGCGGGCTCGGCGCGCGGTCCGACGCCGACGTGCGCTCGCCTCCGAAGATCGGGCTCGTCGAGGCGATGGCCCTCGCCGCCGACGTCGACCTCGTCGCGCGGCAGTTTCGCGACGGGTTCCGCGAGATTTTCGAGGTGGGTCTTCCGGCCGGCGATTCGGCCGGATACGGCGAAGAATGCAACCTGGGCGATCCGGCGGCACTCGCCGTCTATCTCGCCTTCGCGAGCCGATTTGCCGACAGCCACATCGCCCGCAAATACGGTCTGGAAACGGCCGAAGCCTGTCGCAAACGCTTCGAAACGTTCAGTAACGCCTTGAACGGCATCGCCGATCCCGAGAAGCGGCTGGCAGCGGCGCTGGCCTTCGACGCCGCTTTGAAGCGCGACGGTCGCAATCCCGGCACCTCCGCCGACCTGACCGTCGCGACGCTCTTCGTCAGAAATCTTGCGGAAGCGCCCGCAGGATGATTGACTGTCGGGCGCAGGGGTCCATGTGGGCCCCAAGCTATCTGGCAAACCGGTCCCGTGCGGACGCCGCGAACAAGGATAGTCGTAGCCGGGAATTTCCCGGCGTTCGGGAGGAGGACCGTCCGACGCAGCGACTTGATCAAGCGGCCGGACTTAAAGCCTCCTTCGGATCGGAACGTCTTTACGCGGCCGGCGAGCGCCGGACGCATCAGCTAACGCTAGTTTGGAGGAATGGCTCATGGCGACAATCAACAAGGTGATGGTCGGCGAATCGCTCGTCGGCGAAGGCAACGAGGTCGCCCATATCGACCTCATCATCGGACCCCGCGGTTCCGCGGCCGAGGCGGCGTTCTGTAACTCGCTGACCAACAACAAGGACGGTTTCACCACCCTCCTCGCCGTGGTCGCGCCGAACCTGCCCTGCAAGCCCAACACCGTGATGTTCAACAAGGTCACCATCAAGGGCGCCAAGCAGGCCGTCCAGATGTTCGGACCGGCCCAGACCGCCGTCGCGCGCGCCGTCGCCGACTCGGTCGAAAAGGGCATCATTCCGGCTGCCGAGGCCGACGACCTGTTCATCTGCGTCGGCGTCTTCATCCACTGGGAAGCCGAGGACGACGCCAAGATCCGCGACTACAACTACCAGGCCGTGATGGAGTCCATCGAGCGCGCCATCAAGGGCACGCCGACGGCCGCCGAGGTCGTCTCCAAGAAGGGTTCCGCCGCGCATCCCTTCGCCGGCGCCTAGACAAGAGACCATCCCGGGGAAGAGGAAAAGCCGGCGATGCCCGCCGGCCTTCTCCGGCGATTGGCCGCCAAGCTCGGCTTCCAGTAGGAAGCCTTCTCACGGGACTTCGATGGGAAAGGGGCCGCAAGGCCCCTTTCGGCTGAAATGGACAAGCGCGGGCTCGCCTCGCCGGGTCCCCGCCCGTCAGGGATTAAGGCGGGCGGCTCGTCGCAAGCGGCCTCTCCATTCCCGCTGCCTGGCGTGCTGCCTCCCGAGCGGTTAGACACCGCAGACCGAACACCCCTCGTTGGTGCGCAATTTTCAAGATGTCCCGCCCGTTCAGCTCCATCGCCTTCGTCGCCAGCGAGACCGCCGCTGCCCAGGAAGCGGCACGGCGGCTGTCGGTTCTTTACGGCAATGCCGCTGTGGATACGGCCGACGTCATCGTCGCGCTCGGCGGCGACGGCTTCATGCTGCAGACGCTGCATCGCTTCATGGATACCGCCCAGCCGATCTACGGCATGAACAAGGGCACCATCGGTTTCCTGATGAACCACTATCGCGAGGACGGGCTTCGCGAGCGGCTGGCGGCGGCAGTGGAAAACGCCATCCGCCCGCTGGAGATGATCGCGACCGACGCCGAAGGCATCGAGCACCGCGCACTGGCGATCAACGAGGTGTCGATCTTCCGCCAGTCCTATCAGGCGGCGCGACTGCGGATCTCGATCGACGGCAAGGTTCGTCTCGACGAACTCGTCTGCGACGGCGTCATGGTGGCGACGCCGACCGGCTCGACCGCCTACAACCTTTCCGCCCAGGGTCCGATCCTGCCGATCGACGCCCCGCTTCTCGCCCTCACCCCGGTCAGCCCGTTCCGGCCGCGGCGGTGGCGGGGCGCGCTTCTGCGCAACCGCCAGGAAGTGGCGATCGAAGCGCTCGAGGACGGCAAGCGGCCGGTGAACGCCGTCGCCGACGCGACCGAGGTGAAGTCGGTGAAGAGCGTCACCATCCGCGAATCCGCCGGCGACGTCTGCTACATCCTGTTCGATCAGGATCACTCCTGGGACGAGCGCATCCTCACGGAGCAGTTCCGCTACTGACGTCCCCGCCAAAGGTCGGTAGGCGCGTCCGGGACGATCCGGCAGCCGTGGCGTCGACCCCTCGGCGCTGCCGGCCTCAGCGGTGGGTCGGCTCAGGCGGCGACGGCCGCCGCCTCGCGTACAGCGTCGCGTTCCGCCTCGCCGGCGAGCCGTCGCAGCAGCATCGACGCCTCGTGCGGGATCCGGCCGCTGGCGCCCGTGGCGCTCAATCTGCCGAGGATCAGCGAGGGCACGGCCGCGGGGCGCAACGCCTTGTCGCCTCTGGCGATGGTGCGCCAGAGCGAGACCGCCTCGCCGAACAGGCAGGCGAGACCCTCATCGAGGCCGCATTCGATGACCAGAGCCCGCAGCGCCGGAGACTTTCCGCCGCCGACGATGCCGGCGACCCGGCGCTCCGAGCGACCCGAAAGGCTGGCGAGAAGCGTGATGAAGAGTTCGATGTTCCCGGTCGCCACCACCCGCACCAGCAGCGAGGGCGTCACTGCCCCGGAGCCGCGCAGATATTCGCCGAAATTCGGCATCTGACGGCTGGACAGCGCCTCGGCGAGGACGTTGGTGCCGCGTTCGGCGGCCGCGAATGCGACGACCCCCGCCCGCTTCGCCCCGAACAGATTGACGAGAAGACCCGACCCCGCCAGCGTGTCCCGGACCGCCAGCATCAGCCTGTGGCGGATCACCGGCGGCAGATCGCCCCGGCCGAGCAGCGCCTCGCGCACCCGACCATCGCCGGCGAAGCGGTCGACGAGATGGTCGAAGCTCGTATCGCCGATCGCCGCGCCGTCGTTGCAACACAGCGCAAGCGCGGCCTCGGGCTCGCCCAGTTCGGCGATCACCGCCGCGACCGGCAGCGACACCACCGGCCGCCCGGCGATCGCCCGCCGCGCCGCCGCCGAGCCGACGGCTGCGAGATCGACGAGATCCTCGGTCGAAAGAAACATGCTGCGTCCGGCGATCTCGGTTGCCACCGGCGCGACGTCGGCAGCGAGTGCGGAGACGAGCGACCGCGGCACGTTGCGGCCGGCGGAAAGCACCTTCGCCATGGCGAGGCGCACGGATGGCGCGGGATCATCGAGCAGCAGCGTCAGCGAGGCGACGATGGTGTCGCGGTCGGCGCCCCGCGCCTCGCCGTGGACGAGCGCCTCGGCCAGCATCGTCGCCGCCTCCGCACGCTCCCTGGTATTCGCTTCCCGGGCCCATTTGGCAAAACGCTGGACGATCATGGACGCTGCAACCCTCTTCCCTCGATCCGCTCGGACGGCTCCATGATCGCGGCAAAAGGTTTAGCTTTCGTTCACCATGTCCGTTCACGCAAAGGAAACTTCGACCGCGTCGGAGGCATCGGAGCCGGGGCCCGAGAAGCCGAGGGTCGGATGGCCGGGCGCCCTCAGGCGTCGGAAGCGTCGGGCAGCTTCGGACGCCGCATCTGGAAGACTTCGTCTGCGACCGCATAGTCGAGATAGCCGAGCCGTGCGAGCGGCGCGGCGAGCGCCATGTCGACCATGCCGTCCTTGAGGATCCTCTCGTCGATGTGGATGGCGACGACCTGGCCGATGACGACGGTATTCTCCGAGCGCGTCCCGTTCAGTCCTTCGGGGTGGAACCACTGGGTGACCTTGCATTCGAGCGCCGCCGGACTCTCGGCCACGCGCGGCGCCGCGACGAGGCGGCAGGGCGCTTCGCTCAGGCCGGAAAAGCCGAACTCGCTGGCGCCGCGCGGCGCCGGGGCCGACGTCCTGTTCAGCTTCTCGGCGAGGTCTCGCGTCGCCAGATTGGCGACGAACTCGCCGCTCTCGATCGCGAAGGTCGCCGAATCCTTCATGCCTGCGGAGGAGAACATCACCAGCTTCGGCCGGTCGCTGATCGCGTTGAAGAAGCTGTAGGGCGCCAGATTGACCGCGCCGTCCTTTGCGCGCGTCGAAATCCAGCCGATCGGCCGAGGCGCGACGATCGCCTTGAACGGATCGTGCGGCAGGCCGTGCTCGTTGGTATCCGTCGTGTAGAACGGCATCACTCGACCTCCGGCGCCACCGCCTCGGTGACGATTGAGGAAAGGTCCGGGCGCGGGCGCTCCGACGGCGGCTCGGTGGGCGTGCCGACATGGACGAAGCCGACCACCCGCTCCTCCGGCGCGATGCCGAGGATCGCCTTGGCCTCGTCGTCATAGGCGACCCACTCGGTCACCCAGTTGGCCGCATAGCCATGGGCATGAACCGCATTGACGAGGTTCATCGCCGCGGCGGCGCCGGAGAGCTGCTGCTCCCATACCGGGATCTTCACGTGCTCCGTGGCCGTCGAGACGATGCCGACGACGAGCGGCGCTCGGGTGAAACGCCCGGCCTCGACCCTTTCCCGCGTTTCGGTCATCCGCTCGCCTTCGCGCGAGGCCACGAGTTTCGCCAGCGCCCGGCCGATTCCCGCGGCAGCCTCGCCGCGATAGAGAATGAACCGCCAGGGCGCGAGCTTGCCGTGGTCCGGCACCCTGGCGGCGATGGTGAGGATGCGGTCGAGTTCCTCGCCCGACGGCGCGGGCTCGGCAAGCATCGGGATCGGAATCGAACGCCGGGTGGCGAGAAGGTGGGTCGCTTCGGTCAAAACGTCATGTCTCCGCTCGTGTCGCCGCAGAGCTAGGCCGCCCCGCGAAACATTGCAATTCCGCCCCTCCCGAGGCACGCCCTTGCGCGCATCGGGAAAAGCCGCGGCTTGCCTTGAATTCGTCGATCATTTGCGGTCAACACTGGACTCATGGGGGAAATGCTCTCGATCGTGCCGCGACCGCGGTCCGGCGATCCAGTTGTTTTTTGGCGGCGTGTGGCCGTGGCGGAACGACGTTCCGCCACGCAGACTCGGTTTGTCTCTGATCGAGGGGTTGCGGCGTGACCTGCGGCGGCCCGTCGAGACGTTTCTGCCGCTCGAAGACGGGGCTCCTCGCCCTGCTCGTGATGCTGGACGCCGCTGCCCTGCCCGCGATGGCGCAGCAGCCGGACGGCGGCGACGACAAGGGGTTCCTCGGCGGTCTCGGCGAGATCTTTGGCGGCAAGCCGGAAAGGCCCGGCGCCTACGCCTCGCCGTCCGCCGTGGACCTCCTGCCGAAAGGCGACGAGGTCGGCGCTCCGGGAGCCCGCCCCCTGCGCCATTTCGAACCGATCGCGCTGCCGAACAGGCCGGGCCTCCTGGAGGCCCCGACGATCGATCTGCCGGGCCTGCCGGCCTATGCGCCGCCGGCCGTCGGGCCGACCCAGAACCTGATGCGCCGGCGCGAGACGCTGTCATTGCGGGCGACCCTCTCCGAAGGCGGGCCGGAGATCCCCAACGGCCTGATCTGGCGACTGTTCTCGGCCGTCCCCTCGATCGACGGCAGTTCTTCGCTGGTCGCCTCGTCGGAAAGCCCGAGGCCCGACTTCGAGGTCTCGCCGGGCACCTACATCCTGCATGTCGGCTTCGGCCGGGCGGGCATCGTCGAGCGCATCGACTTCACCGGGCTGAAGACCCAGCAGACGGTGATCCTCGATGCCGGCGGGCTGAAGCTCAACGCCGTCGTCGGCGACGAGGGCAAGCCGCCGGCCGGACGACTGACCTTCGACGTCTATGCCGATGGCGAGGACGACGATTCCGAACACAAGCTGGTCGCCAGCGACGTGCCGCCCGAAAAGGTGGTGCGGCTGAATGCCGGATCGTACCAGATCGTCTCGCACTACGGCACCGCCAACGCGGTGGTTCGCGCCGACATCCGGGTCGAGGCCGGCAAGCTCACCGAGGCGACTCTGACCCAGCGGGCGGCGCTCCTGACGATGAAGCTCGTCCGCGACCATGGCGGCGAGGCGATCGCCGACACCGCCTGGACCATCACCACGGCATCGGGCGATCTGATCCGTCAGAGCGTCGGGGCCTTCCCGACCATGGTCCTGGCCGAAGGCGACTACGTCATCGTCGCGAAGAACAACAACAAGGTCTATCAGCGGCCCTTCACCGTCACGGCCGGCCACGATACCGACGTCGAGGTCCTCATCTCGGATCTCGCCAGCACCGAGGACGACCTGTCGGGATCGGGAGACTAGGACGAGAGGAGATGAGCTCGGCTCGTCATCCCGCTCCATCTTCCCGTTTGCACATGCTTTTTTCCCGAAAGCCCCTCCGACATTTCGGGATCATGCTCCGGCACCGCCTCGGCGGCACAGCGGCGACCGCCGCCGGCGGCTGCCCGGATCGGCGGGCTCGCCTCAGCGGTCGAGCGCCTTGACGATGTCCTCGACCATCTTCTTGGCGTCGGCCAGCAGCATCATCGTATTGTCCTTGTAGAACAGGGTGTTGTCGATGCCGGCATAGCCGGAGCCGAGGGAGCGCTTGACGAAGAGGCAGGTCTGCGCCTGATCGACGTTGAGGATCGGCATGCCGTAGATCGGCGAAGACTTGTCGTCGCGTGCCGCCGGATTGGTCACGTCGTTGGCGCCGATGACGAAGGCGACGTCGGACTGCGAGAACTCCGAATTGATGTCCTCGAGTTCGAAGACGTCGTCATAGGGAACGTTCGCTTCGGCCAGCAGCACGTTCATGTGGCCGGGCATGCGGCCGGCCACCGGATGGATGGCGTATTTCACCTCGACGCCGGCCTCTTTCAGCTTGTCGGCCATCTCGCGCAGCGCATGCTGGGCCTGGGCGACCGCCATGCCGTAGCCCGGCACGATGATCACCTTGGAGGCGTTGGCCATCAGATAGGCGGCATCCTCCGCCGAGCCCTGCTTGATCGTCCGGTCGCCCATGTCCTCGCCGCCGGCAGGGCCGCTGTCGCCGCCGAAGCCGCCGAGGATCACCGAGACGAAGGACCGGTTCATCCCCTTGCACATGATGTAGGAGAGGATCGCGCCAGACGAGCCGACCAGCGCGCCGGTGATGATCAGCGCGAGGTTCTGCAGGGTGAAGCCGATGCCCGCAGCCGCCCAGCCGGAATAGGAGTTCAGCATCGACACGACCACCGGCATGTCGGCCCCGCCGATCGGGACGATCAGAAGGACGCCGAGGGCGAGCGAGACGAGGACGATCAGCCAGAACAGGACGTGGCTCTCGGAGGCGGCGAACCAGACCACCAGGACGACGAGCAGGATGCCGAGCGCGATGTTGATGGCATGGCGCGAGGGCAGCATGATCGGCTTGCCGCTCATCCGCCCGTCGAGCTTCAGGAAGGCGATGACCGAACCGGTGAAGGTGATCGCGCCGATGGCGACGCCGATCGACATCTCGACCAGCGCCTGGCCGTGGATCGCGCCGATCGTGCCGATCCCCATGGATTCCGGCGCATAGAGCGCGGCGGCCGCCACCATCACGGCGGCAAGACCGACGAGCGAGTGGAAGGCGGCGACGAGCTGCGGCATCGCCGTCATGGCGATGCGCCTGGCGATCACCGCGCCGGCGGTGCCGCCGATGGCGATGCCGACGACGATCAGGAGAAGGCCGCCGAAGGACGGTTCGGCGAGGAACAGCGTGGTCAGCACGGCGATCGCCATGCCGACCATGCCCATCACGTTGCCCTGACGGCTGGTGGTCGGGTGCGACAGGCCGCGCAGCGCCAGGATGAACAGGACGCCGGAGACGAGGTAGAGGAAGGCGGCGGTGGATTCGGACATGATCGCTACCGCCTCACTTCGACTTTTTCTTGTACATCGCCAGCATGCGCTGGGTGACCAGGAAGCCGCCGAAGATGTTCACCGAGGCGAGGATCAGCGCGACGAAGCCGAAGGTGGTGGCAAGACCCGAGGCCGAGAGGCCGACGGCGAGCAGCGCGCCGACGACGATCACCGAGGAGATCGCGTTGGTCACCGACATCAGCGGCGTGTGCAGCGCCGGCGTCACCGACCAGACGACGTAGTAGCCGACGAAGATCGCCAGGATGAAGATCGCGAAGTGGAAGACGAACGGGTCGGCGCCGGTATGCGCGGCCGCCTCGGCGACGTGCCCGTAGCCTTCGCCGATCATCCGCTCGACGCCGCTGCGCGCCTCGTTGATCGCCGCGCCCGCATCGTTGAGGCGCTGCAGCGTATCCTGCGCGGTCTCGTTGCCCATCACTCGCCTCCCCCGGCGTTCTTGTCGTTCTTGGCCGCTCCGTCATCTTCCGCGCTCGCCTTCGGCGCGAAGTTCGGGTGCACGACCTTGCCGTCCCGCGTCAGAAGCGTCGCCTTCACCAGTTCGTCGTCGAAGTCGATCTTCAGCGCGCCGGAATCCTTGTCGATCATCGTCTCGAGGAAGGCCGAGAGGTTCCGGGCGTAGAGCAGCGAGGCGCTGGCCGAGACGCGGCCGGAGACGTTGGTGTAGCCGATGATGCGGGCCGGACCGGCCTCGACGATCTCGCCGGCCTTCGATCCCTCGACGTTGCCGCCGCGCTCCACCGCGAGATCGACCAGCAGCGAACCGGGGCGCATCGAGGCCACCATGTCCTTCGAAACGAGGCGGGGCGCCGGCCGCCCGGGAATCAGCGCCGTGGTGATGACGATGTCCTGCTTGGCAATGTGGGCGGCGACGAGTTCGGCCTGCTTGGCCTGATATGCCTTCGACATTTCCTTGGCGTAGCCGCCGGCGGTCTCGGCCGCCTTGAACTCCTCGTCCTCGACGGCGATGAACTTCGCGCCGAGCGATTCGACCTGCTCCTTGGTGGCCGGTCGGACGTCCGTCGCCGTCACCACCGCGCCGAGGCGGCGGGCCGTGGCGATCGCCTGAAGGCCGGCGACGCCGACGCCCATGACGAAGACGCGGGCGGCGGGAACCGTGCCCGCCGCGGTCATCATCATCGGAAAGGCGCGGTCGAACTCGTGCGCGGCGTCGATCACCGCGCGGTAGCCGGCCAGATTCGCCTGGGAGGACAGGACGTCCATCACCTGCGCCCGGGTGATGCGCGGCATCAGTTCCATGGCGAAGGCCGTGAGCCCGGCATCGGCCATCGCCGCCAGCGCTTCGTCCTGGCCGTAAGGATCCATGATGGCGATGACGACGGTGCCCGCGCCGTAGGAGGCGGCTTCCTCCGCCGTCGGCCGCCGCACCTTCAGGACGACGTCGGCGGACCCGACATCGTTGATCGCGCCGATCGTCGCGCCGGCCTCCTCGAACGCCGCGTCGGTGATCCGCGAGCGCGCGCCGGCGGCGCTTTCGACGACGACGTCCGCACCCTTGGCGGCGAGTTTTTTGACGGTATCCGGCGAGGCCGCGACGCGGCTCTCGCCCTCGGCCGTTTCCCTCGGAACGTAGATCTTCATGTGTCGGCTCCTCCCTCGCCCCACGTCTCGCTCGGCCCGTCTTTCAGCGGGCTTTCGCGTCCGCGTCAGCGCAAGGCGAGATAGCCGACGACGAGAACGACGACGAAGGTGAGGACGGAAGCGATGACGCCGCTGCCCATGATCAGGCCGACCATCATGCCGAGCAGCAGGGCGACGATGCCCAGCGAGCCCCATTTGAACAGGGCGATGAACAGACCGTAGGTCTTCTCGTGCTCCGGATAGTCCATCTCGGCAGCATGCGACAAATCGATTTTGACTTCCCCGGCCATCCAGCCCTCCACTCCTGTGACGCTCTCGCACATACCGAATGCGCGCGGCCCTGGCAACGCAGGGTCATGCGCATCGGCGGCGATGCGAGAAGATGCGAGTCAGGGATAGAGCCGCGCGATCGTCCAGGCGGCTTCGAGCGCGGTCCGGGTGAAGACGATCCGGTCGTGCAGCCGGAAGGCGCCGTCCTGCCAGAACTCGATCGACAGCGGCATCAGCCGGAAGCCCGACCAGTGCGGCGGCCGCGCGATCTCGCCCTCGCCGAACCGTTCCTGGTAGCGCTCGACCTCGGCGACCAGCCTCGCCCGGCTCTCGAGCGGACGCGACTGTTGCGAGGCCCAGGCGCCGACCCGGCTGCCGCGGGGACGGGAAGCGTAATAGGCGTCGGCCTCGGCTTCGCCGACGACCTCGACCGTCCCGCGCAGGCGCACCTGCCGGCGACGGCTCTTCCAGTGGAAGCACAGCGCCGCCTTGCCGGCCTTCAGGATCTGCCGCCCCTTGGCGCTCTCGAAATTGGTGTAGAAGGCAAAGCCGCGCTCGTCGAAGCCCTTCAGGAGGACGATCCGCACGTCCGGCATGCCGTTCTCGTCGACGGTCGCGAGCGCCATCGCGTTCGGGTCGTTGATCTCGCTTTCGCCGGCCTCTTCGAGCCAGCCGGCGAAGAAGGCGAACGGGTCCGCGCCGACGTCCGTTTCATCGAGTGTTAAAGGTTGGTCTGTCATTTGTGATAGTGCCTCGGAATCCACGGCAAGGCTTCAGTTCGCCGAGTTGAACGAAATATGAGATCGATGCTGCCCTACAAGACGATATGCCTTCTGGTCCTGACGGCAGGTCTGGGCGGCTGCGTCGTCGCCGGACCGAGCGTCGACGATACGCTGCTTGATCCCACCATCACCGGCTCCGTCAAGGCGCCGACGAAAATTGCCGACAGCGGCGACGATTCGGATCTGCGCATCGTTCGCAACGCCGTCTCGGCCGCGGACATCGACAAGGGCAAGGGCCGCTTCTCCTGGTCCAACCCCGAAACCGGTTCGAGCGGCGTCATCACCGCCCTGAACCAGCAGCGCGACGGCGACAGCATCTGCCGTTCCTTCGAGACCTCGCGCCAGCGTTTCGATGGAATCGCGCTCTACCAGGGGCGCGCCTGCACGATCGGTGCCGGCGAATGGGCGCTGATCGAGTTCGCCAAGCGCTGAGGCTTGCGATCGAATCGCCGGCTGCCACCCGGATCGTTCAAAAAAGCCGCCGAACCGCGCTGCCGGCGACCCGGTGACCTTCAATTTCGCCGCGGGGACGATCATATAGGCTAAGATCCTGACGGTGCGCGGACGCGCCGTCCCCCCACGCATGCGATCATGAAGGAACTGACAGCCTATGCGCGATCCCTACGCCGTGCTCGGCGTCGCGAAGTCGGCGAGCGACAAGGAGATCAAATCGGCCTTTCGCAAGCTGGCGAAGAAGTACCATCCCGACGCCAATTCGAACGATCCGGCCGCCGCCGGCCGCTTCAACGAGGCCAATCAGGCCTATGAGATCCTCGGCGACAAGGACAAGCGCGCCCAGTTCGATCGCGGCGAGATCGACGCCGAGGGAAAGCCGAAGTTCCAGGGCTTTGCCGGCGGAGATCCGTTCGGGGGCAGCGGCCCCTTCGGCGGCGGTCGCGCCCGGCCGGGCGGCTTCGAATACCGGTCCTCGACGAAGGCCGAGGATTTCGATGCCGACAGCATCTTTTCCAGCCTCTTCGAAGGCGCCTTCGGCGGTGGCGCGGGTGGGGCGCGTCGCTCGGGCGCCAGCGGAGGCTTTTCCGGCGCCAAGAAGGCTGCCTCGAAGGGCTCCGACATCGCCGCCAATCTGTCCATCGACCTTCAGGACGTCGTCTCGAACGAAAAAGTGGAGGTGGCGTTCGCCTCCGGCCGGAAGCTCGCGATCCGCCTGCCGATGGGCGTCGAGGACGGCCAGACCATCCGGCTGCGCGGCCAGGGCCAGCCCGCCCCCGCCGGCGGCGAGCCGGGCGATGCGCTGATCACCATCCGCATCACCCCCCACCGCCGGTTCCGGATCGACGGTCGCGACCTGCGCTGCGAGGTGGAAGTGCCGCTCGAGACCGCCGTCCTCGGCGGGCGGCTCGAGGTCGAGACGCTCGACGGCCGGGTGGCGCTCAACGTTCCGGCCTGGACCAATTCGGGCAAGACCTTTCGCTTCAAGGGCAAGGGGCTGACCACCAAGGAAGGCGGCCGCGGCGACCTCTATCTGAGGGCGGAAATCGTGCTGCCCGACCGGGACGAAGAACTGGCCGCGCTGATGCGCCAGCGCGCCAAGGCGCCGACCGGCAGCTGACGGCTCTGGCGCAGGCTCTTCGCCCGTGCCCGTGCCCGCCCCCGTGCTTGAAGCCCCATCCCCTCTGTGCCATACCCCGCCCGCACGACGAATTATCAAATATCCATTGGAGGATAGGGCGCCATGGATCGACCGAACGGTTTGATGGCCGGCAAGCGCGGCCTGGTCATGGGGGTTGCCAACAACCGTTCGATCGCATGGGGCATCGCCAAGGCCTTGGCCGACGCGGGCGCGGAACTCGCCCTCACCTACCAGGGCGACGCCCTGAAGAAACGCGTCGCACCGCTTGCCGAGGAACTCGGCGCCTTCCTCGCCGGCCACTGCGACGTCACCGACGAGACCACCGTCGACGCGGTCTTCGCCGAAGTCGAATCGCAGTGGGGCGGCCTCGACTTCGTCGTCCATGCCATCGCCTTTTCCGACAAGGACGAACTCACCGGCCGCTACGTCGAAACCAGCCGCGAAAACTTCCGCAAGACGATGGACGTCTCCGTCTATTCGCTGACCTCGATCACCGCCCGGGCCGAGAAGCTGATGACCGACGGCGGCTCGATCCTGACCCTGACCTATTACGGCGCCGAAAAGGTGATGCCGCACTACAACGTCATGGGCGTCGCCAAGGCGGCGTTGGAGGCTTCCGTGCGCTACCTTGCCGTCGATCTGGGCAAGCAGGCGATCCGGGTGAACGCGATTTCGGCGGGCCCCATCAAGACGCTCGCCGCCTCCGGCATCGGCGACTTCCGCTACATTCTGAAGTGGAACGAGTACAACGCGCCCCTGAAGCGCTCCGTGACGATCGACGAGGTCGGCCAGTCGGCGCTCTATCTCCTCTCGGACATGTCGCGCGGGGTCACCGGCGAGGTCCATCACGTCGACTGCGGCTATCATACCGTCGGCATGAAGGCCGTCGACGCGCCCGACATCTCGGTCGTCAAGGACAGCTGACGGAGCTCGGGCGCGAGCGCGCGGGCCGGCGTTGCGAGAGGCCCTTCTTCACCCACTTCCGCCCTCGCCCCAGCGGACCGCCCGCTGCGGCGAGGGCCGGCGCGGAGATCGGACGCGACCATGGACACAGCATCGCTGCGCAGCCTGCCGGAACTCTACCTCGCCCGGCACGGCCAGACCGACTGGAATGCCGAGGGACGGCTGCAGGGCCAGGTCGAGGTTCCGATCAATGCGCTCGGCCAGGCCCAGGCCCGGCGCAACGGCCGCTATCTGAGCAACATTCTCGGCGAGCGCGCCGAGACGTTTCGCTATCTGGCGAGCCCTCTCGGCCGCGCCATGGAAACCATGCGGCTGATCCGCGGGGAGATCGGCCTCCCCCCCGAAGACTTCGCCACCGACGACCGGCTCGTCGAAGTCGGCTTCGGCGACTGGCAGGGATCGAGCATGGACGAGCTCCGCCAGTCCGACCCGGAAGGCATCAGGCGCCGCAAGGCGGACAAATGGGGGTTCCTCCCTCCGGGTGAGAAGGGCGAATCCTATGCCATGCTCGCCGAGCGGGTCCGGCCGGTGTTCGAGTCGCTCGACGCCCCGACGATCCTCGTCGCCCATGGCGGAATCACGCGCAGCTTTCTCGCCCTCTATGCCGGGGTGCCGGGAGACGAGGCGGTGCGGACCGACATCCCCCAAGACCGGGTGCTGCACGTCGCGCGCGGCCGGCTCGAATGGGTGTGAGCGGGGCTTCCCGCCCCGTCTCCTCCGATCGGCGAACTTGATTTCTTGGCTTCAGCGTCGGACCTTCATTGCATGAGCACGATTCGATCCGTCTGCGTTTACTGCGGCTCCTCGCCCGGCCGCATTCCATCCTACAGCGCCGCCGCGCGCCACCTCGGAACGAGCATCGGCGAGGCCGGGCTGGAACTCGTCTATGGCGGCGGGACCAAAGGCGTCATGGGCGCGGTCTCGGACGCCGTGCTCGCCGCCGGCGGCAAGGTCACCGGCATCATCCCGCGATTCCTGATCGACATGGAGGCGACGGAGCGCGAGCTGAAGCGCCTCGACGAGTTGATCGTCACCGCCGACATGCACGAGCGCAAACACAGGATGTTCGAACGCGCCGACGCCTTCGTCGCCCTGCCGGGCGGCATCGGGACGTTGGAGGAACTGGTCGAGATCATGACCTGGGGCCAGCTCGGCCAGCACGAGAAGCCCGTCGTCATCGCCAACATCGACGGTTTCTGGGACCCCCTCGCCCGGCTGTTCGATCACATGAGCGAGGAAGGCTTTCTCCATTCGGCGGAGAAGGTGAAGCCGATCGTCATCGACGACGTCGGGGAGATCGTCCCCGCCCTGCTGCGGCATGGCACGGCGAAGGACGAGGGACGCGGCGAAATCATCGCGCGGATGTAGGGCCAAGCACTCCCGTCGCGAAGCCGCGGTCGAACGCGATTTCGCCGAAGGGCGGAGCGGACGGCGATGCCGAACCGGCAAATCCTCGGCCATGATTGTCGGAGAGTTCGACCAGCCGCTCTTCAGCGCCGATCTTTCGTGATGTTGCGGCAATCTCAGATCGATTGCGACCGAGATCGCATCTGCAAGTAAGAAAAACCGATTCCCGGCCCCGGAAATCGGACTTGATTTACATCCGACTTTCGGACACATCGGCTCTCGTCGGACCGATGGCTCGGTCGACACGGCTGCTGTTCTGAACGAGGGGGTGTGAGCATCGCTTTCTGGCGATGTTCCGGAGGAGCCACCTAGGGGGACTCGAGATCGATGCCGGCCGGCGAATTCCTTCTCAGTGTCTGCAATTCCTTCGGCATCTTCGCGCTGATCGCACTTCTCTACGGCTACGTGCTCAGATTCGTGGAACGTCCGCCGTTGCGAAGCGTCGCGACGGGCGTCCTCTTCGGTGTCGGCGGGTGCCTGGCGCTTGCCAACACCTTGCAGGTCGCACCGGGCCTCTTCACCGACGTCAGGGCCGTGATCCTGGTGCTCGCCCCCTTCTTCGGCGGTGTCCCCGGCGCCGTGATCGCGGCGGCGATGACCGTGACGATGCGGCTGCTTGCCGGGGGTGACGGAGCCTATGCGGGTGCTGCCAGCATCGTCGCCGTGACGCTGATCGGCCTCCTCTTCGCGCGTTTCGCGCGGCCGGACGACGGTCCGACTTCCCCGCGCTCCCTGTTGGCGCTGGGACTGTCCGCCAACATTCCGCTTCTCTGTTTCCTCGTCGTTCCGATCGACGAGGCCGCCGCGATATTTCTGAACGTCGTGATTCCTCTCACCCTCGCCAATACGCTCGGCGTCATGATCCTCGGCCCGGTCATGCTGCAGGCGTGGCAGACCCACGATCGGAACACTCGCCTCGTCGTCGAGGCCGGCACCGATCCGCTGACCGGACTGGCCAACCGGCGGGAGTTCGATCGCCGGGTCGCTGCCCTGCTCGACGAGGCCCGAACGGCGGCGAGGCCGCTGTCCGTCATCCTGTTCGACATCGACAATTTCAAGCGCGTGAACGATACGCTCGGCCATGCCACCGGGGACACGATCCTCGTCTGGGTGGCCGAGGTCGTCCGCCTCCATCTTCGAGCCGACGACCTTGCGGCCCGCTTTGGCGGCGAAGAGATCATGCTGGCGCTGCCCGGAACGGACGATCATGCGGCACTCATGATCGCCGAGCGCATCCGCTCGGCGGTGGAACGTCACGGCGCCCTCATGGAACTCCAGTACGAGCGGATCACCATCAGCGCCGGCGTCGCAACGGCCAGAGGCGGGGACACTCGCTTCGCCCGCATCTTCGATCAGGCGGACGAGGCGCTGTACGAAGCGAAACGTCGGGGCCGCAACCGCGTCCAGGCATTCGACGTTGCCTCCACCCCTCGGGTTTCCAGGCTGCGGCGGGGGACGATGGCCGTCGGCGCCTGATCGCCTCGCGAATGGCGCTTTTCGAGCGGACGGGGGCGGTGCACCGCCCCCGCTGGCCGGCGGCTCGGGCCGGCAGCCTGCGAGAGCCCAGGTGCCGGGCCCGGAGCGACGGCGGCGGCGCGGAACGGTCGGCGGACGATCGCGCCGGCAGCGTCGCCAGCCGGCGTCACGTCTTCGGCACGAACTCCGCCTCGATTTCGAGCGTGACGTCCTTGCCGACGGGACCGGCAAAGGTCTCGATGCCGTATTTCGTGCGGTCGAAGGTCATCGTCGCCGAAAAACCGACGGTCGGCAGCTTGGAGACCGGATGCGGCTTCACAACCGTGTTGTAGGTGACGTCCATCGTCTCCTCGTGGGTCTGGCCGTGCAGCGTCAGGTCGCCGGTCACCCGGCCGGTCTTGTCGCCGGTCACCTCGACCGACTTGGAGACGAATTTGGCTTCGGGAAACTTCGCCGCGTCGAGGAACATCTCGCTTTCGATCTCGTCGTCGAAGCTCTTGTCGTCGGCGGGATAATGCGTGTCGACCGAGGCCGGATCGACGTTTGCCGTCAGCTTCGACCGGGTCACGTCGTCGGGGTCGAGTTCGAGCGTCACCGAAATGTCCGCGAAGCGGCCGATATAGGTGGAGAGGCCGAAATGGGAGACCTTCCACAAGACGTTGGTGTGCAGCGGATCGTTGACGTAGGTTCCGGCGTCGATGTCGATGGTCTGCGCGGCGGCGGACGTCGCCAGCGCAGGTGCCGAGAGGACCGATGCCGAGAGGCCGAGAACGAGGGCGGGGACGATTGACCGCATGAAGGCTCCTTGCCGTTGCGAACTTGGCCGTGCGGCGGCCGAAACCCCGGCAGCGGCTCGCCGAAGAAGCTACCGGGGACGCGGCAGAAAGAAACCCGCCCGACGCGCAATCCTGCGTGACGGTTTGTTCATCGCTGCGCATGATTTCGTCACCTTCGCGCAGCCGTAGGATCGGGCGCCCCTGCCCTTGCGCTTGCGCGAGCCGCTGCCGCGCCTATCTCAAGGCCACGGGACGGAGCCGCATGGCTATCCGTCCCGCTTGTTTTTCGAAGAATGAGGAATTCCCCTGCCCATGGCCGAGAAGCGTTCGACCCCGAAGATCGAAGTCCGCACTGCGACGACCAAGGACGTTTCCGCCATCATCGCCCTGTCGGCCAAGGTCTTCAAGGACGAAGCGCCCTATACGCGCGGCATGGTCATGGGCCAGCTCTCGGCCTTTCCGGAAGGCCAGTTCGTTGTCGTCTACGAAGACGAGATCGTCGGCTATGCCGCGACGATGATCCTGCCCGAGGCCAAGGTGATGAAGCAGCACTCCTGGGCCGAGGTCACGGGCGGCGGCTATGCGGCGATGCACGACCGCAAGGGAGACTGGCTCTACGGCATCGAAGTCTGCGTCGATCCGGAGCGGCGGCGGCTTCGCATCGGCAAGCGGCTTTACGACGCGCGCCGCCGGCTGTGCATGGACCTCGACCTGAAGGGCATCGCCTTCGGCGGCCGCCTGCCCGGCTACAAGCGCCACGCCCGAAAATACGGCACGCCCGAGGCCTATCTCGAGGCGGTGCGCAAGAACGAACTCACCGATCCGGTCGCGTCCTTTCATCTCAAGGCCGGCTTCGAACCGGAATTCCTCCTGAAGAACTACTACCCGCTCGACACCGCTTCGGGCGGCCACGGCGTGCTGATGGTCTGGCAGAACCCCTATTACGATCCCGAACAGGCCAAGCAGCCGGTCAATCGCTCCAATCCCGACGTCGTGCGCATCGTCACGGTTCAGATGGAAGCGAAGAAGATGGCGACGACCAGGGAGTTCTACGACGCGGTCGAATATTTCGTCGAGGTGGCAGCCGAATACGACGCCGACTTCGTGGTCTTCCCGGAACTCTTCACGCTGATGCTGCTCTCCGCCGAGCCGGAGGAGCTGAAGCCCGAGGCGGCGATCGCGCGGCTGACGGAACACACCTCGGAATTCGTCGAGCGGCTGACCGAGATGGCGATCCGCCGCAACATCAACATCATCGGCGGCAGTCATGCGACGCGCACCGACGACGGCGAGATCCAGAACGTCGGCTATGCCTTCCTACGTGACGGCTCGGTGCATGCCCGCGAGAAGATCCACCCGACGCCGAACGAGCGCCAGTACTGGCACATCCAGGGCGGCGACCCGATCGACGTGATCGAGACCGACTGCGGCCCGGTCGGCATCATGATTTGCTACGATTCCGAATTCCCCGAGATCGCCCGCCGCCTCTGCGACCAGGGCGCGCGTATCCTCTTCGTGCCGTTCAACACCGACACCCGGCACGGCTATCTGCGGGTTCGCTACTGCTGCCAGGCGCGGGCGATCGAGAACCAGTGCTACGTCGTGACGAGCGGCATGACGGGAAATCTCGCCAACGTCGACAATCTCGACATCGAATACGCCCAGTCCGCCATCTTCACCCCATGCGACTTTCCCTTCGCCCGTGACGGCATCGCGGCGGAGACCTCGGAGAACGTCGAGATGGTCGCCGTCGCCGACCTCAACCTCTCGACCCTGTCCTGGGCCCGCTACGAAGGCTCCGTCCGCAACTTCCGCGACCGGCGGCTGGATCTTTATCGCACCCGCTGGTCGGACGGGGGGTGATCCGACCCGACGACCACGCAATCATCATTTGCCCAAAACTTCCACTATGGTATATAGGTTATGTCGAGCGCAGTCGTTAGGACAACCTATGTTTTTGTGCCAAACAGAGAAGTATCGGCGGGCGTTATACATTCTCATATTTTTTATGACGTCATCAGCCGGCGGTGTCGAACTTTCAATTCACACGGACGGAGGATTTTCCTGCGAGTACTGCCTGAACGATCCACCGATGTCGTGCGTCTTGTCTGGGAAGATCAGCGCTGGCGATCTTCAAGTAATATCCGATTATATTGGAAGAAGGACGAGTGGTTACAAGAATGACAATGGTGATAACGCCATTCTTTGCGAAAATATATACTTAAATAGTCCTGGGGGAGATTTTTACGAAGCCCTTCGCATCATGGAGTACATCCATGATGCGATGATTACAACAACGGTTCGAGACGGAGAAAGATGCGTTTCTGCCTGTGCCCTCATATGGCTCGGAGGGGCGAGGCCAGATGGTCACAGCCTTGATAACCCACATACCGACAGACGATTGGCGCCAAGCGCAATTCTCGGATTCCATGCTCCTTTCCCCGTTGATCGCGGCGGAAATTTTTCTTCTTTCGAGATGACAAACGCATTTGTGAAGGCCTTCGCAGTCGCTCAACAAATGTTGGCAACGTTCGCACGATATCGCATTCCAATGTGGTTCGCCGCGAATTTGATGCACGCTGATAAGAACGGATTTTACTACATTGATACCGTCGAGAAGGCTAATTTGATCGGAGCAAAGCTGCTCGTTGATACCAATCTTTCAGTTGAACCATCCGCTGAGCAGCTACTGCGTGCGTGTTTCAACCTAAGTCATTGGGGCAAAGGAAGATCCGCATATCTCGCACTTGGTACGACGTTTTCTCGAAACGGAGACACATATTTTTCCTTTGATCAATACAAAAAAATGATATATTCGGGTCGGCTCCGCCAGTTATCTTTCAAAATGATGGATAGTATACAGTCGTTTATCCCTAATACAGCTGCGCGTGGCGCGGATTTCCTACTTAGCCAAATTGATGCAAGAAGTGATTCTGCCTACCAGGGTGATGAAACTCTTGCGTTTTTTCGATTTCTGGCAACCCGGCTAGGACCGGCGTTTTACGCTGAATCTCCTGGTTTTCTGGTTTATCGAGGTGGGGAGAACGATTTCCCGTCCAAGTGGATTCTGTTTCCAAGTCCCGGGGTGGTGGGTCCTGACGACCAAAATATACGAGATCGCGCGGAGCTCTGTTTGTTCGCTCAATATCGAAATTACGGCGGAGCGAAGAATTCTGGCGATTTTTACGGGACCGAGATCAATGATACGAATGGCCCGCAGAATCTGCCGATATTCTTTCTAGGACTTCCCGCAAATACCCTATTGACTGAACTACTGGACATGTCTGGGTCGAGTTCGGCACTGAATAGGGATATCGTTCCCAATCGAGCCTCCGATACGCCGCGACCCGGATGGTGCGCTGGTGCATCAACCAAGATTGAAGTATACATTTGCTCTGACACCATCCTTTCTAGTTTGGATGCCGAGTACGGCTCTCGATACTTAGCCGCAAAGGCGGTCAACCCGATCCAAGCGCGCGCCATTGCCAAGCAAACGATGGTCTCCCGCAACAGTTGCTTGCTAAGCAACCAATGCATCGCAGCCTCATACGAACGGGCGATTTCCGCATTTGGATCAGTTAGCCGATGATCCTAACGATGAAGATATCTACGCTGTCGGTTTATGTACGCCTTCGCGGCCTCAGCAGCGACCACGTATAGATCGCCAGCGCCGACCAGATGAAGGCGAAGGCGAAGAGTTGCCAGCCGCTGAACGGCTCGCCGAACAGGAACACGGCCGTGAAGAACAGGAGCGTCGGCACGATGTATTGCAGGATGCCGATCGTGGTGAAGTGGAGGAGCCGCGCGCCGGCGGCGTAGAGGATGAGCGGCACGGCGGTGAGCGGGCCGGCGGCGAAGAGCAGCGCGGTCTCGAAGCCGTCCACGAGGAAATGCGTTTCGGGAACGAACAGCGCGACGAACACGATCGACGGGACGACCAGGATCGCCACTTCGAGGAAGAACCCCTCCGTGGCGCCGACCGGGACCGTCTTGCGCAACAGCCCGTAGGTGCCGAAGCTCATCGCCACGACCAGCGAAATCCAGGGCAAGCCGCCGGCCTTCACCGTCAGGATGGCGACGCCGATGGCCGCCAGCGCGATCGCCACCCCCTGGAGACGCGTCGGCCGCTCGCCGAGAAAGATCGCCGCCAGCGCGACGTTGACCAGCGGATTGATGTAGTAGCCGAGCGCCGCGTCGATGGCCTGGCCGGAGCCGATGGCATAGACGTAGGTGCCCCAGTTGACCGAGATCAGCGTGGCCGTGAGGGTCGCGAGGGCCAGGGTGCGGACCTCGCGGAGATGGCCCAGCGCATGGCGGAACGTCCCCTGCCAGAGGAGGATCGCGACGGCCATCGGCAGCGCCCAGACGATCCGGTGCGCCACCACCTCGACCGGCGAGACATGCGCCAGCATCTTCATGAAGACCGGCATGACGAAGCCCCACGCGCCGTAGGCACAAAGGGCATAGACGAGACCCTGGCGACTTTCGCCCTGGGAAGATTGCATGGACGGACCTTCTGCGGCGGGAGCATATCGGCGCAGCCCTAGCAGACCGGACCGTGTGCTTCAGCCCGATTTCCCGTGATCTTGCCATCAAGAATTCTGATGGGTTTGCCGTTCGCGCAAGCCATCCGTTCGCGCGCCGTGGTCCCGCGAGGGTCGTGCGGCCGGCGGCGGCCTTGCGTTACAATTCTTCGCGAGCCGGATTTCTCCCAGCTGCAATCTGCCCTAAGGGCATCTGCGGGGCGTATGCACGAAAAGGAAATCTCCGCGATGCCGTCGAGAACCAGCATCCGTTGCGCCAGGCTCGCCCTTTCGGCCGCCGCCCTCGCCGCCGGCCTGATGGTCGGGACCGTCCCCGCCGTCGCCTACGACCTTTACGATCACAACGGCTCGCTCATGCGCCTCGACGACAGCGGCGGCCGGGTCACGATCCGTTACGAGACCCCCAAACGCGGTCTTGCCAAACACGGCGTCCGTCCCGGCACGGTCCTCTTCCGCGGCCGCTTCGAGGGCCGTGGCCTTGCCGGCGTCGCCTATGTCTTCCGGCAGGGATGCGAGCCTGCGGCCTACAACGTCGCCGGACCCGCGACGGGCGGCGGCACCATCTATCTCACGGGCGCTGCGCCCATCCGCGCGAAAGGCAGCTGCCGGGTCACGGGATATTCCGAGAACAGCGGCAATGCCCGTCTCGTCTTCGAGGAGTTTCAGGGCGACGACTGAGCCAGACGCCGCGCGTCGAGGCCGCCTTCACGACGTGTCGGCGCATCCGGCACGACATGAAGGAAGTCACACAAGTCGTTCTGACACCGACGCAATCATCGGTCAGCTACCGTCTGCTTCCCGGCCCGCGTCACGCCTCGTCCGGCGACGGCGCGTCCGGATGCTGGTAGCTGACGATCTTTCCAATCGCCCCGGCCATCTCGGGATCGTCGTCCGTCGCCCGTCCGGGAAGCGAAGGCATCGCGTCGACATAAGCGATCTTTCCTTCGATGCCGTCCTGGGCGTTCGGCCTGACGGCGCCCGGATCGTCGAGGGCACCGATGGCGATGGAGGAGGCCTCCGCCGTCTCGTAGGTCAGCGGTGTCCCGCATTCAGGGCAGAAACCCCGGACGGCATAATTCGAAGACCGGAAGCGCTTCGGCTCGGCGCGGGTCCAGAAGAGCGTACCGGCGCGAGCGTGGACGAGCGGCGCGTAGAACGAGCCGAAAGCCTTCTGGCACATGCGGCAATGGCAGATGCTGGCGGTCTCCGCCTCGATCTCGCAGCGAAAGCGCACGGCCCCGCATTGGCACCCGCCGGTGAACGTCGTCATCGAGCATCTCCCGCAATCCGCCGATCTGTCGGCTTCGGCAGGTTTTATAGGTCCGGCCCGAGCCGAAGAGAAGCCGGAGCACGCTTTGGCGGCGGTCTCACGCTCCGCGCCGGGAAGCGGCATGTCCGCAATGCCCCTCGCACCGACCGCGGAGGTCTCACGGTCCCGGTAATCTATCGGCGAAGTCGTCCGTCGCCCGAAGCAGCTCCGCCAGAATTGCCGGTTCGGCGAACGCATGTCCGGAGGCCTCCACCAGCCGGTAGTCCGCCTTCGGCCAGGCCTGGGCGAACTGCCAGGAGGTGATCGCCGGGGTGACGACGTCGTAGCGCCCCTGGACGATGACGCCGGGGATCTCGGCGAGGCGGTCCATGCCGGCGAGGAGCTGCCCCTCTTCGAGCCAGAGCTCGTGGAAGAAATAGTGGTTCTCGATCCGGGCAAAGGCGATCTGCCCCTCGGAGACGTTCCCCCCCGTTGCGTGCGTCGGCGGATTGGCCGAGCGGACCATCACCGTCGCCGCTTCCCAGGCCGTCCATGCCTCCGCCGCCCTCGCCCGCACCGTGCGGTCGGGGTCGGTCAGGCGCCGGCGGTAGGCGGCGATCAGGTCCTCCTGTTCCGCTTCGGGGATCTGTGCGACGAGGTTCTCCCAGTGATCGGGGAACAGCCGGTTGGCGCCCCATTCGTAGAACCAGTCGAGTTCCGAGCGCCGGCCGGAAAAGATGCCGCGCAAGATCAGCCCGGACACGCGATCGGTATGGGCCTGGGCATAGGCGAGCGCCAGCGTCGCCCCCCAGGAGCCGCCGAACAACAGCCAGCGCTCGATTTCGAGGTGTTTGCGCAGCCTTTCGAGATCGTCGACGAGATGCCAGGTGGTGTTGGCCTGGAGCGAACCGAGCGGCGTCGAGCGCCCGCAGCCGCGCTGATCGAGCAAAACGATCCGATAGCGGGCCGGATCGAACAGCCGCCGATGCTGGGCCGACGTGCCGCTACCGGGCCCGCCGTGCAGAAACACCACCGGCCGGCCCGCCGGGTTGCCGCATTCTTCGAAATAGATCTCGTGTCCGGCGCCGACGGCGAGCCGGCCCATGCGGAAGGGCTCGATCGGCGGATAGGGTTTGCGCGCTGTCATAGGGGCGCCATAGCACCGAACGTCGCCGAGCCGAAAGCCGCCGAGACCCATCAAGACGAAGCATCGCGCGGAGCATTGCGCGCCCGCTGGCGCCGCGACGGACCGTCGCCCGGCCGGATCGGGCTCGCACGTCGCGCGCGACGGCGTGCCGCGGGAACGAGCGGCGGCGCCGACCGAGCGATGACTGCGAAATGGCGAAGACCCGCGACGTTTCGCGTTTCGGCCCCGGCATCCGCGCCGAGGCCGCGTGGTGCAAGGCGCTGCCGGCGAGGAAAACGGGCCGGTGTCAGAACCGCGGTTGCCGCTCTGCGGCCCATTCTCGCTCGTAGTTGAAACCGTCCTCCCAGAGTTCCTTCGAAGGATCGTCGTCCGACGGGTACGGATTCGGCGCGCCGAGCCCATGCAGGCGAAATGCCTTGCGTCCCCGGAGCCAGATGGCTTTCTCGCTCGCGGCGACGACCATGGCTTCGGAAAGGGCTTTCGTCTCCATGATCTCTCCCCCTTATCATCTTCCCCTAGGGAATTCTATGGTCCGAGATCGTGCGGAGTCCAGAAGAATTTGCAAGTTGCGTATTGGTGGCCGGCGATTGATTTGGGAGCATCGTCAGCAGCTTCGCGTTCGGTCCGGATCGTCTGTCGGAGCGCGGACGAATGCCGCCGGCTCCGGAACGGACCCCGGCAAAGGCGTGTTATGCCAACCGCCGAACAGGAAGGAAGCCAGTCGATGCTCCGTGTCGCCTCCTACAACATCCGCAAGAGCGTCGGCACCGACTGGCGCCGGCGCCCGCTGGAAACCTTGGCGGTGCTCAGCGAGATCGACGCGGACGTCGTCGCCCTGCAGGAGGTCGACCGGCGCTTCGGCACGCGCGCCTCGTCCCTGCCGCGACAGGCAATCCGGGAAGCCACGCGCTACGTCCCGGTCGCTCTCGGCGCGCGGCCCGGCAGTCTCGGGTGGCATGGCAATGCCATCCTCGTGCGCGAAGGAATCGAGGTCGTCGAGACCACCTGTCTGGCGCTTCCGGCGCTCGAACCACGGGGCGCTGCGATCGTCGATCTCGCCCTCGGTGACGCGAGGCTGCGGGTTGTCGGCATGCATCTCGGCCTGCTGGGGCTCTGGCGGCGGCGTCAGGCCGCGGCGGTTCTCGCCCATCTCGAACGCCTCGAACCGGCCATGCCGACGATCCTGATGGGCGATCTCAACGAGTGGAACCCGGACGGCCGCTGCCTCAGGCTCTTCGCCAGATCCCATCGGGTCGTCATGCCGGGACGCTCCTTCCCCTCGCGCATGCCGCTCGGCGCTCTCGACCGGATCATCCTCAGCCCCGACGTCACCCTGATCGAGACCGCCGTTCACGTGTCGAACCGCTCGCGCGGAGCCTCCGACCACCTGCCGGTCTATGCCGACGTCACCTTTCCCGGCAGCGAAGCCGCCGGCAGGCACGTTCGCCCGCTCGTGTCCCACGCCTGAGCACGGGCCGGCAGCCGTCGCCGCTGTGCCCGCCACGCCCCCCTGCCGAATGTCAGACATCCCCTGACGTTTGCCATTGCGCTCGCTGCGTCAGTCAATAAGATGGTTCTTCAGCGTATACGTTAGGGAGGAACTACATGGCATACGCAAGCAAGACGGCGGCGCTGGGAGTGGCGCTGCTGGCATCGACGGCGTTCGCCGGCCCGGCTTCGGCCGAGACGGTGCTGAAATGGGCCCATGTCTACGAGGCGAACGAACCTTACAACACCTGTGCCGTCGCGGCCTCCGACAAGTTGAAGGAGGCGACGGAGGGGCGCTATTCGATCGAGGTCTATCCGGCCTCCTCGCTCGGCAAGGAGACCGACATCAACGAGGGTCTCAGCCTCGGCACGGTCGACATCATCTATACCGGCCAGTTGTTTGCCGGCAGAGCCTACGGCCCGGTCGCCATCGGCGGCGCGCCCTACATGTTCCGCGACTTCGACCATTGGGACAAGTACCGGACGTCCGACCTGTTCCAGGAGCTGTCGCAGGGTTACGACGAGGCCACCGGCAATCACATCACCTCGCTGACCTACTATGGCGAGCGGCACGTGACCTCGAACAAGCCGATCGAAAAGCCCGAGGACATGGCCGGCCTGAAGATCCGGGTGCCGGATGCGGCCCTCTACCAGATGTTTCCCAAGGCGGTCGGCGCCAATCCGACGCCCATCGCCTTCGCCGAGGTATACCTTGCACTGCAACAAGGCACCGTCGACGCGCAGGAGAACCCCCTGCCGACGATCCAGGCGAAGAAGTTCTACGAAGTCCAGAAGGACATCAACCTGACCGGACACATCACCGACGCGCTTCTGACCATCGTCTCCGGCTCGACATGGGGCGGCATGGACGAGGCCGATCGGACGGCGCTGGAAAAGATCCTCGACGACGCCGCCGCCTGTGCCACGGAACAGGTGATCAAGAACGAGAAGGACCTCGTGCAGTGGTTCCGTGATCAGGGCGTGGCGGTCAACGAGGTCGACCGCAAGCCCTTCCGGGAGGCCACGGTGAAGCTGCACAACGGCCCGGATGCCAGCTGGGACCAGGCGACCTACGACCGGCTGCAGGCGATCGAATGATGCGTCTCTGACGCGTCTTGTCACGGGGGGCGGCGTCCGCCGCCCTCTCGCCTGCCCGTCCGGAGTTTCCGCCCATGTCGATCGACCGCTCCTCGGTTCGCAGCGCCGAGCCGTCCCCGCCGCCGATGCGGGACGAGAACGAGAACCTGTCCGATCTGAAGATCGTCGACCTGCCCGTCATCGTGTTCTTCTGGGTGCTGGCCTTCGTCGTCTTCCTGCAGTTCTTCACCCGCTACGTCCTCAACGATTCCCTCGGCTGGACCGAGGAGATCGCCCGCTATCTGTTGATCGGCGTCACCTTCATCGGCGCCATCTCGGCGGTGCGCCGCGAGAGCCACATCGCCGTCGAACTCCTCTACACGCGGGTCTCGCGGCGGACGCGCCTTGCCCTGCAGCTCCTCGTCGACGTCATCTCGCTCGCCTTCTACGGCATCCTTGCCTGGCTGTCGGTGCATCTCGCCCAGCGCACCTTCCAGAAGATGACCTCGATCGACGTGCCGAAATCGCTCGTCTACTGGATCGTCGCCGGCTGCTTCGCCGCCATGACGATCTATCAACTCCTCGTCCTCGTCCGGCACCTCCGCAGCCGGACCAGCCGCCTGATCGACCCCGACTCCGCGACCTCGTCCGGTCCCAGCCTCTGACCACGGCACCCTTTCCATGCTCATCGCTCTTCTGTTCGCGGTCCTGTTCGGCCTGATCGTCCTCGGGGTGCCGGTGGCGATTGCGCTTGCCGGCTCGTCCCTCGTCTTCCTCCTCGTCGACGGCCACGTGCCGAGCGTCGTCGTCGCCCACCGCATGGTGAACGGCGTCGACTCCTTCCCGTTGCTGGCCGTCCCGTTCTTCATCCTCGCCGGCAATCTGATGAACACCGCCGGCATCACAGAGCGGATCTTCGACTTCGCCAAGGCGCTGGTCGGCTGGATGCGCGGCGGCCTCGGCCACGTCAACATCGGCGCCTCGGTGATCTTCGCCGGCATGTCGGGCGCTGCCGTCGCCGATGCGGGCGGTCTCGGCGCCATCGAGATCAAGGCGATGCGCGACGCCAAATACGATCCGGGCTTTGCCGTCGGCATCACCGCCGCCTCGTCTACCATCGGCCCGATCATTCCGCCCTCGCTGCCGATGGTCATCTACGGCGTCGTCGCCGGCGCCTCGATCGGCCAGCTCTTCGCCGCCGGCTTCGTGCCGGGGCTGTTGATGGCCGTCGCGCTGATGATCATGGTGGCGATCTATGCCCGCCGCCGCGGCTACCCGCGCGATCAGGCCTTCCGCCTGTCCGTCCTCGGCCGCTCGTTCCTGCGCGCCTTCCTGGCGCTGATGACCCCGGTGATCATCGTCGGCGGCATCCTCACCGGCGCCTTCACGCCGACGGAGGCGGCGATCGCCGCCTGCGCCTGGGCGATGTTTCTCGGCGTCGTCGTCTACCGCACGCTCAACTGGCGGCGCTTCCTGCGCGTCTCGATGGACACGATCGAGACCACCGCCGTCGTCCTGTTCATCGTCGGCGCGGCGGCGATCTTCGCCTGGATCCTCACCTCCAACCGGGTGCCGGAACACTTCGCCGGCCTGATCCTGTCGGTCTCGGAGAACTGGATCATCGTCCTCCTGCTCATCAACGTGATCCTCCTCGTCGTCGGCTGCTTCATGGAGACCGTCGCGGCGATCACCATCCTCGTTCCCGTGCTTCTGCCCGTCGCGGAGAAGGTCGGCATCGATCCGGTGCATTTCGGCGTGATCCTGGTGCTCAATCTGATGATCGGCCTTCTGACGCCGCCGGTCGGCATGGTGCTCTACGTGCTGTCGCGGGTGTCGAAGATCCCGTTCGAGCGCTGCGTCTCGGCGACGCTGCCCTTCCTCGTGCCGCTCTTCGTGGTGCTGGCGCTGGTCACCTTCGTGCCGGCGATCACCATGTGGCTGCCGACGCTGCTCTATCGCTGACGCGTCAATTCGAAGCATCCGCGCGACTGCGGCGTGCCGTTCACAAGGCTCGTTGGTCTTCGCCGGCCGATTGCTTACATTGCGGACCATGAGCGATTTCAACGAATCAGCGCCCGCGCCGCGCCAGGGCGGCATCGCCGCGCGAGCCATGGCCGCGCGGGGCGCGAACGCCCCGGACTATCTGTCGGGCCTCAACCCCGAGCAGCGTGCCGCCGTCGAGACGACCGAGGGCCCGGTACTGGTGCTCGCCGGCGCCGGCACGGGCAAGACGCGCGTCCTGACGACGCGCATCGCCCACATCCTCGCCACCGGGAGAGCCTACCCCTCGCAGATCCTCGCCGTCACCTTCACGAACAAGGCGGCGCGCGAGATGAAGCAGCGCATCGGCATGCTCGTCGGCGGACAGGTCGAGGGCATGCCCTGGCTCGGCACCTTCCATTCGATCGGCGTCAAGATCCTCAGGCGCCACGCCGAGCTGGTCGGTCTGAAGCCGAATTTCACCATCCTCGACACCGACGACCAGATCCGCCTGATCAAGCAGCTGATCCAGGCCGAGAATCTCGACGACAAGCGCTGGCCGGCGCGAACCTTCGCCAACATGCTCGACGGCTGGAAGAACAAGGGCCTCGTCCCGAACGACATTCCCGAGGGCGACGCGCGAGCCTTCGCCGGCAAGGGCCGCCAGCTCTATGCCGCCTACCAGGCCCGGCTTACGACGCTGAATGCCTGCGACTTCGGCGACCTTTTGATGCACCCGATCGCCCTCTTCAAGGCGAACCCCGACGTCCTCGCCGAATATCACCGGCGCTTCCGCTACATTCTCGTCGACGAGTACCAGGACACCAACGTCGCCCAGTACATGTGGCTGCGGCTGCTGGCCCAGCAGCCCTCCAGAAGGCAGGGCGGCGACGCTGCGATCTCCACCCTTGCGGGGAAGATCGGAGCGTCACGCTCCGCGCCCAATATTCCGAGCGCAGCGAGGCAAGGCCGACCGGCCGTCGCGGCTGATGCCGCGCCTCCGCGGAGCGAGCCGCGCAGCGGCGACAGCGTGAGCGCAAACAAACCGCAGCAGATCAACATCTGCTGCGTCGGCGACGACGACCAGTCGATCTATGGCTGGCGCGGCGCCGAGGTGGACAACATTCTCAGGTTCGACAAGGATTTTCCCGGCGCCACCGTCATAAGGTTGGAACGCAACTACCGCTCCACCGGCCACATCCTCGGCGCCGCGTCCCATCTCATCGCCCACAACGAGGACCGACTCGGCAAGACCCTCTTCACCGACAGCCCCGACCCCGAGGATCCCAAGGTCGAGGTCAATGCCGGCTGGGATTCGGAGGAGGAAGCCCGCGCCATCGGCGAGGCGATCGAGGATCTGCAGCGGCGCGAGGATCACAACCTCAACGACATGGCGATCCTGGTGCGCGCCTCGTTCCAGATGCGCTCCTTCGAGGATCGCTTCGTCACCATGGGGCTGAACTACCGCGTCATCGGCGGCCCGCGCTTTTACGAGCGCATGGAGATCCGCGATGCGCTCGCCTATTTCCGCTGCGTCTGCCAGCCGGCGGACGACCTAGCCTTCGAGCGCATCGTCAACACGCCGAAGCGCGGCCTCGGCGATGCCACCGTCCGCCTCCTCCACGACTACGCCCGCGAGCGCGAGGTGCCGATCATCGCCGCCGCCGGCGAGATGGTCGAGACGGAGGAACTGAAGCCGAAGCCCCGCAACACGCTGCGCGGCCTCGTCGCCGATTTCCGCCGCTGGTCCGAGCTTCTGCCGACCATGAAGCACACCGAGCTCGCCGAGCAGATCCTCGAAGAATCCGGCTATACCGAGATGTGGCAGAACGACCGCTCGGCCGAGGCGCCCGGGCGGCTCGAAAACCTGAAAGAACTGATCCGCTCGATGGAGGAGTACGAGTCGCTCCCCTCCTTCCTCGAGCATGTCGCCCTCGTCATGGACGCCGAGCAGAATTCCGAGATGGACGCGGTCTCGATCATGACGCTGCATTCGGCCAAGGGGCTGGAGTTCGAGACGGTCTTCCTGCCCGGCTGGGAAGAAGGCCTGTTCCCGCACCAGCGCGCCTTGGATGAGGGAGGTCGAAGCGGTTTGGAAGAAGAACGCCGCCTCGCCTATGTCGGCATCACCCGCGGCAAGCGCCGGGTGAAGATCTGGTTCGTCTCCAACCGCCGCATCCACGGCCTCTGGCAGTCGACCATCCCGTCGCGCTTTCTCGACGAACTGCCCGAGGCCCATGTCGAGGTGATGGAAGCGAACACGTCCTATGGCGGCTATGGCGCGTCAGGCTTCGGGGGCTACGGCGCCTCGCGCTGGGACGGCGGCAACGCCTTCAAGGAATCGTCCTACAAGACCCCGGGCTGGAAACGCGCGCAGGCGGCCCAGGCGGGCTTTGCGGAAACGCCCTCCCGCCACGGCAGCGACGGCTGGGCCGGAGGCCGCAGCCGTGAAATCACCTACGACGCCGAACCCGGCTCCCGCGGCTCGGGCGGCGGCAACGGCTTTGCCGGCCGCATGAACGACGGCCCGGCCCCCGGACGCGGCCACAACCAGCCACCCAAAAAGGGCTTCGGCCTTTATTCCTCCGCCAAGCGCGGCGGCCCGCGTGAGATCCAGGGCGAGTTGGTGGCGAAATCCGTCGCCGATACGGAAAGCCGCTTTGCCGCCGGTGACCGGGTGTTCCATCTGAAATTCGGCAATGGCACCGTGGCCGCGATCGACGGCAACAAGCTCACCGTCGATTTCGACAAGGCCGGCCAGAAACGCGTGCTGGAGGGGTTCGTGGAGGCGGTTTGAGCCGATCTGCCGCACGGCCGAAAGCACCATGCGGCGTTGGCGTCCGGCGAAGGGCGGCGCTGGACACCCGGCCGGCCGGCCAGGACGGCTCGATCCGGGCCTATCGGATGCCGTTCGAACACTCGAAGAACACGTCGAGAGCTCTGTTGCTGCCTTCGAGACCGGTTTCCAGGATGATGTTCTGGCCGATGAACGAGGTCTGGCCGGAATTGGGAACGGCATCGTCCAGCAAGCCGGGGCCATCCATGCGGCCTTCGGTGATGCGGGCCCATTTCTCGCCGTCCCGGCCTTCGACGATCTCGACTTCGGACTGGCTCGGCTCGTCGCCCGGATCGAAGAGGATCCGGATGGGCTTGCGTTCGCCGAGATCGCCCATCTCGCCGCCGTCCTTGAAGTCGATGTAGCTGTTCTCGCTATCGATCTCGAAGCGCAGGCCGGGCTTCGTCGTGTCGTAGACCTCGCAGGCGAGGACGCGGTCGCCAGCGCGGATCTCGTTGATCACCCAGGACCCGGCCTTGCCGAAGCCGACGGGCGTCGCCTCCTCCGGCATCGCGTCTTCGGGCGAAGGCGACCGCGACGCGGCGGGCGCGGCGGCCTGGCCGGCGCCCGCGCCGGAGCGGCCGACGCATTCCTTCACCTTCAGGATCGCGGCCGTCGAGCCGGACAGACGGAAGTCGTAGTCCGCCCTGCCGACGCCGAGGACCGCGATCGCCCCCTGTCGCAGGCCGTCGAGTTCCGCCTCTCCGAGCCAGGCGATCGTCCAGCCACCGGCGGCGGTGCCGGAGATGAAGTCGCCGCCGCGTCGATAGCCCTGGCCGGAGCCCGCGCCGTCGATCTGGAGCGTTCCCTCCCAGTCGGGCCGCGAGGCGATCGGCACCGCGAGCTGCCATTGCTGGCCGTCCCAGCCGAGGCGCACCGCCGAACCGTCACTCCGCACGCTCTCGGCAAAGCAGTAGCCGAAGCGTCCGCCGACCCGGCCGGCAAAGACGCGCCATCCCCGCGTCTCGGCATAGTCGGATTCGCCGTGGGGAGACGAGACGATGTCGTAGCCCCCATAGTCGTTCTGCTGGCCCATCGCCGAACCGAGAGGTGCGAGCGCAAAGCTCACAGAAAGAACGAGACACCGCAAATTCGACATCGATTGCCTTCCGAGAATGAGACGTTGAGGTTTCCGAAGGGACAGGCGCGATCCACATTGCCGTCGCGTTGCCGCGCGGATCAAAACGCGCCGCCACTGCGGGCGCAGAAGGCGCCGATGGCGCTGCGAGGTGGCATGACATCGAGAAAACCGCCTGACATCATGGTGCTGCCCGTCAGAACTACCGCGCGAAATACTGTCCCGGCTCACGACACAAGCACTTCCGCCAGCATCTCCGGCGGTTGCCACGATGCGCTCGGCAGTATTCGGATGGTCACCAGGCAGAATATTCCCCAGCGGCATGGCTAACGCTTTTCAAACCCGGCTGGCAAGCCGAAAAGCGGAACGTTTCCACGAAAAGTGGAGACGGTGCGAGATCGCCGAACGATGCCGACGGCATGACGGTCGACGCGTCCCGCCACCTTCGACGCGGCAGGCCCTCGGCTGGGCTCGCAGACGTCGCTCAGAGGACGCTTCGGCGATCGACCGGTAGGGGGCAGGATCGCAGGGGCGAACACAGCTGCGGGGGAGGATGGCGCAGCGCCGACGACGAGCCGCCGGCGGCTTTCTTGCGCGAGCCGGCATCGGCGTTATGTTCCCGCTTTCTTCGGCCTCCGCGCGGTCTGCGGCGGGCCTCGTTTCAGCGTTCCCCGCCCGACTGGTTCAGCCCGTGCTCGACAGACTTCTCGGCGTTCTTCTCCTCGTCACGGGGATCGCCGTCATCATCCGCGAATGGCTCGGACTGGAATTCGCGGGTCTCGTCGCTGCCGCCGGGCTCGGCCTTTTTCTGGTGTGTGCAACGCCGTTCACGAGCTGGTCGCGCAAGGCCTTCGTCGCGATCGGCCTGATCCTCGCCACCCTCGCCGTCGCCTTTCTCGACGACTGGCCGGCGGTCCTGGCGAAGGCGGCGTCGCAGGGCGCCTTCATCTCCACCTTCTTCATCGCCCTCGCCAGCCTGCGCAATCCGGCCGCCGCCTCCCCGGCCATCGACCGCTGTGGCCAGTATCTCGCCAGCCAGCCGCCCGGCCGGCGCTACATGGCGCTGACCGTCGGCGGCCATCTCTTCGCACTCATCCTGAACTACGGCGCGATCACCCTCCTCGGCGGCCTCACCGAGGCGATCGCCGGACGGGAGAAGAACGCCGAAATCCGCGAGATCCGCAACCGGCGCATGCTGCTCGCCGTCCAGCGAGGCCTGTGCGCCTCGCTCTGCTGGTCGCCGCTCGCCTTCGCCACGGCCATCACCACCTCGGTGATCGCTGGCTCCAGCTGGGGCGGCGTGGCCCCCTATGCGATGATCTTCGGCCTGGTGTTTCTCGTCACCGGCTGGGCGCTCGACACCATCTTCAAGCCCAAGCTGACGGTCCCGCGCCCGCCCCGTTCCTCCCCGACCGGGTCGATTCGCGATCTCCTGCCGCTGGTCGTTTTGCTCGCCCTGCTCTTTTCCGTCGTCGGCACGCTCGAATATCTGACCGGCCTCGCCATCACCGCCATCGTCATGGCCTTCGTTCCGCTCGTCTCGATCGGCTGGATCGCCTACGAATCGTCGAGCGCCGGCGAGACGGCACGGCGCCTGAAGCGGCTCTGCTTCACCGAGCTGCCGGCCTATCGCTCGGAGCTGGTCCTGCTGATCATGGCCGGCGTCATCGGCGTCCTCGGCGCGGCGCTGATCCAGCCGCTCGCCTCGGGCCGCGCGCTCGATCTGTCCGACGTGCCGGTCTGGCTCGTCCTGGTCGCGCCGGTCGTCGTCATTCCGATTCTCGGCCAGCTCGGCATGAACCCGATCCTGTCGGTCTCGATGCTGGCGCCGCTCCTGCCCGCCCCCGCCTCGCTCGGCCTTTCGCCGAATCTCTTCGTTGCCGCGATCACCGCCGGCTGGGCGCTGGCCGGGGCGACCTCGCCCTTCACCGCGACGACCCTTCTCGTCGGACGACTCGGCCATGTCAGCGCTTCGACCGTCGGCCTCGTCTGGAACCGCGCCTTCACGCTCTGGGTGATGGCGGTGGTCGGGCTGTTGCTGGTGGGCTTTGCGGAGCTGTCGTGATCGCGGCATCGAACACGGCAAAAGTGCCCGCCACCTAGTGACAAACGGCCCGAAGCCGTATAAGAGCGCAGCCGATTTCCTCAGAATAACCTGACCGTCACGGCGGCCATGTCGGGTTACCCCGGCGTGAAACGAATTGAGGCTATGCCATGAACATCATCCAGGAACTCGAGGCCGCTGAAGCCTCCCGCATCGAAGCCATCCGCACGGTCCCGGAATTTTCCGCCGGCGATACCGTTCGCGTCAACGTAAAGGTCACGGAAGGCACGCGCACCCGCGTCCAGGCCTATGAAGGCGTCTGCATCGCCCGCTCCGGCTCCGGCCTGCAGGAGAACTTCACCGTCCGCAAGATCTCCTATGGCGAGGGCGTCGAGCGCGTCTTCCCGGTCTATTCGCCGATGCTCGATTCGGTCGAAGTCGTGCGCCGCGGCAAGGTCCGCCGCGCCAAGCTCTATTACCTGCGCGATCGCCGTGGCAAGTCGGCCCGTATCGTCGAGGCCAGCAATGCCCGCGCCCGCAAGCTGAACGACGACGCCCGCCAGGTCGCCGCCGAGCAGCGCGAGAAGGTCAAGGCCGAGAAGGAAGCGGCAAAGACCGCCGCCGAGTAAGCTTCGAACTTCTCTATCCGACATGCTTTCGAAAAGGCGGCTCCGGCCGCCTTTTTGCATGAAAGAACGGTTCCGGCGCGAGGCGGACCCGGCGCGAGAATCGCGGCCGACCGAAGGTTCGGCGATCGTCCCGGCAAGGCACCCGGTGCTGGACGCTCGAACCGACGGCCTCCATTTTGGGGATCCGAGGCGGAGAAAAAAGCCGTGAAATCAGCAGGTGGGCTCGGCGCAAACGATGCGCGGGAAAATGGTGCGGGTGGTCGGAATCGAACCGACACTCCTTTCGGAACCGGATTTTGAGTCCGGCGCGTCTACCAGTTCCACCACACCCGCACGTCTGCCGCCCGATCTGACCGGCGCTCGTCGGGGCCCTTCAGGCACCGCAGCGCCGCGTATCGGCGGCCGTCTTTCGGCACGCACACGGCCGATCGACGGGGCTTCCATGCCACAAACGCGACGGCGACGTCCAGACGACCCGGCAGGATATTTGGCCGTTTCCCGCGAATTCGTGCCGCTCGGTCGGTTCCGCGCCGCGGCAGCAGCGCTCGCGGGATTGCGTTATGGCCGGCTTCGGCCTAATCGCTGGCCCCGTCATCCCTCGTCGACAGCTCCCGAACGGTCGTTCATCCATGCTTCGCCGCCTCTACGACTGGGTCCTGTCGCTGGCCGCGACCCGCCATGCCGAACGGGCGCTCGGCGCCATCGCCTTCATCGAGAGCTCGGTCTTTCCGATCCCGCCCGACGTCCTGATCATCCCCATGGTCATCGCCGACCGGGCGAAATGGATCCGCATCGCGGCCGTCGCGACCATCGGCTCCGTTCTCGGCGCCTTTCTCGGATACGCCATCGGCGCATTCTTCTTCGAGCTGATCGGACAGCCGATCCTCGCATTCTACGGCAAGGCAGACGCCTTCGCCGAGATGACCGCGCGCTACAACGAATGGGGCGGCTGGGCCGTGCTTTTCGCCGCGCTGACGCCGTTTCCCTACAAGGTGCTGACGATCTTCTCCGGCGTCACCGGGCTCAATCTCGTCGTCTTCACCCTGGTCTCGATCGTCGGGCGCGGGGCACGGTTCTTCCTGGTCACCTTTCTGCTCCACCGCTACGGCGCGCCGATCCAGGGCTTCATCGAGAAGAATCTCGGGCTACTTTTCACCCTGTTCATGATCCTTCTGATCGGCGGCTTCGTCGCGGTCCGCTATCTCTTCTGAGGCCCCGCCAATGGCATTTTCCGACGTCCTCCGCCGTCCGACCGGCTTTCGCCAGGTGCTGGCCTCCAGCTTTCTCTTCGCCGGCATGGCGATCACCGTCGGCTCGGCCCTGCTCTTCCAGTATGTCGGCGGCTACATCCCCTGCGCCCTCTGTCTCGAGGAGCGGATCCCCTATTATGTCGGCGTGCCGATCGCCCTCGCCGCCTTCGTGGCTGCCGCCGGCCGCGCTTCGGCGCCGCTCACGCGGGGGCTGATCTTCCTCATCGGCCTGATCATGCTGGTCTCGCTGGGCCTTGCCGTCTATCACGCCGGTGTCGAGTGGCATTTCTGGGCAGGACCGGCGGGATGCTCGCAGGTCGGCGGCGGCGGTCTTGGCACCGGCGATCTGCTGGCCGACATCGACGCCGTCAAGCCCCCCTCCTGCGACGCAGCGGCCGGGCGGTTCCTCGGGCTGTCCTTCGCAGGGTGGAACGCCGTCACCTCGGCCCTCTTCGCCGCGGTCGCCCTGCGCTCCGCCTTCGCCAAGGCCGATCGCTTCGCCTGAGCCCGGCGTCACGGCGCCACGGTCTGCCGGCGCTCCTTGCCGAAGGCCATGACGGCCGCGGCGGCGTAGCCGCCCATCGCGCCGTCGACGAAATGCACGTGATCGCTGCGGCTCGCGACCGGGACGAAGCACGTCATCAGCGCTGCCTCCTGGCGATGCAGGCCGGTGACGGCAATGCCGTCCGCCTCGGCCCGGCCGGTGGTCTCCGCAATGCGATCGGCGAGGTCGGGGCTGCAATCGAGCGTCAGCCGCAAGCCGTCGTCGAACTTGCGGAAATCGGTGTTGCGGACGATCTCGCCGCGATATCTTCCGGGCTCGAACGCGCCGACCTTCGTCCCGGTGGCGAAGGTCAGATGAGCGAGCAGCGAGCGGATGCCGACGGAGACGGCCGAAAACCAGAGCGGTCGCCCGGTCCTGGCTGCCGCCGTGCGGGCCTCGATCATCAGGCCGGCCGAGGGCCATGTCTGTGCCGGCCCCTCGTCCGGCACGGGCCGCCCGGCGTCCGAGGCCTGCGCGGCGAGTGCCAGGATCTCGGCGGCAAGCGCGGAAAACCGCTCCGTCGAGGTCGTCCCGGTCGGCAGCACGATCAGCGACAGGATGACGCCATGCCGTGCCGGGATTGCGGAAAAGCGGCAGGAAAGACCGGTGAGGTCCGGCCGGGCATCGTCGCCGATGGCGGGTTCGATGGTGAAGCGCCCCTCCTTCATCCGCGCTTCGGCAAAGGCCAGCCCGCCGCCGGCGAACATCGTGTAGGACACGTCGGAAGACGCGGCGAAGCGGGCGATCCGGACGTCGTGTCCCTCGCGGCGGATCGTTTCGACCGGGACGATTGCGGTGCGCAGCCTGAAGCCGAAGGCATCGCGCGCCCAGCCGGCGACGGCGGCGAGCCCCGCGCGTCCGACGGACGCCAGTTCGGGCGGCAGCGCGAAGCTCGCGCCGTCCCCGGCGAAGACGAAGGGAAAGTCGCGTCCGGAAAGCTGGTTGGCGATGGCGGCGATGACGGCGGCGGCCACCGTGTTCACCGCCTTGTAGCCACCGGTGGCCACGGCATCGGTGGACCGCTCGATGTCGGCAAGGCCGATGACCCAGCCCGCCGGGAGCGAATGGTAGAGCCCCGGATCGGCAAGCCGCGCGAAGTCGGTCTCGACCGGCAGCGCCTCGAAGAAGGCGAGCGGCCCGGCCGACGCGGCGCCGCTCGGACCGGGCCCAGCGCCGCTGCCGTCACCTGCCTCCGCTTCGTGCCAGTTCCCGGCCAAGCTCCAGTCCCTCTCGCGATACGGCCTGATTCCGCACGACCCATCCCGGCCCGCGCCGCGTTGCCGATCGGCCGCCGGGCACGGAATAGTTACGCCGAAGCTCGCGACCGCGAGCCTGACGTTTGTGTGATGGGTGTCAGGACGCCGGTCATCAGGATACCGTGCCGGAGAGTGCGCCGGAAAGACGACAGGCTATCTGCCGGTTTCGGCGAGCTTCTGCTTGCGCGTCTTCGGCTTCAGCCGGCGGATCAGTCCGTCCAGACCCGTCAGCGGCTTGACGATCGAGTAGAGCCGGTCGACGGCCCGGTTCGTCCCTTCCTGCCGGGTGGCCAGAACCTCCGTCGCCACCAGCGCCACCTCCTGCGGCGCGATGTCGGGAAACCGCCGGGCGATTGCGTCGAGCGGTGCCGTGGTCCGGCCGCCGATCATCTCGATCCGGCCGGAGCGCGCCATCAGCCGAAGGACGATCTGCTCGAAGGTCCAGTCGTGATCGTGGAAGAGCTTCCAGCGCTCCGAGCGCTCGGCGGAAAAGCCGGCAAGGACGATCCTCTTGCCGGGACAGGCTTCCGACAGCCAGACCGCCATGGCAAAGCCCGTCGTCGGCGCGTAGTCGGGCGGATAGAAGCCGGCGAAGTCTTCGCAAAGATCGATGTGGCCCACCGGCCGGTCGCCGAACTCCCGGCCTTCGCTGAGACGCTCGAAGGGCCGGGCCTTCAGGTTGAGGACGCCGTGAAAGCCGGGCGCCCGGAAGAAGCCGCACACCGTCTCCACCTCGCGACGATAGACGATGTTGGCGCCGGCGCCCGAGGAGCGGGCGACGAGCAGGCTCTCCCCCTCGAAAGGCGCGGAAAGCACCTTGTAGACCTTGTTGAAGAAGACGAAGAGGGTTCCCGCGCCATGCTGCCGGCGAAGCGCCGGCACGTCCGCCGCCTCGCTGTTGGCGACGAAGACCACCGTCTCGAACCGCGCAAAGAAGGCGGCCCAGCCGTCCGGATCGTTCGGCAGATCGGTCATGCTTCAACCAAAACGCACCGGCCGCGCGGATCGCACGGCCGGGAAAGGATTTCGCTGCCGCCGGTCGGGCGACGCGGCATTGCCGGCAACCTACGCCCGCTGCTGGACGAACATCGTCCGCTCCCGCGCGGCGAACCATTCGTCGGCATAGTCGCAATCCCGGTATTCGTCGAAATACGGGCCGCCGTCGGTGAAATGGACGTTCTTGGCGTTCTCGTTGTACTCGTATTCGTTGACCAGCCAGTTCCACTCGCGCGGCAGCTCGCCGATCAGGTCGTCGTTCCCCAGCCACTTGAACTGGTGCAGTTCGAGGCCCGTCGCGGAATTGACGTAGTCCTGCGTCAGCGCCTTGCACTTGGCGTTGTTGAACAGGATGACGCTCGACCAGTTCTTCTTTTCGTATTTGGTCTGGGTCTGGCCGAGGAATTTCGTCTCGATCTTCGGCACGTAATCGTGCTTGACGCACATCGCAGCACAGCGGTCGTCCCGCAGCTTCCAGAGCTCGGCGATGTCGGCGCGGAGCATCATGTCGCAGTCCATGAACAGGCTCCAGCCCTCGAAGTTCGACAGCGCCGGCACGAGGAAGCGGGAGAAGGAAAATTCTGTGGATTGCAGGTTGTTGCGCTCCCGCGTGAAGATTCCCTCCAGGTTCTTTAGAACGATTGGAGAAAACTCGACCGGCATCGAAGAGTTTTCGAGGATGCTCTGGGCGAGAACGTGATAGGCGAGCACTTCCTTGGTGTCGAAACCGATGAAGATGCGGGCGGTATCGATGGACATTGCGGCTTTCCCTTTTCCTTTGCGCCTGCTCTAGCAAGAAGCGTGCGCCACTTGAAGCCCGCCTTATCAAACGGCGATCGTGGCGCGCTCGCGGCAAGGCGTGACGAATGGTTTCAAGCGTCGATCGGCCCCTCCGGTCGTTGCGCCAGATCAACCGTCGGCGATGGCGCGCCGATTTCTTTGCTGCTAGTTGCGGGGGCGCCCAAACCGTTCGCGAGCCGATGATGGACCTCTCCCCGCCGATCGTCATCAAGAAGAAGCGCCATTCGCTGCTTTCCCGGTGGCGGATCGAACGCCTCGTGAAAATGGCGATGTCCGGGAAAAGGGCCCATTTTGAAAGCTACGACGCGTTCCGGCGGACCCTTCGTGGAGATCTGCCGACGGGCGGCGGCGCGCCGATCATCCTCGCGGCCTGCAACGAGCTCTATTACTGGGAATTCGCCCGCACGTTTCTGCGGTCGATCGAGGCTGTCGGCGCCCCGGAACGCGTTCACCTGCATCTGTGCGAGCCTTCGCAGAAAGCGCTCGGAGACGTCGAAGCGCTTTCTGCGTCGCTCTCGGCCGTGGATCTCACCTTCACGTGGGACCAAGGCGAAAGCGCCCGGCTGCCGGCTTATCCGACGATCTACTATGCGGCCGTGCGCTTCCTGATCGCCCCCCTCATCCTCGAAGCGACCCGATCGACGGTGCTCTGCCTCGACGTCGACGGCATCGCCCGCCTGCCGATCACTCCTGCCCTTTCGGCGATCACCGGCGACGAGGACGTTCGACTGATCAAGCGGCCGGGTGAAAAGTCGGTCCGCCGGGTGCTCGCCAGCGCGCTGGCGATTCAGCCGACGGACGCCGGTCTTCGTTTCGCCGGGCGGCTCGGCCGGGCCATTGCCGCAATCTTGAAGATACGCCCCCGCTACCACGTCGACCAGATCGCCATCGTCAGGATCGTCGAAGCCATGGAAGCCAGGGGCGAGCTCCGGACCGCCCAGATGCCACACTCCTTCGCCGATCACGAATTTGCCGCGGATTCGGCCGTCTGGACGGCCAAGAGCTGGCAGCGCAAGAACTCCGAAGCTTTCATGAGCGCCAAGGGTGCGATAAACGGCGCTTTCGAAAACAGCTAGAGTCCCGACCCCGCCACGATGCCCGAGTCCGACCTTTCCTCCTTCGTCGACACCCACAGGAAATGGCTGAAGCCATTGGGCATCCTCGACAAGCCCTGGCTGGTCCTCGGCTCCGCCCCGAGCCCGACGATCCCCGACGCGATCTTCGACACCCATGCGCGGATCGACATCAACAACGCCGGCCGCACCGCCCAGGCGATGGGATACGGCCGGGCGGCCCTCACCGTGCGGGCGAAGAAGAAGTCCTGGGAAGAGCACCGGCACACCGATACGGAACTCCTTCTCTGGATCCATACCGTCCCGGCCCTGCTGTTACCGCTCCTCTTGATCGGCAAACCCTACGATCACATCGGCAGGGTCCGGCCGCTGCGACGGCGGGACCGCGAACGGCTGGTGCTCCAGGTCAGCGGCACGACGCTCGATTCGATCGGCGATCTCGGCAAGGTGACCAACGGCGTCGCAATGGCCTGCTACGGCCTGCTTCTCGGCGTGCCGGAAATCGTGCTGTCGGGCATTTCGCTCTCCAAGGTCGGCCATTCCTACGATCAGCTCGGCCGCCGCCGCCGGCAGGTGGACGAAGATCGCGCCGTGCTCTCCGCCCTTGCGAAGGAGCCGCGTCTGGCCACGAGCGAAGCCGATCTGGCGGCCGAAGTCGGCGTCAGACTTTGGCAGCCCCCTCGCTGACGAGATCCCGGGCGCTTTCCTGCATTTCTCTTGCTCAAGCCTGTGTAATGAAGACGCTATCGGTTCGTCGGCTGCATTTCGCGGATGCACGGGTCTGATCGACGGTCTATTGGTGGCATGAGAAGGATCGCGCTGAGTCGCGCGGCAGTAGAGCTGCGATGCCGGAGCGGAGGTGACAGTGGCTGGCACCCATCCCATCACTATCGAGAAGGGACAGCATTCGCTTTTGATGCGCTGGCGAATCCAGCGCTGCGTCAACCGGGTACTGGCGGACGAAACGGCACAGGTCTCGGACTTCCACGATCTGAAGTCGACATTCCTCGGTAGCATGCCAACCGGCAAAGGCCCGCCGGTCATACTCGCCGCTTGTAACGAGCATTACTATTGGGATTTTGCTCGCACGATGTTACGGTCTATCGATCGGCACCGCCAGCCTGAGCGTTTTCATCTTCATCTCTGCGAACCGTCAGATGCAGTGCATGCAGACATTCGGGAACTCGCGGCAAGACTGTCAGCCATCGACCTCACCGTAACGTGGGACGAAGGCTACGGCGCACGCCTCCCACGCCACGAACCGATCTACTTCGCCTGCGTCCGCTTTCTCCTTGCACCGCTTGTCCTCGCTGCCACCCAATCGTCCGTCTTGTGCCTCGACATCGACGGCATTGCGCGGCGGCCGATCACCCCGGCTTATGAAGAGATGCGCGGCGACGAGGACGTCCGGCTGATCAAGCGCCCCGCCAAGCGCAACAGCTCGCGCAAGGTACTGGCCAGCGCTGTCGGATTCAATGCGACCCCAAGCGCCATTCGCTTCGCCGACCGCCTTGCACGGTCGATCACGGGCATGCTGAAGATGCGCCCCGGCTATCACGTCGATCAGATCGCCCTGCATCTCCTCGTCGCGGCGCTCGAAGAGCGAGGTGAGTTGAGGACGGCGCAGATGCCGATGGCATTCGCCGACCATGAATTCAACGAGACGTCCGCGATCTGGACTGCAAAAGGCTGGAAGCGAAAGAATGCCGAGAGATACCGCGCGGAGATGGCTCTGATAGAGCCTGCAAACCCCGAGGCGCCGAACTTCGAGGCGCAGAGACCATGATCATAGAAACGAACACCGAAATTCACGAGACAGAACGACATTCTCCATGAAATTGCTGAACACTCCGATGCTCAAGCGTCCCGCGGCAAACGACGACATCGTCTCGTCGGCGTTTCGGCACACGGTGCGAGCCAATCAGCGCTGGCTAGACATTCACGGCCTGGCAAGGCGCCCCTGGTTCGTTCTTGGATCTGCTCCCAGCCCGACGATGCCGCAGAAACTGCCGGAGGATACAGTCTTTGCCTACGTCAAATTCGCGGGGCGTAGCGCCAAGAAACATGGGCTACCCGATGGCGACATCACCCTCGCCACGTCGTGGGACGAGGCGCGCTGGAGCGATCTCCAGCTCTCGTTAGTTCTGCGAGTACGCAACAAGTCATCCTGGCGGGTTTTCTTCTCCCGAATGGCGAGCAAGCCGTCCGACAGAGAATGCGATTTGCTCAGTCACGAGAGGGACGACTACGTGCTGCAAGCCATGGGCTCGCGATTTCGGGAGGTGGGGGAGCATGTCCGGCCCTCCAGCGCGCTGACCATGATCGCGTTTGCGCTTGTCCACGATATTCCCGAGATCATCATTGCCGGCATCTCACTCGACCAGACCGGGCATGAATATAACGATCTCAATCTGCAGCGGAAGCACGGCGCCGAGGATCGAGCCGCGCTGCAGGCAGCAGCATCACGCCACCACCATGTTTCGACCACTGAGCCGCGCCTTGCTGCCGCGACCGGGATACCGCTCTACGGGACGACTTCGGCATCAGGCTGAAAGAACGGCTCCGTCGACCTTTTCGACGAGGCTGTGCGAGAGACTCATGGTCACGCACGCGACGCACGTCAGAGTCTCTGACAGCACGATCATCGGACGGTCATTCTCACTGAGTGTGACGCCGCCGACTGTCTGCGCTCAACAACCAAAAAAAACGGGCCCACGAGGGGCCCGTCCGAAATAAATCGAAATGTTCGCCGACGCTTAACGTCCGTGCGATCCATCCAACGCCGGCCGAAGACGCGGATGCTACTCGACGATCGCCGCGACGATGCCGGCGCCGACGGTGCGGCCGCCTTCGCGGATGGCGAAGCGCAGGCGCTCTTCCATCGCGATCGGAACGATCAGCGTGACGTCCATCGTCACGTTGTCGCCCGGCATCACCATCTCGGTGCCCTCGGGCAGCGTGCAGACGCCGGTCACGTCCGTCGTGCGGAAGTAGAACTGCGGCCGGTAGTTGGTGAAGAACGGCGTGTGGCGGCCACCCTCTTCCTTGGTCAGGATGTAGGCCTCGGCCTTGAACTTGGTGTGCGGCTTCACCGAACCCGGCTTGCACAGCACCTGCCCACGCTCGACGCCCTCGCGGTCGACGCCGCGGATCAGCGCGCCGATGTTGTCGCCCGCCTGGCCCTGGTCGAGCAGCTTGCGGAACATCTCGACGCCGGTCACCGTCGTCTTCTTGGTGTCGCGGATGCCGACGATCTCGACTTCCTCGCCGACCTTGATCACCCCGCGCTCGACGCGGCCGGTGACGACCGTTCCGCGGCCCGAGATCGAGAACACGTCCTCGATCGGCATCAGGAAGGGCTGGTCGATCGGACGCTCCGGCGTCGGAATGTAGCTGTCGACGGCGGCCATCAGCTCGCGGACGGCGTCCTCGCCGATTTCCTTGTTCGAGTCCTCGAGGGCGGCCAGCGCCGAGCCCTTGACGATCGGAATGTCGTCGCCCGGGAACTCGTAGGACGAGAGAAGCTCGCGAACCTCGAGCTCGACGAGCTCGAGCAGCTCGGCGTCGTC
>NZ_JAJUWU010000007.1 GCF_021390325.1 Jiella avicenniae | reverse complement strand
CCCCCCCCCCGCCGGACCAGCCAATCAGAAAAATTTAGACACCTGCTGATGCACAACCGAGCCATCGGGGCTGCCGTTTCCTGCATCGCTTCTTTCGTCCATCGCCGCTAATTTCCTCCAGCCCTCCGCGCAGATCACTCGGGACTGAGCGGCCGCCTGCTCGCCAATCAGGCAGGCATTGCGAACCGTCATCGGCGACGATGCAGTTTGCTGGCGAGAGGTCCGGCGAAACAGAATGGCCCCACGATCTGAAAGACCAGGTCCTGAAATCCCACGGCTAACGCCGATGGAGTGCTCCTCGATCCCGCGGGTTTCCTACAACTTGAGGCTGGCGCGGGAGGGCAGCTCGGTCCCATGTCACTGACGATCTCCCTGGGCCTGCCGCGCTCGGCGACGAGCTTGTTGAGTTCGCGGACTACGCGGACCTCCGAGGGCATCACAGCTTCGTCGCAGGCTGTCCACCCGCGCCTACTCCATGACGCGGATGAACGACGAGGTCTCGACCGACATCGCCGGCGCCGGAGCAACGGCCGCCCGGTCCGCGAACGACGGCTCGGCGACGGCCTCCGCGGCCAACAACGCCGCATCCGAACCGGTGGCGACCTCAACAACGACGTCGCTCCCGATGCGGTGCACCGCGCTCGCGTAGGCGCCGGTTTGCGGCGTCGCCGGATCGCGGCTGAGGACGAGCCACAGGAGCTCGGCGTGGCCCCCGTCGAAGATCGACGCGAGCTCCGTCTCGGTCGGCGTGTAGGACGAGCCGGCCACGAACGGCGACTGCCACACCGTCGATCCCGCGACGGGCTCGACGACGCGGACAGCCGCCTCGGCGCCGTTGCCGCCGCACGCCGTCGTCGTGCTCCACTCGAACGTCACCGCGCGGGGCTCTTCCACCATGTGCCCGTCGGCGGGCGCCTTGAGGCCGGCCGCGAGGCGGTGATGCACAAGGACCCCGCCGAGCGGCCCGATCCTCCCGTCGCCGAGCGCGGACTGCAGGTACGGCATGTACTCCGACAGCGAGGTCGGACGGGCGGCGCGGGCGGCCTGCCAGAGAAGCGCCGGGTCGCTCTCGAGGGGGTCCTCCGCCGACGCGTCGTAGATGTCGAAGAGCGCGCGCTGGATCGTCAACTCGTTGCCCTCGCCGCCGCTCGAACCCGGCGGCAGCTCGGCTTCGAGGTCGTACTCGAGCGCGGAGAGGGTCGGCTTGGTGTCGATGTAGCGTGTGTCGCCGACGTCGGGGATGCCGAGGCTGTCGAGTCCCATCGCCCGCTGGGCCAGCGTCCCGAAGAAGGTCGGCCACGCCTCGCCCCAGGCAAGGCGGATCCCGGGCCCCTTGCCGCGCGACAGGCAGAGGTTCTCGTTGATGCTGTGGGGGCCGCCGGGACTGTCCGCGAGCGCGTACACCATTTGAAGATGGTGACCGTACTCGTGCATGATGTTGTCCCAGTCGTGCGCGTCGGAGCCGCCGAGGCGGATGACGCTGTTCGAGTAGTCGGAGCTGTCCGTCGCGACGCCGTTGACGACGCGCGGATAGCGGATCGTCACAAGCGGAGGAAGCTCCTGCTCGAGACCCTCCACGAAGCGCGACAGCTTGTTCGCCGCCTCGTACACCTCGAAAGCGACGTTGTTCGGAAGGCCGGTGTCGTTCGTCGCGGTGAGGTTGATGACGAGCTCGGTGCCGTCCGGCAGGTCTTCGGCGTCCGCCGTCAGGACGGAGGCGATCCTGTGGGGGTCGCCGTCGTCGAAGCGGACCACCTCCACCGTCGCGCCGGCCGCACTCGCGATGATGTAGGGGTCGATCCCCGTCCCGTCGGTGTCGCGGTTGCTGACGCTGAAGGTGAAGCGGCCCTCCGCGTCGGTTTCCGCGACGGCGATGTCGCGGTCGATGCTGGGCTCGGCGTCGACGAGGGTGATGCTCGCGAACGTGACCGGATGCGTCCCGCCGACGACGTCCGTGAACGAGAGGACCCCGCTGATCGTGACCTCTCCTCCCGCGTCGCTGCGATCCTGCGGCGTCGGCACGAAGGGGGCGGCGTCCTGCAGCGGCACCGCCGCGGGGGCCTGCCGCTCCAGCGGCAGCGGCGGAGGCGCGAGGCTCGGTGCCGGCAGGACCCCGGCAGGCTCCTCGATCCGGCGCTCGACCTCCGTCGTCGCACCGCTCTGGCGCAGGCTCCTGATTCGCTCCGCGGCGCTGCTTGCCGCCGACTCTTCCATCGCGCGCGCCCGCATTGCCGGTTCCGGCACGCCGGGCGGCATCGCTGGGACCGCGAGGATGCGCTGCTCCTCGAGCCCCTGGAAGCTCTCGCCGCCGGCGAACGCCCGGCCGTCCTGCGCGAGGACGTGGATCGTCGCGCTCTCGGCGAAGATCGACGGGTTGCCCGCTCCTGGCAGGATGCTGATTGCGACATAGCCGCGCCCCTCGCCCGCAACGGCGAGCGGCAGAGAGACAGCGACCGGCTGCCCCTGACGGATGTCGCCGAGGTTGCGCCTGTACCGCTGGTTCATGGCGACGCCGGCGTAGCTGCGCTCGCTCGGCGACAGTTGCGCGAAGCTGTCGAGGTTTCGTCCGTTGGCGACGCCGCCGTAGGCGACTTCGAGAATGCTCTCGCCGACGTCCGCCTGGGCAACGATCGAGACGACGATCTCGCCGGCGGCGTCGGCGCCAAGCCGGTCGGGATCGACGATGCTCGCTTGCACGGACACGAGGGTCGGATCAGTCGGTATGTCGACGCCGGCGGATTGTGCCGCGTCCCCGTCCTGCGCCATCGCGGGCGAACAGAGGAGGATGGCGCCGAGCGGCGCGAGGAAACCCCATCGCATGTCAACCTCCGGGCTGTGCGGGCCACGGCGCACCGGAAGAGCCGATCACGGCCTCCTCCCGTGCGAGCGCCGCGCGGAACGGGTGCTCGGGGTGGCCCGCGTTGAGCCGCCCCGCAGTCGGGCCTTCCGGTCGCCGCCCCTACGAACAGGTCGCGGTCGCAGCGTCCGGCTCGGAGACGAGCCGGACCGGCATCCGCTCACCTCCCTCGCTGAGGCAGACGTGCGCTTGGAGGTGCCGCACGACGTCCGGCATCGAGTAGCGCTTCTCGTCCCGCACCGTCGCGATGGGCTCCCACACCGGGCCCTCGCTCGGCAGTGGCGCATTGAGGACAGATTGGTCGTCGTAGGCGATGATGCCGGCGATAGTCTCGCCCACGATGACGCTGCCGATGGTCCCGAGGCGCTCGCCGCCGTTCTGGTTCTGCGCCTCGCCAAGCACATAGAGCCAAAGCGGGATCGGGTGCCCCTCCGGCACACCGAGGGTGTCGCGAACCTCCGTGAACACCGGCTCGCCGTCGTAACCGTCGAGTTGCAGCGACAGGAAGGCGACGTAGTCCTCCGCCGGCGGCAGACCGACGCCGCCGTAGTCGACCTCAGGACCCTCCGGGCCGGCCGGTCGATGTGTCGGCGCCGCGGCGCGCAGGATATTGCGGCGCGCAAGGTTCTGCTCGCTCGGCGTGTCTGTCCGCACGTCCGGCACCTCGCCTGGACGCGGCTCCGGCGGCAACGCCTTGACGGGCATGTGCGCCACCTCGGACGGCAGCTTGAGGTCGATCGCCTTCGAGCGTAGCGGCTCGCCGCCAAGTTGGAAAAATCGGGACCAGTCGACGACCGTCTCCGGCGCCATCGGCTGGCGGCCGCTGAGGTCGCTCATACCGGTCGCGGCATCGAACAGCTTGCGGCCCGCTCCGCCGATGTAGTCACCCTGTTCATTGAAGGTGTCCCTCTGCAGTGCGTAGCCGGAACGGAGCTGGCTGTGGCCGAGGCGAAACGCGGCGACGGCGAACGATTCCGGGATCTGCGTCGTATGGCTCGGCGGGACCTCGTAGAAGCGGAGCGCATCGATGACCGGCTGCGCGGAGATGCTGCCGGCGGCTTGCGGGAGCTCGTTGTCCTGCGGATTGACGCTGCTCGCGCCGAGAAGGTCGCCGGCGAACGTGGCGTCAAGGGTGCGCGGCAGGTAGTCCGTCAGGAGCACCGTCTGGTACACCATAGGCACCTCAAGCCGGCAGCGGTTGTAGGCGGAGGGGATCGTCAGCCGCGTTGCCGCGTCGGCCGTGCTCCTGCCCTGGTGCTGCGTATAAAAGTCGACGCAGTCGTTGTGCATCAACTCGAACATCGTATGGATGCCGGCGATCACCTTGTTCTCGTCGTTGCGTGGGTCGATCACCGTCGCGGCGAGATCGGACGCGCGCGGGAAGTCGAAGCCCGTGAGTGGCGCCCTCTCTAGCCGGGGCTGTGTCGTCTCGCCGTTCGCGTCGTAGGACGGGGGGCTGTCGTATCCGCCCGGCGAACGAACGACGTGGAACGCGAATCGGCCTGTTGGCACGCCCTCCCGCCGCTCGAAACCGGACACGGCGAACGCTTCCCCGTTGACTACGGCGTCTATGATCGACTCATAGCTCGAGTAGGGTCCGTAGACGCTGTCGAGGTCGAGGTCGGCCGACCGGCCGTTGGAGATCTCGAGTTCACCGCTGCCGCCTCGGCTCTCCGCCGTCGGGTCCATCGACTTCGCGACCGCCGCCGAGAGCAAGAGCGCCGCCGCGTCCGTCAGCGAAGCGGCGCCTCCCGCTCGCTGGTTCACTTCCCCGGCAGTTTGCGGACCGGCCATCGCGACCGCGGTCTGTACGACATTCTCGACCTGGCCGAGCGCCACGAGCGTCGCGGTCATGTCGTGGTCGATGAACTGGCCAAGGAAGGTGTAACCAGAGGGGATGTTCGGGTTGTCGGGCCCGTCGCCGTAGAGCGCCGACGCACTGCCCATGTGTTCGGCGCTTCTGTTGGCGCCGAAGATCGGCCGCCACTCGTCCATCTCGGCGATCTCGTGCGGGTCGCACGCGTTGCGCGCCGCCGGGCCGGCGACCTCGGCGGACGGCAGCGCTAGCGGTTCCTGCCGGCAGCGGCGCAGCGGGCTCTGCTCCGCGCAGATGATCCGGCAGAAGCGGCCTGCGACCAGCTTCGCGATCGCGCTCTCCGGGGTCTCGCTCATCGTCTCGAGCGCCTGCGAGAGGAGCCGCGCGCTGGTGCCGTGCCCCGCAGCCTGGAGGTTCGTTACGATCAGGGCGCGCGCCTGCGCGTCAATCGGGCCGCTCGACAGGGCGTTGAGCGCCTCGGTCGAGATCGCGACATCGTCGACCGGGGACTCAGCATCCGCCCCGCTCGCTTCCGCATTCTCGGGCGTCTCGCCGCCCATGGCATCCGCGAGACCGATGAGCGCCCGCGCGAGATCATCACGGCTGGCAACGACGGTGTCCGGCCCCTGCGGCTGCAGCGTCTGCCCAATTGCAGGGCCTGCAACACAAAGAGTACCCATTGCAATGAACTTCAAGAGCATAGCTCGCCTCCGCGACCAAAAGAGAATCAAAAGATTCTCGCACCGGCACGACCTCCTAAACTGCGGATCGCCGACGTTCTACCTACCAACAATATAGACTTGTAAAGTAATGAATCTCCTCGCGTTGTCAATTTGATCATCTTGAGAACATGCGTATAGTTCAAAGAACTGTCCGGCGAAACTCTGACAGACCGGAAGCGGAAGCCTTCAATGGCGCCACGAGGGAGAGCGGTCGCCCGCGGCTACTCGCGGACGTCGAGCACGATCTCGCGCACGGTGATGTTGGCGCTGCGGAAGAGGTCGTCTGCGGCGGTAACGGCCTCCGTGCCCGGCGGCGGCGCTCCTGCTGCGGCGACCGAATCAAGGGCTGCGCCCTCGGCCTCCGTACGTAGGCGGCCGAAAGCCTCTGCGTCGAGGTCGCCAAGCGCTGCGGCCACCGCGTCGGCGTCGACCGCTGCTGCCGCAGGCGGCGTGGCCGGTCCGGCGGCGACGACGGTCGGAAGGAAGCTCTCCGCCCGCAGTACGACCGTCACGTCAGTTGGCGAGGAGACACCGAGGTCGCCGAGCGCGCCCGTCAGTTCGAACGCATAGCTGCGCGACATGCCGCCGTGGGCGTGGCCCCCCTCGTGGCTCTCCAGCGCGAAGAACGCGATTGTGCCGACCCGCGCCCGGCGTCCGTCCGCGGCGGAGACGAGCTCCACGGCGATCGTCGCGCCGGGTTGCCCCTCGGCCTGCACGTCGTTGAGGCGCAGCACAGTCCGCCGCGGTCCCACCGCCCGCGCTTCGCCCGCCGCGGCCGGGTTCGCCGCGCCGGCGGCCGCCATCGGCACCACCGTCGACCGCTCGACGAGGCGGATGTCACGGGCGAGGACGCGCGGGGAGGCGGCCGGTTCCGCTGCGGCTGCGCTACCGGCGCCGGATCCTGCCGCGTTGCGCGAGCCGGCCGCGGCCACGAGGACCTGGGGAGGGTCGCGGAAGCAGGCCGCGGCGTCCACGGCGTCGTAGCGGTAGTCGATTCGACCCTTCGGATCGAAGAGCTCGGAGACCGCCATCTCCACCCGCGCTCCCGTCTCGTCGACGAAGGCGAACGTCGTCTTCATCCAGTCCGAATCGGCCGGCGACAAGGTGTCGGCGCCGTGCCGATCGAGCCAGCACGACCAAATCCGGTCGACGTTGGAGTGGTGGTGCCAGAAGATCGGGTCGGCGCCCGCGAACGGCACGATGCCCATCCGCGGCGCGAGGCAGCCGTTGCCGGTTGCGCAGTGGACGTAGCCGTGAACGGTGCCGTCGAGCGTCGATTGGAAGTCGAGGAAGTCGTCGAGGGCGAGGATTGGATCGATGTCGGTCTGTGCAGTGTCGAGTTCGACTGTCGAGCCGAACCCCGCCGTCCGACGCGGCTCGAACAGCGGATTAGGAACGGGGCCCGTCTCGCCCTGGAGCTGCGAGACGACGAACAACGCAGGCATCCGCCACGGCTCGTCGCCGGGCGAGCCGGGGTTCGTGTAATCCCAGTACGGCAGGGCGAACGTCTCGTCGCCCGATGCGGCACGCAGCACGCGCTCGAAGAAGTAGAGGTACATCCGGTGCCAGGCAAGGAACTGGTCGGTGCCGTGCTGGCACGTCGCCCAGACCTCCTCCGCGAGCGCGTCGGGGGGCGTGTTGTCCGCGAGCCCCGTGAAGAAACTGCTTAGGAACGGCGCGACGTCGGGAGCCCTCTGGGCGAGGAGCTCCTTGAAGCTCTCGATGGTCCGCGTCTCCGGACCGGCGTAGCCGTGGATCGCGGCCCAGTACTCCCAGCTGGTCCGGTACTCGGCGGAGTCCTTCGGCGCGTCGTCGCGCGACTTCATCACAGCAACCCCCTTGAGGAGGCTCGCGATCTTCTCGTCGTCCTGCAAGAAAGTCGTCAGCGACTCGCGGACGTGGGTCTGCGACAGGGCCGGTCCGCTGCTCGCGGCGAGGAGCACGAGCGCCACAACCGCCTTCTTCCGCACCATCGATGCCTCCTCCAGAAGCGTCCGGCGCCCGAGCAAATCGACATCGGCCTCCGACTTTCATCGCAGCTCGATAAGAATACCCTTTGTCGGCGATCCGGCCTCTGCAACAGAGAGCTTTTATGTATAAAGCCTCTACACAGAGAGCTTGTATGTATAAGGGTTCCACACACTCCTGAACCCTTGCCCCACTGCATGCAGCAAAGGCCAGCGGCATTCAGGCACCTCTCTTTTCGATCACAACCATACAACGTTTTTCGAGATTGACAACCTGTCGCAGGTGTTGCTTCCCTAGAGAAAGTTTTGGCTTGCTTTGTTTGTTGCATCTTTTTCCTCCGTCGGACCGCCCGGCGGCCCGACATTTTGGGAGAATGGCCGTGTTCTCACGACGAACCAGACATCGCACGCGCGGCGTGGCCGCTCTCGGCGCGACACTACTCCTCGGCGGTGTCGGAGGCGCCACTGCGCAGGACGAGGCGTCGATCCGCGACCTGCCACTCGCCGCAACACGCAGCGTCGACCGACTTGCCGTCACGGAGGACGCTCCGGCGCACGGCATGCCACCCACGGCGATGAGGGAGGCGGCCCCGGCGCCGGGAACGTCCTGTCTTCCGGGCGAGATCTGCTACGAACTTTCCCTCGCCTACGTGACCGCGAGCCTCTTCAACCCGCAGACCGGCGACAGCGACGACGTCCGCCTGAGGGCCTATGTCGGCGCCGTCGACGACCCCGGCGGGCAGGTGCCGCTGGTCGCGCCCGTCGTCGACATCGAGCCCGGCCGCACGTTCCGGCTGACGCTCCACAACGAGCTGCCGACGGTGCCGGAGATGGTGCTGCCAGGCGGCGGCCCCTGTGTCGCGACGACGACGGACCCCAACGTGCCGAGCTGCGTCAACTTCAACCGGACGAACATGCACAGCCATGGGCTGTGGGTGAGCCCGGCCGGCAACAGCGACAACGTCCTCATCAGCATCAATCCGGGCGTGTCGTTCACCTACGAGTACAACATCCCGCCCGACCACCCGGCCGGCACGTTCTGGTACCACGCCCATCTCCACGGCTCGACGGCGCCGCAGGTGTCGAGCGGGATGGCGGGGCCGCTCGTGATCCGCGGCAACCGGGCGCCGGTTCGGGACGCCGCGGGCGGCTGGGCGGTGCCGGGCGACGTCGACCTCCTCCTCCCCGCGTCGGACGCGGACGGGCTCGCCCCGGTGCGCGACCGCATCCTCCTCCTGCAGCAGATCGCCTACGCCTGCCGCGACGCGGCCGGGCAGATCAAGACGGACGCCGACGGAACGTGGCGCTGCGACCCGGGCGACGTCGGCGGCGTCGAACCGGGGCCGGTCTCCGCGTTCGACCAGCTGACCCCGGCGAGCTGGCAGAACTCCGGCCGCTACACCGCGATCAACGGCGCGGTGGCGCCCCGCCTCCCCGACGCGACCGCCGGGGCCGTGGAGCGCTGGCGTCTCATCCACGGCGGCGTCCGCGCCTCGGTGAAGCTGCGCGTCCGGCGGATGACCGGCCCCGATCCGTCGCAGCCGGTCCCCTACGCCGACATCGCGCGCGACGAGCGGGACGATTTCGTCGCCGAGAACTGCGACGGCGACCGCGTGCCGGTCTACGGCCTCGCGACGGACGGCCTGACCCGGCCCACCCTCGACGAGCGGACCGACACCTGGCTGCAGCCCGGCTACCGGGAGGACGTCCTCGTCAGCTTCGACGCGCCGGGTTGGTACTGCCTCATCAACGGACGTGTCGAGGACGCGGAGGCGCTGAACGCCGACGGCACAGAGAGCGTGCTGATCGGGCGCATCTACGTCGCCGAGGCGGCAGCGCCGGTGACCGGCAGCGCGGAGGAGCGGATCGTCGACGGCATGGTCGAGGCGACGGAGGCGCGTCTCGACGAGCCGGCGCGGAGCGCCGTGGTCGCCGACCTCGGCAAGGGGCGGCTCGCCGCGTTCGTCAAGCACCGGCCGGTGGAAGATGGCGAGCTGACCGGCGACCAGTCGGTCGCCTTCCGGATCTACAACGCCGATCTGCGGCCGGGGATGGCACAGATCGCTTTCGAGATCGGCGAACTCGGTGTCGACCTCGCCACCGGCGGCTTTGTCGTGCGGAACGCCAAGCCCTACGACGCGAACGTGATCGACCGCCCGCTCGCCCTCGGCGGCGTCGACGAGTGGCTCCTCACCTCGCTCGGCGGCGGTGGGCACCCGTTCCACATCCACGTGAACCCGTTCCAGATCGTCGACATCCTGAAGTCCAGCCGGACGCGCAGCACCCGGACATCAATCCGCGCGACCGCTCCACCTGGGTCGACGTCAGCGGCCCAGGCGATCCGGACGAGACGCAGTACGCAAACCTGAAGGGCGTCTGGAAGGACACGATCTTTACGCTGCCTGGCCATCTCGTGCGCTTTCGCACCCGCTACGAGCGCTACATCGGCGACTTCGTCCTGCACTGTCACATCCTCGACCACGAGGATCAGGGCATGATGCAGAACGTGCGGATCGGCATTACCGACGGCGATGGCGGCATCGCCATTGGACACCACTGATGACCCGACCGACAACCGTTCCGCCGCGACGCCCGGCTGTCAGCCTTGCCGCGATCGCGCTTGCTGCGGTCGCAGCCCTCGCCGCCGGGCACGTCGCCGCGCAGAAGAAGGACGACGCGGCCTACTCCGCGGCCGATCTCGCCGGCACGTGGACCTACCGCAGCTTCCACAACTATCCGGAGCGGATCGGCGATGACCCTGGCCGCGCGCTCGCCCTCTTCTTCGCCGAGGCGGCGTTCGAGTTCGCCCCCGCCTCCGGCGACAGCTTCAAAGGCGTGATCGACTAGGGCTCCGGCGGTCTCGACCTCGAGGGGATCGTTAGCGAGAACGCGGACGGCGTCGCGGTGCGCATCGTCGGCCATGGCCGCCCGGGGACGCAGACGGACGGCTGGCGCTACGACTACGACGCGCGGCTCGCGCGCCGCTGGCCAAACGGGTTCGACCAGATCCCCTCCCTCGTCGGCACCGTCATCAGGGTCAACCCGCACGGCCCGGCCGAGGCCGGCTACGTCGCGTCGTTCATCGCGGTGAAGCAGCCCTAGGCGCCGGATCGGCGGTCCGACCGCGCTCGCGCCCAACTGGCGCGAAACACAGGAGATTTCAGGATGAAGCTTCGCATAGCACCCTTCGCCGCGTCTTCCGCCGCGCTCCTCGCCTACGCGGCACCGTTCGGGACAGCGTCGGCCCAGAATGGCATCAGCGTCGAGGCCGACGCCGAGATCGCGGGCGAGCTCTCCCGCGCTCCGTTCGCCGTGCCGGAAGGGATGGCGTCGCGCTCGCTCACCTCCGAGCGGGCCGACATCGATCCGTTCGCGGAAGCGGAGGCTGCGGCTGCTGCACCCGCCGACGTCGACCGGGACGGCGACGGCCTCACCGACAGCGAGGAGGCGCAGCTCGGCACCGACCCGATCAACCCCGACACCGACGGCGATGCCCTCCTCGACGGCTGGGAGGTGCACGAGGTGAACGGCATCGATCTCCGCGCGATGGGCGCCTCGCCGCTCCATCGGGACATCTTCGTCGAGATGGACTTCATGGTCCGCAACACCGGCGGCGCGTCCGTCGACTTCCGCCCGACGGACGCGGAGAAGCGGCGCATCGTCGAGTCCTTCGCCGGCGCGCCAGTCCCCAACCCCGACGGGCTGCCCGGCATCGCAATCCACCTCGTCGACGGCAACGAGGTCCCGCACGACAGCGACCTCCGGCCGGTGGTTTCCGAGTTCTTCGCGATCAAGGCGGCGCACTTCGACCCCAACCTCGCCCCGCTCTTCCACTACATGATCTGGGAAGACGGCTACGACGCGACCACCTCGAGCGGCCGCTCGATGGGCATTCCGGCATCCGACTTCGTCGTCACCCTCGGACGCTGGCCGACGCCGGGCGGGACACCAGACCAGAAGGTCGGCACGTTCATCCACGAGCTCGGTCACAACCTCGGCCTCACCCACGGCGGCAGCGATCACGTCGGCTTCAAGCCAAACCACCTCAGTGTGATGAACTACTCGTTCCAGACGCGCGGGGTGCCGTTCTTCGCGGAATCGCGGTTCGAGTACCAGCGGTTCGCCCTGCCGGGCCTCAGCGAGACCGCGCTCGACGAGAACAACGGCCTCGGCCGCAACCCGTCGCTCCTCGGCTACCGGACGATCTTCAACTCGCCTTCCGACGTCTTCACCGAGGTGCCGGCGCACGCGTCGATCGACTGGGACGTCGACGGCACCGTCGAGAGGGCCCCCGTCGCGGTCGATATCAACGACGACAACATCCGCAACATCCTCGCCCCGACGTCGAACGAGTGGGCGCAGATCATCTACAACGGTGGCTCCATCGGCTCGTCGCTGTCGCTCTCCGGTGCGATGGCGTCCGCCGAATCCTCCGCCGAGCCTTTCCCGGTGGAGGAGCTCACCGTCGACATGCTGCAGGAGATCGAGACGGAGGTCGCACGATAAGCGGCCTCCCGGAGCCGGCCGTCACACGCGGCCCTGAATATCGTCCCGTCGAACGCGCCGAGGGCCCATGACCGACACCATCGTCCGCGCCGCCATTCACCCCGGCATCGGCATCGCCCGGATCGGCAACGGCGAGGAGCACGTCCTCGCGCCGCAGCTGAAGACGCCGCCGCCCCGTGCCGCGGGCGAGATGCACGACGCGGATGGGCTCCTGAAGCGCGAGGCGGTGGAATTCCGCGTCTACGGCTACGACGCGGCCGGCAACGTCGTGCGCGAGCTGACAGCGCCCGGCGACGAGATCGTCTGGACGGTACACCTCGCGGCGAAGAAGGCCGGCTGGTACAAGTTCAGCGCCGCGATGGACCTCCCCCAAGCCGCCGGGCTGAGAGTCCTCCGCCGCAACCCGGACTACCCGGTCGCCTCGCGCGACGACCTCCGCATCGACCCGGGGCCGATCGAGGTCGCGGGCTCTGCGGGCGAGCGCGCGACCGCGACGGGCGCCTTCCGCTGGAAGGGCGACCCGGTGGACGTGACGCTCGGCGAGGCGAGGGCGGCGGCGAACGGCCGGCTCCTTGTCCTTTCCGGCAAGGGGGTCTCCGCCTCCCCGGAAGGGCTTCCGGTGTTCAACTCGTCCGAGGAGGACGGCTTCGCCAACGCAACCGGCTGGTACGACGACGTCTCGGACGGTCCGGTCGACGCCACGGTGCGGATCGGCGGCCGCGAGATCCCGTGCGAGGGCGCGTGGGTCGCCGTCGCGCCGCCGAACTACGCGCCGGACATCGTCGCCTGGCGGACGCTCCTCGACCTCCAGGAGGAGCTCTGGCGCGGGGCGGGCTGGCTTGAGACGCCGCGGGAGGTCTCGTTCTCGCGGCACATCCTGCCGATCCTCTCGCGTCTGACGCTGCTCCAGTGGGTGAACAAGGGCTTTGCGGCGATGTTCGGCCGCAGCGGCCCCTTTGACTTCACCGACCCGGCGGTGGTGGGACGCCTTTCCCGCATCCACGGCGCCGACGACACCTTCGCCCAGCTCCGCCGCGAGATCGCGTACGCCTTCAGAGCGCCGACCCCTGCCGCGACCAACGCGAACGACTGGCCGTGGATCTACGGCGACGCGTTCGGGAGCTTTGCCGCGACCGATCCCCTCACCCACCTGCCGCTCGGCCCGGAGGCGTTCGGCTGGCTACAGCGGTGGGTGCGCGGCAATTTCGTCGCGGACTGGGATCCTGATGCGGCGCACCCAGTGACGATCGACGAGCTGCCGGTCGCAGCGCAGCCCGCGATGCTCAACCGCGCGCCGCTCCACTTCTGCCTCGCCGACGCCTTCCATCCTGGCTGCGAGCTGACGTGGCCGATGCGCCACCTCTCGGTCTACAGCGCGCCCTTCCGGATCCGCCGCGCGGACGCGCCGACGCGGCAGGAGTTTGGCGACCGGCTCGACCGTGCCGACGTGTTCGCCGTCGCCGGGCCGCTGCAGGGTCAGGGTCCCGGCGACCTCACCCGCTGGATGGCGCTGCCTTGGCAGGCCGATACCGCTGGCTGCCGGTCGGGCTACGATCCGCGCACCGATCCCTACCTGCCGACGTTCTGGCCGGCGGCGGTGCCGAACCACGTCCTCTCGGAGGATGACTACGCCGTGGTGATGGACGCTGGCCGACCGCGGGAGGACCGGCTCGACGCCTTCCACCGGCGGCGGAGCTGGTACGACAGTCTCGTCGGCTCCGAGGATTCCATGGAGCTGATGGTCCACCAATTCGCCTCGATGGGTGTCGTCGAGCGGCGGCCAGGGCCGGCTGACGACCCGGACTTCCCCGATGCGATCTACGTCGCGCGCGTGCCGCCGAGCATGGCGGGGCTTGCCGAAGCCGCTCGCGCCGCCGCTGAGCCGGCTCCCGCGACGCCGGCCGACCGGCGCGCGCAGGCCGCCGGGTGGCGGAGCGAGGCAGAACGAGCACTCTTCGCCGGCGCCCGCCAGCGCAGAGGCGCCTGACCGGCGCCTCCCGACCATGACCACTCGCAACCTACCGGTGCACGACACCGCCGTTCTCGTCGTCGGCGGCGGGCCGGCGGGATGTGCGACGGCGCTCTCCCTCGCCCGGCACGGCGTGCCGTTCCTCATCGCCCGCCGCCCATCGCCGGCGCGCGGGTACGGCGAGCACCTCGCGCCCGAGGCGAGGCCTTTGCTGCGCCAGCTCGGCGCCGAGGGGGTGTGGCAATCGCCCGCCCACCGCCCTTGCGCTGCCTTCAGGGTCGCGTGGGGTTCGCGCGCCTTCCTCCGCCGCGACGCTGTGTCGAACCCGGATGGCCCCGGTCTCGCCCTCGACCGCGCCGTGTTCGACGCCGATCTCGCCGCGCTCGTCCCGCCGGACCGCACCCTCCCCGTCGGCCACCTTGTCGAGGTCGCCCGGGACCGCGGCCGATGGCTCGCCCTCTTCCGGAACGGCGGGTGGGCGCTGGCCGTCGCGGCGGACATCCTCGTCGACGCGACGGGCCGTGGCGCGGCGTGCTCCCGACGGGTCGGTGCCGAGCGCCGGCGTGGCCCCGACCTCGTCGCTCTCCACCACCGTGGCGTTCCGACCGAAGCGTGCGCCGACGGTGGCGCGTTCTCCATCGCCTCCGGGCCTCAAGGCTGGTGCTATGCCGTCCGCCTCGCCGATGAGTCGCTCGTCTCCGTCCTCGTGTGCCTGAGCGAGCCCGCTCTCGCGCGCCCTGCGTCACGCGCGGCGTCCTGGCAGGAAGCGCTGCGGTCGCTTCGCCTGCCCGCCCCGAGGCTGCCGGAGGGGGCGGCTCCGCGTCTCGTTCCCTGCGGCCCGCAGCAGCTCGCGCCGCCGGCCGGGGCCGGATGGCTCGGCGTCGGCGATGCCGCCGTCGCGTTCGATCCGGTCACCGGCGGCGGCATCGCACGGGCGCTGCAGTCGGGCATCGCGGCAGCGGACGCGGTCGCGGCGCACCACTCCGGCGACAGTGCCGCGTTCGGCCGCTATGCCGAGGCCGAGCAGGCGACGGCGGTCGCTCTCGACCGCGAGGCGCTGCGCACCTACCGGAGCGCCCGCGAGAACGGGGCGTTCTGGCGCATCATGGCAGCGGACTGAGGACAGCGGCCGTCAGGGGCCGGAAAGGACCGGCAGCACCGCCGCGTTCGCGCCCGTGCGCGCATAGAAGCGCCGGAGACGCTCGACGGTCGTGCTCCCCTGAACTGATGCGGTGGATGCCCCCACGCAGCGGCATCTTATATGCGATGACGGTTCTATAGGAACCAAGCGGAGGGCGCATAAATGACGAAGATCAGCATGTTCGCGATCGACCTGGCAAAGGGAAGCTTACATGTATGCGCCGTCGGAACGGATGGGGCGGTTCGCTACAATCGGGCGCTGTCGCGGCCGCGTTTGATGGCATTACAAGCCGGCGAACCGGCTTGCGTGGTGGCGATGGAGGCCTGCTCGACGTCACATCACTAGGGCCGGGTGGCGAAGGCGCACTGCCACGAGGTCCGGCTGGTTCCGGCCGTCTACGTGAAGCCTTTCGTCAAGCGCCAGAAGAATGACCGCGCGGATGCCGAAGCGATTGCGGAGGCGGCATCGCGACCCTCGATGCGCTTCGTCGCGGTGAAGAGCTCCGAGACACAGGGCCGTGCAGTCGCCTTCCGTACCCACCAGTGCCTGGTGCGGCAAAGGACGCAACTGATCAACGCGCTTCGTGGCCATCTGGCCGAGTTCGGACTTGTGGCGCCGAAGGGGCCGGCGAACCTCAAAGTGCTGGAGGATGCGCTCGCCGACAAGGCCAGTGATCTGCCTGCCGTCGTGCGAGAGATGGGCGCGATATATCTTGGGCAGATCGCGCAGCTCACGGAGGTGATTGAGCGGCTGGCGGATGAACTTGAGGCAGCCTCGAAGACGGACACGGAACTTCGAAGGCTCTGCACCATACCTGGGATCGGGCCGGCAACGGCTGGCGCCGTCGCGGCCTTCGCGCCGGACCTCGACACGTTCGACAGCGGGCAAAACTTCGCGGCTTGGCTGGGCCTCGTGCCCAGGCAGCGGTCGACGGGCGGCAAGTCCAAGCTGGGATCGGTCAGTAAAATGGGCCAGACCGACATCAGGCGGCTCCTCATCGTCGGCGCCATGAGTGTGATCCGGTGGGTGGTCCGCAAGGGTGGGAGTGCGAACCGCTGGCTCGCGGATCTCGTCGCGCGCAAGCCGAAGATGGTCGCTGCTGTCGCGCTCGCGAACAAGATGGCGCGCATGATCTGGGCCATCACCATGAAGAAGGAAGATTACCGGATGGCGTGACCTGAAGCCCCTCAGGGGAACAAGGCACGGCATGGCCCCAAGGCCGGGGTGAGCGATCGACGAGGAGTAGGCGACACAGACTTCGAAGTTCAAGGCAGGGACATTCAGCCCCGGGGCTCGAGCGCATGCCGATGTGAACCCCGCTTTACGAACAGCATACCGGCCCGTGGCGTCATCAAGGCCACATCGAGAGGCCTGACACACGTCCGATCGAAGACCCCGCCGCCGAAACACCAAAGATTACGCATGCCAAACAGGGGACATCGACCCTCCTCACGAGCGAATTCGATATCCATCCCAGCCCCCTATCAAGCATCCCGCAACGTAAGGTTAGGGCATCACCCGCATCCAAATCAAATCAGGAACTTTGAGCGTGTTCTCATCGATTTCCGCTCAAGCCGGTGGATGGCCCTGCTCTTGTAGATTGTGAATGGCTCCAGCTATCCTCGAATGGCGAAGAGGGAGCGAATCATGCAGGCGTTCGAATTGGATCGCTACGTTATCGGGCGACATGAGAGCTTCTCGCGCTCGTTCACGACGATCCGAGCCGAGGATCTGAAGCGCGGGGTGGATGAAATCTATGATAGCAAGACCTTTTGGCCCGCCCCTCTACTTGCCATCAATCCGCGATATGAGTCGGGAGAAGATGCCAACGAGCTGTCGGCCAAAGGACTGATCGCACCCGAGACGGCTACGATCTTCCAGACGCAGAGCGGGCGCCCCTTCACCTTCCATCGCCATCAGGCGCAGGCGATCTCTAAGGCAGCGAGCCGAAAGCCTTTTATCGTTACGACCGGTACGGGCTCCGGCAAGTCCTTGTGCTTCCTCGTTCCGATATTCGACGACGTCATACGGGCGAAACTCGCGGGAAAGCCAAAGGCGATAAAGGCGATCATCGTCTATCCGATGAACGCGCTCGCTAACAGTCAGGCCGAGGAGATAGAGAAGTATCTCGGTGCTGCGAAACTGCCTGACGGTCTCAAGCCACGCGCGGCCAGATACACCGGCCAAGACAATGCGGAATATCGCGAAAAACTGCGTGCGGATCCGCCAGACATCCTCCTCACCAACTACATGATGCTCGAAATGATGCTGACGCGTGGCGACGAAACCGACCGCGTGCTCCTCGAACATGCCAATGGCCTGCGCTTCATTGTTCTCGATGAACTTCATACCTATCGCGGACGGCAAGGCGCCGACGTCGCCGTACTCGTTCGAAGATTGAAGAACCGCTGCTGCAAGGGGGATCAGGAGCCCTTGTGCATTGGCACGTCCGCGACGATGCAAAGCACCGGCAATCAGGACGACAAGGCTCGTGCGGTCGCCACCGTTGGTTCTAAAATCTTCGGTGTCGAGTTTTCTCCCTCAGACATCGTGGACGAAACACTTCGCCGCGCGACTGACGAGCGGATTAAGCTCGAGGACGCGATCCGCGAAATTGCGGGGGCTGTGCGTTCGCCCCTGCCCGATCCGGCGCCGGACTCGGTGCTGAAATTTCACCCTCTGGCCGTTTGGCTCGAACTGCACGTCGGGCTAGAAGGTGGGACCGAGTATCGCCGGCGACGCCCTTCCGAGCTCGACGCAATTGCAAGTGACCTCTCCGACGAGACGGGAATCGAACTTTCCACCTGCCAGTCGGCGATTGAGAACTTCATGACCCTCGCCTCGCGCCCGGACTGCGAACGCGGTGGGGACGCGACAAGCCAAGCAGCATTCATGGCATTTCGTCTTAATCGGTTTGTCGCAGGTGCGGGCGAACTTCATACGACTTTATACAAGGGCGACAGACCCGTGCGCGTTTCGGCGCAAACCCATGATCCCGACAACCGCGAAGCTCGGCTCTATCCGACGCGCTTCTGTCGAGTGTGCGGTCAGGAATATCACGTCGTGAGGCGCGAAGTCCGGAACGGTTCGGTACGCTTTTTGCCGAGGGACATTGATCAGGTTCCCCTTGCCGAGGAAGACGATGACGAACGATCCGGCTATCTCTGTCCGGACGACGACGTGCCGGACTTCGCGAACGATACAGAGGGCATTCCCGACACCTGGATCGAGCAGGGCGCGAAGGGAGCGAGGCTGAAATCCGCACGGCGCAAGCAGATCCCCATCCGTACGACGATCATGCCCAGCGGGAGCGTCGATGCCGTCGGCGCGCCGTTCTGGTTCGTGCCGGGTCCCTATCGCTTCTGCCTGCGTTGCAGCGATCAGCCAACAGCCAGACGCGAACGCAATAAGCTCGGGGGTCTTTCTGGGGAAGGCAGGTCGAGCGCTACCACCTCGATCACCACGGCAACGCTTCAGTGGATGAATCGCTCCGGAGATGTGACCGAGGAAAGCAAGCGTAAGATTCTCGGATTTACCGACAACCGGCAAGACGCGGCGCTCCAGGCTGGTCACTTCAACGACTTCGTCTTCGTAAGCCTTCTGCGCGGTGCCATTCTTCGCGCACTCCAGACTGCCGGAGAGGATGGGTTGCGACCCGAAGACTTCGGTAGAGCGCTGGCCAAGGCCTTCGGCTTTTCAGGAAGTGAGCGGACTCGGCGCCGCTTCTGGATGTTGTCACCCGAGGTGGGTATCGGTGCCTCTCAGACAGCTGAGCGAGCACTGCGGGACATCCTCGCTTATCGACTCTGGACGGATCTGCGGCGGGGTTGGCGCTATACCAATCCTAACCTAACCGGCTTGGGCCTCATGACGGCGAATTTTGTGGGTCTGAGGGATTTCTCGAGCCGAGACGAAGTCTTTTCGGGAACGGTGCTTGCGCAGCTCTCCACGCCAATTCGAGCGAGCCTTTTCGAGGTTCTTCTAGGTGAAATGCTGGAAGGACTTGCCATCGCCAGCGAGCTTCTTGCTAAAGTCGAACTCGACGCCCTGTCCCGACGGTCGCGGGAGAATTTGACCCATCCCTGGGCAATCGACAGGAGGGAAGATCTCCGGTCGGCCTGCATCCTCATGCCGGCCCCTCCGCGGCGCGACGACATTGGCCGCCGGGATGCAGCCCAGATCCAAAGTGCCGGGCCGCGAAGCCGGATCGGTCGTCGCCTGAACGAGACTTTGCGTCGGTTTAATCTACCAAGACTAAAGCTCGACGACCTGTCGGAACTGACAGAGCATCTGCTCACCTCCCTTGCCGGCGAGGGCTATGTCAGGGAGGTGCCCGGCGTCGGCGGCCAGAAGGCGTTCCAGCTGATGCCGGATGCCCTGGTTCTCAAAAAGGGCGAGAAGACGGAGTGCGTCAACGGCTTCTTTGTTGAGCACTATGAGGCAATTGCAGACGATCTTGCGAGACTGGATGTCTCAACGCTATCGCTCGAAGCTCGTGAACACACCGCGCAGGTCGACAATGCGACCCGTGAATGGCGGGAGGAGCGCTTCCGTTTCGGCGTCAACGATCGGACCAAGCTCGACACTAAGCTCGTCGAGATGCGCGAAAAGAACGAGCGACCGGACTTCCTCCCCGCGCTCTTTTGTTCGCCAACGATGGAGCTCGGCGTCGACATCTCTGAACTGAACGCGGTCTATCTTCGCAACGTGCCGCCAACGCCTGCCAACTACGCCCAGCGCGCCGGCCGGGCCGGGCGCTCGGGACAGGCGGCGCTCGTCACCACTTATTGCGCCGCACAGAGCCCGCACGATCAGTACTATTTCGAACGCCGCATCGACATGGTCGCAGGCGTCGTCCGAGCGCCGGCGATCGACATCACGAATGTCGATCTCGTTCGCTCACATCTGAACGCCGTCTGGCTGTCGCATCTGTCGGTTAAACCCGTATCAGGGGTTAGGGACAATATCGCCATCGAGGCGGATGGGCTGCCGCTAGAGCCGGAACTTGAGGAGGCAATCCATGATCCCAATCAGAGACGCTACGTCGCACCCACCATGCGACGCGTGCTCGACAGCATTCTGGATACTAAGCACATCGTCATCCCAGACGAACTCTCCGACCGTGGAAATTTCGTCGAGACAACGCTAGCGCAGGCGCCAGGCGAATTCGACAGGGCCTTCGAACGCTGGCGGGGTCTATACGACAGCACCAGCAGAAGGTTGAAGGAGGCCAACCAGAAATCCGAAATGGCGGCACTCTCGGCCAAGGATCGCAAGGAGAATTCCGAACTCCAGCGTGAGCTGAACGCCGAGATCGCCTATCTGATGAGTAGCGATGTCGGCCAGTCATCGGACTTCTACGTCTATCGTTATCTCGCGACTGAGGGGTTCCTTCCCGGCTACAACTTCCCGCGTTTGCCCGTTTATGCGCGGATCGCGGAGCAAATCGGTGGGCGCGGAACCACCTATCTCCAGCGACCACGCTTTCTGGCAATCGCCGAGTTCGGACCGCGCAGCCTGATCTATCACGAGGGCCAAGCGCTTCGGGTCATTGGCGTCAAACTGCAGGCAGGCGATCGAGATTCCGACGGCAGTACGATTCGCACCAGCCAACTGACCGTCTGCAACTCATGTGGCGCCGCACATCATCGAGGCATGGAGCGCTGCCATGCCTGCAACGCCTCACTGGCCGATGCCGAAGAGATCAAGCGAACTCTTCGCATCCAGAGTGTCGAGACCGAGGTGAACGAACGCATCACGGCCAATGACGAGGAGCGGGTCCGCGAGGGCTTCGAGATTCAGAGCGTCTATTCCTGGCCGCAGCGCAACGGTGTCATAGACTACACGCAGGCCGAGCTTTTCGACGGCGACGCCAAGGGCCCCTTCGCAACGCTTCAATATGCTGACGGCGCGCGCATCATGCGCGTCAACAAGGGACTACGGCGGCGCAAGAACCAGTCGATCCTCGGGTATGGGCTCAATCCGCGCTCAGGACGGTGGGTCGCTGGACTCGATGAGCAGGACGACGATGCCCCAGCCGCAGACCCCGAGGCGAAGGGCGCCCAGCGTGTCGTGCCCTTTGTCGAAGACACCAAAAACGCGCTTCTCATCCGATTCGCCCGGCCGGAACAATATGATGATTGTGTCCATGCAACGGTTCAGCACGCACTAGTTCGCGGCATCCAGGTCGCCTTTCAACTAGAAGAAAGCGAGATCCAGGGAGAGCCGCTTCCCTCTCGCAACAAGCGACGTGCGATCCTGACATACGAAGCGACGGAAGGTGGCGCAGGTGTCCTTCAGAACCTGATCCTAAATCCGGAAGGCCTGCGCCGGTCTGTGGCCGCCGTCCTCGACCTCATGCACTACGAGAACGTCGATAGAGCCCTCGCGTCCGGAGACCCCGACGACCTCGTCGATAAAACCGAAGCGCGCTGCGTCCATGGCTGCTACCGGTGCCTCCTCTCCTATTACAATCAGCCCGAACAGGAGCTGATCGATCGGAGAAATTCCGAAGCGCTCGCTCTGCTTCTTGCTTTTGGTCGCGCCAAACTGACTTCATCAGCAGGAAGAGAGGACGCCTATCCCGTCGAAGTCGAAGCAGCGGCGCATGAACCAGGGCCCGGCTGGCCCGCTGCCTTCGCCCAAGCCGGCCTCCCAGCACCAGACAAGATTCAGGCCGACATCGGCGGCACACGATGCGCCTATTCCTGGTCCGACTATCTTGTCGCAGCCCATCCTGAACCCATCGACAATGCCTTGCGGGCGGCCGCCGACCGGGCCGGCTGGAGCCTTGCGGCGCTTCCCGAGGATGCTGGCGCCGGCGTGCCAGATGAACTGAAATCTCTCCTCGGAGTGAAGACATGACGATCCGCTTCAACCCTGGCGATCTCGTTCGGGCTCGCGGCCGCGAGTGGATCGCGCTTCCTTCGGCAAGCGAAGACCTGCTTGTGCTGCGTCCCCTGTCGGGGAGCGAGATGGAGATCGTACATCTTGCCCCGGCGCTCGAAGCGCTGCCGGTCGAACCTGCCCACTTCGATCTGCCGAGCGAGGGGCCGCTCGCGCTCCAGGCGATCGCCGCGCTCCTGTCCGATGCACTTCGTCTTTCGCTGCGACGAGGGGCCGGACCGTTCCGCTCCGCGGCGCATTTGACCTTCGAGCCGCGTGCCTATCAGCTGGTGCCACTCCTGATGGCGCTGCGCCAGCCGGTGCCGCGCCTCCTCATCGCCGACGACGTCGGTATCGGCAAGACGATCGAGGCCGGCCTTATCTTGCGTGAATGGATCGATCGCGGCGAGATCGACCGCTTCGCCGTTCTTTGCCCGCCCCATCTTGTCGAGCAGTGGACCGAGGAGCTGAAGGAGCGCTTCGGCATCGACACGGTCGCCGTCACCGCGAGTTCGGCCAAGCGACTCGAACGCGGGCTCGCCGCCTCCCAGACGCTGTTCGACGCCAATCCCCACACGGTCGTCAGCCTCGACTACATCAAGGCCGAACGCCGCCGCGACGCCTTCGCCCGCGCTTGCCCGAACTTCGTCATCGTCGACGAGGCCCATGCCTGCGTCGGCACAAAGCAAGGATCCAAGCAGCAGCGCTACGACCTCTTGTCCGATCTCGCTGCGGATAAGGAGCGGGCGTTGATCATGCTGACGGCGACGCCCCACAGCGGCGACGAAGAGGCCTTCGCGCGGCTCCTGGCGCTGATCGATCCCAGCTTCGCCTCCATGCAGTTCGAGGACCAGGCCTACCGCCAGCGCCTTGCCCGGCATTTCGTCCAGCGACGACGCCGCGATCTGGAGGAAGGGGGCTGGGACGACGAACGCGTCTTCCCGAAGCACAACACCCGCGAGTTCCCCTACGACCTCGATTCCGCTTCTCGCGATTTCCACGAGTCGGTGATCGACTACTGCCTTGGCGTCGTCGAAAAGGCCGGCGAAGGCCGTCGCGAGCGCCGCCTGGCGCTCTGGGGGACGCTTGCCCTGATGCGCTGCGTCGGCTCTTCCCCGGCGGCGGCGGCCAGCGCGCTGAGGACGCGGGCTTCAAATGAGGCTGAACGGATCGAGGCACAGGTCTACGACGAGGACGGTGACGACGAGGACGCCGTCGACCTTGAACCGGCGCTCCCCGCCGGCGAGACCGTCGCGAGTTTCGAAACCGAAGGCGATCCGGCACTGAAGGGCCTGATCGAGACGGCCGAGCGGCTCCGGAAGGCGCGTGATCCAAAGCTGGAGGCGTTGGTCGATCTTCTCAAGCCGCTGATCAACAAGGGCGCCAAGCCGGTCGTCTTCTGCCGCTACATCGCGACGGCCGATCATGTCGCGGCCCATCTGCGCAAGGTTTTCCCGAAGCACGACGTCCAGGCCGTCACCGGCCAGCTCACCTCGGAGGAACGCCGGGACCGGGTCGAGGCGATGGGCGAGACCGAGCAGCGCCTGCTCGTCGCGACCGACTGCCTGTCGGAGGGCATAAACCTGCAGCAGGTCTTCGACGCGGTCATCCACTACGACCTGTCGTGGAACCCCACCCGTCACCAGCAGCGCGAGGGCCGCGTCAATCGCTACGGTCAGTCGGCGCCGGAAGTCTATTCGGCGATGATGTATGCGACCGACAGTGCGATCGACGGTGCCGTCCTTGAAGTCGTCATCCGCAAGGCCGAGGCGATCCGCAAGGCGACCGGTGTCACGGTTCCACTGCCCGACGAGCACGGCCCTGTCACCGACGCCTTGATGAGCGCGATGATCCGGCTTCGCGGCCGCAAGGATCCCCGCCAGATGACCCTCGATCTCGTCTCCGACGAGGGCGAAAAGTTGATGGAGAGCCGCTGGCGCGACGCAGAGGAAAACGAGAGGAAGTCCCGCGCCCGCTTCGCCCAGAATGCCATGAAGCCAGAGGAAGTCCGGCCCGAATGGGATCGCGCCTCGACGCTTCTCGGCAATGCCGCGGATGCCCAGACCTTTGTCGCCGCGGCGATGAAGCGCTTCGATGCGCCGCTGGAGGCACGGCCGAAATACACGGCCGCCCATGTCGCCGATCTTGCTCGCCCCCTGCGGGAGCGCCTGTTCGAAAAGGGACTTCAGGACGAGGAGCGGCTTTCGCTCAGCGAGCCGGCCTCCGCCGGTACGGCCTTTCTCTCCCGAGCCCATCCCTTGACCGCGACGCTTGCCGAGGCGCTTCTCGAAGGCGCGCTCGACCCACAGTCGATGCCCGATCTCGGCATCGGTCGACGCGGCGCCTGGCCGACGCGGGCAGTGGACAAAAGGACGCTCGTCGCTCTTCTGAGATTGCGTTTCCAGCTGACCGTCCACGGCAAGACCCAACACCTGCTCCTCGCCGAAGAGGCAAGCCTCGTCGCGATTGCGGACGGTGCCATCGTCGCGACCGGCCTTGAAGCCCGCGCCCTCCTTGCGGCGGAGGCAACACGGGACCTTGCCGATATCGCGCGTGAGCGCATGGTCGAGCGCGCCGCAACGGAGCTTCCTGCCTTGATGGAGGGCGTCATCGCCGCCCATGTCCGCGACCGCGCCGCGGCGCTCGCCGAGGACCACGGTCGTGTGCGCCAGGCGACCGCCGGGCTCGCCGGCACGCCCTCGCGGGTCACGGTCGAGCCGGTGCTACCGCCGGACGTCATCGGCCTCTTCACGCTCATTCCCGAACAGAACTGATCACACGCATGGCCCGCCGCACACCGACCGACCTGTCCGCATTTCCGGCCCTCACCATCGAGGGTAATCTGATCGCGGCCGCGATGGTCGCCAAGCTCGTCCGCTTCGAGGCCGGCGACCAGAAGCCCGAGGACTACGGCGCACCGAAGGGCGAACAGCTGCGCGACGAGATCGCCCGCTATTTCCGCATCGGTCAGCGCCACTGGCAGGATTTCTCCCGGGCCGAAAATCCGTCCATGGCCGCGACCGTTCGCTTCGCCGAGAGCTTCATGCGCGAGGTCTTCGGCTTCTCGGACCTGAAGCATGGCACGCTTCCGGTCGCGCTTGCCGCAGGCGAAGGGCGCGTGCCGATCACCGTCGTCCCGCGCTCGGACGCCCTCGACCGCGCCTCCGACACGCTCTCCGTCGACCGCAAGCGTTCGGCGGCTCTCGCCCTTCAGGACGTCCTCAACGGCGACGACGATGCGCTTTGGGGCCTTGCTCTCAACGGCGACACGCTGCGTCTGATGCGCGACAACGCCTCCTTCACCCGGCCTGCCTATGTCGAGGCAGATCTCACCCACATTTTTCGCGATGAGGATCTCGCTTCTTTCTCCGCCCTCTGGCTGCTGATCCAGCGCACCCGCTTCGGCAAAGCCGGGTCGCCGGTCACGGACTGCGCGCTGGAGCGGTGGCGCGAACAGGGCGGCAAGGAGGGCGAGGCCGCCCGCGAGCGCCTGGCGGGTCAGGTCCAGGACGCCCTGCGCGAACTCGGCACCGGCTTCCTTGCGGAGAACCCCGCCCTGCGCGAACGCTTGCAGACAGGCGCCCTCTCCTACACCGAATTCTTCAACGAGCTGTTGCGGCTCATCTACCGGCTGATCTTCCTGATGGTCGCCGAGGATCGAGGGCTTCTCCACCCCCACGACGCCAAGGACACCGCGCGCGAACTCTATGCCCGGGGCTATTCCATGGCCCACCTGCGCGACCGCGCCGTCCGCCGCTCGGCCTATGACCGCTATCACGACCGCTTCGAGGGCATGAAGGTCGTCTTCGCGGCGTTGTCCCGCGGCGAGCCCATGCTCGGCCTGCCGGCCCTTGGGGGCCTGTTCGAGCGCGGGCTGATGCCGGATCTCCGCGAGGCCAAGCTGCCGAACCGCGCCTTCATGGCGGCGATCCACAAGCTCGGCTGGCTGACCTCGCAGCACAAGAGCGGCGGCGTCGTGCCGGTCAACTGGCGGGCGATGGAGACCGAGGAACTCGGCTCGGTCTATGAGAGCCTCCTCGAACTCCAGCCCCAGCCCGGGCCGGACGGGCGCAGCCTGCAATTTGCCGGCACCGCGGCCGAGCAGAAGGGCAACCAGCGCAAGACGACGGGCAGCTATTATACGCCCGACAGCCTCGTCCAGGCGCTGCTCGACACCGCGCTCGATCCCGTCCTCGACCGCACCGAGGCGGAGGCCGACAATCCGGCCGAGGCACTCCTGTCGCTGACCGTCATCGATCCGGCCTGCGGCTCCGGCCATTTCCTGCTTGCCGCCGCGCGGCGCATCGCGACCCGGCTCGCCCGCCACCGGGCGGAGGGAACGCCGTCGGCCGCCGATTATCGCCATGCCATGCGCGACGTCGCCCGCCGCGTCATCCACGGTGTCGACCGCAACGAGATGGCGGTGGAGCTGACCAAGGTGGCGCTGTGGATCGAGACCGTCGATCCCGGCTATCCGCTCGGCTATTTCGACGCGCAGATCCGCCCTGGCGACTCGCTGCTCGGCGTCTTTGCCTTCGAGGATCTGGCCAGGGACATTCCGGACGCCGCCTACAAGGCCCTCGCCGGCGACGACAAGACGGTCGCGAGCTACTACGCCAAGCGCAACAAGGCCGAGACCAGGGCCAAGCAGGGCACGCTCGATTTCGAGCGCGGCGGCGGGCAGATGCCGGCGGCGCCGGTGCTGGCGAAACAGGGCCTTGCGCTGCGCGCGCTGCCCGAAAACAGCCTCGCCGACATCCGAAAGCGCCGCGAGCGCTATGCGGAACTGCGCAGCGGTGCAGACTGGCTGCGGCTGAAGACAGCCTGCGATCTCTATGTCGCGGCCTTCCTGGCACCGAAGACCGGCGCCCTGCCGGCGAACGAGGCGGCGGTGACGATCCCGACGACCGGGCATCTGCGCCAGGCGCTCGCCGGCCGGCAGCTTTATGGGCCCCTTATTGCCGAAGCGGACAGGCTCGCTTATACGGCAAAGGCCTTCCACTGGCCGCTGGAGTTTCCGGACGTGATGGCGCCGAAGGGCGAGACGCCCGCCGGCTTCGACGTGGTTCTCGGCAATCCGCCCTGGGAGCGGATCAAGCTGCAGGAGCAGGAGTTCTTCGCGGCCCGCTCGCCGGAGATCGCCGGCGCGCCGAACAAGGCCGCACGCGAGACGCTGATCAAGGCGCTGGAGCAGGCGGAGCCCGAGACGCCAGAGCGCAAGCTCTTCGACGCCTTCACATTCGCCAAGCGGGAGGCGGAAGCGGTCTCGACCTTCGTACGCGTGCCAGGCGAGGATGGCGGGCGCTTTCCGCTCACCGGGCGCGGTGACGTCAATACCTATGCGCTCTTTGCCGAACTCTTCGCGCGGCTGTCGGAGGGCAAGGGCCGCGCCGGCGTCATCGTGCCGACGGGCATTGCGACTGATGCGACGACCGCGCCGTTTTTTGAGAGTATTGTCTCAAACTGCCGACTCGTGTCGCTATTTGATTTTGAAAATAGACTTGGGATATTCCCGGCAGTTCATCGGACCACAAAATTTTCTTTGCTCACTGTAGGCGTTGGGTCCCTAAGCGCAGAATTTGCATTTTTTATTACTGAGACTGCAGATCTGAGCGATCGAGCAAAGATCTTCGAGATAAGCGCTGCATCAATTTCTCGCATGAACCCAAATACAAAAACGGCACCAGTTTTTCGCTCTAAAGTGGACGCCTTAGTCACTGCGAAGATATATGATAATTCAGATGTCTTAGTGCACGATGGAATTGAAAATGGCGATCCGTGGGGTATCAAATTTCTTCGCCACTTCGACATGTCTAACGATTCATCGCTCTTCAAGAACGCTGAAATTTTGAAATCAGAAGGCTTTCACCTAAGTGGAATTGAGTGGATTTACGAAGGAAACTCAGAATCCGTGCGGTTTCTTCCATTGTATGAAGCGAAGATGTGCGATTTGTACAATCACCGTGCGGCTGGGTACTCAGCCGACCAAATTGAAAGAGGCTACCGTGTTCTGCCCGACACGGATTTAGCCTCCTACGCTGATCGCAAATTTAACCCCTTGCCCTTTTACTGGGTCGAGTGGGAGATCGCCGTCTCTCGAATGCCCATTTCGACGACGCCTTATCTCCTTGGTTTTCGGGACATATCTACAAGCATTACGGAAAGGAGCTTCATTCCAACGCTTATTCCATTGTCTGCAGTCGGAAATAGTATGCCGCTTATATTTTGCGAAAACGCAAATAAATTTACGTTACTAGGACTTTATGCCAATCTGTCGTCGATCGTATTCGATTACGTGGCGCGGCAGAAAATGGGAAGACTACATTTTAACTACTTCATTGTAAAGCAACTGCCAGTCAAGGATCAGGAATTCTACACTGAATCCCGCCGCGCCTTCATCACGCCCCGCGTACTCGAACTCACCTACACCTCCTGGTCCATGCAGCCTTTCGCAAAAGACCTCGGCTATGACGGCGAGCCTTTCGTCTGGGAAGAGGACCGCCGGGCGCTGCTCCGCGCCGAACTCGATGCCTTTTACGCCGCTGCCTATGGCCTGACCCGCGACGAGCTGCGCTACGTGCTCGACCCGGCCGACGTGAAGGGGCCTGACTACCCCTCCGAGACCTTTCGCGTCTTGAAGAACCGCGAGATGCGCGAGTATGGCGAATACCGCACCCGCCGCCTCGTACTCGAAGCCTGGGATCGCTTCACTAAGGACGGCACCTTCGCGAGCCTCGACCTTAACCCCGCCGAGCCCGTGCCCGATTTGGCACCGCAAGCGACGCTGCCCGAGCGGGCCGACGATGCGGCGGCCTGATTCGTGGCCGTGCCCCAAGGATCAGCCGAGGACGCGCCGGAGGCTCTCGCCCCGCCCTACAACCTCGAAACGCCGCCGAGCCCGGCGGTCGAGTATGAGTGCGGGGACGCCACCTACCGCAGCGGCTTCCGCCTGCCGGCCGGGCGCGAGGGTGCTTGGCTCGCCTATGACAGCGCCGACTTTCCGGGTCGGCTCTGGCTTGCCGCCGAGAACACCCATGGCCGCTTCTACGCCGCTCTGGCCTCCCCCGGGATCACCGCCGAGATCGGCTGGCCAAGCGTGGACATGGCGGGGCCGGGGCTCAAGCGCTACGCCTTCCGCCATCTCACCGCGCTGATGTACGGGCTGAAGCGGGTCTACGAGCTCGGCGTCTCGCTTCCCGACACGCCGCTGGACCAGTTCCGCAAGGCGGCGAAAGACCTGCCGCGAACGACGGAAGCCGAGCGCCTCGTCGTCCAGCGCGTCGGACAGGACGTCTTCCGCGAGGCGTTGATGGCCCACTGGTCGCGCCGCTGCGCCGTGACCGATGTCGAACACCCGCGGCTCCTGCGCGCCAGCCACATCATCCCTTGGGCCGAATGCGGCGACGAAGAGCGGCTCGACGTCCATAACGGCCTGCTGCTGGCTGCCCATATCGACGCCGCTTTCGACGCCCATCTGATCGGCTTCGATGAGCATGGAAAAATCCGCTTCTCGCCGCGCCTAACCGAAACGGACGGCACCCGCCTCGGCCTCGATCCGACGATGCGCCTGCGCCGGACGGAGCCAAAGACCACCGAACGCCTCGCGCGGCACCTGGAGCGGGTGATGGCGCAAAGCGAACCCGATGGGAAGGCAGCCGGCGCGGCCGGCATCATCCGCTAAGAACTGGTTGCAAGAACGCATTGTCTGCAGGCTCCTGATCGGGAGTCTGGCCGGCGCTTGCTTCCCCGACCAGCAGACGCCGAAGCCGCATCAGCATGCCGGCGCCGTTCGCCACATCGATGCTCGCCGTCTCCAGGATCGTATCCTGCCCGGTGATGCGATAACGCCCGTGGACCGTGTCTTCGGCACCCAGCCCCGTATGGTGGGGGTAGAGCAGCGTCAGGCGCGGTGCGCCGTAAAGCTGGGCATAGGCCATCATCTGATAGACATCGCCCTGCGACACGCCCTGCTTGGGATCGTCGATCCGCGAGGATATCCGCTTCCACTTGGTGTCGATGACGTGGACGACTCGTGTCCCGTGGCGGATCAGGATGTCCGGCTTGGTCTGGAATAGGCCGCGTTCGCTATTCTCTACACTCAGGCAGGAAAGGCGACCGCCCTGCAGGGAAACCGTCAGCTCGGTCCCCGCCAGTGCGCGAACGATCAGCCGCCCGACATACTCTTCGAACAACGCGTTCATCTCGAACAGCATGGCGGTGCCTTCGCCCCGTCCTCCTGTCGTCGTCTGATAGCGGTCGTTAAGGAAGAGCCGCGCCATGGCGAACAGCTCCTTCCACGATCGGTTGGTGCGGTCGATGACGACCTGATCCCACCGCAACGCGGACACCGGGATATCGGCGATGTCGGAATAAACGAAGGCGAGCTCGCGCAGGCGTTTCTGGTTGGCGCTGCGCCGCGAGAGGCGAGACAGATGCAACACGGCTGCCTTCATGATCCGGTTCAGCGGCATGTCGTCGGACAGTAGATCGAAATGGCAGGCAAGCCGCGACGGGTTGACCGCATGCTGGGTGAATTGGCGGGTCACGTCGAGCTGACCACGCAAGGTCGGCAAGTCGTCGTCGCAGCCCACATATCGGCGCGGCATGCCCTTGCGCAGGGCTTCGGTCAGCTTGTCGCAAAAAATGCAGACCAGGATTTCCAGCAGGGTTTCACGCTGCCAGGCGAGATCGGTAATGACGCCGAGATCGATCTTCAGATCGAGCGCGACGGCCAGCATATGCACCAGGCGCTTGCGGATCGCCGCATTCTGGCGATCGGTCGTCTCGCCGGGTGCCGCATCGATCTTCGGCAGGATCTCCAGGCTTGCATCGCCCGCCGCGAGGATCCCGACCACGCCGCCGGCGCGCAAGGCGTGCCGGCCATGTTCGAGCACCCCGCTGCCGCCGCGCCCGGCAAAGCTCGAGCGGGCGGCGAGCCCCGCCAGCCGGTCGGCATGGTGAACCGCGATCTGCCCCTCGCCCTCGCCATGGGCGAGCTTGTCCCATTCACGAAGCGTATAGGCCGGCATCAGGCCGAGAAGTCCGAGAAATCGAAAGCGTCCTTCACGCTCCAGCGCAGCTTGTCCCCACCCAGTTCATCATCGGCGAAGCCGGCTGGTGCCACCAACCGTTTGGCTTCGAGGAAATGCGAACCTCTGGTCCCATCGCCATCGCCGAGCACTGCGGCGACCTTCGACCAGTCTTCATAGAAATACTCCGCCAGCAGCGGAATGACTTTATGGCGCATGACGTCTTCGACATCGGCCCGTGTGGTGCAGCCCGTAAAGTAGGCGTGGCCGATCTGGTGTTCGCGATCGAAGAGATATTCGATCCGCTCGTTTAGAGTTTGCAGCAGCTTGCATATATCGATCCCGTCGAGATTGGTGGCATCGAGCTGGCGAGCCGCCATCGCTTGGCGAAGTTCTTCGACGTCTGGCATCAGTTCGCGGAAGGTAAAGCGGCGGCGCAGGGCCGTGTCGAGCAGCGCGATAGAACGATCCGCCGTGTTCATCGTGCCAATGATGTGGAGGTTGGCCGGCACGCCGAAACTCGTTCCCGAATAGGGAAGCCGGACCCTGACCTCGTTCTTGCAGCCAAGCCGCTTGTCGACCTCGAGCAGGGTGATTAGCTCACCGAAGACCTTGGAGATGTTGGCCCGGTTTATCTCGTCGATGATCAAGACATGTGGCCGTGCACTAGACATCGGCAGCTCGGCATTCGGATCGATTACCACTGCTTCGACCGCGTCCCAGTCGATCTGACTCGGATCAAGTCGATAGGCCGATTGGCGGCGGAAGTTGCGGCTGTAAAAAGGCGCGCGTTTAGCTCCATCGTCGTTACGCCAAATCCATTCGACCTTCCGCCGATGCGGGTGGAATTCAGCGTCGCTGTCAAAATAGTATTCGCCACTCACGCGGCCGAATGCGCGATAGCTGTCACGACCGTCAGAGATGACCACATAGTCACCGATCTGCAGGCCAGATCGGAAGGCGTACAGCACTTCGATATTGGGATCCTTGCCGGATGCTTGAGCGTCCTTTTGCTCGTTCCATGTCTTGCGGATCTCTTCGAAATCGTCGAAGCGTTCGTCGGACCAGTTGATATCGCCACCCCAGCCGAGATGGATTAGACCGCTGTCCAGGCCTTCACGGATGCGGTCTTCCTGGCTGTCGCGTTGGCCGAGCGCGATCTTGTAGATCGAGCGTGAGCGGTCGAGCCGCTTAGCTGGCGCGTCGCCGGTGTCGAGCCGTGCTTTCTCGCTGATGACCTTGAATACGCCGTCATGGGGATCGAGGCTGAAACCGCCTGAAGTGCTGGCGTCCTCATCGTCGCCTTCTTGATTGGCTGTCGTCGTTGGACGTAGCCCCTCGACAAAATCCTCGTAGGAAAAGGACTGGTGAAAGGTGACGAACTCGATCCGGCCTTCCTTCGCGAGCCGGTGGTACTCGGTCATCAGGTCATGTCGGTCACCCCGCAGCGGTTCGGCCGCGGCGTCGCCCAGGCAAAGGCGCACCGCCTCCCAGGCCGTGGCGTAGGTCTTGCCGGTTCCCGGCGGGCCGTAGAGGATGAGGTTGGTGGTGTTCGCCATTTCGATAGCGGGTTCAAAGGTCATAGTCTCTTGCCCTTCCGCCGAGGCGAGCTGATAGGTGAAGACGGTGGTAATGCTGGGATTGGGCAATGTATGCGTCGGCCGCGACACCTGGGCATCTCGCTGGAATTCCTCGCTCCCGAGCGCGCTACAGATCGCTGGATGACGATCGTGCAGAGCCATATCGCGCCCAAGGTCGCCGGCGCGGATCGCGACCTCCGCTGCACCTTTCTCGCGAGCCGGTGCGACATAGTAGTTGCGAGCGCACGACCGGATACGATCAGCTCCCCGAACGAGGAATTCGCGATCCGGGATCGGGCGGGGACGGTCAGCGTGATCGGTTATGATGTACCCGGAGTTATGAAGACGGGCGGCCGGCCCGCTTGGCCTGTTCCATCCCCCGTGAATGTCGGTGTGACCGAGGAGATAGGCGACGATCGGCTTCGTCGGATAAACTCGGTTCGGACGATCCTTGGTCGACCTCACCCAAAGATCGCGGGGCTCTCCGAAACTACCGAAGATGGCGGCGTGCTCGCCTGACTCGGGATAGCCGTCAAAGGCGTCCATTGCCGCCTCGATCGCGTCGCGCGAAAAGGCTTCCACATCCTCCTCCTTGTAGTTATGGACGACCCAAAGCGCGCTTTGCACATCGATCATGTCGCGTGGCGCCAGCCCCTGAGCCGCGAAAGCGCGGCGCACCGCCTCCATGAAGCGCCATTCGTCGCGATAGGTGTCAGCCATCGACGTATGATCGGGGAACCGACTGCCCACAGCTTCCAGCCAGAGATCCTGGCGCACGGAATGGCGGATATAGATGCCCGCGTCGGGGGCGAGATGGAGGAACAGGAATTCGCCGATCTGGCGGGCTGCATCCGGCTTGGCATCCGGGACGGATGCGATCCAGACGTTTGCAAAGGCTTCGAGAGCCACAGGGTGACCGTCTGCTGCACCAAGTGCCGCATTGAGGAGCTCGCGCAAGGCCGGCCAGAGCCTTTCGCGATCGGCATCGCCCTTAGGCGACATCGGCCAATAGGTGCGCCACTGCAGCAGATTGCTTTTGCCGAGGGCGGTGTTGACAGCATCAGCCAGCTCCTGATCGGATCTGGACTGCGTGACCGCGGTCTTCAGTTCGACTGCAACGTCAAGCTTATAGCTCCGCTCGGCCTCGTCGAACTGCGGATCGGGTCGATCGAAACCATCGAGGGCGGGGAAGAAATGGCGCAGCCGCTCGATCCAGCGCACGACCGCCGCCGGATCGAGAACCAAGGCATTGTCGAATTCCAATAACGCCCCCAGCAGTCTTCGCAGGGCCTCCGCGTTCTCGATCCGCAAGACGAAGCAGTCAGCGTCGCCAAAGGACCAGTCGCGGCTGAGGGCGGAATGCCGCCCGCCGTCCTTCATGCCACTCTGATACGGCCGCAGTTCGCCGACGAAGCCGTTCGCCTCGGCGCGATCGAACCACTTTACGTGGAGAAAGACGTTGACCGGGTTCTGAATTTCCCAAAGGAGGCGCTTACCCGCGCTGAATTCAAAGGAAGCCATTTTCTTGGTGACGCCATCACCCGGGCGGAGACCCGAGCCGCGAAACACGTCGAAAAGCGCCCGGCGCAGCGGCAGAGGCCGGTCACGGTCATTTTCATCGAGGCGAGCCTCGAAATTCTCCCACATTCAAATGTCTCCAAACTCAGGCAACTCGCTACGCTCATGCACCAGTCGCGTCTGTTCGACCGCTTGAACCCGTCTTACGATTTCGGTGAAAATTACGAACGACACTTCTGACGGCAGTGCCCATCGGCCTTGGAACACCTGCTACGCCCCGTTCGGGCAACTTCGGCGTGAATAGCCTGCTGGGCTGTCAAGGATCCAAAGCAATCGGAAGACGTGGCATTAACCGTGTTAGCAACGCCTCGCCGCGGCGACTAGACTTTGCGCCGCCCGTGTCCCACGTTGTCATTATCGGTCGCAATCCCGCGTCCGACTATAGGTGATGTCGCAGGCGTCCGCTCGGAGCGGCCGCCGGCATGGATTGCAGTCCCGCCAGCGACCTGACCACAACTGACCTGTATGAGAGGATCAGCATGGCTAAGTGCCTTTTGGCGCGCACGGACGAACCGTGCAAGCGTAATTTCACCTTCTATCCCTGCATCGACGGTTCGGAGGTCGCACACTCCGACAGCGTGGCCTCGTCCCCGGACACCATTGTCGGTCCGGCGAGCGATCCCGGCGCGCGAGACGTGGACACATTCATGTCCAACGATAGCGTCCGTACCCCCCACGACCTCGCAAACGGCCTCAGCCGCAGTTCGCGCATCCAGCCGGAATGGCCGGAGATCGGCACGCGCGTCGTCGCCGGGCGCCCTTACGTCACCGGCCTCGGTCCGATCCGGCGGATCGACGAGATCGACGATCTTCCTGAGGACATGAAGCGGTGGTTGATGGGCACGGCGCAGGACGCGCACGGCGGCGGCGACAGCGCTTCTTCCTCCACCGACGCGCGCTCCTTGGTCTCCGGTGACAATCCGGACATGCGCGACCTGTCCCAGAGGGGACAGCACTGCACCGCCCGTCTTCAGCTCCGCGACGACGAAGATTCCGCGGTGGAGCAGCACCTCGCAGAACCTGCTGAGGTCAGCGTACCGGCTTTGCCGTCGGCGGCCTACGGTCCGGTCTTTTCTCCAGAGGAGATCCGCGATAGCCGGCAGCTCTTGTGCCGCCTCGATCTTTCGCGGACTTGCGACGCCGCGGGGAACCGTATGCTCGACCTCGATCGCGCCACGTGTCCGACGCGTGACGAGTACTTGTCCGCGCTCTGCGCCAAGCTCTCGGCAATCGGCCTTGTCCGCCTCGTCGATACGGCCTCCGGCCTGACGGTCACGCGGACACGCCCGTAAGGCCGTGCGGCGAGGATCAAACCACCCCTTGGGCTTCCGATCCCCCAAGCCGCAAATCCAAGCGAAGGCAATCGGGCTTTCGCTGAAGTAGCTTGCGCTGCTCACGGACGCCGTCCGCGACCCGACCCCGGTCGCCGCTTCCCACCTCAACAGACACAGCTCCCGCACGATCGCGACCGATTGTGCGAACGGGCGTGGTCTATCTCCTATTCCCTTAGAGTCCGGCCTCGCCGGCAGGAGTTCCTATGGCTCGTACGCACAAATCCTCGTCTTCCCGCTCCCATCGTTTCGCCGATCGCGATCGCGAGGCTCAAACCAGTCAGACCGACGGGACCGGCCACTCCCGCGTCGATCCTTGCGCCCCCTTCAACGCCGGGCCTTTCCGGCACTGTGCCGTGCCCGGCAACGCTGGGACGGATCCGGTCGTGGCCTTCGTCGAAACGACCGCACTCGAGATCGTCAATGCCGCGATCGCGGTGGGTGAAAGCCTCGGTCCCGATCCCATGCTCGGCGAGATGTCGTCTCTGGCGAGCATGCTGCGCTCGGTCATCAGCCGCGTCGGAAAGGTGATCCCGGACGTGATCGCCGAAGTCCTGCGTCAGGATCCGGCGCTGACCGTGCTGCGCGAGTATCCGTTGCCGATGACACAAGCCGCGACCGAGCTCGTCACGGCAAACAGGCGGAATGTCGTGGCAACCCTGCCGCACGACCTGCACGTGATCGGGACATGGGCCGCTGATCTCGTCGTCATCGACGAGACCACGCGACACGCGTCAATCCATGAGGTCAAGCGTGGTGGCTGCGTTTTCTCCGGGACGCGTTGCGCGGAGACCATCAACCGCCTGCGTATCGTCGCCCTCACCGCAAGGCGAGCACTACTGGCCGCAGGCTATGACGTCGCGAGCGTCTCTGTAAGCGTCATCGATCGCTACGGAAAAACCGGCCACGAGCCGACCATGACCGTGGGGCCCGACGAGATCGACGCAGCATTCGGTGTCCCCTCCCGACGCTTTCTCGACCACCTTGATGAGACCGTCCGCGCCGCGCTCCTCCACCGGATGGGACCGGCGATCCGCCAGCTTGCCGCAACGCTCTCTCCTGACACCGGCCCGACGGACGTGGACGAAGGTGACGACCGCGATGGGGGCGCATCGAGCGGCGCCGCCGTTGATCAGGATCGCAAGACTACGGGACGGGACGCTTGCAACGCAGGGCTTTCATTACCTCCCGTCGATCTCTCGCGCTTCATCGGCATCGCCGAGCGCCGACGCCAGAGCGGCCTGCGCCGCATGCACTAGCAAGGCGTCAAAGCGCCGGTCCACGCACAGCGCTTTCCACGACCTCTGCCCCACGATCCGGCATTCGCTGCCGGATCGTGAAGCCGTCCTGGCGGTCGATCCCGGCATTTCTATTCGAAGGGAAACCGGACCAAGCCCGATCGCCTCTGGCGCCCGCCCAGACCAGCCTCTTTTCGTCATTGGAACACACGAAATGACCAGCAGATACAACAACGACGGCGAACCCGACCATGTGCGTGCGGCCGATCGCAACGCGCATACGCGTCTCACCTCGCGCGGCCCGGCCACTGCGGAGACCTTCGAGCAGGACTTCGACGACGATCGCCCGACCGCAGATATTCTCGCCTTCGATCCAGCCACCATCATCGGTGCAGCCATTCGCCTCTGCCACCTCGGCGTCCTCTCGCCGGGCGAACACTGGCGCCTGATCCGATACGTCGCGGGCTATGCGGACGAAGGCGATCCGACCGCCCGGCTTGTCCTCGACTACCTGCGTGTGGACTCGGACGCCGATTTGGCTTCGTCCGATACGGCCGGAAGCAGCGTCAAGGAGGAGCAGTGATGCCTACACCATATCAGGCACCCGGCATCCTTCTTGGCGCCGAGGCCGAAGATCGGCGGACGCTCCAGAACCTCGTCGATGATCTCCACCGGTACGCCGCGGAGCGTGGTCCGACGCCCGAAGAACTCGCCGCGGCGCCGCTCATCTCCGATGTCGTTCTCGTCGCCGATCCTGTCGCGGTTCGACTGGCCGGGATCGTAACCGGGCATCCGCTCGTGGGACCGGGTAGGGCTGTGACCTCGCGGATTTACGCCATCGATCCGCAAGCTCGATGGGTTCGGTCGTATTCCCGACTGTGGCGCGTCGACGGCTTGTGCTTCGATCAGTTCGGCGCATCCCTTAATTGCAGCGTCCACTCATCCGGCGTTGACAGGTAACCGTGCGGCCATGGCGACATTGTCCGTCCGCCATCACGTCGTTTTTCATCTGACATGCAGCGCACCAGCCGTGCGGTCGACCAATAGGCTGCGCGAACCGCAGAGCTAGCGAAATCACTGACCGCCCGGGCCATTAACGCTCGCCCGACAGGTCGGGACCGAGGTCCGCCATACACGGCGAAGCCGAATATCAAAGCGAAGGAGCCGTTTTGAGTAAGTTTTCTCGCATTTCCAAGCGTTCGGTCGGATTGGACGATCTCTCCATTGATCTATCCGAGACGACGAAGCCCATCGTGAAGGCCGATCCACGCACGGCACCCGCACAGTGGCTTTGCGAAAGGGCGCTTCAGCCGCTGTCGGACTTCGCCGCGCAGCACGAACGCACCGGGCGCAAGATCTGCGCGATCGTCAAGCTCGACAGCGAGTGGGTCGACGCGGCTGGTGCCGCAACGACCTCGCTCCTTGGTCAGAACCTCGAAATTCGCACCGCGCAGGACCTGCGAGCGCACCGGGCGAATTCCGCGTCCATCCTGAGGAGACTTTCTTGGTCTCACGTCGTGATTTTCGAAGACGGCGGAGAGGCGACCGGCGGCCTTGCAGCGCTACTCGCTGACGTTCGGATTGATCTGTGTCCGCTGGAGCATCTAGAGGCCCTGTTGCAGGCGATCTGGCCAAGCCAACCGCGCCCGCTCCGACCAATGCGGATCGATCCTGCGTTTCTCCCGATCGCGGTCAGCCGCGCTTCAACCCCCGCTGACGCCGTGGCTTGGCTGCGGCGCCTGCGCGTGGCGCGTTGGCTCGAAGAAAGACAACATAATCGCGCAGATCGAGAAAGGGCCGCGCGTGAAGCCCGGTCGTCGCGGGCATCCTCCGCGACGACCTGGCGGACGCCGTCTGTCATCGAGCCGCTCCATCCCACCGAGCCCCATCTGTCCACGACACATGGCTATGGCGATGCGGCTACATGGGGTCTCGATCTCGCTAGGGATATCGAAGCTTATAAGGCGGGCCGGCTCGATTGGGACGATGTCGATCGCGGAGCGCTGCTAGTTGGTCCACCTGGGGCCGGAAAAACACGGTTTGCAACTGCTCTCGCTGCGACCTGCGGGGTCCCTTTGATAGCGACGTCTTATGCCCAATGGCAGGCGTCGGGTGAAGCGCATATGGGCACGCTGATCAAGGCGATGCGGGCCAGCTTCGACAAGGCCGTCGAGATCGCGCCGTGCATCCTGTTCGTCGATGAGATCGACTCAATGCCGAGCCGCAATGCATATCCCGGATCCGACCATGCTGCTTGGTTCCGCCCGATCGTGAATGCTTTTTTGGAGTGTGCGGACGGTAGTCTGCGAACCTCAGGCGTGGTCTTGATCGGCGCCTGCAATGACGATCGCGGACTCGATCCAGCAGTCATGCGCTCTGGGCGCCTGGATCGGAGATTCTTCATCGGCATGCCCGATACCGAGGCGCTCGGCGGGATCCTGCGAGACTATGTCCCCGACGCCGACGAATCAGAAATAGGCAGGGTCGCAACCGCGCTTGCCGGCACCCTGACCGGTGCCGATGTCGCCCGGATCGCACGTGACGCGAACAGGATCGCGCGACGCGAGGGGCGTTCTGTCACGGCACGCGATCTTCTTGACCTCGCCCTGCCTCCTGAGAACCGCAGTCCTGCTATCGTGTGGCGTATCGCTGTTCATGAATCCGGACACGCCATCGCGATGATGCTCGCGGGCATTTTGCCGGAGTGCCTGTCGCTCGTAGCACGAGATGGTATCGCGGGATCCGTGCTCTACGCCAGGGGCTCCGACGAAGCCTGCCTTACGGACTTCGAACGCCAGCTCCTGCCGCTCCTTTGTGGCCGAGCCGCAGAAGAAATCATTCTGGGGGTGCCGTCCGCCGGAGCACACGGCGATCTCGATGCGGCGGCGACAATCCTTCGAAAAATCGAAGGAACTTTCGGGCTCGGGGCATTTCTCGCGCCGGGCGCCTCCGAACGCGGGACCATCGAGGCACGCCTCCGGCGTCTTTACGGAGAAGCGACGATTCTGGTCCTCAAGAATCGAGACGCCATCCTCTCGCTCGCGAGCCTAGCTATTGAGACGAGGGTGCTTCCAAAAGAGACACTCCGGTGGTTCGCGGCCGGAAAGGGCTTTCTCTGCACCTGACCTTCTGCCTCACGAAAGGACAGTGATGCAAACAGCATCAGCGGATCGCGCGCGTTTTGATCCCAGCTCGACGTCTCGGTCGTAGATCGACCACACTCTCGAAGAGGACGAAAGACGCTCTCTGCACAGGACCAAGGGAGAAAAAAATCCACTACAATCAGATAGATAAGAATTCTTTTGACTCGACTTAGCGAATCATTAACCATCATTCGAGACTGCATAGGAGATCGTTTGATGACCAGCATCGCCGCGCTGACCGAAAAAAAGATCACGCATGAAAGGCGCGCAAGGGCGGCAGCGGCGAAGCTGACGCAGGCTGTCCGCGAAATTCAGATCCGCGCGATCACGGAAATCGGCAAAGCGACCACCTCTCTGCTGAAGAGGGGCGATGTGCCGACGGCGGAGGCCATCCTTCAGGAGGCATCGATCAAGGTCCGAAGCGCAGACGTCCGGACCATGATCGAAAACCTGCTCGGCATCCATGAGAATGCCGAGAAAGTGACCGAAGTTCAGCACGTGAGGGCTTCGGACGAAGCCTCTGAATTCGACCCCATTCGAAACCGCGCATCCGCCAAGGTCTCGGGGGGGACGGTCGAGGGGATGGATGAAACGAAGCGCGACAGGCATCGGCAGGCAGACGGTATTCCTTCTCTCATAGTCGAAGAAGAGGTTCCAGCAATCGCCCTCAGCCGGAACGCTTCCGAGGAGAACGTCGCCCATTCGGCGCCCCCCTCTACCAATGGCCCGTCATCGCCGATCTTTCTCCCTGAGCCGGCATCGGGGCGGACAACTAACCCGCCCTTCTCACCTCGCGATCTTGGAGCTTCCGGCGTCACGTCGCATACTTGAGGTAGTGCCGGTTGCCTGAACGGGCTCGCCGGTTCCAATAAGCGGAACGCCTGCAGGTTTCATGCCGCTGGCAGCAGCGGCCTGATGAAGTAGATGGCGTCGGGCGCATCCTTGCCGAAGCAGGGATGCATGATCGAATGTAACCGACGATGCCCTCTCCGAACTGGCGCTGGAAAGGCATGTTCTTGGCCTTACGCCACTCTCAGCATTCTAGAACACGGCTTCACCTACGCCGGTCATAAGAGATCCAGTCGCCGCTAGTGGAATTCCGACGGAGACTCCACTTCCTTTGTCAAACCGTTCGCCTCAAACGACCTCTCTTGGAGCAAATGGTCGATCCGTCGACGTACGGCTGTGGTTATCGCTGCCTCGTCGACGTCCGGTTCGGCCGCCGCCGTGCACCTGTTCGCCACTGCTTTGATGAGCTCGCGTAGCACACTCTGATCAATTGCTTCGCCACCAGGCCGGAGGACGTCGCCGAGTAATAGCGTCGCGATCTCACGGTCAATCCGATTATCAGCCGGAATACCGTTCACACGCTTCTTTTCACGGTATCGAGATGAGGCGCTCCGTTCTCGTATTCGCTTTTTTGCCCTGTCCATATTGGCCCCTCCGGCATATGACAACAACGATTCTAGCGTTCGTCCTCCTGCTCCTAGGAAGATGACGTCGTCATTGTCAATTCAATGACGACGTCATCGCAGGAAGCTGATTACAATCTGTTTTCGCAAGCGTGAATGGTGTTTTCTATCTTCGGAAAAGTGTTACCTGGTGTCGGACTAACGGGGCAGTTGGGGGGTCTCGAAAATCCTGCGTGAGAGGCCGTGTCGGTATTTCGTGGGACTCCTGTCGGCCGGCGCCACGATCGCAGTTGAGCTCGTGAAAGGACCTGGTGATCAGGGTGTCTCGATATTCTCGCGTGCTGCAAGAGGTGCCGCGTCTTCACAAACCGGAATGAGGTCGATCGCGGACTTCAGGATCGTGGTCGGAAACTCGCCGTATTGTTCGCCCTCAGTCCTGGGCGCATGACCTTGGAGATAGTCCCGGACCTCAGCGTCCATCCCAACGCGACGCGCGACGGTTTTAAACCGATGGCGGAAGCCATGATTCGGGGCGACGTTTGGATCAGAAACGCCGAGCTCGCGGATCCAGGCTGCGAGGTTCTCGCCCATCTTCTTGTACGGTGTGAGCACCGCTTTCCCGGACTTGTGGTCACTCGTATAGAAGAGCGTCGACCGTCGACAGCTATGCACGAACTCGACGAACCCTTGGTCGATCAGATGCTCGTGCAGCGGCACCACCCGGACCTTATAGTTCTTCACACTACCGGCCTCGGGCGTGATGGTCAGCGACCAGATGCCGTCGACAAGAGCGACATCTGCTTTCCGAAGCTGGGTCAACTCGTTAACGCGGGCGCCGGTGTAGAGAGCAAGCCAAGGCACCCATCTCCTGGCATCGACATGGCAGGGTGCGAGCTTGGCCGGCGGCGTCTGCCGCGTGCCGTGGAGGATCATCTCGACTTCAGCGTCGGTCAGCCCTGGCCCTCGAAGCGTCCGCCGCTTCGGGACCCTGACGCTGAAGCCCTCGATCGGATTGGCGGACAGCTTCCGCTCGCCGACATAGTAGCGGAACAACGCCTTGGCCGAGGCGAGATAAACATCTTTGATCGTCCGCTGTGCCTTGCCTTCTGAACGCAGCCATTCGATCCAGCCGCTGACATGGGTGTCGGTAATCCGCGCAAGATCGTCGACGCCGCTATGTGCGGTCAGCGTACGAAGTGCCGGCAGCCAGCGCTTTCGTGTCGCAGCCGACAGGCTGACCGTGTCGGCATAGGTCTCGAAGGCTTGTTCGAGCTTCAGGCTCGACTTCGAGGCGGCTGACGCGGGACGCTGATACTTGGCTTCCGTTTGATCGAGCGCATAATCGTTCTCGAGGATGCGTCTCGTGCGGACCCCAATGGCATCGACAATCGCTTTCGCGATTCGCAGATCAACAGCACCCTGCATCTCCGGAGCGATCCGGATGCCGCGGCTGGTGAAGTACGTGTTGATCTGGTCACCGCAATGCCGTCGGAACTCCTGATGGACGGCAACGTCGTCAGGCTGCTCGATGAACTGGGCGGCGATCGCTCCGAAGGCCTCGTCCCAGAATGGCGACCATCGGCCAGTCTCGATCTCCTGGCAGTAGGTCTTGAAGAAGTCCGAGCTGTAGGCGTTCATCTGCTCGTAAGTCGGACGAACGAGGCCAGCCCGAAGATTCGACCACCGTTCGGTGATTTCGGCCATCGACTTCGAAAAGCGCACCCGCGCTTCGCCGACGTCCTTCGTCCGAAGCGACTGCTTCTCGAGTCTCCGCCCGACGAGGCCGACCAGATCGGTCGGCACGCGGACGCGAATATAATAGACGCCGCTGTTCGGATGCTTCCAAGGACGGGCCATCTGCAACACCATGTGTACCACCTTTGTGTACCACGCGGCGATTGCGAAACCCTTACGCTATGAGGCGTAAAATGAAATCAATGACTTAGAAGCTGATTGGCGGAGAGGAAGGGATTCGAACCCTCGATACCGTCTCCGGTATACTCCCTTAGCAGGGGAGCGCCTTCGACCACTCGGCCACCTCTCCGATGGCGCTGTCATAGGCTCGGGCATGGGTTTTTTGCAACCCCATCCGGGTCGCTTCTTTGAGGAAAAGCCGGGCGCGGCGTGATTCTCGCCTTTGCGCGGAAGCGCGAGCGTCGGGTCCACCCGCCATGGCCGGGTGCTTCGCCGCGCTCGCGACAGTCGTCGTGCAAAAGCGAAGCTTCGCCGGCAGATCGATCCAGGAAGAACATCAGTCGACCGAGACAGAATCGTCCTCCCGTTCAACGGTTTTCTAAGGGCGATGCCGTAGCCCGGTCCCGGTCGGCTTCACGGGACGCGTAATCGAAGGGCGTTTGCATGAAAATCGTCAGCTTTGCTTGGGTTCTTGGCTTGTCGGTCGTTGCGGGTTCGGCATCGGTGCCGTTCGCTGCCGCGAGCGATGCGAGGCACGAGACCGCCTCCGCCGAAGGCGACGCGAAAGGCGGGATCTGCACCGGCTTCGGGCCGCAGTCGCCGCGCGACGTCGGCGCCTTCGAGGGGCTGAACGCCCGCGTGTTCGCCCGCGCCCCCGCGGCGGACAGCCTCAATCTCTGCAACCTCCACCTCCACGCCAATGCCGAACACAAGGCGTCGGGCTTCTCGATCTCCGCCGGCGGCGGCGAGCATGGCGGCTACAAGTGCAACGACAGCGACCGGCTGAGCGCCGACGAACTCGAGGATCCCGCCCACGGCTTCGGCCCGTTCAAGGGGGTGAAGCCGGGCGACACGATCGAGGTCCACTGGGTCTTCTCCTCCTGCGACGTCGGCCCCGGCGAAGGTCTCGGCTCCTGCCTCAGCAAGAGCTGTTCGAACCCGGCCCTCAGGGTCGAGGCGCAGACCTTCCTGGTCGTCAACGATCCCGCGGCGCTCGACTTCGAATCCTTCGCCTCCCACAGCAAGGAGGGCGCCGGATACCACCAGCCGCCCGCCTTGCCGCAGGGCACGGGGACACCGGTGGTCTACCTCGGCTCGACCACCGGGCCGAAATACGACCAGGCGACCTGTTCGCCCCTCCAGGTCACCTGGAGCGTGCGACCGCAATGCGCCAGGCTCGACATTTCCTCGCTCCATCGCTGGGCCGAAAAGGACAACGTCTTCCACGAGAGCCACGCCCACGGGGTCCGCCAGCTGGTGACCGACCCGCAGCTTCTGTCGCCGATCGAACGGGCCGTCGCGGTGACGCGCTGGGACCAGCCGCTGAGCGTCGAGTAACGCCGTTCGCGATCCCGTGGGTCCGCCACGCGGCGATCACCGCCCAGGCCGCTCGCGCGGCGGAGGAGCCCGGCCGACCGGACCGGCGCGGCTCCGGCACAGGGCAATCGCTTGGAGGCAAGCGCCGCCGAGATCAGGCCAATCGCGAGCCCGGCCACAGTTTCGAGCGAACGCCTGGGCTCCGGCAAAAGACCATTGACACACGGAGCTTCGGCTTCGTATATCGCCGCGTCGCCGCAGCGAAGCGGCCCGGCGGCGGGGTAGCTCAGTTGGTTAGAGCAGCGGAATCATAATCCGCGTGTCGGGGGTTCAAGTCCCTCTCCCGCTACCAGTTTTCCAGTGTGTCCGGCCCTGTCCGACGCCGTCCTGCCCGGCGTTCTCGTTCGCGCGTCGATTCACGGTCGCTCTCGACGTGCCGCCCTTCGCGAGCATCCGGGCCTCGACGCCCCTCGCCCGTTGCTGGCGCTCTCTCAAGAGGCGATTTCGCCTGGCCGGCGGCGAACGATGGTCACCCGCCATCCCGCCGCCGCCGACGACGTGGCGGGTGAGATGGGCGGCTTCGGCGCCCGCAGGGATCGGCTCGGCGTTGGCCACCTCCTGCGGCGTGCGGCGACGCGAAACGGCCGGCGTGGGCGTGGTAACGGACCATCCAGCGTCGCACGGCGGCGCGCCCGCTCTCGACGGTGGGAATTTCTTGCCCCGATCCTCTTCCGAAGCCGATGCGGAAGCCGTTCTTCCGCCTATGTCGACCGAAGACAGGTTCGAAGATTCCACGAGGGGAATGACACAGTGACGTTCATCGACCGCCACACGCGCGGCGTCTTCATCATCGCCGCGACGCCGTTCATGGAGACCGGCGCCGTGGACGAAGCGAGCATCGACAGCCTCACCGACTTCTATCTCGGCTGCGGCGTCGACGGCATGACCATCCTCGGCATCATGGGCGAGGCCAACAAGCTGACGGGCGAAGAGGCGCGCGCCGTCGCCAGCCGGATCCTGAAGCGCGTCGACGGGCGGGTTCCGGTCGTCGTCGGCGTGTCGAGCCCCGGCCTCGACAACCTTTCGAGCCTCGCCCGCTTCGCCATGGACGAAGGTGCCGCCGGCGTCATGGTCGCGCCGACCCCCGGCCCTGCCGTCGAAGACCGGGTGCGCGGCTATTTCCATCAGGTCTGCGAGGCGCTCGGACCCGACGTCCCGATCTGCCTCCAGGACTATCCGCAGACGACGGGCGTGCCGATCTCGGTGGAGACGATCCTCACCCTCACCCGCGACTGTCCGCAGATCGTCATGCTGAAGCACGAGGATGCACCGGGCCTGAGAAAGGTCTCCGCCGTGCGCAATCGATCCGGCACCAGCGAGACGCCGCGCCTGTCGATCCTCTGCGGCAATGGCGGTCTGTACCTCCCCCAGGAGCTCGCCCGCGGCGCCGATGGCGCGATGACCGGTTTCGCCTATCCCGAAATGCTGGTCGAGGTGGTCGCCACCCACCAGGCCGGCGACGTGGAGAGGGCCGAGGACGTCTTCGACGCCTATCTGCCGATCCTCAGATACGAGCAGCAGCCGGGCTACGGTCTCGCGGTGCGCAAGGCGGTGCTGAAGCATCGCGGCGCCATCGCCTGTGCGGCAACGCGCGCGCCGGGGCCGCGGCTCGATGCCACCGACGAAGCCGAACTGATGCGGCTGATCGCCCGCACCGAGGACAAGGTGAAGGAGCTTTCCCATGGATCTTGAGATCGCAGGCAAGCGGGCGCTGGTGCTGGCCTCCTCCCGCGGCCTCGGCCTCGGCATCGCCGAAGCGCTCGCCGCCGAGGGTGCCGACGTGCTGCTGTGCGGGCGCAGCGCCGACCGGCTGTCAGCCAATGCCGCGGCGATCAACGCAAAGGGTCGCGGCAAGGCTCACGGCGTCGCCGCCGACCTCGCCGATCCGGCCTTCGCCGAGACGATGATCGAGGCGGCGGACAAGGCTCTCGGCGGCATCGACATTCTGGTCAACAACACCGGCGGCCCGCCTCCGGGCGGCGCCACCGAAATGTCGGTGGAGGTGCTGCAGGCCCAGTTCCAGATGATGGTAGCGCGCGTCGTCGACCTCTCGACCCGCGCCCTGCCGGCCATGCGATCGGCCGGCTTCGGCCGCATCCTGACGGTCGGCTCTTCGGGGGTCGTGCAGCCGATCCCCAATCTCGCCTATTCGAACACCCTGCGTTCGGCGCTGGTCGGCTGGACCAAGTCGCTGTCGAACGAGGTCGCGGCGGACGGCGTCACGGTCAACATGCTGCTGCCGGGCCGCATCCACACGGACCGGGTGGACGAGCTCGACGCCGCCAATGCCAAGCGGTCGGACAAGCCGATCGACGCGATCCGCGAGAGCGCCCGCCAGTCCATTCCGGCCAAGCGCTACGGCACGGTCGAAGAGTTCGCCGCCGTCGCGGCGTTCCTCGTCAGTGCACGGGCCGCCTACGTCACCGGCAGCGTCGTCCGCTGCGACGGCGGCGCGATCAAGTCGGTCTGATCTTCCCGCAGAAGGCCGGCACGGCCGCTCCTGCCTCGTGTCACGCATCGGTCCGCCGCGGGATCGGGCTCACCGGCGGCATGACGACTTCGTCGGCGACGCCACGGCTGGGCGCCGGACGTTTGCCTGGATCCGTCGGGGCTGCAGCAAAGGGTCCGCGGCGATCCGGCCCGCCAAAATTACCGCAGAAACGAAAGCGGGCCCGGGCATCCTTCCGCCCGGGCGCGCCGACTGCCGTGGTGCAGCAAAGATTATTTCGCTGCAGAGACGACGACCTCGATGAGGACGTCCTTGCCGAGTTCGGCGACGCCGATGGTGGCTCGCGTCGGCAGGTGCTCGGCGGGCAGCCATTCGAGCCACGCCTCGTTCATCCCGTCCTTCGCCGCGAAATCGGAGATATAGATCATCGCCGTCAGGAGCTTCTCCTTGGAGGAGCCGACCTTGGCGAGGAGATCGTCGATCTTGGCGCAGATCTCGGCGGTCTGGCCCTTCATGTCCTTCGACTTGTCGTCCGCGACGAGGCCGCCGAAATAAAGGACGCCATTGTGCTCGACGACGCGGTGGTTGATCTTGGTCTGGATGTGGCGGGTGATCACGCGGGAATTCCTTTTATGCGTGAGGTTTTATCCGGAAGCCTCAGGGCCCCGGGGTGAAACGGGTGATCGCAAAAGGCGCGATCGGGGCGTTGGTCGCGCCGGTGGCGACCAGCTCGCCCATGATCTCGCCGACGCCGGGACCGAGTTGGAAGCCGTGCGACGAGAAACCGAAGGCATGATAGGCGCCCTCCTCCGTCGATGACGGCGAGATCACCGGGATGCCGTCCGGCATGCGGCCTTCGATGCCGGCCCAGGAGCGGACGATGGTCGCCTGCCGCATGATCGGGAAGATCGCCATCGCGGTCTCGGCGGTCTGGCGGAGTTCCGAAAAGATCAGTTCGGAGACGTTGGTGTCCGGCAGGGCCCGGCCCCGCCGGCCGCCGCCGATGACGACGGTGCCGTTCTGCATCTGTTTGAAGGAGAGCGGCCGGCTCTGGTTGCCGACGACGGCGCTGCAGAAGCGCGGCATGCGGGAGGTGACCAGCATCATCGGCGCGGTCGGCTCGACCTCGACCGGTTCGCCGAGCTGCCTTGCGATCTCGCCGGCCCAGGCGCCGCCGCAGTTCAAGAGCTTCCGCCCGGTGAAGACGCCGCGCTCGGTCGTCACCCTGAAATCGGAGCCGATACGCTCGACCTGCTGCGCCCGGCAGTTTTCCGCAAAGCGCACGCCGAGCGAGCGGGCCTTGCGCTGGAAGGCGAAGGTCGTCTGATAGGGCAGCGCGAAACCGTCCTCCAGGCTTGCGAGGCCGCCGACGCAATGCTCGGAGACCGCCGGCAGATGCGCGCGAAGTTCGTCGCGATCGAGGACGACCTCGTGCTCGAAGCCCATGGCGCGAAGATGCGCCGCGCGATCCTTCAGGTCCCGAAGATCGGCGTCGGTTTCGGCGACCTTGATCTGCGGCGCCCGCTGGAAGCCGCAGTCGTCGTCGACGAGCTCCTCGATCCGGTGCCAGATCTCCATCGAACGCTGGGAGATCGGCACCTCGGCATAGGCGCGGCCGAGCCGGCGCACGCCGCCCGCATTCACGCCCGAGGCGTGGCGCGCCACCGTGTCCTTCTCGATGACGACGACCTCGAGGCCGCGCATGGCCGCCTGAAGCGCCGCCGAACAGCCGTGAATGCCCCCGCCGATGACGACGAGATCGGCCGTGCGATTGGTCATGAGCCATGCCTTTCGGGATGTTCGGCGCTGGATGCTACTCCGCCGCCTCGCGCGGCTCCTCGGCGCCGAGCCCGGCGAGTTCCGAAAGGAGCAGCGGCTTCAAGGGTGGCCGGATGCGGTAGTAGTCTGTGGTGGAAGGCGTCTCGCCCTTCGCCGCGGCGATGATCTCGCTGACGGCGAGGCCGCACATCCTCCCCTGGCAGGGCCCCATGCCAGCCCTGAGGAACGACTTCACCTGGTTCGGCCCCGGCGCGCCCAGCGCCACCGCCTCGCGGATCTGCCCGGCGGTGATCTCCTCGCATCGGCAGACCATCGTCGTATCGGCCGGCGAAAGGATGTCGGCCGAAGGCGCATACAGCGCTTCGAGCAGCGGCCGCACGGCAGCGTCCTTCGCGATTTCGGCACGGAGTTTCGCAGCTTCCCCGGCCGGCCGGCCGGCCTTCTCGGCGATCCGCATGGCGACCAGCCGCCCACGCATCTCCGCCGATTTCGCGCCGCCGATGCCGGCACCGTCGCCGGCGACGAAAACGCCGGGAACCGACGTCTCGAAGCTTTCGTCGACGACGGGCAGGAAGGCGCGCTGGCTCTCGTCGAAGCGATGCTGGCAGTTGAGAAGCCGGGTGATCTGCTGGTTCGGCACGACGCCCTGATGCAGCGCGACATGCGCCGTCTCGATCCTTTGCCGCCTGCCGCCGGCCGCAAAAGTCACGGCCGCTGCCACCGTCTCGCCCTCGATGGCGATGTCCGTCGCGTCACGGTGAACCGGCACGCCGGCCTTCTTCACCGCCCGCATCATCGCGAAACCCTTGGCGAGATAGCGCCAGGCGGGCAGCGCCTTGCCGAAGTGTCGGGCAGCCTCCCGGTAGCGGGCTTTCGGCACGGTCTCGACGATGGCTTTCGGCGGAGAGCCGGCGGCGATCAGCTGCGTCGCGGCAAGCCAGAGCAGCGGGCCGGAGCCGACGAGGACGACATCCTCGAAGACGATGCCGGAGGTCTTGAAGAGGATCTGCACGGCGCCGACGGTAGTGACGCCCGGCAGCGTCCAGCCGGGCATCGGCGTCGGCCGCTCGATGGCGCCGGTGGCGACGACGAGGCTCTTCGCCTCGACGCTGTGGGAGCGCCCGCCGGCCGAGTAGTCGATGCGCTTGGCGCTGTCGATGTTCCAGACGACGGCGCCCGGAACGTATTCGGCCCCCGAGGCCCTGAACGCCCCGGCGATCCGTGCGCCCTCGCCATAGTCCTTGCCGAGCAGCGCCCGGCGCTTGCGATCCGATACCTCGATGTCGCGGAAGATCTGGCCGCCCGGGCGCGGCTGTTCGTCGAGGACGAGGGTGGACAGCCCGGCGCTGCAGGCCTCGCTCGCGCAGGCCATGCCCGCCGGCCCGGCGCCGACGATGACGACGTCGTAGCCGTTCATGCCGCCACCTCGTCCGCCTTCTGGCGATTGACCGACATGCCGGGCTCCGCGACGATCATGCAGGCCTGCCGGTTCGGCACGCCGTCGATCTCGACCAGGCATTCGAAGCACACGCCCATCATGCAGTAAGGCCCGCGCGGCGCTCCGGACACCACCGAGGCGCGCGTCGTCGTCTCGCCCGCGGCGATCAGCGCGGCGGCCAGCGTCTCGCCGGCCCGCGCCGCGATCTCGCGGCCCTCGAAGGTGAAGCGGATCGTCTCGCCGCTCCCGTCAATTCGCTGGGGCATCGAACCTCCTTGCAGAAAATGCGGCGAGCTCCTCGCCGAGCGCGCCTTTCGCGATCATCGGCGCCAAAGCCAGGGCATGGGAGCCGGCGAGCGTCACGCCGGAATGGCAGTTGACCGAGAACACGCCCGGATGGCTCCCGGACTGTTCGTAGATCGGGTAGCCGTCCGGGCTCATGATCCGGAGCGCCGCCCAGGAGCGGACGATCCTGAGATCCTTGACGAAGGGGAACATGCGGATCGCCCGTGCGGCGAGCGTCGCCATCACGTCCGAGGAGGAGGAGACGTCGAAGCCGACGTCCTCGTGGCTGTCGCCGATCATGATCGAGCCCTCGCCGGTCTGGCGGACGACGTGGGTCGGCATGGAAAGGCGCGGCTTCGTCCGCTCGGTGACGAGGATCTGACCCTTCAGCGGCGCGATGTCGAGGTCGAGGCCGACCTCCTTGCCCAGCGCCTTGTTGCCGAGACCGGCAGCGAGCACGATCCGGCCGGCGCGGAACGTGCCCGCCCGCGTCGTCACGGCATAGCCCTCGCCGTCGCGGACGATCGTCTCGGCCCTCGCATCGGTGACGACCCGGCCGCCGCGGCGCTTCAACCCGTCGTGGAGCGCGCGCAGGAGATAGAGCGGGCTCGCATGGCCGTCGTGCTCGCAATAGGTACCGCCGACGACGTCCGGGCCGATCTCGGGCATCATCGCCCGCACTTCCTGCCGGTCGAGGACGCGGGCGCCGTAACTGGCCGCGCCATGCACGTTGTGCATCCGGGCGATCAGAGCCTTGCGCTTCTCCATCTCTTCGTCGGAAAGGCAGAAATGCAGGCCGCCGGGCTTTTCGTAGAAGGTGGAGACGCCGGTCTCCTCCTTCAGCATGGCATCGAGGCTCGGCCAGAGATCGGCGCTGCGGCGGGTCCAGATGGCGTAGTCCGGATAGCCGTCGCCCTTCGACTGCACCCAGACGAGACCGAAATTGCCCCGTGAGGCGCGGAAGGCGACGTCGCCTTCGTCGAGCACGGTGACCTCGAGGCCTTCTCTGGCCAGACCATAGGCGGTGGCGGCGCCGACGAGGCCGCCGCCGAGAACGAGCGCGTCGCTCGACATCAGCGGGTTCCTTCTCCGATGAGCAGACGGTCGAGCCCGTAGATCCGGTCGACGATCAGCATGAGCGCGACCGTGAACAGGATGGCGACCGTCGAGACCGAGGCGACCAGCGGGTCGGTGGTCTGGGTGATGTGGGAAAACAGCTTGACGGGCAGCGTCGTCGTCGCCGGATTGACGATGAAGACGGTGACGGTGAGTTCGTCGAAGCTGGTGATGAAGGCGAGGACCCAGCCGCCGACGACGCCTGGGATGATCGCCGGCAGGGTGATCCGCCGGAACACCGTCCAGCCGTCGGCGCCGAGCGAGGTGGCGGCCCGGGCGATCGACGGGTCGAGGCCGGTGACGGAGGCGAGCACCAGCCGCAGCACGAAGGGCACGATGATGACGACGTGGCAGAAGACGAGGCCCCCGAAGGTGCCGTTCAGCCCCATCATCGACAGGAAGCGCAGGAAGGCGATGCCGAGCACCACGGTCGGCACCGTCAGCGGCGACAGGAACAGCGCCTGCAGCGCGTCGCGCCCGGCGAACCGGCCGCCGCCGATGGCGAGGCCGGCCGGGATGCAGATCGCCGTCGCGATCGTCGCCGAGGCGGCGCCGAGCTGCAGGCTGACGATCGCCGCGTCGATGAAGTCCGGATTGTCGAGGATCGCCTGGAACCAGCGCAGCGAGATCCCGCTCGGCGGAAACTCCAGGAAGCCTTCCGGCGTGAAGGCGACGCCGACGACGACCACGAGCGGCGCCAGCATGAAGGCGGCGAAGACGAGGCTGAAGAGCTTGGCGAGAAGACCGTTCCGGATCACTGGAACACCCCCGCGAAGCGCTTCTCGACCAGCCGGTTCCAGGCGACCATGATGGCGAGGACCGAGACGAGGAGGATGATGGCGATGGCGGCCCCGAGCGGCCAGTTCAACGTGTTCAGGAACTCGTCGTAGACCGTCGTCGAGACCACCTTGACGCGGCGTCCGCCCAGGATCGCCGGCGTCGCGAAGGCGCTCGCCGACAGCGAGAAGACGATCAGCGAGCCGGACAGGATGCCCGGCATCGCCTGCGGCAGGACGATCCGCCGGAACACGGTGATGGGCTTCGCACCGAGGGATTCGGCCGCCTTCTCCGTCGCCGGATCCTGGCGCTGCAGCGCGGCCCAGACGGCGAGGATCATGAACGGCACCATGACGTGGACGAGCGCCAGCACGATGCCGCCGGAGGTGTACATCATCTTCAACGGCCGCTCGATCAGGCCGAGATTGCGCAGGGCCTCGTTGATGACGCCGTTGTTGCCGAGGAGGATCGCCCAGCCGAGCGTCCGCACCACTACCGAGATCAGCAGCGGGCCGAGCACGACGAGGATCATCACCGAGCGCCAGAACGGATGCATGCGCAGGAGGAAATAGGCCTGCGGCGTGCCGATCAGGGCGCAGATCACGGTGGTGGCGAGCGCGATCAGGAAGGTGCGCCCGAAGATCTCGTAGAAATAGCCGTCGCCGAGCACGTCGGCGTAGTTGCCGAGGCCGAAAGTCGGCTGGATCCCGCCATAGAAGTCGAAGCTGTTGAAGGACAGGATCGCCGTCATGACGAGCGGCGTCACGAGCATGACGGCGAAGAGAAGGAGTGCCGGGGCGCTCAGCAGCCACGGACGGGCGCGCTCGCCGCTCATGCCGCCGACCCCGCCTCGAGGAGGCGCAGATGCTCGGCCTGCCAGGACAGATGCACGGTCTCGCCGACTTCGGGCTCGCGCCGGCCGCTGTTGCGGCGCACGACGAGGAGTTCGCCGAGCCCGGTCTTCACCTTGAACAGCCACTGGTCGCCGAGAAAGACGCGCTCGACGACCGTCCCGGAGACGATCCCCTCGCCCGCCCCGCAAAATTCGATCCGCTCCGGCCTGAGCGAAACCAGCACCGCCCCGGGGCCATGCGACGACGCCGGAGCGTCGAGACGGATGTCGCCGCAGCGAAGCTGCGTCGTGCCCGCCCCGCCCGCTTCGAGATGGGCGTCGATGGCGTTGCTCTTGCCGAGAAAGGAGGAGACGAAGCCGTTGGTCGGCCGGTCATAGGCCTCGAAGGGCGTCGCCTCCTGGATCAGGCGGCCGCCCTGCATGACCGCGATCCGGTCGCTCAAGGCCATCGCCTCGGACTGGTCGTGGGTGACGAGCAGCGTGGTGACGCCGGCCTCCTGCTGGATGCGCCGGAGTTCGAGCTGCATTTCCTCGCGCAATTTGGCGTCGAGATTGGACAAGGGCTCGTCGAGGAGCAGGAGTTCCGGTTCGATGACCAGCGCCCGCGCCAGTGCGACGCGCTGGCGCTGGCCGCCGGACATCTGGCGGGGATAGCGGGTCGCCAGATGCGACAGGTGGACGAGGTCGAGGGTCGCGGCGATCCGCCGCTTGCGCTCGTCCGCCGGCACCTTGCGCATTTCCAGGCCGAAGCCGACGTTTTCCTCGACCGTCATGTGAGGGAACAGGGCATAGGTCTGGAAGACGATGCCGAGGCCTCTCGCCCGCGCCGGCACCTTCGAGAGGTCGCGACCGTTGAGGGCGATCGAGCCGCCGGTCGGGGTCTCGAAGCCGGCGATCATCTGCAGCGTCGTGGTCTTGCCGCAGCCGGACGGCCCGAGCAGCGAGACGAACTCGCCCTTTTCCACCGACAGGGTGAAGCGATCGACAGCGACCGTCTCGCCGAAGCGCTTGGTCAGATCGCGTAGTTCCAGAATAGCCATGTCTCGTTTCGATCGTTCCATCGCGCCGCGGAACCGGAGCGGGCCGGAGCCCACTCCGATCGGTGTTCAGGCGGTTGCCGCGATCAGCGCTCGACCTCGCGCGCCCAGCGCTGGGTCCACTCCTGCCGGTTCGGGTTGATCACGTCCCAGTCGACCTTGACCAGCTTGGAAATCTGCTCGGGGCCGTAGGGCAGCGCCGCAGCGAGTTCCTCGGGCAGCTCGGTCTTCTTGTTGACCGGGCCGGAGCCCATGGCGTCGCCGAGCTTCACCTGAATCTCCGGATCGAGGAGATACTTGACGAAGGCCTGGGCGGCTTCCGGCGCGTCGCTCTCGACCACCGGACAGGCGGCGAGCATCAGCGCCACGGCACCTTCCTTCGGATAGGCGAACTTTGCCGGGAAGCCGGTGTCGGCCAGCGACTTGGTTCGGCCCGAGCCCCAGATCGACAGGGCGATCTCCTTGGACTGGAACAGTTCCGACATCTTGCCGGAGGACGGCTCGAAGACGAGGACGTTCGGCGCGACGTCGTCGGCCATGGCGGTGAAGCCCGGATCGATGTCCTTCTCGCCGCCGCCGTTGAGGCGCGCCATCATGACGAGGGTGTGGAGGCCGTAGGTGTTGGAAATCGGCGGGATCGAGAGGATCTGCTCGAACTTCGGATCTTCCAGATCCTTCCAGCTCGACGGCGGCTCCCAGCCCTTCTCCTTGAACCAGTCGGCGTTGTAGGTGAAGCCCGTGGCGACGAAGCCGACGCCGATCGAGTTCGGTCCGATCTTGGCGAGGTCGTAGATGTCGTCGGAAGCGACATCCTCGTCGAGCGGTGCGCAGAAGCCCAGCGCGTCGGCCTGGTACATCGGGCCGTCGTCGAGGATGACGACGTCGAGTTCCTGGTTGCCCTTCTGCGCCTGGAGGCGGGCGAGATTCTCGGTCGAGTTGCCGGCGACGAACTGGATGGTGACGTCGTGGGTCTTCTCGAATTGCGGAATGATCAGTTCCTTCATCAAGGTCTCGAAGGAGCCGCCATAGCCGCCGACCGTCAGTGTCTTGGTCTGCGCCTGGGCGGCGACGGACGCGATGAGCGAACCCGCCGCAGCGAGCATGAGGATGCGTTTCTTCATGGGGACCCCTGCCGTTGCCTGTTTTCGTGCAGGCCTATCGTTTAGGCGTTTCCCATTCCGCGCAAATGAAATTAAAGGATAGACTCATTCCAATGGGTTATGAGGTTGCGCGGTGGCACCGCCGAACGTCCGCCAGTTGAGCGCCTTCAACGCCATCATGAAGGCCGGATCCGTCACCGAAGCGGCAGAGCGGCTGTTCGTCAGCCAGCCCGCCGTCACCAAGCTTCTCAAGGGCTTCGAGGAAGCGTGCGGCTTCAGCCTGTTCGAGCGCGGACAGGGACGGCTGAAGCCGACCGCCGAGGCGCGGCAGATGTTCGCCGAGACCGAAAAGCTGGAAGCGGGGATGCTGCGGATCTCGCGGCTCGCCGAATCGATCCGCAATCTGGAGCGCGGCGAGGTCTCGGCCGTCACCTTTCCCGGCCTCAGCATGCATGTCGCGCCCCAGGCTGCGGCCACCATCCTGGCGCGCAGCCCGCAGGTGCGGTTGCAATTGTTCAGCCGCACCTCGCGCAGCATCGAGGACGCGATGGTCACCGGCAAGGCCGATTTCGGCATCGGCCTCTTGCCCTCGGCCTCGGCGTCGCTGCAGGCGGAGAAATTCGTCGAGGTCGAATTGTTTCTCGCTCTGCCGGCCGACCATCGTCTCGCCGGGCACGAGAGCGTGGACGTCGCGGATCTCGATGGCGAACGCCTGATCGCTCTCGGCCGGGAGGATCTCTCCTACCCGGTCATCGAGGCGGCCTTCCACCGCGCCGGGGCGAAGATGAACCCCGTCGCCGAGGTGCAGATGGCGGATGCGGCCTGCGAGATGGTGGCGGAAGGGGCGGGCATTTCGGTCGTGCCCTCCCTCGCCGCGGCCGGGGCACGGGACGGCCGGCTGGTGTTCAGGCGGCTGCGGCAACAGGTCCAGATGACCTCGTGGCTGATCACCCCGCGCGGCGAGCCGATGGCAATGCTGGCGGCGAGCTTCCTCGACGAAATCAGGATGCGCATCCATCGGCTTCAGGACGAAATGGGCCGGCCCCGTCCCGGCCCGAAGGCGCCGCAGCCGGTCGTCCCGATGGTCTGACCATGCGGTCGAGCTCGGGGGTTGCGCCTCCCTCTCCTGCCATCCGCCGTACTTCCGGCACGCCGGCCGCCTCGGGGTGGAAGCCTCATGCCGTCAGGCCGAACCCCTGCATCAGTCGGCGCGTCACCGCATCGCCGTGGCCGGACGTGAAGACCGCCACGTCGACATGGCGCTCGATCGGCGTTTCGAGCGGAATGACCGGCAGGATCGACAGTGCGCGCCGGGCGATGGCCTCGGCCGGATCGAGCCAGTCGACCGGCCAGGGCGCCATCTTGCGCATGCGGTTGACGATGAAGGGATAGTGGGTGCAGGCGAGCACCACGATGTCCGTCCGCCGACCGTCCTTTTCGACGAAGCACGGTGCGATCTCGGCCCGCACCGCCTCTTCCTCGACCAGCCCCTGGCGCATGTAGGCCTCGGCGAGAGCGGCGAGCTGGAAGCTGCCGACCAGCCGGACCTCGCATTTCGTCGCCCATTGGTCGATCAGGTCGCGGGTATATTGCCGCTTCACCGTGCCGGGCGTCGCCAGCACCGAGACGAGGCCCGATCGGGTGCGCTCGGCGGCCGGCTTGATCGCCGGCACGGTGCCGACGAAGGCCATCTGCGGATAGGCGGCGCGCAATGCGTCGAGCGCCAGGGTCGAGGCGGTGTTGCAGGCGATGACGCAGGCGACCGGGTCGTGCTCGGCGATGAGGCCGCCGAACAGCGCGACGAGACGCTGCCTGAGGGCGGCCTCCTCCCAGTTGCCATACGGGAAGGCGGCGTCGTCGGCGACATAGACGAAGCGTCGCTCGGGCATCAGCACGCGCGCTTCGCGCAGCACCGTCAGCCCGCCGATTCCGCTGTCCAGGACCAGCACCGGTCTGTGTCCGCGGGGCGCCTCGGCGTTCACGAGGCGTCTCCGAGCTTCTTGCGAAGCTGCGCCGCCTCGTAGTCGAAGGCCTTGATGACGCCGCGCAGGGTGTGAACTTCCGGCTCCGACAGGTTGGCCTTGGTCAGCATCGTCCTCAGATTCTGGGTCATCACCTCCCGCTTCGGCTCGGGGAAGAAATAACCGGCCCGCTCCAGCGATGCCTCAAGATGGTGGAACAGCCGGAAGAGGTCGTCCTTGGTCGCCGGCTCCGGCAGCTTGGCCTCGAAGCGGGGAGAAAGATCGCCGCCCCGGCCCGCCGCCTGCCAGGCATAGCTCATCAGGAGCACCGCCTGGGCGATGTTGAGCGATGCGAATTTCGGATCGACCGGAAAGGTGACGATCTCGTCGGCAAGGCCGACCTCATGATTGTTGAGGCCCCAGCGCTCGCGGCCGAACAGGATGCCGGTGCCCTGCCCCTCGGCCGCGCGGCGCCTCAGATCCGCCGCCGCCTCTTCCGGCCCGCGCACCGGCTTGAAGCTGTCGCGCGCCCGCGCCGTCGTCGCCAGCACGAAGTTGAGATCCGCGGTCGCTTCCTCGACGGTGTCGTAGAGGCTGACGGCATCGATGACATGATCGGCCCGCGAGGCGGCGGCCCGGGCCTTCTCGCTCGGCCAGCCGTCGCGCGGGTTCACCAGGCGCAGATCCGCGAGACCGAAATTCGCCATGGCGCGCGCCACCATGCCGATGTTTTCGCCGAGCTGCGGCTCGACGAGGACGATGGCAAAACCGGCGCGGCGGGACGTTTCGTCGTCCAAGACTGAAAACTCCTTCATCGGCGGCGATCGCGCGGCAACATGGCGGCGCTCGGCCCGCTCGATACCGTGTCGCGTCCGACGAGCCAAGCCGCACGATCCCCGCCGCTCACGTCGCGAACCCGTCGATCCCCTGCCACGCCGCCCGTCGCGCCGCCTCCGGGTCGGCGACGATGCGGTCCTTCAGGCCGAAGATCATCGTCGTTCTCGCCTCCGGCGCATAGGCCGGCCAGTCGGCGCCGGGCCGGCCGTCCCGCACGAAGCGGAGCCAGTGGTCGCGCATCCGCACGGCCAACTCGTGGCGGCGCGGATCGGGCAGAAGGCCGAGATAGACGGCGCGGAACGGCCGCATGAAATCGGCGAAGATCAGCGGCAGATCCACCGAATGGGTCGCGCCGAGCCGGGCGAGCGGTCCCTTCGCCTCCCAGTCGAGGCGATAGGAGAACACCGCATTCCCGGCCGCCGCATGGTTGTCCGCAAAGGCGATCGTCGGCATGCGGAAGACCAGATCGGTGCCGAAGGCGATGCGCCCGCGCCGATCGTCGGCGTAGAGCCCGGCGATCTGCTCTGCCGCTTGCGGCCCGGCAAAGCGCGCCACCATCGCCGTCATCTCGGCCTTTCCCGTCTTCATCGGCAGCAGCGGCAGGTCGGTGAAGAAGGAGAACTCGTCCCGCGTCGTGCCGATGATCAACGGCACCGGCTTTGCCGCCTTCGCCAGCGCGGCGGGAAGCGCCGAGCCGAGCTCACATTCATCCACATGGGGCCGGGAAATCACCCCGGTGTGGTTTTCCACGGCCGCCGCCGCAGCATCGTGCAGCCGTTTCGGCGACAGCGCGAACAAAGGATCCGGACCGTGCGACAGTCCCATGCCGCGGCGAAGCTCCGCACCGATCTGCCGCGCCCGGTCCCGGCCATAGAAGAGGCTGAGCGTCCCGGACTGCATGATGGCGCGGGCGTAGAAGGGCTGCGATCCCTTCGTCACCAGATGCCAGGCGACGGAGACCGAGCCCGCCGATTCGCCGGCGATCGTCACGCGGCCCGGATCGCCGCCGAAGGCCGCGATGTTCTCCCGCACCCATTGAAGCGCCAGCCGCTGGTCGAGGAGGCCGGCATTCGCCGCGAAGCGCTCGTCGCCCGGAAAGACCTCGGCGAAGGGATTGAAGCCGAGAAGCCCGAGCCGGTAGTTCAGGGTGACCACCACCACGTCGCCGCGCGCCGCCAGATCGTCCCCCGGATACTGGCTGCCGGCGCCGATGATGAATCCGCCGCCATGGATGAACACCAGCACCGGCCGTTTGCCCCGAACGTCCGGCGTCCAGACGTTCAGGCTGAGGCAGTCCTCGGAAAACTCGGTGACGAGGCCCGCCATCCTGCCGATCGGGGCAGGCATCGCGCGGCGCTGCGGCGCGGCCGCACCAAAGGAGAAGGCTTCGAAGGGCCGAGCGAAGGCCGCCTTCGCTTCAGGCCTTGCGAACCGCCTCTGCCCGATCGGCGGCTCGCCGTAGGGGATCCCGAGGAAACGCACGACATCGCCGTGCCGCCGCCCGACGAGACGGCCGCAAGCCGCCTCGATCCGCACTTCGGCTACCATCGCTCAACCCGAAATCCGCTCGGTCCCCGCCGGACGATGCTGCGACGCACCCTGCCCGTCTCCCTCTCGCTTTGCGTCTGCCATGTCGGGTGTTATAGGGCCGGGCAATGGATCACCCATCCGTTGACGGCACCGGCGCATGCCGGGCCCCTCTCACTCTCCAAGGAAGGCACCCCATGGCGAAGATCAAGGTCGCAAACCCGGTCGTGGAACTCGACGGCGACGAGATGACCCGGATCATCTGGCAGTTCATCAAGGACAAGCTGATCCATCCCTATCTCGACATCGACCTTGAATATTACGACCTCGGCATGGAGCATCGCGACGGGACCGACGATCAGGTCACCGTCGACGCGGCCAACGCCATCAAGAAGCACGGCGTCGGCGTCAAATGCGCGACGATCACGCCGGACGAGGCCCGCGTCGAGGAATTCGGCCTGAAGAAGATGTGGCGCTCGCCGAACGGCACGATCCGCAACATCCTCGGCGGCGTCATCTTCCGCGAGCCGATCATCATGAAGAACGTGCCGCGGCTCGTTCCCGGCTGGACCAAGCCGATCATCGTCGGCCGCCACGCCTTCGGCGACCAGTACCGCGCCACCGACTTCAGATTCCCCGGCAAGGGCAAGCTGACGATGAAGTTCGTCGGCGAGGACGGCCAGACGATCGAGCACGAGGTGTTCGACGCCCCGGCCGCCGGCGTCGCCATGGGCATGTACAACCTCGACGAGTCGATCCGCGACTTCGCCCGGGCGTCGTTCAACTACGCCCTGCAGCGCAACGTTCCCTGCTATCTCTCCACCAAGAACACCATCCTGAAGGCCTATGACGGCCGCTTCAAGGACATCTTCCAGGAGATCTTCGACGCCGAGTTCAAGGCCGAATTCGACGCCAGGAAGCTGACCTACGAGCACCGCCTGATCGACGACATGGTCGCCGCCGCGCTGAAGTGGTCGGGCGGCTATGTCTGGGCCTGCAAGAACTACGACGGCGACGTCCAGTCGGACATCGTCGCCCAGGGCTTCGGCTCGCTCGGCCTGATGACCTCCGTCCTGATGACGCCCGACGGCCAGACCGTCGAAGCCGAGGCGGCCCACGGCACGGTGACCCGGCACTATCGCCAGCACCAGAAGGGTCAGGAGACCTCGACCAACCCGATCGCCTCGATCTTCGCCTGGACGCGGGGCCTCGCCCATCGCGCCAAGCTCGACGACAACGACGCGCTCGCGGAATTCGCCGCCAAGATGGAAAAGGTCTGCATCGACACCGTCGAGAGCGGCTTCATGACCAAGGATCTGGCGCTCCTGATCGGCCCCGACCAGTCCTGGCTGACGACCAACGGCTTCCTCGACAAGATCGACGAGAACCTCAAGAAGGCGATGGCCGCCTCGTAACCTCCCCGAACCGGAACGCGAACGAAAGGCCCGCCGCGGTTCATCCGCGGCGGGCCTTTCGTTTCAAGCGAGGAGCAGCGTCCAGATCCTGATCGAGGCCGTCGACCGCCCGCAGCGCGCCCATCCCCGGCCCGTGGCGGCAGCGAGACGGACCACCCAGGACACCTGGAACCAAGCCGGGATCGACCCGGCCGCGGAACGAAAGCCGTCGGAACCGGCTGGCGGGCGTCAGCCCGCCATCGCCGCCTCGACCGCGGCGACCGCCTGCGCGGCGTTGTCGCCTTCGGGGCCGCCGGCCTGCGCCATGTCGGGCCGTCCGCCGCCGCCCTTGCCGCCGATCGCGCCGCTCGCGGCTCTGACGAGTTCGACGGCATCGAACCGGCCCGTGAGATCCGCCGTCACGCCGACGACGACCGAGGCCTTGCCGTCGGCGACGGCGACCAGCGTGACGACACCCGAGCCGATCTGAGCTTTGGTTTCGTCGACGAGGCCCTTCAGGTCCTTCGGCGAGACGCCTTCGAGAACGCGTCCGACGAAGGAAACGCCGGCCACCTCCTGCGGCGCGGCACCGGAGGAAGACCCGCCGCCGTCGCCGACGAGGGCGAGCTTCTTCTTCGCCTCCGCCAACTCGCGCTCGAGCCGGCGGCGTTCCTCGACGATCGCGTCGAGACGGTCCGCCACGTCGCCCTGGGACACCTTCAGCGCCGCCGCCATCCGGCGGACGCGCTGGTCCTGCTCCAGGAGATGGGCCCGCGCCGCATCGCCGGTCAGCGCTTCCACCCGGCGCACGCCGGCCGCGACGCCGCCTTCGGCGACGACGTGGACGAGGCCGATGTCGCCGGTCGCGCGCACATGCGTGCCGCCGCAGAGTTCGACCGAATAGGCCTTGCCGGCCTTCTCGCCCTCTTCGGCGACGCCCATCGAGACGACCCGAACCTCGTCGCCGTATTTTTCGCCGAACAGCGCCATCGCGCCCGACGCGATCGCATCGTCCACCGCCATCAGCCGTGTCTCGACCGGCGCGTTCTGCAGGATGATGCCATTGGCCAGCCGCTCGACCTCGGCGATCTCCGCCGCCTCGATGGGCTTGGGATGAGAAAAGTCGAAGCGCAGCCGGTCTGGCGCCACCATCGAGCCTTTCTGCGCCACGTGACTGCCGAGCACCTCGCGCAGCGCCTCGTGCAGCAGATGCGTCGCCGAATGGTTGGCGCGGATCTGCGTGCGCCGGCGGTGATCGACCTCGAGATCGAGCGCCATGCCGACCGTCACCCGCCCCCGGGTGACGCGAGCGCGGTGGACGAAAAGGCCCTCGGCGAACTTGCGGGTATCGGTGACGGCGATCTCGACGCCCTCGCCGCGCATGACGCCGGTGTCGCCGAGCTGGCCACCGGATTCGCCATAGAACGGCGTCTGGTTGACGACCACCGAGATTTCGTCGCCCTCGCCGGCCTCCCGCACCTCGGCGCCGTCCTTGACCAGAGCGACGACCGCGCCTTCTGCGCGCTCGGTGCCGTAGCCGAGGAATTCGGTCGCGCCGACGCGCTCGCGGATCGGATACCAGACGTTCTCGGCCGCGGCCTCGCCGGAACCGGCCCAGCTCGCCCGCGCCTCGGCCTTCTGGCGCTCCATCGCGGTGTTGAAGCTGTCGAGGTCGACCTCGATGCCGCGCTGGCGCAGGGCATCCTGCGTCAGGTCGAGCGGAAAGCCGTAGGTGTCGTAGAGCTTGAAGGCGGTCTCGCCGGACAGGCGCTCGCCGGTCGACATGCCCTCGGTCGCGTCGGCCAGAAGCGTCAGACCGCGATCGAGCGTCTGCAGGAAGCGCTTCTCCTCGAGCTTCAGCGTCTCCGCGATCAGCGCCTCGGCACGGCCGAGTTCGGGATAGGCCCGCCCCATCTCGGCGACCAGCGTCGGCACCAGCTTGAACAGCACCGGCTCCTGCGCGCCGAGCATCCGGGCATGGCGCATGGCCCGGCGCATGATCCGGCGCAGGACGTAGCCGCGGCCCTCGTTCGACGGCAGGACGCCATCGGCGATGAGGAAGGACGTCGCGCGCAGGTGATCGGCGATCACCCGGTGGCTCGCCAGCCTGTCACCGACCGCCTCGGAGCCGATCGCCCGTTCGACGGCGCCGATCAGCACCTTGAAGAGATCGGTCTCGTAATTCGAATGAACGCCCTGCAGGATCGCCGCCATGCGTTCGAGACCCATGCCGGTGTCGATCGACGGCCGCGGCAGGTCGAGCCGCGTCGCCGCGTCGACCTGATCGAACTGCATGAAGACGAGATTCCAGAACTCCAGGAACCGGTCGCCGTCCTCGTCGGGGCTCCCCGGAGGGCCGCCGGCGACGCTCTCGCCCTGGTCGAAGAAGATCTCCGAGCAGGGACCGCAAGGGCCGGTCTCGCCCATCGTCCAGAAATTGTCCGACGTCGGGATGCGGATGATCCGCTCGTCCGAGAGGCCGGCGATCTTCTTCCACAGGGTCGCCGCCTCGTCGTCTTCCGAAAAGACGGTGACGAGGAGTCGCTCCTTCGGAAGACCGAATTCCTTGGTGGTCAGGTTCCAGGCGAGCTCGATCGCCCGGTCCTTGAAATAGTCGCCGAAGGAAAAATTCCCCAGCATCTCGAAGAAAGTGTGATGTCGCGCGGTGTAGCCGACATTGTCGAGGTCGTTGTGCTTGCCGCCGGCCCGAACCACCTTCTGGGCCGTCGTCGCCCGGTCGTAGGGACGCTTTTCGAGGCCGGTGAAGACGTTCTTGAACTGCACCATCCCGGCGTTGGTGAACATCAGCGTCGGGTCGTTGCGCGGCACCAGCGGCGACGAGGCAACCCGCTCGTGTCCGTTCTTCTCGAAATATCCGAGAAAAGCCGACCGGATTTCGTTGACGCCACTCATGAGCGAGACCTTCGCAAGACAGGACGGAAAGACCGCGCCGACGGACCTCGATGTTCGGACGGCGGGCGGGATTGCCGGCCTTTTACAAAGGCCGGCCCGTCCTGTCCATCGGACCTCCGGTCACGGCCGGATCGGCGGCGGCGCTCAGTCTTCGACGGCGTCGTCGTCGCGTCCGTCATCGAGAAGCTGCTCGGCGAGGAGGCCGGCATTCTGGCGGATCGACGTCTCGATCTCGGTGGCGACCTGCGGATTGTCGCGCAGAAAACCCTTGGCGTTCTCGCGCCCCTGCCCCAGCCGCTGGCTGTTGTAGGAGAACCAGGCCCCCGACTTCTCGACGATGCCGGACTTCACGCCGAGATCGATCAGTTCGCCGGTCTTCGACACGCCCTCGCCATACATGATGTCGAACTCGACCTGCTTGAAGGGCGGCGCCAGCTTGTTCTTGACGACCTTCACCTTGGTCTGGTTGCCGGTGACCTCGTCGCGATCCTTGATCGAGCCGATCCGGCGAATGTCGAGGCGAACCGAGGCATAGAACTTCAGGGCGTTGCCGCCCGTCGTCGTCTCGGGCGAGCCGAACATCACGCCGATCTTCATGCGGATCTGGTTGATGAAGATGACCATGCATTTCGACCGGGAGATCGAACCGGTCAGCTTGCGCAGCGCCTGGCTCATCAGCCGGGCCTGCATGCCGGGGAGCGAATCGCCCATCTCGCCCTCGATCTCGGCCCGCGGCGTCAGGGCCGCGACGGAATCGACGACGAGAATGTCGATCGCGCCGGACCGCACCAGCGTGTCGGTGATCTCCAGCGCCTGTTCGCCGGTATCGGGCTGGGAGATCAGGAGATTTTCGAGATCGACGCCGAGCTTGCGGGCATAGACCGGATCGAGCGCGTGTTCGGCGTCGACGAAGGCGCAGATGCCTCCCTTCTTCTGGGCCTCGGCGATGGTGTGCAGGGCGAGCGTCGTCTTGCCCGAGCTTTCCGGGCCGTAGATTTCGATGATCCGGCCTTTCGGCAGACCGCCGATACCGAGCGCGATGTCGAGCCCGAGCGAGCCGGTGGAGACGGTTTCGACCTCGACGATCTTGTCGTTCTGGCCGAGCCGCATGATCGAGCCCTTGCCGAAGGCGCGTTCGATCTGCGACAGAGCCGCATCGAGAGCCTTGTTCTTGTCCAACGAATTATCCTCGACGAGACGGAGAGCATTTTGTGCCATGGTGACGAGACCTTATTTCACGCGCCGGTAAGGGGTGCAACATGTACGAGCTTTCTTCATCCGTACCGTATTTGTTCTCATCGTGCAAGCGTGTGATCGCGTTTTGTTCTGCGCGCCGAATCGCCTCGCCGAATGTCCATCCGTGAAGAAATCATGAACCCCGGCGCGGTTTCTCCTTCGGACCGTGGCGCGTTCCTGCTGCTTGGCGCCGCGCATGTCGATCGCCGGGCGAAAGCCGACGGGCCGTTCCATCCCGGCGCCTCCAATCCCGGCGTTCTGGCCGATTCGCCCGGTGGCTCCGCCTTCAACGCCGCCGTCGCGCTGCGGGCGATGGGCTGCCCGGTGGCCTTTGTGGGGGCACGAGGCGGCGACGCCGACGGCCGGCGGATCGCCGCCGAGATCGAGGCTTGCGGGCTGCGGGATTTGAGTGCGACGTTCCTCGATCGCAAGACGCCGACCTATACGGCGGTTCTCGACGATCACGGCGAACTCGTCGCCGGCGTCGCCGACATGGCACTCTACGAGCTTCTCGGGCCGAAGCTCCTCAAGCGGCGCAACGTCCGGGACGCGATCGCCGCGGCCGACGCGCTGATCATCGATGCCAATCTGCCCGCCGCGACCATCGCCGCAGCCGTCGAGGCCGCGGGCGAGCGGCCGGTTTCGGCCATCGGCGTATCGCCGGCCAAGGTCCGGCGACTTCTCGGCGTGCTGCCGCGCCTTTCCGCCCTGTTCGTCTCCCGCGCCGAGGCAGCCGCTCTCGTCGAGGTGACGGCGGCGACCAATCTCGGCCTCATCGCCGAACTGCTCGCCGAACTCGGGACACGCCGTGCCGTGATCTCCGACGGGGCGCTGGAGGCGGTGGTCCTCGACGCCGGCAAGCTGGTGTTTCAGCGTCCGCCCATCGTTCGCCCGCGGGACGTGACCGGCGCCGGCGACACGCTGGCCGCCGTCGCATCCGCGGCGCATCTCGGCGGAACGAGCTTTGTCGAGAGCGCCCGGCGCGGCATCGCCGCCGCCTCGCTGCGGGTCGGCGCCACGGCGTTTCCGCCGGACGATCTGCCCGCCGAGATCGAACGCCTCTACGACCATCTGACCGACCCGACGCCACGGACGTGAAGCCGACATGCCAGCCAAGACCCCGCCCCTCGTTTTGTCTCCCCGCGTCGCCGCCGCAAAGGCCGCCGGAGCGCCCCTCGTCGCCCTGGAATCGACGATCGTCACCCACGGCATGCCGCATCCGCAGAATTTCCGGACGGCCCTCGCCGTCGAGGCCGCGGTGCGGGCGGCCGGCGCCGAGCCGGCGACCATCGCGGTCCTCGACGGCGTGCTACGGATCGGGCTGGAGGAAGACGAACTCGCCGCTCTCGCCGAAGCCGCCGGGGTCCTGAAGCTGTCGCGGGCGGACCTGGCTTTTGCCGTCGCCTTCGGCCGGACCGGCTCGACCACCGTCGCGGCGACGATGATCGCCGCCAGAGCCGCCGGGATTTCGGTCTTCGCCACCGGCGGCATCGGCGGTGTGCATCGCGGCGGGGCATCGAGCCTCGACGTTTCGGCCGATCTCGAGGAACTCGCCCGCACCGACGTGATCGTCGTCTCGGCCGGCGCCAAGGCGATCCTCGATATCGGCCTGACGCTCGAATATCTCGAGACGAAGGGCGTCCCGGTCGTCGCCTATGGCAGTGACGAGCTTCCCGCCTTCTGGTCGCGCGAATCCGGCCACAAGGCGCCGCTCCGGCTCGACCGGGCCGAGGAGATCGCACGCTTTCAGAAGGCCCGTGCGGATCTCGGCATCGACGGCGGCATGCTCGTCGCCAATCCGCTTTCGGCCGAACACGCCATTCCCAGATCCACCATCGAGGGCTGGATCGACAGGGCACTCGCCGATGCGACCGCGGCCGGCGTCGTCGGCAAGGCGGTCACGCCCTTCCTGCTCGGGCGCATCGTCGAACTCAGCGACGGACGCTCGCTCGAAGCCAACATCGCCCTCATCGAGGCGAATGCGAAACTCGCCGGCGAGATCGCCGTGGCGCTCGCAACGCGGTGAAGTCCGGCACTCACGCGGTCTGCACGGGCCTGCTCCGCGCGGCCGGCCCGAGGGAAATCGCCCTCAGCCCTCGTTCAGCATGGTCTTCACGGCGACGGCGAGTTCGCGCAGCGAGAAGGGTTTGGCGAGGAAGCCGAACTTCTCCCCCTCGGGCATGTTCTTGGCGAAGGCCTCTTCCGCGTAGCCGGAGACGAAGATGAACTTGAGGTCGGGCCGGGTCTTGCGCATTTCCCGCAGCAGCGTCGGCCCGTCCATTTCGGGCATCACCACGTCGGACACGACGATGTCGATCTCGCCATCCAGTTCCTCCAGCACCTCCAGCGCCTCGACGCCCGACGCCGCCTCCTTGACGTCGTAGCCGCGCATCGTCAGCGCGCGGGAATTGACCGCCCGCACGTTGTCCTCGTCCTCGACGAGGAGGATCGTCGCGGTGCCGGACAGATCCATCTTGGCGCCGGCAGCCCCCGCAGCCGCGGCGGCGGCGATCTCGGGACCCTGTCCGACCGCTTCTTCCGGGACGAAGCGCGGCAGGAATATCCGGAAGGTCGTGCCTTCGCCGGGCGTCGAATCGACGTAGATGAAGCCGTTCGACTGCTTGATAATGCCGTAGACCATGGACAGGCCGAGGCCGGTTCCCTTGCCGATCTCCTTGGTGGTGAAGAACGGCTCGAAGATCCGCTCGGCGACTTCCGGCGGCATGCCGCTGCCGGTGTCGGCCACTTCCACGAGGACGTAGTCTCCGTCGACGAGCTCCGCATAGCCGAACTGGGCCGTCTCCGCGGCGCTGACGTTGCGCGTGGCGATGGTGATCTTGCCGCCGTTCGGCATCGCGTCTCGGGCGTTCTGGACGAGATTGGTGATCACCTGCTCGAACTGGCCGATGTCGGCCATGACCGGCCAGAGGTCGCGGGCGTGCTGGCGCTCCAGTTGCGCGTGGTCGCCGCTGACGCGCTTCAGGAGGAGGTGCATGTCGGCGACGACGTCGGTCAGGTTCAGCATTTTCGGCCGCATCGTCTGGCGGCGCGAATAGGCGAGCAGCTGGCGCACCAGCGAGGCGGCCCGGTTGGCGCTCTGCTTGATCAGCAGAAGATCCTGGAAGGACGGGTCTCCGGTGCGGTGGTTGAGCAGCAGGAAATCCACCGAGGCGGTGATGATCGTCAGGACGTTGTTGAAGTCGTGGGCGATGCCGCCGGCCAGATTGCCGATCGCCTGCATCTTCTGGCTCTTGGCGATCTGGTCTTCGAGGGCCCGCTGCTCGGTGATGTCGACGCCGTAGAGGATCGCGCATTCGTCGCCGTCCGGGCCGACCCTCGGCACCGAGCTGAGATAGAGCCTGACCGTGCGCGGCCTCTCCTCCGCGACTTCGGCGTCGACCGGGGCGATGCCGGAGCGGCCGGTCTCGGCCTCGGCGAGCGCCTTGCGAAACTCTTCATGGCCGGCTTCGCGGATCGCCGAGGCGAAGCCGGCCGCGCCTTCCGCCGCCTCGGCGCCGAAGAGCCTGCGGAACACCGGATTCGAGCGGACCACCCGGCCCGCCGGGTTGAGCGTCGCGATCGCCATGGGCGAGGAGTTGAAGAAGCGGGTGAAGCGCGCCTCGGCGAGTTCGACCGGCGTCGCCGCGTCGTTTTCGCCGCTGCGGTCGAGAACCAGGGTGCGGACGATCCCCGGCGCGGCGCTGTCGTCGCCGACCGGGCGGCGCAGCAGCCGAACCGGCAGGCTTCGGCCCGAGGCGGTGATCAGATCGATGTCATCGATCCCCTCGGCATTGGCTTTGGAGCGTTCGGTGTAGAGCGAGCGGCAGGACGGCGCCAGAAACTCGACGAAGGAGCGCTGATAGGGTTTGACGTCGGCGAGATCGAGGCCGAGCCACTCGGCGAGGGTCGCGTTGATGTATGCGATGCGGTGCTCCGCATCGGACGCGAAAAAGCCGGCCGGTGCCTTGTCGAGATAGTCGATGGCGTGCTGGAGGTCCTGGAACGATGATTCCTCGTGCTTGCGGTCGGCGGTGATGTCGAGGATCTGCCAGGCCTGCATCTGGCCGCCGCGGCTCGGCAGCGGGCGCACCGTCACCCGATACCAGCACGGCATGGCCTCGCCCTGCGCCGCAGGCGCGAGACTGTGGGCTAGGCGAAACTCCCGTTGCCCCGCGCGTCCGTCCCGCGCCAGATTGGCGAGATGGTAGATCGCTTCCGTCGCTTCGGCTTCGCGGGCCAGGAGGCGTTCGAGGCTGCGCACTTCGCCCGGCCGGGTCGCCCCCGTCAGGTCGCCATAGGCGCGGTTGGCATAGACCACCTGGCCGCGCCGATCGAGAATCAACAGGCCGGTGCGGGCGGTGTCGAGGAAGTCCTTGGCGATGCCGCCATCGCTCGCCCGGCTGGAAAACCGCAGGAGACCGAGCGCCGATGCGAAGATCGCGGCGATCCCGATCATCGACAGAATGCCGAAGATGACGAAGACCGCGACTTCGCCATAGCTGCGGCCGAACATGGCAAGGCTCGCACCGGCGAGGATCAACGCCCCGCCCAGCAACAACAGCCGCCGGACGCCCGATGCCGCCGCCGTTCGGTCGATCAAGGGTTTGTCGATCATCCCCTGAGCCGCTCCGTTCATCGCTATCTGCCCCTCTTGCCCGACGATTCGGGTTGAGTGTGGAGGATACCCACAGACGAATCGAGCGTCGACCGGCCTTTTCATCGCAGCCGCCGACGCCGATGGGGCGAGGCTCGCATTCGTTCCTTGCGCCGATCCGATGCTCTCCCCAAAAGCACGCCGGGGACGGCAACTCGGCCGAAGAGCCGGGTCGGACCGGCAAAAGGCTTGCCCGCCTTGCATTTATGCGTCACCGCTGTTTACGGGACCCGCATATGCCGAACGGCCTGTTGAGGAGATATCGCAACCATGCCGCAATGGATGGTCGATCTGTTCGGAGCAAGTCTCGCTCCGATCGTCTGGGTGGCAATCGTCGCCGCGATGGTCTGCATTCTGGCGATCGTCGTCATGCTGCTGGCCAAGCGTCTCCTGGCCAACGGCACGACGCTCGGGCCCCGCATGCGGGCGCCGCGGTTGCAGATCGTCGACGTCACCCGCGTCGACGACAAGCGCAAGCTGGTGCTGGTGCGACGGGACGACGTCGAACATCTGGTTCTCGTCGGCGGACAGACCGACCTCCTCGTCGAGGCTTCGATCACCCGCCTTCCCGCCTCGCCGCGGCCGAGCCGTTCCGAGGACGCGCGGCTCGACGTTCCGGCGGCGGGCGCACCGGCATCCGGGCGACGTGAACCCGCGGCGCCGCCCATGACGGCGTCGCGGCAGAACGGAGACCATGGGGCCGTTTCCACGGAACGGGTGCCTTTGCCCTCGGAACGCTGGCCGCAGGCGGCACCCCGCGCCGACCCCGTGATCGCCGCCGAGCCGCGCCCGGCGCCGGCCCAGCGCCCACGCGCAGAAACGCCGCCGCAGCCGACACCCCGCGCGGCGGAGGACTTCCCCGTTGCCGAAACCAGACCACGGGAAAGCAACGGGACGGCAAGCGCCGGACAGACGCAGACGGTCGAGACACGCAGGCCCGCCCCCATCCGCCAGCCCGCCCCCGTTCCGTCGGTGGAAGTGCCGTTGAAGCCGAGCGAGCCGCCGGCTCTCAATCCCTCGACCATGGCGTTTTCGCGCGCCACGCCGACGCTGCGGTCGAAGGCGGACGGCGATTCGCTCGAACCCGCGATGCGGCCGCAAAGCGGGATCGAGCCCGAACTGGCGGTGCCTGCCCCGGTCGCCGAGCCGGCGCCGCGTCGGAACGGGAATGCCGGTCCCGGCGGCGGCACGCCGACGCCGGTCGCCGCGCCGACGATCGATCCCACCCCCCGCTCCCTGCCGGTGGGGGCAGGCGCCGATCGCCAAGTCTCGAGCGAAGTGGCCGCGGAGCGAAGGGCGGCGGCGCGCCCGGCGGCAAGCGCCGGCGAGGACGGGCGGCCGCTCTCCGTCCGCAGCTTTGCGAGCGCCATCCAGTCGCGGCGCTATGGTCGAACCGATACGCCGCCGCGCGCGCCCGTGGCTTCGCCTGCACCGCCGGCATCGGCGCGCCCCGGCGAGAGCAGGGCCGAAGCCGGCAGCCGCGAGGCTGCAAGCCGCAGCATCGAGGATTTTCTCTCCGCCGATCTCACCTCGCAGCTGAGCGAGGACATCGACGCGGCGTTTGCGGAACAAGCCGCCGCCACGGCGGCCGAGGCTCCCCGGCCGTCGCCGGCCGCCGCCCCTCCAGCGGCAGCGCCGCAACGAACCGGCGAAGCCACGCCCGGCGGCCCGGCAAAAGCCGACGCGGCCGAGGCCCCGGCGGCAAAGGGCGGCGAGCCGCCTGAGGCAGCTCAGGCGCCCACCGGCCCGAAAGCCCCGCCGCGCGAAGCCGACCAGCGTCAGGCCCCGCAGCCCCGCACGCCCGCCGCCCCCGATCACGCGAAAGCGACCGCTGCCCCCGCGCAGGCCTCCGCCGCATCCACCGCGACCGAAAGCAACCCGGCGCCGACCGAGGCTGCGCAGGCCCGTCCAGCGCCGCAGCCTCGGCCTGCCGTGTCGCAGGTCCCCGCCACCAAGCCCGCGGCAAACCCCGCTCCCGCACCGGCGAGCGCTTCCGACGGCGCAGGGCGCCCCTCGGCCGCGGCTGAACGCGCGCCTGCTCCCGTCGCCGCTCCGGCGATGCCGCAAAGACAGGCGCGGGCGTCCCAGGAAATCGATCTCGAGGAAGAGATGAAGCGGCTTCTCGGCGAGCTCGACCTCGACGGTCCGAGCGAACAGCGCAAGGCCTGATCGGGCCGTTCTTCGAGGCGTCCGCCACACCGGCAGAGCCCTCATCGAGGCCGGCGTGGCCCCTGCCCCGAGCAGCCATGAGCGTCAGGTCGACCCAGGCGCCCGGACATCGCGTTCCGGGCGTGGGCCGTCACACCCCGGTCAGGGGAACGATCTTCGAGCCGTCGGAAAACCGCGACAGGCGGAAGGCCGCCGGATCGACGATCGGGCTCGCCCCGGCGACGAGATCGGCGGCGAGCCGCCCTGCCCCCGGACCGAGACCGAAGCCGTGCCCGGAAAAGCCGGTCGCGACGACGAGGCCCGGCCGCTTCTCCACCGTCGAGATCACCGGCACGGCGTCCGGCGTCACGTCGATCAGCCCCGCCCAGCGCTGGGCGATCCTGGCGCCCCGGAACGCCGGGAAGGCCGCGGCCAGCCGGGCGAGCGCGGCGTCGGTCATGGCGACGTTCGGTTCGGGATCGAGGATGCGGGTCTCCTCATAGGCCGAGATCTCGTCGTCCGCCCGGCGGCGCATGTCCCGCCACTCGCGGACGAACCGCTTGCCGATGCGCGGCGAAAGCGCCGACCACTCCATCTTCAAGGCCGGCACGAACGCCTTGAGGAAGCGGAAGCTGTCGGGCGTCAGATCGTAGACGTTGGAGGCGAGCGTCGAGACGGTGTAGCCGCCGTCGGCGCGCTTGCGGACGGAAAAGTCCGGCCCGCGCACCGTCAGCTCCGGGCCGTCCGGCACCGGCTCGGTGCGGCAGACGGAGTTGAGCACCTTCAGCTGCGGCAGCGTCACGTCGATGCCGCGCAGCAGGAGCCGCGACCAGGCGCCACCCGCCACCACGACCCGTCCGGCGGCGATCCGCCCCTTTTCCGTGACCACCCCGGCGATCCGACCACCGGCGACGTCGATCCGGCGCACCGCGCAATTGGTGAGGATGCTCGCGCCCCTGGCCCTGGCGGCGCGGGCGATGGCGGGAGCGGCGCGCTGCGGCTCGGCCCGCCCGTCGGTCGGCGAGTAGAGCCCGCCGTCATAGGCGAGTTCCATCTCCGGCAGCATCGCCCGGATCTCTCCCGAATCGACCGGGCCGACGCGGATCTGCTTGCCCTCGATGTGCTTCAGCCAGTCGAGATTCTGCTGCTTGAAATCCTCGGAGTGGAACGGCACGACGATGCCGCACTGGCGATAGCCGAGATCGGCGCCGACGCGCTCCCCCAGCGTTTCCCAGATGCGGATCGACGCCGCCATCAGGTCGATCTCGCGCGGATCGCGCCGGGACATGCGGACCCAACCCCAGTTGCGGCTGGATTGCTCTCCGGCGATCACGCCTTTTTCCAGAAGCGCCACGGAGAAGCCGCGCTCGACCAGTTCCAGCGCCGTCGAGGTGCCGACGATGCCGCCACCGATGACGACGACGTCGACTTCCTTCGGCAGGGTGGCGTCGCTTTCCACCGGGTCGGGTGTCGGTCCGGGCATGATCGGGCTCTCCTTCGTTGCAAACGGCCGCAGCATCGCCGAACGGCGGGCGACGCGGGTTTTCCGGGTTGGAGGGTGGGCTTCGACACCGCGCAGGGCTAGTCTGTAAGAGGCGTCGAAGCGTCGGTGAGAGACAGATGCCCCATTCGCCACTTCCGGATCTTGCCGCCCAGTCGATCGGCTTCGTGCTCCTGCCGGGCTTTGCGATGATGTCCTTTGCGAGCGCGACCGAGCCGTTGCGGGCCGCCAATCTCCTCGCCGGCCGCGAACTCTATCGCATCCGCCATTTCGGCGCCGAGAGCGGCGAAGTCATATCCTCAGGCGGGATCGGCATCGCGACCGACCCGGTGGCAATGGCTTCGCCGGAGCTTTCGATGCTGTTCGTCTGCGCCGGCGGCCGGCCGGCCGACTGGAATGTGCCGCAGATCCATGCGGCCCTGCGGCGGCTCTCGCGGAGCGGCACCCGGCTCGGCGGCATTTCCGGCGGCGCCTATGTGCTCGCCACCGCAGGCCTCTTGTCCGGACGCGACTTCACCATCCATTGGGAGCATGCCGCCGCCCTGAAGGAGGCGTTTCCCGACCTCGAGCCACGGCCGGCGCGCTACGTGCTCGACCGGGACCGTCTCACCTGCGGCGGCGGCGTCGCACCGCTCGACATGATGCATGCGCTGATCGGCGAGCGGATGGGGCCGGCCTTCGCCCGGCGCGTGTCGGACTGGTTCCTCCACACCGAGATCGGCGAAGCCTCGGCGCCGCAGCGCGCCGCGCTGGCCGAACGCTACGGCGTCCATCGGCCGGCGCTCCTCGCCGCGCTGGAGCGGATGGAGGCGGTCATCGAGGCGCCGCTGTCGCGAAGCGAGATCGCCCGCTATGCCGGAGTATCGGTGCGCCAGCTCGACCGCCTCTTCGCCGGCCATCTCGGGAGGAGCTTTTCACAGGTCTACCAGGCGATCCGCGTCCGCCACGCGATTCGCCTTCTGCGCCAGAGCCCGCTGGACATCTCCGAGATCGCTCTGGCGACGGGCTTCGTCAGCCCTTCGCATTTCGCCCGGGTGATCCGGGCGGAAACCGGTCTTTCACCGTCGAAGCTGCGGAAAAGCGGCCCCGGCTTTCCTGAGAGTTGAAATCCATTCACCCCGAGGATAACTGCGGGAGGACCAGCAGGAGTACCCCATGTCCGGACCCGCCGCCAAGCCCGCGAAATCCGCCCAAGCCGACTCCGGCAGCACCGGCGGACAGCCCGCGCTGACACAGGATCCGCATGCCGTCCGTGAGGCCAAGGAGAACAACCTCGAGGCGGCAATCGGCCACGAGGTTCGCGCCTTCCGCAAGACGCTCGGGATCACGGTCAGCGATCTCGCCTCGGCGACCGGCATCTCGCTCGGCATGCTGTCGAAAATCGAGAACGGCAACATCTCGCCCTCGCTGACGACGCTGCAGGCGCTGTCCCGCGCCCTCGGCGTGCCGCTGACCGCCTTCTTCCGCCGGTTCGAGGAGGTCCGCAACGCGGTCTTCGTGAAAGCCGGGGAAGGCGTCGAGCTGGAGCGGCGCGGCACCCGGGCCGGCCATCAGTACAATCTCCTCGGCCACATCGACAACAACTCCAGCGGCGTCACCGTCGAGCCCTATCTGATCACCCTCACCACCGGTTCCGACGTCTTCCCGACCTTCCAGCACGACGGCATGGAGTTCCTCTACATGCTGGAAGGCGAAGTGATCTATCGCCACGCCGACAGCCGCTACCACATGCGGCCCGGCGACAGCTTCTTCTTCGATGCCGACGCGCCGCACGGGCCCGAGGAACTGGTCGCGCTGCCGGCGCGCTATCTTTCGATCATCTGCTATCCGCAGCGCGGCCGGATCGAATGAGGGGGCTGCCCCGCGCCTGAACAACCCTTCTGGAGAAAAACTCTTTCTTCACAGTTGACGAACGCAAATCGCTCTGTCAGGCTTCCTTGCATCGAAAGTCACAGGGAAGCGTGGTCATGTGCGGCATCGTCGGATTGTTTCTGAAGGATCGCGCTCTCGAAGATCGGCTCGGCGAGATGCTGTCCGACATGCTGATCACGATGACCGATCGCGGGCCCGACTCGGCCGGCATCGCGATCTATGGCAAGGCCACCCCCGGCCGGATGAAGGTCACCGTCCAGTCCGACGCGCCTCGCACGGAGTTTCCGGTCCTCGAAACTCTCGTCCGTGACGTGGCGGGCAAGTCTGCCCCTATTACCGTCAAGGATAGCCACGCGGTGATCGAGATCGACCGCGAAAAGGTCGACGCGCTGCGCGCCGCCTTCGCCGCGGCACCGCAGACGTTCCGGATCATGAGCGTCGGCGAGACCATGGAGATCTACAAGGAGACGGGCCTTCCCAAGGACGTCGTCTCCCGCTTTGCGATCCGCTCGATGCGCGGCACCCACGGCATCGGCCACACGCGGATGGCGACGGAATCGGCGGTGACGACCCTCGGCGCCCATCCCTTCTCCACCGGCGACGACCAGTGTCTCGTCCACAACGGCTCGCTTTCGAACCACAACAATCTGCGGCGCGACCTCCTCCGGCAGGGCATCGGCTTCGAGACCGAAAACGATTCCGAGGTCGCCGCCGCCTATCTCACCGCCCGCATGCGGGCCGGCAGCAACCTCGGCGAGGCGCTGACCAGCGCGCTCGACGACCTCGACGGCTTCTTCACCTTCGTCGTCGGGACGAAGACCGGCTTCGGCGTGTTGCGCGATCCGATCGCCTGCAAGCCCGCGGTGATGGCCGAGACCGAGCGCTACGTCGCCTTCGGGTCCGAATACCGCGCACTCGTCGGATTGCCCGGCATCGACGCTGCCCGTGTCTGGGAGCCCGAGCCCGCCTCGGTCTATTTCTGGGATCGGGACGGCGCCGCCGGCCAGGCGATGCTCGCCGCCTGATCCGACCGACACGCCTTTCCCCAAGGGATCCGATCGCCATGCCAGCCTTCGACCTCGCGGCGACGCCGCTGCGCGACCTCAATCATGCGCTTCACGCCGTCACCCCGAAGACCAACGACCGGGCCTTCGAGATCCGCAATCCGCGCGGCAGCCACGCCGTCGCGGTCGGCTGCTCCGAGCCCGTCACCGTCGCGGTGCACGGCTCCGTCGGCTATTATTGCGGCGGGATGAATGCGGCCGCCGACATCACCATCCACGGCTCGGCCGGCCCGGGCGTTGCGGAAAACATGATGTCGGGCCGCGTCGTCGTCGAAGGCGACGCCTCGCAATATGCCGGCGCCACAGGGCGCGGCGGCCTCCTTGTCATCAAAGGCAACGCCTCCTCGCGCTGCGGCATCTCGATGAAGGGCATCGACATCGTCGTCGGCGGCAATGTCGGCCACATGTCGGCCTTCATGGGACAGTCCGGCCACCTGGTCGTCTGCGGCGACGCCGGCGAGGCGCTGGGCGACTCGCTCTACGAGGCGAAGCTGTTCGTGCGCGGCAAGGTGAAGAGCCTCGGCGCCGACTGCGTCGAAAAGGAGATGCGGCCGGAGCATCTGCAAACCCTCGAGCGGCTGCTCGCCGCGGCGGGCATGGCGGAGGTCGAGCCGGCGCAATTCCGCCGCTACGGCTCGGCCCGAAAACTCTACACCTTCAACATCGACAATGCCGACGCCTATTGAGGCGGGAGTTTCAGCCCATGAGCTATCACAACCCGCCGACCCCGCCGCGCAAGTCCGCCACCTTCGACGACGCGTCGATGGCCGAGATCCGGCGCGCGGCCGCCACCGGCATCTACGACATCCGCGGCGGCGGCACGAAGCGGCAGGTGCCGCATTTCGACGACCTGTTGTTCCTCGGCGCCTCGATGTCGCGCTATCCGCTGGAGGGCTATCGGGAACGCTGCGACACCTCCGTCACCCTCGGCACCCGCTTTGCCAGAAAGCCGATCGAGCTGAAGATCCCGGTGACGATCGCCGGCATGAGCTTCGGCGCCTTGTCCGGCCCCGCCAAGGAGGCGCTCGGACGCGGCGCGACCATCGCCGGCACCTCGACCACCACCGGCGACGGCGGCATGACAGACGAGGAGCGAGGCCATTCCGAGCTTCTGGTCTACCAGTATCTGCCCTCGCGCTACGGCATGAACCCGAGCGATCTTCGCCGCGCCGACGCGATCGAGATCGTCGTCGGCCAGGGCGCCAAGCCCGGCGGCGGCGGCATGCTGCTCGGCCAGAAGATCTCCGACCGCGTCGCCGAGATGCGCACGCTGCCGAAGGGCATCGACCAGCGCTCGGCTTGCCGCCATCCCGACTGGACGGGGCCGGACGACCTCGAGATCAAGATCCTCGAACTGCGGGAAATCACCGACTGGGAAAAGCCGATCTACATCAAGGTCGGCGGATCGCGGCCCTATTACGACACCGCGCTCGCCGTGAAGGCGGGAGCCGACGTCGTCGTCATCGACGGCATGCAGGGCGGCACCGCAGCGAGCCAGGACGTCTTCATCGAGCATGTCGGCCTGCCGACCCTCGCCTGCATCCGTCCGGCGGTCAAAGCCCTGCAGGATCTCGGCATGCACCGGAAGGTGCAGCTGATCGTCTCCGGCGGCATCCGCAACGGCGCCGACGTCGCCAAGGCTCTGGCGCTAGGGGCCGATGCGGTCTCCGTCGGCACGGCCGCCCTCGTCGCCCTCGGCGACAACGATCCGCGCTGGGAGGCCGAGTACAATGCGCTCGGCACCACGGCGGGCGCCTATGACGACTGGCACGAGGGTAAGGATCCCGCCGGCATCACCACCCAGGATCCGGCACTCGCCTCACGGCTCGATCCGGTCGCCGCCGGCCGTCGGCTCGCCAACTATCTGAAGGTCATCACGCTCGAGGCGCAGACCATCGCGCGGGCCTGCGGCCACAACCATCTGCACAATCTGGAGCCGGAGGACCTCGTGGCGTTGACCATCGAGGCGGCGGCGATGGCGGAGGTTCCGCTGGCGGGAACGACCTGGATACCCGGCAGGACGGGGCTCTGAGACCTCGCAGCCGAGACCGAATACGCCTGGGGAGGCGGCGTCCTTTCACATGCGACCGGGAGGCATCGAACTTGCCTCCCGGTTCGGCATCGCGATCGTCTTCGAGCCTGCGGCCCGGAGCCGGCGACCGCGATCGAACGCGACGGGCGGAGGCTTCGGCGTCCTGCCCGTCGGTATGACGACAGCACCGCGAGGGGACCGATGAGCAGCGATCTGGCATCTTTCGCCGCCGAGAACGGCGTCAAATACTTCATGATCTCCTTCACCGACCTGTTCGGGGCACAGCGGGCGAAGCTCGTGCCGGCCCAGGCGATCGGCGAGATGCAGAGGGATGGCGCGGGCTTTGCCGGCTTTGCGACATGGCTCGATCTCACCCCCGCCGATCCCGACCTCTTCGCCATGCCGGACTCGGGCAGCGTCATCCAGCTGCCCTGGAAGCCCGACGTCGCATGGGTCGCCGCCGACCTGGTGATGGACGGCGCACCGCTTGCCCAGGCGCCGCGCGTCGTCCTGAAGAAGCTCGTCGACGACGCCGCGAGGGAAGGTTACCGGGTCAAGACCGGCGTCGAGGCCGAGTTCTTCCTGCTCGATGCCGAGGGCGGCGAAATTTCCGACCGCTTCGATGCGGCGACCAAGCCCTGCTACGACCAGCAGGCCCTCATGCGCCGCTACGACGTCGTCGCCGAGATCTGCGACCACATGCTGGCGCTCGGCTGGCAGCCCTATCAGAACGACCACGAGGACGCGAACGGCCAGTTCGAGATGAACTGGGCCTTCGACGACGCGCTGAAGACCGCCGACAAGCATTCCTTCTTCAAGTTCATGGTCCGCTCGATCGCCGAGAAGCACGGGCTGCGCGCCACCTTCATGCCGAAGCCCTTCGCCGGCCTCACCGGCAATGGCTGCCACTGCCACGTCTCGGTCTGGAACGAGGACGGAAGCGTCAACGCCTTTGCCGACGAGGGCCAGCCCTTCGGCCTCTCGGCCAAGGGCAGAGCCTTTCTCGGTGGCATCATGAAGCACGGGCCGGCCCTGCCGGCGGTCACCAACCCCACCGTCAATTCCTACAAGCGCATCAACGCGCCGCGCACCACTTCCGGCGCGACGTGGGCGCCGAACTCGATCACCTGGACCGGCAACAATCGCACCCACATGGTGCGCGTGCCGGGGCCGGGCCGCTTCGAACTCCGCCTGCCCGACGGCGCGGCGAACCCCTATCTCCTGCAGGCGGCGATCATCGCCGCCGGTCTCGACGGCCTGCGCACCGACGCCGACCCGGGGCCGCACAGCGATCTCGACATGTATCGCGACGGCCACATGCTCACCGACGCGCCGAAGCTTCCGCTCAACCTTCTCGACGCAGTGCGCGCCTTTGCCGCCGACGAGGAATTCACCGACGCGCTCGGAAAGGACGTCTGCGCCGCCTATGTGAAGCTGAAGCACGACGAGTGGAACGGCTATTGCCGGCATTTCACCGCCTGGGAGCGGGAGAATACCCTCGACGTTTGAGCGGCGAAGCGGTACCGCTCGCCGCTCCAGCTCGCGGACCCGGAAAGCGACGAGCGATTTTCGGGCATCGGCCGACCGCCGTCCCTCCGCCTGCCCCGGCCCGGGGCGATCCGACTATTTTGAGGAATCGTCCCATCGCCTGGATCGTGCTGATCGTCGCCGGCCTGCTCGAAGTCGCTTGGGCGCTCGGCATGAAGATGTCGGAGGGCTTCACCCGTCCGCTCGTCAGCGTCGTCACGATCATCCTCATCGTCGTCAGCCTGGTTCTCCTGAACTGGTCGCTGAAGACCCTCCCGGTCGGCACGGCCTACGCCGTCTGGACGGGAATCGGCACCGTGGGCACGGTCGCACTGGGGATCGCCGTCTTCGGCGAATCCGCCAGCCCGGCGCGCCTGATCTGTCTCGCCCTGATCATCGCGGGAATCATCGGCCTGCGGTTCCTTTCGGCCGACTGATCGAGCGCGCCCCCGCGCCTGGCATCCGGGTGAACGCCCTCCCCGGCGGCATTTTGATCAGTTTCTGTGCATCCGTAAAAATGCATCGAAAAGCGTCGGAATCGTTTTGACAGACGATAGATTTTGAGTACTCTCAAGAAAGCAATATTCCTTTTGGTGAAAGGTCGTCATCCGTGTCCGAGATCACGAGCCGGCCGATATGGGGCAAGCTCGATCCTGCCGACCAGGCCTCGGCGCATCTCGTCTGCGCGGAGGGCCACGGCATCGAGGCCGTTGTGGCGGCTTTCGCCGGACGGGACGGACTTCTGTCGCGGGCGACCGTGGTGCATGTGGCGCCGGTAGGCGCCGCCCGACCCGCCGGGCTCGGCGGCGCGGCCTATCATCGGCATCCGAGCCGCGCGACGGCGCTGACCGCCTTTCGGGCTCACCTCGCCCGGGCGAAGATGGGAACGCAGGTCCATCTCGCCGGGAGCGAAGCCTTCCTCGACGAGGCGAGCGCGGTGGCGGTCGCCTGCGGGATCGTCGGCGACGGGCTGACGACGGAACTCTCCGGGCCGGCGACCCGGCGCGTCCAGTGCGTCCACTGCAAGGGAATGATGGACGAGGTCGCGGTCACCCCCTTTGCCTGCAGCCATTGCGGGATCAACCTCACGGTCCGCGACCACTATTCCCGCCGCCTCGGGGCTTTCATGGGCGTTTGCGCCGACGCCGAGGCCCCTGGCGTCCTGCCTGCGGCATCGAGGTTCTGACGACGATGAGCGCAACCCGATACACCGTCCGCGTCACCGAGGCCGAGGCCGTCACGCCGCATGTCAGGCGGCTTCGTCTAGAGCCGGCGGATGGCGCGGCGCTGCCGCCCGCCTCGGCCGGCGCCCACACCGTCGTCACCCTGGAAGCGAATGGCCGCACCCTGCGCAACTCCTATTCGCTGACGGCGCCGAGCCTTGCGGGCGGAGCCTACGAGATTGCCGTCCTGCGTTCTCCCACGTCGCGCGGCGGCTCGCGCTTCGTCCACGAGCGGCTTCGCGAAGGCGACACGCTGAGCGTTTCGGCCCCGGTCAATCTCTTTCCGCTCCATCGCCTCGCCCGCCACCACGTCCTCGTCGCCGGCGGCATCGGGATCACGCCGATCGCCGCAATGGCCGAGGAGCTTTCGCGGCTCGGTGCCTCGTACGAGCTGCATTACGCGGTGCGCTCCGAGGCGGCCGGCGCCTTCTGCCGGGACCTCGAGGCGCGCCATGCGTCCCGCATGCGGCTTTATTCCAGCGAACGCCAGGAGCGGCTGCGGGTCCGGGAGATCGTCCCGCACCAGCCGCTCGGCAGCCATCTCTACGTCTGCGGACCGCAGCGGATGATCGATGCCGTCTTCGCCGATGCAAGAGCCGCCGGCTGGCCGGAGGCGAACCTTCATGCCGAGCGGTTCGAGGCGCCGGCGGGGGGCGATCCGTTCGCGGTCCGTCTCGCCCGATCCGGCAAGTCGACCACGGTCGGGGAGCACGAGAGCCTGCTCGAGGCGATCGAGCGGATCGGCGTCGAGGCGCCGTATCTCTGCCGGGGCGGCGCCTGCGGCGAATGCATCTGCGACGTCATCGAGGCGGACGGCGAACTCGACCATCGCGACCACTTCCTCTCGCCGGAGGAGCGCCGCGCCGGCGACAAGATCATGATCTGCATGTCGCGCCTGAAGGGGCGCGAGCTCGTCCTCGACCTTTGACCCGACGGAGACGATCCGATGTCCCTCGCCTTCGACCTCAGCCGGACGCCCTCCTTCTTCCGCGACGAGACGTTTCGCGGCGATTTCACCTTCGAGAACTCGCCCGAATCCATCCGCCGCTTCCCGTTCCCCTTCGACCGCGACCAGTACATGTATGCGGTGAACATCGAGCAGCACATGCCGGGGCCGCCGAAATCGGCCACCGCCTTCCCGATCGACATCGACGAGCACTACGTCGCCGAAATGGCCGACCGGGCCAAGGTCCTGGCCGAGGATCCCCTGCGCTGCCAGTCGCTGCCGCACATGATCACGGCGGAATGGGATCTCCTGGAACTGTTGATGACCTCGATGGCGCGCGATTATCCGCAGTGGTTTTCGCTGCATCGCGACGGGGATCGCTGGCACTGGGTCAACCGGCCGCTCGGCATCGACCAGCGCTTCACCTTCGGCGACGCGGCGACGCTTCCCTACGGCCCGATGGAATACGTCACCCGCCAGTGCCAGGGCGATTTCTGCCTGCTCGACCAGCGCGACGACAATCTCTGGCTGGACGCCGGCATCGTCACCAGCCAGGCCGACTGGTCGCTCGACTTCGACCTCGGCATGAACTTCATCGAATGGCACGGGCCGGTCCCGCGGGCCCATGACATGGGCATCTTCGAACGGGCGCTGAAGTTCCTGCTCAACCTGCAGATCGGCCGCCCGATCCGCCGCCTGAACTGGACGATGACGATCAATCCCCGCCTCGACACCAGCCCGGAGAACTACCACCGCTGGGGCATCGACCGCACCACGGTGACGCCGGAAAACGTCGGCGACAAGGTGCATCTCAGGGTCGAGCTGCAGGCCTTGTGGCGGCTGCCACGCTCCAACGCGATCGTCTTCTCCATCCGCTGCTATCTGATCAAGATGCGGGAACTGGTGACGGTGCCGAAATGGGGGCGCCGCTTCCACCGGGTGCTGCGCGACCTGCCGGCCGATCTCGCCGACTACAAGGGCCTGACCAACTACCGCGCGACCACCCTCGAATGGCTGGCGCCATACGACGACGGCGCGCCAACTTCGCCGGGGTTCTTCCCGGACTGACGACCGCGGGGCCGGCGTCACGCGGCGGCCTCCCCCGATATGCGACCAAACGACGACGCGCGGTACTCCGGCGGCGAAGGGACGGGTTTTGCCCGGATTCCGCCTCGCCTCCCATGGCCCGCCAACCGAAGGAGGAACCCCACCATGGTGGAGATCACCCGGCATTCGGCGCTGGAGGAGCGCCACCGCGCCCTCGGGTCTAAGCTCGACGGCGAATGGAACGGAATGGCGCTGCCGCAGACCTATGCGAGCGACCCCGACGACGAGGTCGTCGCCGTCCGCAGCAAGGCCGGCCTGTTCGACGTCACCGCGCTGCGGATGATCGACGTGTCGGGATCGGAAAGCGCCGCCGTCCTCGACCGGATGCTGACCTCCGACGTCGCCGGCCTCGAGCCCGGCCAGTCGGCGATTTCCAACATCGTCGACGACAACGGTTCGCTGATCGACGACGTCCTGGTCTATCGCGACGCCGCGGACCGGTTCCGCCTCTCCCATGGCGGCGGTGCCCTGGAAGACGTCATCGGCGGCTTCTTCGCTGGCAGGGACGCGACCTGGGCGAAGAACGACGACGTCCACATCCTTTCCCTGCAGGGGCGGCTGTCGCTCGCCGTCCTCAATGCCCACACCCCGCTCGACCTGCCGGGCCTGTCCTATTTCCAGCACGCCGAAACCAAACTCTTCGGCTTTCCCGTCTCGATCGCCAGGGGCGGCTATTCGGCCGAGCTCGGCTACGAGGTGTTCTGCCGGAGCGGCGATGCCGTCGCCATCTGGGACCTGATCCTCGAAGCCGGCGCGCCGTCCGGCGTCATCCCGGTTTCCTGGGCCTGCCTCGACATCGTCCGCGTGGAGGGCGCGCTGTTGTTCTTTCCCTTCGACATGCCGGAGGGCGACACGACGCCCTGGGAGGTGGGCGCCGACTGGACGGTCGATCTCGACAAGCCCGACTTTCACGGCAAGGCGGCGCTGGTCCGGCGAAAGAGCAAGATCCGCTGCGCCCAGATCGGCATCGAGGTCGACGCGACGACGGCCGTCGAACCCGGCACGGCGCTCTTGCGAGACGGTCGCGAGGTCGGCACCGTCAACAGCTCGACCTTCAGCCGCTACCTGATGAAATCCCTGGCGCTGTGCCACGTCGAGCCGGGCCTTGCGGCGATCGGAACGGCGCTCGAGGTCGGCTCGCCGGCCGGCGCGCTGCCGGCTCACGTCGTGCGCACCCCGTTCTACGATCCGCTCCGGCTGCGCACCCATCCCCTGCACGAACGGCGCTGATTTCGGCAGTCGCCGCAGCGCCCGGGGCGACGGGCGGGCGGGCAGAAGGCCCTCCCGACCGAAACCGACGCGATGGATGAAAACTGTGCAGTGGTTGCCGAAATTCCGCCCGTTGCAGACCGCCGCGGCGAGGCCCGCCACCATCGCCGGGAGGATCGTTCCCGCGTTCAGGCCTTCGCGGGACGATCCTTCTCCGAAGCACCGCCAGATGAGCGCGAAAACGGGAGATTTTTCTTCCGAAAGCCATGCCGTGGCAGTTGGCACAATTCTCGCATGAATAAAAATTGTTTCCTCAGAGTACGTGCGGCCAAGTCTTGAATGCGCCGCTATCCCGGGTCTGGAGCCAAGGAGAACGACATGGAACAGCAGCTCATGGAACTCGGACAGAAGGTGGCGGCGCTCGAAGCCGGCTCCAAGATGTCCGACACCATCAACATGGAGATTTTCTACTGGTGGTGTACCGCCCTGATGATCACCATCCATGCCGGCTTCCTGGCCTATGAGATGGGCGCCTCGCGGGCGAAGAACGTGCTCGCGGCGGGCACCAAGAACCTCCTCGCCTTCGCCTTCGTCGTGCCGACCTTCTTCTTCTTCGGCTGGTGGATCTACAACGCCTTTCCGAGCGGCCTGACCATCGCGGAGGGATCGGAGGTGGCCCTTCCCTGGTCGAGCGCCATGGGCCCGAATCTCTCGGACAACGCCACCGGCGTCTTCTGGGCGGCCTTCGCGCTGTTCGCGGCGACGACGGCCTCGATCATGTCGGGCGCGGTGATCGAGCGAATCCGCCTGACCGCCTTCCTGATCCTGGCGATCGTCCTCGGCTCGGTGGTCTGGATCCTCGCCGCGGCCTGGGGCTGGCATCCGGCCGGCTGGCTGACGACCGAGTTCGGCTTCCACGACGTCGGCGCTGCCGGCTGCGTGCATCTCGTCGCCGGCGCCTTCACCCTCGGCGTCCTGATCAATCTCGGCCCCCGCATCGGCAAATACGATCCCGACGGCACGCCGAACGCCATCAAGGCCCATTCCGTACCGCTGACCGTCGTCGGCCTGATGCTGATCATCGTCGGCTTCTTCGGCTTCCTCGGCGGCTGCATCATCTACAATGCCGGCGCCCAGTGGACCAACATCTTCGGCCAGCCGGCGACGCTGTCCGCCTTCGCCTTCAACACCGTCATGGCGTTTGCCGGCGGCATCATCGGCGGCTGGGTGAAGACCCGCGATCCGTTCTGGATGATGTCCTGCGGCCTCGTCGGCATCATCTCGGCGGCGTCGGGCCTCGACGTCTGGTATCCGCCGCTCGCCTTCGTCATCGCCGTCGTCGCCGGCTTCGTCGCGCCGATGATCGCGAACGCGCTCGAGCGGGCGGGCATCGACGATGCGGTCGGCGCGGTGGCGGTCCACGGCGCCGGCGGCGCCATGGGCGTCCTCGCCGTCGGCCTCTTCGCTGCCGGATATCCCAATGTCGGCGACATGCCGCCGGTGTCGCTCACCGGCCAGCTGGTCGGCCTGATCGTCATGGGCGCGCTCGGCTTCATCCCCGGCTATGCGATGTCCGCCGTGATGAAGGCGACCGGCTATCTGCGCGTTCCCCGGGACGTCGAGATCATGGGCCTCGATCTCGTCGAGGTCCCGATCGAGGCTTATCCGGAGGGCATGACGCGTCCGGCGACCCCCGTCATGTCGCCCGTGACGACCGGCACCCCGGCCGCCGTTCCCGCCGAGTGAAAACTCCCATCAGACAAGGATCGCAGTCATGAACACATCGCCCATCACCCAATGGGACGGCGTCGAGACCTACTTCACCTTCGCCGGTTCCGGCTTCGGCACGATGGTCTGCCTTCTCGCATCCGTCGCCGTCGTGGTCGCCGCCATCTGGTACGGCACCCATCACGAAAGCCGGGACTTCGAGAAGTTCCACGGCAAGGGCTGAGCCGGCCCGACGCCATGATCCGCGATCGGCGGTCCGCCGCCGATCGGCACGATCTTTCGGCTCGGGCAGGACAATTTCCGGCTCGTCTGCGGCGACGACTATTCCGGCCACTGGCTGCGGGAACTCGCCGGCAAGCACGGCCTCAAGGCCTTCGTCCGCAATTCCACCGCCCAGCTCGACAATCTCGCTTTGCAGGGCCCGCGCTCCGGCGAGATCCTCCGGCAGATCCTCAAGACCCCGCCGCACCAGCCCTCGGCCGAGGAGCTGAAATGGTTCCGCTTCACCATCGGCCGCATCGCCGACAGGCCCGTCGTCGTCTCGCGAACCGGCTATACCGGCGAGCTCGGCTTCGAGATCTGGTGCCACCCCTCGAGCGACGAGGCGCTTTGGGACGCGGTCTTCGCCGCCGGTGGCCCGCTCGGGCTGAAACCCTTGGGCCTCGCCGCCCTCGACATGGTCCGCATCGAGGCGGGCCTGGTTTTTGCCGGCTACGACTTTTCCGACGAGACCGACCCGTTCGAGGCGGGAATCGGCTTCACCATTCCAAGAGAATCCGCCGACCCCTATGTCGGACAGGCGGCGACCGAGCGGCGGCGGGCGTCGCCGCAGAAGACCTTCGTCGGTCTCGACGTCGCCGGCAACGAGGCGGTGTCCCACGGCGACTGCATCCATGTCGGCCGGGCGCGCGTCGGCGTGGTGACCAGCGCCATGCGCTCGCCGGTCCTCGGCAAGTCGATCGCCCTCGCCCGGCTCGACGCCTCGCTGGCCGAGATCGGCACGGCGGTCGAGATCGGCAAGCTCGACGGGCAGCAGAAGCGGATCGGCGCGACGGTCACGCGTTTTCCCCATTACGACCCGGAGAAGGGCCGGGTCCGCGCCGACTGGGCGGCGGCAGGCCCCGCCGGCTGAGACGGGCTGCGGCGCGGCTCGCCGGTTGCGCGAGGGGTTGGCGGCGGTCACGGCCGAGGCGGCGTGAACGAGACCGCTCAAGCCCGCTGTCGACAGGGACCGGACCTGACAGCCGGACCGCTCATTTGCGCAAAATCCCGTTCATCGGCTCATCCGGCAGCGAACCCCGCGAAGGTCATGCATTCGCGCGGCACCTGAGGGATTTGCAAGCCGGCTCGAAACGGCTACCAAGCGGCAACCACCGCGTTCGAGGAAGTCTGCCCGCATGAAGACCAGAGCCGCCGTCGCCTTCGAGGCCAAGAAACCGCTCGAGATCGTCGAACTCGATCTCGAAGGCCCGAAACAGGGCGAAGTCCTCGTCGAGATCATGGCGACGGGCATCTGCCACACCGATGCCTACACGCTCGACGGTCTGGATTCGGAGGGCCTCTTCCCCTCGGTCCTCGGTCACGAAGGCGCCGGCATCGTGCGCGAGGTCGGCGCGGGCGTGACCTATGTGAAGCCGGGCGACCACGTCATCCCGCTCTACACGCCCGAATGCCGGCAGTGTAAGTCCTGCCTCTCCGGCAAGACCAATCTCTGCACCGCCATCCGCGCCACCCAGGGCAAGGGCCTGATGCCGGACAGCACCTCGCGCCTCTCCTACAAGGGCCAGCCGATCTTCCATTACATGGGCTGCTCGACCTTCTCCAACTTCACCGTCCTGCCGGAGATCGCCGTCGCGAAGATCCGCACCGATGCGCCGTTCAAGACCGCCTGCTACTGCGGCTGCGGCGTCACCACCGGCGTCGGCGCCGTGGTCAACACGGCGAAGGTCGAGCCCGGCGCCAACGTCGTCGTCTTCGGCCTCGGCGGCATCGGCCTCAACGTCATCCAGGGGGCGAAGCTCGTCGGCGCCGACAAGATCATCGGCGTCGATCTCAACAACGACAAGAAGGAATGGGGCGAGAAATTCGGGATGACCGATTTCGTCAACCCGAAGGAGATCGACGGCGACATCGTCGCTCATCTCGTCGAACTGACCGGCGGCGGCGCCGACTACACCTTCGACTGCACCGGCAACACCACGGTCATGCGTCAGGCGCTGGAAGCCTGCCATCGCGGCTGGGGCGTCTCGGTCGTCATCGGCGTGGCGGAAGCCGGCAAGGAAATCTCGACCCGTCCGTTCCAGCTGGTCACCGGCCGCGTCTGGAAGGGCTCGGCCTTCGGCGGCGCGCGCGGACGCACCGACACGCCCAAGATCGTCGACTGGTACATGAACGGGAAGATCCAGATCGATCCGATGATCACCCACACCCTCACCCTCGAAGAGATCAACAAGGGCTTCGACCTGATGCACGCGGGCAAGTCGATCCGGTCCGTCGTCGTCTACTGAACGTGTCGGCCCGCCAGGAGACCGCAGAGCCTGAAACCGCCGGGCCGGAGATCGCGTTGCGATGGAGCGCGTTCGAGGAACTGACGGCCGTCGAGGTGCACGATCTCCTGCGGCTGCGCAGCCTGGTCTTCGTCGTCGAGCAGGCCTGCGTCTTTGCCGAGATCGACGGGTGCGACCCGCAGGCGATCCATCTGCGCCAGTTCGTCGGCGAGGACCTCGCGGGATGCCTGCGCATCCTCCGCGACGAGGACGCGGTCCGGATCGGCCGCGTCGCGACGGCCGCGGCCTACAGGGGCCGTGGCTATGGCCACGACATGATGGCCGAGGCCTTGCGCTACGCGGCCGAATGCTTTTCGGGCCGCGCCATCGTGGTGTCGGCGCAGGCGCATCTCGAAGCCTTCTACGGCCGGCACGGATTCGTGGCGGCCTCCGCGCCTTACGACGAGGACGGCATAGCGCATATCGACATGAGGCGAGCCGGATCGCCCGGATCCTGAACGCTCCGCGCGCAGCGTTCGCCGAAATTCTTCACGAGGGAGACAGCACGATGGAAACCGTTTCGACCAATGCCGCCCATGGCGGCATCCAGGGCGTCTACAAACATGCCTCGCGCGAAACCGGCACCGACATGACCTTTTCGGTCTTCGTGCCGCCCCATGCCGACGGGGCGAAGCTGCCCGTCGTGTGGTATCTGTCGGGCCTCACCTGCACCCATGCCAACGTCACGGAGAAGGGCGAATATCGTCGGCTGTGCGCCGAACTCGGCCTGATCTTCGTCGCTCCCGACACCAGCCCCCGCGGCGAAGACGTCGCCGACGACGTCGACAAGGCCTATGACTTCGGGCTCGGCGCCGGCTTCTACGTCGATGCGACGCAGCAGCCCTTCGCCAGGCATTACCGCATGTGGAGCTACGTCACCGACGAGCTTCCCGGACTGATCGCCGAGAACTTTCCCGCCGATAGCGACCGTCAGTCGATCATGGGCCATTCCATGGGCGGCCATGGCGCGCTGACCATCGGCCTGACCTTCCCGGACCGCTACAAGGCGGTCTCGGCCTTTGCGCCCATCGTCGCGCCGAGCCAGGTGCCGTGGGGCCACAAGGCGCTGCCGGGCTATCTCGGCGACGACAAGGCGGCATGGCGCAAGCACGACGCCGTGGCCCTGATCGAGGACGGCGCCAGGGTGGACGCCCTTCTGGTCGACCAGGGCGAGGCGGACGGCTTCCTCGCCGAGCAGCTCAAGCCGCAGCTTCTCGAAGCCGCCTGCGCCAGGGCCGGGATCGATCTGACGCTCCGCATGCAGCCGGGTTACGACCACAGCTATTATTTCATCTCCACCTTCATGGAAGACCATCTGCGCTGGCACGCCAGGCGCTTGGGGTGAGGACGGTCCGGCTCGTCGGTCAAGCCATGGTCGAGGCTCCGAGCCGACGTTCAGGCTCGCGCCTCTTCCCGCTTCCTCTTTTCCGTCACCGGCGTCGTCGCCGAGCTTCCGGCACTGATCGAGCGGCTCCGTCGACCGGCCTGATGCCCGAGAAGAGGCGCGTCGCGACTTCTTGCCGCCGGGGTCGAGGCGCGCCCGCCCCCTCGCCCCGCCCCCTCGCCCCGGCCGCTCGCCCCGGCCTGCCGGATGCCGCGTCTCAGGGCGTCGGCAGCGGCGGCGTTTCCGCTTCGTCGGCATGACGGAGGGTGCGCAGTTCGTACCACAGGGCGTTGAGAATGCCGAAGGCGGCGGCAAGACCAAGGCCGAGAATCCAGGCGAAATACCACATGGGAAGAGCTCCTCGATCGGGACTGTCCGGCGCTTGGGCGGGACGAAGAACTCGTCCCGCCGTCGCCGGCTGCATGGTTTGAGGGCGGCGGCTCAGTAGGCCGCCGAACCCGGGGCCTCGACGTCTTCCTCGCGGACCCTGCCCCACAGCACCTTGTAGACCCAGCTCGTATAGGCGAGGATGATCGGCAGGAAGATCACCGTGGCGATCAGCATGATACGCAGGGTGGATTCGCTGGACGAGGCGTCGAAGACGGTCAGCGACTGCGCCGGGTTGGTGCTCGACGGCAGGATCACGGGGAACATCGAGATGCCGACGGTGGAGACGATGCCGACGACGCCGAGCGCCGAGGCGACGAAGGTCGCCCCGTCCCGACGCGTCGCGAAACCGAGCGCCGCCAGCAGCGGACCGGCAATGCCGAGCAGCGGCACGACGATCAGCAGCGGATGGACCGCGTAGTTGGCGAGCCACGCCTGCGGCGCGACGACCACGTCCTTGAGCAGCGGGTTGGACGGCCCGGCGACGGCCTGGGTGCCGACGACTTCATAGCCGCCGAGAAGGCCGAAGGCGACGAGGATCCAGCCGAGAGCAAAGAGCACGGCAGTCGCGAGTCCGAGCTTGGCGCCGAATTTCGCCGCACGGTCGGCGACCGGCCCTTCCGCCTTGAAGGCGAGCCAGGCGGCGCCGTGCATGGCGATCATCGCCAGCGATACGAGGCCGCAATAGAGCGCCAGCGGATTCAAGAGGCCGAACAGCGTTCCCTCGTAGATCGGCCTCAGATCGTTGGTGAAGTGGAAGGGCACACCCTGAAGCGTGTTGCCGACGGCGACGCCGAAGATCAGCGCCGGCACCGCGCCGCCGACGAACAGGGCGATGTCCCAGTTCCGCCGCCAGCGGGCCTCGGGCCGCTTGGACCGATACTTGAAGCCGACCGGCCGCAGGATCATCGCCGCCAGCACCAGGAACATGGCGAGGTAGAAGCCCGAGAAGCTGAGCGCGTAGAGCGCCGGCCAGGCCGCGAAGATCGCGCCGCCGCCGAGGATGAACCACACCTGGTTGCCCTCCCAGACCGGGCCGATGGTGTTGATCGCCACCCGCCGTTCCACGTCGGTCCGGGCGACGAAGGGCAGGAGCGCACCCACCCCCATGTCGAAGCCGTCGGTGACGGCGAAGCCGATCAGGAGCACGCCGAGCAGCACCCACCAGATGAGCCGCAGCACGGCGTAGTCGAAGAGAAAGTCGAACATCTCGATTGTCCTTCTTCTTGAAACGGGGTCACTCGGCGGGCGTGGCGAAGGGGCGATAGCCCTCGACGCTCGTTCCGGTACCGGGCAAAAGTGCGCTCGGATCGTCGATCACCTGATCCGGGCCCTTCTTCACGGCGCGCACCATCAGCATCACCTCGATGACGGCGAGACCGCCATAGAGAAGGGTGAAGCCGGCGATGGTGACGAGAAGGTCGACCACCCCGAGCTCGGAGGTGGCGAGGAAGGTCGGCAGGACGCCCTCGATGATCCAGGGCTGCCGGCCGAACTCGGCGACGAGCCAGCCGAGTTCCACCGCGATCCAGGGGGCCGGCAACGCCAGGAAGGCCAGACGGAAGAGCCAGCGCGGCGCCCGCGCCTCGCGCATCGTGTAGAACAGCGAGACGGCGAACAGGGCGATCATGGCAAAGCCGAGAAGCACCATGATCCGGAAGCTCGAGAACAGCGGCAGGACGCCGGGCACCGTCGACCAGGCGGCCCGGTCGATCTCGTCGTCGTTCGCCGTCCGCGGATCTTCGACATACTGCTTCAGAAGAAGCGCATAGCCGAGATCGGCCTTGGTCCTTTCGAAGGTGGCGCGCGCCGCCTGGTCGCTCCGGTCGGACTTGATCGCTTCCAGCGCGTCATAGGCCACGAGCCCGTCGCGGATACGCGTCTTCGCGCGGTCGACGAGGTCCTCGATGCCGGGCATTTTCGTATCGAGGGAGCGGGTGCCGATCAGGCCCATCGCCCAGGGGATGTGGATCGCGTGTTCGGTGCTACGCGTCGCCATGTCCGGCACACCGAACAGGGTGAAGGAGGCGGGCGCCTCCTCGGTCTGCCACATCGCCTCGATGGCGGCGAGCTTCATCTTCTGATGCTCGGTCAAGGCATAGCCGCTCTCGTCGCCGAGAACGACGACCGACAGCGACGCCGCCAGGCCGAAGGCGCTGGCGATGGCGAAGGAGCGCTTCGCCAGCTCGACGTGCCGGTTCTTCAGGATGTACCAGGCCGAGATCGCCAGCACGAAGACGGCGCCCATCGTGTAGCCGGCCGCGACCGTATGGACGAACTTCGCCTGCGCCACCGGATTGAACAGGACGGCGAAGAAGTCGGTGACCTCCATCCGCATCGTGTCGGGATTGAACGAGGCGCCGACCGGATTCTGCATCCAGCCATTGGCGATCAGGATCCACAGGGCGGAGAAGTTGGTGCCGAGCGCCATGAACCAGGTGACCGCCATGTGCGTCACCGGCTTCAACCTCGTCCAGCCGAAGAAGAACAGCCCGACCAGCGTCGCCTCGAGGAAGAAGGCCATCAGGCCCTCGATCGCCAGCGGCGCGCCGAAGATGTCGCCGACATAGTGGGAATAGAATGCCCAGTTCATCCCAAACTGGAATTCCATCGTCAGCCCGGTGGCGACGCCGAGGGCGAAATTGATACCGAACAGCAGTCCCCAGAATTTGGTCATGTCGCGCCAGATCTTGCGGCGCGTCATGACGTAGACGGTCTCCATCATCGCGACGAGGACGGAAAGGCCGAGCGTCAGGGGTACGAACAGGAAGTGATACATCGCCGTCAGCGCGAACTGCAGGCGCGACAACTCCACGAGAAGGGGGTCGACCATGATAACGGGCTCCTTTGCGCGTTGGTCGCCTCCCGTCTATGCCTGCCCCGACCTGGCGCCTTGATCTGCCGCAATGCGGCAGGACGGTGCGAGCGGTAGTCGCCGGCCCATGACGTCCTCCCGTGATCGCCCCGGCCCGGCCCTCTCCTTCGCGCGCGCCTCCGCCCGCCGGGACGGCCGCGCCATTTTCCTCCTCGACGCCCTGCGGACAACCGGCCGGCTCGGCTTCGCCGCCGGCCTCGCACTGACCGCAGGCCGGATGATCGAAGCCGGAACGCTGGAGCCGGCGCCGCTCGCCGGTGCCTTCGGTGCGCTTCTCGTCGGCGGCGCTGCGGGCTGGGTCGCCGCCCGCCGTGCGGCGCGGGCGGAGGCGGGAGTCGCCGCGGCGGTCCTCTCACAGGCCGAAGCGCGGCTCTGCGAGATGCCGGTGCGCGACCTTGCGGGCCGGCCGCGCGGCGCGCTCGTCGCCGGCATCCAGCGCCATCCCGGCGCCCTCGCCCGGCTCGTCGTCTCCCATGCCGGCGCGCGGAGGACGATGGCGCTCGGTCCTCTCCTCGCGGTCGCCGCGATCGCGCCGGTCTCGTGGGAGGCCGCCGCCGCGCTGATTCTCGCGATGCCGCTGATGATCGTGTTCTTCGCCCTCGTCGGCGGCCTGATCCAGAAGCGCGCAGACACGCGCGAAGCCGCCCTCGGCCGACTGGCGGCGCAGTTTTCGGACCGGGTGCGGGCTCTGCCGACGATCCTCGCCAATCACGGGCTGGAGCGCGAGACGCAAAGGCTGGAGGCGCGGATCGGCGCTTACGCCCGCGGCACGATGAGCGTCCTCGCCGTCGCCTTCCTCAATTCCGGCATCCTCGACTTCTTCTCCTCGCTGTCGATCGCCGTCCTTGCGGTGTTCCTCGGCCTCGGTCATCTCGGGCTTCTGAACGTGCCCGGCTTCGACCATCTGGCGCTGTGGCAGAGCCTGTTCATCCTCCTCGTCGCGCCGGAATATTTCGCGCCGTTCCGCCGCTATGCCGAGCTCTATCATGCCAAGGCCGAGGGTGCGGCGGCCGCCGAAGCGCTCGACTGGATCTTCGCCCCGGTCGCGGAAGGCCGAGCGCTTCCCGATGCGGTCGACGCGAGGCTCGCCGCGACCACCGGCTTGACCTGGCCGACGACCGGCCTCGTCGCGATCACCGGTGCCTCCGGCACCGGCAAGACCACGCTGCTCCGGCGGCTCGCCGGCGTCGACACAGGTGCCGGAGCGCAGCCAGTTGGACCACCGATCGCCGGCGAACGCGTGAGCTGGGTCTCGACCGAGACCGACGTCGCGGCCGGCACCCTCTCCGACGCGCTCGTCAGGGGAACCGATGCGATCGACCGCGACGGTCTCACCGCCGTGGCCGGGACCCTCGGCCTTCTCGACGACGCGCTTCTGCCCGGCGGACTCGACGCCCCGATCCACTCCGGCGGCGAGAACCTGTCCGGCGGCCAGAGGCTGCGGATCGCGGTCGCGCGCATGCTGCTCGCCACGGGCCCGGCCTTCTGCGACGAGCCGACCGCCAAGCTCGATGCCGACAACGCCGAGCGGGTCCGCAGGGCGCTGAGGCTCGCGGCGGCATCCCGGCTCGTCGTCGTCGCCACTCACGACGCGGCGCTGGCGGCGCTGGCCGACGCGCGCATCGACCTCGCCGCCCCGCAACTCCGGCCGGAGGCCGTCGCAGCATGAGCGCCATCGCCGAACCCGCCGCAGGCGCGCCCGGACGCGCCGCACCCGAGCCCTCGGGCACCGACCGCGCGGCTTCCGCCGGGCGCTGGCGCCTCGCCTTCTTCCTGGCCGGTCTGTCGCTTCTCGCCGGCATCTTGCTGGCCAGCGTCTCGGTCTGGTTCCTCGGGGCCGTCGCGCTCGCCGGAGCGGGCTCGGCGGCGATCGCCTTCGACTTCCACACGCCGGGTGCGCTCGTTCGGCTCTTCGCCCTCACCCGGACCCTCGGCAAATACGGCGAGCGGCTTTCCGGCCACGCGGCGGCGCTGGCCGATCAGGTCTCGCTGCGTCTGACGATCTTCGAGGCCATGACAGAGGCGCCGGCGACGCGGGCCGCCGGCTGGCAGCTTTCCCGCGAGGAACGGCTCGCCGACTGGCTGGAGGATGTCGAGGACCGCGACGACGAGCGGCTTCGGGTACAGTTTCCCGCCGCGACGCTGGCCTTCGGATTCGCCCTCCTCTTCGCCGCGACGCTGTTTGCGGCACCGCTGGCCGGCGCGCCGATCCTCGTCTTCGTCGGCACCTTGCTGTTGCTCGGGCGGCGCGCCATGGGCCGGATCGCGGCAAGCGAGGCTGCGCTGCGAACGGCGCGGCGGGCCGGTTCGTCCGAACTCGGCACCGCACTGGCGGCGCTGGTCCCGCTCGCTGCCGAACGGCGCCGGGAAGAATGCCTCGGCTCGGCCCTTGCCGGGTTTCGTGCGGCGGAGGCGGCTCGTCGCCGTCAGGCGGAAGCGGTCGCGACGCTCGACCTTGCGGCCGGTTTCTTCGGGCCGATCGCCGTCACCGCCTTGATGATTGCCGCCTTTCATGCCGGCGCCCGTGGCGGGGCGCTGCTGCCGGCGGCCTTCGTCGGCTTCGGCTGGCTGGCCCTCGGCGAGGCCGCCGGCGCGCTCTCGCGCATCGTCGTCGGCCGGGTGAAGGCAAAAGCGGCACGGGCCAATCTCGCGGTCTGGACCGACGGGATTGCCCGACCCTCGGGAAACTCGCCCGCACCAGCCGCCGTCGCCGAGATCGGTCTGCGGGGCCTGCGAGTGGCCGCGCCTGACGGCCGGCCGATCGGCCGGGTGCTCGACCTCACCTTCCGGCGGGGTCGCCCGACCGCCGTCACCGGCGTCAGCGGCTCCGGCAAGACGACGCTGTTGAAGACGATCGCCGGCTGGCTCGACCCCGCCGAGGGGACGGTGACGATCGACGGCGCGGGTCTCGATGCGGCGGCGCGGCGGCGGCGCGTCCATCTCTGCCTGCACGATGCGGCGATCCTCGCCGACACCGTGCGCGCCAATCTCTTCGCCGACGGCGCATCCGATGCGGAGCTGCGTGCCGCTCTCGCCGCCGTCGAGATGGACCGGCGCATCGCCGAAGGCGGCGGCCTCGACGCCTGGATCACCCAGGATGCGCTGTCGCTCGGCGAGGCGCAGCGGCTCAATCTCGCCCGCGCTTTCCTGACCGAGGCGTCGGTGATCCTCCTGGACGAGCCGACCGAACATCTCGACGCGGCGCAGGCGATCCGCATCCTCGCCCGCCTGCGGCTGCATGCGAAGGATCGCATCCTCGTCTACGCCGCCCACCGCCCGCCGCTGTCCGGCGACGCGGTCGTGCCACTCTGACGTCTTCCGGCGGACGCGGCGCGATCGCTCACGTTCCGAGCGCTCGGGGACATGCCATCATTCAGGGAGAATTGGCGAACGACGGAGACCGACGCGGACGAGCCTTTGCCCGTTCGAAGCCGACGTTGCTTCGACATCCGGAACGCCGGCGCAATCCGCCGGCCGCTCATGGACGACGCGATCGGGACGTCGGCTTGCGCTGCCGCGACGGCGCAAGACGTCGTTCCGCCCATCTCGCGCCGGCTTTCGCAAGGCGGCGCAGCGCGACGTAGGGCTCGGAATGCCGGAGAAGGTTTCGGCGCGGAAAGCCCCGGTCGATCATCCCCGACGGGGGTCGACAGGAGCCTTGGTCTCCAGGATCTGGAAGAAGCGACGGAATCGACGGGCTTGATGCGCCCTGGGCGTCGGTCTCCCTCCGGGTCGGAATGGTCCCTCGGTTCCGGCGTCAGTCGACGAGATCCTGCAGCGCCGCACGATTGCGCAGGACGACATGGCGGCTCGACGGCAGGGCGATCAGCTTGTCGCGCTCGAACTGCGACATCGTCCGGGACACCGTCTCGATGGTCAGGCCGAGATAGTCGGCGATGTCCTGGCGGGTCATGGCGAGATCGACGCATTCGCCGGTGCCGCGGCCCGCCCAATCGAGCAGGAAGGAAGCGAGCTTCTGGGCGGCGCTGCGCCGACCGAGAAGCAGGGCATGCGCCTGGCTGCGCTTGAGGCACGTCATGGCGAAGCCGAACACCGTCAACGCCGTGGCGCCTTCGCCGCCGTCGAAGGCATCGAGCCCCGACCAGCGATAGGCGACGACGCAGCAATCGGTCACGGCCTCGGCCGACAGCCGGTGTTCGCCGCCGGTCTCGAGACCGAAAATCTCGCCCTCGGCATGGAAGCCGTCGATCTGCCGGCGGCCGTCGCTGGTGAACCGGCAGGTCCTGACGACGCCGTGCATGACCTTGTAGAAGGAGCGGACGGTGTCGCCCTCGGCGTAGATCTCGCGCCCCTCGGCGAAACTGAGGACCTGGCCGGCGAGCGCCGTGCCCGCTGCACGCCCCTGACTCTCGCCCGCAGGCTGCGTCTCGCCCCCCGGCGACGATCCGAATGCGGCGAACGTCGCCGAAGAACGCCCCTTCGACGAGGTCGGCCGGTACTCGGCGTCAACGGTCGGGATGGCGGTGCGGGCGGCGGCGGTGCTCGACATGGAAAGCTCCCCTCGGGTCTTCGATCGGTCGAGAGGACCTTAGCCGGCCGGGCGCGGCGCGAAATTCGGTTTGCTCCTAAGGGATTCTACGTAGGTTCGCCGTCGCGCCGGCCGAGACACGCATCGGACGGGCACGGCCGACCGTTTGCGACGACGTTTCGCCACTGCCGCCGAACTCCGATCCGGCAGCTTTCCGGTCGGCACGGACGAAAAGCCCGTCGGCGTCTCGACGATCGGTCTCAATGCACGTGGATCGCCTGCCGGATGCAGTCGAAGAGAATCGTGCCGATCAGCGGCTTCTGCAGCACCGCATGGGCTCCGACGTCGGCGGCGCGTTGACGCAAGACGGCTGTCGAATGGCCGGTGATGATGATCGCCGGCATCGCGAAGCCGAGCGCCCGGACCGCCTCGATGACGGCGATGCCGTCCATTTCCGGCATCTTGAAGTCGAGGACCAGGCATTTGGCAACGGGAAGATGGGGATGCTCGACGAGTTCCTCGCCGGCCTTGCACAGACCGACGCCCAGGCCCTCGAGCTCGAGCGAGAACTTCAGCGATTCCCGCACCGCCTCGTCGTCGTCCACGACCAGGACCAAGGTCTTCTCAGCTGTCATCGGACGAACTCCGGTGGCCGCGACACGGCAAGATGGCGATAAATCGGCGGGAGGATCGACCAAAAATCCCGGCGAGTCTTTGACTTGGCGCAAGGTCACGCGGGAAAACCCTTTGCCGCTTGCCCCTCGCGCTCACGCCGTCGGAAGCTGCGGAGGCGCCCGCCCGACGGGGGGACGCGAAGGAAGAGCGCCCGTCCCGCCCAAGCGCCGGTCACATCCGGATCGCACGGGTTCGGGGAGCACCTTCGGGGAGCGCCGACGTCGCGATCACCGCAAGGCGCATTCACCATCGTCCGCAGAACGACGGCGCGACCTTCCCGGCGAAGACCTTGCAAATGCCGAAACCGTAGGGAGCCGTCCGGAAACCCGTGTCACCAGCAGCGATCACCGCCATCGGCATCGCGGCCGATTGCCCCGGTTCGGAGATTTTCGAATTTGGTCGGAGCGAGAGGATTCGAACCTCCGACCCCCTGGACCCCATCCAGGTGCGCTACCAGGCTGCGCTACGCTCCGACGAGTGACTGCCTATCCAAAGGCAGCGGCCGACGCAAGATGTTTCAGCGCCGCCGGCGGTCGGACAGGCCGGGAAGGTCGGCGCAGACGTCGCCGAAGTCGTGCGGCTCAGGCGGTGGCCCGCTGCATCGGCGAGCCGATCCGCTCGATGTCCCAGCGGGGCGCCCAGGGAGCTTCGACGTCGACGACGCGGCGCATGTCGAAGATGTAGCGGCGCTCCACCACGGATTCGATCGTGCTGAAGTCGAAGCTCTTGAAGTCGGCCCATTCGGTCGCGACGAGGACGGCGCTCGCGCCTTCGCAGGCCGCGGCGATCGAATCGCACTGGCTGTAGCCGCGATGGTCGACGGCGAACCTCGCCACCGGGTCGTAGCTCCTGACCTCCGCCCCCTCCTCCAGCAGCGCGTGGACGATGTCGACGGCCGGGCTGTCGCGGACGTCGTCGGTGTCGGCCTTGAAGGCGAGGCCGAGCACCGCGAGGCGCTTGCCGGACAGCTTGTCGCCCATCGCCGCCTCGATCCGCTTCAAAATGCGGAACCGCCGCGAATCGTTGATGCGGATGACCGTCTCGACGATCTGCTGCTGGACGCCGTGGCGCCGCCCGATGGTCGCCAGCGCCAGGGTATCCTTGGGAAAGCACGAGCCGCCATAGCCGGGACCGGCGCGCAGGAACTGCGGACCGATGCGGCTGTCGAGGCCGATGCCGCGGGCAACCTGCTCGATGTCGCCGCCGACGGTCTCGACCAGATCGGAGATCTCGTTGATGAAGGTGACCTTGGTCGCCAGGAAGGCGTTTGCGGCGTATTTGATCGTCTCGCTGGTCGAGGTATCGGTGAGGATCATCGGTATGCCGCGATCGGCGAAGGCCGCGTAGCTCGCCTTCACCCTTTCCCGGGCGGCCTCGTCCGCTCCGCCGATGACGATCCGCTCGGGATTGAAGAAATCCTTCAGCGCCGTGCCTTCGCGCAGGAATTCCGGATTGGAGACGATGTGCAGCCGCTTCTCCGGATGGTCGCGGTCCAGCCGCAGCTGCAGGCCGGCGCAGGTGCCGATCGGCACCGTCGACTTGACGACGACGACCGCGCCGTCCTTGGCGATCTCGGCGATGTCGGAGACCGCCGCTTCGAGATAATCGAGCCGCGCATTGCCGGTCCGCTCGCTGGTCGGCGTGCCGACGGCGACGAAGAAGAGATCGGCCCGGCGCGCGTCGGCAATGTCGGCCGTGAACGAGATCATACCGTCGTCGATTGCGGTTGAAAGGGTTTCCTCGAGCCCCTCCTCGAAGATCGGCGGAACTCCCTTCTTCAGCATCTCGATCTTGCGGACGTCCAGATCGACGCAGACGACCTTCTGGCCGAAGCTCGCTAGCCCGACTGCCTGGATCAGCCCGACATAGCCGACGCCGACCACACACACTTCTGCTGCCGTCACTGTCTCGTTCCTCTTTCGACGTTGCTGCCCCGATACACCGGCTGCAACGACAGTCAAGCCGCGTCCCGCCAAACCGCCGATATTGCCGGCCGGCGCGACAATCCCGCAACCATTGCTCGCCTCTTCCCCAAAGGAACCGCCTGATGCCGATGTCGGACTGGCCGGTTCTCAGACGAAATGCTTCGAAAGCTTCAGCCCCTGCGCCTGATAATTCGAAGCAAGATCCGCTCCGTAGAGCCGATCCGGCCGCGCCGCCATCCGCTCGTAGACCAGGCGGCCGACGATCTGTCCGTCTTCGAGGATGAAGGGCACGTCGTGGCTGCGCACTTCGAGGACGGCCCGGCTGCCCGCGCCGCCGGCCTGCGAATGGCCGAAGCCGGGATCGAAGAAGCCGGCGTAATGCACCCGAAACTCGCCGACCAGCGGATCGAAGGGCGTCATTTCGGCGGCGTGGTCCGGCGGCACGTGCACGGCTTCCTTGGAGACGAGGATGTAGAACTCGTCCGGGTCGAGCACCAGTTCGCCGGTGCCGCGCCGGGCGATCGGCTCCCAATAGTCCGCCAGCGGATAGGCGGCCCGCCGGTCGACGTCGACGAGGCCGGTGTGGCGCTTGCCCCGGTAGCCGACGAGCGTGCCCGCATCGCCCGAAAGGTCGATCGACAGCGCGATGCCGGCATCGGAGATGTTGGCCGCCTCGGCCGTGGTCAGCCGGGCCAGCTCGTGCAGTTCGGTCAATTCGGAGGCGGAAAGGGTCGGCTCGCCGCAGCGAAAGCGGATCTGCGACAGGCGCGAGCCCTCGCGCACCAGGATCGGAAAGGTGCGTGGCGAGATTTCGAGATAGAGCGGGCCGCGGTAGCCGGCCGGCACCTTGTCGAACTCCTGGGTGTGATCGGCGAGGACGCGGGTGAAGATGTCGAGCCGGCCGGTCGAGGATTTCGGATTGGCCGTCGCCCTGACGTGGTCCGGCAGCGCCAGCCGCTCCATCAGCGGCACGACGTAGACGCAGCCGGTCTCCAGCACGGCGCCGCCTTCGAGGCTGAACTCGTGCAGCGCGAAGCGCTCCAGCTTGTCTTCGACCGAATGCCCGCCACCGGGCAGGAAACTGGCGCGGACGCGGTAGGCTACCGGACCGAGCCGCAGGTCGAGCGAGGCCGGCTGGATCTGGTCGCCGTCGCGCTCGCGCGTGGACGACAGGGCGCCTGCCTGAAACAGCGCCGCGATCTCCCGATCCGGTAGAATGCCTTGCAACGTCGCGCCCACCGTCGAGCCGTCCTCTCGTCGTTCGCCCGCCCGGCTTGGCGGGCATCGCGAGTTTTCACGGATTGACGCCTATCGTCATCGGAGCTATTTGCAAAGCCATCGTGGTGATTTGGCCGGCCGGCTTGCAGCCACGTAAAACAACTCGCTAAAGGGCCGATCCGAAGACGAGGACGTTTTTCGAACCGGCGTTGCGAGATCCGCAAAGGCCGGTTTTTTGCTGTTCGGAGAAGACGATGCTGAAGTCCAGCGACGACAAGAAGAAGCCTCTGAAGCCCGCCACGCTGATGGTCCATGGCGGCACGACGCGCTCGGGATTCGGCGAGACGTCCGAGGCGCTGTTCCTGACGCAGGGCTTCGTCTATCCGACCGCCGAAGCCGCCGAAGCCCGCTTCAACGGCGACGAGCCGGGCTTCATCTATTCGCGCTACGCCAATCCGACGACCCGCATGTTCGAGGAGCGGATGATGGCGCTGGAAGGCGCCGAGGACGCCCGCGGCACCGCCTCGGGCATGGCCGCCGTCGCCAGCGCCATCCAGTGCCAGGTGAAGGCGGGCGACCACATCGTCGCGGCCAGGGCGCTGTTCGGCTCCTGCCGCTACGTGGTCGAGACGGTCATGGCGCGCTGCGGCGTCGACTGCACGCTGATCGACGGCCGCGACCTCGACCAGTGGCAGAAGGCGGTGCGGCCCAACACCAGGGTCTTCTTCATGGAGACGCCGACCAATCCGACGCTGGAGGTGATCGACATCGCCGCCGTCGCCGAGATCGCCCATGCGGCGGGCGCCACCCTCGTGGTCGACAACGTCTTCGCGACGCCGATCCACCAGAAGCCGCTCGAACTCGGCGCCGACGTCGTCGTCTATTCGGCGACCAAGCACATCGACGGCCAGGGCCGCTGCCTCGGCGGCATCGTCCTGTCCTCGAAGGACTGGATCGACGAGAATCTCCACCAGTTCTACCGCCACACCGGCCCGGCGCTGTCGCCCTTCAACGCCTGGACGCTGCTGAAGGGCCTCGAGACCCTCCCCCTGCGCGTCGCCACCCAGACCGCCGCGGCAGCGACGATCGCCGACCGCCTCGCCGAGCGTCCCGAGATCGCCCGCGTCCTCTATCCGCACCGCGAGGACCATCCCGACTACGCGATCGCCAGACGCCAGATGGCGGCGGGCTCGACCCTCGTCGCCTTCGGCGTCTCCGGCGGCAAGGAGGCGGCCTTCCGCTTCCTCAATGCGCTGGAGATCATTCTCATCTCCAACAATCTCGGCGACGCCAAGAGCCTCGTCACCCATCCGGCGACGACCACCCACAAGAACCTCTCCGCCGAAGCGCAGGCCGAACTCGGCATCGACGACGGCCTGATCCGCCTGTCGCTCGGGCTCGAAGACGTCGAGGACCTTTGGGACGACATCGAGGGGGCGCTGGCGGCGGTCTGAGGCGGCCAGGTCGGCGCCTGGCGCCCCTCGCCCTTCGAGGCCGCCTGCGGCGGCGCCTCGTGATGAGGGGCTTGAGAACCGCTGCGCCTTACTCCTTGCGCACCGGCCCGTTGCCGCGTCTTTCGATCGGCCGCCAAGCTTTTCGTGTTGCAGTCTCTCGGCAATCTTCGGCGATCGTGGCGGCGAAATCTGCGCGTCCCGAGGTGCTCGCCCGCTCGCCGAGCGGGTGAGCCTCGAAGGGCGAGGGTGCGGGCCGGGGGACGCAGAACGGCTGTGAAAGCGTGACGTGGTGTTCCCACCGAGCCTGCTCGTCCGTCACCCGAACGTCCTCACCGCCAACCGCACCCGCGCCAAAAACGTCCAGGCCGTCATCGCCGCGAAGACCAGCGCGATCACCGGGAACCATCCCGGAAACAGGCAGAACAGGCAGAAGGCGATGATCGTCTCGCTGGCCTCGGCGAGGCCAGTCGAGAAGAAGAACGACTTCCTCCCCCGGACCTCGGTGGTGATCTTCCGTTTCTCGGCGAGAATGGCGTAGGCGAGAAAGCTCGCGCCGTTGGCGTAGAAGGTCAAAAGCAGCAAGGCGGCCGGCAGCGCGTTCTGCGCCGGGTCGAGCAGTGCGAAGCCGAGCGGGATCACGCCGTAGAAGACGAAGTCGAAGACGATGTCGAGATAGCCGCCGAGATCGGTCGGCTTGGTCTGCTTGGCGATCGCCCCGTCGAGCCCGTCGCACAGCCGCGACAAAAGGATGAGCACAAGCCCGAGAAGCGGCGCGCCGAAGGCGATGGCCACTGCCGCTGCGAAGCCGATCGCGAGGCCCGCCACGGTGACGGTGTTTGCCCCCACGCCGGCGGCCACCAGCCGCGCCGCCAGCCGCTCCACCGGCGGGTCGATCCGACGTCTCAGAACCGCGTCGAGCAATGGCCGTCCTTCTTCGCAAATCATGCGGCGCCGGGCGCCGATCCCGGCCACACTTCGTCGTCCCGTCGATTTGCGCAACATCGGCACGACGATTTTCCGGCCGGGAGCGGGAAACCGAGAACGTCGGGGAACCCGGCCGCCGAACGGTGAATTCGTCACGGGTTTTTGCTATCGTGGCGATCCGCGATCCGATGTTTCGAAAAGGCGACGAGTGCAATGTATCAAGCGACGACCCGGCAGATCGTCGTGACCGTGATGCCGGTCTTTCTGGACGAGCAGTCCGAGCCGTCCGAAGGTCGATGGGTCTGGGCCTACCGGGTCGAGATCGAAAACGACGGCGACGTCGCCGTGACGCTCGAGCAGCGATACTGGCACATCACCGACGCGAACGGTCATGTCGAGGAAGTGTCCGGGCCGGGCGTCGTCGGCGAGCAGCCGGTGATCCTGCCCGGTGACAGCTTCACCTACACCTCCGGCTGCCCGCTCTCGACGTCCTCGGGCATCATGCGCGGCTATTATTCGATGCGCTCCGACGGCGGCGAACTCTTCGACGTGGAGATCCCCGCCTTTTCGCTCGACCTGCCGTCGGACGACCGCATTCTCAACTGAAGCCGCTTCTCTTCGACAGGCCGGCCGGCGGCAGCAATGTCCTCGCCGCCCATCGGCCGGCTGGCCAAGCGCCCTTTGCCGAAGCCGCCGAACCGTTCGCCGGACGCTTTGCCAACTTCGCGGCGGCGGTCTAGAAGCGTCGCGCAACCATTGGAGAGGGCGATGAACGAGCCTCGCAAGGCCGATCCCTCGCGGCTTTTGGAACTCAGGGCCAAGATCGACGCGATCGACGAGTCGGTGCACCGGCTGCTGATGCAGCGCGCCGCCGTGATCGACGAACTGATCAAGGTGAAGGGCACCGCCAGAAACGGCGCCGCCTTCCGGCCGGGCCGCGAGGCGGAGATGATGCACCGGCTCGCCGAGCGCCATTCCGGCCATCTGCCCCTGACCGCCGTCGAGCATCTGTGGCGCGAGATCATCTCGACCTTCACGGCGCTCCAGGCGCCGTTCGAAGTATTCGCCTGCGGCGACGCGATCGACGCCATCGACACCGCCCGCTTCTATTTCGGCTTCACCGTTCCCCTGACCCTGCTCGCCTCGCCGGTCGAAGTGGTCGAGGCGATCGAGAGCGGTGGCGACGACAGGCTCGGCGTCGTCGACCTTGCGGCCAGCCGCGATCCCTGGTGGGAGCGACTCGAAAGCGCCCAGATCGTCGCGCGGCTGCCGTTCTTCGACGTTGCCGGCCGGCCCGCGGCGAGCCCGGCCCTCGTGATCGCGCCGCCGCTCGCCGATCCCGTTCCGCCCGAGGTCGCGTGCTACGCGGTGAAACGGCGCGGTCCGATGGACGATCCCGGCGGAGAGGTCGACGTCGTCGCCAGCCTGTCGAGCGAGGACGTCACCAGCGCGCTCGTCGCCTCGCATCTGCCGAGGGAGGCCCTTGCCGAGCGCCTCGCAGCCGCCCTCGACATCCGCCAGATTGGCGGTTATGCGGCTCCTTTGGCGCCGCAGTGTTCCTGACGGCTGCCACGACATCTCTTTCGAAGGCCAGGCCAATGGCGATGAAACCTGTTCCCAAGAACGGCGTGCTCGACATCGAGATCTACGTCCCCGGCAAGAGCCGTGCGCCCGACGGGATCAAGCTTCACAAGCTGTCGTCGAACGAGACGCCGCTCGGCCCGCCCCCTGCGGCCATCGAGGCCGCACGCCGCGCGATGGCCGATCTCGCCGCCTATCCGGACGGCCAGGCGAGCGAGCTGAAGGCGGCGATCGCCGAGGTGCACGGCCTCAATGTCGCGAACATTCTCTGCGGCAACGGCTCCGACGAACTCCTCGGCCTGCTCTGTCAATGCTATCTCGCGCCCGGCGACGAGGCGATCCACACCGAGCATGGCTTCCTCGTCTACGAGATCCAGATCAAGGCCGCCGGCGCGACGCCGGTCGTGGCGCCGGAAAAGGATCGAACGGCTGACGTCGACGCGATCCTCGAACGCGTGACCGACAGGACCAAGCTGGTCTTCCTCGCCAACCCGAACAACCCGACCGGCACGTATCTTCCCTTCGACGAAGTGCGGCGGCTGCAGGCCGGTCTTCCGGGCCACGTCGTCCTCGTCCTCGACGCGGCCTATGCGGAATACGTCCGGCGCAACGACTACGGCGCCGGCATCGAGCTCGTCTCGGCCTGCGAGAACGTCGTGATGACCCGCACCTTCTCGAAGATCTACGGCCTCGCGGCCCTGCGAATCGGCTGGCTCTACGGGCCGGAGGCGATCGTCAAGACCCTCGACCGGGTGCGCGGACCGTTCAACCTCAACGCCGCGGCGATCGCCGCCGGCGCTGCCGCGATCCGCGATCGCGCCTTCATCGAGGAGGCCGCGAGCTTCAATGCCGAATGGCTCGACTGGACGACCCGCGAGATCGAGGCGCTGGGTCTTCAGGTGACGCCGAGCGTCGGCAATTTCGTGCTCGTCCACTTCCCCGACGAGGCCGGCAAGGGCGCTGGCGAGGCCGACGCGTTTCTGACGGCGCGAGGGTTCATCCTGCGCCGGGTGGCGGGTTACGGCTTCCCGAACGCGCTGCGCATGTCGATCGGCAGCGAGGAAGCCAATCGCGGGGTCGTCGCCGCGCTCGCCGAATTCCTGAAGAGCCCGTCCTGATGAGCGAACCCCTGTTTCGGCGGATCGCGCTGATCGGCATCGGCCTGATCGGCTCGTCGATCGCTCTCAACGTCCGGGCGAGCGGCCTTGCCGGCCACATCGCGATCGCCACGCGGCGCAAGGAGACGCTGGCCAAGGCCGAGGAGCTCGGCCTCGGCGACAGCTACCACCTGGAGGCGAGCGAGGCGGTCGAGGACGCCGATCTCGTGATCCTCTGCGTTCCCGTCGGCGTTTGCGGGGCGGTCACCCGCGAGATCGCGCCGCATCTGAAAGGAGGCGCGATCGTCTCCGACGTGGGCTCGGTCAAGGGAGCGGTGATCGCGCAGATGGCACAGCATCTGCCCGACGGCGTCCAGTTCGTGCCCGCCCATCCGCTCGCCGGCACCGAGCACTCCGGCCCCGAAGCTGGCTTCGTCGAACTCTTCCGCAATCGCTGGTGCATCCTGACGCCGCCGGAAGGAACGGATCCGGCGGCGATCGCCAGGGTCGAGGCGTTCTGGCGGGGCTGCGGCGCAAACGTCGAGACGATGACGGCCGAGCATCACGACCTGGTGCTCGCCATCGTTTCCCACGTGCCGCATCTCATCGCCTACAACATCGTCGGCACGGCAGCGGATCTCGAAGAGGTGACCCAGTCGGAAGTGGTCAAGTTCTCGGCCTCGGGCTTCCGCGACTTCACCCGCATCGCCGCATCGGATCCGACGATGTGGCGGGACGTCTTCCTGACCAACCGCGACGCGGTGCTGGAGATGCTCGCCCGGTTTTCCGAGGATCTGGCGAGCCTGCAGCGGGCGATCCGCTGGGGCGACGGCGACACGCTGTTCGATCTCTTCACCCGCACCCGGGCGATCCGCCGCAACATCATCGAGGCGGGCCAGGACACGGCGCAGCCGAATTTCGGCCGCGAGCCGGGCAGCGGGACGAAGTCCGGGAGCTGAGACCGTCGCCCTCCTTCAGCGCGAGCCGGCGGTTCAGGCCGGCGGCAGTTCGTCCTGCATCGGCGGCTCGCGTCGCAGCCCATCCATGAACACGTCGACCATCCGCAGCACCGTCGGCTCCCAGTGGTCCTCCCGGCGGGCGAGGCACATGCCGATCACCGTCTGCAGCATGTCCTCGGCCGACACGTCGGCGCGCAGCCGGCCGCCGGCTGCGGCCGCAGCGTGCAGCCGCTCCATCGCCACCGACAGCGTCGCGTAGGAATAGCAGGCGATCTCCGAACTGCCGTCGATGGCAACCGCCAGCGCCTTGCCCATGCCCTTCTTCGTCGCCACCATGCCGACGAGCGCATGCAGAAAGTCGCGCAGCCCTGCGACCGCATCGTCCGAGCTTTCCAGCTTCAGCGCCAACGCGGCAAGCTGATCGATTTCACGGCGATAGACCGCCTGGAACAAGGCTTCCCGGGTGGGGAAATGGCGGTAGAGCGTGCCGATGCCCACGTCGGCGCGACGCGCTACCGCCTCCAATGTGCCCTCGCCGCCCGTCTCGCGAAACACCGCGGCTGCCGCGCCGAGCAACTTCTCACGGTTTCGTATGGAGTCCTGTCGCGGCCGCCGGATTGTTTTCGTCGATCGTCTCTCCATCTCGCGAATTATAATCCTTCCAGGCTTGAAAGCGGAGGATCCCTCCGTATAATTACACTCGGCAGGTGTCCCGGCCCGTGGCCCCGACCCGCTGCAACGCGTGTTCCCGACAAAGGCGAGAACCGCAAGATCCATCTCTTGCCTGCCGCATCGTGCGGTGCCTCGGGCTGCTGCAAAGCCGGCGCCTTCGCTTGTCCATGAAATCCGATCCCTCGAAAGGTAACCCCATGAACCTTTCTCTGACACTCACGATCAACGGGAAGCGACGCGAAATCGTTCTCGACGATCCCCGCGTGACGCTTCTCGACCTCCTGCGGGAACGGCTCGATCTCACCGGCGCCAAGAAGGGCTGCGACAGGGGCCAGTGCGGCGCCTGCACGATCCTCGTCGACGGCCGGCGAATCAATTCCTGCCTGGCCCTCGCCATCAGCTACGACGGCGCCGCCATCACCACCATAGAGGGCCTGGCGGACGGCGAGACGCTGCATCCCGTGCAGCAGGCCTTCATCGACCATGACGGCTTCCAGTGCGGCTTCTGCACGCCGGGCCAGATCATGAGCGCCGTCGGCCTGATTTCCGAGGGCCAGTCCGGCGACGATGCCGAGCGCGTCCGCGAGGCGATGAGCGGCAACATCTGCCGCTGCGGCGCCTACAACGGCATCACCGAGGCGGTCCTCGACGCCCGGGCGAAAATCTCCGCGGGCAAGGAAAGGGACGCGGCATGAACCTCTTCGAATACGTTCGTCCGGCCTCGATCGCCGAAGCGGTCGCGGCCGCCGGCGAGCCCGGCTCGGCCTATCTCGGCGCCGGCACCAACCTCCTCGATCTGATGAAGGGCGGCGTCTCCCGGCCGAGCCGGCTGATCGACCTCACCCATCTGCCCGATCTTGGCCGGATCGAGACCTCGCCGGACGGCTCGACCCGGATCGGCGCCTTGGTGAAGAACTCGGCCCTCGCCCATGATCCGGATTTCGCCAAGCGCTTCCCGGCGGTCGCCGAGGCGCTGCTGTCCGGCGCCTCGGCGCAGTTGCGCAACGCCGCGACGGTCGGCGGCAACCTGATGCAGCGCACCCGCTGCAGCTACTTCGCCGACACCGCGAGCGCCTGCAACAGGCGCGAGCCGGGATCGGGCTGCGACGCGATCGGCGGCGAGAACCGCTCGCACGCCGTCCTCGGCTGGAGCGATCACTGCATCGCCGTCCACCCGTCCGACTTCTGCGTCCCGCTGGCGGCGCTCGGCGCCATCGTCGAAATCGAGGGGGCGGACGGCCGCCGAAAGGTGCCGCTGACGGACTTCCACCGCCTGCCCGGCGACACGCCGGAAAAGGAGACGGTACTGGAGGCCGGCGAGATGATCGTCGCCGTCAGCCTCCCCGCCGAAGCCGCGGCCTTCGCCGGCCACCAGCGCTACCTCAAGGTCCGCGAACGCACGTCCTACGCCTTCGCGCTCGCCTCGGCGGCGGCGGCACTGCGGATCGAGAACGGCACGATCCTCGAAGCCCGGATCGCGCTGGGCGGCGTCGCCACCAAACCCTGGCGCTCGCAAGCCGCGGAAGCCGTCCTCACCGGCGCCGCGCCCGGCAGAGAGGCGTTCGAGAAGGCCGCCGAAGCCGCTTTCGCCGAGGCACGGCCGTCCGGCGACAATGCCTACAAGATCGAACTCGGCAAGCGGGTCGTCGCCCGCGTGCTGGCGATGGCCGCGGCCGGCACGCCGGAGCGCATGCCGGCCCTGCCCGCCTCGCCCTTCGCCTCCGAAACGGGAGCCAAAGCCCATGTCTGATACGATCGAGACACCATCTGGCGCAATGCCTGCGAGCCGCACCCGCTTCGGTTCGAACAGCGGCCAGCCAATGACCCGCCGCGACGGCGTCCTGAAGGTCACGGGTGGCGCCACTTTCGCCGCCGACAACCATCCCGAGGGAATGCTCCATGCCGTCTATGCGGCGGCGACGATCTCCCGCGGCCGCGTGACGTCCCTGAATGTCGATGCCGCCCGGGCACATCCGGGTGTCGTGGAGGTGCTGACGCCGGCGAACCGGCCGCCATTGGCCATCGACCCCGACACCAAACCCTACCCCTTCGCCTTCCGCACCGAGGTCCTGCAGGACGACACGGTGCGTTATGCCGGCCAGCCGATCGCACTGGTCGTCGCCGAAACGCTCGAGTCTGCCACCGAAGCCGCCCGGCTGCTGTCACCGACCTACGATGCCTCGCCGGCGCGTATCGATTTCGATACGGTCGAGCCATTCGATCCCCAGGCCGTCGGTGTGGGCTCGCCTCCGACCGCCGAGAAAGGCGACGTCGAGGCGGGGTTGGCCCAGGCGTCGCACCGCGTCGACGCGCGCTACGAGACGCCGGGGCAGTATCACAATGCCATGGAGCCGCATGCGATCGTTGCCACATGGGACGGCGACAGGCTGACGCTCGACACGCCCAACCAGGCGATCGTGATGTCGACCGGGTCCTTCGGTGCGTGGTTCGGCATTCCGGCTGAGAATGTCACGATCCGCAGCCCGTTCCTCGGCGGCGGCTTCGGCTCCAAGGCGATCATCGTCGGCCCGCAGATCCTGACCATCCTTGCGGCGAAGATGCTCGGCAGGCCGGTGAAGCTGGCGCTGCGGCGCGACCAGATGTACGGGCCGGTCGGCCACCGCGGGGCAACGCGGCAGGAGTTCCGGCTCGGCGTCGACGCAGATGGCCATCTGACTGCGCTCGATCACCTGACCACCGCGGTGACATCGACTTTCGAGGACTTCATCGAGCCGGCATCCAATGCCTCGCACGATCTCTATGCCACACCGGCGTTGTCCTCCCGCCACAAGGCGGTGCGGCTCGACATCGGCACGCCCGGGCCGATGCGCGCGCCGGGCGAGGCCTCGGGTTCGGCGGCGCTGGAATCGGCGATCGACGAGGCGGCGCTCGTCGCCGGCCTCGACCCACTGGAGTTCCGCCTGAGAAACTATGCCGAGACGGATCCGGCCTCCGGCAAACCCTTCTCGGCCAAGGCGTTGCGGGAGTGCTACGCCGAGGGTGCGGAACGCTTCGGCTGGTCGAAGCGGCCGCTTGAGCCGCGACAGATGCGCGACGAGGCCGGCCGGCTGGTTGGCTGGGGCATGGGCACCGCGCTGTTTCCCGCTTCGATGTTCCAGGCCAACGCGACGGCGACGCTGCGCGCCGACGGCACCGCCCTGGTGGAGACTGCGGGCGCCGACATGGGCCAGGGCGCATGGACCGCGCTGCACCAGATCGCGGCGGACGGGCTCGGGCTCGACATCGGCAGCGTCGAGTTCCGCTCCGGCCATTCCGGGCTGCCGGACGGCGGCATCGCCGGCGGCTCCGGCCACACCGCGACGGCCGGCAACGCGCTGCACGCGGCGGGGACCGACGTGATCGCCAAGCTCGCCGACCTTGCGACCAATGACGAGAACTCGCCGCTCTTCGGCGCCGGCAATGTCGGCGTCGAGGCTCGGGATGGCAGGCTCTACCGCGCCGACGATCCGGACCGGTCACAAAGCTACGGCGAGATCCTCGCCCGCGCGGGCCTTGCCGAAATCGAGGGTGCGGGCCAGGGCGGCCGCGATCCGGCGAGTGCCGAGGAGCGGGCGATGTTCTCCCACGGCGCGGTGTTCGCCGAGGTGACGATCGACCCGGATCTCGGCCAAATCCGGGTCACCCGGCTCGTAGGAGCGTTCGCCGCCGGACGCATCGTCAATCCGCGCCTCGCCACCAGCCAGCTCTATGGCGGGATGATCTGGGGCATCGGCTTCGCGCTGCACGAGGAGGCGGTGCACGACAAGCGCTCCGGCCGGATCATGAACGCCAATCTCGCCGAGTACCGCGTGCCGGTGAATGCGGACGTTCCGGCAATGGACGTCATCCTGGTCGACGAGCATGACCCCCACGTCAATCCGCTCGGCATCAAGGGCGTCGGCGAGATCGGCATCACCGGAACCGTCGGCGCCATCGCAAACGCCATCTGGCACGCGACGGGCGTCCGCTTCCGCAGATTCCCGATCAACATCGTCGACCTCCTGGAGGGCGCGGCAGCCCGCTGAGCTTTCCCCAAGCACCGCGGATCACCGCAGAACGACGAACCCCGCCGGTAGTCCATGCCGGCGGGGTTCGTCGTTGTCCGGCGGCCGATATTCGGCGCTTCAATCGGCCACGGCCAGAAGATCAGCCGCCGGCCAGGAGCGCGAAGACCCGCGGCAGCATCGTCGGCAGATCCTCGGCGATCAGCCCCGGCCCGAAGGCTTCCGCGGCCTTCCCATGCATCCAGACGCCCGCCGCGGCGGCCTCGAAGCTCGGGGTTCCCTGCGCCAGTTGCGCCGCGACGATGCCGGTGAGAACGTCCCCGGTGCCGGCCGTCGCCAGCCAGGGCGTGCCGCTGGCGTTGATCGCAGCCCGCCCGTCCGGCGCGGCGATCACCGTGTCGCGCCCCTTCAGGACGACGACGGCGTTCGATCGCGCCGCCGCCTGCCGCGCGCGGACCGGCTTCGACAGGTCGTCGGCCGCAGCGAGATCGGGAAACAGCCGCTTGAACTCGCCGGCATGGGGGGTGAGGACGAGCGCCGGCTCGCCGTCCGCGCGCGCCTTCCCCGCCTCGCCCGCCGCGTCGAACAGCGTGGCGGGATCGTCCTGAAACGCGGTGATCCCGTCGGCGTCGAGCACCAGCCGCCGCCCGGCGGCGAGCACCGCTTGCGCATAGGCCCGGGCGTTCTCGGCTTGCCCGAAGCCGGGGCCGAGCACGAAGGCGTTCAACCGCCCGTCGCCGAGCCGCTCCTCGAGCTCTGCCGCGTCCTCGCAGCGCTTCAGCATCACCGCGGTCAGATGAGCCGCGTTGACGAGGAGCGCGCTCGCCGGGGAAAACACCGTGACCAGCCCGGCCCCGGCCCGCAGGGCCGCCGTCGCCGAAAGCCGCGCCGCACCGGTCTGGCTCGCTCCGCCGGAAAAGACCACGGCATGGCCGCGGTCGTATTTGTGCCCGGCCTCGCTCGGCAGGACGAGCCGCTCGTGCCACAGCGCCGGCCCGGTCTCGAAGGTGCGGGGTCCGATCTCGGAGAGGACAGCGTCGGAAATGCCGATGTCGGCGACGATGACGGCCCCGCAATGGGAGCGGCCCGGCTCGACGAGGTGCCCCGGCTTCTTGCGGAAGAAGGTGACGGTCGCCTCCGCCGCGACGGCCGCGCCGAGAACGGCGCCGGTCTCGCCGGAGATGCCGGAGGGAAGGTCGACGGCGAGCACCGGCGTCGCCGCCGCCTTCAGCCGCGTGACGACCTCCGCCACCTCCCCTTCCAGCGGCCGCGACAGCCCGGCGCCGAACAGCCCGTCGACGACGAGGTCGAAGGCTTCCGCTCGAAACTCCGAAAGTGCGCCGGCCGGCCCGTGATAGGCCGCAGCCGCGATCGCCGCATCGCCCGACAGCTTCCCCGGCGGGCCGAGGTGGAACAGACGCACGTCCCGCCCCGCTCGCAAGAGGATCGCGGCGGCGGCATAGGCGTCGCCGCCATTGTTGCCGGGCCCGGCGAGCAGCGCGATCCGCAGCGCCGCCGGAAAGCGCTCGATCGCGGCCGCGGCGATTGCGGTCGCGGCCCGCTCCATCAGCACGATCCCCGGCGTGCCGGCAGAGATCGTCCGCCGGTCCGCCTCGCCCATCTCGCGGGGAGTGAGTAACGCTGCATCCGATGCGCGATTCTGCGCCATATCGCCTGCCTTTTCTTTCCTCATTATGGGCAACGATTGAGCAATTCTCGTCCGAGAACTCGTCTGCGTGTCGCGCACGATGATAGGGCGGGAAGCGGCGGCGAAAAATCGTCCTGAGACGACGGCAATGGGCCGTCGGCTCCATTGCCCCCTGCCGCAGGCTCGCTATTTCGTTTATGCCTTCGGTGCCGGTCTGTTGGCACGACACCTGCATTGCCGGCTGCGACGGGCCCGACGCCCGCTGCAACGAAGAAGTCATTGAAAAGGTCAGTCGATGAAAAAGGTCGAGGCGATCATCAAGCCGTTCAAGCTCGATGAGGTGAAGGAGGCGCTTCAGGAGGTCGGACTCCAGGGCATCACCGTGACCGAGGCCAAGGGATTCGGCCGGCAAAAGGGCCACACCGAGCTCTATCGGGGGGCCGAATACGTCGTCGACTTCCTTCCCAAGGTGAAGGTCGAGATCGTTCTCGCGGACGAGACCGTCGAGGCGGCGGTCGAGGCGATCCGCAAGGCGGCGCAGACGGGCCGCATCGGCGACGGCAAGATCTTCGTCTCGCCGATCGAGGAAGCCATCCGCATCCGCACCGGCGAATCCGGCACCGACGCGATCTGACGCGCCGGGCGTCAGCCGAAGATCGGGGCGGCCACCTTCGCGGGCCGCCCGAACCGACGACGACCGGGATGGATCGCGAGCCCGCCATGCGATAACGAGCGGGTGTCCGGACCGGGACCAGAGAGACTCTTCAACAGGGAAGGAAGGCCATGACGAGCGCCAACGAGATTCTGAAGCAGATCAAGGACAACGACGTGAAGTTCGTCGACCTGCGCTTCACCGATCCGAAGGGCAAGATGCAGCATGTGACGATGGACGCCTCCATCGTCGACGAAGACATGTTCTCCGAAGGCTCGATGTTCGACGGCTCGTCGATCCAGGGCTGGAAGGCCATCAACGAATCCGACATGGTGCTGATGCCCGATCCGGAGACGGCCTACATGGACCCGTTCTTCGCCCAGGCCACCATGGCCGTCACCTGCGACATCCTCGATCCGATCTCCGGCGAGGCCTACAACCGCGACCCGCGTTCGACCGCCCGCAAGGCCGAGGCCTATCTCTCCCAGTCCGGCATCGGCGACACCTGCTATTTCGGCCCCGAGGCCGAGTTCTTCGTCTTCGACGACGTGCGCTACAAGGCCGACCCGTACAACACCGGCTTCAAGCTCGATTCCACCGAGCTGCCGTCGAACGACGACACCGAATACGAGACCGGCAATCTCGGCCACCGTCCGCGCATCAAGGGCGGCTACTTCCCGGTTCCGCCGATCGATTCCTGCCAGGACATGCGCTCCGAGATGCTGACGGTGATGGCCGAGATGGGCGTTGCCGTCGAGAAGCATCACCACGAGGTCGCGGCGGCCCAGCACGAACTCGGCATCAAGTTCGACACGCTGACCCGCAACGCCGACAAGATGCAGATCTACAAATACGTCATCCATCAGGTGGCGAACGCCTATGGCAAGACGGCGACCTTCATGCCGAAGCCGGTCTATGGCGACAACGGCTCGGGCATGCATGTCCACCAGTCGATCTGGAAGGGCGACAAGCCGTCCTTCGCCGGCAACGAATATGCCGGCCTGTCGGAAAGCTGCCTGTTCTACATCGGCGGCATCATCAAGCACGCCAAGGCGCTGAACGCCTTCACCAACCCGTCGACGAATTCCTACAAGCGGCTGGTTCCGGGCTTCGAGGCGCCGGTGCTGCTCGCCTATTCGTCGCGCAACCGCTCGGCCTCCTGTCGCATCCCCTTCGGCCAGTCGCCGAAGGCCAAGCGCCTCGAGGTCCGCTTCCCCGATCCGACGGCCAATCCCTACCTCGCCTTCGCCGCCATGCTGATGGCCGGCCTCGACGGCATCAAGAACAAGATCCATCCGGGCCAGCCCATGGACAAGGATCTCTACGACCTGCCGCCGGAGGAGCTGAAGGAAATCCCGACCGTCTGCCGCTCGCTCCGCGAAGCGATGGAAAGCCTCGATTCCGACCGCGACTTCCTGAAGGCCGGCGGCGTCTTCGACGACGACCAGATCGACGCCTTCATCGACCTGAAGATGGCCGAGGTGCTGCGCTACGAGATGACGCCGCATCCGATCGAGTTCGACATGTACTATTCCGTCTGAGCCGGCCCGGCCCCGGCTTCGGGGCAGAACCGCAACGTCGAGGGGCGTCCGGCAACGGGCGCCCTTCTTCGTTCGAGAAAGGCGAACGGGCGGGCACCGCGTCGAGGAGGCGTGGCCTTCGAGCGACTTTGTCGTGGAAAAATGCCGAATTTCCCGGCCGAACGGCACATCGGGCAGGCGTTCGCCTTGAAGAACATTTCGTGAAAGTGTAGGCACGGAGCTATGATCGCGGCGCCGCACGAGTCCCCTACGACGACACGAGGATTTTTCAGCCGATGAGCGACGACCTGTTCTCGGGCAACGCCGCTCGCAAACCCGCGGCGCCGAAGGCTCCTTCGCCGGCCAGAAAGCCGGCCCAGGATTTCGTCCCCGGCGCCGACTATACCGCCGCCGACATCGAGGTGCTGGAGGGGCTGGAGCCGGTTCGGCGCCGGCCGGGCATGTATATCGGCGGCACCGACGAAAAGGCCGTCCACCATCTCTTCGCCGAAGTCATCGACAATGCGATGGACGAGGCGACGGCGGGCCACGCCAATTTCATCGAGGTGTCGCTGGAGGCCGACGGCACGCTGGCCGTGACCGACAACGGGCGCGGCATTCCGGTCGATCCGCATCCGAAATACAAGGAACGCTCGGCGCTCGAAGTCATCATGACGACGCTGCATGCCGGCGGCAAGTTCGATTCCAAGGTCTACGAGACCTCCGGCGGCCTGCACGGCGTCGGCGTTTCGGTGGTCAATGCGCTGTCGGAACATCTCGAGGTCGAGGTCGCGCGCAATCGCAAGCTCTACCGGCAGACCTATTCGCGCGGCATCGCCACCTCGAAGCTCGAAGAGGTCGGCGACACCCAGAACCGGCGGGGCACGCGGGTGCGCTTCCGCCCCGACCCGGACATCTTCGGCGCCAATTGCCGGTTCCGGCCCGAGCGGCTCATGGCCATGGCGCGCTCCAAGGCCTATCTCTTCGGCGGCGTCGAGATCCGCTGGTCCTGCGACCCCTCGCTCCTCGCCGCAGATTCAGGCGTGCCGACGCGCGAGACGTTCCACTTCCCCGGCGGCCTTAAGGATTATCTCGACGTCACCCTCGGGGCGGAGCACCGCGTCACGTCGCAGATCTTCGCCGGCCGCACCGAAAAGATCTCCGGCCACGGCGCGGTCGAATGGGCCGTCTCCTGGACCGCCGACGACGGCTTCGTGCGCTCCTACTGCAACACCATCCCGACGCCGGAGGGCGGCACCCACGAGGCCGGGCTCCGGTCCGTCCTGCTGCGCGGCCTGAAGGCCTTTGCGGACGTCTCCGGCAACAAGCGCGCCGCGATCATCACCGGCGACGACATCATGCAGACGGCTTCCGCCATGCTGTCGGTGTTCATCCGCGAGCCGGAATTCGTCGGCCAGACCAAGGACAGGCTGGCCACCGCCGAGGCGCAGCGCATCGTCGAGCAGTCGATGCGCGACAGCTTCGACATCTGGCTCGCCTCCTCGCCCCAGGATGCCGCGCGGCTGATCGACTGGGTGGTCGAGCGCGCCGACGAGCGGCTGCGCCGCCGGCAGGAAAAGGAGATCAGCCGCAAGACGGCGACCCGCAAGCTGCGGCTGCCCGGCAAGCTGGCCGACTGCTCGCAGACCGGCGCCGCCGGCGCCGAGATCTTCATCGTCGAGGGCGACTCGGCCGGCGGATCGGCCAAGCAGGCGCGCGACCGCAAGGTCCAGGCGATCCTGCCGCTGCGCGGCAAGATCCTCAACGTCGCCAGTGCCGGGCGCGACAAGGTCACCGCCAACCAGCAGCTCGCCGACCTGATCCAGGCGCTCGGCTGCGGCACGCGGGCGAAGTACCGGCAGGACGATCTGCGCTACGAGCGGGTGATCATCATGACCGACGCCGACGTCGACGGGGCCCACATCGCCTCATTGCTGATCACCTTCTTCTACCGCGAGATGCCCGAGCTGATCCGCGGCGGCCATCTCTTCCTCGCCGTCCCGCCGCTCTACAAGCTGTCGGCCGGCGGCAAGACCTTCTATGCCCGGGACGACAGGCACCGCGAGGAGATCGTCGCGCGCGAGTTCAAGGGCCGCAAGGTCGAGGTCGGCCGGTTCAAGGGCCTCGGCGAGATGCTTCCCGCCCAGCTCAAGGAAACCACGATGGATCCGAAGCGGCGCACGCTGCTGCGCGTCATCGTCGACGAAACGCCCGAGGCGGGCACCTCCGGCGCGGTCGACGCCTTGATGGGGAACAAGCCGGAGTCGCGCTTCCGCTTCATCCAGGATCGCGCCGCCTTCGCCGGAGACCTCGACATCTGACGCCGCTGGCGTATCTGGCCCGTGCGATCGGGACGGGTGCTTCGCAGGTGGTTCGGCGGTGCCCCTGACGACATGCAGCGCGCGGGGCCGAAGCGACGCGCGCAAGAGGTTAGAGCATGATCCCGAAAAGTGGGAACCGGTTTTCGGAAAAGATCATGCGCAAGTAGGAAGATGGAGCGGGAGGATGAGCCAAGCTCGTTTCATCCCGCTCCAGCATCCCCAAACGACGGCCGAGCCGTGCCAAGGTGAACACGATGACCAGGATCCTGCCGACCCTCGCCGCTGCGCTTGCCGCCTCGCTCGCCTTTTCGGGCGCGAGCCCGGCGCAGGATGCCACGACGACCGAGGCCCCCGCCGCCGCGCAGCAGCCGGGTGGAGAGACCGCAGCGCCCGCCGAGACCGGCGCCCCGCAGCCCGCGGCGACGTCGGACGAATTCTCCGCTGCGGTCGAGAAGCTTTCGCCCCTCGTCCAGGACGTGCAGGTCGTCGGTCCGTGGTCCGAAGGCGACGAGCACGGCGTCTGGCGCACGGTGATGGTCCAGCCCGCCGGCGAGAACGCCAAGACGCACTTCTTCATCCAGCAGCTCGACGCCTCCGGTCACGACGGTCTCGCCATCCGCTCGACCACCGAGATCCCCGAGATCGCCAAGATGGACGGCCAGGTCGTCGGCTATCGCGCCGACGATCCGAACGAGGCCGAGCCCAACAGCCTGTCGCTGTTCTTCGAGGTCGTGCCGAGCGACGGCGAGATCAGCGAGACCTACGAGCTGCACTTCATGCCCGGCCAGCCCTACGTCTTCGGCCCCGCCTCGAACTGAACGCGATGGCCGCGAGCGGTTCGGGGCGCAGCGCCGCCGCCCTCGCCCTCAGCCGCGTCGATCGGCCGAGATCCGCGCCTGCAGCCTCGCGACGGCCGCTGCGGTCTCGCGCGGCGCTTCGAGCGGGACCATGTGTCCGATGCCTTCTAGCGTGACGAGTTCCGCTCCGGGGATCGCCGCAGCCATCTCCTGCGACCGCTGCGGCGGGATGATCGCATCCGCCGTCCCGGCCAGGACGACCGTCGGCACGGCGAGCGTCTCGAGCATCGCCCGCTGATCCCGCCGTCCGATGATCGCCGCCTGCTGGCGCGCGAAGACCCCGGCGCCGATTTCGCGGGCCATGGCGAGGTTGAGCCGGCGAAGCGCCTCGCTGCCGGTTCGCGGACCGAACAGCTTGCCCTCGAGCATCTGCGCCGCCGCCTCGATGCCGCGCTCCTGCGCCATTGCGACGAGCCTGCGGCGGACCGACGTCTGCTCCGGCATATCGGCCCGTGCGGAGGTCGCGATCAGTGCCAGCCCGGCCACCCGCTCCGTGGCGAGCCGCAGCACTTCCAAGGCGACGTAGCCACCCATCGAGTGTCCGCAAAGTAGAAATCGCCCGGATGCCTCGTCGAGCAGCCGTCGCGCCATGGCTTCGATCGTATCGTCAAGTCGGGTTTCGGCAACGAAGACATCCGAACCCAAGGCATCGATTGTCGGTCGATAGACCTCGCCGGTCGACAGCAGCCCCGGCACCATCACGATTTGCGAAAAATTCATGAAATCGACCTTCAAAACCCCTTCGAACCCGCCCATATGTCGGGAAACGGTTGACTCGGACGACCAGTAGTCCTATCGCCCCTTGCAGACGGGCTGCCCCGCGCGCAGCCGCGCCGCTCATCTCGTTCCTTGAGAGACTTGCCAGCTTGACACTATTCTCTGATCTCGGTCTCAGCGCCAAGGTGCTGGCGGCTGTCGAAGCCTCCGGTTACACCCAACCGACGCCGATCCAGGAAGAGGCCATTCCGCACGCGCTCGCGCGTCGCGACGTGCTCGGGATCGCCCAGACCGGCACGGGCAAAACCGCGTCCTTCGTCCTGCCCATGCTGACGCTGCTCGAAAAGGGCCGGGCCCGCGCGCGCATGCCGCGCACCCTGATCATCGAGCCGACGCGCGAACTCGCGGCCCAGGTGGAAGAGTCCTTCACGCGCTACGGCAAGGATCAGAAGATCAACGTCGCGCTTTTGATCGGCGGCATGTCCTTCGGGGACCAGGACAAGAAGATCGACCGGGGTGCCGACGTCCTGATCGCCACGCCCGGCCGGCTGCTCGATCATTTCGAGCGCGGCAAGCTGCTTCTGACGGGCGTCGAAATCCTCGTCATCGACGAGGCCGACCGGATGCTCGACATGGGCTTCATCCCGGACATCGAGCGGATCTGCAAGCAGCTCCCCTTCACCCGCCAGACGCTGTTCTTCTCGGCCACCATGCCGCCGGAGATCACCCGCCTGACCGAACAGTTCCTGCAGAATCCCGTGCGCGTCGAGGTCGCCAAGCAGGCTTCCGCCGCCCTGACGGTGACCCAGCGGCTCGTCGCCAGCGGCGGCAAGGAGTGGGACAAGCGCGAGACCCTGCGCCGGCTGCTGCGCGAAGAGGACGAGCTCTCCAACGCCATTATCTTCTGCAATCGCAAACGCGACGTCGCGACGCTGTTCCGCTCGCTGGAGAAGCACGGCTTTTCCGCCGGCGCCCTCCACGGCGACATGGACCAGCGTGCCCGCACGGCGATGCTGCAGGGCTTCCGCGACAACCAGATCCAGCTCCTCGTCGCCTCCGACGTCGCGGCGAGAGGCCTCGACATCCCGAAGGTCAGCCACGTCTTCAACTTCGACGTTCCGATCCATTCCGAGGACTACGTCCACCGCATCGGCCGCACCGGCCGTGCCGGCCGCTCGGGCAAGGCGTTCACGCTGGTGACCAAGTCCGACAAGAAGTATCTCGACTCGATCGAGAAGATGCTCGACGCGACGATCGAATGGCAGGGCCCGACGGTCGCCGAGCTGCCGGCCTCCACCGAGGAGGACGAGCGCCCGAAGCGCCGCGGCACGCGCCGCACCACCACCGGCGGCGACAAGCCCGAGCGCGAGCGCCGTTCGCGCCGGCCGAAGCCGGAGCCCGCGCTGGAAATCGCCGAGGCCCTAGAGCCGAACGATGCCGTGATGGAGCGCGCCGAGGCCGGCGAACTCGCCGTTCCGGTCGAAGCCATCGCCGATCTGCCCGTCGCCAAGGAGACGGCGGCTCGGCCGTCGCCGTCGAGCTACGGCCGCTCTTCCGCCGGCACGGGACGCGGCCGGCCGAAGCGCGGCTCCGAGAGCAACAACAACCGCCAGCGTGGCGACGACGGCCCGCAACAGGTCGGCTTCGGCGACGACATCCCCGCCTTCATGCTGATCCAGACCGGAACCTGATCGGCGGGACGGACGGCGATTTCGCGGACAGGGCTGCTGCCGAGGCGCCGGCGGCCTGACCAGAACCCCACGAGTTCGAAGCGGCGGGCACATCATGTGGCCGCCGCTTTTTTCGTATGTGTGGATGGTGGTCGTGCCGGCCGCGACGCATCGCGAGCCGCGCTCGGGGATCGCCGTTCCGGCCGTCCCTGCTATCCGGCGATCGAGAGACCGGTGGTGGCTTCGCCGATCCGGCGAAGCTCGGTCCGCGCCTGCGCGGTCATTTCCGCCTTCAGATGCACGACGCCATCCTCGCCGTCCTCGCGTTCGAGGATGGTGGCGTTGTCGTAGAGCCAGGGGATGAGGTTCATCGCCTCCGGCGAGACGTCGAGCGTGACGCCGGTGAGATGGCCGGCGATGCGCCGCTCGATGTCGGCGAGAAGCGCCTCCGTCCCCTCCCCCGTCACCGCCGAGACGAGATGCGCCGAACCCGGCTCCGCCAGCGAGGCACGGGCTGCGGAAACGCGGTGCAGCGCATCCTCGTCGAGCCGGTCGATCTTGTTCCAGACCTCGACGACGTGCTCGGTGTCCTCCGTGTCGACGTCGAGATCGCGCAGGATCCGGCGCACGTCCTCGGCCTGGGCCAGCGTGTCCGGATCGGACACGTCGCGCACGTGCAGGATCAGGTCGGCTTCCAGCACCTCTTCCAGCGTCGCCCGGAAGGCGGCGACGAGATGGGTCGGCAGGTCCGAGACGAAACCGACCGTGTCGGAGAACAGGATCTCGGTTCCGTGCGGCAGCACCGTCTTGCGCAGCGTCGGATCGAGGGTGGCGAAAAGCAGGTTCTTGGCCATCACGTCGGCGCCGGTCAGAAGATTGAACAGCGTCGACTTGCCGGCATTGGTGTAGCCGACCAGCGCGACGATCGGATGCGGCCGCTTGCGGCGCTTCTCCCGATGAAGCTGGCGGGTGCGGCGGACCTGATCGAGCTCCTTTTCGAGCCGCTTGATCTTTTCCTGCAGCTGCCGGCGATCGGCCTCGATCTGGGTCTCGCCCGGGCCGCCCATGAAGCCGGCGCCGCCGCGCTGGCGTTCGAGATGGGTCCAGGAGCGCACCAGCCGGCCGCGCTGATAGTTGAGATGGGCGAGCTCGACCTGCAGCCGGCCCTCCTTGGTGCGCGCGCGCCGGCCGAAGATCTCGAGGATCAGCCCGGTGCGATCGAGCACCTTGGTGTCGAGTTCCTTTTCCAGATTGCGCTGCTGCACCGGCGTCAGCGGATGGTCGATGATGACGAGGCCGACCTGTTCGGCCGCGACCAGCCCCTTCAGCTCCTCGACCTTGCCGCTGCCGAGGAGCGCCGCCGGCTGCGGCTTCTGGCCGGTGACGACGGCGCTCGCGACGATGTCGAGGTCGATCGCCGCGGCGAGCCCCACGGCCTCGGCGAGGCGCGCCTCGTCGCTGCGGCGCACGGCCTCGAGCCCCGGCGTGCCGCCGCTCTCCGTCCGCTGCCTGAAGACCGGAACGAACACGGCCGCGCGCGTCGGCACCTTCTCGTGCTCGACCGGTCCGCGCGGCCCCTTTTCCCGAAATTCCGCCAATCAGCCCTTCCCGCTCTCGTCCACGCCCTCGTACATTTGCACGGGCTGCGACGGCATGATGGTGGAGATCGCATGCTTGTAGACGAGCTGCGAATGGCCATCCCTGCGCAACAGGACGCAGAAATTGTCGAACGACGTCACGACGCCGGTCAGCTTGACGCCGTTGACCAGAAAAATCGTCAGTGAAATCTTTTGCTTGCGAACCGTGTTGAGAAACAGGTCCTGAAGGTGCTGGGTCCGCTCTGGCATGCAGAAATGTCCTTTTTTGATTTGTGCTGCAGCCTGGTTGATGACGAACGCGGCCGGTCGGTCGCGGGCGTTATTCCATTGATACCGCAGGAGCGAACGACTTCGAAGCCCCGGTCGATACGAATCGTGACGCGATTTTCGCGCCTGCTCACGAGATTGGCATGTCGCGTCGGAAAGTCACGCGTCAAAAGAATTCCAGACTGACCCGGAACATCTGCTCGACGTGGCGGACGGCGGCGGCGGCGGCGAAGATGACCACCCTGTCCTTGGCGCGGATCTTCGTCTGGCCCGTCGGCTTGACGTAGGTGCCGTTCCTGAGGATCGCGCCGATGCGCAGATTCTCCGGCAGATCGAGATCGCGCAGCGCCTCGCCGACCAGCGGGGACGTCTCCAGCGCTTCGGCCTCGATCACCTCGGCGATGCCGTTCTGGATCGAATGGACCGCCCGGATGCGACCGCGCCGCACGTGCTGCAGCACGCGGGAGATCGTCACCGAGCGGGGGTTGATGAAGGCGTCGATCCCGAGCATCCGGGTGAAGCCCTGGTAGTCGGCATTGTTGAGGAGGGCCAGATTGCCCTTGCAGCCGAGGCGCTTGGCCATGACGCTCGACAGGATGTTGACCTTATCGTCGTTGGTGAGCGCGACGAGCAGGTCGCTGGTGCCGATGTCGGCCTCTTTCAGGATGGCCTGGTCGAGGCCGCTGCCATGCAGCACGATGGTGCGCTTCAAGCCGTCGGCGATCGTCACGGCCCGGTCGTGATTGTCCTCGACGACGCGGATCCGCGCGCCGAAATTGCGCTTCTCGATCTGCCGCGCGACGTAGTGTCCGATATTGCCGCCGCCGACGATGACGATGCGGCCCGCCTCGGGCTCCTCGTGGCCGAACAGCCCGAGCGCGCGGCGCACATGGGTCTTCTCGGCGACGACATAGGCGACGTCGCCGGGAACCATGTGATCGTTGGAGCCGGGGATGAAAAGCCGGTCGCCGCGCCAGATGCCGACGACCGTGGCGTTGAGGTCGGGGAAGAGGTCGGTCAGTTGGTCGAGCGGCGTGTTGACGACCGGACAGTCTTCCGCACACTCGATCGCCACCATGGCGATGTTGTCGTCGGCAAAGCGCACCGCATCCATTGCGCCAGGCAGCGCGATGCGCCGCAGGACCATCTCGCCGACCTCGATCTCCGGCGAGATGATCACGTCGATCGGCAGGTTCTCGGTCGAGAACAGATCCTGCCAATGCGGCCGCAGATAGCTCTGGGAGCGAATGCGGGCGATCTTGGTCGGCACGTTGAAAAGCGAGTGGGCCACCTGGCAGGCGACCATGTTGACCTCGTCGTGCAGTGTCACGGCGATGATCATGTCGGCCTGTTCGGCGCCCGCCTCGGCGAGGACGTCCGGCTGGGCGCCGTGGCCGACGAAGCCTCTCGCGTCGAGATTGTCGCGAATCGCCTGGACGAGGGTGCGCGAGGTGTCGATCACCGACACGTCGTTGCGCTCGGAGGCGAGCCGCTCGGCGATGCCGTAGCCCACCTGCCCCGCGCCGCAGATCACCACCTTCATGTCGGCCGCTCCATCGCCATCGGATTCCGCGGCGCAGCCATAGCGTATCGGCGCATCAAATGCCGAGGGATTTCAGCTTGCGGTGCAGCGCCGAGCGCTCCATGCCGACGAATTCGGCGGTGCGCGAGATGTTGCCGCCGAAGCGGTTGATCTGGGCGACCAGATATTCCTTCTCGAACACCTCGCGGGCGTCGCGCAGCGGCAGGGCGAGGATCTGGCCGTTGGCCTGGCTGGGCGTGCGCGGCAGCATGTCGCCGACCTCGTTGGGCAGCATGTCGGCGGTGATCGGCTCGTCGCTCTCGCCGTCGCGGGAGAGGATCATCAGCCGCTCGACGTTGTTGCGCAGCTGCCGGACGTTGCCGGGCCATTCGCTCGCCTGCAGGACGGCCATCGCCTCGTCGCTGATCCGCCGCGGCTTGATGCCGGTCTGCTCGGCGATCTGCTTCATGAACGCCTCGATCAGCAGCGGCACGTCCTGGCGTCGTTCGGCGAGCGGCGGCACCTGGATCGGCACCACGGCGAGCCGGTGGAACAGGTCTTCGCGAAACAGCCCTTCGGCAATCAGCGAATCGAGGTTCTGCGACGTCGAGGAGATGATCCTGACGTCCACCTTCACCCGTTTCGAGCCGCCGATGCGTTCGAAGGTCTGTTCGGTGAGGACGCGCAGGATCTTGTTCTGCGTCTCCCTCGGCATGTCGGCGACCTCGTCGAGATAGAGGACGCCGCGATGGGCCTCCTCCAGCGCGCCGATCTTGCGCTCGGTTCCCGGCGGGGTCTCGTTGCCGAAGAGTTCGATCTCCATGCGCTCCGGCGTGATCGCCGCGGCATTCAGGGCGATGAACGGGCCGGAGGCGCGCGGCGAGGCCGCATGGATCGCCCGCGCCACCATCTCCTTGCCGGAGCCCGAAGGTCCGAGGATCATCACCCGGCTGTTGGTCGGCGACACCCGCTCGATGACGTTGCGCAGCTGGTTCATCGGCTGCGACTTGCCGATCAGCTCGGCGAAGTCGGTGGAGCGGCGTTTGAGTTCCAGCACCTCGCGCTTCAGCTTCGAGGTCTCCAGCGCCCGCTCGGCGATGAGGATCAGCCGGTCCGCCTTGAAGGGCTTTTCGATGTAGTCGTAGGCGCCGCGCTTGATCGCCGACACGGCGGTCTCGATGTTGCCGTGGCCCGAGATCATCACGACGGGCACCTCCGGGTGCTGCGCCTTGATGACGTCGAGGAGATCCAGCCCGTCCAGCCGGCTGCCCTGCAGCCAGATGTCGAGAAACACCAGGCGCGGCACGCGGTCGGTAAAGGCCTGCATGGCGGCGTCCGAATTGCCGGCCGTGCGGGTCTCGTGGCCCTCGTCCTCGAGGAGGCCGGCGACGAGATCGCGAATGTCGGCCTCGTCGTCGACGATCAGGATGTCCGATGCCATGGCTCACCAATCCTTTCATCAGCATTGTTCGGTTGGCTTCCACCCGACGGGTCGTCGCCTGCCGGCAGCACGATCCGCACCATCGCGCCCTGCGGCTGATCCGGTGCGTCCTCGAGGGTAATCGTGCCGCCGTGGTCTTCGATGATCTTGCGGACGATCGCGAGGCCGAGGCCGGTGCCCTTCTCGCGGGTCGTCATGTAGGGCTCGAGCAGCCGATCGCGATTGTCCTTGGGAAAACCGCGGCCGTTGTCGACGATGTCGATGCGATAGACGCCGTCCAGGATCTTCGCCCGGATGGCGATCCGGCCCTCGACGCCCTCGCTCGCCTCGAGCGATTCCACTGCATTCTTCACCAGATTGCCGAAGGCCTGGGACAGAAGCCGGATGTCGTAGGAGCCGAACATCGGCGTTTCGGGAATCTCGGCGGCGAAGGCGATTCCGTGATCGCCCATTTCGCGCATGAACACCGCCTCGCGCAAGGCGTCGCGCAGGTCCATGCGTTCCATCGTCGGTTTCGGCATGCGCGCGAAGGTCGAGAACTCGTCGACCATGCGGCCGATGTCGGACACCTGGCGCACGATCGTCTCGATGCAGCGATCGAACACCTCGCGGTCGTCCTCGATCCGCTTGCCGTAGCGCCGGCGGATGCGCTCGGCCGAGAGCTGGATCGGCGTCAGCGGGTTCTTGATCTCGTGGGCGATGCGCCGGGCGACGTCGGCCCAGGCGGAGGTCCGCTGGGCGTCGACGAGATCGGTGATGTCGTCGATCGTCACCACCGAGGCGTGGTCGCCCTCGCTCTCTTCGGAGGAGGTGATGCGGATGGCCAGCGTGCGCTCGCGCTCGCGGATCTTCAGCTTGACCTCTTCCTGATGCTCCGGCCGGCGGGACGCCAGGGCCGCCTGACGGATGCCGCCGATGTCGGGGAAGGCGGAGGCGAGCTTGCGGCCAGTGACCTCGTCGGCGGAGACCGCCAGGATCCGCTCGGCCGACGGATTGACCATCGAGATCGTCCCGTCGCGCTCGATGCCGACGACGCCGACCGTAACGCCGGAGAGCACCGCCTCGATGAACCGCCGCCGCTCGTCGATGACGTCCTTGGCGTTGACCAGTTCGGCGCGCTGGCTCCGCAACTGCAGGATCATGTTGTTGAAGGTGTTGGAGAGCGAGCCGACGTCGCCGTCGGAGACGCGCACCGGCACCGAGACCGAGAGATTGCCCTCGGAGACCTCGTCGGCCGCGCCGATCAGGAGCCGGATCGGCCGGACCAGACGGTCGGCGACGCCGATGCCGGTCCAGATCGCCGACAAAAGAACGATCAGCGTGATGCCGAGATAGAGCAGCGCGAAGGCGAGCTGCAGCCCGAAGCGGTTGTCCCGCAGGCTCGAATACTCGGCCGAGCGCTCCTCCATCTCGCGCAGCGCCGTGATCACCTCGGGATCGACGGCGCGCACGGTGTAGAGATAGGCGTTGGAGATCTGCCGCAGGCGGATGATCGCGCCGACGAGATTGGTGACGCCGGGCGGAATGAAGACGAGGTTGCCCTCGGCCGCCTTCTGCAGGGCGTCGGCGGGGGGAACCGGCAACGGCTTGCCCTGATCGACGTCGGCCTTGAGGATCGGCTGGCCGTCGAGGCGCAGGACCTGCGCGCCGAGCAGCGAGCGGCCACGCGCCTGCTCGGTCATCAGATCCTGGAAGCCGCCGCGGTCGAGATCGAAGAGCTGGCGCTGCTGGTCGAGGTCATAGGCCATCGACAGGGTGGTGCCCTGCAGGTTGCGGGCGTTCTCGTTCACATAGGCCCTGGCCACCGAGATCGAGGATTCGACGATCGCCTGGGTCCGCATGCCGAACCAGCGGTCGAGGCCGAGGTCGAGCGTGACGCTGGCGACGATGGCGACGAGCAGCGCCGGCAGGATGGCGACGATCGAGAACAGGACGACGATCCGCACGTGCAGGCGCGAGGCCGCCCGCCCCTCCCGCCGGGCCCGCACCATGCGCAGCACCTCGCGGCCGATCAGCGCGCAGAGAAGCAGAACGAAGCCGCCATTGACGACGGTGGCGACCGTGACGATCGTGTCGGTCGGCTCGACCGGCGTCAGCCCCATGAGCACGACGAACGAGATCGCGCCGGTGATCAACGCACCGGCGACGGCCAGTAGGCCGGGAAACAACAGGAAGCGGCGCCGTTCCATCAGGAACGGGATCTGGGTGTCGCCGTGGATCTGGTGTGTCGTCATGCTTCGCAGAACAGTTTCGATTGCCGTTGCCACAAAGCAACGGATTGTGTCTAAACTGCAACGAAACCCTGAAAAAAGCCAGTCAACGGATTGAGCGGACGACGGAAATGTCGAGATCGCGGATCTTCTTTCTCAGCGTATTGCGATTGACGCCGAGGAGATCGGCGGCCTTCACCTGATTGCCGCGGGTCGCCGCCAGCGCCGCGGCGATCAGCGGATATTCCACCTCGCGCAGGATCCGCCCGTGCAGCCCCGGCGGCGGCAGATCGTCGCCGAAGGAGGAAAAATACTCGGCCAGATAGCGCTCGACGGAGGCGCTGAGATCGATCGGTTTGCTGGCATCCGTCTCCAGCCCCGGGCTCTTGATCGGATCGTTGGTGAGTTCGTGCTCGACGATCTCCGCCGAAATCTCGTCCTGCGGATAAAGGGCGGCGAGGCGTCGGATGAGGTTTTCCAGTTCGCGCACGTTGCCCGGCCAGCCGTAGCGCCGCATGACGTCGAGCGCCCCCTGGCTCAGCGTCTTTCGCGGCAGCCCCTCGTTTTCGGCGACTGCGAAGAAATGCCGCGCCAGATCCGGCAGGTCCTCGATGCGCTCGCGCAGCGGCGGCAGGCGCAGCGGCACGACGTTGAGCCGGTAGAACAGGTCCTCGCGGAACAGGCCCCGGGCGATCAGCTGGCGCAGGTCCTTGTTGGTCGCGGCGACGATCCTGACGTCGGTGGCGATCGGCGTGCGGCCGCCGACGATGGTGTATTCGCCCTGTTGCAGGACGCGCAGGAGCCGCGTCTGCGCCTCCATCGGCATGTCGCCGATCTCGTCGAGGAAGAGCGTGCCGCCCTCGGCCTGCTCGAAACGGCCGCTGGTGCGGGACTGGGCACCGGTGAAGGCGCCCTTCTCGTGGCCGAAGAGTTCCGATTCGATGAGGTCGCGTGGGATCGCCGCCATATTGATGGCGACGAAGGGACCTTTGCGGCGGCGGCCGTAATCGTGCAGCGCCCGTGCGACGAGTTCCTTGCCGGTGCCCGATTCGCCGGTGATCGTCACCGTCAGGTCGGTCTGCATCATTCGTGCGAGGGCACGGTAGATGTCCTGCATGGCGGGCGAGCGGCCGACCAGCGGCATCGCCTCCTGCATGTCGTCGGGAGCGGCGACACGGGAACCTTGCTTGGGCTCGGACAGGGCCCGGCGGACGATCGAGACGAGTTCCGTCAGATCGAAGGGCTTGGGGATGTAGTCGTAGGCGCCTTTCTCCGACGCCTTGATCGCCGTCATGAAGGTGTTCTGGGCACTCATCACCACGACGGGGAGTTCCGGCCGCGAGTTCTTGATCTTCGGCAGCGTGTCGAAGGCGTTGCCGTCGGGCATCAGGACGTCGGTGATGACGAGGTCGCCGTCGCCCGCCGAAATCCATCGCCAGAGCGTGGCGATGTTCGAGGTCACGCGGACTTCGAACCCGGCCCGCATCAGGGCCTGGGAGACGACCGTGCGAATGGCGGCGTCGTCGTCGGCTACGATGATCTGCATTGCCATGGATGATTCAGCCTTGTTCGTCGGTCGCGTCGCGCAGCGCATCGGGGTCGGAAAGCTCGCGCCAGGCCGGCATGAGAATGCGGAAAACGGTGTGACCCGGCTGCGATTCGCATTCGATGACGCCGCCGTGGTCGCCCACGATCTTGGCGACCAGCGCGAGGCCGAGGCCGGAGCCGCTCGGCTTGGTCGTCACGAAGGGGTCGAAGATGTGCTCGCGGATGTCTTCCGGGACGCCGTCGCCATTGTCCTCGACGGCAAATTCCAGCGGCAGGGTCACGCGGTCCCTCGTGCCGGGCACGGAGAGACGGACGCCCGGCCGAAACGCCGTCGTCAGGCGGATCTCGGCGTCCTCGCGGCCCTTCACCGCCTCGGCGGCGTTCTTCAGAAGGTTGAGGAACACCTGCACCAGCTGGTCGCGATTGGCGAAGACCGGCGGCAGCGACGGGTCGTAGAGTTCGAGGATCTTGATGTCGCGGGCAAAGCCGTTCTTGCCGAGCGTCTTCACGTGCTCGAGAACGGAATGGATGTTCACCGCCGACCGCTCGATCGGCCGCTGGTCCGAGAATACTTCCATCCGGTCGACCAGCTTGACGATGCGGTCCGACTCTTCCTGGATCAGCCGGGTGAGCGTCCGGTCCTCGTCGCTGGCGGAGGCGGCCAGAAGCTGGGCGGCGCCCTTGATGCCGGAAAGCGGATTGCGGATCTCGTGGGCGAGCATTGCCGCGAGACCGGTGACGGTCCGAGCGGCGGATCGGTGTGTCAGCTGGCGGTCCATCTTCTCGGCGATCGAGCGCTGCTGGATCATCACCACGACGAGTTCCGGCGCCTCCGGCATCGCCGAGACGTAGAGATCGACCAGCCGCTCGCCGCCGAGACGAGGCGAAGAGACGTCGACGCGGTATTCGCTGATGCGGGCGGCTTCGGCGCGGGCCTGCTCGACCAGCGAGAACATCGGGCTGTCGCCGGGCACGAAGTCCTGCAGCGTCTTGCGGGCGAGATAGGCCGAGCCGGCGGAGAAGAACTGTTCGGCATCGGAATTGGCGAAGCGGAACCGGCCCGCTTCGTCGACGACGATCACCGGATGCGGCAGCGCGTTGAGGATCTGGAACGCCTGATCGAGCATGAAGGGTCCGGTCTCGGACGAATGGGACATGTCAGGCTGCCTCCGCCATCGGCGCGGTTGCGGCCGTCTCGATCTCGGCCAGCGTCGTGCCGGCGAAGAGGCGAGACAGCCTCGTGCGAACATCGTTCGGGTCGGTTCCGGTCATGATCGCCCGGCGCTCTGCCGGCGAAACGGCGGCGCCGGTCGCCCGGAAGCGATCGAGATACCAGCCGAGATGCTTGCGGGCGTGGCGGATGCCGGTCGGCAGGCCGTAATGGCCGAGCATCGCCTCGTAATGACCCACGGCGAAGTCGCCGAGATCGATGCGCGACAGCGCCGCCATCGTCGTCGCGCCGGCCATCAGGCCGGGGAGCCAGGGCCGGCCATAGGCGCCGCGGCCGACCATGACCGCATCGGCGCCGCTGGAAGCCAGCATCTCGCCGAGGCGATCGGTCGAGACGAGATCGCCATTGGCGACGAGCGGCACCGTGATCGCGCGGCGGACGGCGGCGATCGCCTTCCAGTCGGCGGAACCGTCGTAGAAGTCCATGCGCGTGCGGCCGTGCACCGTCACCATCCGGGCGCCGGCCGCCTCCGCCCGCGCGGCGAGCCATGGCGCATTCATCGAAGCCCGGTCCCAGCCGAGACGCATCTTCACCGTCACCGGCACCGCGCCCGCCCCTTCGACGACGGCCTCGACGATGGCGAGGGCAAGCTCGGGCTCGCGCATCAAGGCGGAGCCGGACAGCCCGCCCACGACCTTCTTCGCCGGGCAGCCGAAGTTGATGTCGACGATGTCCGCGCCCGAGTCCGCGAGACGCCGCGCGGCCTCGCCCATGGCCACCGGATCGCGCCCCGCGAGCTGCACCGCATGGATGCCATGCCCGTCACGCAGGGCTCTGAGGGTCGATTCGCCGTCGCCCTTCAGATATTCCCCGCTGGCGACCATCTCGGACACGACGAGGCCCGCGCCGAAGCGCCTCGCCAACCGGCGGAACGGCACGTCGGAGACGCCCGACATCGGCGCCAGCAGGACGCGGTTGGCGAGCCGGCAACCGCCGACCACCAGGGGGGCCGAACCATCCCCCCGCCTTCCCAATTCGCCTAAAGCTTGAGCGTTCATCGCAACTGTCGATTCTTGCAGCACCTGTGCTGTACTTAATCGGAGCATGCTCAAATGACAAGCAATTAGGTGCTTGCTTTCTGTCGCCGGTTCATGTTCCAGCACCCGAGGATTTGAAGCGAGGGCGAGCGGCATGGCGGACAGCGTCGCGGCGATCCTGGTGGCGGCCGGTCGCGGCGAGCGGGCCGGCCACTCCACGGAGGGTCCCAAACAGTATCGGACCGTCGGCGGGCGCGCCGTCCTCGCCCACGCGCTGGCGCTTTTTCAGAGCCACCCGCGGATCGAGACCATCGTCCTCGTCATCCACGCCGACGATCGCGCGCTCTGCGAACGGGCTCTCGGCCCGGAGGCCGCCCGCGTCCATCTCGTCACCGGAGGAGCCGAGCGACAGCTCTCGGTTCGGCGCGGGCTGGAATTTCTCCGGGCGTCGGGGCGCCCGCCCGGCATCGTGCTCATCCACGACGCCGTCCGCCCCTTCGTCGACCATGCGACCATCGACCGGGTGATCGCGGCGGCCATCGCCCATGGCGGCGCGGTCCCGGCGGTTGCCATCGCCGACACGATCAAGCGGGCGACGAGCGACCTTTCGGTCGCCGAGACCGTCCCGCGCAGCGGCCTTTACGGCGCGCAGACGCCGCAGGGGTTTCACTTCGAGGCGATCGTCGGCGCCCATGACGCGGCCGCAGGCTCGGGCCGCTCCGACTTCACCGACGACGCCTCGATCGCCGAATGGGCGGGAACGAGGGTGGTGCTGGTCGAGGGCGCGGCGGGCAACGTCAAGCTGACGACGCGCGAGGACATCGCCGCCGCCGACGAGAGACTGAAGGAGAAACTGCCCGTGATCGACGTCCGGACCGGCAATGGCTACGACGTGCACCGCCTCGTTCCGGGCGACCACGTTACCCTGTGCGGCGTCAGGATCGCCCACGACCAGGCGCTCGACGGCCACTCCGACGCCGATGTCGGCCTCCACGCCCTGACCGACGCGCTGCTGGCGACCTGCGGCGCCGGCGACATCGGCGATCACTTTCCCCCGAGCGATCCGCAGTGGCGAGGTGCCGCCTCCCACGTCTTCGTCGAGAAGGCAGTGGAAATCGTCGCCGCCAAGGGGGGCCGGATCATGAATGCCGACATCTCCCTGATCTGCGAGGCGCCGAAGATCGCGCCGCACCGCGAGGCGATGCGCCAGGCGATCGCGACGATGACGGGCCTGACGCTCGACCGGGTCTCGGTGAAGGCGACGACCAACGAGACGATCGGCTTCGTCGGCCGCCGCGAGGGCATCGCGGCGATCGCCACGGCCTCGGTGGTCTATGGAGAGGTCAAGTGAGCGACGGCAAGACCGATGCCGACGGCGCCTCGGCCGGCCCCTTCAGGGATCGCGGCAGCGAAATCGCCGCCCTCGCGCGCGCTGTCGTCGAGCGCTACGCCGCCGCCGGCCGGACGCTCGCCACCGCCGAATCCTGCACCGGCGGCCTCGTCGCCGGCGCGATCACCGACGTCGCCGGCTCCTCCGCCGTCCTCGACCGCGGCTTCGTCACCTATTCCAACCAGGCGAAGATCGACCTCGTCGGCGTCGATCCCGCAGCCCTCGCCGCCCATGGCGCGGTGTCCGAAACCGTCGCCCGGCAAATGGCCGAAGGCGCGCGGACGCGAGCGGGCGTTACCGTCGCGGTCTCGATCACCGGCATCGCCGGGCCCGGCGGTGGGAGCGAAACGAAGCCGGTCGGGCTGGTGCATTTCGCCTGCGCCGGGCCGGCCGGAACGACGCACCGGGAAGAGCGGTTCGGGGACCTCGGGCGCGCCGGCATCCGCGCGGCATCGGTGGTGGTGGCGCTGCAGATGCTGATTGCAGCGATGGAGCGATGACGGCGCTGCGGCCCCTCGGGCTGGGCCGGCCGAAGGCAACAGGCGTCTCGTGACGGAAATCATCCGTCCGCACGCGCCCTCGACCCGTCGCCGAATTCGTCGGCGCGTCATCGCCGGGTCGCAATTGAAACATCGCATGAGACGACGAAAAGTGTAACGCTGACCGAACGCTGGGCGTCCACGCAACCGGTCAGCGATCGAGGGCGCCCGATGATCAAGGTCTTATCCAGCATCTGGGCTCTCCTGGTCGGCATCGTGCTGATCATGCTGGGAAACGGCATGCATTTCACCCTCATCGGCCTGCGCGGCGGGATCGAGGGGTTTTCGGCGGCGGCTCTCGCCATCGTCACGTCCGGCTATTTCGTCGGCTTTCTCTCCGGCGCCCGTCTCACCCCGTCTCTGATCCGCAATGTCGGGCATGTGCGCGTCTTCGCGGCGCTCGGCAGTTTCATGTCGGCCGGGCTGATCACCTTTCCCCTGCTGGCGGAACCCTGGGCATGGACCCTGCTGCGGATGCTGATCGGCTTTTGCATGTCGGGCGTCTACGTGACGGCCGAGAGCTGGCTGAACGACGCAGCGACCAACGAGACCCGCGGCAAGGTGCTCTCCGCCTACATGATCGCCCAGACGCTCGGCATCATCGGGGCGCAAGGGCTGCTGACGCTCGGCGACGCCGGGACGTCGGTGCTGTTCATCGGTGCGTCGATCCTCGTCTCGATCTCCTTCGCACCGATCCTCCTCACTGTGGCGCCGGCCCCCAGGACCGACGTCACGCGGCCGATGGCCCTGAAGGCTCTCTTCGCCGAATCGCCCCTCGGCACCGTGGGGATCTTCCTTCTGGGAAGCGCCTACGCGACACAGTCCGGCATGGGCCCCGTCTTCGGCACGCTCATCGGCATGGGCACGTCCCAGATCGCCCTGTTCATCGCGATGCTGTTCGCCGGCGCGCTCGTGCTGCAATACCCGATCGGCTGGATCTCGGACCGCGTGGACCGGCGTATGCTGATCTTCGCCGTCTCCCTCGTCGGATCTGCATCCTGTCTTCTCGGATGGATCGCCGGCGCCGGTCTTTGGCCGCTGATGGCTTCGGCCTTCGTTGCCGGCGGGATGACCACGCCGCTCTACGCCCTCTTTCTGGCCTACACGAACGACTTCCTCTCGTCGGAGCAGATGCCGGCCGCGTCGGGCGGCCTCGTCTTCACCTTCGGTCTCGGCGCGATCCTCGGTCCTCTCGTCACGGGCTGGGCCATGGAATGGGCGGGACCGTTCACCTTCTGGCTGGTCCTCGCCGTGACCTTCGGCGCGATCGCGCTCTACGCCCTCTATCGCATGACGCAGCGGCCCGGAGTTCCGGCGAGCCAGACCGACAGCTACATCGCCGTCATCCCGACCTCCTCGCCGGTCGCCGTCGAAGCGGCGAGCGCCTGGGCCGTCGAGCAGGCCGAAAGCGACGGCGACGGTCCCGGCGCGGCCGCAACGGCGACCTGAAGGCGATCATCGCGGCTTGACACGGATTACCGGCTTTCTCGCGACGAAACCGATGGATCAAGCCATCCGGTTCCCGCCGCCTTCACCCGTAGATCTTGTCCGCCCGCTCTTCGAACGCCACGGCAAACCGCCGGAAGGCGAAGTCGAACATCGAACCCATCAGCATGCCGAGGGTGCGGCTCTTGAACTCGTATTCGATGAAGAACTCGACGTCGCAGCTGTCCTCACCGGTCGGCACGAAATCCCAGCGATTGTCGAGGAACTTGAACGGCCCGTTGACGTAGGACACCTCGATCCGCCGCTCTTCGGGCTTCAGCAGGACCTGCGAGGTGAAGGTCTCGCGGACCATCTTGTAGGCCACGGTCATGTCGGCGACGAGAAGGCGCTTGCCCTCCTTCTCGCGCTCCGAGCGAACCGTGAGCGCCTGGCAGAGCGGCAGAAACTCGGGATATTTCTCGACGTCGGCGACGAGCGCGAACATCTCGTCGGCGGAGTGGCGAACGTGGCGTGTCGTTTGAAATTTCGGCATGACGGGCGCGTCAGGCGGCCGACTGGCGGGCGAGCCGCGCGGCCTTCAGACGTTCGAAATCCTCGCCGGCATGATGGGAGGAGCGGGTGAGCGGGCTTGCGGAGACGACCAGGAAGCCCTTGGTCAGCGCCACCTTCTCGAAGGAGCCGAACTCCTCTGGCGTGACGTAGCGGATCACCGCGTGGTGCTTCTTCGTCGGCTGCAGATACTGGCCGATGGTCAGGAAGTCGACGTCGGCGGTGCGCAGGTCGTCCATCAGCTGCAGGACTTCGTTCCGCTCCTCGCCGAGCCCGACCATGATGCCGGACTTGGTGAAGATCGTCGGGTCGAGTTCCTTCACCCGCTGCAGCAGGCGGATCGAATGGAAGTAGCGGGCGCCCGGGCGTACCGTCAGATATTTCGATGGCACGGTCTCGAGATTGTGGTTGAAGACGTCGGGCTTGGCCTCGACCACGCGCTCCAGCGCACCGGGCTTCCTGAGGAAATCCGGCGTCAGGATCTCGACCGTCGTCCCGGGAGCGGCGGCGCGGATCGCGCGGATGGTGCGGACGAAGTGTTCCGCCCCGCCGTCGGGCAGATCGTCCCGGTCGACCGAGGTAATGACGACGTGGTTGAGTCCCATCTTGGCGACGGCGCGGCCGACGCTTTCCGGCTCGCTCTCGTCCAGCGCATGGGGCATGCCGGTGGCGACGTTGCAGAAGGAGCAGGCGCGCGTGCAGATGCCGCCCATGATCATGAAGGTGGCGTGCTTCTTCTCCCAGCAGCCGCCGATATTGGGACAGCCCGCCTCTTCGCAGACGGTGACGAGCCTGTTCTCGCGGGCGATCTCGCGGGTCTCGAAATAGCCCTTGGAGACCGGCGCCTTGACGCGGATCCAGTCCGGCTTGGGCGGGCTCGCCGCGGTGTCCGGCCGATGGGCTTTTTCCGGATGGCGCAGCCGCGGCTTGTCGGCTGCGGGAAGGCGGGTGTCGAGAAGCGTTACCATGGAGCCTACTTAAGCCTCCGGTTTTTGCGATGCAATTGGCTTCGACGCCCGCCAAAGCCCTGCATGGCGGGTCTGAGCGCCACGCAGGGGTCGTCGATTGCCGGTCAGCGCCGGATGGCGCGGAAGATGAAGATCAAGAGGCAGGCGCCGACGAAGCCGGTGATCAGATAGGCCCAGGAAAACTCCGCGCCGGCAGGCACGCCGATGTCGAACAGAGACAAGATGAAGCTGAGCAACAGGGCCCCGACAACGCCGAGGATGATGTTCATGATGATGCCCATGTCACTTTTCATGACCTGTTCGGCGAGCCAGCCGGCAAGGCCACCGACGATGATTGCTGCGAGAAAACCCATTTGGACGACTCCTAACGAAGGGTGAGTGGCAGGTTGCCGCAGTAGTTAGGGTCTTGGTGAGCCGGGCAAGAGGTTCGCGGACCTTCCTTGAAACTATTTGGCGCCGATTGCCGACGATTCGATCCGTCGAACGGACTCGATCCGCCGCAGCCGCGCTCTCTTCGAGGCGACGGACGGGCGCGACCGGCGTTGCGAGAATCCATCAAAGGTGAATGACCCGCCCGTAGGCGTCGAGGACGCTTTCGTGCATCGTCTCCGAGATCGTCGGATGCGGGAAGCAGGTGTGCATCAGCTCTTCCTCGGTGGTCTCGAGGCCCATGGCGATGACGAAGCCCTGGATCAGCTCGGTCACTTCGGCGCCGACCAGATGCGCGCCGAGAAGCTCGCCGGTCTTGGCATCGAAGACCGTCTTGACCAAGCCGTCCGGCTCCCCCAACGCGATCGCCTTGCCGTTGCCGTTGAAGGTGAAGCGGCCGACCTTCACCTCGTGGCCGGCTTCCTTGGCCTTGGCTTCGGTCAGGCCGACCGAGGCGACCTGCGGCTGGCAGTAGGTGCAGCCGGGGATCTCGGTCTTCTTCATCGGATGGACGTCCATGCCCTTGATCTTCTCGACGCAGATCGTGCCTTCGTGCTCGGCCTTGTGGGCGAGCATCGGCGGCCCGGCGACGTCACCGATGGCGTAGATGCCTTCGACGTTCGTCTTGCCGTAGCCGTCGATCCTGATGCAGCCGCGCTCGGTGGCGACGCCCAGATCTTCCAGGCCGAGGCCCTCGATGTTGCCCTTGACGCCGACGGCGGAGATCAGCCGCTCGGCCTTCAGCGTCTGCGACTTGCCGTCCTTGGTCTCGACCGTGACGGAGACGCCGTCGCCGCCCTTCTCCACCTTGGCGACCTTGGCGTCGGTCAGGATTTTCAGGCCCTGCTTCTCGAACTGCTTGCGGGCGAGCTTGGCGATCTCGGCGTCCTCGACCGGCATGATCTGCGGCAGCAGTTCGACGACGGTGACGTCGGCGCCCATGGTCCGGTAGAAGGAGGCGAACTCGATGCCGATGGCCCCTGAACCCATCACGATCAGGCTCTTAGGCATCGCCTTCGGCTTCATCGCCTCGAAATAGGTCCAGATCCGGTCGCCGTCGGGTTCGATCCCGGGCAGAACCCGCGGGCGGGCGCCGGTGGCGACGATGACGTGCTTGGCCTTGTAGCTCCCCTCGCCCAGCGTTCCCTTCGGCACCGGGTTCTGTGGCTCGACGACGGGCTTCTTCGACTTGCCAACGGAGACCTCGACCGGTCCGCCCTTGCCGGCCTTGGTGATCTTCGCCTCGCCCCAGATGACGTCGATCTTGTTCTTCTTCATGAGGTACCCGACGCCGCCGGCGAGCTGGCCGGAGACCTGCCGCGAGCGCTTGACCACCGCTTCCATCTCGAAGCTCGGCTTTGCGATCTTCAGCCCGTAGTTCTGGGCGTTCTCGGCATAGTGGAAGATCTCGGCCGAGCGCAGCAGCGCCTTGGTCGGGATGCAGCCCCAGTTGAGACAGATGCCGCCGAGATGCTCGCGCTCGACGACGGCGGTCTTGAAGCCGAGCTGCGCGGCGCGGATCGCGGCGACGTAGCCGCCCGGGCCACCGCCGATGACCAGAATGTCGTAGGTGTCAGCCATGGGTCAGTATCTCTTTTTGAAGTAAGTACGCCCAGGAAGTGGGGCGCCATCCAGTTCGAATCGACCAGTTATCCACTCGTCATCCCGCTCCATGAATGTTTTAAACACCAATATACCGAAAAATTGGGCAGCAAGTTCCTCGTTCATTCTCGCTGCCTTTTTATATATTGGGAACAAAGGTGTATCGCTCCAATCAGACTTACGAGGAATCCAACTACTTGTCTCGATATCGCTATCGCCGATCAATTCGTTGAGATAAGCATGTACTTCTGAAATTTCCGATTCACTCAATCGGTCACGGATTATTCGGTACTGCCTTTGACGCGGGATCGCGCCTGCCGGCAGGTCGCTGTCCATGTAGTAGACGACCATTGATTAGTGACCTTCAAGCAGCGCCCTGATCGGCTCGACCAGCGCCTCGCCGAGCCGGCGGGTGTTCTCCGCATCGAGATGCACGCCGTCGAGCGGCGACGTTTCGCAGACCTCGGAGGCGTCGAACATCGCGCACCCGTATTCCTCCGCGACCTTGGTCACCGCAGAGCGGAAATGCTGGCTCTCCTCGACCGCGTGGCCGAACAGCAGCGCGAAATCGGGCTCGGTCGTTTCGCAGAACATCGGCGGCGCGACGAGCAAGAGCTTCGGCGGCTCGTAGCCGCGCTGATAGGGAAAGGTCCGGACGATCTCGACCAGCCGCTCCAGCCCCTGCCGGCTGTCGAATACCCGGCCCCCGCCGATGTGACGCTTGAGGTCGTTGGTGCCGAGCATGACGACCACGAGGTCGAGCGGCTGATGGCTGGCGAGCAATGTCGGCAAAACCCGCGCGCCGTTGCGATCGGCCATCACCGTGTGGTCGTCGAAGGCCGTGGTGCGGCCGTTCAGCGCCTCGGAGATCACCCGGACGCCGTGTCCGAGCGCTTTCGCCACGACGTTCGGCCAGCGGTCGAAGAAGTCGTGGCGCAGGCCCGTTTCGGGATTGTAGCCCCAGGTCAGCGAGTCGCCATAGGCGAGGATGGTCTTCATCGGCGCGTTCTCACACCAGCATCGACATCGGGTTTTCGATGAAATTCTTGAACGCCGCGATCAGCTCCGCGCCGAGCACGCCGTCCACCGCCCGGTGGTCGGTCGACAGCGTCACCGTCATGATCGTCGCGACGGTGACGGCACCGGCCTTCACCACCGCGCGCTGATCGCCCGAGCCGACGGCGAGGATCGTCGCATGGGGCGGGTTGATGACGGCGGAAAAGTCCTTGATGCCGAACATGCCGAGATTGGACACGGCGCTGGTGCCGCCCTGGTACTCGTCGGGCTTCAGCTTGCGCGCACGGGCGCGCTTGGCGAGGTCCTTCATCTCGTTGGAGATGGTCGACAGGGTCTTTTCTTCCGCCCGGCGGATGATCGGGGTGATCAGCCCGCCCTCGATCGACACCGCGACGCCGACGTCGGCGTGTTTGTGGACGAGCATCCCGCCCTCGGTCCAGGAGGCGTTGGCCATCGGCACGGCCTTCAGCGCCAGCGCGTGGGCCTTGATGATCATGTCGTTGACCGAGAGCTTGTAGGCCGGCTTGTCGCCGGCATCGGTCTTGATCATCGGCGCGGCGTCGTTGAGTTGCTTCCTGAGGGCCAGCAGCGCGTCAATCTCGCAGTCGAGCGTCAGATAGAAATGCGGGACGGTCTGCTTGGCCTCGACCAGACGCTTGGCGATGGTCTTGCGCATCCCGTCGTGCGGGATCTTCTCGTAGGAGCCCTCCGGGAAGAGCTTGAGGATCGACTCGTCGCTCGCCGCCCTGGCCATCGGCGCCGCAGCCGCCGGCGCTGCCTCGGGCTTTTTCGCGTCCGCCGGCTTGTCGGCGGCAGCCTTCCTGGCGCCGCCGTCCTTCTTCGCCGCTTCGATATCGGCCTTCACAACCCTGCCATGCGGGCCGGAACCGTCGACGGCACCGAGCTCGATGCCAGCCTCCTTGGCGAGCCGCCGCGCCAACGGGGAGGCGAAGATGCGGCCGCCCTTGCCGTCGCTCGGCGCGGCGCCTGCCTTCGAGGCCGACGTGCCTTTGGAGCCGCTCCCGGCTCCGTCCGCGGAGGCCCGGCTGTCGCCGCGCATGTCCGGCTCCCTGGCCTCTTCCTTCGAGCCCGTCTTCGGCGCATCGGCCTTCGGGTCGGGCGCCATCGCGCCGCCATTGTCGTCGCCCGCCGACGCCTTGCCGCCGCCGTTGCCGCCGGAACTCGCCGCCTCGGAAACGTCCTCGCCCTCGGCGGCGAGGATGGCGATCACCTCGTTGACCTTGACGCCCTCCGTGCCTGCCGGAACGACGATCTTGGCGAGCTTGCCCTCGTCGACGGCCTCGACCTCCATCGTCGCCTTGTCGGTCTCGATCTCGGCGATGATGTCGCCGGCGGAGACCGCATCGCCCTCCTTGATCAGCCACTTGGCGAGGTTGCCCTCCTCCATCGTCGGAGACAAAGCGGGCATGGTCACGTTGATCGGCATGTGAGCGTCTCCGAAAGCGTCTTACTGCGCGTTTTGGGTGTCGGGGGCCGGGTTAAGCGGCCAGAGAATGGTCAGCGGGAAGGCGATTGCGTCGAAGGGAGCGGCGCAGACCTCGGTCTCGTTGTCGAAGGTCGGACCAACGACCCACCGGCCATCTGAAAGCTGGACGGTTTCGAGCAACTCGGCGCGAGGGTCGAGGAACCACATACGACCGACGCCGGCGTCGGCATAGATGCGGCGCTTGGCGTTCCTGTCGTAGCGCTCGGTGGAGGGCGACAGCACCTCGCAGACCCAGTCAGGGGCGACCTCGAAAAAGGCCGTGCTTGGCAGAGACGGCAACCGCTCTTTGCGCCAGCCGGCAATATCCGGGACGACAACATTTCGACCGAGATGCAATTCGGGTTCAGAGACGATGATCCATCCTCCGGGGCCGGAACGGCCACGTCCAAAGGCATCTCCGACTTCCATAGCCAGCTCGGCAGCAGCGATAGCGTGCTTCGGCACCGGCCGCGGATGGGTCACGAGCTCGCCGTCGATGATCTCGGCAACGAGCAGCGGGTCGACGGCCTCGAGGTCGGCATAGGTCGCGGCCCGGTGGCGGGGCCCGGAGAACGCTTCAGCGGTCGACATCGCAGCTCCCCTTCCTCAATGCCGGCCATCGCCGGCGACACCGGGCATCGCGCCGTCGTCATGAGCCAGATCCTCGGCGAAGGCGGCGAGATTGTCGAGATGGCGCCCCCAGCCGCCATGATGGTCGAGAAGATAGGTCGCCCGATCGGGTTCCGCCGCCTTCTCCCAGCCCTGATGCTCGATCGTCACCCGCGTCCCGCCGTCGATCGGCGTCAGGGTGACGGAGACCACGGTGTCGAACTCCCAGTCCTCGTCGGCCCAGACCATCACGAGACCTTCCGGCGGCTGGAACGCCGTCACCTCGGCGCGGGTGGTACGGTGCTTGCCGGACGGATCGATCCACGGCTCGACGAAGCGTCCGCCGAGCCGGGCGTCGAATTCGAGGTTCTCGCGCCACCAGACCTTGAAGCAGTTGGGATCGGTCAGGCAGCGCCAGACGTGCTCGCGCGGCTTCGACACGTCCCTCGTCAGGAGGAGCGTGCCTTGCCCTCTTTCTTCCGGCGAGCCGAAGGTCGTCATCTCGGCGCGGCTCCCTTCCCGTCAGTCCCGGTAGGTCACGGCCTTCACCGCATCGATCACGTCCTTGACCGAGGGCAGCGCCAGCTTTTCGAGATTGGCGGCATAGGGCATCGGCACGTCCTTGCCGGCGACCTTCAGAACCGGCGCGTCGAGATAATCGAACGCCTGGGCCATGATCTCGGAGGCGATATGCGCGCCGACGGAACTCTGCGGGAAACCTTCCTCGACGGTGACGCAGCGATTGGTCTTCTTTACCGAGCGGATCACGGTGGGAAGATCCATCGGCCGGATGGTGCGAAGATCGATAACCTCGGCGTCGATGCCGTCCTTCGCCAGTTCCTCGGCCGCCTTGACCGCATAGGTCATGCCGATGCCGAAGGAGACGATGGTGACGTCCTTGCCCTTGCGATGGATGCGCGCCTTGCCGATCGGCACCGTCCAGTCGTCGAGCTTCGGGATCTCGAAGGAATGTCCGTAGAGAATCTCGTTTTCGAGGAAGATCACCGGGTTCGGATCGCGGATCGCCGACTTGAGCAGCCCCTTGTAATCCGCCGCCGTGTAAGGCTGGACCACCTTCAGCCCGGGAACGTGGCTGTACCAGGCGGCATAGTCCTGGCTGTGCTGGGCGGCGACGCGGGCGGCCGCCCCGTTCGGCCCGCGGAAGACGATCGGGCAGCCCATCTGGCCGCCGGCCATGTAGAGGGTCTTGGCGGCCGAATTGATGATCTGGTCGATCGCCTGCATGGCGAAATTGAAGGTCATGAACTCGACGATCGGTTTCAGCCCGCCGAAGGCCGCGCCGACGCCGAGGCCGGCAAAGCCGTGCTCGGTGATCGGCGTATCGACGACGCGCCGGGCGCCGAACTCGTCGAGCAACCCCTGGGTGATCTTGTAGGCGCCCTGATATTCGGCGACCTCCTCGCCCATGACGAAGACCCGCTCGTCGCGGCGCATCTCTTCGGCCATCGCGTCACGCAACGCCTCGCGCACGGTGACCGAAACCATCTCCGTGCCTTCCGGAATCTCCTGGGCGAGATCGCCCTCGGGATCGTCCGGATCGGGATGGGTCTTGCCCTCGGCGGGGACGCGGCGAGCCGACATGTCGTCGACGGCGTTGCCGCCGGAGGACGCCTCGGCTTTCGAAGACTGCTTCTCGTCCGTTTCCCGCGTCGCCGACGTATCCTCGGCGGCCGAAGCCGGCGCACCGCGCGATTTCGACTCCGCGCCGTTTTCCATCGCGCTCTCGTCCTCGCCCTCGGCGAGCAGGATGGCGATCGGCGCATTGACCTTCACCCCCTCGGAGCCCTCGTCGACGAGGATCTTGCCGATCGTGCCCTCGTCGACGGCCTCGACTTCCATGGTGGCCTTGTCGGTCTCGATCTCGGCGATGACGTCGCCCGGAGCGACGGCGTCGCCGACCTTCTTGACCCATTTGGCGAGCGTCCCCTCCTCCATGGTGGGGGACAGAGCCGGCATCAGGATTTCGGTCGGCATGAAGGTGTTTCCTCCTGAAACTCAGGCCTCTCAGGCGGGTCTTGTCGGGGACGCATCGCAGCACTCCCCTTTGCCGGCCCGTTCAAACCTCAAAATGGCGATGCATGTCCCATGCACCAAACCGTCGCTAGAAGCTCGCAGCCGGGCCCCGGCGGCAAGGCCGGGCCCGATCGACGCGACTACTCCGCAGCCTGCGGAATGTCCTCGGCATAGATGTCCGTCCACAGCTCCGAGGCATCCGGTTCGGGATCGTTCTGGGCGAAGTCCGCGGCGTCGGCGACGATGTCGCGAACCTCCTTGTCGATCGCCTTGACCTCGTCCTCGGACATGCCGTGATCCTCGGTCAGCCGCTTCTTCACCTGTTCGATCGGGTCGGATTCGGAGCGCATCTTCTGCACTTCGTCGCGGGTGCGGTACTTCGCCGGATCCGACATCGAATGGCCGCGATAGCGATAGGTCATCATTTCGAGGATGATCGGTCCCTCGCCCGAGCGGCAATGCTCGGCGGCAAGGTCACCGGCCGCCTTCACCGCGCGCACGTCCATGCCATCGACCTGGAAGCCGGGGATCTTGAAGGACAGGCCGCGATGGGCGAAGTTCGTCTCCGCGGAGGCGCGGCTGACCGAGGTGCCCATGGCGTAGCGGTTGTTCTCGATGACGTAGACGACCGGCAGCTTCCATAGCGACGCCATGTTGAAGCTCTCATAGACCTGCCCCTGATTGGCGGCGCCGTCGCCGAAATAGGTGATCGCGATCGCGTCGGTCTTGTTGTAGACGTTGGAGAAGGCGAGACCCGTTCCGATCGGCACCTGCGCGCCGACGATGCCGTGTCCGCCGAAGAATTTCTTCTCCTTGGAGAACATGTGCATCGAGCCGCCCTTGCCCTTGGAATAGCCCGAGCGGCGGCCGGTGAGCTCGGCCATCACGCCGCGCGCCTCCATGCCGGTGGCCAGCATGTGGCCGTGATCGCGGTAGCCGGTGACGACCTCGTCGCCTTCCTTCATCGCCATCTGCATGCCGACGACGACCGCCTCCTGGCCGATGTAGAGATGGCAGAAGCCACCGATGAAGCCCATGCCGTAGAGCTGGCCGGCCTTTTCCTCGAAGCGGCGGATGAGGAGCATGTCGCGGTAGGCGCGGACCTCGTCGTCCTTGCCGAACGTCGCCGGCTTCGGGGCGTCGAAATGGTCGAGAGTCTTGACGATCTCGCGAGCGGAGCCCTCGCGCGTCGTCGCCGATTTCGCCGAAGCGGAATCCGACCCGGACTTGTTTGACTTGGCCGCCATGACGTCTCCCTTGACCCGCGGTTTCGACGTTCCACGTCTTTCGTTGCGACGTGAGTATATTGGAGGAGCATGACGCTTCAAGCGCCCCCAATTCGTTTAACTGCATTAAAGTTCAAATGCTCTGACGACCCCGTTTTAATCGAATAACGGTTGAACAATGGGTGCGCGTCAGCGTGGCTTTCCGCTGCTAGCCCTCCCGATCCAATGGCCGTCGGTGCCATTGCGCGCCCGGCAGATCATCAGGCCCGGCAAAGATTTTTCGGTCCCGAGGGCCGGTCGGAAGCATCGCTTGCGGCCGGGGAAATAGGAAGTTTTCTGCGGGCGGACGAGAAGCGGGTTTCGGGCGGGCCAGGCGATTGTCTCGGCCGATCGTCGCGAATGAGCCGAAATTGTGTTCCCGCGACTGGAAACGGTCTAAAAGACAGGGCCGCTTACGGTTGCCTGCCTGACGCCGAGGCCTAGTCTTTCGACATCGACGGCCGAACTCGTGAGGGACAAGGGGGCGGGGCTTGGCGCAGATTTTCCGGCAGCGCGCAAACCTGTTTTTGCCGGTCGCCCTGTTCGGGATCGCCACGACTTTCGCGTTCGCCGCCCTGTCGGCCTACGCCTATGTCCGATCGAGCTACTACACCGATGTCGGCTCGTACGTTCAGCAGCCGATCCCCTTCTCCCATCGCCATCATGCGGGCGAACTCGGTCTCGACTGTCGTCATTGCCATACCCAGGTCGAAAAGGCGGCCTTCGCCGGTCTGCCGCCGACCGAGACCTGCATGACCTGCCATTCCCAACTGTGGACGAATGCCGAAATGCTCGCGCCGGTCCGCGTCAGCCTCGCGACGAACACGCCGATCCACTGGCGCCGCGTCCACGACCTCGCCGATTACGTCTATTTCGATCATTCCGTACACGTGACCAACGGCGTCGGCTGTTCCTCCTGCCACGGCGACGTCGCCGACATGCCGCTGATCGCCAAGGCCGAGCCGCTGTCGATGAGCTGGTGCCTCGACTGCCATCGCGAACCGGCCAAAAACCTCAGGCCGGAGAGCGAGATCTACGACACCGCGTGGAAGAAGCCGGCCGATCAGAAGGAGAAAGGCGCGATCCTGCTTGAGCATTACGGCATCCGCCCCGATCATCTGACCGACTGCTCCGTGTGCCACCGATGAGCGCCGGCGACGCTTCCCACGCCGCGCCGCGATATCGTCCGCGCGAGGCCGTGATCGGCGAGACGGCCGGCCCGATGCCGATGGAGGACGGCGAACTCCTGCAGGTCGCGCGGGAAGGCTTCGATCGCCGGAGCGTCCTGAAGTTCCTCGGCCTTTCGGCCGCCATGCCGCTGGCCGCCTGCAGTGCGCCGCATGAAGAGATCGTCCCCTATGTCGAGATGCCGGAAGGCCTCGTTGCCGGCGAGCCGCAGTATTTCGCCACCGCCTTCGACCTGAACGGCATCGCCACGGGTCTTCTCGCCGAGAGCCACGAGGGCCGCCCGACCAAGATCGAGGGCAATCCGGACCATCCGAATTCCCTCGGCTCGACGGACGCCTTCCATCAGGCGATGGTGTTGTCGCTCTACGATCCCGGCCGCGCCTCGCTCGTGCGCCGTGCCGGAGAATTCTCAACTTACGACGCATTTCTTCAGGCGATCGTCGCCCGCCGCGCCGAATGGAGCCAGACCAGCGGCGAAGGCCTCGCGCTGCTCGTCGGGGAAAGCGGTTCGCCGACGATGGAGCGGCTGCTGCAGGGCCTGCAGCGCGACTATCCGAAGATGCGCCTTGCGGTCTTCGAACCCATCTCCCGGGAGAACCAGCGCCAGGGCGTCAAGGCTGCCTTCGGCAAGCCCGGCCGGGTGCATCTCATGCCGGCAGAGGCAGGCGCCTTCGTCTGTCTCGATCACGACATTCTGGGCCCCGGCCCCGAGCAGGTGCGGCTGTCGCGCGGCGTCGTCGACAGGCGGAGGGTCAGGGCCGGCTCGACGACGATGGCGCCGCTCCTCGTCGCCGAGCCCGTCCTGACGGCGACCGGCGGCACGGCCGACGAGCGCCTCGCCTGCCGGCGCAGCCGCATCGCCGCCCTCGCCTCGGCCATCGCAACGCGGCTCGGCGTTCCGGGGAGCGAAAGCTCGGGCGACCTGACCGCACGCGAGACGCGCTTCTCCGACACCGCCGCCATGGCCTTGCGAGAGGCCGGCGGACGCGCCCTCCTGACCGTCGGCGAGGCCCAGCCCCCGGAGGTCCACGCCCTTGCCCACCGGATCAACGCCCATCTCGGGTCGCTCGGCAGGACGGTGTCGATCCTGCCGCCGCGGCGGTCGGAATCGAAGCTCGAAGCGCTGGACGAACTGACCGCGGCAATGGCGGACGGATCGGTCACCGACCTCTTCGTCCTCGGCGTCAATCCGGTCTATTCGGCGCCCGCGGACATTGCCTTCGAAGATGCGCTGCAAAAGGTGCCATTCACCGCCCATCTTTCGCTCTACGAGGACGAGACCAGCGAGAAATGCCTCTGGCACGTGCCGCAGCTCCATCCACTGGAAGAGTGGAGCGACGCCCGCACCGCGACCGGCCTTGCTTCGATCGTCCAGCCCCTCGTTTCGCCACTGTACGAAGGGCACTCGCCGCTCTCCCTCCTCGCCGCGCTCGGCGGCCAGGTGAACCGCTCCGCCCACGACATCGTGCTGGCCAACTGGCGCGAGCGCTTCGAAACCGGTGGGGCCGGCGGCGAGACCGCTGCCGGAACGGGCGGGCCGACCGGCGGTCCAGGACGCGGCGGCGCCGGCGACTTCGAAACCTTCTGGCGAACCGTGCTCGCGCGCGGGACGATCGAGGGCACCGGGACGGAGACCGGCCGAGCCCCCGCGCTGACGGCTCGATCGGCCGCGCCGACCTCGCCGGACGAACCGGATACCGGTTCGTTCGAGGCCGTCTTCCTGCCCGATCCCGCCGTCTGGGACGGGCGGTTCTCCAACAACGCCTGGCTGCAGGAGCTGCCCCGCCCGATCACCAAGGAGGTCTGGGGCAACGCCGCGGCGATCAACCCGGCCGACGTCGCGGCACTCGGCATCGCCGACGGTGCGCTCGTCTCGATCACCGTGGCGGGCTCGAATGGCGACGCATCTCGCCCCGTGCTGATCCCCGTCATCGCCGTTCCCGGCGTCGCCCGCGGCACGATCGGCCTCACGCTCGGCTATGGTCGGCGCTTCGGCTCGGTCGCACGCGGCATCGGCGCGGATGTCGGCCCGCTGCGCACCACGGACGCCCTGTGGATGCGGGCCGTCGAGGTCAGCGTCACCGGCGCCTCGGTCGAACTCGCCCTCACCCAGCACACCCATCAGATGCACGGCCGCGAGATCGTCAAGGAAATGCCGCTCTCGGCTCTCGCGGGACAGGCGCGGGATCTGGCGACGGAAACCGACGTTCCGCCGACGCTCTTTCCGGACTTTCCCCGCGGTCCTTACGAATGGGCGATGGTCATCGACCAGACCGCCTGCATCAACTGCTCGGCCTGCGTCGTCGCCTGTCAGGCGGAAAACAACGTGCCGGTCGTCGGACCGGCGGAAATCCGCCGCGGTCGCGACATGCACTGGCTGCGGATCGACACCTATTACACCGGCGAGGACGAAGCCGTCTCCACCGCCTCGCAGCCCGTTCCCTGCATGCATTGCGAGAAGGCGCCCTGCGAGCCGATGTGCCCGGTCGGCGCCGCGATCCACGATTCGGAAGGGCTCAACGTCCAGGTCTACAATCGCTGCATCGGCACGCGCGACTGCCAGGCGAACTGCCCGTACAAGGTCCGCCGCTTCAACTTCTTCGCCTACGCCAACGGCCAGGAATTCGCCGATCTCGGGGACCCGATGGTCCATGCCGTCCACAATCCCGACGTCACGGTGCGGGCGCGTGGCGTGATGGAGAAATGCACCTACTGCGTCCAGCGCATCTCCGGCGCGCGGCGCGAGGCGATCCGCAAGGACGGAACGATCGCCGAGGGCGAGGTCGTCACCGCCTGCCAGCAGGCCTGCCCGACACAGGCGATCAGCTTCGGCAATCTCTCGGAGGCGGGTTCGAGCGTCAACGCGCTGAGGCGCGAGCCGCATCACTACGCGCTGTTGGAAGAACTCGGCACGCGGCCGCGCACCACCTACCTCGCCAAGGTGACCAACCGGATCGGCGAAGATCGGGAGGGCGGATGAGCGACGCATCCCTCTCCGGCCGCGAGCTGATCGCCGAGCATGGCCGCACCCGCGACGGCCTGATGCCGGCCGAGATGGGCTACCGCTCGATCACCGACGAGGTGGCCGGCGCGGTCTTCGCCAGGCCGACGCGGTTGTGGATGGCGCTCGTCGGCGTGTCGTTTCTCGGTGTCGTCCTGCTGTTCGTGTCGATCTGGGTGCTGCTTGCCGAAGGTGTCGGCGTCTGGGGCATCAATTCCGACGTCGTCTGGGGCTACGCCGTCGCCAACTACGTCTGGTGGATCGGCATCGGCAATGCCGGCACGCTGATCTCCTCGATGCTGCTCCTCACCCGGCAGAAGTGGCGTGCCTCGATCAACCGCTACGCCGAGGCGATGACGCTCTTCGCGGCCTCGATCGCCGGGCTGTTCCCGCTGCTTCACGTCGGCCGGCCCTGGCTCGTCCACTTCATGACGCCCTATCCGAACACCATGGATCTGTGGCCGCAGTGGCGTTCGCCGCTCGTCTGGGACATGTTCGCGATCGCCTGCTACATCCTGTTTTCGCTGCTGTTCTGGTACACGGGGCTGATCCCCGATCTCGCCACGCTGCGCGACCGGGCGAAGACGCGCTTCGTCAAGGTCGCCTACGGCCTCTTCGCCCTCGGCTGGACCGGTTCCTCGCGCCAGTGGCGGGCCTTCGACGCCTATTACTACGCCATGGCCGCGCTCGGCGTGCCGCTGGTCATCTCGATCCATTCCGTCGTCGGGCTGGACTACGCCGCGACCCTCATGCCCGGCTGGCAGGAGACGATCTTCCCGCCCTATTTCGTCGTCGGCGCGATGTTCTCCGGCTTCGCCATGGTCGTCACCCTGACCATCCCGATCCGCTGGGGCCTCGGCCTCGAGGCGATCATCACCCGCAACCACCTCGACGCGATGGCCAAGATCATGCTGTTCGGCGGGCTGGTGATGACCTTTTCCTATTCGTTCGAATGGTTCAACGCCTGGTACACCGGCAACGAAGTGGACCGCGCCCATGTCGTCGCCCAGTTCACCGGCCAGTACTGGTGGCTCTACTGGCTGATGCTCGCCTGCAACGGCGCGGTGCCGCAGCTCTTCTGGTTCCGCCTCTGCCGGCGCAATCTGGTGATCATCTTCATCGCCGGCGTGCTGATCAATCTCGGCATGTGGCTCGAGCGCATCCTGATCAACATGAACACGCTGAGCCACGGCTTCCTGCCGTCCACCGATTCGACCTACGTCCCGACCTTCTGGGACTGGTCGCTGTTTCTCGGCAGCTTCGGCCTGTTCTGCTTCCTGTTCTTCCTTTTCGCCAAGGTGATCCCGACCGCCTCGATCCACGAAATCCGCGAACTCGCCCACAAGGAGGGCGCGGCGCGATGAGACCGCGGATGCTGCTCGCCGAGTTCTCCACCGCCGACGCGCTGACCGACGCCGTCAAGGCGATGACGAAGGCGCAGAACGGCCGGCGCTTCGAGACATACACGCCCTATTCCATCCCCGGCATCGAGGAGATCGCCGCCGCGCAGGGCGCGCGGCCTTCGCCGGTGCGCACCGTCATGGTCGCCGCGGCAGCCGTCGGGGCGGCCGCGATGTTCTTCCTGCAGTACTGGTCCTCGGTCGCGGCCTATCCGTTCAACTCCGGCGGCCGGCCCTACAATGCCTGGCCGACCTTCATGCTGACGACCTTCGAGATCACCGTCCTGTCGGCGGCGATCGGCGGCTTCGTCACCCTCGTCGTCACCGGCCGCCTCGGCAGGCTCTACAATCCGGTCTTCGACTGGGAGGGCATCGAGCGCGCCACCGACGAGCGCTTCATGCTGGAGGTCGAGCTCGATCCCACCCACACGTCGGACCCCGTCGTCGATCGCGCCTTGAGCGATCTCCTCCGCCACCATGGCGCCCTGTCGGTGCGGGAGCGGGTGGCATGAGAATCCCCAAATTCACCGCCTGCGTGCGCCACACCCCCCTCTGCCCTGCCGGGCATCTCCCCCTCAAGGGGGGAGATCAGGCGGCGGCGACGTCTCCGACCTATCGATCTCCCCCCTTGAGGGGGAGATGCCGGCAGGCAGAGGGGGGTGCACCGTGTCCGGCAGAACCAGCGGCGGCTCCGCGAGCCCTGCCCATTCTTGCCGCCGGCCTTGCCCTCGCGACCCTCGCCGCCTGCGAGCAGCAGAGCATGGAGACCCAGCCGAAGCTGAAGACCTATTCCACCGCCACGGCCTTTCCGGACGATGCCGCAGTGCGTGAAATCCCCGCCGGCACGGTGTCGCGGGGCGAGCCGGCCCGCATCGCTGCCCTCGCCGAACGCCCGCGCGCCGACGAAGCCCTGCTCGCCCGCGGACAGGAGCAGTATGCAATCTACTGCACGCCCTGCCACGGGCTCGCCGGCCATGGCGACGGCATCGTCGTCCAGCGCGGTTTTCCGCAGCCGCCCTCCTACATGGAGCCGCGGCTTCTCGCCGCCGACCCGCAACATTTCGTCGACGTCATCACCCACGGCTGGGGCGTGATGTATCCCTATGCGGCGCGGGTCGAACCGCGCGACCGCTGGGCCATCGCCGCCTATATCCGCGCCCTGCAGATCTCCCAGACCGGCGCGCCAGACGATCTGGCGGCGGTAACGCCGGCGGGTCGCGGCGCAGGAGCGGCTGCTTCTGCGGACGGCTCTGGTCCCGAAGCCGATGCCGGCCCTGCACCATCCGGCAGTCGAGGGGGCGTGCGATGAGCCCGGCCGTCTGGATCCGGCGCAATTTCGGCGCCGATACCCCCGTGTCCATGCGGTTGTTCGGGCTGATCGCGCTCCTCCTCGTGGCGCTGGCCCTCGTGTTACCCGCCGCGCTCGCGCGCGGCTTCGTCGCCGGCTGGGTCGTCGCGATTTCCGCCGGCATGGGCGCGAGCATCCTCGTCCACGCCCACCGGCTCACCCGCGGCAGGTGGGGCGAGGCCGCCCGGCCGGCGTTCGAAGGCCTGGCGTCGACGGTGCCGTTCGTGGCGCTGCTCGGCCTCGTCGTCATTCTCGTGCAGCCGCTCGTCTGGCCCTGGGCGTCCGGCTCCGGCCTCGCCGACAAGCCCGACGTCGCCGCCCTCTACCTCAACCCCTGGCTCTTCGGCCTCCGGACAGTGATCATTCTCGCCGGCTGGTCGGTGATCGCCATTCTCGCCGCCGGCATCGGCCCGCAGAACCGGCTCGTCAGCGGCCTGTCGATCGCCTTCTATGCGATCACCATCCACTTCGCTTCGATCGACTGGATCATGTCGCTGGAACCGCACTGGTCGTCGACCACCTTCGGCGCGATGTTCGCGATCACCCAGATCGCCCTTGCCCTCGGCCTTCTGGTCGTCACCGACGCCGGGGGCTCGCCCGGACCGCGCGACGATCTCGCCAAGCTGCTCCTCGCCGGGGTTCTCGGCCTCGTCTACATGCAGTTCATGCAGTTCCTGGTGCAGTGGTCCGGAAACCTGCCCGAAAAGGTCGCCTATTACGTGCTGCGCAGCGAATTCCTCTGGAAGGCGGTGGCGATCCTCGCCGCTCTCCTCGCCGCTTCCGCCTTCGCGATCCTCAGCCGCACGGCGCTCCGCCGCGATGCCGCCTATACGAAGATCGCCGCCGACTGCGCGCTCGCCTTCCTCGCGCTGTTTCTGATCTTCGAATTCGCCCCGCCCTTCCGCGACGCGGCGAGCACTCTCGCCTGTCTCGTCGCCATCGTTGGCGCCATCGGCCTGATGCTCGCCCTCACCGTCAGGGCTCTCGCGGCCCGATCGCCGTCGGCCGGCCGAGAGAACCGGGAGGCCCTGCGATGAGCGGCGAAGCCCCGACGCCCGAACAGCTCAGCCCGGACGTCTCGGCCCGTCCGATCGTCGGAGCCGTCGCCCTCGCCTTCGCGATCGCCGTCATCGTCATGGGCCTCCTCGCCTTCGCCTTCTGGTTCATGCTCGGCAATCTGCCGAACGACATGACGTCGCAGGCCGTGAGGGATTTCCCGCAACCCCGCCTGCAGGTCGTGCCGACGGTCGATCTCCAGCGCTCGAACGCGAGCGGCGAGGCGCAACTGACGCAAGTGGCGAAAATCCCGATCGACGCGGCGATGCGGCTCGTCGCCGCCCGGCCTGACCCTTACGCGCCGCTGCTGCCGCAGGGCGCGGTGCCCGACGGTGCCGGCCTCAGAGCCATGCGCGCCCAGACGGCGCAGCGTCCGTCCGGCGGCATCGCCTTCGATGCGGGTGCGCGTACCGGGGTGATGAGCCCGGAGATCGAGGGCGCGCCCCCGCCCGACGAACCCGGCCTGGCCGGCGAGCAGATACGCGTTCCCTCCGGCGCCTTCGACGGAACGCCGAACTACCAGCCGCCGCCGAAAGAAAATTCGGGGGTCGAACGATGACCTGCCGCCTTCGCAAGGTGTCCGCCCTGATCGCCGCCGTTGCCCTGTCGGGCTTCGCCTGCGCGCCGGCCGTCGCGGGCCTCACCCGCGACGAACTTTCGTCGGTCGGTTTCTTCCCGGTCTCCGGCGCTGCCCTGCCGCTCGATGCGCGGCTGAGCGATGCGACCGGCGAGATCCGCACGCTCGGCGCCCGGCTCGGCGGCCGGCCCGGCCTCGTCGCCTTCGTCGACTTCACCTGCACGACGATCTGCGGCGTCGCTGCCAACGTCCTCGCAGGCTCGGAAAGGGCTCTGACCGACGGCGGCGGGCTCGACCACCGCACCCTCGTCGTCGGCTTCGACGCGCGCGACACGGCGGCGGACAGGGACGCCTGGCTCGCCCGCAACGCGGAAGCGGCGACGCTCGGAAGAAGCGCGATCGTCACCGCCGATCCGGCGACGACGGCGCGTGTCGTGGAATCGGCCGGCCTCAGGACCGTCTACGACGCAGAGCACGACCAGTTCGCCCATCCGGCCGGCGCGCTTCTCGTCGATACGAAGGGCCGCATCCTGCGCACCCTCGATCTCGTCTCCCTCGAACCGGACACGCTGCGCTCGGCGCTGATCGAGGCCTCCGACGGCACCGCCGGCAGCTTCGTCGAGCGGGCGATCCTCTCCTGCTACGGCTGGGATGCCGAGACCGGCCGCTACAAGCCGCTGATCGACAAAATCCTGATGATCGGATGCTCGGGCACGGCCGCCGCCGCGGCCGGCTTCGTCGGCTTCATGCTTTTGCGCGAGCGCCGCAGGGAGGCGGGCCGGCCACAGCGGCCGGTTCCCGGAGGCCGCCATGGGTGAAGTCGAACTCGTCCTGCCCGCCGCCACCTCGGCGGCCGTCTCGACCGACGGCAAGCTCGTCGGCCTTCTGGTCATCTCCGGGCTGATCACGCTGCTGGTGGCGAGCCTCCTCGGTCTCTTCGCCGTGCGTTTCCGCCGCGGCTCCAAGGCCGGCCGAAGCCGGCTGCCGAACTGGTTCTCCCGCGAACTCGAAACGGTCTGGACGCTCGCCACGGTCGGCCTGTTCGTCGCGATCTTCGCCTGGGCCGCCTCGCAGGACTTCGCCCTCGCCGTGCCGCCCGCCAGGTCGATGGAGATACACGTCGTCGGCAAGCAGTGGATGTGGAAGGCCGAGCATCCCGGCGGTCAGCGCGAGATCAACGAGCTGCACGTCCCGGCCGGAGAGACGATCGAACTCGTCCTCAACAGCCAGGACGTCATCCATTCCTTCTACGTCCCGGCCTTCCGGCTGAAGCAGGACGTCGTGCCGGGGCATACCACCCGCATGCGCTTCCACACCGAGAAGACCGGCACCTACCGGCTGTTCTGCGCCGAATATTGCGGCACCCAGCATTCGGCGATGATCGGCCGTGTCGTGGTGATGGCGAAAGAAGACTATGCCGACTGGCTGACCCGTCAGCCCGAAGGCGACGATCTCGAGGAAGACGGCAAGAAGCTGTTCGTTTCCAAGGGCTGCGCCGGCTGCCACTACGGTTCGTCGCAGGTCCGGGCTCCGCGGCTCGCGGGCGTCTACGGGTCAAAGGTTCCGCTGTCGGACGGCCGCGTGGTGACCGCCGACGACGACTACGTCCGCGACTCGATCCTGCAGCCGAAGCGCGACGTCGTCGCCGGCTTCGCGCCGATCATGCCGAGCTTCGCAGGCGCCCTGACCGAGGGCGAGTTGGTGAGCCTCACCGCCTATATCCGCAGCCTCGCCGTGACGGAGACGGCCCGATGAGGGCAGAACGATGAGCGACATCCCCTACAGAGACGTCGACGTCGACGGCGAAAAGCCCGGCGGTCGGCTGATGGAGGAAAGCTATCTCGGGGAGCGCTTCTCGATCTGGTCCTGGCTGACCACGACCGACCACAAGCGGATCGGCATCCTCTATCTGATCTCGACGACGCTGTTCTTCTTCATCGGCGGCGCCGCGGCGACGATGATCCGGCTGGAACTCTTCACCCCGGCCGGCGACCTCCTCACCGACGACGGCTACAACAAGGTCTTCACCCTGCACGGCGTGGTGATGGTCTGGTTCTTCCTCGTTCCGGTCATTCCCTCCGTGCTCGGCAACTTCCTCGTGCCGCTGATGATCGGCGCCAAGGACCTCGCCTTTCCGCGCCTCAACCTCCTGTCCTGGTATCTCAACATCCTCGGCGGCACCTTCGCCGTCTGGGCGATGCTGTCGGGGGGCGTCGATACCGGCTGGACGTTCTACACGCCCTATTCGACCGCTTTTGCCAACACGCATGTCTCGCTGACGGCGATCGGCGTCTTCATCTCGGGCTTTTCGACGATCGCCACCGGCGTCAACATGATCGTCACGGTCCACACCATGCGCCCGCCCGGCATGGGCTGGTTCCGCATGCCGCTGTTCGTCTGGGCGATCTATGCGACGAGCCTGATCATGCTCCTGTCGACGCCGGTCCTCGCGATGGTGCTGACGCTGCTGGTGACGGAACGCCTGCTCGGCCTCGGCATCTTCGATCCGAACCGCGGCGGCGATCCGATCCTGTTCCAGCACCTCTTCTGGTTCTACTCCCATCCGGCGGTCTACATCATGATCCTGCCGGGCATGGGCGTCGTCACCGAGGTCATCACCTGCTTTTCGCGTCGCCGGGTCTTCGGCTATGCGGCGATGGTCTACGCGCTTCTCGCCATCGCGGTGATCGGCTTCTTCGTCTGGGGCCACCACATGTTCACCTCGGGGCAGTCGATGTACGCCTCGCTCACCTTCTCCTTCCTGTCGTTCATCGTCGCCGTGCCGTCGGCGATCAAGGTGTTCAACTGGATCGCCACCATGTATCGCGGCCAAATCACCTTCGAGGCCTCGATGCTCTATGCGATGGGCTTCGTCGGCCTGTTCACCATGGGTGGGCTGACCGGGCTGTTCCTCGCCTCGGTGCCGGTCGACCTGCATCTTCACGACACCTACTTCGTCGTCGCGCATTTCCACTACATCATGGTCGGCGGCATGGTCTCGGCCTTCTTCGCCGGCCTGCATTTCTGGTGGCCGAAGATCACCGGGCGGCTCTATCCCGAGACCGCCGCGCAGATCGCCGCGCTCTTGATGTTCTTCGGCTTCAACCTGACCTTCTTTCCACAGTACATCCTCGGCAACATCGGCATGCCGCGGCGCTACCACGCCTATCCGGACGCCTTCCAGGTCTGGCACGTCCTGTCCTCGGCAGGCGCCGTCATCCTCGCGGCAGCCTATCTGATGCCGCTCGGCTATCTCGTCTGGTCGCTGATCTGGGGCAAGCGAGCCCCGTCCAATCCCTGGCGAGCGTCGGGCCTCGAATGGCAGACCGGTTCGCCGCCGCCCAAGCACAACTTCCTCGCAAATCCGAAGATCGAAGGCTCCGTCTACGACTATCACCCGGCGCAGCAACCGCGGCGGGAGCCGTCAGATGACTGAGGCGGCCGCCCCTTCCACGCCCGGCCGTGCGATTCGCAGTCCGGCACTCGCGTCGCACTTCCACGATCTGCGCCAGCAGCACGCGGCTGCCGATCTCGGCCTGTGGATCTTCCTGGCGACCGAGATCCTGTTCTTCGGCGGGCTCTTCGCCGCCTATCTCGTCTATGCCGTGCTCTATCCGGACGGCTTCCTCGACGCTGCGGCCGAGACCGAGATCGTCATCGGCACGATCAACACCGCCCTGCTTCTGACCAGCGGCCTCACGGCGGCGCTCGCGGTGAAGGCGGCCGGCGCCGGCATGCGCCGGAGCGTCACGATGCTGATCGCCGTCACCATCGGCCTCGGCCTCGTGTTTCTCGGAGCCAAGGGCTACGAATACTGGCTCGACCTCGACCACCATCTCTATCCGACGAGCCCCGAATTCCCGCTCGCCGCGCCGCCGGCCAAGCTCTTCTGGTCGCTCTACTGGACGATGACCGGCCTGCACGCGATCCACATCCTCGTCGGTCTCGGCACCTGGGGCATCATCCTCTTCCAGACCGTCCGCCGGAGCTTCTCGCTCACCGACAATTCCCGCATCCGCATCGCCGGGCTCTACTGGGGCTTCGTCGATCTGATGTGGCTGTTCATCTGGCCGCTGCTCTATCTGATGGGGCGGGCGACATGAGCCGCGCGACCCAGCACGGAAGAGACGGGAACCGGCCCGCCGCCGACCGCCGCTCGCTCCTGCCGCCGCTGATGCCGGAACTCGGCGTCTTCCTCGCCCTCTTCGCCCTCACCGCGACGTCGGTCCTGGTGGCCTTCTGGAGCGCCCTCGGCGGCCTTGCCATCCTCGCCTGTCTCGCCATCGCCCTCGTCATGGCGGCCCTCGTCATGACCTTCTTCATGCATCTGCGCAGCGCAATGGCGGTGATGATGCTGGCCGGGCTCGCAGGGGTCGTGTGGCTCGCCATCCTGTTCGGCCTCACCATGGCGGACTACCTCACACGGCCGGGCGATCTCGGCGCGTCGATGCAGACGCCGGTGAAGGCCGAGACCAAAGCAGAGGCGGCCAACTAAAATTGCATCGAGATTCCGGCGACGGTCGGATGACGCATGCGTGAACGAAAATCGTTATGGAACCGGACTTTCCAGCCCGACGCGATCGATAGAGCCCCTGCAACCCATCGCAGCTGGACCGGATTTAACATTTCAAGCCGGAACAGCCCCACCCTTCGAACAGTTCCAGACTAAACACGTCCGCCCTGCCGGGACGGGCGACACAAGACGAACATCGCGAAGGGGCAGAGACATGGCCAATGATTTCGAGAATCGGCCGACGGAAAGATTCGGCGACGTCGAATTCCAGCGCGGTCAGGGCGGCGAAGTGCATCAGGTCGCAGGCGGTGACGTCCCGACCCTGACGACGCAGCAGGGCATCCCCGTCGCCGACGACCAGAACACACTGAAGGCCGGTCCGCGCGGCCCGTCGCTGCTCGAAGACCAGCACTTCCGCGAAAAGATCTTCAAGTTCGACCACGAGCGCATTCCCGAGCGCGTCGTCCATGCGCGAGGCTTCGGCGCCCACGGCTATTTCGAGCCCTACGAGTCGCTGTCGGACATCACCTCGGCCGATCTCTTCCAGCGCGCCGGCGAACAGACGCCGGTCTTCGTCCGCTTCTCGACGGTGGCCGGCAACAAGGGCTCGCCCGATCTCGCCCGCGACGTGCGCGGCTTCGCGGTGAAGTTCTACACCAAGGAAGGCAACTGGGACATCGTCGGGAACAACATCCCGATCTTCTTCATCCAGGACGCCATCAAGTTCCCCGACCTGATCCACGCCGCCAAGCAGGAGCCGGACCGCGGCTTCCCGCAGGCGCAGACCGCCCACGACAATTTCTGGGACTACATGTCGCTGACGCCGGAAGCGATGGCGATGGTGATGTGGATCATGTCGGACCGCACCATCCCGCGCTCGCTGCGCTTCATGGAAGGCTTCGGCATCCACACCTTCCGCTTCATCAATGCGGCGGGCAAGTCGACTTTCGTGAAGTTCCACTGGAAGCCCAAGCAGGGCATGCAGTCGGTGGTCTGGAACGAGGCGCTGAAGATCAACGGCGCCGACCCGGACTTCCACCGCCGCGACATGTGGGACGCGATCCAGGCCGGCGACTATCCGGAATGGGAGCTCGGCTTCCAGCTCTTCGACGAGGATTTCGCCGACAAGTTCGACTTCGACATCCTCGACGCCACGAAGATCATCCCCGAGGAAATCCTCCCCGTGAAGCGGGTCGGGAAGATGGTTCTGAACCGCTGCGTCGACAACTTCTTCGCCGAGACCGAGCAGGTCGCCTTCCATACGGCGAACCTCGTGCCCGGCATCGACCACACCAACGACCCGCTGCTGCAGGGCCGGAACTTCTCCTATCTCGACACCCAGCTGAAGCGCCTCGGCTCGCCGAACTTCACCCACATCCCCGTCAACGCGCCGCGCAATGCCAAGGTCTGCAACTTCCAGCAGGACGGGCACATGGCGATGCACAATCCCAAGGGTCGGGCCAACTACGAGCCGAACTCCTGGGGCGGCGAAATGGGCGGACCGCGCGAGAATCCGGAGCGCGGCTTCAAGAGCCATCCCGAGGAGGTGAGCGGCCAGAAGCGGCGCATCCGTGCGGAAAGCTTCGCCGATCACTACAGCCAGGCGCGGCAGTTCTACGTCTCCCAGACCGAGGTCGAGCAGGGCCACATGGCGCTGGCGCTGACCTTCGAACTGTCCAAGGTCGAGACCCCGGCGATCCGCGCCCGCGTCGTCTCGCATCTCCTCAACATTGACGAGGACCTCGCCAAGAAAGTGGCGACGGGGCTCCGCCTCGAAGCGATGCCGGAACCGGCTCCGGCGGCCATGCCGACGAAGATGGACCTCGCCAAGTCCCCGGCCCTCTCGATCCTCCTCAACGGCCCCGAGAGCTTCAAGGGCCGCAAGATCGGGGTCCTCGTCTCGGACGGCGTCGACGCGGACCTCCTCGGCGGGCTGAAGAAAGCCGCCGAGGCGGAAGGCGCGATGGTCAAGATCGTCGCCCCGATGATCGGCGGCGTGACGGCATCCGACGGGTCGATGGTGAAGGGCGACGAAAAGGTCGACGGCGGCCCCTCCGTCCTGTTCGACGCTGTCGCGGTACTTCTGTCGGCCGAAGGGGCGAAGACGCTGGCCAAGGAACCGACCGCGAAGGACTTCGTCACCGACGCCTTCGCCCACTGCAAGTTCATCGCCTACTCGTCCGAAGCCATGCCGCTGTTCGAAAAGGCCGGCATCGCCTCCGACATGGACGAGGGCTGCATGAAGCTCGGAGCGGCGAGCGAAGCGGCGAGATTCGTCGAAATGTGCCGAAAGGTCCGCCACTGGCCGCGCGAGGCGATGGTCAAGGCCGTCTGACACGGCGGTCGGCGAGACCGACGGCGATCCCGCGCCCCTCGCCGTCCAAGCACGGCGAGGCAGCCATAGAATGAGAAGCGCGCCGGCACATCGCCGGCGCGCTTTTTCGTGTGTCGAGCCTGACAACCGCAAGGGTCGATGCCATCGAGCAGTCGCCCAGCGCATGCGCCCGAAGCGCTCCCCGGGAAAGTTCATTCGCGAACAGACGGACGGGCCCTCGAGGCGCCGCCATCGCTTTTTCAGCCCGGCTCATCTTGCCGAATCCCGACGCGGCGACAGCTTTGGCCGATCTCGACTCTCACGGTTGTCCATGGCCGAGTTTCTTGCCCAGCATTCGGCCCTGATCGGGCTGGCCATCATTTCCCTCGTCTTCGTCGCCTTCGCCCTCGAGCGCTATCCGCCCGAGGTCGTCGCCTGCGCGGGGGCGATCGCCTTCCTGTTGTGCGGCTATCTGGAAACCGAGGAGATCGCCTCGGTGTTCTCCAATCCCGCCCCGATCACCATCGCGGCGATGTTCATCCTGTCGGGAACGCTGATCCGGACCGGCGTCCTCGACGCGGCGGCCGGCTGGTTGCTGACGCGGGTCGCCGACCGACCGGCGACGGCGCTTCTCGTCACGGCCGCCGGAGTCATCTTCGCCTCGGCCTTCATCAACAACACGCCCGTCGTGATCGTCCTCATCCCGATCGCCGTGGAGATCGCCCGCACCCTGAAGATCGCCGAGACCAAGCTGCTGATGCCGCTGTCCTTCATCACGATCCTCGGCGGGACCTGCTCGATGATCGGCACCTCGACCAACCTCCTCGTCGACGGCGTCGCACGTGGCCAGGGTCTCGAGCCGTTCGCGATCTTCGAGATCGCTCCGGTGGGCCTCGTGACGGCCCTGGTCGGGCTCGCCTATCTCGCCCTCGTCGGCTGGCGGCTGCTGCCGGCGCGTGACGGCCTCGGCGCGGCGATCTCGGAAAACAGCGAGGACGGCTATTTCACCGAAGTCGTCGTCCGCGATGGCGCCAGCGCCATCGGCAAACCGCTCGGCGAGGTGAGTGCCTTGTCGTCCCGCGGGATCCGGACGGTGGCGGTTCGCCGCGGCACCGAGACGCTGCGTCGCGACGTCGCCGCCATCGTCCTGCAGAAGGCCGACCGCATCGTGATGTTCGCGACGCCCGAGGAAATCCTGACGCTGCGCGCCAGCGACGGGTTCCGCATCGCCCGCAGCCAGCCCCATCGCGCCGGCGAGGAGCGCATCGTCGTCGAGGCCACCGTCGCGCCGCATCGCCGCGGCATCGGCCGCGGGGCGCTGGAGCTGACCGGCCTTTCGGGCACGGGCACCTCGGTCCTCGGCGTTCTGCGCCATCGTCACGTGCCGGGCCCCAGCCTGCAGGAAATCCGCCTGCGACCGGCCGACAGGCTGCTGCTCGAAGGGCCGCCCGAGGCGATCGGACGGATCTCCGACGAAAACGACCTCGTCGGCGTGAACGTCTCGCGCGCAAGGCGGTTTCGCCGCGAAAAAGCGCCCCTCGCCATCGCTGCGCTCGCCGCCGTCATCCTCGTCTCGGCCTTCGGCATCGCCAAGATCCAGACGGCCGCCTTCGTCGCCATCGCGGCGATCCTCTTGCTCCGGGTCATCGACGCCGACGAGGCGTGGCGAACGATCCGCGGCGACCTCCTGATCCTGATCTTCGCCATGTTGGCGATCGGCACCGGCATGGAAAAGGCCGGGACGGCCCAGATGATCGTCGACGCCGTGACGCCGCTGATCGAACATGCGCCTCACCTCGTCGTCCTGCTGGTGATCTACGCGCTCTCCTCGCTGCTGACGGAAATCGTCACCAACAACGCCGTCGCGGTAATCGTCACGCCCATCGCGATCGCGCTCGCGTCGAAGCTCGGCGTCGATCCGCGCAGCCTCGTCGTCGCGGTGATGTTCGGCGCTTCGGCCTCCTTCGCGACGCCGATCGGCTACCAGACGAATACGCTGGTCTATGCGGCGGGCAACTACCGCTTCACCGATTTCGTCAAGGTCGGCCTGCCGATGAACGTCATCGTCGGCATCGCGACGACGATCGCGATCTATTTCTACTACCCGGCCTGACCAGCCGCCCGGGCGGGCGATCGATGTCCAGCCGTCTCGCCGGGCCTCTCAGCGCCGCCCCCGCCCCCGGCCGGCCCGGCTCAGCCGGATCGCCGACTGCGCCGCGGCGAGCCGGGCGATCGGAACGCGAAAGGGCGAGCAGGAGACGTAGTCGAGCCCGGTTTCCTCGAAGAAGGCGATCGAGGCGGGGTCGCCCCCCTGCTCGCCGCAGACGCCGACCGAAATGTCGGGCCGGGTGCGGCGGGCCTTCTCGCAGGCGAGCGCGATCATCTCGCCGACGCCCTCGACGTCGATCGTCTGGAACGGATCGCGGTCGAGAATGCCCTGTCGCACGTAGGTCGAGAGGAAATTCGCCGCGTCGTCGCGGGAGATGCCGTAGACGGTCTGGGTCAGATCGTTGGTGCCGAAGGAGAAGAAGTCCGCCGCCTCGGCGATCGAATCGGCCCGGATGATCGCCCGCGGCAATTCGATCATCGTGCCGACGAGATAGTCGATGCGCCGGCCGCGCTCTTCCATGACCTTGGCGGCGACGGCGTCGATCCGGGCCTTGAGGAAATCGAGTTCGCGGCGCAGGCTGACCAGCGGGATCATGATCTCCGGAACGACCGCGGCGCCGGCTCGCTCGCCGGCCTCGATCGCCGCCTCGAAGATCGCCCGGGCCTGCATCTCGGCGATTTCCGGATAGGAGATCGCGAGCCGGCAGCCTCGGTGGCCGAGCATCGGATTGAACTCCTCGAGCGCGGCGATGCGCTGGCGCACGACGGCCTCGTCGACGGCGAGTTTCTGGGCCGTCTCGACGATCTCGGTGTCGCTGTTCGGCAGGAATTCGTGCAGCGGCGGATCGAGCAGCCGGATTGTCACCGGCAGGCCGGCCATGATCTCGAACAGTTCGATGAAGTCCGAGCGCTGGATCGGCAGGAGCTTGGCGAGCGCCCGGCGCCGGCCGGTCTCGTCGGAGGCGAGAATCATCTCCCGCATCGACTGGATCCGGTCCCCCTCGAAGAACATGTGCTCGGTTCGGCAAAGGCCGATGCCCTCGGCGCCGAAGCTGCGGGCGGCGCGCGCTTCGTGGGGCGTCTCGGCATTGGTGCGCACGCGCATCCGGCGCGCCCCGTCGGCAAACCCCATCAGCGTCGCGAAGTCGCCGGAAAGGCTCGGCCGGATGAGCCGCACCTCGCCCGCGATGACCTCGCCCGAAGAGCCGTCGATGGTGATCCGGTCGCCTTCCTTCAGCACCCTGTCGCCGGCATGGAGAACGCCGCGCGCGGCGTTGATGCGCAGCGAACCGGCCCCGGTGACGCAGGGCTTGCCGATGCCGCGCGCGACGACGGCGGCGTGGCTGGTGGTGCCGCCGCGGATCGTCAGCACCCCTTCGGCCACGTGCATCCCGTGGATGTCCTCGGGATGGGTCTCGTTGCGCACCAGGATGACCGGCCGCTCGTCGGCGGCCATCGCCTGGGCCCGCTCGGAGGTGAAGGCGATCTCGCCGCTGGCGGCGCCGGGCGAGGCGCCCATTCCCCTGGCGAGCACCGTCAGGCCTCCGCCCCTGTCGATCGTCGGATGGAGCAGGAGATCGAGCGACGCCGGATCGATCCTGAGGATGGCCTCCTGCGGTTCGATGATCCCGTCGCTGACCAGTTCGACGGCGACGCGGACGGCTTCGCCGGCGCTCCGCCGCGCCGGCCGGTACTGCATCAGGAAGAGCGCGCCGTCGCCGACCATGAAGTCGACCTCGACCGCGTCGCCGGCATGCGCCTCGATCCGGCGGACGTGCCCGGCGAGTTCGGCAAGGACGGGAGCGAAGGACGGCGCGCCCCGCTCGACGAAGGTGGCGAGATCGATCGGCTCGGGCGGTTCGTCGAAGGCCTCGATCCGCCCGCCGATGGAGAACTCCCCGGTGAGGCGCTTCGCGCCGGTCGAAAGATCGCGCGACACCGCCCGGCCGCGGCCGGATTTCTGGTTGCGCTCGTTGAAGATCATCGCGTGGACGGTGATCGCCAGGCCGGCATTTTCCGGGATGGCGTGGAGCATCCGGTGGTTCGCCGCGGAAAGGCTGCGCCAGCTGGCGAAACTCGCCTGGACGACCTCGACCATCTGCTGGAGCGGCGTCTGCGGCACGACGGCGCCGAGTTCACGCTCCAGGAAGTCGTGATAGCGGGCGATCAGCATCCGCCATTCGGAGACGTTGCGCGGCTCGATCCCCCAGCCGACGCGGTCCTTCTCGCGGTCAGCGAGATCCTCGAACTCGGCGAGATCCGCGTCGAAGACCAGCGCCGCATAGCTTTCGATGAAGCGCCGGTAGCTGCGATAGGCGAAGTCGCTGTCGGAAAGCTCGGCGGCGATGACGTCCACCGTCCGGTCGGTCAGGCCGACGTCGAGGACGCTCTCGGCAAGGCCCGGCAACTGAGTGCCGGCGCTGGTCCGCACGGCCAGAAGCAGCGGCCGCTGGTCGCCCCCGAACCTCCGCCCGGTGACGCTTTCCAGCCATTCGACAGCCGATCTGAGATCGGCCCTCAACGCCTGCGGCAGGTCGCCGCCGGCGCCCTTGGTCTCCCGCCAGGCATGGGTCGCGATGGTGAAGCCGGGCGGGACGGGCGCCTCCAGCGAGGCGAGAAGCGCCAGATTCGCACCCTTCAGCCCGAGCGCCGCCACGGCGTCGGCGGTTCGCTCGGCCTCGCCCTGCCTGAAGGTGTAGATCCGCTTGGGCATCCCCTGCTGGTCCGTTTCAACGAGCGTCGTTCCGGCTGGCCTGCAGCTCCGCGACGGTCCGGTGTGGCGGCATCGAAGTTCGCTTCCACGTCGGCGGAGGGCACCGAACCGAACTTCAAACCGAAACCCACATCAGTTCAGATGGTGACGAGTGATTTCCGACGCCGAGATTCGCGAAGCGGCGCTCCCGCCCGTGACGAACTTCGGAACCGCGACACTAGTGCATAATCCCGCCGCCGCCAATTGCTGCAATGCAAAAACGTTCGTCTCCGCCCGGCCTCGCCACGGCCGGGCGATGGCCGCAACGCGGACATGGAAAAGGCCGGAGCGCGCCGCCCCGGCCCTTCGTTCCGACAATCCCTTACGCCGCGGCGCGGCGGCCCGCCGTGTCACATGTGGGAGTCGATGACCGCGCCCATCTGCGCCGCGCCGAGCGCGCCGGCATATTTGTCGCCGTTGACGAAGAAGGTCGGCGTGGCGTTGACGCCGAAGTCCTTCTCGCCGGCCTGCTGCACGGCGACGACCTTCTTCTGAAGCTCCTTGTCGTTCAGACAGGCCTTGAACTGATCCTCGGTCATTCCGGCGAGCCGCGAGATCTTCAGGAGTTCTGCCGAGGCCTGGTTCGAAAACGCCCATTGCGGCTGCTGATCGAACAGGACGTCGACCATCGCGGTGCGCTTGGCGTCGTCGCCGGCGCAGCGCGCCAGCATGAAGGCGGCCAGCGCCCGCGGATCGAAGGGGAACTCGCGGATGATCAGCTTCGCCTTGCCGGTGTCGATGTAGTCCTTCTTGATCTGCGGATAGGAACTCTCGTGGAACTCCCGGCAGTGCGAACAGGTCATCGAGGCGTATTCGACGATCGTGACCGGTGCGTCGGCCTCGCCGATGACGATGTCGGGCAGCGCCTGCTCGGCCATCAGCTTCTCGACGTCGACCTTGCCTTCGGCTTCCGGCACCTTGACGTCGCTCTTGGCGGCTTCCGTCGAATCGCTCGACGATGCCTGGGCGAGAAGCATCGGACGCTCCGCCTTGCCGTCGTCGGCCGCGGCGGCGGAAGAAATTGCGAGGGGCGAAGCGCCGATCGCGACGAGGCCGGCCAGGGCGAACGAGGCCGCGAGGGCGGAACGCCGCATCGGGCGGCGGGCGGCGCGAGGTTTCGCGAACTGAACTTGCATGGGCGAATCTACTCCTTTGCCGTTGCCGGCGACGCGTTGCGGTTTAAGAAACATCGTGGCGAATTTAAAGGCTGGGATGTGGCATGACGGCCGTCGGTGACGGCCTTGTGTTCGCCTGGGCAGCGGTCGGGTCACTTTGCCGGCAGCCGCGCGAGCGTCGCCTCGGCATAAGCCGCGAGTGCCGCCTTCAGCTTCGGATCCTCGATCCGGGCGACCATGTCGGCGATCTTCGCCTTCTCGTCGACGCCGAGGGCACGGCGCCGCGGACGAAGATCGCGCTTCGGCTGGGCCACCGGCTTCTGCACCAGGCGGATCTTCGCAACCGCGTGAAAGCCGAAGAAGCCGTTGACGCGGGACAGGATTTCGCTCGTCTGGTGCTGCAGGCGGAGCGCCGCCTTGGGCTCGGCCGCGACGACCAGCGTCGCCGGCTCGAAGGGATCGCCGTCGGAGCGATCCTTCGGCCACTGCAGCTTCTCGGGCCGCGTGGTCTCGGCGAGCCGCGCCCCGACGATGCCGGACCAGGCGGCGACGAGGCCCGTCCCCATTCCGGCCTTGCGCCGGAGGATCGGGTCCATCAGCTCGCCCGACAACTCGGCGAGAGGCCGCGCCCCTCGCCGCGACCGCGGCGCAGCGGCCCGGCGCTCCTCATATTCGTCGCCATCCGTCATGCCGTCGGCGCTTCCTCCGAAGTTCTGCGAAGGCATAGCGCGCGCGGCGCGTCGGCCGCAAGGCGGCAAGGCGGCGGATCGAGCGTTCCGCCCGGGTCCGCTCTTGGCAGTTGCCAACGTCGCCGGGCCGTGCGACCAGATCCTGCCGAACCCTCGTGGACCATCCGGCGTTCAGATCCCGCCTGCCGAGTTTGCTTCTTCCGCATGTCGACAATCGATCCGACGGCGTTTTCGGCCGCGCTCCTCGCCTGGTACGACGTCCATCACCGGGAACTGCCGTGGCGGATCTCGCCGCGCCAGCGCGCCGCCGGCGCCAGGCCCGATCCCTACCGCATCTGGCTGTCCGAGATCATGCTGCAGCAGACGACCGTCGCGGCCGTGAAGGCTTATTATGCGAAGTTCCTGGCTCGGTGGCCCGGCGTTTCCGATCTCGCGGCGGCGCCCGAGGGCGCCGTCCTCGCCGAGTGGGCCGGCCTCGGCTACTACGCCCGCGCCCGTAACCTCCACGCCTGCGCCAAGGCCGTCGAGACCGAGCACGGGGGCCGCTTTCCCGAGACCGCGGCGGCCCTGAAGGCCCTGCCCGGCATCGGCGATTACACCTCCGCCGCCATCGCGGCCATCGCCTTCGACGAGCCGGCGGCCGTCGTCGACGGAAACGTCGAGCGGGTGGTGACGCGGCTGGAGGCGATCGAAGCCCCGTTGCCCGGCGCCAAACCGCTGATCAAGGCGAAAGTCGCGGCGCTGACGCCGAACCGGCGCCCCGGCGACTTCGCCCAGGCGATGATGGATCTCGGCGCGACGATCTGCACGCCGACGCGGCCCGCCTGCGCCATCTGCCCCGTCCGCCCCTTCTGCACGGCGACGAAGACCGCCGAGGCCGAGCGCTACCCGGTGAAGGCGAAGAAGGCCGCGGTGCCGGAACGGCGCGGCGCAGCCTTCGTCGCGATGCGCCCCGACGGCGCGGTGTTTCTGAGGAGGCGCCCCGGCTCCGGCATGCTCGGCGGCATGAGCGAACCGCCGACCACCGGCTGGTCCGCCCGCGCCGACGGCGCCCTCGGCGAAGGCGCTGCGCCCTTTGCGGCCGACTGGCGACGGGTCGGCGAGATCGAGCACGGCTTCACCCATTTTCGGCTGACGCTCGAAGTCTGGTGCGCCACCGTGAAAAACGATCCCGCCGTCGACGGCTGGTGGTCGAAGCCGGAGGAAATCGCCGCCGAAGCCCTGCCCACCGTCATGCGCAAGGTGCTGAAGGCGGCCGACATCGGATCGGGCGAGGCGAAGCGGCCATCCGCCGGGCCGCAACCAAGAGGAAAGAGGCTTCATGGCACAGGATAGACCCCGGCACGTCGTCTTCGACATCGGCCGCGTGCTCATCCATTACGACCCGCATCTGGCGTATCGGGACCTCATTCCGGACGACGAGGAGCGGCACTTCTTCCTCAGCGAGGTCTGTTCCCACGAATGGAACCTCGAACAGGACCGCGGCCGACCCTGGCCGGAGGCGGAGGCCGAGGCGATCGCCCGGCATCCGGACCGGGCCGAACAGATCCGCGCGTTCCGCAAGCGCTGGCACAAGATGGTGCCGCACGCCTATGACGGCAGCGTCGCGATCATGCTCGGGCTCATCGAGGCGGATGTCGACGTGACGATGCTGACGAACTTCGCCGCCGATACCTTCGACGAGGCGATGGAGATATTTCCCTTCCTCGAGCGACCCCGCGGCGTGACGGTGTCGGGGGTGATCGGGCAGATCAAGCCGGACCGGGCGATCTACGACGCGCATGTCGAGAGCTTCGGCCTCGACCCGGCGAAGAGCCTGTTCATCGACGATTCGGAAAAGAACGTCGAAGGCGCGCGTGCCGCCGGCTGGCAGGCCGTTCATTTCGTATCGGCGGAGACGCTCGCCCGGGATCTCGCCGCGCGCGGCCTGCCGGCTCTGCCGGCCTGAGCAGGCTGCGGCCCGGCCAGCCGGGTCGTCCCCCACCTTCAGGCCCGCATGTCACCGCGCAAGAACGCGGAGCGGGATCCGTGCATCGAGTTTCATGCCGCTCACCGGCCATCGGATGGAGAGATCACCCTCCAGCTGGGTCTCGATGCAGAGTTTGACGAGCTTGCAACCGAAACCGTGCCCGACCGGTGCGCCGCACATTTCCGGCCCGCCCGTCTCGCTCCATCGGAAATCGACGACGTCGCCTTCGATCGCCCATTCGATCGAAAGCGCGCCGCCGCCCCGCGAGAGGGACCCGTACTTGTTGGCGTTGGTGGTGAGTTCGTGAATGAAAAGCGCCACATGCGTCGTCGAATTCACCCCGAGATTGAGATCCGGGCCGGTGATCGTCAGACTGCCGGCGCCTTGCCTGCGATAGGGCTCGACGAGAATCCTGACGAGCTCGCCCAGGAATATCTCCTGATAGTCGCTCTCCTCGTTCACCGAAAGCGCCGGGCGGATGAGGTCGTGGGCGCGGGCGAGTGCGATCAGGCGCCCCTGCAGCGCCTCGGCCATCTCACTCGGATCGGAAGCGCCACGGGCCGCCATCGAGATCATGCCGCGGACGATGGCGAAGAGGTTCTTGATGCGGTGGTGCAACTCGCGCACCAGCATCTGGCGCGATTCCAGCGCCCGCTGGCGGGCGGACACGTCGCGGAAGAACAGCGTCACCTCCTCGCCGACGGGCACGGCCCGAGCCTCCAGCCATCGGCCGAGGCCGGCGCAGAACGCCGTCTCCTCCGCTGCCTCGCCCGTCGACAGGGCTCTGTCGACCATCGCTTCCAATTGGCCGTCCGCAGCTTTCGGAAACACGTCCCAGAGGGGCCTGCCGTCCAACTCTCCGCGCGTGGCGAGGAGGCTTCTCGCCCCGCGATTGGCATAGATGACCGCAAGCCGACGATCGATCGTGACGATGCCGTCGGCGGTGGTTTCGAGAACGAGCGCCAGGCGGGCACGATCCGTGTCGGCCTTCTCCTGGAGGGCACGGCGTTCGTCGACCTCGATCCTCAACCGGATCTCGCTTTCCACGCCCTTGGCGATCGTCTGCAGCGTCTCGACGTCGTCGCCCGTCCATGTCCGCGGTTGCGGATCGGTGGCGCAGAAGGAGCCGAGGACGTAGCCGTCCGCGGTGACGATCGGCACGCCCAGATAGGCGATGACGTCGAAATCGCGGATGGCCGGGTTTTCGGAAACCAGAGGGTGATGTCTCGCATCGTCGATCATCAGGACGTCGCCGGTCTCGACGACGTGCTTGCAGAAGGAATGGGTGAGCGGCGTTTCCCGCCTCTGCGAATGAGGCTCGGGCAGGCCGTGCTGGGCCTTGAAGAATTGCCGGTCGCGATCGACGAGCGAGAGCAAAGCGACGCGGGTCCCGAGAAGCTTCGTCGCCAGCCTCACCCCCCGATCGAAGACGTCTTCCGCCTGCGTGTCGAGGAGGCCGGAGCGCATCAGGCGGTCCAGCCTGCCGCCTTCGCCGATCCGCTCGCCGTCGTCGCGTCGGCTCTCGGCGAGCGGTGACATGTCCTGCATCGACGCAATTTCTCCGTTTCCGGCGATCGCTGCCGAGCGACACGCCTTCGGTTTCGACAAGAGCGAACGGGCGGCGTGAAACCTGCCGCAAAAAGAGTATGCCTTGCGGACCAATGCCGCCTTCCCTATGACAAGGCAGCATTCTCGGTGGCCAAGGTCGGCGGGACTTAGGCTCGATCGAGCCGAGGGCAACGCCGGCACGGACCGGCGAGACAGGGCAATCGACCGCAGCCGATGATTTCAGAGACGTCCGACACCAGCGAATCCGGCCTCACCCGCTTCGAAAGCGGATTGCCGGAGCTCGATCAAATTCTCGGTGGCGGTCTCGTCACCGGCGGCTCCTACATCATCCAGGGCGCCCCCGGCACCGGCAAGACGATCCTGGCCAATCAGATCTGCTTCGCCCGGGCGGCGAACGGCCAGAAGTCGCTCTACATGACGCTCCTGTCCGAGAGCTTCTCGCAGATGTTCGCCTTTCTGCAGTCGCTCGACTTCTTCGACATCTCGAAGGTGCCGGACTACATCTACTACGCCAGCGCCTATGCCACCCTGCGGCAGGAGGGTCTCGATGCTCTGCTGCACCTGATCGTACAGGAGATCAGGAAGCGTCGGCCGAGCGTGCTCGTGTTCGAAGGCATCTTCGCCATCGGCGAGCTCTCCGGGGCGGGCGGCGGCGAGACCGAGCTTCGGCGCTTTCTCAACGAACTGGCCGCGCTGGCCGCTCAGCACGGCATGACGATCGTGCTGGTGACCAACTCCGATCGTCGCCCCTCTTCGCCCGAATATGCCGTGGTGGACGGCTGGGTCGAACTCGTCGACGACGCAGCCTCCCACCATCCGAGCCGCCATCTCCTGGTTCACAAGCAGCGGGGCGGTCCAATCCTGCGGGGGCGCCACGAATATCGGATCTCCGATGCCGGCCTCGAAGTCTATCCGCGGATGGAAAGTCTGCCGCGCCCGCGGGACCTGAACGAAGCCTCGACGCGGCGCCTCGGCAGCGGCATTCCGGGGCTCGACCGGATGACGGGCGGCGGCATTCCCGAGCATTCCGCCACCGCGGTGATGGGGCCGGCCGGAAGCGGCAAGACCACGGTCGGGCTGCATTTCGCCGCCTCTGCGACGCCGGAAGCGCCCAGCCTGTTCTTCGGCTTTTACGAGAAGCCCGCCCGGCTTTTGCGGAAGGCAGCCGGCATCGGGCTCGACCTCGAAGCGCAGGTCGAGAGCGGAGCGGCGAAGATGGTCTGGTTCCCGCCGGCTGAGACCCTGATCGACGAAATCGGCCGGACGGCGATCCGCGAAGTCGAGACGACGGGAGCCAAGCGAGTGGTCTTCGACGGGCTCGTTGCAGCCTGCCGACCCATGGCCGACGAGACCCGACTTCGCTTCTTCCTGCGGGCTCTCAACGACCGTCTGCTCGCCCTCGGCGCGACGGTCGTCTACACCTACGAGGTACCGCAACTGTTCTTCCCTGAGGTGCTGGGCTCCGGCCAGTTCTCGGGCCTCGTCGACAATACGCTGCTCCTGCATTATCTGCTCGACGGACCGGTCGTCCGGCGGCGGGCGACGCTCCTCAAGCTCAGAGACGGCGATTTCGACCATCGGGGCTGTGCCTACCGCATCACGAGGAACGGTCTCGTGCTGGAGCCGATCGAGAACGACGAGGTCCATCCGACCACGGATGCCGTGCCCGCAAGGCCGGCCCGCACCGAAGGGACCGGATGATGGCGCGCATTCTCGTCGTCGAGGACGAGGCGATGCTGTTGATGCTCGCTTCGATCGCACTCGAAGATCACGGTTACGAGGTGCTCTCGGCGGCCAACGGCCGAAAGGGACTGGAACTCGCCCGCTGCGAGCAACTCGACGCCATCGTGACGGATTTCATGATGCCCGAGATGGACGGGATCGCCATGCTCTCGGCGCTGCGGGAGGAAGGCCACACGGTGCCGGCGATCGTCACGACCGCCATCCCGCGCAACCAGCTGCCCCGCGACGGCGAAGGCCTCTTCGAGCTCTACATGGCCAAGCCCTACAACGAGGATCTTCTCGCCGAGTCGATCCGCACGATGCTGGGGCTCGCGGCCCCGGACGCGCCCCCGGCCAAGCCGTCCCTCTGACGGCCCGGCGCATCCGCCCCTGACGACATTTCCCGCAAACCGGCTATAAAGGCCACCAGGGAGATGTCGGATCGGGGAGGACGAGATGACGAGCCGCTATCGGGAAGTCCACGAGGCGTGGCGCGAAGACCCGTTCGGGTTCTGGCTGGAAGCGAGCAGGGAAATCGACTGGACGCGGCCGCCTCAGACGGCCTTCGATGCCGAGGCGGGGGTCTACGGCCGCTGGTTTCCCGACGGCGAGCTCAACACCTGCCACAACGCCGTCGACCGGCATGTCGCGAGCGGCAACGGCGAGCGCGCCGCGATCATCTACGATTCGCCCGTCACCGGAACGAAACGCCGCATCGGCTATGCCGAGCTCTTGCGCGAGGTGCAGGCCCTCGCCCTGACGCTGACCGATCTCGGCGTCGCCAAAGGCGACCGCGTCATCGTCTACATGCCGATGATTCCCGAGGCGGTCGTCGCGATGCTCGCCTGCGCGCGGATCGGCGCGATCCATTCCGTCGTCTTCGGCGGCTTCGCCGCCAAGGAGCTGGCGGCGCGCATCGACGATGCGGCGCCGAAGCTCGTTCTCTCGGCAAGCTGCGGCATCGAGCCCGCCCGCACCGTCGAATACAAGCCGCTGCTCGACCGGGCGATCGAGCTGTCCGCCCACAAGCCGGAGGCCGTCGTCGTCAAGCAGCGGCCGCAACTGACGGCCACGCTGATCGAGGGCCGCGATCACGACTGGGACGAGGCCCGCGCCGCCGCGGTCGCACGGCTCGAAGGGGGCGCGGAGAGCCCCTGCGTCCCGGTCAAGGCGACCGATCCGCTCTACGTCATCTACACCTCCGGCTCCACCGGCAAGCCGAAGGGCGTCGTGCGCGACAATGGCGGCCATGCCGTCTCGCTCGCCTGGTCGCTGAAGAACATCTTCGACACGGACGCGGGCGACACCTTCTTCTGCGCTTCCGACGTCGGCTGGGTGGTCGGCCACTGCTACATCGTCTACGCCCCGTTGATCCGCGGCGCGACGTCGATCCTGTTCGAGGGCAAGCCGATCGGCACGCCGGACGCCGGCACCTATTGGCGCATCGTCGCCGAGCACGGCGCCAGGATCCTGTTCACCGCACCGACGGCGATCCGGGCGATCCGCAAGGAGGACCCCGGCGGCGAGATGCCGAAGCGCCACGACCTGTCGGAGTTCAAGGCACTGTTCCTCGCCGGCGAGCGCGCCGATCCTGAGACCATCCTGTGGGCCGAGAACGCCCTCGATCGCCCGGTGATCGACCATTGGTGGCAGACCGAGTCCGGCTGGCCGATGGTCGCCAACCCGCTCGGCCTCGGGCTTCTGCCGGTCAAGCGCGGCAGCCCGACGGTGCCGATGCCCGGCTTCGACGTCGAGGTGCTGGACCCATTCGGACGCCCCGTCGCGAAGAACGAGATGGGCGCCATCGCCCTGAAGCTGCCGCTTCCGCCGGGCGCCCTGCCGACCCTGTGGAACGCCGACGAGCGCTTTCGCCAGAGCTATCTGACGGAATTTCCCGGCTATTACTCGACGTCCGACGCAGGCTTCCTCGACGACGAGGGCTATCTCTACGTGATGGGGCGCACCGACGACGTCATCAACGTCGCCGGCCACCGTCTGTCGACCGGCGAGATGGAGGAGGCCGTCGGCAGTCACCCGGCCGTCGCCGAATGCGCCGTCATCGGCATGCACGACGAATTGAAGGGCGAGATCCCCTGCGGCTTCGTCGTCCTGAAGAAGGGCGCAGAGATGGAGCGATCGGCGATCGAAAGGGAGCTGATCACCATCGTCCGCGATCAGATCGGCCCCGTCGCCGCCTTCCGCCGGGTGCTCGTCGTCGACCGGCTGCCGAAGACGCGCTCCGGCAAGATCCTCAGGCGGACCATCAAGGCGATCGTCGACGACAAGCCCTTCGAGACCCCCGCGACCATCGAGGACCCGGCGGCGATCGACGAAATCAGGGCGATCGTTGCGAACGGGGCGCGATAGCCGCAAGCCTGTGGAGAGGCTCCGTCGCTTTTGCTAGAATGGCGCGAGCGGTGACGTTGCCGCTCCGTCATTCGAGGAAGCCAGAGAGCCGGTCATGTCTCCCACCATCAACGATCCGGCCGTCGAGGCACTTGCCGAAGAAGTCCGCCGGGCGACGAATGCCGAAAGCGCGACGGAGGCCATCAAGCTGGCGCTCAGGCATGAACTCGAACGCCTCCAGCGCCAGCGCTCTTTCGAGGAGCGGAACGCCGAGGTCATGGCAATGGCCGACGCTCTGGGCGAGACCGATCCGCAATTCGATTTGAAGTCGTTCAGCGACGCGATGTGGGCCGGGCGCTGATGCTTGTCGATGCCTCGGCCATCGTCGCACTTTTGGCGCGGGAGGCCGGGGCGGACGAGGTCCGGCGGAGACTGAGCGCAGCAACCTCGACTCTCTACGTCTGCTCGATCACGATCTTCGAAGCAACGCTTGCGCTCGCCCGCGCCAAGAGTCCCGTTGGACGATACTACCAGCCCAGACCCGAACAGGCAGAAATCCATCGGGCACTGCGCGTCGTTCTGGCTTTCCTGAAAGCCAACGACATCCGCGAAAAGGCGGTGGATGCTGCAATCGTCACCGCAGCGGTCGAGGCTGCCGCAATCTACGGCAAAGCCGTGGGGCATGCTGCCGATCTCAATTTTGGTGACTGCCTGGTCTACGCATCGGCCAAGGCGCTCGACGTTCCGCTGCTTTACATCGGCAACGACTTCGCCAAGACCGATCTGGCGTGACGACCGCCGCCATCGACCTTCGAGAGATTGAGGGACGGCAGACCCTCAATCCGTTCGAATTTGCCCTTCCACGCTGATCCTACCATCCCCGCCGAGCCTGATCACCACGATCTCGCCCGATGCGGGGTAGACGCCGGTGAGCGCCGTGACGTTGACCTGGTGGCTGACCAGCGCCGCCTTCTTTCCCGCCGCGTCGAGTTCGGCGAGCCGCCGCTTCAGCGCCTCGGTCTGCGCCTCGCGCTCGCCCCTGCCGGCGAAGAACGAATTCAGCGCCGGTTCGTCCTCGACCGCTGGCAACCCCAGCCGCTCCGCCGTATCACGCGCCCGGCACCACTGGCTGGTGAGGACGACGTCGATCGTCACACCGTTGTCCTTCAGCTTCCGACCGATGCGCTCCGCCTGCTCGCGCCCGGCCTCCGACAGGTTGCGCTGGGTCGAACAGTCGCCGAGGGTAAAGTTCTTCGGGTCGCCGGTGCCCGGCGCGACGGCGTGGCGCATCAGGAGATGGGTGCCCTCGGCGCGGGCGGCGTCCCAGGCGTCCTGTGCCGCCGCGGGTGCGGCCACGACGGCCGCAACGACCGCCGCCGCAATCCTCCCCGTCCGACGCTTTGTCATCGAAGTCCTCCGTCCCGTGCCATCCGGCGCCGCCGCATGGTGCAACTTGCGCAGGGCGCCGCGATGGCCAACCACCCGCCGACAACGATCGCGTGAAAGCGCGCGTGATCGCCCCTCTTCTTCGCGTCGTCACGCCGCTCGAGACCGGTTCCGCTTGCGATCTTTTCACGCTAGAAGCCCGACGATCCTTCTTCGACGCCTTCGGAGCGCCCCATGAGCCAATCCCCCGACAGCGACACCGGCGAGACCAGAGCCCGGGTGCTCGCCGAAGCGCTGCCCTTCATGCAGGCCTACGAGAACAAGACCGTCGTCGTGAAATATGGCGGCCACGCCATGGGCGACACCGAACTCGGCCAGGCCTTCGCCCGCGACATCGCGCTGTTGAAGCAGTCCGGCGTCAATCCGATCGTCGTCCATGGCGGCGGCCCGCAGATCGGCAAGATGCTCGCCCAGATGGGCATCGAGTCGCGCTTCGAGGGGGGCCTGCGCGTCACCGACGAGGAGACGGTGAAGATCGTCGAGATGGTTCTCGCCGGCTCGATCAACAAGGAAATCGTCCGCCTGATCAATGCCGAAGGCGAATGGGCGATCGGCCTCTGCGGCAAGGACGGCAACATGGTCTTCGCCGAGAAGGCCAACAAGACCGTCGTCGACCCGGACTCGAACATCGAGCGGGTGCTAGATCTCGGCTTCGTCGGCGAGCCCGTCGAGGTCGACCGCACGCTGCTCGACCTCCTCGCCCGTTCGGAGATGATCCCGGTCATCGCCCCCGTCGCCCCCGGCCGCGACGGCGCCACCTACAACATCAACGCCGATACCTTCGCCGGCGCCATCGCCGGCGCGCTGGAGGCCTCGCGCCTCCTCTTCCTCACCGACGTTCCCGGCGTCCTCGACAAGTCGGGCGAGTTGATCAAGGAACTGTCGGTCTCCGAAGCCAAGAACCTCATCCGCAACGGCACCATCTCCGGCGGGATGATCCCCAAGGTCGAGACCTGCATCGAGGCGATCGAGCGCGGCGTCGAGGGCGTCGTCATCCTCAACGGCAAGACCCGGCACTCGGTGCTGCTCGAGCTTCTGACCGAGCACGGGGCGGGGACGCTGATCGTGCGGTGAGGCGGCGGCCCCTCACCCCGCCGGCAACGCCCTCTCCACCAGCCGCACCCAGTAGCTCGTGCCGAAGGTCAGCGCGTCGTCGGCGAAGTCATACGTCGCCGTATGCAACCCCGAAGAATCGCCGTTGCCGATGAAGACGTAGGCGCCGGGCTTTTCCTCCAGCATGTAGGAGAAGTCCTCGCCGGCGAGCAGCGGCGCGGCGGCGGGGTCGACGTTGGCGGGGCCGACGACGTCCATCGCCACCTCGGCGCAGAAATCGCTCTCGGCGGCGTCGTTGACGGTGACCGGATAGTTGCGGTCCCAGTCGATCACGGCTTCGAGGTCGTGCGCGGCGGCGATGCCGGCGGCGATCTCGCGGATGCGTCGCTCGGCGAGGTCGCGCGTGTCGGTGCCGAGCGCCCGGACCGTGCCGGAGACCTCGGCGGTATCGGGAATGACGTTGTGGGCGTAGCCGCCGTGGAACTGCGTCACCGAGACCACGAGCGATTTCAGGGGATCGGTGTTGCGCGAAACGATCGCCTGCAGCGCCTGGACCAGCACGGCGCCGGCGAGAATCGGATCGGCCGAGCGGTGCGGCATCGCCGCATGGCTGCCGCGGCCCTTCAGCGTGATGGCGAATTCGTCGGTCGAGGCCATGATGGCGCCATGGCGCATGCCGAATTTGCCGACGGGCATGCCGGGCAGATTGTGCATGCCATAGACCTTCTCGACGGGGAACCGTGCGAACAGCCCGTCGTCGATCATCGCCTTGCCGCCGGCGCCGCCCTCCTCCGCCGGCTGGAAGATCAGCGCCACGGTGCCGGAAAAGCCCCGGGTCTCCGAGAGGCTCTTGGCCGCGCCGAGCAGCATCGCCATGTGGCCGTCATGGCCGCAGGCATGCATCGCGCCCGGACGCCTCGAGGCGTGGGGAACGCCCGTCTCCTCGACGATCGGCAGCGCGTCCATGTCGGCGCGAAGGCCGATCATCCGTCCGCCGGGACCGTCGCGGCCATGGATGAGGCCGACGACGCCCGTCCGTCCGATGCCGGTGACGACGTCGTCGCAGCCGAACTCCTCGAGGCGCGCGGCGACGAAGGCGGCCGTGTCGCCGACCTCGTAGAGCAGTTCCGGCTCGGCATGCAGCATCCGGCGCCATGCTTCGATCTCTGGCCTTAGGGCGGCGATTCGGTTACTGACGGGCATGATCCGTTTCCGTTCGAGGCAGGGTCCGGCGAAGGACGTCACTTTGCAGGCGTTTCGTGTGCGTGGCGGACGGACCGCCGAAGGGTGGTCCATGCCCCTGATAACACGCACGGCACGGACCGCGATCGCCGGCATGGCGCTTCCATGCGGTCTTTCGCAGTGCGACACGCAGGCCACGGCCTGTCAACCGACACCGCGTCGGCTAAGTTGCTTCGACGAGGACGAGTACAGGAGAAATGCGTGGTGAGTCTGCCCCTCTTGCAGCGTCTGTTCTGCGGCGCGGCCCTTGCCCTTTCGCTCGTATGCATGGGTGCTCCGGCCTCTGCCAGGCAGCCGGCGGCCATCGCCGTGCCGACGCCCAAGCCTTCCGCCGAAAAGGCCGCAACGAGCGAGGCGGCGCCCGAGACCGCGCCTGCGGCCAATACCGCACCGGCCCCGGCGGACGCGGCTAAGGCCGAGACGCCTGCGGCGCCGACCGAGGCGGACGCCGATGCCGAGGCCGCCGAGACGCCCGTGCCGGCCGCCGAGGCGAAACCCGCCGCAGAGCCGATGTCGAGCATCGTCGTCGACGTCGCGACGGGCAAGGTTCTGTCACAACAAAGCGCCACCGAGCGCCGCTATCCGGCCTCGACCACCAAGCTGATGACCGCCTATCTCGCCCTCGGAGCGCTGCGCGACGGCAAGGTCCAGCTCGATTCACCGGTCGTCGTCACCCGTCTGGCCGCGAACCAGGCGCCGAGCAAGATGGGCTATCCCGCCGGTTCGGTCATCCGCCTCGACAATGCCTTGAAGATGATGCTGGTGAAATCGGCGAACGACATCGCCATGGCGATCGGCCAGAGCCTCGCCGACGGCTCGGAGGAAGGCTTCGTCGAAATGATGAATGCCGAAGCCGCAAGGCTCGGCATGAAGGACACGCGCTACATCAACCCGAACGGCCTTCCCGGCGACGGGCAGCATTCGAGCGCCAAGGACCTCGCCATCCTCGCCGTCCGGATCCGCCGGGAATTCCCGGCCTTTTCCGGCTATTTCGACATCGAGGCGATCAGCAACGGCAAGTCGCTGATGAAGAACGGCAACAAGCTGCTCGGCCGGTTCGCGGGAGCGGACGGCATGAAGACCGGCTATATCTGCGCGTCCGGCTTCAACCTCGTCTCCTCGGCGACGCGGGACGGGCGCACGCTCGTCGCCGTCGTCCTCGGCGCCAACGGCACGATCGAGCGCGAGCGTCTTTCGGCGGCGATCCTTCAGGCCGGCTTCGAGACCGATCCCGCCACCAAAGAGGTGACGGTCGAGGATCTGCCGGCCTCGCCCGGCGCACCGCTCGACGTCTCGGACTACATCTGCTCGCAGGCCGGCCGCACGGCGCGCGCCAACGAGCGCGTCGAGGAGAACGACCGGGAGGAAATGTTCGGCTCGCCCTATCTGACCGAGATGAAGCGGCCGCCGGTGACGGTGAAGGTCGGGCTCGGCGGCGCCAGCGGCAACGACCGCGTCGATCCCGGCGTGTCGATCATCGCCAATTACGGCATCCCGATCCCGACGCCCCGCCCGACGCCGCCCGCGGTCGAAAGCGTCAGCGCCGAGACGCCGGAGGAGGCCTCTTCGGCCGAGGAGACGGTGCCTGCCGCCGATGGGGGGACGAAGGCCGCGCCTTCCCAGGCTCCGGCCGTGCCGACGGCGGACGCACCGGCGGAAAAACCCTCGGCCGTCAACTCCTACAGCGGCAGCGAGAGCCATTTGCGGTTCCCGCTCGGCGTGCGCAGCCCGATGGCAAAGCGCGGCCCGCGTCTCGACACCGAAAGCCGCCTCGACCTCCGGCCCGCCGCCTTCGGATCGAGCGGATCGCAGCCCGAACATGCGACGAACTGAGGCGGGGCGATGATCCCGTCCGGTCCGGCGTCCCGCTCCCCCGTCAAGCTCACACTTCTCACCGGCTTCCTCGGGGCGGGCAAGACGACCCTCCTCAACCGCCTGATCGGCGATGCGGCGCTGGCCAATGCCGCCGTCGTCGTCAACGAATTCGGCGAGGCGGCGATCGATCCGCTGCTGATCGAGGCGGTGTCGAGCAACGGCGTGATCTCGCTGTCGAACGGCTGCCTCTGCTGCACGGTGCGCGGCGAACTCGTCGATACGCTCGTCGATCTCGCCGAGGGAACCGGGACGGTTCCCGAGCGCGCGCCGCCGGAACGGGTCGTCGTCGAGACCACGGGCCTTGCCGATCCGGCGCCGATCCTCTCCGCGCTGATGTCCCATCCGGTGCTGTCGCAGGTCTATGCGCTGGACGGCGTCGTCACGGTCGTCGACGGCGAAAACGGCGCCCGGACGCTCGCCGAGCATGAGGACAGCCGGCGGCAGGTGGCCGTCGCCGACCGTATCGTCCTGACCAAGTCGGATCTTGCCTCCCCCGATGGCCTTACGGGGACGCGACGCGCCGTCGGGCGGCTGAATCCGCGTGCGCCCATCGTCGATGCGGCGACGATCGAAGGCGCCACGGGCATTCTCGTCGGCTGCGGGCTCTCGGACGCCTTGTCGAGGGGCGAAGGCATCTCCGCATGGCTCGGGGCGGCCGCCGACGCACATGGCGCCGCCTCGCCAGCCGGCCGGCAAAGCGGCGAGGACGATCCGAACCGATCCGAGCCGCACGCCGGGCATCACCATGCCCTCCACCGCGACCACGCCCATGGGCACGACCGTCCGCACGATCACCAGCATCGCCGTGACGGCATCCGATCGTTTTCGCTCGAGACCGACCGCCCGGTTGCCTTCGACGCCATTGCAGGCTTCCTGCAGATTCTCGCCGAGACCGCCGGCAAGCGCATTCTCAGGATGAAGGGCATCGTGCTCCTCGCCGAAAATCCCGGTCGCCCCCTGGTCCTCCACGGCGTCCAGGGGTTCATGCACCCGCCGGCGCAGTTGCCGGCGTGGCCGGGGCCGCCGATCACGCGCATCGTCCTGATCGGCCAGGGCCTCGACGAGCGCTATGCGCGCGACCTGTTCTCGGCCTTCACCGGCGGCATCGCACCCGATGCCGCGGACCGCACGGCGATCGAGGACAATCCCCTCGCCATCCCCGGCGTCGGCTTCGGCCGCTGAAAGGCCGCCTGCCGACCTTTCGACGACATCGATGTCAGCCTTCGCCGGCAGCGACGATCTCGAACCGCGTCGCCGCGCCGAGGCTGCGGCTTTCGACCAGCCGATGACCGTCCTCGCGGCAGAGATTGGCGATGTCGAGGGCCGCAAGCGGGTCGTCGGCGAGGACGCGCAGACGATCGCCGCGGCGCAGCATCTTCAGGCGCTTTTGCGTGTGGAGCACCGGCAGCGGGCATCGCAGCCCCCTGAGATCCAGTTCCAACGGCGTCTCCGCCATGTCGGCCGTTACGCTTTTCCCCATCTCGTCCACTGTGACGCTCGCCCCTCGCTTCCTATCTCTGCCGCTTGGGTCCGACCGTATCGGACCCGTTGCTTTCGCCGGAGAGTCCCGACCATGCCGCACGCATCCTCTGTCGACCCCCAGACGATCGTCGACTTCTGGCGCGAGGCCGGCCCGGGCCGATGGTTCGGGAAGGACGAGGCCTTCGACGAGACGATCCGGCAGCGCTACGGCGACCTCTACGAAATGGCGGCGCGCGGCGAGCTCGACCATTGGGCCGAAAACGCCAATGGCGCCCTCGCCCTGATCATCCTTCTCGATCAGTTTCCGCGCAACATGTTTCGTGGCAGTCCGCTGGCCTTCGCGACGGACGGCAAGGCGCTGGCGATCGCCCGGACCGCGCTGGAGCGCGGCGATCACGAAGTCGTGGCGGAGGACGTCAACCAGTTTCTGGCGATGCCTCTGATGCATTCCGAGGCCCATGCCGATCAGGAGGAGTGCGTCGCCTGGATGGAACGGATCGGCGACGAGGACAATGCCCGCGCCGCGGAGGAGCACCGCGACATCATTGTCCGATTCGGCCGTTTTCCGCATCGAAACGCCGTTCTCGGCCGCGAGCCGAGCGAAGCCGAAAAGGCCTATCTCGCCGAGGGCGGGTTTGCCGGTTGACCGGACTTTCCTGCACTCCGGCACTTCCGGGACGGGCCACCCGACCTCGTCGACGCGAGACTGCCTTGCGCCCGGGCGGGCGCAACGGGACATCCTTCATCGACACTTCGACGAATTGTTAAAATCTCTTTGCGAAACTGACGGCTCGTGACACCGACGACGGCGTCCCAACGAGCGTGTTTGCGAAGATGCCGAGCATGGAGAGCACCCCCATCGGGTTCGACGACCTGCCTTCCGAGCCATCTCGGGGCACCGCTTCCGGCCTCGAGGCGGGGCAGACGGATCCGCGCGCGCCTCGCTCGAAGGAGCAGCGGGGCGAACGTGCGTTGCCTGCGGAGATCGACGTCGCGGTCGCCCGAAGCGGCGGCGCGCGGCGATTCACGATCTATCGTCCGGAGCAGGCCTTCGGGCTGATCGAGGAACTGCAGCATCTGTCGCGCCGCTCGATCGAGCCGAACGTCTTTTTCGATCCGCGATTCTTCGTGCCGGCCATGCCCCGGCTCGACGATCGCAACGTCCGCCTGATGGTGCTTCGCGACGAAGGACCGGCGCGCAGCCGGCTGCGTCTCCTGATGCCCTACACCGTCGAGCGGACCTCGCCGCTGCGGGGCGTCTGGACGATCCGGGCCTGGGTGCATCCCTTCGGCCGGCTCGGCACCCTGCCGCTCGACGGCGACGATCCGGAGGAGACGCTGCTCGGCTTCTTCGAAATGCTCTCCGATCCCGCCACGGGCCTGCCGGGCGTGCTCGTCCTGCCGGAAACCCGCAGCGACGGGCGGTTCGCCGAGGCTCTTCGAAACGCCGCCCGGACGGCGGGTCTTCCGCTGACGACGGTCGATGCCTACGAGCGCGCGGGCCTGGTGAAGCGTGAGGCGGCCGACTATCTGTCGTCGTCGGTTTCGCCCCGCCGCCGGCGCGAATTGCAGCGTCAGCGCCGCCTCCTCGAGACGCATGGCCCGATCAGCCTGCGCGTATCGCGCGACGCACCATGCGTCAGAGCCGCGCTCGAGGAGTTTCTCTCGCTCGAAGCCAGCGGCTGGAAGGGCAAGGCGCGAAGCGCGATGGTGCTCGACCGCTATCGCGCAGCCTTCGCGCGGGAGTCCGTCAATGAGATCGCCGCCGACGGGCGGGCCCGGATCTATACGCTGCTCGCCGGGACGCGGCCGGTGGCGAGCCTCGTCGTCCTGATCCAGGCGGGCCAGGCCTTTGCCTGGAAAATGGCCTATGACGAGACCTTCGCCAAGGCTTCGCCGGGCCAGCAACTGATCGACGAGACGACCCGCGCCCTGGTCGCCGATCCGGCCATCAAGGCCGCCGATTCCTGCGCGATGCCCGACAATCTGGTGATGAACCGCTTCTGGCCGGAGCGCCTGCCGATCGCCACCCACGTCGTCGGCCTTCGTCCCGGCAGCGAAAAGGCGGTGGAAGCGGCCGTGAAGGGGATCGCCCGCGGCAGCCGCTCGCGGAACCTCGCCAGGATCGCCCGCGAATGGCTGGGGGACACGCTGTCGCGGCGATGATGCCGGTGGGCCGAGACTGCCCCTTCGGCCGGGTGACCGGTCTGCCGATCTTCGAAGCCGCGCGGGGCGGCCCCAGCCTTGCAATCGACCCGCACGACCGGTAACCCGCCTCCATGGCAACGATCTTCTGCATCAACGGACCGAACCTCAACCTTCTCGGCAAGCGTCAGCCCGAGGTCTACGGCCGCGAAACGCTCGCCGACGTCGAGGCGCGGCTGCAGCGGATTGCGGGCGAAGTCGGCCACGAGCTGCGGTGCCACCAGTCCAACCGGGAATACGAGATCATCGACTGGATCCACGAGGCCCGCGAGACGGCAGGGGCGATCCTGATCAACCCCGGCGCCTTCAGCCACACCTCGATCGCGATCCTCGACGCGCTCAACGCCTATGACGGCCTCGTCTTCGAGGTCCACATCTCGAACATCCACAGGCGCGAGGAATTCCGCCATCATTCCTTCGTCTCGGGGCGGGCAGAGGGCGTGATCGCCGGTTTCGGCACGAAGGGCTATGATTTCGCGCTGCTGCGCGCGGCCGAGATCATCGCGGCGAACGCCAGAAGCTGAGCCGTCGTCTTCGCTGCCCTGAAGCGGCTTCGGCTTGCCGGGCCGGCAAACCGCAGGGCCTCAGCCCGGCTTTCCGGCCTCGACCGGGCGGCCGAAACTGCGGGCCAGGAAGGCCTCCAGCCATCGGAGGATCGGCGCGTCGTAGATGCCGCGGCCATCGAAATGGGCGCGGCGCCCCTGGGCGCCCGGCAGGCGCAGTCGCTCATGTCCGCGGGTCGTCCAGCGATGCATCATCGCGAGCGTCAGTTCGGCGTGGAACTGCACGCCAAAAGCTGCCGGCCCGTACTGGAACGCCTGGTTGGGATACCAGTCGCCTTCGGCGAGCAGCCTGGCGCCGCGCGGCAGATCGAAGCCTTCCCGGTGCCACTGATAGACCATCTCCGGCCAGTGCCGCAGGACCTGACGGCCGTGCGGCGTGACGCGCAGCGGATAGTAGCCGACCTCGGCGAACCCCTCCGGATGGGAAGCGACGCCGGCACCGAGATGCTTCGCCAGCATCTGGGCCCCGAGGCAGATGCCGAGGAACGGTCGCTCCTCCGCGAGGGGCACCTTCATCCATTCGAGCTCGGCCTTGATGTAGTCGTGCGCATCGTTGGCGCTCGGCGGCCCGCCGAAGACGATGGCGCCGCGATGGTCGTCGAGACTTTCCGGCAGCGCGTCGCCGAGCACCGGCCGGCGGATGTCGAGCGCGACGCCATGACGCTGCAGAACCTGGCCGACGCGGCCCGGAGTCGAGGTTTCCTGATGCAGCACGATCAGCACCGGCCGGGCGTCGGCCGCATCGAGGACGTAGTCCGGTTGACCCAAATTCGGGCTCGGCGCCGAATCATTGGCCGACGAATTCTGATGAAATGCCATGGCTCTGTGCTGCAACCCGGTCGTTGCGTCGGAAGGAGACGGTTTCAGCGTCCTTCGGGCTGGCGCGCGAAGAACTCCACGACAAGGTAAGCAAGCCGCATGCCGTTGTCATGCTCCCCGCAGTGCCTCCGCGCGCCGGGCCTATCCGCCCCGGCGGCCGGCGGCCTCGCGCTTCATCAGCATGCGCTCGCGGGTCGACACGCCGAGCAGTTCGGAGATCCGCCAGATGAGGTTGTCCTCGAGCTCGTGCACCTCGCCGTCGGCATAGGTGACTTCCCACAAGAGTTCGACGAAGCGGATGCGGTGGTCTTCGCCCAGCTCGCGCTTGAGGACCGAGGTGAACTGGTAGAGGTCGACGGACTGCTGGTCGGCCCGCTTGCCCTCCCCCGCCAGGCGCTCGGCCTCCGCGACCGAAAGGCCGAACTCCTCGCCGAGGACGCCGATCAGACGCCGGCGCTCATCGTCGGTGACGATGCCGTCGGCCTCGATGATGTGGAAGAGCAGCGCCGCGCTCGCCACGCGAACCTGATGCTCGCGACCGTCTTCGCCGCTCTCCTCGCCGGCGGCAACGGAGCGGAAGAACTCTTTGATCTGCTCGAACATGCGTCCTCGTCGTCGTGGCCAGCCCGCACGGGCGTTTTCGAAGCGGTCCGCTCGGCCGCGACGCTCCTGCAGTCCGGCGGATCAGCCGAACCGCGCTTCCTTGCGCTCAGGGCTGCTGGGACCGAATTCCGCTTTGGGCGTCGGAGCAGGCTTGCCGATCTCGGCTTTCTTCGGCGATGCCGCAGTGCTACCGTTCACCGGCGCGTCTGCCGGTTTGGTCGCGGACGGTTCCAGTCGCGACCCCGCCGGCCGGGCCGTATCGGACTGTCGGCTTTCTGCGACGGGCTCGGCGGTCGCACCGCCTTCACCCTTGCCCGGATGCGAGGCCGCTTTCGTCCCGGATGGTTCCCCCGTCGAACCCGAAACCACCCTGGTCTCGTCGAGGACGTGCGCCTGCGCCGCAATCACCCGATGCGGCGGCGATTTCCACTCGAACGCATCGAGATGCCCGGTGACCGGGGACAGCGGGGCCCAGTGCTCGGAGACGACGCCGTCCGCCGTCCAGGCCGGATCGCGCGGCGCGCGGATCGCCTTGGCCATCCATTCGCGAACCCGCCCGACCTCGCCGGTGTCCTCTTCCTCGATGTCGGCGAGGAGGAGATAGATGCTCTCGCGCGGCTCGATCTCCGCCGCTTCGAGCGCCGACTTGCGAGCGAGTTTCAGATCGCGGGCGTCGAGCGCCGCACGGGCGAGGCAGATCGCCGATTCGACGTGGCCCGGACGAAGGCTGGCCAGATGGCGCGCCCGCTTCAGCCGGTCCTCGACGGAATCGCCGGCCCGTGCCGAGACATAGGCATCGGCGACCTCCGGATGCGGGCCGTAGGTCCAGCTCTTTTCCAGCACCTTAACGGCCTTGCGCAGATCGCCGAGACGAATGCAGGCCTGCGCCGCGACGAGCGCGGCGGGAACCAGTTCCGGCGCGAGATTATGGGCTTCGAGGGCCGCCGCCTTGGCCGTCTTCGGGTCCGCCTCGGCACGTTCCATCGCCTTGGCGGTCAGAAGCACGGCGCGGCGACGCTTGGATTCGTCGCGATCGATCAGCCGGGTGTTCTTCTGGGCTTCGAGAACGTGCATCGCGCCGTCCCAGTCCCCGGCAAGCGACTTGCCTTCGAGCACCGCGCCGCCGGCCCAGGGAACGTGCGGTGCCAGGCGGGCCGCCCGTTCGGCATAGAAACGGGCGGCATCCTCGTCGCCGACCCGCTCCGCCTCGAGATAGAGGCCGCGCATGGCGAGGAGACGCGTCTCGGGATCGCCCTCCATGCTCTGGAACACCGAGCGGGCGTGGGCATGGTCGCCCTCGATCATCGCCGTCTGGGCATCGAGGAAGCGGATCAGCGGCTCCCTGCGCCTGTCGAGCAGCTTCTGGCTGCGCTTGGTCATCCGCCGCGCCTCGATCGCGTCGCCGGCGCCGGCGGCGATGATGCCGTTCGACAACGCCGCGTAGCCCTTGTCGCGGCGCCGAGCCGCGAAGTAGCTGTTGATCGTGTGGGGCGTCCGGAAGAAGGCGGAAATCAGCCAGACGACGAGCATGACCGCCGCGATGACGACGACGAGTGCGAGCAGGAAGACCATCAGGCTGGTCTGGACGGTCTGTCCCTGCCAGTCGAAGGTGACCGAGCCCGGGTTGTCCGCCAGCCAGCCGAAGCCCAGGGAGAGCGCCAGAATGACGAGGAGGAAGGCGAGGATTCGCAGCATTGAGTCTTTCCCGGGCTAGCCCTGGTTGGCGGGTTCGGCGGTGGTGGGCGCGTCCGTCGAGGCCGGCTCGGAACCCGTGATCGCGTCCTGCAGCGTGGACGAGACGATCTGCTGGGCCGTCAGCCTCGCCTTGACGTTGTCGGCGAAGTCGGCGCTGGCCTCTTTGGCATTCTCCGGGAGTTCGTCCCACTCCGACACGAAGCCCTCGAGGTCTCCCGAACGGATCGCCGCATCGAGGCGGGCGAGGACGGCGCTGTCGCTCTGGTCGGCCGGCGGCGGCGTGTCGGAGGAGCGCACGTTCACCAGCGACCGCAGCCCCGCCATGAACTGATCGCCCACCGGCGCATTCGGCCTCGGCGGCGAGAGCGCCGCGGAAATCCTGCTCTCGACCTCCGGCCACTGCTGGGCGATCTGCCGCTCCGACGGGACGCCCTCGGCGGCGAATGTCCTGAGGCTCTCGGTCGCCTCGCCGGCGCCCGCAGTCGTGGCATAGGTTTCGAGCTGCTCGGCGAAAGGACCGCCGGCGTCGATCGCCGACTTCAGATTGGCGGCGGCGAGCGCGGTCGCCGCCCGCTTGTTGGCCTCCTCGACCGCCGCGAGCCGCTGCCCGAGATCCGTCACCGCGCCGTCGACCTTGGAGCTCGCCGCGGAGGCCGCTTCGTTCGCGGACGTTGCATTCTCGGCGGCGGACTCGGCGGCTTCCAGCGCCGACTGCGCCGTCGACTGGGCGGAATTGGCGGTCTGCTGCGCGTTGGTCGCCGCCTGCTGGGCCGCGCCGGCGGTCTGGTTCGCCGCGGACGCCTGTTTCAGCGCGTCGGCGGCATCGCGGGAGCTCCGCTCACTCGCCTCCGTCGCCCCCTGAACGCCCTCTTGCGCGGTGGTCGCCGTCCGGCTGGCCTCCTCGGCCGACTGCCTGAGGGACGTCAGATCGGCGGTCGAATTTTCGAGCGCCGTGATCCTTTGTTCGAGGGGCGCGAGATCGACCGCCGGGGCCGCTTCACCGGACTCTCCTGCCGCGAGTTGGTCGCGCAGCCTGGCGACTTCCTCGTTGACGCCATTCAGCGCGTCTGTGGTCGCGTAGTCGCCATCTTCAGCCTGCGGGGCGGCACTGAAGCCCGGCAGCACGCCGTTGGCGGCAAGGACCCAGGCACCGCCGAGTGCCAACACCGCGCCGAGCAGCGCGGCGCCGATCACCCCGCCGGCGCCGACGCCGCCGGAACGGCTCGGCGGCGGCGGCGATGCCCGCCCGGTTTCGCTGCGGGCCATACCGCTCGTGCCGCTCGTGGAGCCGGACGACGCGTGGGACCGCCCCGCGGAAGTGTCCGCAGGTTTCGTCCCGCTGGTTGCGCCGGCGGTTCCGGCGGTGGAAGCGGCGCCTGCCGCAGCGCCCGAGGCCGGTTTCGACGACGAAGTGGAGGGCGTCGCCCCGCTCGTCGGCGTCGAACCCCTGGCAGCGGTCGTCCCCGCCGACGGCGCCGCGGCGGGGCTGCCGCTCGGCTTGCCGGTCTCCGGGGACGCCGCCTTCGGCGAACTGCCCGCTGCGATCTTCGCCGGATTGCCGGCAGCGCTGGCGATCCCGGCCTTCGAGGCGCTTTCGGCCGACGAAGCGGCGTTCGCCGCACCACTCGCGGTGGCAGCCGCGCTGCCGCCGGTCGCCGGCGTCGTCGCGGACGACGTGCCGCCGGTCGAGGTGGCGCCGGAACGCGATTCGCTCGCCCCGCTCTTCGTCGGAGCGCCGCTCTTCAACGGGGCCGCAGGCTGTGCCACAGCGGCGCCGGCTGCCGACGTCGCGGCCTGCGCTCTCGTCGCCGGATCGCCGGCGGGCGTGGCTGCATCGCCGGGATTGGCGGACGTCGCCGCCTTGGTCTTGTCGCCTTCGCTCACTGTCGTTTTCTTTTCCGCCTTGAGATCGATCGTCTGGCTGCGCGGCTTGGTCGGTCTTGATCGCCGGGGACGGTTGGTCATAGCGTCGGCTCCATGCTCGCGGGTCGCGGCCATGGGTCGGGATCACCCCCGGCGCGATATTCCTGGCTCATTGGTCCTTCATTCGCGCGCATGGCGCAAGCGTCGAGTACACATTGGATCGTGATGTAGGTTAGCCGAGACATTCGAAAAGCGAGGCGAGGTTCCGCTCCGCCGCAATATGCGTGGTCGCCCGCAATCCTTGCGGCAAAGCGTCGGCGATGCGGGCCGACAGCGTCAGAAGCCGTGGCGGCGGATCGAACAGCTGCGGCATCGCCTCGAACAGGCGCCGGTAGCCCTCGGCCTGGCCGACCGACAGGATCAGCACCGCATCCGGCGGGCCACCGACGAGAACGCTCCCGACCATCGGCGTGGACCACGCCACCGGCACGACGTCGTAGACCTCCAAGATCCGGCAGGCGATGCCGGCCGCAGACAGCGCGCGTTCGAGCGTTCCGGTGCGCCGTCGGCCAGCGGCATAGAGCAGGGTCTCGCCCGGCCCGATGCCGGCCGCGAGCGCCAGGCGTCCCATCTCCGCCGCCGCGCCTTCGGCGACGTGGACATTGGCAAACCCCGCCTCTTTCGCCGCATCGCCCGTCGTACCGCCGACGCAGAACACCGGCCGCAAATCGCGTGGAAAACGCCGGACAAGAGGCGGAACCGCTCTCGCGCTGGTCAGCGCGAAGCCGGCCGGCGCCGCGCCTTCTTCCACCGCTCCGGCCGGCATATCGAGTTCGACGCTTCGCTCCAGCGGCAGGACCAGCGGTCGATGGCCGCGCTCGGCGATCTGCCGGGCGGTCCGCTCCGCTTCGCCCGCCTCGCGCAGGATGAGGACGCGCGCGTGTCCCACGGCCGCTCGCGTCAGGTCGCCCAGCCGTCGAAGAAGCCGGGGCCGGCCGCTTCGAGCACCGTGCGGCCGGCGAGCCGGCCGATCAGTTCGGCATCCTCGGCGACGCCTTCCCGGCGGGTCTGGTGCATCTCGCTGCCGTCGGGCTTCAGGATCATGCCGTGAAGAGCGATCGTGCCATCGCCCTTCACCGTGGCATGGGCGGCGATCGGCGTGCGGCAGGAGCCGTCGAGTTCGGCGAGGAAGGCCCGTTCGGCGAGGAGCGCGACGGTGGTCGGCCGATCGGCGATGGCGGCGACGAGGCGTCGGGTCCGCTCGTCTCCCCGGCGGCTTTCGATGCAGATGGCGCCCTGCCCCGGCGCCGGCGGAAAGACGCCCGGATCGAGGATCTCCGTCGCGACGGCTGCCATCTCCATCCGGTTGAGGCCGGCCATGGCGAGCAGCGTGCCGTCGGCCTGTCCCTCGCCCAGCTTGCGCAGCCGCGTCTGGACGTTGCCGCGGAAGATGACGACCTCGAGATCCGGCCGCATGCGCTTGAGGATCGCCTGGCGCCGCAGCGACGCGGTCCCGACGACCGCGCCCGAGGGAAGCTCCGCGATGGTCGGCGCCGCCCGGCCGATGAAGACGTCGCGAACGTCCTCGCGCGGCAGGAAGGCCGAAATCTCCAGCCCGTCGGGCAGCGCGGTGGCCATGTCCTTGGAGGAATGAACGGCGAGGTCGATCCGGTCTTCGATCAGCGCCAGTTCGATTTCCTTGGTGAACAGACCCTTGCCGCCGACCTCCGACAGGGGACGGTCGAGGATGCGGTCGCCCGAGGTCGAGATCACCTCGATCGCAAAGGCATCCTCCGGCAACCGATGGGCCGCCATCAGCCGGGCCCGCACCTCGCTCGCCTGCGCCAGCGCGAGCTGGCTGCCGCGCGTCCCGATCCGGATGGTCCTGTCGCTCGCCATCGCCTGCTTTTCCGCCCCTGAATACGTTTCTCGTCGACGCCGCAACTTAAGTCGCGCGACCGCCGACCGGAACCATCCGCCTTGCCTTTTTTGACGAAGGCCGCCGGAGGCTCGTTCGCCGTTCCCCCATTCCCGTTCGAACCACAGCCACGGCGGCCGGGCTCGAGAGAGCCGAGCGGCAGACCGCCCGGTTGGCATCGGCAGGCGCTTTCGCCTATCTGAAGCGAGTTGCCTCAGCCAGCGAACGGGCGCCCCTTGTCTTCGAGCGAAACGTCGAGCGAAACGATACCGATGCCCGGCACCCCCCTCGCCGGCGACCGCGCCGTGGTCCTCGGCATCGAGACGAGCTGCGACGAGACCGCCGCGGCCGTGGTCCGCCGGTCGCCGTCGGGCGCGGCGGAGATCCTGTCCAACGTCGTCCTGTCGCAGATCGAGGAACATGCGGCCTTCGGGGGCGTCGTGCCGGAGATCGCCGCGCGGGCCCATGTCGAAGCCCTCGACGGCATCGTCAAAGTGGCCCTGATCGAGGCCGGCATGACCCTTGCGGACATCGACGCGGTCGCGGCGACGGTCGGGCCCGGCCTCGTCGGCGGGCTGCTCGTCGGAGCGATGACCGGCAAGGCGATCGCCGCCGCACGGGGCCTGCCCTTCCTCGCCATCAACCATCTCGAAGGCCACGCCCTCTCGCCCCGGCTGTCGGACGGCGTCGCCTATCCCTACCTCCTGCTCCTGGTGTCGGGCGGCCACAGCCAGATCCTGCTGGTCCGGGCGCTCGGTGACTACGAGCGCTGGGGTTCGACCATCGACGACGCGCTGGGCGAGGCCTTCGACAAGACGGCGAAGCTCCTGTCTTTGCCCCATCCCGGCGGGCCGAACGTCGAGACGATGGCGGCGAGAGGCGATCCGAAGCGCTTCGCCCTCCCCCGGCCGATGAAGGGAGAAGCGCGGCTCGACTTCTCGTTTTCGGGGCTGAAGACCGCGGTGCGGCTGGTCGCGGAGGCCCATGCCCCGCTTTCGGACGACGACGTCGCCGATCTCTGCGCCAGCTTCCAGCGCGCCGCCGCCGAGACGGTCGCCGACCGGGTCCGGCGCGCCTTGATCCGCTTCCGCGAGACCTTCCCGGCCCTCGCCGATCCCGTCCTCGGAGTCGCGGGCGGCGTCGGCGCCAATCAGGCGATCCGCGACGCGCTGCTGGCCGAATGCGAGGCCGCAGGCGCAAGGCTGGTCGCCCCGCCGCTGAAACTGTGCTCGGACAACGGCGCGATGATCGCCTATGCCGGCCTCGAACGCCTCGAAGCCGGGCGGACCGATCGGCTGGATGCACCCGTGCGCTCGCGCTGGCCGCTCGACGAAAGATCGGCGCCGCTCGTCGGCCATGGCAGGCGGGGAGCCAAGGCATGAGCGCGATCGCCGTCCTCGGCGCCGGCGCCTGGGGCACGGCGCTCGCCGCGCTCCATGCCCGGGGCGGAGCGCCCGTCCGCCTCTTTGGCCGGGACGCCGAAACCATCGCCGCGATCGAAACGCGCCACGAGAATCCGCGCTATCTGCCGGGCATCCCCTTGCCTCCGTCGATCCGTCCCACGACCGACGCCGGCGAAGCGCTCGCGGGAGCGAACGTCGTCCTCCTGGTGGTTCCGGCGCAGAGCCTCGCCGGGCTCGCGGCCACGCTCGCCGAAGCCCTGCCGGCCGATGCGACGCTCGTCCTCTGCGCCAAGGGGATCGAGCGGCGCACCGGCCGCTTCATGTCCGACATCGTCGCCGACGCCCTGCCCGACCGGCTCGTCGGCGTCCTGTCCGGGCCGAGCTTCGCGTCGGACGTCGCCCGCGGCCTGCCGACCGCGGTGACCGTGGCCGCGAGTGACGGCGAGGCCGCCGACGCGCTCGCCCGGCGTCTGTCGACCGAGAGCTTCCGCTGCTATGCGAGCGACGACCTGCGCGGCGTCGAGGCGGGCGGCGCCTTGAAGAACGTGCTGGCGCTCGCCGCGGGCGTGGTGATCGGCCGCGGCCTCGGCGCATCCGCTCAGGCGGCGCTCGTCACCCGCGGCTTCGTCGAGTTGCGCAGGCTCGGCGAGGCCCTGGGCGGGCGGCCGGAAACGCTGATGGGCCTTTCCGGCCTCGGCGACCTGATCCTCACCTGCTCCTCGCCGCAGTCGCGCAACTTCGCCTATGGCGCGGCGCTCGGACGGGGCGAGGATCTGTCCGGCCTGAAGCTCGCCGAAGGCGTCTTCACCGCGGCGATCGCGGCGAGACTGGCCGGCGAAAGCGGCATCGAGGCGCCGATCGTCGAGACGGTTGCGGAACTTCTCTCGGGCGAGCTTTCGGTGGACGAGGCGGCCCAGCGCCTCCTGATGCGCCCGTTGAAGCGCGAAGTCGGTTGAAAGCCGGGCGTTCCCGCGATAGCTCCTCGCCCGGAAAGCCTTTGCCGTCCGTCGCCGCCGCGTCTCAGGCGCCGACCAACCTTCGGGAAACGTCCATGCTGTTCGCCATCCTCTGCACCGACAAGCCGGATCATCTCCAGGTCCGTCTGGACAATCGTCCGGAGCATCTGAAGTTTCTCAATTCCCTCGGCGACAAGCTGAAATTCGCCGGCCCGTTCCTCGGCGACGACGAGAAGCCGAACGGCAGCCTCGTCATGATCGACGCGGAATCGCTCGATGCCGCGAAGGCGCTCGCCGCCGAAGATCCCTATGCCAGGGCCGGGCTCTTCGAGAGCGTGACGGTGAGGCGCTGGAACTGGTCGGTCAAGAACCCGGACGCCGCGTGAGATGCGATACTGGCTCTACAAGTCCGAGCCCGCCACCTGGTCCTGGGACCAGCAGAAGGCGAAGGGCGAGGTCGGCGAGGAATGGACGGGCGTGCGCAACTACCAGGCCCGCAACTTCATGCGCGAGATGAAGCGCGGCGACCGCGGCTTCTTCTACCACTCCAACGAGGGCAAGGAAGTCGTCGGCATCGTCGAGGTGGTGAAGGAGGTTCACCCCGATTCCACCGCCGACGACCCGAAGTGGGAGTGCGTCGACATCAAGGCGGTGATGGACGTCCCGGAACCGGTGTCGCTCGACCGGATCAAGGGCGAGCCGGCGCTGAAGGACATGGTGCTGGTCAACAACTCCCGCCTGTCGGTGCAGCCGGTGACCGAGGCGGAGTTCGCCCATGTCTGCGAGATGAGCGGTGTCGATCCGAAAAAGGCGATGAAGGGCTGAGGCTTGCGACGGGGCGGGTTTTGCGTCGGGAGTTCGCGGCGCCGGATTGGATGGCGCCGCCCCCACCACCTCGTCTTTCTCGGGCTCCGTCCCGAGACTCCAGGGATCGTGGAACTCTATCGACGAAAGCTGCAGGGAGCAGAAGCGGCCGATGCCGTGGCATTTGTCTGCAGATCCTCGGCATGGAGGCCAACGAGATTCACGCATTTGGATGGACTTTCTCGGCGTGGAGGAGCGGTCGCCAAGATTGAAGCCTCGTCATCCCGGCCTCCGAGCCGGGATCCATTCCTCAGCGGTGAAGCGGCCTGTTCGATGCAGATAAAACAATGCTTTCGGAACGGCCGCCACAACGACGGCAACGATTTGGAATGGATCCCGGCTCGGAGGCCGGGATGACGAGGTCTTGATGCCTCCACCCATTCTGCAAGGTCGATGCGCCGCGCGATCCGCTGATCGCTGGACCGGGATGGGACGTGTGAATGCGGGAGAAACGGGGCCCGCGAATGACGAAGCGATAAATGCGTGCATTCATGTTTGCAGATGTCATGGAGCCCATGTGGCGAGGTGGGCCGAGCCAGTGGTTTTCTAAAAATGCATCGCAGTCTTTGCTGCGAGCGACATGTCGCCCGGCTATGTGATCGGAACCAATCCGCAAACGGAACATTTCAAGAACGAAACCACCGTTCCGGAGACGATCCATGAGCAATCTCGACGCCAAGACCCAAGATGCCTCCAACACCGAGAAGGACCCGTCCGACTGGACCACCGGCGGCGAGCCGATGACCGGGGCGCAGGCCTCCTATCTGAAGACCTTGTGCGAAGAGACCGGTCACCCGTTCGACGAGAGCCTCAACAAGGCCGACGCTTCGAAGCTGATCGACCTTCTGCAGGGTGAGAGCAAACGGGTCAGCGACGGCGAGAGCTGATCCCGCATCAACTGTCCCGACCAGAATATCCCAAGGGCTGCGCGACCTCTCGCCGGCCCCCTTTTGGATACGCAGCTCACGTCGCCTTTGCCGCAGCACCTTCCGCAGCATCGCGGATGGCGGCGATGTTCCGCTCGTAGTGCTCCGGCGTCCCGCCCTTGAACACCGCCGAGCCGGCGACGAGAGCGTTGGCCCCGGCCGCAATCACCCGGGGCGCCGTCTCGGGCGTCACGCCGCCGTCCACCTCGATGTCGATCGGCCGGTCGCCGATCATCGCCTTGACCCTGCGGATCTTGTCGACGACCGCCGGAATGAAGGCCTGGCCGCCGAAGCCGGGATTGACGGTCATCAGGAGAACCAGGTCGAGCCGGTCGAGCACGTAGGCGATGGCGTCCTCCGGCGTCGACGGATTGAGCGCGACGCCGGCCTTCTTGCCGGTCGCCTTGATTGCCTGGAGCGAGCGGTCGAGATGGGTCGTCGCCTCGGCATGGACGGTGATGACGTCGCAGCCGGCCTCGGCGAAGGCCTCGATGTAGGGGTCGCAGGGCGTAATCATCAGATGGCAGTCGAACACCTTCGCCGACGCTCCGCGCACGGCTTTGACGATGGGCGGACCGAAGGTGATGTTCGGTACGAAATGCCCGTCCATGACGTCGAGATGGATCCAGTCCGCCCCCATCCGGTCGACCGCCGCGACCTCCTCGCCGAGGCGGGAGAAGTCCGACGACAGAATGGACGGGGCGATGACGATCGGGCGTGTCATGGACGGGTCTCCTCTTCCCCGTTGCCGAAGGCCGCGACGTCGCCGCGCTCGGATTCGGGGTGCACGTATTCGGCGTTCCGACCGGGCTTTTGCAGGAACACCCGGCTCGCCGCAATGTCTTCCGCCGCGATCTCGGATAAGGCGGCCGCATCGAGCGGGCCGGTCTCGGCTTCGAACAGCCGGTTCGCCTGCCGAAGCCGCGCCCGGTCCAGCGCGTTGCGGATCGAGCGGGCATTGGCGAAATGCGGCTGGCCGCGGCGGTGCTCGATATAGCGCGACAGCATCGCCGTCGCATCCTCGGTCAGATGATAGTTCTGGCGCTCCAGCATGCCGACGGCGATCTTGTGGAGTTCGTCGTTGGAATAGTCCGGAAAGTCGATGTGGTGGGCGATGCGCGAGCGGAAACCCGGATTGGATTCGAAGAACCTGTCCATCCGGTCGGCATAGCCGGCGAGGATGACGACGAGATCGTCGCGCTGGTTCTCCATCACCTGGAGGAGGATCTCGATCGCCTCCTGGCCATAGTCCCGCTCGTTCTCGGGTCGGTAGAGGTAGTAGGCCTCGTCGATGAACAACACGCCGCCCATCGCTTTCTTCAGGATGTCTTTGGTCTTCGGCGCCGTATGGCCGATATACTGGCCGACGAGATCGTCGCGGGTGACCGAGACGAGATGGCCCTTGCGGATGTAGCCGAGCCGGTGGAGGAGGTTCGCCATCTTCAGGGCGACGGTCGTCTTGCCGGTGCCGGGATTGCCGGTGAAGCTCATGTGCAGCGTCGGCGTCTCGTGGGCGAGGCCGAGCCGCCGCCGCGCCCGCTCGACGAGCAAGAGCGCCGCCGTCTCCCGGATCCGCTTCTTGACCGGCTTCAGGCCGACGAGCTCGCGGTCGAGTTCCTCCAGCACCTCGCGCACGCCGGCGTCTTCGTATTCGCGCCGGAGGTCGACGGTGGTGGGGGGCGCCGAGGCGACTTCGTCAGCGACCGGATTCTCGTCCTGATTGGTAGGGAAGGCTGCTGCCGGCTGTGGCTGTCCGGCCGCTTTCTCAGGCGTGGCACCTTTGCCCAACTGATCGAGATAACTCATCGAATGACCTCTCGCTGAATGGTTGCAGGGTCGACGCCTCGCCCGCGATACCCCCTCGGCGCCGACCTCACAGATCTGGCCTCACACCGCGTAGCGCTCGCCCTCCGGCCTGGCGTCGGCGTAGGGCTCGGTGGTGTAGCGCATGTTGCGGCCGTTGCCCTCCTGGCGGCGGAGGCGGAAGCCCGGCTCCTCCTTCGGCCGGTTGACGATGAAGGAGAGCTTCACAGACTCCCAGCCATGGGTGGAATCGAAGGCCGACAGGCGGATGTAGCGGTCGCCATAGGCCTTCCGGCAGCTCTGGAGCTCCATCATGATGCCGGCGGCATCGGCGATGTCGAACATCGGCTGGCCCCACATCTCCCAATAGGTGTTCCGGGGATGCGGATCGTCGGTGTATTCGAGATTCACCGCCCAGCCGTTGTCGAGGCAGTACTGGATCTGCCGGCCGATCTGCTCGTCGGTGAGATCGGGCAGGAATGAGAACGTTCCTTGGGTCATGCGCATGGCGTCGATTCCTCTGAGAAGGTTGAAGCGGCGGCGTGAAGCGGCCGGGACGGGCCTTGGGAGGAAAACCCGCCCCGGCCCTCACGCCACGGCTCAGGCAGCCGTGGCCGTCACCGCGTAGTCCGGCGAGTCGGTCGAGGTGTAGTTGAAGGTGACGTCCTTCCACGTATCGAGGGCCGCCTTCAGCGGCGAGCACGTCTTGGCGGCCTCGTTGAGGATGTCCGGCCCCTCCCGGACGATGTCCCGGCCCTCGTTGCGGGCGAGGATCATGCATTCGAGCGCCACGCGATTGGCGGTCGCGCCCGCGGCGATCCCCATCGGATGGCCGATCGTGCCGCCGCCGAACTGCAGGACGACGTCTTCGGCGAGGAGGTCGATCAGCTGATGCATCTGGCCGGCATGGATGCCGCCGGAGGCGACCGGCATCATCTTGTTGAGCGAGGCCCAGGGCTGGTCGAAGAAGATGCCGTTTTCGAGCCGCTGCTCGGTGAACTCGTTGCGGCAGATGTCGTAATAGCCCCGCGTCGTCGCCGGATCGCCTTCCAGCTTGCCGACCACCGTGCCGGCATGGATGTGGTCGACGCCGGCGAGACGTGCCCATTTGGCGATGACGCGGAAGGAGACGCCATGGGTCTTCTGGCGGGTGTAGGTGGAGTGACCCGCCCGGTGGAGATGCAGGATCATGTTCTTTTTGCGCGCCCACTTCGCCATAGACTGCATCGCCGTCCAGCCGATGACGAGGTCGATCATGACGATGTTCGAGCCGAGTTCGGCGGCGAATTCCGCCCGCTCGTACATGTCCTCCATGGTGGCGGCGGTGACGTTGAGATAGGTGCCCTTGATCTCGCCGGTGGCGGCCTGCGCCTTGTTCACCGCCTCCATGCAGTAGAGGAAGCGCTCGCGCCAATCCATGAAGGGCTGCGAGTTGATGTTTTCGTCGTCCTTGGTGAAGTCGAGCCCGCCCTTCAGCGCCTCGTAGACGACGCGGCCGTAGTTGCGGCCCGACAGGCCGAGCTTGGGCTTGACCGTCGCGCCGAGCAGCGGCCGGCCGAACTTGTCCAGGCGCTCGCGCTCGACGACGATGCCGGTCGCCGGTCCCTGAAAAGTCTTCACATAGGCGGTCGGCAGCCGCATGTCCTCGAGGCGGAGTCCCTTCAGCGGCTTGAAGCCGAAGACGTTGCCGATGATCGAGGCGGTGAGGTTGGCGATCGAGCCGGGCTCGAACAGGTCGAGATCATAGGCGATGTAGGCGAAATACTGGTCGGTGGTGTTCGGCACCTTGTCGACCCGGTAGGCCTTCGCACGGTATTTTTCGGCCGCGGTGAGGCGATCCGTCCAGACCACCGTCCAGGTCGCCGTCGAACTCTCGCCGGCGACCGCCGCCGCCGCCTCGATCGGATCGACGCCGTCCTGCGGCGTGATCCGGAAACAGGCGATGACGTCGGTCTCCTTCGGCTGGTAGTCGGGCTCCCAGTAGCCCATCTTCTTGTATTCCATGACGCCGGACTTGTAGCGCTCCTTGCCGGTGACGGTCTGCGATCCCGTGTCCATCTTGCCTTCTCCTCTTCGTGAATTCCGGCTTCGCCCGATCGCCCCGGACCCGGAGTGCGGACAAAGTCTTCCCCGTCGCCGCAAAGCCTCGCCTCGCGTCGTCGCCGTTCTGGTCTGTCGTCGTTTCGTCCCGGCTCTTTCGAGCCGGATTCATCGCCCGCCTATGCGGCCGCGGCGGCGGTGACCTCGATGCGCGGTTCGAGTTCGCCCGACTGGTATCGCGCCGCCATCTGGTCGAGCGGCAGCGGCCTGATCTTCGCCGCCTGCCCGGCGCAGCCGAAGGCTTCGTAGCGTTCGAGGCAGAGCTTCTTCAGAGCGTCCATCGCCGGCGTCAGGAACTTGCGCGGATCGAACTCCTCCGGCTTTTCCATTGCCACCTTGCGGAACTGCGCCGTCATCGCCATCCGGCAGTCGGTGTCGATGTTGACCTTGCGGACGCCGTGCCGGATGCCGCGGACGATCTCCTCGACCGGCACCCCATAGGTCTCCCGCATCCTGCCGCCATAGCGGTTGATCAGCTCCTGGAGATCCTCCGGCACCGAGGAGGAGCCGTGCATCACGAGATGCGTGTTCGGCAGCTTGGCGTGGATCTCCTCGATCACATGCATCGCGAGGATCTCGCCGTCCGGCTTGCGGGTGAACTTGTAGGCGCCGTGGGAGGTACCCATGGCGATCGCCAGCGCGTCGACCTTGGTCCGGCGGACGAAATCGACCGCCTGATCCGGATCGGTGAGCAGCCTGTCGTGGGACAGCTTGCCCTCGAAGCCGACGCCGTCCTCCTTCTCGCCCTCGCCGGTCTCCAGCGAGCCGAGGACGCCGAGCTCGCCCTCCACCGACGCGCCCACCCAGTGGGCCATGCGGGTCACCCGTTCGGTGATGGTGACGTTGTAGTCGTAGGAGGCCGGCGTCTTCATGTCGGCTTCGAGCGAGCCGTCCATCATCACCGAGGTGAAGCCGTGGCGAATGGCGGTGAGACAGGTCTGCTCGTTGTTGCCGTGGTCCTGATGGATGCAGACCGGGATCTGCGGAAACATCTCGACGAGCGCGTCCATCATCTTTTCCAGCATGATGTCCCTGGCGTAGGACCGCGCCCCGCGCGAGGCCTGCATGATGACCGGCGCGTCGCTCCTGGCGGCCGCCTCCATGATCGCCAGACCCTGCTCCATGTTGTTGATGTTGAACGCCGGCACGCCATAACCCCCGTCGGCGGCGTGATCGAGCAACTGTCTCAGCGTGATCTTGGCCATGGCGCAGCGGCCTCCTCTTTCGCACACGTCTTTCCCGTGCGCGGGGAAGGGTTTCCCCGCGCCATGTCGTCTCCATGCCGTCACTCGGTATCGGGGGCCGGCCTCCCCGGCCGGCCCATGCGCCGTGGCGGCGCTTACTGCTTCAGCATCTCGTCCGCCGCGGCAACCACCGCCTCGGCGGTGATGCCGAACTTCGCGTAGACTTCCGGCGCCGGCGCCGAGGCGCCGAAGGTGTTCATGCCGATGAAGCGGCCGTCCTCGCCGAGCCAGCGGTCCCAGCCGAGCCGCGCCGCCGCCTCGATGGCGATGCGCGGCGCGTTGCCGAGCACGGACTTGCGATAGGCCGCGTCCTGCTCCTCGAAGAGCTCCCAGCAGGGCATCGAGACGACGGCGACCTTCAGGCCCTTTTCCTTGAGCTTCTCGGCGGCTTCGAGGGCGAGCGAGACTTCGGTGCCGGTCGAAAGGAGCGTGAAGTCCCGCGGGCCGTCGGTATCCTTGAGCACATAGGCGCCCTTGCGGGTCTTGTTCTCCGAGACCGAACCGGAGCGCACCGTCGGCACGCCCTGGCGCGACAGCGCCATCACCGACGGGCGCTTCAACTCGCCCAGGGCGATTTCCCAGGCCTCGTTGGTCTCGACCGCATCGGCCGGCCGGAACAGGAGGAGATTGGGGGTCGCGCGGTGGATCGCCAGATGCTCGATCGGCTGGTGCGTCGGGCCGTCCTCGCCGAGGCCGATGGAATCGTGGGTCATGACGTAGACGACCCGGATCCCCATCAGCGCCGACAGGCGGATCGCCCCGCGCGCATAGTCGGTGAAGCACATGAAGGTGCCGCCATAGGGGATGAAGCCGCCATGCAGCGCCAGGCCGTTCATCACCGCGGCCATGCCGTGCTCGCGCACGCCGTAGCGGACGTAGCGGCCGGCGAAATCGCCGGGGGCGACGTCCTTCAGGCCCTTGGTCTTGGTGTTGTTCGAGGGCGTCAGATCCGCCGAACCGCCGATGGTCAGTTCGCTCGCCCCGTTGATCACCTCGAGCGCCATTTCGGACGCCTTGCGGGTGGCGACGTTCGGCTTGTCGGTGACGACGTCGGCCCGCGCCTTGGCCATCAGCTCGGCGAGGTTCTCCGGCAGCGTCGTCGCATATTGCGCCTCGAACTCGGCCCGCTTCGGCGCGGCGTCGCGGGTCTTCTCCCAGGCCTCGCGCGCCTCGCGCCCCTTCTGCGCCGCCGCGTGCCAGGCCTCGGTGATCGCGTCGGGAATGACGAAGGCCTCGGACGTCCAGCCGAGATGCTTGCGCGTCGCCGCGACCTCGTCCTTGCCCAGCGCGTTGCCGTGCACCTTGTCGGTGCCCTGCAGGTTCGGCGCGCCGTAGCCGATGATGGTGCGGCAGGCGATGAAGGCGGGCTTATCGCTCGCCCGGGCCTCTTCGATCACCTTCTCGATCGCCTCCGGATCGTGGCCGTCGACCGCCCAGGTGTTCCAGCCATGGGCCTCGAAACGCTCGCGCTGGTCGATCGAGGTGGCGAGCTTGGTGTCGCCGTCGATCGAGATGTGGTTGTCGTCGAAGAAGTAGATCAGCTTGTTCAGCTTCAGATGGCCGGCAAGGTCGATCGCCTCGTGGGAGATGCCCTCCATCAGGCAGCCGTCGCCGCAGAACACGTAGGTGTAATGATCGACGAGATCCTCGCCGAAGCGGGCCGCGAGCATCCGTTCGGCCAGCGCCATGCCGACCGACATGGTGATGCCCTGGCCGAGCGGGCCGGTGGTCGCCTCGATGCCGGCGGCATGGCCGTATTCCGGATGGCCGGCGGTGCGGCTGCCGAGCTGCCGGAAGTTCTCGATCTCCTCGATCGTCATCTCCGGGAAGCCGAGGAGATGCATGACGGAGTATTGCAGCATCGAGCCGTGGCCGTTCGACAGGACGAAGCGGTCGCGGTTCGGCCAGTCCGGCTTCGAGGGATCGACGCGCAGGAACTTCGAGAACAGGACGGCCGCGACGTCGGCCATGCCCATCGGCATGCCGGGATGGCCCGAATTCGCCTTCTGGACGGCGTCCATCGACAGGGCGCGGATGGCGTTCGCCATGTCGCGGAGGGAGACGCCCGCCATCTCGTGGGGCATTTGTTCGGCGGATTGAGACATGATGTCTTCCTTGGAATTTAAGTTCGAGCTCAGGACGCCCGGCGTTTCTTTTCCATCAGCTGGAGGATCAGCGGCGTCAGGATGAGCTGCATGGCTATGTCGAGCTTGTTGCCCGGCGCAACGATCGAGTTGGCGCGAGACATGAAGCTCCCGTGGATCATAGACAGAAGATAGGGAAAATCGATGCCGCGGGGCTTCGCAAAGCGGATGACGATCATCGATTCGTCCGGCGTCGGGATCCAGCGGGCGATGAACGGGTCGGAGGTGTCGACGATCGGCACGCGCTGGAAGTTGATGTCGGTGCGGGCGAATTGCGGGCAGATGTATTTCACGTAGTCGGGCATGCGCCTCAGGATCGTGTCCATCACCGCCTCGGTCGAATAGCCTCTCGTCGCCTTGTCCCGGTGGATCTTCTGGATCCATTCGAGATTGATCACCGGCACGACGCCGATCTTGAGATCCACCAGCGGCGCGAGATCGACCGTTTCGGTCTTCACGCAGCCGTGCAGGCCTTCGTAGAAGAGCAGGTCGCTCTCCTCCAGCGGCGCCCAGTCGGAAAAGGTGCCGGGCTCGCCGCCGTAGAGCTGCGCCTCGTCCTGGTCGTGGATGTAGTGGCGCGTCTCCCCCCTGCCCTTGCGGCCGAAGTCCTGGAAGACTTCCTGCAGCCTTTCCAGGATGTTGGCCTCCGGGCTGAAGTGGGAGAAGTCGCGATTGCCGTTCGCCTCCTCCTCCAGCATCTTGGCCTTCATCGCCCGGCGGTCGTAGCGGTGGAAGGCGTCGCCCTCGATGAAGGCGGCCCGGACGTGCTCGCGGCGGAAGATCTGGTCGAAGATCTTCTTGACGGATGTCGTGCCGGCCCCGGACGAGCCGGTGATGGCGATGATCGGATGCTTGGCGGACATCTCGTTTTCCTCCCGAAGCCCGATGCGCCTCCCCACGCAACGGGCCGACCGTCTTCACGCCCTGAACAGGCTCCTCTTGCCGAACAGCGGCGAGCGCTCGGCGAGCGCCGAGGGATCGGCGATGTAGCGCGCGACCCGTTCGACCTCGCGCCCGGACCCGAAGACCAGCGGCGTGCGGTCGTGCAGGCCCTCCGGCTCGATGTCGAGGATCGGCGTCGTCCCGTCGGTCGCCCTGCCGCCGGCATTTTCGACGCAGAAGGCGACGGGGTTGGCCTCGTAGACCAGCCGCAGCCGGCCCTTGGCATAGTTCTTCCGGCCGTCGCCCGGATAAAGGAAGATGCCGCCGCGCAAGAGGATGCGGTAGCAGTCGGCGACCAGCGACCCGACCCAGCGCATGTTGAAGTCGCGCTCGCGCGGGCCTTCGCTGCCGGCCAGCAGATCGTCGATGTAGCTGCGGATCGGCTGGTCCCAGTGGCGGTAGTTCGAAGCGTTGATGGCGAACTCGTTCGCCTTGTCGGCGATCGCGATCGACGCGTTCAGTTCGACGAAACCGCCGAAGCCCGGCGAGAAGATGAAGACGTGGGTGCCGTTGCCCATCGACATGACGAGAAGCAGCTGCGGGCCGTAGACGAAGAACCCGGCCCCGAGCTGCCGCGAGCCCTTCTGACGGAAGACCTTCGACGGGTCCGCCCGGTGCTCCTCCTCGACCGGCAGGATCGAGAAGATCGTCCCGATCGTGACGTCGGTCTCGATGTTGGACGAACCGTCGAGCGGATCGATCGCCATCGCCAGCCCGGCGTCCGGCTTCAGGAGCACCGCATCGTCCTGCTCCTCGGAGCCGAAGAAGGCGAGCGGCGAGGCCTCGGCGGCCTCCATGAAGATCTTGTCGGCGACGACGTCGAGCTCCTTCTGCACGTCGCCACCGGCGTTCGTGCCGCCCTTCGCCTGGCCGAGGCCCTCGCCGCCGGCGGTGATCTTGTTGCGAAGCTTGACCGCGGCGGTCGCGAGATTGCGGATCGTGGTGCCGACCTGACGCTTCAGCGGGTCGTTGCCGCATTGCGATTCGAGATGAGCGTCGAGGGACGATGCCATGCTTTCCTCCATGGAGCTGCCGGGTTCTTCGCCCGGCTGGCTCTGATGGAGGCAGCATGGGCACCCGGGACGGGTAAGTAAAATTTATTATCTTTACGCAAGCCGTAAATCAAAATAACTAAGGGGTCATGCGGAACCTCACTTTGCGCCAATTGCGGTCGGTCCAGGCGATCAGCCGGCACGGCACCATCGCCGCGGCCGCCAGACAATTAGGGCTGACGGCGCCGGCGGTGACCTTACAGGTGAAACAGATGGAGGACGACGTCGGACTCGCTCTGTTCGACCGAACGAGCGACGGCATGCGGCTGACGATGGCCGGCGTCGCCGTGCTGGCCGCCGCCAACGCCATCGAGACGACGCTGAAGGGGCTCTCCGAGGAAATCGATTCGATCAAGGGCGTCAGGTCCGGCACCATTCATCTCGGCGTGGTCTCGACGGCGAAATATTTCGCGCCGCGCCTGATCGCCTCCTTCCGCGAGGCCTATCCCCAGATCGAGGTGAAGCTCAAGGTCGGCAATCGACACGACATCATCGCCGACCTCAAGGACTACAAGCTCGACATCGCGCTGATGGGCCGCCCGCCGATCGAGTTTCCGGTCGAATCCACCTTCTTCGGCGACCATCCGCTGGTGATCATCGCCCACCCGGCCCATCCGCTGGTGCGCCAGCGGGAAATCGGGCGCGACCGGCTTCTCGCCGAGACGATCATCATCCGCGAACAGGGTTCGGGGACGCGGGCGGCGCTCGAAGGCTTCTTCGCCGAGCATCCCGATCGGCTGGCCGAGCGGAGCGTCGAGATGGGCTCCAACGAGACGATCAAGCAGGCGGTGATGGCCGGGCTCGGCATCGCCTTCATCTCGGCCCACACGATCGCCTTCGAGGTGGAGATGGGCCGGCTCGCCGTGCTCGACGTCGCCGACATGCCGATCCGGCGAAAATGGTTCGCCGTCTGCCGCAAGGAGCGCATCGCCGCCCCGGCGGAGCGGGCCTTCAAGCAGTTTCTGGTGGAACGGGGGGCGAAGCACCTGCCGCTGCTCGACCGGCTTTATCCGGCAGAGACGATCGAGGCCCAGTAAGAGCTGTGCCACGAGGCGACGCGGCGCATCCCTCGGCAATCGCTGCGCCATACCCGGGCGCTGTCGTCCGCCGCGCATGAAATCGAGGCCCATCCAGTTCGGCGCTGCATCGTCCTTGGCCCCTTGGCGCGACGCCTGCGCCAATGACGATCCGGCGTCACGCCCCGCCCGCATCGATCAGCGGCGCCCGTTTCAGCGCCGCGAGATCGGCCGAGCCGGTGCAGAAGCAGGCGATCCGCAATTCCTGGACGACGCCGGCGAAATGCGCCGCCACCGCCTCGGTCGAACGGTCCGCCGCCGCCAGCGAGGCCGCCGCCTGGCCGCCGACGTCGGCGCCGAGGCGAATCGCCCTGGCGACGTCGAGACCGGTCCTCAGGCCGCCCGAGCCGATCACCATGGTATCCGGGCATGCGGCCCGCACGTCGACGATCGCCCGCGCCGTCGGGATGCCCCAGTCGGCGAAGACCATCGCGGTCTTCTTCAGCCGCGCGTCCTCCGCCCGCTCGGCTTCGACCGCCGCCCAGCTCGTCCCCCCCGCGCCGGCGACGTCGATGGCCGCGGCGCCGAGGTCGACGAGCCGCCGGGCGAGCGATGCCGAGATCCCGGCACCGACTTCCTTGACGACCAGCGGCACCGGCAGGTCTCGCGCCAGCGCCCCGATCCTGTCGAGGATCCCCCGCCAGTCCGTGTCGCCGCCGGCCTGGACGGCCTCCTGCAGGGGGTTGAGATGGACGATCAGCGCGTCGGCGCCGATCATCTCGACGGCCCGCATCGCCTGGTCCCGGCCATAGCCGAGGCCGAGCTGCGCGGCGCCGATGTTCGCCAGGATCGGGATCGAGGGCGCAAGGCGACGCAGCGAGGCGTCGAGCCCGCCGCTGGCGCGCCCCTCGATGGCGATGCGCTGGGAGCCGACGGCGAGCGCGATACCGAGGTCCTCGGCGGCTTCCGCCAGATGGGCGTTGATCCGGGCCGCCCGCTCCGGCCCGCCGGTCATCGAGGAGATCAGCAGCGGCGCCTTCAGCCGCTTGCCGAAAAACGCCGCCGAAAGATCGATTTCGGCCAACGACAGCTCGGGAAGCGCGCAATGCTCGAAACGGACGGCATCGAGCCCCGAGGCGATCCGGCCGCCCCCCGAGGGGCCGGCGGCGAGCACGATGTCGATGTGGTCGCTCTTGCGGCCGGCGATGTCGCCGCCTTGCGCCCCCGGGCCGTCGCCGGGCTCTCGTCGCTTCGTCAAGGGCGCTGGTCCTATCGTCGCAGCCTCGGGGCAAACGCTTTCGCGGCCTGCCGATGCGGCTATTGTCCTCGGCGGATTCGTTTGCGACGATGATCATCGCCGCAGACGGGAAAGCGCCGCACATACAACGCGTTTACGGCGAGCAAAGACTGTCGACAAGGTCGTTTTCCGGTTAATGATTCAGTCGAACGTCGCCGATTGCCGATGCGGTATGGAGTTCAAGACGATAGCAATGCTCGCAGATTTCGCGCCCCCTCCTTCGGCCGCCCTCCCCCCGGCCGGCTCTTCGAGATGTCTAGGTGGCCATGTCGCCTGAACTGCTCCGTGATCTGACCAGGCAGCGCGATCTGATCGATCAGCGGCTTCGATCCCTGGTTCCCCGTGCTTTGCCCGGCCAGACCGCGCTCGACGAGGCCATCGCGGCGAGCGTCCTTGCGCCCGGCAAGCGGCTGCGGCCGATGATGACCGTCCTCGTCGCCATGGATCTCGGCGGCGACGTCGAGACCGCGGTCGACGCCGGCTGCGCGGTCGAGATGGTGCATGCCGCCTCGCTCACCCTCGACGACCTGCCGTCGATGGACGACGCGACGATGCGGCGCGGCCGGCCCGCCGTCCATGCCGCCTATGGCGAGGATGTCGCCATCCTCGCCGCGATCGCCGCGCTTTCGGGCGCCTTCGAGACGCTGGCGAAACTCTCCGGCACGAGCGACAAGGTGCGGGCGGAAAGCGTCGCGATCCTCACCCGTGCCGTCGGCGTCTCCGGCCTCGTCGCCGGCCAGCTCGCCGATCTGCGCGACGGCGCCCATCAGCGCGACGTGACCGACATCGCCGCGACCAACAGCCTGAAAACCGGCTCGCTGTTTTCCGCCGCGGTGGAAATCGGCGCGGCCGTCGCCGGCGCCGACCACCGGGTGCGGATCTCGCTTCGCAACTTCGCGACCGAACTCGGCCACGCTTTTCAGCTCCTCGACGACCTGCTCGACGAGGACGTCAACGCCGGCCGCACGGGCAAGGACGTCGGCAAGGACGTTGGCAAGTCGACCATCGGTTCGGTCATCGGCAGCGATTCGGTGATCGGTCGCATCGGCGCTCACGTGGCGAGGGCGCACGCCCTCCTCGACGAATCGGTCGGCCCGGAGAGCTTGATGCACGGCTGCGTCGACGTCATCTTCGCAGAGGCGATGCCCGCCGCGCGTGCAGGGAAGACCCCCGCGGACGTGGGCGCGAAATAGGCCGGACGCGGCGCCGCGGCGACACCACGCCAAGGGCGCGGGCGTGCGGAGGACGGCGCGACAGACGATCCGCCGGCGATGGAGAAGGTGATGACGACGATCGAATTTCTCGGCCTCGCGGCAGTGGCGCTCGTCGTCTTGCTGATCATGGAGGGCGTCGCCTGGGCGGCGCACAAATACATCATGCACGGCTTCGGCTGGGGGTGGCACAAGTCCCATCACGAAGAGACCGAGGGCGTGTTCGAAAAGAACGATCTTTACGCCGTGGTGTTCTCGGTTCTCGCCATCGCCCTCTTCGTCGTCGGCTCCAACGGCCATCCGGTGGTGTTCGCCGTCGCGGTCGGGATCACCATGTACGGCGTCTTCTATTTCGTCGTCCACGACGGTCTCGTTCATCAGCGCTGGCCGTTCCGGCACATTCCGCACAAGGGTTATGCCAAGCGGCTCGTCCAGGCGCACCGGCTGCATCACGCCGTCGAGGGCAAGCAGGGCTGCGTCTCCTTCGGGTTCCTCTACGCGCCGCCGGTGGAGCAACTCTCCTCGGAGCTGCGGCGCCGCGGAACGGTCGCGGCCGAGCGGCAGGCGCAGAAGGCCGAGCCGTCAGAGACGCGTGCGTCGGTCTCCTGAGCTCCGCTCGGCACCGGTCGGTCCCCCGCGCGGTCGCGTCCAGAGCTTCGGCGAGCGCCCGACCGGCCAGGGAATGCGCGTCGCGGCGACCTTGAGGGCGCCGAGACCGACATGGCGCAGCTTCGCCGCCCGGCTGGTCGAGACCCGCTGGCCGTAGGCGCCGGCACCCCGCGCCCTGATGTCGAGGCCGATCTGCCGATAGACGCCGTGCGCCGTCGCCACCGCCCAGGCCGACCGGGCGGGAAGCGCGCTCAAGCCGACGAAGGCCGAGCGATAATAGGGCTCGGCGAAATCGACCAGCCGCCCCGCCAGGGCCGCGACCTCTTCGCGCCTGGCAGGATCCGTGAGGTCCTTTGCCTCCAGCCGCGCTTCGGCGAGCCATGCGGCAGGAACGTAGACGCGGCCGTTGCGGGCGTCCTCGACGATGTCGCGGGCGATGTTGGTGAGCTGGAAGGCCATGCCGAGATCGCTCGCCCGGTCCAGCGTCCGCTCGCCCTTCGCCCCCATGATCGTCGCCATCATCACCCCGACGACGCCGGCGACGCGATAGCAGTAGGACAGCGTGTCCTCGATCGTCTCGTAATGCTCATCGCCGACGTCCATGCGGTAGCCTTCGAGATGCTCGACGAAGAGCCGCGTCGGCAGGCGGTGCCGACGGGCGACTTCGGCCATCGACAGGAACGGGGGATCCACCGCTTCCTCGCCGTCGAGGGCCCGCAGGGTTTCGACGAGGAGATGGTTCAGCCGCTGCATCGGCTCCGGCTCTTCGACGGCGGGCCGCCTGGAGAGGCCGAGATGCTGGCCATCGATGACGTCGTCGCAGTGCCGGCACCACGCATAGAGCATCATGGCGCTCTCGCGGACCTCGGGCGCGAAGAGCTTGGCCGCCGCCGCAAAGCTCTTGGAGCCCCTGGCGATCGTGTCCTCGGCAAGGGCGGCGAGTTCGGCTCTGTCGGTGCGGGCGAGCGGCGGCGGCATCGGTTCGCTGGCAATCGACATCGCCTCAGCCCGCACCATCCGCGATCATCAGGCCGGCCGTCGCCTTGGCCGAGCCGACGACCCCGGGCACGCCGGCGCCGGGATGCGTCCCCGCGCCGACGAAATAGAGGTTCGCAATCTCGTCGTCGCGGTTGTGGGGCCGGAACCAGGCGCTCTGGGTGAGCACCGGATCGAGCGAGAAGGCCGAGCCGAGATGGGCGTTCAGCTCCGACTTGAAGTCGGCCGGGGTGAAGATCCGGCAGGTGGCGAGATCGCCCCGAAGGCCGGGAATGTAACGCTCCTCCAGATAGGCGAGGATCCTGTCGCGATAGACCGGTCCCTCCTTTTCCCAGTCGATGTCGGCATTGCCGAGATGCGGCACCGGCGACAGGACGTAGAAGGCGCCGGCCCCGTCCGGCGCCAGCGAGGGGTCGGTGACGCAAGGGTTGTGCAGATAGAGCGAGAAGTCGCCGGGCAGGTCCCGGCCGTTGAAGATCTCGGAGATCAGCTCGCGATAGCGCGCGCCGAAGCAGACGGTGTGGTGGCGGATGTCCGGCCGGTGGGTCTTAAGCCCGAAATAGATGACGAAGAGCGACATGGAAAAGCGCTTCTTCGCCAGCCGCCTGGCCTGCGATGCGCCGCGGGCGCTGGCGCCGAGCAGCCGGCCGTAAGTGTGAACGACGTCGGCATTCGATGCGACCATGTCGGCCGCGAACCGGCGCCCGTCCTTCAGCCGCACGGCGCGGGCGAGGCCGCCCGCCATCTCGATCTCGGCGACCTCGGCGGAGAGTTCGATCCGCCCGCCGATGTCGGTGAAGAGCTTTACGAGCCCGTTGACCAGCGCCCCGGTGCCGCCGCGCGCGAACCAGACACCCCATTCCCGTTCGAGCGCGTGGATGAGGGCGTAGATCGAGGAGGTGGCGAACGGATTGCCGCCGACCAGCAGCGAGTGGAAAGAGAAGGTCTGGCGCAGATGCTCGTCCTTGATGAAGTCGGCGACCTTGGAATAGACGCTGCGCCAGGCCTGCAGCCGCGCCAGTTGCGGTCCGGCGCGGACCATGTCGCGGAAATTGAGGAAGGGCACGGTGCCGAGCTTCTCGTAGCCCTCCCGGAACACGTCTTTCGAATAGGCCAGGAAGCGGCGATAGCCTTCGACGTCGGCCGGCTCGAAGTCGCGGATCTGCCGGTCGAGTTCGGCCTGGTCGTTGACGTAGTCGAAGGAGCGGCCGTCTTCCCAGCAGAGCCGGTAGAAGGGCGAGACCGGTAGGAGCTCGACATAGTCGGCCATCCTGCGGCCGGCCGCGGAGAACAGCTCTTCGAGCGCCGTCGGGTCGGTGATCACCGTCGGCCCGGCGTCGAAGGTGTAGCCGGCATCCTGATAGACGTAGGCCCGGCCACCGGGCTTGTCGCGCTTCTCGACGAGGACCGTCTCGATGCCCGCAGCCTGCAGGCGGATGGCGAGCGCGAGGCCGCCGAACCCTGCGCCGACGACCACGGCCCGGCGCCCGCCAGCCGCCGTCTCCGCTCCCCTGACGTCGGTCGCGGCGCTCATGCGAGATCTCCCGTCAGCCGGTGGCGGGCCAGGACGCGAATGGCGCTGCCGAAGGGAACGGGCGGCTTGCCGGTGAGGATGCGCAGCTTGTCCCGCGTCTTCAGCCGGGCGGCATAGAACCGCGCGACCAGCGGCGCGTCGAGCCGGTAGAAATGTTCGAGGATGCGGTAGCGCTGCGAGGCGTCGCCGGCGAAGTAGAGAAGCCGATTGAGCATGCGGAAGAAGCCGCGCTCCTTCCAGGTCGAGACGGAGTGGGCGCGCGTCTCGGCGTAGACGGCGGCCGCGCCGAGATCCGGCAGCCGGGCCAGCCGGTCGGCGAGCTTCACCGCGTCCGGCAGCGAATAGCCGGTCGTCGGGTGAAACAGCCCGGCTGCGAGGCCGGACGCGGCGACGCCCGCCTTCTCGTCCCAGAATGCCTCGATGTCGCCGTCGATGGCGATCGGCAGGATGCCCTCCTCCTCCCGGACGATCTCTCCGGCCGTCCAGCCGTGGTCGTTCATGTATTGCCGGATCGAGGCGGCGAGACGCGCGCGATCGAGATCGGCTCCGTCGGCATAGTAGGTATCCTCGATCAACAGCCGCGTCGCCGTCAGCGGCAGGAGATAGACGAAGCGGTAGCCGTCCGACTGCGGCACCGTCGCGTCCATGATCACCGGCCGGTCCACCCCGTGGGCCGCCGTCATCTCGATCTCCTGGCCGAGGAATTTCTGGAAGCCGAGCCGCATGTGCCGGCTCGGCGCGTGTCCGCGCCCGTCGACGACGCATGAGGCCTCGATCTCGGCGCCGTCCTGGAGAACGACACGCGTCGGCGTCACGGCCCGCGCGGGCGCATTGCAGAGGATCCGCTCCCCGAGCCGCCCCGTCAGCAAGTCCCGAAACCGCTCCGAGGAGACGCTGCAATAGCCGGTGCCGAGGCGTTTGCGCCGGTTGGGAAACCGTACCTCGTTGTCGCTCCAGCGATAGGTCACGAACGGTGCCATCCAGCCGTGTTCGCTCGCCGTCAGGTCGCCCTGGTGAAACGACCAGGTATGGTTGCCGCCGACGTCCGGCCCCGCCTCGATCAGCCGGAAGCTGAGATCCGGCCGCAGCTCCGACAGACGCCAAGCGATGAGGCCGTTGGCGAGCCCACCTCCGACGAGCGCGATGTCGAGGCGTTCAGGTCGGGCCATGGCCGTCCCGTCCGGCCGGTCGCTCGAAGTCGCCAGACGCTGCCAATGCCCGCTCGATGATGTCTCCCGCCAACTTCGCTCCGCCAGACCCTTGAATGTCGCGCCCGATGCGCGATGCATTGTCAGTGAAACTAGACGTTCCCAGCAATCGCTCAAGACGAGTGGCGATGGATCGCGTGGACAAATGGCCGCGCGTGAGCCTCTCGCCGACACCGTGATGGACGATGCGGGCGGCGACGCCCGGCTGGTCGAAGGCCATCGGGATTGCCAGCATGGGCGTTCCCGCCTCCAGCGCGTCGAGGACGGTGTTCATCCCCGCATGGGTGACGCAGAGGTCGGCTTCGGCGAGCATCGCGCGCTGCGGCACGAAATCGGTGACGTGGCGGGCGCCGATCGTCGATGCCTCGGCTTCCGTCAACCCGCCGCAATGGGCGACGACGCAGTCCGCGCCGATGCGCTCGCAGGCCCTGGCGATCCTGCGGAACAGCCGCAGCCGATGCCCCTGCAACGTGCCGAAGGAGGCGAAGACGAGAGGGCGACCGGGATCGCGCCGGATCGCCGGCGCCGCCTCGTCGCGGCCTCGGCGGCGGATCGGCCCGACGGCATGGCGGATCGGCGAGGGCTCGCGCGGGAAGTCGAAGCTCCAGGTGAGCTGGCTGATCTGGCAGGTGGTGGACAGGCAACCGGCGAGCGTCGCGAGGTTCGGCAGATCGAATTCATCGGCCCATCGGGCGATCGTCTTCCTCTGCCGGGCCAGCAGCAGCCCGGCCACCGTCACCCCGCCCCTGTTGCGCTTCAGCCCCGCCTCGCTCGGATCGTAGGGCCAGCCGAGGAAAGGCAGCGGCACCGTCGGATCGTCATGAACAGGCAGCGCCGAGGCGACCGAGACGAATGGCAGGCCGAGATGGCGGGCAATCAGGCCGGCGGCCGGTTCCATCTGATCACCGACCATCGCCCCGATCCGCAGATCGCGGCACAGCGCCGGAGCCTCGCGGCAGAGATCCTCCGTCAGCCTTGCAGCGTCGCGCACCGTCCTCAGCACCGACAGGGGCGTACCGCCGCCGGCCGCGCGGGTGATCAACCGGTCGAGATCATGGCGCGATCGCCGGCCGACCTCGTGGACGAAGATCCCCTCGCCGCCGGCAGTGATCATCCCGGCTGCGCCGGCATTGACGATGAAGTGAACGCCATGGCCGCGGCCTCGCAACTCTTCCGCCAGGGCTTCGAAGAGGCGCAGATGGCTGTAATAGGGCGGGCAGACGACGGCGATTTCGGTCATCGGGCACGAAGTTGGGGACGGACATGGCTTGAAACGCCTGGACGGAAGCTCATCCTTAGGCGATGCCTCTCGTGGGCGCCATTCTCATCCCTTCCGCTCTGCCGCTCCAGCCACCGACCTTGTCCGTTCCTACCGACGACATTTCCCTTGCGGCCACCAGCGAGCCGATCCCTCGTCCGGGGCCGGTGCGGTCCATCGATGGGCGGCACCGCGCGCCGCGCCGGTTGTCGGAGGAAGCATCGATCTTCCGCTCCCTTGCCGTCAGCCTGTTCGCCGGCACCGCCGTGTTTGTCGGTCTCGTCCTGTGGCTGCGCATCCTCGGTCGCCCCTGGATCTGCCCTTGTGGAACCGTCGAGATCTGGAACGGCGGGTTGACGCAGGAGCAGAACAGCCAGCAGTTCTCCGACTGGTACTCCGGCCTCCATCTGATCTTCGGCATGGCGCTCTACGGTTTCGTGGCGGCGATGGCGCCGCGCTGGCCGCTCGCCAAGCGCGCCGTTCTCGCGGTGCTTTCGAGCGCTGCCTGGGAGGCGATGGAAAATACCCCGCTCCTCATCGCGACCTTCAGCCGCTCGCCCAACTCGCCGGACTATTTCGGCGACTCCATCCTCAATGCGAGCGGCGACACGCTGTTCGTCCTCGCCGGCTTCTTCGTTGCGGCGAAACTTCCGGCCCGAGCGACCGTCATTCTGGCCGTGGCGCTCGATCTCACGATCGAACTCGTCATCGGCGACGGCTTCGTGCTCGGAACGCTGAAACTCTTCCGGGGCTGAGGACGGAGCGGCCTCAGCCGCCCTGCCGCGCCAGCCGGGCCGCCCTTCTCGCCCGCGCCTCGTCGATGCTGTCGAGCCTCACCTCCGGCAGCTTGGTCCGCCAGTCGGTGCCGGCGATCGTCACGACCCGGTTGCCGCGGAAGTCCCGGTCGGCCTTGATCAGCCCGCGTTCGTCCATGAACGACAGCAGGAATCGGCCGCGCGACGGGGAATGGCTGCCGTATGCTCGAGCGAGCGCCTCGTCCGAGGGGCATTCGGCCTCGTCCCGCGCGGCTCTCGCCAGCATCATGAAGACGCCCTGCATCTCTTCCGGCAGCTCGCCGGCGCGTTCGATCACCGCCTGCCATTCGGGGTCGTCGGTGGCCTCGCCGATCCCCGCCCGCGCCAGCGACAAGCGGCGGCGGAAGGCCGTCATGTCGGTCGCCGCGCCGGATATCCGCTTCAGCCGGCAGTGAGTCAGGAATTCCTGATAGAGCACCGGCACCGGCCGGAAGGCGGCTTCCGGATCATCGAGCATTTCGGCAAAGATCGCATCGACCGCGGCGGCCCGCTCCTCGGCCGACCGCGGATCCTCGTCCTCGACGGGCTCGGAGACCGAGGGGCTCTGGCTGACCCGTTCGAGGATCGCCCGGGTCGGCACCACCCCATCCGCCGGCTCGACGCGCGCCGGGGCGGACGGTGGGGGGAAGCCCGGCGTCTGGCGCCGCGACTGGCGGCGCTCGGCTTCCTGCTCCTCCGGCGTCGCGGTGAAGACCAGATCGGCGAGGTCTTCCGGCGCGAGTTCGGGCAGCGGCGCCAGCGTCGGCCGCCCGGCCTTCGAATGGGTCTCGGTCGTGCCGATCCGGATCGGCACCGGGCGGCGGTAGAGCGCCGGCCCGAGGGCGACGAACTCGCCGGTATTGAGATCGCGGAACCGCTCGGCGGCACGCCGGTCCATGCCGAGGAGGTCGGCGGCGCGAGCCATGTCGATGTCGAGGAAGGTCCGGCCCATCAGGAAGTTGGAGGCTTCCGCCGCGACGTTCTTGGCGAGCTTGGCGAGGCGCTGGGTGGCGATGACGCCGGCGAGCCCCCGCTTGCGGCCGCGGCACATCAGGTTGGTCATCGCCCCGAGCGAGGCCTTGCGCGCCTCTTCGGAATGTTCGCCGGACATCGAGGGCGCGAAGAGATGCGCCTCGTCGACGGCGATCAGCATGGGGAACCAGAACGCCCGATCCGCCTCGAAGAGCCCGTTGAGGAAGGCCGCCGAACACAGCATCTGCACCTCGGCGTCGAGACCTTCGAGGTTGAGGACGACGGAGGCGCGATGCTGGCGGATGCGGCCGGCGATGCGCGTCAGCTCGGCCGGCGTGCGGTTGGCGTCGACGACGACATGACCGTAGCGCTCGGCCAGCGTGACGAAGTCGCCCTCGGGGTCGACGATCGCCTGCTGGACGTGGCCGGCGCTGCGCTCGAGCAGACGGCGCAGGAGATGCGACTTGCCGGAGCCGGAATTGCCCTGGACGAGCAGGCGCGTCGACAGGAGCTCTTCGAGATCGAGTTCGGCCGGCTCCCCGTTCTGGGTCGTGCCGAGATCGACGGCGACGGTCATCATCTGCCTTTCGGGTGGATCGGACGAAGGTTCGGCGGGGCGGCGCGAGGACTGCCAGAGGGCGACCGGCACCGCGGGTCAGACTAGCACGCCGGGGTGTCACATGACGGCCGCAGGTTCGGCTTTCCACAGGATCGCGAAGCGTCGCTGCAGTCTTCCGCGAGGGCCGGACGGGCCGGTCTCGAAATTCCGCAAGCGCGCAAGAAGCAATCTCCCCGACGGGCCAGCCTCGCCATCTTCGGGACTGGCGCGATCGAAAAATGCCCCCGATGACTGCGCGAAAGACATCGATCCGAGTCGAACGACGCTCGAAAGATCGGCATTCTGCCGTTGACCCGAGCGGAGGTCTTCAATGGCGTCCCTTTGAAGTTTCGCTCACGAAGCCCTTCAGCGCCTCGTTCAGGCGGGTCTGCCAGCCGGGTCCGGTGTTTCTGAAAAACGCCAGAACCTCAGGATCGAGGCGCAGCGTCACGGACTCCTTTGCCGGCTTTCGCCCGCGCCCGCGCTTGCCTGGAAGCCGCTTGACGACACCGCCCTTGTGGACGGTCGCTCCGGCAAACCACTCGTCGGTCAGCTCGGGGGCGTCGTCGGGATCAGTCCAGATGGGTCCGGTATCGGGCCTGTTCGCGCTCATTGGCCTTCCTCATCGAAATGATGTGGCGCGTTTCGCCACGGGGCGTCCAAACCAGGACGACCATTCTGCCTCGCAACCATCCGACGGTCACAAACCGATCTTCGCCGTAATCGCGTCGGTCGTCGCGTCGATCGAAGGTGATGCCGGCGAAAACCTCGACTGCATCCTCGAAGTCGAGGCCGCGATTGTCGAGCGTAATTTCACGCTTGGCGGGGTCATAGCCGAGGCGCATCATCACTTTATTTGTAGTGACGATCAAATTCCTTCACAAGCCCGGTCGCGGCACTGAGAAGACACCGGCTGCTCGTCCTGACTACCCCACCAAGATCACCCGGCAGTCGTTGACGTTGGTATGCGTCGGCCCCGGCTCCAGAAGGTCGCCGATCGCCGTGAAGAAGCCTGTCGAATCGTTGTTTGCCAGCGCCGCCGCCGGATCGAGGCCGGCTGCTCGCGCCCGCTCCAGGGTGGATGGCAGGACGAAGGCGCCGGCCGGGTCGGTGGCGAGGCCCGTGCCGCCGTCGGTGCCGTCGGTGTCGCCGGAGAGCGCGGCGATGCCGGCGGCGCCGTCGAGGGCGACGGCGAGCGCCAGGGCATATTCCTGGTTCGGGCCGCCCTTCCCCTCGCCGCGGATCGTCACGGTGAGTTCGCCGCCGGAGAGGATCGCGAGCTTTTCGCCGCGCGCCTTGGCCTCGAAGGCGAGCCGCGCATGCTCGGCCGCGACGTCGCGCGCTTCGCCCTCGACGTCGGCGCCGAGATTGTCGACCCTGTAGCCGGCCGCTTCGGCCGTCTGCGCGGCGGAAGCGAGCGCCTCGGCCGGTGTCGCGACGATGTGAAACTCGGCGCCTTCGAAGGCTGAATCGCCCGGCTTCGGGCTTTCGTTAGCGGGGTCGTTCAGCGCCGCGCGGCAGCTTTCCGGCAACGTGATGCCGCGCCCTTCGACGATCGCGCGCGCCTCGGCGAGCGTCGACGCATCCGGCACCGTCGGGCCGGAGGCGATGACGCTCGGATCGTCGCCCGGAACGTCCGAGATCGCCAGCGTCACCAGCCGCGCCCCGTTCGCCCGCGCGGCGGCGGCGAGCCGCCCACCCTTGATCCGCGACAGATGCTTGCGCACCGTATTGATCTCGCCGATCCCGGCGCCGCTGCGCAGCAGCGCCCTGGTCACGGCCTGCTTGTCGGCGAGCGAAACCCCGGCAGCCGGCGCCAGCCAGTTGGCCGAGCCGCCGCCGGAGATCAGCGCCAACACCAGATCGTCCGGCCCTGCGCCGGCCGCCAGCTCCAGCACCTCCTCGGTCGCCGTAAGGCCCGCCTCGTTCGGCAGCGGATGGCCCGCCTCGACGACGCGAATCGGCCCGGCCGGCAAAGCGTACCCCTCGCGCGTCACGGCGACGCCGGTGATCCGGGCGGGGTCGAGGCCGCAGGCGTTGCTGTAATGTTCGAAGGCGGCCGACGCCATCGACGCCGCCGCCTTGCCGGCTGCGAGCACGACGATCCGGCCTTGCGGCGGCTCGGGCAGATGCGCCGCCAGGATCTTCGCCGGATGCGCGGCGGCGACGCAGGCACCGAAGATCTCCTCCAACAGCCGCTTCGTCCGTGCTGCGTCCATCTTCCCCTCCACGTTTCAGTCATCCCGAAGGCGCTTGGCGCCTATGGGCATATGCGGTCGCATCCAGGTGCCGACGAGCCGCAGGATGCCCGACCGACGGCCGGCTCCTGCCCTTTTGCGAAACGGCTCGGATCCATCTGTTGTTCGAGGGCTTCGGTTCCGTCAACCGGCCCTCGTGAGTTTGCGTCGAACGGCTCGATGCCGATCCCTTGCCGCCCGCCCCGGCGCGTCCGCTTCAGCGTGGCCGCTCGAACGCCGCCCGCGCCGCCTCGCAGTCCGCCCGGACGGAACATCCCTCGACGTGGTCGTCGACGAAGCCCATGGACTGCATGAAGGCGTAGACGGTGGTGGCACCGACGAAACTGAAACCCTGTTTCTTCAAGGCTTTCGACAGGCGGGTGGAGGCCGCACTCGAAGGCGTCGCGCGGATGAAATCCACCGTCACGGTCTCGGGGCGCTCGCGCGCCTCGGGCTCGAAGGACCAGAGGAACGCCGCCAGCGAGCCATGGCTCTTCTGGATCGCCGCGGCGCGCCTCGCATTGTTGATCGCCGAAACGATCTTGCCGCGGTGGCGGACGATGCCGGGATCCTTCACCAGACGCTCGACATCGGCCTCGCCCATCCGCGCGACGCGCGCGATGGAGAAGCCTTCGAACCCCGCGCGGAAAGCCTCGCGCTTCCTCAGGATCGTCAGCCAGGAGAGCCCGGCCTGGAAACCTTCCAGGCAGAGCTTTTCGTACAGACGGTCGTCGTCGGCCGTGGGCCGGCCCCACTCCTCGTCGTGATAGCGGCGATAGAGCGGATCGGCCCCATGCCAGGCGCAGGCGAGCGAGCCGTCGTCCCGGCGGATCAATCCGTCTGGGATGGGGCCGTCTGCGATGTCGTGATCGGCTTTCATGGCCGACAGTTCATGTCAGTCGGCGCGGCGGCTGGCAAGCGCCCGCACTGCCGCCGAGTTCGGGCCGGCGGCAGGAATGCCGGTGCTTCCGCCTGCCGGTCTCAGGCGTCCTTCAGCCGCCGCGACGAGCAGCGGTAGCGCTGCAGCGACCATTTCGGGCGGCCGTTCATGTAGTTGGCGGCGACCGCCTGGCCGAACATGGCGCATTGCATGATCGAGCCGTCGAAGGCGACGTCCTCCGAGTGGCAGTTGGCGGGCTGGGCATTCAGGCACATGATCAAGGTGAGGGCGATCATCGATCGGCTCCGCGTGCTGGGCCGCTCCTCCCTGGCGGCGTGGTGAATGGTGGTCCGTCCCCTTGGCCGGACATGACCCTGTCGAACGCTTCCCAGATCTGCCGGCCTCGGATGGGCCGGCGTCGCGTGGCCTTGGCGGCCTTGGCCATGCCAGTGGAACCGGCAGGCACGACTATGCTAGCAGCTCTGCTGCATTGCACAATGCCCTCGAATTGGGCTATTTTCATATTGCCTATGGTTTCATCGATTGCTTGCACGAGGCTGCCGCTGCCTCGCCGGCGCCCGCGAGAGGGCGACAGAGGCGCGACAACCCCTCGTTAACCCTAGGGAACGGTTTCGAAAGATCGTTAGCGGTCAGGCGCTTGCGGTTAACCAATCGCTCGGTCTTTCGCGCGAGCCTCCGAAGTCGAAGCGGTCGCATGAGACGCGGCCGATCGTCACATGAGGAGACACCGATGCTTTCAAAAGCAGCCCTCGCCGCCCTCGCCGTCGGCACGAGCCTGGCGTTCTGCATGGTTTCTGCCGGCGCGCAGGAGCGAAACGGCTGGCGTCCCGCCGTGCGCATCGCCCCTGGCGTCGGCGGCCCCTGGGTGATGGAATTCGGCTCACCCAGCGGCGTGGTGCTCGGCGCCCGCACGCCGGACGGTTCGGCCGGGCTCCAGTCGGCTGCCCTTGCAGCTCAACCCGGCACGAGCGCCCGCACGGTCGATCCCCGCCACGCCATCGACCCGAAATTCCTGCCCCAGGACGTCGCCTACACAGGCCACGAGAAACCCGGCACCATCGTCATCGATTCGAGATCGCACTTCCTCTACCTCGTCGGCGAGAAAGGCACCGCCCGTCGCTACGGCGTCGGCACCGGCAAGGAGGGCTTCGGCTGGTCCGGCACCCATCGCGTCAGCCGCAAGGCCGAGTGGCCGGGCTGGACGCCGCCCGCCCAGATGATCGCCCGCGAGAAGAAGAAGGGCCGCATCCTGCCCGCCCACATGCCCGGCGGCCCGGCCAATCCGCTCGGCGCAAGGGCGATGTATCTCGGCTCGACGCTCTATCGCATCCACGGCACGAACCAGCCCTGGACGATCGGCCGCAACGTCTCCTCGGGCTGCATCCGCATGCGCAACGAAGACGTCACGGACCTCTACGGACGGGTTCCGGTGGGAACGAAAGTAGTCGTCCTCTGAAGCATCGCTCCGTTGGGGTCGCATGCATGCGGGCAGAGGCGCCGGCCCGGAACCGACGGCGCGGCGCCCCGAGCTCACGAAAATGTTATGACCCGGGACCACTTCGGCTTGGATCGAACCATCGACGATGCGCATTTGAAACATGGCGAAAACATGGTCGTGCGATGACGCGGATCGCCGGCCCGGAAGGGCCGGCCGATCGGCCGAAAGCACCGATCTCCGAATGCGGGCCACCGGCAACGACCGTGGCCGAGACAACTGAAAAGCCCGCCGGTCGAGCGGGCGATACGGCTGGAGAGAAATCGATGAAAACCCTGAACAAGCTCGTCCTGGGCCTGGCGGCGGCCGGCATGGTGGCGTCCCTCGCTGCCGAGGCCTCGGCGGAGACGGTCCGCCGCTACAATTACGCGACCTTTTCCTGGGAAGAGGTCGACGCGAATGCGCCCTCGGCGCGGATGCGGCAGGTTCTCGCCCGCAAGCCGGCGGCCGAATTCATGCGCCGCGAGGTGCGCATCCAGACCGACGAGAAGCCCGGCACGGTCATCGTCGATTCCAGCCGGCGCTACCTCTATTTCGTCGAGGGCAACGGCATGGCGACGCGCTATGGCGTCGGCGTCGGCAAGGAAGGCTTCGGCTGGTCGGGCACGATGAAGGTCGGACGCAAGGCCGAATGGCCCGGCTGGACGCCGCCGGCGGCCATGGTCAAGCGCGAGCGCGCCAAGGGCCGCGAGCTGCCGGCCTACATGGAAGGCGGTCCCGGCAATCCGCTCGGCGCGCGCGCCATGTATCTCTTCCGCGGCGGCCGTGATTCGATGTTCCGCATTCACGGCACCAACCAGCCCTGGACCATCGGACAGATGATGTCGTCGGGCTGCATCCGCATGATGAACGAAGACGTCGAGCATCTCTACGGCCGCGTCCCGGTCGGCTCGAAGGTCGTCGTCATCGGACCGGACGGCCGCGGCGCGCGCAACGTGTATGCCGAGATCGGCCCGGTCCGTCAGCCTGGTCTGCTGGAAGCGATCTTCGGCGGCTGATACCCGCCCCCAGCATCCGACGCCCGCCCTTCCCGAGCGAAGCGGCGGGCGTTTTCGTTCAAGCGGTGTGCGCGCCTTGTCTGTCGCCGGGCCTTGCGTTATAGGCTCGGGCGTCCGCGCGGACACCCTTGGAGGCAGCGCGGAGTGAAGCGGCCCCGTCTCGGGCGCCGCTTTTCGTCGTTCCGGGCATGGGGCCCGCTTCGACCCCTCGAACATTGAAGGACGTTACGCCATGCACCAGACCTTCACGGTCAAGGCCGAGGCGCGCGAAAAGGTCGGCAAGGGGGCCGCCAGACATCTGCGCCGCAACAACATGATCCCCGCCGTCATCTACGGCGGCAAGGAAGAGCCGCTGCCGATCGCGCTGCCCTACAAGGAAACCTTCCTGGCGCTGCACGCCGGCGGTTTCATGACCTCGATCGCGACGATCGAGCTCGGCGGCAAGCAGATCAAGGTCCTGCCGAAGGACTATCAGCTGGAGCCGGTTCGCGACTTCCTCGTTCACGTCGATTTCCTGCGCGTGTCGGAAGACACCCGCGTCACGGTCGAGATCCCCGTGCATTTCGAGAACGAGGAGAAGTCTCCCGGTCTCAAGCGCGGCGGCACGCTCAACGTCGTTCGCCACGAGGTCGAGGTCGAGGCTCCGGCCGGCGAGATCCCCGAGTTCTTCACGATCGATCTCAGCGGTCTCGAGATCAACGACTCGATCCACGCTTCGGCCCTCACCCTGCCGAAGGGCGTCGAGCTGACCATCACCGATCGCGACTTCACCATCGCCACGATCGTTTCGCCGGCGGCGATGCGCTCGGAAGGCGACGAGGAAGAAGCCGAGACCGAGGTCACCGAGCAGAAGGCTCAGACCGTCGAGGGCGAGACCAAGGCCGGCAAGGAATAAGCCTCTCGGCTTTTCCTGCGGAACCATGCGACGGCCGGGCATTGTCCGGCCGTTTTCGTGTCCGACGCAGGGGCTTTCGGAACCGGTGTCACCCCCCTCTGTCGGCTTCGCCGACATCTCCCCCACAAGGAGGGAGATCAACTGGCGCCAGACCTCGACGTCGAGCGACAAGCTCTTCAAAGTTTCTCCTGCGGCTTGGCAGAGAACGCGCGAAGCGTTGATCCAGCCGATCTCCCCCCTTGTGGGGGAGATGCCCGGCAGGGCAGAGGGGGGTAACCTCCCCGCAGAGCGCCGCCATCGAGGGCATTGGCAGCGATAGGCCATTCCAAGGAGTGCCATCATGCTTCTGATCGCAGGTCTCGGCAATCCGGGGCCGAAATATGCCGGCAACCGCCACAACATCGGCTTCATGGCCGTCGACGAGATCGCCCGGCAGAACGGCTTTCCCGGCTGGTCGAAGAAGTTCTCCGCCGAGATCGCCGAGGGAGTCGTCGGTGGCGAGAAGGTGCTGCTCGTCAAGCCGCAGACCTTCATGAACGAATCTGGCCGCTCCGTCGGCGAGGCGGTCCGTTTCTACAAGCTCGAACCGAAGGACGTCGTGGTCATCCACGACGAACTCGACCTCGCCCCGGCCAAGCTGCGGGTGAAGACCGGCGGCGGCCATGGCGGCCACAACGGGCTGAAATCGATCGACGCCCATCTCGGCTCGAAGGACTATCGCCGGGTGCGCCTCGGCATCGGCCATCCGGGCACCAGGGAAAAGGTCAATCCGCACGTCCTCGGCGACTTCGCCAAGGTCGACCGGGAGTGGCTGGAGCCCTTCCTCGACGCGATCGCCCGCAATGTCGAGAGCCTCGCCAAAGGCGAGGACGCGCTGTTCATGAACAAGGTCAGCGTCGCCACCGGCGGCCGCGAGGAGCCGGCCGGCGCCAAGGGCTCGGCGGGCGCAAAGCCCGAGCCGAAGGGCCAGAGCCACATCCGTCAGGCCCGCTCGCCGAAGCCGGCGATCAAGGTGCCGGAAAAGGGTCCGATGGCGGAGATGCTGAAGCGGATGTTCGGGGCGAAGGAGTAGAAAAGCAGCCGACCGCGTTTCGCCTGCCGCCTGTTGACCCCTCGCCCGTCCGGCTGCAAACAGCGTTTCAAATTCCGGATCGTCGAGCGATCCCCCAATTTTCCGAAGGATTGCCCCCATGGGTTTCAGATGCGGGATCGTCGGCCTGCCGAATGTCGGCAAGTCGACGCTGTTCAACGCCCTCACCAAGACCGCGGCTGCGGCCGCCGCGAACTATCCGTTCTGCACGATCGAGCCGAACACCGGCGACGTGCCGGTGCCCGATCCGCGGCTGAAGGACATCGCGAAGATCGCCAAGTCGGCCGCCATCCTGCCGACGCGGATCACCTTCGTCGACATCGCCGGCCTCGTGCGCGGCGCCTCGAAGGGCGAAGGGCTCGGCAACCAGTTCCTCGCCAACATCCGCGAGGTGGACGCGATCGTCCACGTGCTGCGCTGCTTCGAGGATGACGACATCGTCCATGTCGAGGGCCGGGTCGATCCCGTCGCCGACGCCGAGACGGTCGAGACCGAGCTGATGCTGTCGGATCTCGAAAGCCTCGAGCGCCGCGTCGTCTCCACCCGCAAGAAGGCGACCGGCAAGGACAAGGAGGCGCTCGCCGTCCTCCCCGTCATGGAAAAGGCCCTGGAAGTCCTGAACGAGGGCAAGCCCGTGCGCGTGCTCTTGGCCGGCCTCGACGAGGAAGAGAAGCGCATCCTGCGCGGCCTCAACCTCCTGACGTCGAAGCCCGTCCTCTACGTCTGCAACGTCGCCGAGGCGGACGCGTCGTCCGGCAACGCCCATTCCGCCGCCGTCGCCGCGATGGCAGAGAAGCAGGGCGCGAGTTCGGTGATCATTTCGGCCGCCATCGAGGCCGAGATCGCCCAGTTGCCGGAGGAAGAGGTCGGCGACTATCTCGAAGCCATGGGCCTCACCGAGCCCGGTCTCGACCGCCTCATCCGCGCCGGCTACGAGCTGCTCGACCTCATCACCTATTTCACCGCCGGGCCGAAGGAGACGCGCGCCTGGACGATCGACAAGGGCACCAAGGCGCCCCAGGCCGCCGGCGTCATCCATACGGACTTCGAAAAGGGCTTCATCCGCGCCCAGACCATCGCCTTTGCCGATTTCGTTTCGCTCGGCGGCGAAGTGGGCGCCAAGGAGGCCGGCAAGTCGCGCGACGAGGGCAAGGAATACGTCGTGGCGGATGGCGACGTCATGAACTTCAAGTTCAACGTCTGAGGATCGAGCGGCCCGGCGTCCGGGCGCCGGGGCCTCCCTCGCTCTGTGATGTCCGAGGCTCTCGCCGCTCGCGGCCGGGTCAGAGACCGGCGACCTGCGCCTGCCCCTCCGGCACCAGCCGCACGACCTTGTAGCCGCGCTTTTCGAGTTCGGCCAGGAAGCCGGGCAGCATCGCCGCCGTCCGCCCCTGGATGTCGTGCATCAGGATGATGCCGCGGCCGTGCCTGTCGAGCGTGCGCAGCGTCCGCTCGCGGACCGTCGCCGGCGCGTCGCGGAAGTAGTCCTTGGAATCGACGTCGACGTCGATGGCGACGATCCCCTCGCCGGCGAGGCGATGGCGCAGGCTCTGGGTGTCGGCGAGATAGGGAAACCGGAAGAACGGTGCCGGCCGCATGCCGATGGGCTTCAGGGCGTCGGCGACGCTGAGTTCGCCCTTGCGGATTTCGGCCATGGCCGCCGCGTCGCTCATCGTCCTGAGATTGGCGTGGCGATAGGTATGGGTGCCGATCGTATGGCCGGCCTGCGCGACTTCGCGGGCGATGTTCGGATAGGCCTTGGCCATCTGCCCGACCATCAGGAAGGTCGCCCCGACGCCATAGTCGGAGAGAGCTTTCAGGATCGTGTGGGTCTTGCCGGGCATCGGCCCGTCGTCGAAGGTCAGCACCACTTCCTTGTCGCGGAGCGCGATGTCGGAATAGCGCGCGACGGCGATCGTGCGGCCGGACAGAGCCGAACCGACCGGCGGCTGGAAGGACTGGAACAGCGGGAAGGTCTTTTCGACCTCCGCCGGCTGGTAGCCGACCAGGGTGGACGCGGCACCGGTCGCCGGGACGGCGGAAAACGCCATCGAAGTGCGGTCGTTCCGGGCGCAGCCGGACAAGAGCGAGGCTGCGAGAACGGCGGAGAGGAGAACTCGCGAGGGGCGCATGTGGACCGGTCCAGTGGCGTTGCTGACCCGGTCGTTGATAAGGCGTTAGGGTTAATCATCGGTTGCGAGCGGGCGAAATCCTTGCCGCATGCCGCAACGGCAGACGGAAGTCGCCGCCCGGTGGCAGAAGCGTTCAGGCCAGCGATGGATCGCTTTTGTTGGGGGCGCCGCTGCCCGCCGGCTCATCCGGGCGGCGGATCGCGTCCATCGCCTGCAGCACCAGCGGATGCATGCCTTCGGTCCGTCCACCGTCGACCCGCTCGAACAGCTGGGTGCGCATGCGCGGCTCCCAGAACTTGTTGATGTGGTCGGCAACGCCCTTCGAGCGCGCTCCTTCCTTGGCCGACTCGAAGAACTTGGCGATCTGATTGGCCATGTAGACCAGCTTGTCACGCTCCATGGACGGCTCTCCCCTGCGGCGGCCGGTCTTCTTCCCGGCCCTCGTCTTCGTTTGTCGGCATGTCGACGCGGCCTGTGCCGGCGATGCGCTGCGGATGGGTGAAAATCTCGAATTCCGCGCCGCGCACCACGGCGACGAGGGTGATCCCGGCTGCCTCGGCCTCGGCGATCGCCAGCGCCGTCGGCGCCGACACCGCGGCGATCAGCCCGCATCCCATGCGCGCGGCCTTCTGGATCAGCTCGACCGAAACCCGGCTGGTGATGGTGAGGAAGCCACCGTGCGGATCGATGCCGCCACGAGCGAGATGGCCGGCCACCTTGTCGAGCGCATTGTGCCGGCCGACGTCTTCGCGCGTCACGACGGTGCCCCTGCCCGGCTCGCCGGAGGCTGCATGGAACGCCGCCGCATGCACGGCCCGCGTCAGCCGGCTCAGCTCCTGCTGCCGCGCCATCGCCGCAACCGCATCGACGATCGTCTGCGGTGAGACCTGGGCATCTCCGCCGCTGCCGACTTCCGGCAGTTTTGGCGCCGCGAGTTCCAGCGATTCGACGCCGCACAGCCCGCATCCCACCGGCCCGGTCATCTGCCGCCGGCGCGCCACATAGGTTCTGGCCCGCGCCTCGACCAGCCGGATCTGGCAGTCTATGCCGGCATCCGACCTGACGATCTCCAGGTTTTCGATCTCGTCGATCCGGTCGACGATCGCCTCGTTGAGGACGAGACCGATCGCCATGTCCTCCAGATCGGCCGGCGTCGCCATCATCACCGCATGGGTCGAGCCGCCGATCGAGATCGCCACGGCGACCTCGGCGGGAACGGTGCGCGTGCCGCGATGGAACGAGCCGTCGCGAAAGACGACGGTTTCGAGGCCGGTCGAGGTGTCATCAGCGGGCGCGGTCATGGGCAGTTCGCCCTCACGGTCCGCTGAATACAATCGCTCTCCTGACGGTCGAAGATGCGGCGACTGTACCCCCCTCTGCCTGCCGGCATCTCCCCCACAAGGGGGGAGATCGAAGCGGCCTTTGATGTCGCACTCAAGATCAGGACTGAACGATGCCGAGACGCCAGCAGGATTGCAACCGTCGTCGACGCGCCCGATCTCCCCCCTTGCGGGGGAGATGTCCGGCAGGACAGAGGGGGGTACCGGCGCATTCGCCTATCTCCGTCTCGGCGCCGCCCTGCCGACCGTCCGGTCGAAGCGAGCCGCCGCGATCCTACTCCGCCGCTTCCGCCGGGGCGATCCGCCGGCTCTCCATCGTCAGCTCGCGATAGTCTTCCTGCCACTCGGTCGGGCCGTTGGAGGGCGAGATCTGCACCGCCGTGACCTTGTATTCCGGGCAGTTGGTCGCCCAATCGGAGAAGTCGGTGGTGATGACGTTCGCCTGGGTCATCGGGTGGTGGAAGGTCGTGTAGACGACCCCCGGCGCGACGCGATCGGTGATCTTCGCGCGGATCGACGTCTCGCCGGCCCGGCTCTGGAGCTTCACCCAATCGCCGTCTCGCACGCCCCGCTGCTCGGCGTCGTGCGGATGGATCTCGAGGAGATCCTGGTCGTGCCAGACGACGTTGCCGGTCCGCCGGGTCTGGGCGCCGACATTGTACTGGGACAGGATCCGGCCGGTGGTGAGCAGCAGCGGGAAGCGCGGCCCGGTCCGCTCGTCCGTCGCGACGTATTCCGTCATGATGAACTTGCCCTTGCCGCGCATGAAGCCGTCGACATGCATGATCGGCGAACCTTCCGGATGCGCCTCGTTGCAGGGCCACTGCACCGAGCCCTTCTCGTCCAGCAGTTCGTAGGTGACGTTGGCGAAGGACGGCGTCGTCGCCGAGATTTCGGCCATGATCTCCGAGGGGTGGGCGTAGTTCATGTCCATGCCGATGGCCTGAGCGAGCAGCTGCGTGACCTGCCAGTCCTCGTAGCCGTTCTTCGGCGCCATCACCTTGCGGACGCGGTTGATGCGCCGCTCGGCATTGGTGAACGTGCCGTTCTTCTCGAGGAAGCTCGAGCCCGGCAGGAAGACCGTGGCGTAGTTCGCCGTCTCGTTCAGGAAGAGGTCGTGAACGATGAGGAGTTCCAGCGCCGCGAGCCCGGCCGAGACGTGCTTGGTGTCCGGGTCGGACTGAAGGATGTCCTCGCCCTGGCAGTAGAGCCCCTTGAAGGTCCCCTCCACCGCGGCGTCGAACATGTTCGGGATGCGCAGGCCCGGCTCCTTGTCGAGCTTGACGCCCCAAAGGTCCTCGAAGGTCTCGCGCACGGCGTCCACCGAAATATGGCGGTATCCCGGCAGTTCGTGCGGAAACGAGCCCATGTCGCAGGAGCCCTGCACGTTGTTCTGGCCCCGCAGCGGGTTCACGCCGACGCCGCGCCGGCCGATGTTGCCGGTCGCCATGGCGAGGTTGGCGATGGCGATGACCGAGGTCGAGCCCTGGCTGTGCTCGGTGACGCCGAGGCCGTAATAGATCGCCGCGTTGCCGCCGGTGGCATAGAGCCGCGCCGCCCTGCGCACCTCGGCGGCCGGCACGCCGGTGATGCTCTCCACCGATTCCGGCGAATGCCGCTCCTCGGCGACGAAGGCCGCCCATTCCTGGAACTCGTCCCACTCGCAGCGCTCGCGCACGAAGCTTTCGTTGACGAGGCCCTCGGTGACGATGACGTGGGCGAGCGCCGTCAGCATCGCGACGTTGGTGCCGGGCTTCAGCGCCAGATGGTGGTCTGCCTTCACATGCGGCGTCTTCACGAGGTCGATGCGGCGCGGATCGACGACGATCAGCTTGGCGCCGGGCTGACCCGGCTGGCCGCGCAGCCGCTTCTTCATCCGCGAGGCGAAGACCGGATGGCCGTCGGTCGGGTTGGCGCCGATAACGAGGATGACGTCGGTATCCTCGACGCTGTCGAAGTCCTGCGTGCCGGCGGAGGTGCCGAAGGTCGAGTTGAGACCATAGCCCGTCGGCGAATGGCAGACACGGGCGCAGGTGTCGATGTTGTTGTTGCCGAAGCCGGCGCGCACCAGCTTCTGGACGAGATAGACCTCCTCGTTGGTGCAGCGCGACGACGAGATGCCACCCATCGCGCCCTTGCCGTATTTCGCCTGGATGTCCTTGATCTTCGCCGCGGTGAAGGACAGCGCCTCATCCCACGACACTTCCCGCCAGGGCTGGGTGTAGTGGTCGCGGATCATCGGATTGAGGACGCGGTCCTTGTGCGTCGCATAGCCGAGCGCGAAACGGCCCTTGACGCAGCTGTGGCCCCGATTGGCCTTGCCGTCCTTGTAGGGCACCATCCGCACCAGCTCTTCGCCGCGCATCTCGGCCTTGAAGGAGCAGCCGACGCCGCAATAGGCGCAGGTGGTGACGACGGAATGCTCCGGCGTGCCGATCTCGATCACCGACTTCTCTTCGAGCGTCGCCGTCGGGCAGGCCTGGACGCAGGCGCCGCAGGAGACGCAGTCGGAGGAGAAGAAGTCGTCGAAGCTCGTGCCGGCGGAGATGATCGAATCGAAGCCGCGGCCGGCCACCGTCAGCGCGAAGGTGCCCTGCACCTCGTTGCAGGCTCTGACGCAGCGCGAACAGACGATGCATTTCGACGGGTCGAACTGGAAATACGGGTTGGAGACGTCCTTCTCCTTGCCGAGATGGTTCTCCCCTTCATAGCCGTAGCGCACGTCCCGCAGGCCGACCGCGCCGGCCATGTCCTGCAGCTCGCAGTCGCCATTGGCCGCACAGGTCAGGCAGTCGAGCGGGTGGTCGGAGATGTAGAGCTCCATCACCCCCTTGCGGATCTTCTTCAGCCGCTCGGTCTGGGTGGACACCCTCATGCCCGCCGCCACCGGCGTCGTACAGGACGCCGGCGTGCCGTTCCGCCCCTCGATCTCGACGACGCAGAGCCGGCAGGAGCCGAAGGCGTCCATCATGTCCGTGGCGCAGAGCTTCGGCACCTGCACGCCGACTTCCATGGCCGCTCGCATCAGCGACGTGCCCTCGGGAACCGTCACCTCTACGCCGTCGATGGTGAGCGTCACCTCCGCTTCGGCCTTGGAGGCCGGCGTACCGTAGTCGATTTCCTGGATGAGGCTCATGGTTTCCTCCCTGAACGGGCATTCGATTGTCTGATGGCACTTCTCGCCGAGCGACAGACCGTCCGACGTCAGTCGCCGAGGTCTTTCTTCGCAAGCGAGAGCAGATACTCGTCGATCGACACGCCAAGCTCTCGCGCGCGAGCGTCAATGCGGAAAAGCAACTCGCTTTCCAGCTGGATCGTGTATCGATCCGTAGACCCCCGCCGAACCAACTTCATCGGACGAAAGCCTGACAGATCGTATTCCGAGAGATCGGCCTCATCGACGAAGCGTTCGGCTTCTTCGTCTGTCGCAAAATGCGGCATCTGCTTGAGTTTAGTCTCGCTCATATGATCGAAGCTCCTTCGAATGCATATACCGTGCGCTGATCGGGCGAACGAAGACCATGTTACCACTATGGCGGAAGGTGAACACGATGAACACGGTCCGGCCCTCATGGTTTCGGCCGATGGCCCTGAAGCGTGACTCTTGCGCCGAGTGGAGAGGATCTTCTCTCACGATCGGATTGCCAGACAGCACCGCTTGTATTTCGTCGATCAAAACGCCGTGCTTCTGACATTTGACCTTGTTGCCGGCATCCCATTCGAATCCGTCAAAGACCAAAGCCACCCAAGCGACCTCACTCCGCCGCCACCCGCATCGGCTCTCCGTGAAAATCCTCCGGAAAATGCCGGATCGCGCTCATCACGGGGTAAGGCGTGAAGCCCCCCAGCGCGCAGAGCGAGCCGAACTTCATCGTGTTGCAGAGGTCCTCGACCAGCGCGAGATTCTCGGCCGGCCGCTCGCCGTCGATGATCTTCTTCACCGTCTCGTAGCCGCGCACCGCGCCGACCCGGCAGGGGGTGCACTTGCCGCAGCTCTCGATGGCGCAGAACTCGAAGGCGAAGCGCGCCTGGGCCATCATGTCGACCGTATCGTCGAAGACGACGATGCCGGCATGGCCGATCAGCCCGTCCTTGGCAGCAAAGGCCTCGTAGTCGAAAGGCGTATCGAACAGCGACACCGGGAAATAGGCGCCCAGCGGCCCGCCGACCTGCACGGCGCGCACCGGCCGGCCCGACGCCGTGCCGCCCGCGACGTCGTTGACGATATCGCCGAGGGTCATGCCGAAAGGCGCCTCGAACAGCCCGCCATGCCTGACGTTGCCGCCGAGCTGGATCGGGATCGTGCCGCGCGACCGGCCGACGCCGAGCTCCTTGTAGCCGTCCGCGCCGGCCGCCAGGATCTCCGGCGTCGAAGCCAGCGAGATGACGTTGTTGATCACCGTCGGCATGCCGAACAGGCCCTGGATCGCCGGCAGCGGCGGCTTGAAACGCACCTGCCCGCGCTTGCCTTCCAGGCTGTCGAGCAGCGAGGTCTCCTCGCCGCAGACATAGGCCCCGGCCCCGACCCGCACCTCGATGTCGAAGACGTGCGAGGAGCCCAGGACCGAAGCACCGAGAACGCCGGCCGCGTGAGCCCGGGCGATCGCCTCGCGCATCACGTCGATGGCGACGGGATATTCCGAGCGCAGATAGACGTAGCCCTTGGTCGCGCCGGTGGCGACGCCGGCGATCGCCATGCCCTCGATCAGGCAGAACGGATCGCCCTCCATGATCATCCGGTCGGCGAAGGTGCCCGAGTCGCCCTCGTCGGCATTGGCGACGATGTATTTGCGCGCGCCCTCGGCCTCGGCGACGGTCTTCCACTTGATGCCGGTCGGAAAGCCCGCGCCGCCCCGGCCGCGCAGGCCGGACTGGGTGACCTCGGCGACGACCGCCTCGGCACCGATGCCGATCGCCCGTTCGAGCCCCTTCAGACCGCCGTGGGCCTTGTAGTCGTCGAGCGACAGCGGATCGATGACGCCGCAACGCTTGAAGGTGTGGCGCGTCTGCGCCCGAAAGAACGGATGCTCCTCGACCCTGCCGATCCGCTTCGGATGACCGGCGCCGGACAGAATGCCAGCATCGACCAGTGCGTCCGCCTCGCCGGGCTCGATCGGGCCATAGGCGATGCGCCCGTCCGGCGTCTCGACCTCGATCATCGGCTCGAGCCAGGCCATGCCGCGCGAGCCGTTGCGAAGGATCTGGAGGGAAAGGCCGCGATCGGCGTTGAGCCGGGCGAATTCCTCGGCGATCTGATCGGCGCCGCAGGCGACGGCGAAGGAATCGAGCGGGATAAAGAGCTTCGTCACAGCCGCGCCTCCTCGATCAGCGTACCGATCTTGGCCTCGTTCAGACGCCCGACGATCCGCCGGTCGAGCATGGCCGAGGGTGCGGCGGCGCAAAGCCCGAGACAGTAGACCGCCTCGAGCGTCACCTGCCCGTCCTCGGTGGTCTCGCCGAACCTGACGCCCAGCGCCCGTTCGATCGCGCCCGCCATCGCGTCGCTGCCCGCGGCCTGGCAGGCCTCGGCCCGGCAGACCTTCAGGACGTGGCGGCCGCGCGGCTCCTTGTGAAAGTCGTGATAGAAGGTGACCACCCCGTAGACCTCGGCGCGGGTCAGGTTCAGCGCCGCCGCGATCTGGCGCACCGCCGCTTCCGGCACGTGGCCGTAGCGCTCCTGGATCCCGTGCAGGATGGGCAGCATCGGCCCTTCGAGCCCGGCATGCTCGGCGATGATCTCGGCAACTTCGCCTTCGTCGTAACGCGCCTGAGAAACCAAGCGTTTACCTCCCGCACCCGATTTTGAATCCTTCCAGGGACGGAACACTCAGATCGCGCATGAATCAATGCGGCAATCCCCGTGTCTCGATAGAGATATTCTATCAGACCGAGAACGTGGCACGGTCTTCGCGGCCGCCCGACGCGCTCCGATCCCCTCCGGTCCCGGCGACGCCTACGGCCCCGCGACGAGCGGAAGGGCGCGCGTCAGACCGGGCCGATCAGCCGGGACTCTTCCCAGAACGCCGCGACGATCGGTGGCCTCAGCTCCCGCCTGGCGGTGACGAGGCCGATCCGGTAGCCGACGTCCGGCCCGGTGATCGGGATCGCCACCAGCGGATCGGCAAGGCCGAGGACCGCCGCCGAGCGATAGGGCATGACGGTGGCGATGCCGGCGAGACGCGTCTGCGACAGGAGCGCGACCATGGAATTGGATTCCGTCACGGCCCGGAACGGCCGGCCGCCGGCGCCGAGATGGCGGTTGAGGATCTGCCGGTTGCGCATGGTCGAGCTGAGGAGACCGAGCTTGAGCGTCGCCACCTCCTCCCAGGTCACCTCCTCGCGATCGTGGAACTCGCTGCCCTTTCGGGTGACGAGGCAATAATGTTCCTCGTAGAGGACGTGGCTGTCGAGCTTCTTCAGCCGCTCGTCGTCGACATAGGTGAGGCCGACGTCGATCTCGAAATTGGCGATCGCCGCGATGATCTCCGTGGCGGTCTGCGAGGTGATCTCGAAGGTCACGTTCTCGTATTTCTGATGAAAGGGCGCCGTCAGCTTGGCGACGACCGCGAGGCTGGTCGGGATCGCGCCGATCCGCAGATGCCCGGAGAGGCCGCGTTTGACGGTCTTGATCTCCTCGCGCATCGTCCGCACGTCGTCGGTGATCCGCCGCGCCCAGGCGAGCGCCCGCTCGCCCTCCTCGGTCAGCCCGCGATAGCGCGAGCCGCGATTGACCAGCGTCGTGCCGAGCCGCTCCTCGAGCTGGCGGATGCCGGCCGAAAGCGTCGGCTGGGTGATGCCGAGCCGATCGGCCGCCCGGCCGAAATGCTTTTCGCCCGAAAGCGCGATCAGATATTCCAGCTTGTCGATCATTCCCGCCTTTCCACGAACAGATCGCACCGGCCTCGTCGTCCACCAGACCCCGAAATCGATGCGATCCGCATTCTGTGCGCCACCCACCTTCCATCCGACCACTTGCCGGCGCTATCGGCAAGGCACGCAAGCAAGCGATGGATCCAAGCGTCCTCGCGCTTTCCCTCCCCATCGCGGCGATGTCTCTTGCGCAGCAGGAATCGATTCCGATTTGAAGCCGATGCTATAGGGCTCCGACCTCGTCTCGCCCGATGATCTCCAGAACCGGACATGCCGAATGCTCCCCAACGATCTCTCCCAACTCGGCCACGCCGCCCGCCCCGCCGCCTCGCCGGACGAAGCCGTGCTCGAAACCGTCCCCTATTCCCGCGGCGACGGCCCGCCGGCGATCGTCCGCTTCACCTGCCCGGAATTCACCTCGCTCTGCCCGGTCACCGGTCAGCCGGACTTCGCCCATATCGTCATCGACTACGCGCCGGATGCCCGGCTGGTCGAATCGAAGTCGCTGAAACTCTTCCTGACCAGCTTCCGCAACCATGGCGCCTTTCATGAGGACTGCACCGTCATGATCGCCCGCCGCGTCGTCGAAGCGACCGAGCCGCTGTGGCTGCGGATCGGCGGCTACTGGTATCCGCGCGGCGGCATCCCGATCGACGTCTTCTGGCAGACCGGCCCCGCACCCGAGGGCGTCTATCTGCCCGATCAGGGCGTTGCGCCCTATCGCGGTCGGGGATAGCGCCCGCAGGCGCCGGCTTGTTGATCATTGCCGGCCTGACGCCGTAAAAGCCTGCCACCCTCATTCCCTTCGCGCTGACCCGGCGCCAGCGCAGCCTCAGGACCAACCATGACCGAACAGGATCTCACGCTCGATTCCATCGAAGAGGCGATCGCTGCCATCGCCGACGGTGAGCTCGTCGTCGTCGTCGACGACACCGACCGCGAGAACGAGGGCGATCTGATCATGGCCGCCTCCAAGGCGACGGCCGAGAAGATGGCCTTCATGATCCGCCACACCAGCGGCATCATCTGCGTGCCGATGACCGGTCAGCGCGCCGAGGCGCTCAATCTGCCGCCGATGGTCGCCAACAATCTCGATCCGATGCGCACCGCCTTCACCGTCTCGGTCGACTACAAGGTCGGCATGACCACGGGCATCGCCGCCGAAGAGCGCGCCAACACCTGCCGGGCGCTCGCCAACACCAACTGCGCCCCGACCGACTTCCTGCGTCCCGGGCACATCTTTCCGCTGATCGGCCGCGAAGGCGGCGTCCTCACGCGCTCCGGCCACACCGAGGCCGGGATCGATCTCGCCCGCCTCGCCGGCCTCGAGCCCGCCGGCGTCCTCGCCGAGGTCGTCAACGACGACGGTACCGTCAAGCGCCTGCCGGAACTCGTTCCCTTTGCCCGCGAGCACGGGCTGAAGATCATCTCGATCGAGGACCTCATCTCCTATCGCATCCGCCGGGAATCCTTCGTCACCTGCGTTCGCGAGGAGGACTTCTCGCTCGCCGGCCTGCCGGGCAGGATCCGCATCTACGAGACTCCCTTCGACGACATCCAGCACGTCGTCTTCGTCCATGGCGAGGTCCGCGGACGCAACCACGTGCCGACCCGCATCCATCGCGAGCAGCCGGTGCTCGACCTGCTGTCGCTCGTCGGCGGCGGGCGGAGCTGGGTCGACGTCGCCGTGGAGAAGATCAGGGCGAACGGCCAGGGCGTCGTCATGCTGCTGCGCTCGCCGCAGATCGACGACCTCGAGGCGAGGCCGGCCTCCGGTGAGGAGCCCGTGACCGACGGCGAACGCCATCTGAGCGCCCGGATCCGCCGCCAGCGCTGGCGCGAGGTGGGCATCGGCGCGCAGATCCTGCGCGATCTCGGCGTCTCCTCCATCGCCGTCCTCGCCACCCACGAGCGTGCCTATGTCGGACTGACCGGATTCGGCATCGAGGTGTGCGAGACCATTCTCGTCAAGGAATGACCGCCCGCCTCCGACGCTCGCGGCCCTCGGCCCGCAAACGCCGCCGAATCGGCGCATTCGGGCAGACCGTCTCCCCCCACAGGCGCTGATACCGCCGGCCGCCTGAAACGATCTGTCGCTTCAAGCTCGTCAGAGCAACGGGCGCCGCCCGGACCCGCCGGTCCGCCGGTTTCGCGCGACGGCCGGTCCGGGACGGCGCCACGAATACGCGGAGGCGTCGAGGGTGAGCTTGCACGGGTAGCTCCTTCAGGGTTGGCCCGCCCGCGCGGATCGGCGGCTGCCCCCGCCGCAGCGGCAGGGCCGCACATGCTGCCCGCAGCGCGCCCCCCGGCGAGCGAACGCGGGTGCCAGGCCGCGGGATTTCGGTGGCACTCTCGCAGCGCAGCATTACTCGCCGGCCGGCGGAAGATCGCTGGAACGACTCCCTCTTCCGCTCGGTAAGATGCGAGAAATTCCCATACCGGCCGCGGGCCGCCGGACTCCACTCTCCGATTGCATTCCGGTATTTTCATAAAACCGGAAAAGCGCAGTCATGCCGGAACCATGCCGCATTGCAACATCCGAAAGCGCTCCGCCATCGTGGCAAGACACTGTAACGATGAGACATCGAACGGAAATTCCCTCGACAGGCGGGAGCCATGGTCGCATCCCGCGCGATGCCGATCCGACTGCCGCCCCCGCAACCTCGACGAGCGAAGCTCTTCGACGCCAAGACCAGCGGTCGCCACTCACCGCTATTGCCATGTCGTTGGTCGCGAGTATCAATATGACATCTGACGCGAGGACATGATCCAAAATCGAACAGTCCCCGTGCCGAAATGAAACAGAATGCCCTTCATTGCGCTTTTTCCGGGCTAAATCCCGATAATGTATTGATCTTTCTTTACGGACATTTAATGCTTCCCTTGCGCAACATCGAACACGGAGGCGTTTATTCTCATGCGCAAAGTGCTGCTCACGCTGATCGCCGCTGCCGGTGCAGTCTCCTTCGCGGGGACCGCCGATGCCAAGTGGTACAAGAAAGAAGTCGATGAACGGGGCGCCAAGTGCTACCTCGTCGAATACGTCCCTTCCCTGTACAAGTACAACACCCGCGGCAAGCTGGTTCAGCACGCCGGGACGTCCTGGGAGGGCGACATCGTCGACGGCAACAAGATCTATCACCGCCGCAATCCGGCTGTGTACATCACGACCAAGAAGCTCGTCGAGCAGGACCACTACACCCTGGTCCCCTGCTAAACAGATCGATCGGGCGGGGGAGACCGTTCAGGTTTTCCCCCGCTCTCACATACGCGGCGGTCGGACATCGCCCGAGGTGGCCGGACATCGTTGCGACCGGTCGACGAGCCGGAAACGACGCCAGTACGGCGTGACGGCACGTCCGGCACCGGGCGCGCCTCTTCCGGTCACGCAAGAGGCTGGAGGACGGGGTTGAACGCCCGTTCCGGAAAAGAGGTCCGGGTGCCACGAACGACTCTCGCCCGTGCCGACGCGCCAGCCGGTCGGGTGACCGGCTCGTCGACCCGGTTCGACGCGGTTTCGGTCGGACAGGATGATCGGGCGGTCAGGGCGAAGCGACCGTCGACGCGATAGGGAGGAAACTTGCGATGCTGCTGCAGACCGTCTTTCTCGCCGGAGCCATCGCCATCCCCTTCTCCGACTCGCCCGCGAAGGATCCCGCTCCGCCCGCGGGCGACCTGCCGCGTTTCGAGACCGCCTTCGAATTCGCCGAGATTTCGGGAGGCTACCGGCTCAATGCGATCGTCATCGACCTCGCGACGGGCAAGCGGGGCTCGACCCCGATCGGCGACTGCCGGACGATCAACCTCGATTCCTTTTCGGAAGGTCCGTTCGGAACGCCGGTCGTGTGCAACGGCGTCAACTACAGTTTCGACGTCCGCAAAGGCAAGATCGTCGTCGACGCGGCGCCGGGGCGAAAGCCGCCGAAGGTCGTGCGGACCCTCAGGCCGGGCCACGTCCTCATCAACGGCACGCCGCTGCTCATAGAAAGTCCGGCGAGATAGGCATGGCGGGAAGGCCCTCGTAGGGCCTGCGATAGCGCACCTCGCCGTCGATCCGCGGATGCTCCGGGGCGATGCGGTTGGGCGGCGCGACGCCGTGCGGGAGCTTGGCGAGGATTGCGTCGCCATCGGCCGGCGCAGCCCTCTTCCCGGCCTTGAAGAGCGACGCCGAAGGCTGCGGCGGCATCCGCTCGACGAAGGCATCGGACATCGGGATGGCGGGGTCGCTCGCCAGTGGCATCAGGAATGCCTCGCCGATCAGGGCATCGCGCAGCGCAGAAGCGGCGTTCGGCGCCCGGCGGCCCTCGCCCCCTCGGCTCTGCCCGTCCTCGGCCTCTCCATCATCCATCACGGCGCTTGCGTCCGCCGTCGGTTCGGGCGGCGCGACGAACCCCTCGTAGGACAAAGCGCCGAGGACATAGGGCGGGACGTAGAAGGCGGCGTTGGTCTCGGTGATCGGTCGCACGATGAGGACCGGCCCCGTCTCGCAGGCTTCGGCCGTCGGCTGCCCGCCGAGGTTCAGGGTGACGTAGCAGGTCTTCGGCCGGGCGGCGCAGCCCGCCATGGCGAGCGCTGCCGCGACCGATATCCCGATGAAGAGTGAACGCGCCGCCATAAAGGCCCTCCTGCGGGCGACATTCGGGCGTCATGGTTAACCATGGGTTAAGCGGCGGGCGAGATCGCGCCTCGCTCGCGCGGGACGGCAGCCCCGGGTCAGCTTGCCAGTTCGAGCCGCGCGACCGTCCGGCGCACCGCCTCGATGAACATGCGCAGCGCCGGCGAGGGATCGCCCTCCCCCCGCAGGGTGAGGCCGACCGGGCCGAGGGTCTCGCGCATGGCGATCGGCAATTCGACGAGCATGCCTTCGGCAACGTCGAGCGCCACCACACCGGAGGAGATCACCCACACCGCGTCGGTCATGCGCACATAGGCGCGGCCGAAGGTCTCGGCGACGGTTTCGATGCGGTGACCGACCCGGCGGATCCCCTGGGCGATGAAGAACTGCTCGGCGAGCGTGCGGATCGCCGCGTCCCGGTTCGGAAACACGATCGGATAGTCCGCGATGGCCGCGACGTCGCTGCGCCCGACCAGCGGATGGCCCGGCCGCACGACCAGCGAGATCCGCTCGGAATAAAGCTGCGAGAAGCTGTGTCCCGCCATCGCCTCGGGATTTCCCAGCCTGCCGATGACGAGATCGACGGCGCCATTCGCAAGCTCTGAGAGAAGATAACCATTCGGTCCAGTTATGATTGCAATTCCAACTTCCGGTGCGATGCGGCCCATCTCCACCGCCGCGTCCGGTACGATGCGCGCGGCAACCGATGGGAGCGCGCCGACGGACAGGCGTGGACCGCCGGCCGCGAGGGTCTCGGAAACCCCCTCGATCCCTTGCCTGAGGGCCGCGAGGCTGGAACTCGCATAGCCGTGAAACATCTGCCCGACCGGGGTCAGCGAGACGCCGCTGCGGTTGCGTTCCATCAGCCGCGCGCCGAGCACCGATTCCAGTTCCGCCAGCGTTTTCGAAACCGCCGGCTGGGACACGTGCATCAATTCGGCCGCCTTGCCGACACTCGCCATACGTGCAACTTCGACGAATGTGCGGAGGTGGCGAATTTTGATGCGCCGATCGATTTCCATAACCCGCCAGTCATGTTAATTGGGTGCCGAATTCATTTTACATGACTTTTTCGTCGTTTCATATTGGCGATGGAAGGAGACTGGATCCAAATGTCGCAGCAATCAGAGGATCGCTACGCCCGAGGCATGGCGACCCGCCGAGCGGTCTTGGGCGATGCGCATGTCGACCGCGCCCAGGCGGCTATGACGGACATCGACCGTGACTTTCAGACCTTCATCGTCGAAGGTGCATGGGGTAGCGTGTGGTCGAGGCCGCATTTCAGCCATCGCGAGCGCTCTTTCGTGACGATCGCGTTGCTCGCCGGGCTCGGCCACCACGAAGAGCTCGCCATGCACGTTCGGGCGACGGCCAACACCGGCGCCAGCCGCGAAGACGTGATCGAAGCGCTGATGCACGTCGCGGTCTATGCCGGCGTTCCGGCGGCCAACCACGCGCTCAAGATCGTCAAACAGGTTTACGCCGACATGGACAGGGAAAACGAGGGAGGCGTTCGATGAGTGGAGGATCCTTCTATCAGAGGGACAGGCGCTGGCATCCGCCGGCCTATGATCCGGGCTACAAGACCTCGGTCACGCGCTCGCCCCAGAAGGCGCTGATCGCGCTCGACAACACGCTGTCGGAGATGACTGGCCCGGTCTTCGGTCACGACACCCTCGGCCCCCTCGACGACGACATGATCCTGAACTTCGCCAAGGACGGCGAGCCGATCGGTCAGCGCATCATCGTCCACGGCCGCGTCCTCGACGAGGACGCGCGCCCGGTGCCGGGAGCGCTCATCGAGGTCTGGCAGGCGAATGCCGGCGGCAGATACCGCCACAAGAAAGAATCCTATCTCGCGCCGCTCGATCCGAATTTCGGCGGCTGCGGACGGACGATCTCCGGACCGGACGGCTCCTATCGTTTCCGCACCATCAAACCCGGCCCCTATCCCTGGCCGAACGGGCCGAACGACTGGCGGCCGGCGCACATCCACTTCTCGATCTTCGGCCAGGGCTTCGCCCAGCGCCTGATCACACAGATGTATTTCGAGGGCGATCCGTTGATCTGGCTGTGTCCGATCGTATCGACCATTCCGGACAAGGCGGCGATCGAACGGCTGATCGCGCCGCTCGACATGGCCAACACCGTGCCGATGGATGCCCGGGCCTACAAGTTCGACATCGTCCTGCGCGGCCGTCGATCGACCTTGTTCGAGAACCGGATGGAGGGCAACTGATGGTCCAGTCTCTCGACCGCCTCAAGGAAAGTCCATCCCAGACCGCGGGCCCGTACGTCCATATCGGTTGCACGCCGAACTACTGCGGTATCGAGCAGGTCTTTCCCGAAGATCTCGGCTCGCGGATGCTGAAAGAGGAGACCAGGGGCGAGCGCATCCGCATCGTCGGCCGGGTATTCGACGGCGTCGGCACGCCGCTGAAGGACGCCCTCGTCGAGGTCTGGCAGGCCGACGCGGCGGGGCTCTACCCCTCACCGCAGGAAACCCGCGGCAAGGCCGATCCGGCCTTCACCGGCTTCGGACGCTCGGCCGGCGACATGGCGACGGGCGAATTCGTCTTCGAAACGATCAAGCCCGGCTCGGTGCCGTTCAAGGACGGCCGGCCCCAGGCACCGCACGTCACGCTCTGGATCGTCGCGCGCGGCATCAACATCGGCCTCCACACGAGGCTCTATTTCGGCGACGAGGGGGCCGCGAACGAGGCGGACCCGATCCTCGCCCGGATCGAGCATCGCTCGCGGGTCGCTACGCTGATCGCGCCGAAGACGGTCGAGGGCGGTATCGCGACCTATCGCCACGACATCTTTCTGCAGGGCGAGAAGGAAACGATCTTCTTCGACATCTGACGGCGCTGGCGCCGTTCCCGGTTTTGCGGCACGGTGGCCGAGCAGAGACGTCAGAGGAAATCATGAACCAAACCGTGCCGGTCGAGCGCACACAGGTCGTCGTCGTCGGAGGCGGGCCTGCGGGGCTTCTGCTCGCGCTTCTCCTTCACCGGGCCGGCGTCGAATGCGTCGTTCTCGAACGGCGGAGCCGGGACTACGTGCTGTCGCGCATCCGGGCCGGGGTTCTCGAGCAGGGCACGACGGATCTCCTGCGCACGGCCGGCGTCGGCGCGCGGATGGACCGGGAGGGGCTCGTCCACGAGGGGCTCGACATCGCCTGGCGCGGCGAAACCCTGCACATCGACCTCAGGGACCTCTCGGGCGGCAAGACGGTGATGGTCTACGGCCAGACCGAGGTGACGCACGATCTCTACGACGCGCTGGACGAGGCCGGCGTGCCGGTGCTGCACGAGGCCGAGGACGTCCGTCCCCACGACGTCGAAGGCGACGCGCCCTTCGTCACCTTCAGTACGAAGGCGGGCGGCAAACGGCGGATCGACTGCGATTTCGTCGCCGGCTGCGACGGCTTCCACGGCGTCTGCCGGAGCAGCATCCCGGCGGAGAAGATCGAGACCTTCGAGCGCGTCTATCCATTCGGCTGGCTCGGCGTCCTGGTGCGCAAGCCGCCGATCCAGGAGGAGCTCGTCTACGCCCATCACAGCCGCGGCTTCGCCCTCTGCTCGCTGCGCAACCCGCAGCTCTCGCGCTATTACGTCCAGTGCAGCCTAAAGGATCGCGTTGAGGACTGGTCGGACGAACGCTTCTTCGACGAGTTGTCGGCCCGCCTGCCCGACCGCATCGCCGCCAATCTCCAGCGCGGCCCGTCGATCGAGAAGTCGATCGCTCCGCTCCGCTCCTTCGTCGCCGAGCCGATGCGCCACGGCCGGCTCTTCCTCGCCGGCGACGCCGCCCACATCGTGCCGCCGACCGGCGCCAAGGGGCTCAACCTCGCGGTCTCCGACGTCCATTATCTGTCGCGGGCGCTGATCGCCCACTACAATGAGCGCGACGGCCGTCTTCTGGAGACCTACTCCACCGATGCGCTCGCCCGCGTCTGGAAGGCCGAGCGCTTCTCCTGGTGGTTCACCTCGATGATCCATCGCTTCGAGGACGACGGCAGCTTCGGCCAGCGCATCCAGGAGGCCGAGTTCGACTTCCTCGCCAGTTCCCGGGCGGCCCAGACGGCCCTGGCCGAAAACTACGTCGGCCTGCCGTTCTGACGCGAAGGCCCCTCGGCCGTCAGCGCCCCTCGGGATCGTAGGCGAGCGCCGAGACCGGGACGATCTCGACGCCGCGTTTTTCCGCCGCCGGGATCCAGGCGGCGATCGCGCCGATCGACTGGTCGAAGGCCGAGGCGACGCCGATCGCCGAGCCCTGCGCCCGCGCGACCTTCTCCAGCATGTCGAGCTGCTCGGTGACGGCGGCAGGATCCTGGCTCTGGTCGAGCAGCACGTTCGCCGCCGCCGCCGGCACACCCGCCGCCAGCGCCGTGTCCTTGCCGAGCGAACGGGCCGACGACCCGTCGTCGAGATACATCAGGCCGCGGCGCCCGAGTTCGGCGACGAAAGCGTCCATCGCCGAACGATCGCCGGTGAAGCGCGCGCCCATGTAGTTCATCACGCCGACATAGTTGGTGATCTTGCCGAGCGAGGCGTAGAGGGCCGAGAAGTCGCCCGCCGAAGACTGGTCGACGGTGAGCGTGTTTTCGCCCGGATCGACGGTCGGATAGCCCACCGGCTCGAGCGGCGCCTGCAGGACGAGTTCGTGGCCGCCGCGCCGCGCCGCCTGCATCCAGCGATCGAGGCTGTTGCCCGCCGGGGAAAAGCCCAGCGTCACGCCGGCGGGAAGCCGCTCGACGGCCTCCATGCTGCCGGTCTGGCTGATGCCGAGCCCGCCGACGACGATGGCGATCCGCGTCGCCGGCTTGCCGCTCCAGGCGCCGCGGTAGACGTCGAACGGGCGGCGTCCGTCGGCGGCCCGAACGGGCAGCGGGCCGAACTCGCCGTCTTCGACGAGGTCCGGGTCGGGCATGTGCGCCATCGCCGGGGACTGGCGGTAGTCGCTGGCTTCTTCGACCCGGAAGGTGACCGGACCGCCGCCGGAACTCGGGCTGATGATCGTCGGGCCGGAAGACTTCGGCAGAGGCTTGGCGACGACGGCCACCGCCGTCCCGCCCGATTCCGCCGGCGGCTGCTTCGTGGCGGCGGGCCGTGCCAGGACGTCGACGTCGCGCCGTTCCCCGTGGCCGTAGAGTGCCGCCTCGGTCGATCCCCAGAGGACCGCAACGGCACCCGCCACGAGAAGGACCGCGCCCGCCGAGGGAAGTCGCGGCTTCGTGCGCCGCGCCTGCCGGTCGAGCCCCAGGGGCCGAAAGAGTTCGCCTTCGATGGACATGCCCCAACGGTTAGCGCTTCAAGCTTTCGCGGGGCTCGCCGGTCCGTTGCGAACGCGATCGTGAAAAAGCCCGACCGCTGGCGCGGCCGGGCTCCCATCGTCTCATGACCGGGCGGTCCGGGCCGCCCGGCGAACGTCAGTTCTTGGCGTTGGTCTCTGCGCCGCCCTCGGTCTGGACGCTCGCCTCGCGCTTCGGCGGGAACATCGCGTTGGTCTTCGTCCCGTTCAGGAGGTCGATCGCATATTGCAGCTGCAGATCGTCCTTCTTTTCCGGCGGCACGTAGTCGAGCGAGCCGGAGCCCTCGTCGGTCTCTTCCTTGCCCTGGATGTGGCCGCGCAGGGAAGATTCGCCGCGGGCGAGTTCATCCTCGGCGTCGAGGCCCATCTGCTCGCGGATTTCCTGCGGCAGCGGCTGCTCGACGACGATGTCGGGATTGATGCCACGGCCCTGGATCGAGCTGCCCGAAGGCGTGTAGTAGAGCGCCGTCGTCAGCCGCAGCGCGCCGTTCTGGCCGAGCGGAATGATCGTCTGCACCGAGCCCTTGCCGAAGGACCGGGTGCCGACCACCGTGGCGCGGCGCTGATCCTGCAGAGCGCCGGCGACGATCTCCGAGGCCGAGGCCGAACCGCCGTTGACGAGCACCACCAGCGGCTTGCCGTCGATGTCGTCGCCGTTGCGGGCGTTGTAGCGCCGGGTCTCTTCCGGGTTGCGGCCGCGGGTGGAGACGATCTCGCCATTGTCGAGGAAGGCGTCGGAGACCGACACCGCCTCGTCGAGCAGACCGCCGGGATTGCGGCGGAGATCGACGACGTAGCCCTTCAGCTTGTCCTCGCCGACCTTCTCCTTGATGTCGGCAATCGCGTCTTCGAGGCCGACCGTGGTCTGCTCGTTGAACTTCAGGAGCTTGATGTAGCCGACGTCGCCTTCGACCGAGTGGCGCACGGACGGCACCTTGATCTCGGCACGGGTCAGCGTCAGGCGCACCGGCTTGGTGGCGCCCTCGCGGATGATCGTCAGCGCCACCGAGGTGCCGATGTCGCCCTTCATCTTGTCGACGGCCTCGCCGAGCGTCAGGCCGCGAACCTGCTCGCCGTTGATCTCGGCGATGAGGTCGCCGGCCAGCACGCCGGCCTTGTCGGCGGGCGTTCCCTCGAAGGGCGAGACGACCTTGACCAGCTCGTCCTGCATGGTCACCTCGATGCCGAGGCCGCCGAACTGGCCGCGGGTCTCGGTCCGCATCTCGGCGGCTTCCTTGGCGTTCATGTAGCTCGAATGCGGATCGAGCGAGGTCAACATGCCGTTGATCGCCGTCTCGACCAGCTTCTGGTCGTCGGGCTGGTCGACATACTGCGCGCGAACCCGCTCGAAGACGTCTCCGAAGATCGCAAGCTGCCGATAGGTGTCGGACCCGGCAGCGTTGGCGACGCCCGGGCTCTGGCTGACCACGGTCATGGCCGTGGCCCCCATCAGCACACCCGCGAAAAGTATCGAAAGCTTACGAATCATTCCTCGTCCTTCCAGAGGGTTCTTGCGTCCACCACGGGCTCGGATCGACCGGCTTCCCGTCTTTGCGAAATTCGACGTAGAGAGCGGGCTCGGCTGCGCCGAATTCCGCCACCTGAACACTTGCCACGCGCCGCGCGCCCATCAGCGCGACCGGCTCCCCTGCCGAGACGAACTGACCACTCGATACGTCGATGCGATCCATACCGGCCAAGACGATATGATAGCCGTCCCCGGCATCGAGGATCAAGAGTTCGCCGTAGGAGCGAAAGAGACCGGCATAGAGCACCCGGCTGTCTGCCGGCGCAACCACGACGTCGCCGGCGCGGGACGCGAAGGATGCACCCGTCGACGACCTGCCGATGTCGTCCTTCTCGCCGAATCCGATGATCTGTCGTCCTAGCACGGGTTTCGACAAACGAGCCTTGAGTGTCGAAAATGCGGCGGCGGGCTCCAGTAACGCCGTGTTGTTTCTCAGTGCGGCGATGTCGTACTCCGCTTCGGGGGCCGCCTTCTCCTCGAGCGCGGCGAGCCGCGTCGCTTCCGCGGCCGCTTCGTCGACGGCCTTCGCCGTGCCCGCTTCGGCTCCGCCGTCCGACGGGGGAGCGGCGGGAGCGGCTTCCTGCGACGCGACGTCCGTCGTCTCCGGCGGCGAAGTATCCGGCGAGCCGTCCGGCGTGCCCGGCTCGGGAGAAGCGCCGGCCGGCTGTCCGCCCTGCCGGTCCGTCTCGGAAGCGACGACCCGGCGGGTTTTTTCGGCGCTCTCCTTCTGGCGTTCCAGCGCCAGCCGCTCGTGGGCGACGGCCGCCTCGCGTTTTGCTTCCGCATCGCGTCGCCGTTCCTCGGCAAGCCGCAGGGCCTCGGCCTCGCGCTCGGCGATCTCGCGCCTCCGCGCCGCGTCGGCGTCGGCCTGCAGCGTGGCGATCAGATCCTTCAGGTTCTCCGCCTTGCCCGCGAGTTCGGCGGCGCGCGCGATTTCCGCCCGGCGCTTCTCGCGGTTGTCGGCCTCGAGCTTGCGCTTTTCCTCGAACAGCCGGTCGAGACGGGCTTCCTCTTCCCGATGCTGCTCGATCTGGGCGGTGAACCGGTCCTTTTCCGTGACGATCGAGGCCCTGACGGCGGCAAGGCTCTCCAGATCCGCCACCAGCGCTTCGGTCTCCTTGCGCATGGTGGGAACCACCGCGCCGAGGAGGATAGAGCTGCGCACGGCGCCCAGAGCGTCGCGCGGCCGCACCAGGAGCGCCGGCGGCGGCTTGGCGCCCATCCGCTCCAGTGCGGCCAGAACTTCGGCGAGGACGCCGCGGCGGGCGGAAAGCGAAGCGCGGATGCCGTCTTCCTCGGTGGCGAGCGCCGTCAGCCGCTCTTCGGTCGTCTGGAGTTCCCCGCTGATCTGGCGCTGGGAGTCCGTTGCCTTCTTGAGGGCTGCCGTCAGCGCGTCGCGGTCGGCGGCGATCGCCACGATCTCCTCGTCGAGAGACCGGATCGTCGTCTCGGAAAGTTCGATTCGGGACGCGAGATCGGCGAGTTCGGCCGCGGTCTTCTTGCGCCGGGACTCGATCGCGCTCGCCGACAGCGGGTTCGCTTCGCTTCCGTCCGGCGACAGGCCGGATCCCTGCGAGATGGCCGAGACGGTGGTCTCGTCCAGAGCCGGGCTGGCGGCGGGCGCTCCGGGCACCAGCGAACAGGCGACGAGCAGCGCGCCGACCCGAGCCAGGGCCCGGCGGACGGCGATCCGGCGCACCGAAACGCCCGCGACACCTCCGGCCCTGTTTGCTCCTGCCCTCACGCCACTTCGCCCTGTGCTCGATCCGGCGACGATAGAATCAGCCCGTTAACAATCAATCAACCATGCCCGGCCGCGGCGACCTCCCGCCGCGCGTGGCTCTTCCAGCCCCATTCCAGCCGGGAGGAAGACGACCGTCCGAACGGTCCTGATAGCACGTTTCGGGGACGAAGGCCTGTGGTCGACGCGCGACACCGGGCGTCCGAGCCGACATTTCACAGCCGGAGATGGCAGTGTCCCCGGCAGCGCAGTCCTGCGACAACGATCGTCCGCAAGGGCGGCAAGCCCGGCAAGCCGCCTGCCCACGCGACGCCCCGCGCGGGGCCGGCGCTGGACGTCAGGCGCGGTGATAGGGATGGCCGGACAGGATCGTGACGGCGCGGTACAGTTGTTCGGCCAGCATGATCCGCGCGATCTGGTGCGGAAAGGTCATCCTGCCGAACGACAGGCACTTTTCTGCCGAGCGGGTGAAGTCCGGATCGTGGCCGTCCGGTCCGCCGAGCACGAAACAGGCTTCCCGCCGGCCGGCATCGCGCATTTGCGCGAGAAACGCCGCAAACTCTTCCGACGACAGGGTTTCGCCCCGCTCGTCGAAGACGATGCGCGCCCCGTCCGCATCGAGCCCGTCGGCGAGCCTCGACGCCTCTTCGCGGCGCCGCTCGGAAACGCCCGAATGCCGCGATTCGACGATCTCCCGCACCCCGCGGAAGTCGAGGCCGACCTGTCCGCCTGTCTTGCCGAGGCGGTCGAAATAACGCCCCACGAGGTCCTGCTCGGGACCCCGCTTCATCTTTCCGACGGCGGCAATCGTCACCCGCATCGGCGTCGCCCCCTTGGCGGGCCGATCCGCATTCGATCGTTGGACGCGCCGATCAATGGATCGTCGCGTCTCCGGCGTCGCCGACGGTCCACATCTTCTCGATGTTGTAGAAGCTGCGGATCTCCGGGCGGAAGATGTGGACGATGATGTCGCCCGAATCGATCAGCACCCAGTCGCCGTTCTGCAGCCCTTCGACCCTGGCGGTGCCGAGACCGTTCTCCTTGAGGTGGCGGAGAAGATGGTCGGCAATGGCCATGACATGGCGGTTGGAGCGTCCGGAGACGACCACCATGTAGTCGGCGAGAGCCGACTTGCCGTTGAGATCGATGGAGACGATGTCCTCGCCCTTGGAGTCCTGGAGACTCTGCATGACGAGGTCGATGGCGTTCCCCGCGGCCGTGACGTCGGTCGTGGGCGCTTCAGAAGGAGCCGTCGTGAAGACCTCCTTCGCTTGAGCCGCTTGTCTCAGTGTTGTTTTCCCTTTCCATGGGCCAACGCGCCGACACCCTGACGGTCCCGGCATCCTGAATGTAGGCAGTGTTCCATGTCCGTTTCAAGACGGCGCCGATGCTTCTGCGCGCAGGCGCGTCGAAGACGTCGCGCTGCGCGGACCGAACAGGAAGGTCCAGGCCGGCGCCTGACTGTAGGGAAGAATCCTTGCGCGTTGCTGTGGAACTCTCGCAAAACCGTAACGATGGGCGAAGGGAGACGACAAGGCGGCAAAGGTCTTGCCCGGCCTGTCGACCACGACGATCGGCACGCGCTCGGCGATCTTCTCCCATTCCTGCCAGCGGTGGAACGTCGCCAGGCTGTCGGCACCCATGACCCAGACGATCCGCATGGCGGGCCGGCGACGCATGACCAGCGCCAGCATGTCGGCGGTGAAACGCACCTTGTAGCGCGCCTCGAAGGCGGTGACGTCGGCACGAGCCGGCGCGGCGAATTTCCGGACCATCTCGATCCGCTCGCCGAGGGCGGCGAGACCGTCATGGCTCTTCAGCGGGTTGCCCGGCGTGACGATCCACCAGATACGGGTAAGGCCGAGGCGCTTCATCGCCGTTTCCGCCACCAGCCGATGGCCCTCATGCGGCGGATTGAACGACCCGCCGAACAGCCCGACCGTCATCTGGCCGGTGCCGGGCGGAATCGACAGCGCCGATCCCGCCGTCGCCGCGTCGAACGGCCCTGCGAGCCGCGCTTTTTCCCGCGAAATCCCTCCCCTCCGTGTCAAGGTCGGATCTGGCCGCTGCCGCGAACGCGGTAGTTGAAGCTGGTCAGCTGCTCGACGCCGACCGGGCCGCGGGCGTGCATCTTGCCGGTGGCGATGCCAATCTCCCCGCCCATGCCGAATTCGCCGCCGTCGGCGAACTGGGTCGAGGCGTTGTGGAGGAGGATCGCCGAATCGATGCCGTTGAAGAAGGCTTCGACGGCGGCTTCGTCCTTGGCGAGAATCGCCTCGGTGTGATGGGAGGAATGGCTTTCGATGTGCTCGATCGCACCTTCCACCCCATCGACCAGCGCGACCGAGATGATCGCGTCGAGATATTCGGTGGAAAAGTCCGCCTCCTCGGCGATCCCGGCGGCCGGATAGAGAGCCCGCACTTCCTCCGTGGCGCGAATCTCGCAGCCTCTCGCCGCCAGCTCGTCGAGAATCGGCGCGAGATGGGTCGTCGCCGCCGCGCGGTCGACGAGCAGCGTCTCCGCCGAACCGCAGATGCCGGTCCGCCGCATCTTGGCGTTCGCCGTGACGGCGACGGCCATGGAAAGGTCGGCCGAGCGGTCGACATAGACGTGGCAGATGCCTTCGAGATGAGCAAAGACCGGCACCCGTGCCTCGTCCTGGACGCGGGCGACGAGCGACTTGCCGCCCCGCGGCACGATGACGTCGAGATTGCCCGAAAGGCCCTTCAGCATCTCGCCGACGGCCGCCCGGTCCGTCGTCGGCACGATCTGGATCGCGTCCTCCGGCAGGCCCGCCGCCCGCAGCCCCTCGACGAGCGCCGCATGGATCGCCCCCGACGAATTCGCCGAATCCGAACCGCCGCGCAGGATCACCGCATTGCCGGCCTTGAGGCAGAGGGCGCCGGCGTCGGCGGTGACGTTCGGCCGGCTCTCGTAGATCACCCCGACGACGCCGAGCGGCGTCCTGACCCGCTCGATCTTCAGCCCGTTCGGCCGCTCCCAGGCGGCGATCGTCTCGCCGACCGGATCGGCGAGTTCGGCGATCGCCCGCAGGCCTTCGGACATCGCGATGATGCGGGCCGGATTCAGCGTCAGGCGATCGACGAAGGCCGCCGTCATGCCGCTCTCCTGAGCGCGCGCGACGTCCTTCCCGTTCGCTTCGAGGATTGCCGGGATCGCGGCATTGAGGGCATCGGCCATCGCGACCAGTGCCCGATCCTTCTCATCCCGCGACGCCACGGCGAGCCGGCGCGCGGCAGCGCGGGCACGGCGGCCGATATCGGCCATGACGGCCTCGACGGAGCTTTCGGTCTTGTCGAGCATGTCGGCTTCTCTCTTATCCGTTCGCGGCCGCGCTGCGGGCGGCCCTCTCGGCCTCGGCGTCTTCCGCCATCAGGCTGGCGACTTCCGAGGCGATGATCTCGACGGCGTGGCCGAGCACCATGTCGTCGCGATGGACCATGGCGGCCCGCGCTTCGTAGCCGAGCGCCTCGCTCACCGCCGAGGAGCGCAGCCCGGCGATCTTGCGGGCATCGTCGCTGTCATAGGCGACGATGCCGCGCGCCACCTCCGAGCCGTCGGCCCGGGTGATCAGGATCGGGTCGCCGCGCGAGAACTCGCCGTGGACGGAGACCACCCCGGCCGCGAGCAGGCTCTTGCCGGAGGACAGCGCCGCGACGGCGCCCTCGTCGACGACCAGCGCCCCGTGCAGCTTGAGATGTCCGGCGATCCAGCGCTTGCGGGCGGTGCGCGGCGTTCCGCTCGCGAGGAACAGCGTCGCCCGCTCGCCGCGCTCGATCGCGGACAGGGGATAGAGCCGCTGGCCGGCGGTGATGATCATCGCGGTGCCGGAGCCTGTGGCGATCTTGCCCGCGTCGATCTTGGTCTTCATGCCGCCGCGCGACAGCTCCGAGCCGGCGGCGCCCGCCATCTCCTCGATCTCCGGGGTGATCGTCTCGACCACCGGGATGTGCTCGGCGAAGGGATTTTCGGCCGGCGGCGCCGTGTAGAGCCCGTCGACGTCGGACAGAAGCACCAGGAGGTCGGCGTCCACCATGGTGGCGACGCGCGCCGCCAGACGGTCGTTGTCGCCGTAGCGGATCTCGCTCGTCGCCACCGTGTCGTTCTCGTTGATGACCGGGATCGCGCCGAGATCGAGGAGGGTCGCCAGCGTCGCACGGGCGTTGAGATAGCGTCGCCGTTCCTCGGTATCGCCGATGGTCAGGAGAATCTGGCCGGTCTCCAGGCCATGCCGGCTGAGGATTTCCGAATAGGTGCGCGACAGGGCGATCTGGCCGACTGCCGCCGCCGCCTGGTTCTCCTCCAGCCGCAAGGCTCCGCGCGGCATCTTCAGGAGCTTGCGCCCCATGGCGATGGCGCCGGAGGAGACGACGAGGATCTCCCGTCCCTCCTGGGTCAGCCGGGCGATGTCCTCGCCGAGCGATTCCAGCCAGGTCCGCTTCATACCGCGCTCGCGGTCGACGAGCAGCGACGAGCCGATCTTGATGACGATGCGACGATGTCCGTCGAGCGGATTGATCACGCGCCCCTCCCCCGATCGAATTCTTCGCCGCCATTGGAGGCGGCGTCGTCGTCCTTGCGCAGCACGGCCGCGTCGGCCGGGCCCGGCGGCGGGTTGAGCCCGGCGATCTCGGCTCGCATCCGCCGCAGCGCATCGGTCATCCCCTCGCCGCTCACCGAGGACAGTGCCAGCGGCCTGACGCCCGCCGCCTCGGCGAGTACGGCGAGCTTTTCGTCGCGCTCTTCCCCCGACACCGTGTCGACCTGCGACAGCGCGACGATCGTCGGCTTCTCGGCAAGGCCGTGGCCATAGGCTTCGAGTTCGCGGTGAACCGTCCGGAAAGCCTGCGCGACGTCCCCCTCCATGGCCGAGACGAGGTGGAGGAGGATCGAGGTCCGCTCCACATGGCCGAGGAACCGGTCGCCGATGCCGACGCCCTCATGGGCGCCCTCGATCAGGCCGGGAATGTCGGCGATGACGAATTCGCCGTCGTCGACCTTGGCGACGCCGAGGCCGGGATGGAGCGTCGTGAAGGGATAGTCGGCGATCTTCGGCCGCGCCCTCGTCACCGCCGCGAGGAAGGTCGACTTGCCGGCATTGGGCAGTCCCACGAGCCCGGCATCGGCGATCAGCTTCAGCCGCAGCCAGATCGTCAGCTCCTCGCCGGCAAGGCCCGGATTGGCGTGGCGCGGCGCCTGGTTGACCGACGACTTGAAATAGGCGTTGCCGAAGCCGCCGTTGCCGCCGGCGGCGATCCTGTGCCGCTCGCCGATTTCGGTGAGGTCGAACAGCAGCGTCTCGTTGTCCTCGGCGAAGACCTGCGTGCCGGCCGGCACCTTCAGCGTCACGTCGGCGCCCTTGGCGCCGTTGCGGTTGCGGCCCATGCCATGGGTGCCGGTCTTGGCCTTGAAATGCTGCTGGTAGCGATAGTCGATCAGCGTGTTGAGCCCGGCGACGGCCTCGATCCACACGTCGCCGCCGCGCCCGCCGTCGCCGCCGTCGGGCCCGCCGAACTCGATGAACTTCTCCCGGCGGAACGAGACGGATCCCGCGCCGCCATCGCCGGAGCGCACATAGACCTTCGCCTGATCGAGAAACTTCATCGTCCTGCCGTCTTGCATCCTTCGGATCGCCGCTCGCAGCGCCCGCCTTTGATCTGAATTCGGCGGCCGGTGGCTTTGTCCGGCCGTCACGTTCACTGCCCGTTTCGCCCACCGCCGCGGCGGAAGATGACATCGGAGGCCGCGATCGGCACCCCGAATTTCGAGATCGTCACCCGGTTCGCGACTTTTCCGGGCGCGATCGGGCGCATCACGTGGCGAAAACCGAGCAGCGTGCGTCCACCGCCCGGCGCGTACCCGTCATAGGCAAGGACGACCCCATCCGCAAAGGTGCGTCCCTCGACGGGCACCGCCGGCGCCATCGTCCCGTCGGAAAGTTCGGTCCTGACGGTGCCGAGATAACGCCCGTCGGGGACTTGCCTCAGGTCCCATCGCTGCAGCCGCTCGCCGTCTTCGAACCGGAAGCGTTCATCGAGCCGCAGCCGCCGGCCCCGCACCGTTCCCGTCAAGGTCGCGGTGAATTCCTCCCGGAAAACGAGGGCGGTGATGATCGTCCCGCGGGAAGCGACCCGCCCGTCGAAAAACTCGAGCAGCGAGAGATCGTGGGGGCGATGACCGGCCGCCTTCGCCGCGGGAGCAGCGTCGACTGCAGCCGGAACCGCGACGAAGCCGGTTGCGGCTGCCAAGACGGCCGCCATGACCCCGACCCCGATCCGCCGGAGGCGATTGCGCACGAGTCGCTCGGAAAAGCGGATCATCGGGCCTCGCCCCAGGCTTTCAGTGACCGCCAGCAGTTGCGGTCGAGGCTGAAGATCTCCGACGCGACGCGCCCCGAAGCCACCGTATCGATCATGCCGCTGCCGATGAAGCGGAAACCGCACTTCCAGATGACCTTGCGCGAGGCCTCGTTGATCACCCGGCAGTGGGCGGAGATCTCGTCGAGGCCGAGGGCGGTGAAGCCGTAGTCGATCGCCGCATGTGCCGCTTCCGTCGCGTAGCCGTTACCCCAGTGGGGCCGGCCGATCCAGAAGCCGAGTTCGCCACGCATCGGCCGATCCGCATTGGGCCTGACGGAGCACAGGCCGAGGATGTCGCCGCCGGACTTGAGGCAGACGGCAAACACCGTCTCGTCGCTGCGGTCGCGGATGAAGCTCTGCGCGTCGGCGAGGGTGTAGGGCCAGGGCACGCGGGACAGCATCCGGACGACGTCGTAGTCGTCGAGCAAAGCCGCCACCTGTTCCGCGTCGCCGGGGACCGGCGCGCGCAGCCGCAGCCTCGGTGTGACGAGCGTCCGCGTCGGCCCCGCCCTGAGCCTGCGCTCCTCCGTCATCTCTTCGGTCATCGCATGGTCCTTCCTCTCAAGCAAAAAGGGGAGACGGCGACCCATCTCCCCTTTCGCTCGATCCGTCAGGCGATGCCTTCGGGCCTCTGGAGCGCCGGGTTGATGAACCACCGGCGCTCAGAAGCTCCGGTCATTCTGCGGCTTCTGCTTTCGGCGTAATCGCGACGTAGGTGCGGCCATTGGCCTTGTTCTGGAAGGCGACGGTGCCTTCCGCCTTGGCGAAGAGGGTGTGATCGCGGCCGATGCCGACATTGACGCCCGGATGCCAGCGCGTGCCGCGCTGACGCACGAGGATGTTGCCCGGGATCACGGCTTCGCCGCCGAACTTCTTCACGCCGAGGCGCTTGGATTCCGAATCGCGACCGTTGCGCGAGGAACCGCCTGCTTTCTTATGTGCCATCGTTCTGTCTCCTTGCCCTGTTCAGGCAGCGGATCCCTCGCAAGGACCCGGTGAAATTGCGTCTTCGATGCCCGCGCCTACTTGGCTGCGAGCGCCCCGGCCTGCTCGCGCCAGTCGCCGATCTGCGCGGCGCTGAACGGCATCGCGGCGTCGATCCGCGCGACGTCCTCGTCGCTCAGAGCGGCCAGCTGCGCGTAGGTGGTGATCCCCTGCGCCTTCAGCTGCTTCTCGGCGACGGCACCGATGCCCTTGATCGCGGTCAGGTCGTCGGCCTTGCCCTCGGGCGCGGTGAACAGCGGCGTCTCGGGCGCGTCGACCGCAGCTTCGGCGGCCTCGTCCTTCTGCGACTTGGCCGGCTTCGCCTTGCCGGACGGCGCCTTGCCGTCGGTGAGGATCTCGGCGACGCGGATCATCGTCAGGTCCTGGCGATGGCCGCGGGTGCGCTTGGAGTTCTGCCGGCGACGCTTCTTGAAGGAGATGACCTTCTTGCCGCGGGTCTGCTCGACGATCTCGGCCGTCACGGTCGCACCCTCGACGAAGGGCGCACCGATGGAGGAGCCGACCATCAGCACCTCCTTGAACGTCACGAGATCGCCGGCCTCGCCGGCCACGCGCTCGATGGTGAACTTGTCTTCCGGAGCGACGCGGTACTGCTTGCCGCCGGTTTTGATGACTGCGAACATTTTTTCTCCGTTCGTCAGACAGGCTCTCGTGCCAGAATTGGCGCGGGCCGTCTTCTTGTTCAGTCGGTTGCAGGATAGGGCGAACAGAGTTTGGACGGACCAAACCCTATAGATCGGGGATGCTATAGTGACCGGCGCCGCAGAGGTCAAGGCGCGAACGCCGGGGAAGATGTCTCGGCGACAAAGTCGTCCGACGGCACCGTCACCGCGATGACATGGAAATTCTCCCGGCTTGAGCCGTCTCGCGCTCTCCATCGTCGCCCTCGGGCTGCTCCGGAGGCTCGATCCCGTCGCCCGCCTTGCTGCTGCTGTCCTCGGCGCGGGGCGGTTGCGGCGCCGGTGTCGTCGCCGAGCCGCCCGGATCCGCGGGAACGGGGCTCGCCCCACCGGCCCGCGGCGGAGCGGACGCAGCGGGATCGTCGCTCTCTCCGTTCGGCCCACCCGGCCGGCCGGAACCTTCCCTCGAGGGGCCGGCGCCGCCGGGACGTCGATCGCCGGCCGCATCGGACGGGTCGCCACTGCCGGCTCCGCCGGCGGAGGCGCCGCCACCGGTCCCGGCTCCTCCGGCGGGGGCGCCGGCAGCCGGCGGCACGGTCGTGCTTTCCTCGGACGCCCCGCCGACTGCGGGAGTGCTCGTCCCGGCCGGCCGGGCCGGTTCGTCGCCGCCGAGGATCAGCGCCCACAGATCGTCGGTCGCCTTGCGCGCGCGGTCGAGCGGCAGCACCAGCTTGCCGCTGCCGGCGGCGCGGGTGAGTTCGTCGCGCAGCCGCGCCGCGACCGCGTCGCCGCCGGCCGCCGCGATGGAGGCCCAGCCATAGGCCCGCATGATGTTGCGCGGCATCTCCGCGCCTTCGTAATAGGCATAGGCAAGGCGGCGGATCGTCGCCCAGTCGCGGGTCCGGAACGCCTCGATCTCGGCCGCCCGCTGGCGCTGTCCGACGGGCGTCTGCCGCCAGGTCGACACCGCCTCGTCCTCGGCACCGACGATCTCGGCCGGGCTGAGACGCCGGCCGATCGCATCCAGGCTCTCGGCGGCGAAGGGAAGCCCCTCGGCGAGTGCCAGGTCGAGGGAAACGTAGGTCGGCGCCAGCTTTTCCTGGGCGATCGTCACATAGGGGTTCATGGCGATCGCCTCGGCCAGAAGCGCCACGGCGGTCCGATTGCCGTCCATCGCCGCCGGCATGATCAGGTCCAGCGCCCGGCCGCCATTCTGCGGCGTGCCACGCCCCTTCAGGAGCGTCTCGGCGAGCGCCATGACGTCGGCGAGCGGCGCATCCGGAGCAAGCACGAGCGCCTGCGGGGACAGAAGGGCCTGCGTCACCGCCTGCCCGTCGAAGACCTCCGCATCGAGATCCTCGACGTCCCGGGCGTCGACGACGCGATCGGTGAGTCTGGAGAGGTCGAACGGCTCGTCGGGGCGGAACGCCACCTGCAATCGGCCCGGATTCTTCAGAAACGCTTGGATCGCCGCCGACCAGTCCCGCGTCTTCTGTTGCAGAGCCGGCGTCGAGCCGCCGGGCAGATCGGCGAACATCCCGGCGATCGCCGCGCCGGCGATGACGGCCGCCGCACTCCTGGCCGCCTGCGGGCTCAAGCCCTGCTGCCGGCCGAGCACTTCATAGAGCGCCGGCACGACCCCCATGTCGGTGAAGGCGAGGTCGGCCGAGGCGAGCCGGCCGCGGATCTCCGGCCGGCCGCCGCCCGCCTCGCCCTCGATCCGGTCGAGCGGCGCGAGAAAATGAAAGCCCCTGAGATCAGCGTCGAGGTCGAAGGCACCGATGCCGTCGAGGCGCGCCGTCGCCTCGACGATGTAGTCCGCACGCGGGGCGTCGAGATCGAGCCCGACGGTCACGCTGCCGACGACGATCTTCCGGCCGAGCCTGTCGAGCACTTCCCGCGTCGTCGGATCGAGCGGCAGTCCGCTCGTGTCGACCGCGACGTCGTCGAGGATCATCTGATCGGTGGCAACGCGCATCTGGCCGATCCGGAAATGGACGCCGTCGCGGTCGACCTCGAGGCCTGTCACCACCAGCGAGCGGGTGATCGGATCGTAGCGCCGGCCATTGTAGGTGATCTCGGCGACGCTGCGCATCGAGGTGACGGCGAAGTCGAAGAGATAAGGCGTGTAGGGCAGGACGAGGTCGGCCAATCCCGCCGGATCTTCGGCGATCCGGTTTTGCGGCAGGGGCGCCTCGGCCATGGCCGGTCCCGCCACGGACATGGTCGAAGCCGCCAACGCGAAGGACAGCGCGGCGAACTTTCCGGTCATCGACATCCTCCCCAACCGGCCGGCGTTCTGAACGACGCTTCGGACCGGAACAGCTCTCCCGTGGCACCCGCGCGATCCTAACCGGCCGCCGGCGGATTCCCAACGCGGAAATTCCGATCAAGACATAAACAAATGTTTATATCCTCTTGTCGCGCCCCGCCTCCCCTGCTAAAGCCGGCACCAACATTCGGGTGCGAGCCGCGTCCGTTTCCATCATCCACGTCAAGGAAGGGAGCTCCCCACCATGAGCGAACAGACCGATTACATCGTCAAGGACATTGCCCTCGCCGATTACGGCCGCAAGGAACTCGACATCGCCGAGACCGAAATGCCGGGTCTGATGGCCTGCCGCGAGGAGTTCGGTGCCGACAAGCCGCTGAAGGGCGCCCGGATCACCGGCTCGCTGCACATGACGATCCAGACCGGCGTCCTCATCGAGACGCTCGTCGCCCTCGGCGCCGAGGTCCGCTGGGCCTCCTGCAACATCTTCTCCACCCAGGATCACGCCGCCGCCGCGATCGCCGCCGCCGGCGTCCCGGTCTTCGCCATCAAGGGAGAGACCCTCGAGGAATACTGGACCTACACCGACAAGATCTTCCAGTGGCCGGACGGCCAGCCGTCGAACATGATCCTCGACGACGGCGGCGACGCGACGATGTACATCCTGATGGGCGCCCGCGCCGAGGCCGGTGAGGACGTCCTCTCCAAGCCCGGCAACGAGGAAGAGCGCATCCTCTTCGCCCAGATCAAGAAGCGCATGGCCGAGACCCCGGGCTTCTTCACCAAGCAGCGCGACGCCATCAAGGGCGTCACCGAGGAAACGACGACCGGCGTCAACCGGCTTTACCAGCTGCAGAAGAAGGGCCTGCTGCCGTTCCCGGCGATCAACGTCAACGACTCGGTCACCAAGTCGAAGTTCGACAACAAGTACGGCTGCAAGGAGTCGCTGGTCGACGGCATCCGCCGCGGCACCGACGTGATGATGGCCGGCAAGGTCGCCGTCGTCTGCGGCTATGGCGACGTCGGCAAGGGTTCGGCCGCCTCGCTCCAGGGCGCCGGCGCCCGCGTCAAGGTGACGGAAGTCGATCCGATCTGCGCGCTCCAGGCCGCGATGGACGGCTTCGAAGTGGTGCAGCTCGAGGACGTCGTCTCCACGGCCGACATCTTCATCACCACCACCGGCAACAAGGACGTCATCCGCATCGAGCACATGCGCGAGATGAAGGACATGGCGATCGTCGGCAACATCGGCCACTTCGACAACGAGATTCAGGTCGACGCCCTGAAGAACCTCAAGTGGACGAACATCAAGCCCCAGGTCGACATGATCGAGTTCGCCAAGGGCAACCGCATGCTGCTGCTCTCCGAGGGCCGCCTGCTCAACCTCGGCAATGCGACGGGTCACCCGAGCTTCGTGATGTCGGCGTCCTTCACCAACCAGACGCTGGCGCAGATCGAGCTCTTCACCAAGGGCGACCAGTACCAGAACCAGGTCTACGTCCTGCCCAAGCATCTCGACGAAAAGGTCGCCCGCCTGCATCTCGGCAAGCTCGGCGCAAGGCTTTCGGAACTCACCGAAGAACAGGCCGCCTATATCGGCGTCACCCAGCAGGGCCCTTACAAGCCAGAGCATTACCGCTACTGATTTGCACCTCCCGTAGAGGGCGATTCACACGGCCCGGCGAAGCGCAAGCCTCGCCGGGCCGTTTCGTATCAATTAAAGTCAAATATTACGGATTGCGCCCGAGTCGCCAGCCGCTAATATGTCCGAATCAAGGCTTTCCGATGCGGATTAGAGAGCCTCGATAGAGACGCGTTGAGTTCAGTCTCGATAGCGGCGGCAAAGACGAGGACAGGCTCACATGTCGAAAGACATCGGATCCGGGCGCGGGGGCGCCAGCGGATTGCGAACGGATTCCGGAACCACGATCACACCCGCGGCCCTGCCCAACGCCGTGACCGCCATTCTGGCGATCCTCGCCCTTCAATCGCTCGGGCTGCTCGCTCTGCCCGAACCCGCTCTCGCCGCCGAGCCGAACGCCGCCTTCCGACTGGGCGGCATGCTTTCGGAAGGCGACCTCCTGTACCTTTCCGTCCTCGCCTTCGTCATCGGCGCGGTGATGCTCGCGGCGACCTTCATGGTCCGCCAGCAGGCGGTGCTGCAAGGCGAGAACGCCGAGCTTCAGGGCCACCTCCACGATGCGCGCCTCAAGGCCGACGCACGGACGGCGATCCTGGTGGCGGGCGGCGAACGCATCCTCGTCTTCGCCGGCACCGGGCTGCCCGAGGTGATCGGCCAGATGCCCGGCGACGGCCGGATCCCCGACGATCCCGAGCGGTTTCTGATCTTTGCCGACTGGATGCCCGCCGAGGCGGTCGGCCGCCTCGAGGCCGCCATTGCGGCGCTCCTCGACGATGCCACGCCCTTTCGCATCGCCATCGATCTCGACACGGAGTTCGTGATCGAGGCGTCCGGGCGCACGTCGGGCGGCCTCGCCATGGTCAAGTTCACCGTGCTCCAAGGCCTGCGCAAGCGTCTCGACGAACTGACCAGCGCCCTCGCCCGGGCCGAGGCCGAGGTCGAAACGATGCAGCAGCTCTTCGACCAGGCGCCCGTTGCCCTGTGGATGCGCGACAGGAGCGGCCGGCTGACCTGGGTCAATCGCGCCTATGCGGCCGCGGTCGATGCCCCGACGGTCGGCGACGCGCTCGAGCGTCAGGTCGAGTTCCTCAGTGCCCAGGATCGCCTCAGGGTCGCCAAGCAGGTCGCCGAAAACCGCCCCTTCACGGCAAAGCTCTCGACCGTCGTCGAGTCCGACCGGCGCAACTTCAACGTCGTCGAGGCCGTCGGCCCGACCGGCTCGGCCGGTCTTGCGATCGACGTTTCGGAAACCGAGCAGGTCCGCATGGAGCTGCATCAGACGATCGAAAGCCAGTCGGAGACCCTCGACCAGCTCGCGACGGCCGTCGCGCGCTTCGACGAGAAGACCCGCCTCGCCTACTACAACGCCGCCTTCCAGCGGCTGTTCGACCTCACCAACGCCTATCTGGAAACCGAGCCGGACCACGTCACGCTGCTCGATCACCTGCGCACCCGCGGCATCCTGCCGACCGAGAAGCTGGTGCGCTCGGAAATGCGCGAGCAGGATCTCGCCGCCTATCGCGCCACCGAGCCGACCGAAGACATGTGGCACCTCGCCGACGGCCGGACGCTGCGCGTCATCGCCACCCCGCAGCCGCGCGGCGGCGCCACCTGGGTGTTCGAGGACATCACCGAGAAGCTGGAACTCGAAAGCCAGGTGAAGGCGACCGTCCGGCTGCAGCGCGAGACCATCGACTATCTGTCGGAAGCCGTCGCCGTGTTCGGCAGCGACGGACGGATGCGGCTCTCCAACCCGGCCTTCGCCGAAATGTGGGGGATCGATCCCGCCCACCTGACGGCGGGCGCCCGGATCCAGGCACTGGCCGACCTGTGCCGGGTGAAGGTGGAAAGGACGCTCGGCCCGGGCGGCGTCCCGGAGCCCGGCCTGTCGGAAGGCTGGCGGCTGCTCATCGAACAGGTCACAGCCTTCGACGATCACGGCCGCGACACCCTGCGCGGCGAGATCAGCCTGTCGGACGGCGGCATCTTCAACTACACCATCGTCCCGCTGCCGAACGGCCTGACGATGCTGACCTTCTCCAACATCTCCGAGGCGCGCGCCGCAGAACTCGTCCTGCGCGAACGCAACGACGCCCTGGAGCAGGCGAACCAGATCAAGACGGATTTCGTCCAGCACGTGAACTACGAGCTGCGCTCGCCGCTCACCAACATCATCGGCTTCTCGGCGCTGCTGCGCTCGGCCGAGACCGGGCCGCTCAACGAGCGCCAGAGCGAATATCTCGACTACATCTCGTCCTCGACGTCGACGCTTCTGACCATCGTCAACGACATCCTCGATCTGGCGACGGTCGACGCCGGCATCATGGAGCTGGAGCTGTCCGACGTCGACATCGCGCGCACCGTCGAGCAGGCCGCGGACGGTGTCCGCGACCGCTTCGAGGCCGCCGACATCAGCCTCAGGATCGATCTCGCCGACGCGGGAACCAGTTTCAACGCCGACGGTCACCGGCTGACCCAGATCCTGTTCAACCTCCTCTCCAACGCCGCCAATTTCGCGCCCGCCGGCTCGGTGGTCGGGGTCCGCGTCTGGCGCCGCGGCGGACAGATCTCCTTCGAGGTCTCCGATCATGGGCCCGGCATCGCGTCGAACCAGATCGACAAGATCTTCGAGCGCTTCGAGGCCGATCCGAGCGGTGGCCGGCAGTCCGGCGCGGGCCTCGGCCTGTCCATCGTCAAGAGCTTCGTCGAACTTCATCACGGCCATGTCGAGGTCCGCTCGACGCCGGGCTCGGGCACGGCCGTCATCTGCCACTTCCCGCTCGGCAATTTTCCGCCGGACGAGGACAGCGAGGGCTCCGACCGGTACTGGGATGCCGCCGAATGATCGCCGCGACCAGGCTTCCGGCATCGGGCCCGTTGATGCACTCTGCCGATGACACGAGCGACGGGCACGAAGCGCAAATGGTGGCAGAACGGTCGGACATTCAGGGCGGCATGGCGACGGAGATCGCCCGGATGACGCTTGCGGAGGCGAGCGCCACCGAGCGTCTCGGCATCGATCTCGCGATGGTGGTGAGGCCCGGCGACGTCGTCGCCCTGTCGGGCGATCTCGGCGCCGGCAAGTCGACCCTCGCCCGTGCCCTGATCCGGGCCCTCGCCGGGGATGCCGATCTCGAGGTCCCCTCGCCCACCTACACGCTGGTGCAGCCCTACGAGACCGAGCCTCCGGTCGCCCATTTCGACCTTTACCGCCTCGGCTCCGGCGACGAGATCGACGAACTCGGTTTTGCCGAGGCCGCCGAGACGGGGGTCGTGCTCGTCGAATGGCCCGACCGCGCGCCCGAGGCCCGCGACGCGGCGACCATCGTCGTCGACCTGTCCGTGACGGCTGAGGGCGGCCGCCTCGCCGTCGTCGCGACCACGGAGGCTGCCCGGGCTCGCGTCGAACGCACCCTGGCGATCCGCGGGTTCCTCGCCGCGGCCGGCCTCGCAACCGCCCCGCGCGAACGCTTCTTCGGCGACGCGTCGAGCCGCCGCTACGAGACGGTCGAGGGCGCCGAAACCCTCGTCCTGATGGATGCGCCGCGCCAGCCCGACGGCCCGCCGATCCGCGACGGCCTGCCCTACAGCCGCATCGCCCATCTCGCCGAGGACGTGACACCCTTCGTCGCCATCGGGACGGCGTTGAAGAAAGCGGGCTTCGCCGCGCCGACGATCCATCGCGCCGATCTCGACCGCGGGCTGCTCCTGATCGAGCATCTCGGCGGCGGGCAGATCATCGACGCCGAGCGCCGGCCGATCGCCGAGCGCTATCTCGAATCCGCCCGTTTCCTCGCCGAGTTCCACGGCGTCGCCTGGCCGTCCGAGCTTCAGGTCCCCGGAGACGGCATCTACCGCGTCCCCGCCTATGACCGGCGCGCCATGACCATCGAGGTGGAACTGCTGCTCGACTGGTACATTCCGGACGCCCTCGGCCGCCCGGCGAGCGACGACGAGCGGGCGCTCTTCGCGGAGTGCTGGAACGCCGTCTTCGACGAGTTGGAAAGCGCCGAGAGGAGCCTCGTCCTGCGCGACTTCCACTCGCCCAACGTCATCTACCGCCCCGACGCGGACGGCACCGCGAAGATCGGCCTCATCGACTTCCAGGACGCGCTGATCGGCCCCTCGGCCTACGACGTCGCCTCGCTCGCCCAGGATGCGCGGGTCGACCTCTCGGCCGAACTCGAGGCCGCCCTGACGGCGGCCTACGTTTCCGGCCGGCGCGCCGAGGATCCCGGTTTCGACGCCTTCGCCTTCGAGCGCGACTACGCCATCATGGCCACCCAGCGCGCCACGAAGATCCTCGGAATTTTCGTCCGCCTTCTCAAAAGGGACGGTAAGCCGCAATATCTACGTCACATACCACGGCTTAAGGGATATCTCGGCCGCACGCTGGGCCATCCCTCCCTCTCGGCCATCAGCCACCTTTACGGCACGTGGGGCCTCCTCGACGAGACCGGCCCCGGGCGCCACCGCTCGAACGACTGAAGACACCATGCAGCTCGTAAAGACCACTTCCCGCTTCAAGCCCAAGACCGCGATGATCCTCGCGGCCGGTCTCGGCAAGCGCATGCGTCCGATCACCTCCACCATGCCGAAGCCGCTGATCGAGGTGCGCGGCCGGGCGCTCATCGACTACGGCCTCGACGCGCTGGCCCGCAACGGCGTCGAGCGCGTCGTCGTCAACGTCCACTACATGGCCGATCTGATGCGCGCCCATCTGCGCAAGCGCCGGGACATGGAGATCGTCGTCTCCGACGAGACCGACATGCTGCTCGATTCCGGCGGCGGCATCGTCAAGGCGCTGCCCGAACTCGGCGCCGATCCGTTCTACGTGCTCAACGCCGACACCTTCTGGATCGACGGCTACCGGGACAATCTCGACCTTCTCGCCGAACTCTGGGATCCGGCGCGGATGGACGTGTCGCTGTTGATCGCCGAGATGCGCCAGTCGACCGGCTACGACGGCTCGGGCGACTTCGTCATGGATCCGACCGGGCGGCTCTCGCGGGTGCCGGAGCGGGTCGTCTCGCCCTTCATCTACGCCGGCGGCGCCATCCTGAAGCCGGAACTCTTCGAAGCCATGCCGGTGGAGCGGTTTTCGCTGAACCGGATCTTCGACCGCTCGATCGAAGCCGAGCGGCTCTACGGCGTGCGGCTCGACGGCGTCTGGATCACCGTCGGCACGCCGTCGGCCATTGCGCTCGCAGAAGAAGCTTTCGTCGCCAGCGCCGCGGCGTGAGGGCGTCGAACGTCAGCAGACGATCACTTCGAGATACTCCGATCGCGCCAGCTTCCGCAGCACCTTGTCCCGCGTGATAAGCGGAATTTTTTGGACTCGCGATGTCGCGACGAGATAGCAGTCACCGGGATCCTTGTGTCCGGTGGCGACAGGCACTTCTGCCGCCTCGATCGCGATCGTTTGGTTGATCGATAATGTTTTTGCGTTTGTCGCCCGCTTGGCTGACGCAAACCACTCGGAAATCGTTGTATTCAATTGCGGAGTGTCGCTATGCCGTGGCTTTTGCGCCGCGATAGAGAGTTCCCAAGCGGTAATGGCGGAAACGTAGAGCATGCCAGCCGACTGGCTTTCTCCGATCGCCACGAGGGCTTCGTCGGTCAACGACTTCGTACCGCTGGCAAGCCAATAAAAAGTGTGCGTGTCGAGCAGGACGCCCGGCATGAATCAGCCGCCTTTTGGCTGACGGAAACGCTCGGATAGGACCTGCTCTGCGATCGGTTTCACCAAGTTGACGTCGTTTCTAATCTTGAGCCCGCTTCCCTTCAGCGCCCCAATGCCTCTGACCTCGACGAACTTGCCGGTTTTTGCATCCCGCACGACGATAGAAGCGGCACCGCCACCCTCCTTGTCATGACTCGAAGATGTTTTTACCGACTTCACCATGAGTGACAATATAATGCAGTTTCATTGCCGTTGAAAGCCGACGGCGGAACCGTTCGGACTGACTGTCGCATGTGCGTTTCAGACCAACCGTCTCCAAAACCTCGCGCCAGCAGCGCCTTTCCCCAGCATGCAGAGGATAGGCGCTGCCGAACGATTTTCCTCACTGATGCGCCAGCACCGCCAGCAGGAGCAGCGCGACGATGTTGGTGATCTTGATCGCCGGGTTCACCGCCGGCCCCGCCGTGTCCTTGTAGGGATCGCCCACCGTATCGCCGGTGACCGAGGCCTTGTGCGCCTCCGATCCCTTCATGTGGCGGGTGCCGGCGCCGTCGACGAAGCCGTCCTCGAAGGACTTCTTGGCGTTGTCCCAGGCGCCGCCGCCGGAGGTCATCGAGATCGCGACGAATATGCCGGTGACGATGACGCCGAGCAGCATCGCGCCGACCGCCGAGAAGGCCTGGCTCTTGTCGGAGATCAGATAGACGGCGAAGTAGACGACGATCGGCGCCAGCACCGGCAGGAGCGAGGGGACCACCATCTCCTTGATCGCCGCGCGGGTGAGGAGATCGACCGCCCGCGCATAGTCCGGCCGCTCGGTGCCCGCCATGATGCCGGGCTTGTCGCGGAACTGCCGGCGCACCTCTTCGACCACCGAGCTCGCCGCCCGGCCGACCGCCGTCATCGCGATGCCGCCGAACAGGAACGGGATCAGCCCGCCGAGCAGCAGGCCGACGACGACATAGGGGTTGGTGAGCGCGAAGTCCGGCTGGACGCCCCGGAAATATTCGAAGCCGGACCCGGTTTCCGCCTGCTGGACGAAATACTGGAGATCGTAGTTGTAGGCGGCGAAGAGCACCAGCGCGCCGAGGCCGGCCGAGCCGATGGCATAGCCCTTGGTCACCGCCTTGGTGGTGTTGCCGACCGCATCCAAGGCATCCGTCGAGCGGCGCACGTCCGCGGGAAGGCCCGACATCTCGGCGATGCCGCCGGCATTGTCGGTCACCGGGCCGAAGGCGTCGAGGGCGACGATCATGCCGGCGACGCCGAGCATGGCGGTCACCGCGATGCCGGTTCCGTAGAGGCCGGCGAGCTGGTAGGTCGAAATGATGCCGGCGACGATGACGATCGTCGGCAGCGCCGTCGCCTCGAGGGAGACGGCCAGACCCTGGATGACGTTCGTGCCGTGGCCGGAGACCGAGGCCTCCGAGATCGAGCGCACCGGGCGGAAGCCGATGCCGGTGTAGAACTCGGTGATCCAGACGATCAGCCCGGTGACGGCGAGGCCGACGATGCCGCAGATGAACAGGTTGAGGCCGTTGATGGTGATGCCGGCCGAGGACTGGCCGACGTCGCCGAAGCCGACGGTCGCCCAGGTGGCGGCGGCGAGCCCGACGATGGACAGGAGCGTCGTCACCCACAGGCCCTTGTAGAGCGCGCCCATGATCGAGCCGTTGGCGCCGAGCCGGACGAAGAAGGTGCCGATGATCGAGGTGACGATGCAGGCGCCGCAGATCGCCAGAGGATAGATCATCACGCTCTCGATGGCGGCCGAGCCGGCGAAGAAGATCGCGCCGAGCACCATGGTGGCGACGACGGTCACCGCATAGGTCTCGAACAGGTCGGCGGCCATGCCGGCGCAGTCGCCGACATTGTCGCCGACATTGTCGGCGATGGTGGCCGGATTGCGCGGATCGTCCTCGGGAATGCCGGCCTCGACCTTGCCGACGAGATCGCCGCCGACGTCGGCGCCCTTGGTGAAGATGCCGCCGCCGAGGCGGGCGAAGATCGAGATCAGCGAGGCACCGAAGCCGAGCGAGACCAGCGCGTCGATGACGGTGCGGTCGGCCGGCTCGAAGCCGAACCAGGCGGTCAGGGCCAGGAAGTAGAGGGTCACGCCGAGAAGCGCGAGACCGGCGACGAGAAGGCCGGTGATCGCCCCGGACTTGAAGGCGACGGAGAGGCCCGCGCCGAGCGAGCGGGCGGCGGCCTGGGCGGTGCGGACGTTCGCCCGGACCGAAACGTTCATGCCGACGAAGCCGGCGAGACCCGAGAGGATCGCGCCGATGGCGAAGCCCGCCGCCGCGTAGAGCGACAGGAGCAGCCAGGTCAGCGCGAAGACGACGACGCCGACGATGGCGATCGTCGTATACTGCCGGGCGAGATAGGCCTGCGCACCCTCGCGGATCGCGCCGGCGATCTCCTGCATCCGGGCCGAGCCCTGATCGGCGGCAAGAACGGAGCGTGTCGCCCACATGGCGTAGACGAGCGCCAGCAGCCCGCACAGGGCCACGACCCATAGAATTGTCTGCATGCCGTTTCCTCGCTTGGTCGCAGGCGCCCGGCCGGCGACGATCCCGTTTTTTGGCTTCGTGAGCCCCGGCCGACCTGCTCCCCCGACCCGAGGCAAGCGGAGGTTATATGAGCACGTGGCCGCGTCAAGCGCAGGGAAGGAAAGCGGGAAATGCAGGCGGTTCGGCGGGCTCGGCCCGGCCCGGCCGGCGCCGCGCGGTCAGCCCGAAAGCAGCCGGGCGCCGGCGCGGCGGGCCTCGAAGACGATCGCCGCCATGCAGACGAGGGCGATCGGCAGGGCGACGAGGTTCATCGTCTCCCAGCCGCTGGCGACGAAGACCCGCCCCGACATGAAGGAGGAAACGGCCACCGTCGTGAACAGCGCGAGATCGTGAAACCCTTGCGTCTTGCCCTTTTCGGACGGCCGGTGGGTCTCGGCGACCATCGCCGTCGCGCCGATGAAGCCGAAGTTCCAGCCGAGCCCGAGGAGGACGAGGCCGAGCCAGAACTGCCAGACGGCGATACCCGACAGGAACACGGCGAAGCTGGCGAGAAGCGCGAGGAGACCCATCGCGATCACCCGCTCCTTGCCGAAACGGGAGATCAGCCGGCCGGTGAAGAAGCTCGGGCCGAACATCGCCATGACGTGCCACTGGATGCCGAAGAAGCCGATCTCCTGCGGGTGGCCGCAGGCGACGATGGCGAGCGGCGCGCCGGTCATCACGAAGCTCATCATCGCGTAGCTGCCGACGCCGCACAGAAGCGCCGTGAGGAACCGCGGCTGGGCGATGATTTCGCCGAGCGGACGGGCGGGAGCGGACGGCTCCTCGCCCACTTCTGGGACCGTTCTTTCGACCATCTTCAGCCGCGAGAGCACGAAGACGCCGAGAAGGCCGAGAACCGAAACGCCGAAGAACGCCCCGGCAAATTCCGCCGGCCGGAACAGGCCGGTGGTGAAGTTGACCATCTGCGGGCCGATGACGGCGGCGAACATGCCCCCGGCGAGAACGACGGAGATCGCCCGCGCCTGATAGTCGCGCGGCGCGCCGTCGGTGGCGGCGAAGCGGTATTGCTGGGTGAAGGCGTTGCCGCAACCGACCAGCATCAGCGAGGCGACGAAGGGCCAGAAGGACTGGGCGAGCAGGGAAAAGCCGGCGAGAAGCCCGCCGATCGAGACGACGAGCGCGCCGGAGGAAAAGCCGAGCCGCCGGCCGATCGCCCGCATCAGCGCCGCCGCCGGCAGCGCGCCGAGCGCGACGCCGACGTTGAAGCCGGTGACGGGCAGCGTCGCCAAAGACTTGTCCTCGAGCAGCAGCCAGGTGCCGGCGAGGCCGCCGGTGGAGATCGCCACCGGGGCGGCCGAGCCGACGATGGCCTGGGCGGTCGCCAGAACGAGGGCGTTGCGCCGCGCGGTCCTGACGCCCAATCCGCCGACCGGCTCCGCCGCGACGGTCACGGCCGTTCGCGCCTTGCGGCGTTTCCGCCCGCCTCGGGGCGCTGTTCCTTGGCGATCCGGTCGAGCACGGCGTTCACCAGCCGCGGCTCCTCCTCGGTGTAGAAGGCCCGCGCGACGTCGACATATTCGTTGATGATGACGGCGACCGGAACGTCGAGCCGCGAGCGGATCTCGAAGACGCCGGCACGCATCAGCGCCCGCAGCGTCGTGTCGAGGCGGGCGAGCGGCCAGTCGGTCGGCAGCGCCTTGTGGATCAGCGGGTCGATCGCCGTCTGCTGGCGCACGACGCCGGCGACGACGTCGCGGAACCAGGCGGCATCGGCGTCGCGATACTGGTCGCCGTCGATCTCCCTGCCGAGCCGGAAGGATTCGTATTCGGCGACGGTCTCCATCAGCGTCGAGCCGCCGACCTCCATCTGATAGAGGGCCTGGACGGCGGCGAGGCGCGCCGCGCCACGCTTGTTGGCCGCTTTCAGAGGGCGCGGCGGCTGGGCAGCTTCTGCCATCGTCAGGCTCCGAAATGATCCCTGAGGGCGATCATGCGCAACGCGACCTGCGCTGCCTCGCCGCCCTTGTTCTTGCGCGCCGGGTCGGCCCGCACCAGCGCCTGCTCCTCGGTCTCGACGGTGAGAATGGCGTTGCCGAGCGCGAGCCCCTCGTCGACGGTGAGCGACATCAGGGCGCGGGCGGATTCGCCCGCGACGATGTCGAAGTGAAACGTCTCGCCGCGAATGACGCAACCGAGTGCGACATAGCCGTCGAATTCGGTGCCGCCGCCGTCGGCGCCGGACAGGGCGAAGCCGATCGCGGCGGGAACCTCCAGCGCGCCCGGCACGGTGACGACCTCGTAGGTCGCTCCCGCTTCGTCGAGCGCGCGCTTGGCGCCGTTGAGAAGATGATCGGCGATGTGCTCGTAATAGCGCGCCTCGACGATCAGGATGTGCGGTTTGGCCGCCATGGAATGTGCCCTTTCAAGGCCTGGTCGCCGCTGGGCGCTTCCGGGCGCCGACCGGTCACTCGATGAATCCGCGGATCTGCTGGGCGACGTGGAGCGTAAGATCGAGAGCGGCGCGGAGCCGGAAGAGAAGCGAACGGGTCGCTTCAGCCGGTCGGCGCGCCGAACAGGCGCTCCGCATAGCGCGCAATCTGGTCGATCTCAAGATTGACGAGGTCGCCGACCTGCCGATCGCCCCATGTGGTTACGGCGAGCGAATGGCGGATGAGCAGGACGTCGAAGACGTCGTCCTCGACCGAATTGACGGTCAGCGAGGTCCCGTCGAGACAGATCGAGCCCTTGCGGGCGATGTAGCGCTCGAGATCCTGCGGCGCCCTCAGGCGAAACCGGACGGCCTCGCCTTCCTCCTCGCGCGCCACGATCTCCGCCAGCCCGTCGACGTGACCCGAGACGAGATGGCCGCCGAGTTCGTCGCCGACCTTGAGCGAGCGTTCGAGATTGATGCGGCTTCCCGTCTGCCACCCGCCGGCCGTCGTCAGCCGCAGCGCTTCCTCCCAGGCTTCCACCTCGAACCAGCGGGCGTTCGACGTCGCCTCGGACAGCGCCGTCACCGTCAGGCACACCCCGGCGCAGGCGATCGACGCGCCGATCTCGATGCCCCTGGGATCGTATTCGGTGGCGACGCGGAAAGCTCTCCCCTCGTTCCGCGGGGCGACGGCCTCGATCCGGCCGATGTCGGTGACGATCCCGGTGAACATCAGAGCCCATCCCCACAAGCAAATTCGAACCATCTGTCGGCGCCGAAGACGTCCTGGCGCAGGAGTTTGAAACGCCGCCTCGCAGCATCGACGTCGATCGGCGCCTTCAGCCCGTCCTCGCCGATCTCGACGGCGCCCTCGGCGAGGATCAGCCGGTCGACCAGCGCGGCGTCGAGGAAACTCGCCGCGATCGTCGCCCCGCCCTCGACCATGATCGAGGTGATCCCCGTCGCCGCGAGATCTTCCAGAAGCTCGGGCAGTGCCACGAGGCCGGTCTCCGGATCGGGCACGCAGGCGACGAAGGACACGCCCTCGGCGGCAAGCGCTGCGCGGCGGTCGGCGTCGGAAGCCTCATAGGTCGCGATCATCGTCGGCACGGTCCTTGCGGTGCGCGCCACCGTCATCTCCGGCGACGTGCGCAGATGCGGATCGAGGACGATGCGCGCCGGCGAGCGGCCCGCCATGCCCGGCAGCCGGCAGTCGAGCCGCGGATCGTCGTCGAGCGCGGTCCCGGCGCCGACGAGGATGGCGTCGTTGCGGGCCCGCACGAGATGGGTCTGGGCGTCGGAGATCGGGCCGGTGATCTTCACCTGCCCGCCGCCCCTCACGCCGATCCGCCCGTCCCGCGACAGAGCGAGTTTCAGGGTCACGCCCGGCCTTCCGAGCCGGTGCCGGGTGAGGTAGCCCTCGATCGTGCGGGCGGCCTCCTTCGCCATCACCTTCGGCGTGACCGCGACCCCGCCGGCCAGCAGCATCCCGTGCCCCTTGCCGTTCACCCGCGGATCCGGATCGGCGGCGGCCGACACAACGCGGGAGATGCCGGCCCGGACGAGCGCCTCGGCGCAGGGGGGCGTGCGGCCGTGATGGGCGCAGGGTTCGAGCGTCACGTAGGCCGTCGCGCCGCGCGCGAGATCTCCCGCCTCGGCGAGCGCGCCCGCTTCGGCATGGGGCCGGCCACCGAGGGCGGTGACGCCGCGCCCGACGATCCGGGGGCCCCGCCCGTCGCCGTCGTCCTGGACGATCAGCGTGGCGACGGAAGGATTGGTCCCCGTCCGGCCGGCATTGCGCATGGCATAGCGGATCGCCGCCGCCATGAAGCGCCGGTCCTCCGGCCGTTCCGGCGAGAAGGCTGGAAGCTCAGTCGTCATGGGGATCGTCCGCTTCGAGCGAAACGGCCGGCGGCGCGGCAATCACCGCTTCCTTGTGCGTGCGCGCCAGTTCGCCGATCACCGATTCGAAGTCGCTGGCCTCGGCGAAGTCGCGATAGACCGAGGCGAAGCGCACATAGGCGACGTCGTCGAGGCCCCTCAGCGCCTCCATCACCATCGCGCCGATCACGTCCGACCGCACTTCCGCCTCGCCCATCTGCTCGAGCCGGCGGACGATGCCGGAGATCATCCGCTCGACCCTCGCCGGATCGACCGGACGCTTTCTGAGCGCGATCTCGATCGACCGGGCGAGCTTGTCGCGCTCGAAGGGCACGCGCTTGCCGGATTTCTTCAGGACGTGCAGTTCGCGCAGCTGCACCCGCTCGAAGGTGGTGAAACGGCCCGAGCAGTCCGGGCAGACCCGCCGCCGGCGGATCGCCGCGCCGTCCTCGGCGGGGCGCGAATCCTTCACCTGGCTGTCCTGGGACCCGCAAAAGGGGCAGCGCATCGTTTCGGCACTCCTGGATTCATACGAAGAAAAGGCCGCGCGAGGGCGGCCTTTTCAGATAATGATGGCTTGGCCGGCCGAAAAGTTTCGCCCCGCTCAGATCGCCTGATAGATCGGAAAACGGTCGGTCAGCGCGACGACCCGCTCTTTCACCGAAGCTTCGACCTCGGCGTTGCCCTCCTCGGAGTTGGACTTGCGCAGGCTGTCCAGCACTTCGAGAATCAGCTTGCCGACCTCGCGGAATTCGGCCGTGCCGAAGCCGCGGCTGGTCGCCGCCGGGGTTCCGAGCCGGATGCCCGAGGTGATCATCGGCTTCTGCGGGTCGTTCGGCACGCCGTTCTTGTTGCAGGTGACGTTCGCCCGGCCGAGCGCCTTTTCCGACGCCTTGCCGGTGAGGTTCATCGGCCGGAGGTCGACCAGCATCAGATGCGTGTCGGTGCCGCCGGAGACGATGTCGAGACCGCCCTCGCGCAGCGTCTCGGCGAGAACCTTGGCGTTCTCGCAGACCGCGCCGATATAGGACTTGAAGGCCGGCTGCAGCGCCTCGCCGAAGGCCACCGCCTTGCCGGCGATGACATGCATCAGCGGGCCGCCCTGGAGGCCCGGGAAGATTGCCGAGTTGATCTTCTTGGCGATCTCTTCGTCGTTGGTCAGAACGATGCCGCCGCGCGGGCCGCGCAGGGTCTTGTGGGTCGTCGAGGTCGCGACATGGGCGTGCGGGAACGGGCTCGGATGATGGCCGGCCGCGACGAGACCGGCGAAATGCGCCATGTCGACCCAGAGATAGGCGCCGACCTTGTCGGCGATGGCGCGGAAGCGCGCGAAGTCGATCTGCCGCGAATAGGCCGAGCCGCCGGCGACGATCACCTCCGGCTTGTGGTCGAGGGCGAGGCTTTCCACCTGGTCGTAGTCGATGAGGCCGGTCGAGGTGTCGAGACCGTACTGCACGGCGTTGAACCAGCGGCCGGACAGGTTCGGCTTGGCGCCGTGGGTGAGATGGCCGCCGGCGTCGAGGCTCATGCCGAGCAGCGTCGCGCCGGGCTTCGACAGCGCCAGCAGCACCGCCTGGTTGGCCTGGCTGCCGGAATTGGCCTGGACGTTGGCGAAGGCGCAGCCGAAAAGCTGTTTCACCCGATCGATCGCCAGTTCCTCGACGATGTCGACGTACTGGCAGCCGCCATAGTAGCGCCGGCCGGGATAGCCCTCGGCATATTTGTTGGTCAGGACGGAGCCCTGCGCTTCCATCACGGCGCGCGAGACGATGTTCTCCGAGGCGATCAGTTCGATCTCGTGGCGCTGGCGACCGAGTTCCTTCTCCATGGCGGAGAAGAGTTCGGGATCGCTCTCGGCGACCGGAGTGGTGAAGAAGCCGGAGAAATCGCTCTTCGCGTCGGCACTGGGGGCATGGCTCATGCTGTCACTCTCCCGCTTTGGCTCGTTGGCAAGTCGGCTCGGCGGCACGGGCGCCCGTAGCTCGCCGGCCTCGCGCCGACCGGAGACGGCCGCTTCTTCGCTCGGCATCGAGCGGGCCTTAGCACAGCGATGGTCCATCTCCAAGCAGACGGCAAGGCGCAAGCAAAAGCCGGATGCCGGCCCCCTCGGCCGGCATCGCCATCTTTCTCGTCACGACGGATCCCGCCGGCAGTCTCGAGCGGAAGCGCGCTGCCAAAGGTTCAGTCGACGCGGTAGAGCGGCCGCGGCGGTCCGTCCCCGCGCCGTCCTCCGTCGTGACGCGGGCCGCGATCGTCGCCGTCACGATCGCGCCGGAAGAAATCGCCACGCCGATCGTCGCCACGGCCACGGCGATCGAAGTCGGCCCGATCGTCGGGACGCCGGCGATCGAAGTCACCGCGTCCACCGCGCCCGTCGCGATCGCCGAAGTCCCGGCCGCGATCGTCGTCGCGGCCATCACGGTCACCATAGTCGCGCCCACGATCGCCGCGATGACGGTCGCCACGGTCGTGACGGTCGCGACCCCAATCGCCGCGATCACGACCCGGTCCCCGGTGGCCCCGGAAGCGGTCGCGATTGTGATAGAAGTTGCGGCTGCGATAGTGATCGCCCCAGTAGCTGTCGATCGAGAAGGTGATCACCGGCGCCGAATAGGGATCGAAATCGTGCCGCCCGGAATAGTTGCCGCCGGTCAGCGCGATGTAGTTCGCCGAGATCCAGCCGCGCTGGCCGCGAAACCGAACGTCGCACCAGGAGCGGGTCTGCAGGCAGCCGAACACCCGCAGCCCCTCGCCGGCGACGAGCACGTCGACGACGGGATAGTCGGTCGAGGGTCCGGCGCGCAGATTGACGTTGGTGGTGGCGATGGCCTTTTCCGAGGCGTAGGCCGAGCCTGCGGGAACCGCGACGGCGCTCGCCAGAGCGGCGGCCGCGAGAAGAGTCTTCTTCATGATGGGTGTTCCTCCTGCCGAAAGATCCGTGGTCGAGGGCTCCCGACCATTTCGACTGCAGGAAAACATAGTGCGTCCGAACGGTTCCGTAACGGCGGCTTCATCCGCCGTTCATGTTGAACGAAGACCGAAGGCCCGCCTCCGTCGCCCATGCCGTGATCGGCCCGGCGCCGCCTCAGAGCCGCGCCTCGATGGCGTCCCAGATCATCGCCGCGATGTCGTTGCCGCCGAAGCGGGAGACCTCGCGGATGCCCGTCGGCGAGGTGACGTTGATCTCGGTGAGCAGCCCGCCGATGACGTCGATGCCGACGAACAACAGGTCGCGCTCCTTCAGCGCCGGCCCGATCCGCTCGCAGATCTCCCGTTCGCGCGCCGTCAGTTCGGTGGCGGTGGCGACGCCCCCGACATGCATGTTGGAGCGCGCGTCGGTCTCGGCCGGGACGCGGTTGATCGCTCCGGCGATCTCGCCGTCGACGAGGATGATCCGCTTGTCCCCCTGGCGCACGTCCTTCAGATAGCGCTGGACGATGAAGGGCTCGCGGAACAGAAGGCCGAAGGTCTCGAAGAACGAGGTGAGGTTGCGGTCTTCCCTGGTGATGTGGAAGACTCCCGCCCCGCCATTGCCGTAGAGCGGCTTCATGACGATCTCGCCGAACTCGGCCCGGAAATCCATCACCTCGGCGATGTCCTTGGTGATCAGCGTTTCCGGCATCAGCTCGGGAAACTCGGTGACGAAGATCTTCTCCGGCGCATTGCGCACCGAGGCCGGATCGTTGACCACCAGCGTCTTCGGCTGCACCCGTTCGAGGATGTGGGTCGAGGTGATGTAGGCCATGTCGAAGGGCGGATCCTGGCGCAGGAGCACGACGTCCGCCTCGCCGAGATCGCGCTTTTCCGCCGGGCCGAGGGTGAAGTGGTTGCCCTCCTCTTCCCGCAGTTCCATCGCCTCGCCGCGCACCGTCACCCTGCCGTCGCGCAGCGACAGCTTCTCCGGCGTGTAGTGGAACAGCGAGTGCCCCCGGCGCTGGGCCTCGAGGCAGATGGCGAAGGTCGAATCGCCCTTGATCGAAATCGACGAGACGTGGTCCATCTGGACGGCGACATCGAGCGCCATGGCGGCATCTCCGCTTGATCGTGATCGTTGCGGCTGGTGGTAGCGCCGCGCCCCGCCCGTGGCAATGTCGGCGCCGTTGATGGATCGGTCACCGCCCGCGTCCCATTCCGCAGCGGTCGCAGTGCCGTCTCGGGCGATCCGCCGCCGCTTGCCCGACCGGCAAGGCCCGTAAAAGCGGAAAGATGTAGTTGCTGCGTTGCAAAAGTCGGTTCCGGCGGTAGCTGGAATCGGACTTTACGTGGAATTGTCAGATCGAGGTCCGATCGTGGAGCAATACGACTTCATCGTCATCGGCTCGGGCCCCTCCGGCCGCCGAGCCGCCATCCAGGCCGCCAAGCTGGGGCGCAGCGTCCTCGTCGTCGAACGCGGGCGCAAGGTCGGCGGCGTCTCGGTCCACACCGGCACGATCCCCTCGAAGACCCTGCGCGAGACCGTGCTCAATCTTTCGGGCTGGCGCGAGCGAGGGTTCTACGGCCGGGCCTACCGGGTCAAGAAGGACATCACCGCGAACGACCTGCGCGATCGGCTGCACCTCACCCTCACCCACGAGGTCGAGGTGCTGGAGCATCAGTTCGCCCGCAACCGGGTCTCGGTGCTGCGCGGCGAGGCGCGGTTCGTCGACGCCCACACGATCGAGGTGCTGGGCGACGAAGGCGAGATCCACCAGTTCGGCGGCGGCCACTTCCTGATCGCCACCGGCACCCACCCGTTCCGGCCGGACTACATCCCCTTCGACGGCAAGACCGTCCTCGACTCGGACGAGATCATCGATCTCGCTTCGCTGCCCCGCTCGATCGCGGTGATCGGGGCCGGCGTCATCGGCGTCGAATATGCGACGATCTTCAGCGCGCTCGACGTCAAGGTGACGCTGATCGAGCCGCGCGATTCGATGCTCGACTTCCTCGACAAGGAACTCCTGTCGGACTTCACCTACCAGCTGCGCGACAGCGGCATGGCGCTGCGCTTCGGCCACAAGGTCGAGCGCGTGACGAGGACCGGCGACGCCTGCGAGATCGTGCTCGAGGGCGGGCGGCACGTGCGCACCCAGATGGTGCTCTTCGCCGCCGGCCGCATGGGCTCGACCCGGGTGCTCAATCTCGACGCCTGCGGGCTGACCACCGATCATCGCGGGCGCCTCAAGGTCGACCCGAAGACCCTGCAGACCGAAGTGCCGCACATCTACGCCGCCGGCGACGTCATCGGCTTTCCGAGTCTCGCCTCGACCTCGATGGAACAGGGCCGCGTCGCCGCCTGCCACGCCTTCGGCTTCACCGCCGTCGAGCCGCCGGACTATTTCCCCTACGGCATCTATTCGGTGCCGGAAATGTCGATGGTCGGCATGACCGAGCGGGAAGTCGCCGAGCGGAACATTCCCTACGAGACCGGCGTCGCCCGCTTCCGCGAGACCTCGCGCGGCCACATCATGGGCCTCGACCGGGGCATGCTGAAGATGATCTTCAGCCTCAAGACCCGCCGGCTCCTCGGCTGCCACATCGTCGGCGAAGGCGCGACCGAGCTGATCCACATCGGCCAGGCCGTGCTCAACCTCAAGGGCACGCTCGACTATTTCGTCGAGAACACCTTCAACTATCCCACCCTCGCCGAGGCCTATAAGGTCGCCGCCCTCGACGCCTACAACCGCATGGCCGGCCCGGACGCGGCGCCGCATATTTCCGGCGACGAATAGCGCCGGCGCCTCTCACCGGCGGGCGCGCGAAAACCGCCTCGCCGGCGAAAGCCGCGAAGGGATGGAGCGTCGTTTCGGCCGCCGCGCTCCAGAGGGCGGGCGACGGGATGCCGGAGGCAGACCCTCCGAACTTTGTATTTGTACGGTCCGCCTCCGGCATCCCGCGCGGTGCGTTACGGTCGCGATGCATCGCGCCGACCCGCTGCCTTTTCGGCGACCCCGACGCTGCCGCGGCGGGGACGGGTCGTCGCGATGGCGGCTGGCGCTTCCCGGGTGCCCCCGGTCAAGCGGACCGATCCGCACCCCCCGCATAGTCGAGGAGGGGCCAGCGGCGCCTCGCAACCGTCCGGGACGGCCACCCTCCGGAAGAGCGCTCCGCCGCGGACACCGCCCGCCGGCCCCCGAACGATCCCGGTGATCATTCGTGCCCGTTCCGTGGGCCGGCGGTCGGGGGATGATACGGGTGGAGTTAGGGGATGGGGATATCTTTTTTGCGGAACAGGACGAGGCGCCCTCTTTCCCCCGAGGCTCGGCGTCATTCTCGGCCCCCGTGCCGAGAATCCAGAAGAGCGCCGGAGGCAGGCCGGTAACGTGGCGACATCGGGCGTTCGAAGCGCGGCCCCTGGATTCTCGGGACTTGGCCCGAGAATGACGACGCGGCGGGTGACGCGTCCAGTTCTGCCGCCAGGGCAGCGGCTTCAGCGGTGAAAACCTTCAAAGGGGCGCCCGCTTCAGCTCCCGCGCGCCCTCTCTCCCCTCCGTGGGAGAGAAAGCCATTCCAAGGAGTTGGGCGGCGCGGAGCGTCGTCCAAACCTTGAGAATGGCAAGAGAGGGGTATCCCCGTTTCAGCCGCCGCGACCGAGAACAGGGCGCATTGGCGATGCAACGGTGCATGGGCGGACAGGGTGAAACCCCTCTCTTGCGATTTCTATCGTTTAGCCGCTTCGCGTCTAATACCAATTCCCGCATTGACTGACTCGTATGGGATTCCCGACCCGTCCGGGATATGATTCAAGATGGCGAACAGGAGTTTGTTCGCCATGGCCCCGCCCATTCCGCTTCGCTCAGACTATGAAGCTC